>JAFLKN010000067.1 GCA_019163175.1 Prolixibacteraceae bacterium | reverse complement strand
TTTCGAAATGAGTGATAAACCTGTAAAAACGGCCCCCTAATCCCCCAAACGGGGGACTATAGGCACCTCAAAATCAATATGGAATTACCATTTGTGCAAACTTTTCTGTCTTTCTCTGGACAACCCCCTTCCCCGTTTGGGGAAGGGCAGGGGATAGGGTAATAAATACTGAAAATCAAAAGATATATAATATGAAAAAATTTCTCTTTTTATTTCTGGCAACATTTCTAATAGTTTCTTTTTCAGAAGCGCAAACCAGAAATTCAGAAGCCGGGCCAAACACAGGTCCGGCGCCCGATTACAGCGATCTGCAATATTGGGCCGCCTCGCCGTTTAAAGAGGATACCAGTGATAAGATTCCCGATTTTCTGAAAGATGAAATTCGCAACACCCGTGCCGATGTATTTTTCATTCATCCGACTTCTTATTTTGGCGAGGAAAAAACTTCGCCGTGGAATGCCGATTTGCGCGATACTGTCGTCAACAGCACAACCGATAATTTGTCAATTCTGATGCAGACTACGGTTTTTAATGGCAGTTGCCGTGTGTTTGCACCCCGTTATCGGCAGGGAAACATGGAGGCGTTTTATGTATTTGATACACCGGAAGCGAAAACTGCTTTCAATTTGGCTTATCAGGATGTGAAGACAGCATTTCAGTATTACCTGAAGAATTATAACAAAAACCGTCCGATTATCATTGCTTCACACAGTCAGGGAAGTTTGCATGCCATCCGGTTATTACAGGAATTCTTTGACGGAAAACCTTTGCAAAAGCAATTGGTTTGTGCTTATGTGGTTGGTTATCCGATTGAAAGCAATGCCTTTAAAAAATTGCCGCTTGGCGAAAAGCCTGATCAAACCGGATGTTTTGTGGGTTGGTGTACTTATGCAAAAGGTGAATTGCCCAAAGGTATTTCAGCCGCAAAAAAGAATGCTTTTTGTGTGAATCCGCTGACCTGGACAACTTCGGAACAATGGTCTTCTCCGGAGCTTCATCGGGGAATCATGTTCGGTTTTGAATCTGTTGTACCGCATACAGTTGGAGCAGGAATTGAACCCACCACCAAAGTTCTTTGGATTGAAACTCCGGTCGTTTTGGATGAAAAAAAGGGACCGATCAAAAATTATCATGTTTACGATTACAACTTATTCTGGATGAACATCCGGCAAAATGTGAAAGATCGAATTGATGCATTTTATCTGAGAAATAGCAACCCTTAATTGAAACTGGTTGTCTTTTTTGGTAATAGATACACAAAGATTAACTGAGAAGATTTATTGCTGATAAATTTTTGTCTGGAAAATATTTTGATGATGAAAAAAAAGCATTCATTAATAGTTTTAATATTGATTATTTGTTCAGCTTGTTTTGGACAACAATCAGACATGCTGAAAAAAATAATGCAAGACCACCTGAAACTCAAGAAAAAAAAACCTGTCTTCAGCATTCAGACTTACCTGTCGAAAGGTGATGCCGTATTTAATGAGGCTGTTGGATTTGCCGACGGAAAAAATGAAAAAGCAGATAGAGATAATCAGTTTAAAATTGCCAGTATCACCAAAACAATGACAGCAGTTGTTATACTTCAAATGCAGGAAGAAGGGAAGCTAAACATAGGCGATAAAATTTCCATGTATTTGAATGATTTGAATTTTGTAAAAGTAAATGAACTGCAATATTACAAAGGAAAGTCATATGGGAACACCATTTCAATACGACAATTGCTTCAGCACAGAAGTGGAATCCCAGATATATTTACTGATGCCTCTTTTAGATTTTATCTGAATGAATACCTGCATAAAAAACAGAAATGGAATTCAGAAAAACTAATGACGAGATATTATAAGTACCATCTTAATAAACATGCTCATTTCATACCTGACAGTGGTTATTTTTATTCTGATGTAAACTATTTTTTATTGGGTCTGATTATTGAAAAGCTTTCCGGACAAACCTTAGCTCAGCAATTCCGATCAAGAATTTTCGAGCCTCTAGAAATGAAGAATACTTATTTTGAGTATTATGAACAGCCTCAAGGAAATGGGAAAACTGCTCATTCATTTTTAGGAAGGCGGGATATCACAAAGACTCTAAACACTTCATATGATTGGGCCGGAGGTGGAGTTGTATCAACCACTTACGACCTTGCCCTGTTTCTAAAAGCTCTTTTTAATTGCAAACTCTACAGGAATGATGAAACTTTGAAATCAATGACCACAATGATACCCCATACCTTGAAATCTGGAAGAGAGGGGTTTTATGGCCTTGGAATATCTCAATATACTTTTAATGGTGATATTTATTATGGCCATGGTGGATTTTGGGGTTCATTGATTGCCTTTTGTCCAACTAAAAATTTAACCTTCTGTGGTAGCATTAACCAGGTAAATCCACCGTTTGACTCAAAAGAATTCATTGAAACGCTGATAATAAATTTCGATCACCCTAAACCGCATTGAAATCATATTTCATCATTAATTCAAACTAATCACCAATGAGACTATTCCTGCCAATTCTAATTTTTGTCCTTGCATCCTGTACCTCACATAAGAGTAAGATAGATTATACAGCTTTGGTCGACCCAATGATCGGTACAGGTGGGCATGGGCATACGTTTCCCGGAGCAACTGTACCGTTTGGAATGGTGCAGATCAGTCCGGATACGCGTTGGGAAGACTGGGATGGCTCTTCAGGTTATCACTATTCCGATAAAACCATCATGGGATTCAGCCAGACCCACTTGAGCGGCACCGGAGCTCCGGAATATTGCGATGTGCTTTTAATGCCCACAGTTGGCCATGTACAGATTCTGCCCGGAGATGAGAATAGCCCAAAAGAAGGCTACCGTTCGGCTTTCAAACATGAAAACGAACATGCTTCGCCCGGTTATTACAGCGTTCTGTTAGACGATGATCATGTCAAAGCTGAACTGACAGCAACTACGCGTGCAGGTTTTCACCGCTATACATTTCCAGCTTCCGAACATTCAAATGTTATTATCGACCTGAAAAACCGGGATCATGTACTTGAATCGAATATTGAAATTATCAGCGATACTGAAATTCAGGGATTGCGCCGGTCACGTCGCTGGGCCGAGGATCAGTATGTTTATTTCTATGCCAAATTTTCGAAACCATTTATCAAATCAGGTATTGCACTGAATGATACTTTGGTTGATGGAATTCAAAAGGCTGAAGGGCAGAATATCCGCGCTTTTGTTCAGTTTCAGACCAAAGCAAATGAAGAAGTCTTGGTGAAAATAGGGATTTCGGCAGTAGATGTTGCCGGTGCAAAGAAGAACCTCGAAGCGGAAATTCCGGATTGGGATTTTGAAAAAGTAGTAAATAAAGCCAAAGAGGACTGGAATACTTTTTTGTCGAAAATAGATGTGGAAGGCGGAACTGAAAAGCAACGCCGGATTTTTTACACCGGATTGTATCACACGGCCATATCTCCCAACATATTTCAGGATGTTGACAATCGCTACCGAGGAATTGATCACCAGATTCATGAGGCAAAAGGCTTTACCAACTACACGGTCTTTTCGTTGTGGGATACTTTCAGGGCTAACATGCCGCTTTACACCATTATCGATCCCAACCGGTATCAGGAATTTATCCTGACTTTTCTGGAGATGTACAAGGTAGGCGGGATTTTGCCGCAATGGGAACTCGCCGGAAACAATACTGCTGTAATGATTGGCTATCATACGCATTCGGTAATATTGGATGGCTACACTAAAGGAATCCGTGGATTTGATGCGGAACTGGCTTTCGAAGCCATGAAGAAGCGGGTCCAGAACATTGGTTTATACAAAGATTTAGGATTTATTCCGGCCGATAAAGTTGGAGGTTCGGTTTCGATGGTGATGGAATATGCCTATAACGATTGGAGTGTTTCGCGGATGGCCAAATTGTTGAACAAGGAAGAAGATTTTCATGACTACAGCTACCGGTCGCAATTCTATAAAAACATGTTTGACCCGTCAACTGGCTTTATGCGCCCCAAAAATTCTGACCGGAAATGGGTGACTCCTTTCGATCCTTCGGAAGGAAGCGAGCATTTTGTGGAAGGAAACTCGTTTCAGTACAGTCTTTTTGCACCGCAGGATGTGAATGGGCTGATTAACCTGATTGGTGGTGATGAGAAATTTATATCCTGGATGGATACCCTGTTTACCAAGCAATCGAAACACGACGAAAATGTGATTGATGCTTCAGGCTTGATTGGACAGTATGCACACGGCAATGAACCGAGTCACCACATGGCTTATTTGTACAATTACGCCGGCGCTCCATGGAAAACGCAGGCTATCGTCCGGCAGATTCTGGATACTATGTACGACGGTCAACCCAATGGTTTGAGCGGAAACGAAGACTGTGGACAAATGTCAGCCTGGTACATTTTAAGTGCGATGGGATTTTATCAGGTTTGCCCTGGAACTCCGGAATATGTGATCGGAAGTCCGATTTTTGACCGGATAACTATCCATTTAGAGAATGGGAAAGATTTTATAGTGCGAACAACGAATGCCTCGCCCGACAACAAACACATTCAGTCAGCAACGCTTAACGGTGCGATTTATACCAAATCATGGTTTACACATAACGATATTCTGAATGGTTCCGAATTGGTTTTTGAAATGGGCGCAAGTCCAAACAAGAACTGGGCCGAAGCAATAGAGGATCGTCCGGCCAGTGAAAAATATGAAGCGGCGGTTTCGCTTCCTTATGCGGTTACCACCGATGAGTATTTTCTTAAAACGGGCAAAATAATTCTGAAATGTGATGATGCGGAAGCTAAGATTTACTATACAACTGATGGCAGTCGGCCAACAGAAAAATCACAGCTTTATTCAGAACCCGTAGTTCTTGATAAAACTACTAACTTGCGGTTTGTAGCTTACAAATCAGGCGTTATGCCAAGTGTACCGGTTGCTGTTCAGGTAAACAAACTCGAATTTGAGGGTTTCAGAAATTATGAGGGTAGTGGCAATTTTATGAAAGGTCTGAACTATAAATATTACCATGCCCAAGTGATGGACGAAGATGATCTGGATAAACTGACTCCGCTTGAAGCCGGAATTATACCCAATCTCACGATTGAAAATCGTAAGCGGGAAGACTATTTTGGTTACATCTGGTCTGGTTTTCTGGATATTTCACGTGACGGCATTTATACCTTTTCGATAAAAGTAAACGACCGTTGTACGCTGTATCTCGACGGTAAGAAATTCCTGAGTGGAGGCCAAAAAACGATCGCCCTTCGGAAAGGAAAATATCAGGTTCTGGAAAAATATTTCCAGTTGGGAGCACGGAAATTTAATGTTATAAGTTGGAATGGCCCCGGAATCCCTACACAGGAAATCCCGGCCAGTGCTTTCTTTCATCTCGAAAATAAATAGTATTCTTTTGATTAACTGATTTTAATTTTGAAAATGAAAATACAAAACAAAAAAAATCTCATATTCTGTTTCATTATTGCTGCTTTAATTGCAGAGCAACAGAATAAACTGATTGCACAAACGACACTTCTGAAAGAGTCGGTTGTTTCGGAATCAAATAATTCCAAAACTTTCAATGGTAAAGTTAATGCAGAATCAAATAATAATTTTTCCAAACCAAGAAACGGCAATGTGTATGTTATTGCACACCGGGGAGCCCATGTTGGCATTCCTGAAAATTCATTGCCAGCTATTCAAAGGGCGATTGATCTGGGTTGCGATTTTGTTGAAATTGATACGCGGATGACCAAAGACGGGCACATTGTTAGTGTTCACAATACGACTATTGATGCGTATGTTATTGGTAAAACCGGAAAGGTAAAGGATTACACGCTTGCAGAACTCAAACAGATGGACATTGGAGAAAAAATAGGTCCGGATTGGAAGAATACACGCATTTCAACTATCGAAGAAATTCTGCAGTTGTGTCGTGGTCAGATTGGTATTTACCTCGATTTAAAAGAACCACTTGTTCCTGAATTGCTTCAGATTATTCATAAATACGATATGGAAAGCCAGATCATCTGGTATATTCCGGCATCGCGAATGGAGATTATCAAACAGCTCCAAAACCTTTGTCCAGAATGTATTCCGATGCCCGATCCTGGGACAGAAAAGAATATTCAGGAAGTTGTTTCCCAGATTAATCCACAGGCATTAGCCAGCGATATGGGACAATTGAATGAAAGTTTCGTAAAAACAGCACATGCCAATAATTTGAAAGTTTTTGTAGATGAAGAAAAGGGAACTTCTGCGGAATGGGAGCAAATTATTCAATGGGGAACGGATGGCATCCAGACTGATGATCCGGAGGCATTGATTAAGTTTTTAAAAAGCAGAAAATAATTGAAATAGTCAGGAAAATTTCACTCAAGCAAAAATACTCTATATGCACAAAGCAAAAAAATCGATAAGGTTGGTTACGCTGGCAATAACATTTTTTCTATTTGCCAGTCATACAATGGCTCAATATGTTGATATTAAAGCGAATCAGGACCCAACAAATTCTAAAATTCAATGGTGGCAGGATGCCCGGTTCGGGATGTTTATCCACTGGGGATTGTATTCCATTCCGGGGCGGGGCGAATGGCTGATGTATCAGGAGCATGTACCTTTTCCTGAATATGCAAAACTTGCTGATCAGTTTAATCCTCAGAAATACAATCCAAAGGAATGGGTTGCCATGGCTAAAGATGCCGGAATGAAATATGTGGTTTTGACCACAAGGCATCATGATGGTTTTTGTTTATTTGATAGCAAAGTATCCGACTTTACTGCAAATAAAACCGGAGCTAAGCATGATTTGATTAAAGAATTTGCAGATGCCTGTCACGAAGCGGGAATGCGAATGGGATTTTATTATTCCCTTCAGGATTGGCATTTCCCCGGAGTTTTGCCACAGGGATCGCCATTAAATGCCAAAACGATGGAACTGCTTGCCGATCAGGCCAGAGACCAGGTTCGCGAGTTATTGAGCAATTATGGTACTGTTGATGTTTTGTGGTTTGATGGTTTAACCGTTGATGGTCCGGAAGGCTGGCGCTCGGAAGAATTGTTGGAAATGGCGCGGAAACTTCAGCCTGAGATTCTGATTAACGATCGTTCCGGTTTGCCGGGCGATTTTGCTACACCTGAAAATGCTGTGACTGCGCAATCCAGACCATGGGAATCCTGCTTTTGCATGAACCGTACCTGGGGTTACGCACCATTCGATCGCAATTATAAACCCGTCAATGAAATTCTGCGATTGCTGGCTTCCTGTGCTTCGCAAAGCGGTAATTTTTTGCTGAATGTGAGCCCCGATGGAGAGGGAACACTACCCACAGAACAGGTCGAGATATTGAAAAACATTGGAAAGTGGATGAAACTGAATGGCAAGGCTATTTATTCAGCAGGACCTTCACCTATAGTTGCCCCCAATCTGGGCATGACCAGCCGGGTAAAAGATAAAGTCTATCTACTGATTCAGCGTTGGCCCGGATCTACTGTTCCTTTTGCCTGGTGCGGCAGCAAGGTGAAATCAGCCTGTTTGTTGGCTACCGGACAAATGGCTAAAATCGAACAAAAAGGCGACCGTGTTTGGTTACACGATTTGCCTAATCAACCGACTGATCCCTATTTGAATGTAATTGAACTCACTTTCGAAGGTGAACCGAAAGAATCGGTGCCAGCCTATAGGTAATACCTAAATTTTGAATTGTAAACTATTAACTACCAATGAAGAACAATAGAATTATTTTATCAGCACTACTTATTTTTTTTGTAGTGGTGTCAGTCTCGGCAAAAGAGGCATTTTACAATGTGGTCGATTTTGGAGCCAAAGGAGATGGGAAAACCAACAATACCAAGGCGATTAATGCTGCAATTGTGGCTGCGGCAAAAAATGGAGGCGGTACCGTTTTCTTTCCTGCCGGAAATTTTCTTTCGTATACCATTCGTATGAAAAGTAAAATCACACTTCATCTGGATCAGGGAGCGGTTTTGATTGGCGATCAGGAAGTGAATGGAGTAGGGTATGACTTGCCTGAAGCTGATGCCTGGTACAAAAAGTTTCAGGATTTTGGACACAGCTATTGGAAAAACAGCCTGATTTATGGCGACAGTCTTCGCGACATTGCTATTACGGGCAATGGAATGATTTGGGGTAAAGGTTTGTATACCTATGATAAACCCGACATGAAAGGCTCCGGAAACAAAGCCATTGGCTTGAAGAATTGCTTCAATGTGACGATCAGAGACATCTCTATTCTTCATGGTGGACACTTCTGTATTCTGGCTACGGGTGTCGATAACCTGACTATTGATAATGTTCGTGCCGATGCCGACCGTGATGCGTTTGATATCGATTGTTGCAAAAATGTGCGCATTTCAAACTGCAACATTAACTCACCAACTGATGACGGTCTTTGCCTGAAATCGTCGTTTGGATTGGGTTACGCACGGGCTACCGAAAATGTAACTATTACCAATTGCCATGTGTACGGCTACGATCATGGAACTTTGATTGACGGAACCTTCAAAACTGAATTTAAAGATGAGGATCCAAATGCAAAGCACAGCATTACCGGCCGGTTGAAAATGGGAACCGAATCGAACGGCGGATTTAAGAATATTGCCGTTTCCAATTGTGTATTTGAGCATTCGCGCGGAATCTGTATTGAAACAGCCGATGGCGGAATCATTGAAGATGTGGTTATCGACAACATTACCATGCGCGATGTGACCGATACACCTTTCTTTATCCGGCTGAGTGCGCGTATGCGTGGTCCGGAAGGAACTCCTGTTGGCGTTTGTAGGCGCATTACATTCAGCAATATTAATGTGTATGATGTTGGTGGCCGACCAAAGTTCCCTGAAGTTGGCGCCGGAATGGTGATGGGTATTCCTGATCATTACATTGAAGATTTGACCTTGAGCAATATCCGGATTTATTATCGCGCAGGTGCATCGAAAGAGGCGATTGATAAGGAAGTTGCTCAAAATGTTGACATGTATCCCGATCCCTATCGATGGCATTCCTTACCTGCTTATGGAATGTATTTCAGGTATGTAAAAGGCTTGCGGGTGAGCGATGTGGTGTTGCGCTATATGAACCGCGACGAGCGCCCTGCTTTTGTGCTTGATGATGTGCACGATGCACATTTTTACAATATCGATGCTCAAAAAGGAGAGGGAGCGCCTCAGTTCATTCTCAAAAATGTCACGAATTTCTCAACTCATCAGGTAAAAGGTGTGACTGATACAAAAGTGGACAAAGCTGAAAAGAAAGAACTCTAATTCATTGATTTCAGGGTAAGATTTAATGTGCTTTGCTTAAAATAAACGAAGCTTATCAGATGCTTCAACTATATTTTAGCTACAATCCTAATGCGAATAAACTGTGAGAAATAAACTTCTATTCGGCCTATTGCTTTTTGCATCGTGTACTTCCAATCAATCCTATTTGAAAGAGATTCAACTCACTTTCGATACAACCCAAAATCATGATTTGGATAATAACGACAATTTTTCGCCCGACGGAAAATGGTTGGTTTACGATACCCGCACCGGTATTGGTGGTATTGGAGGGAGCCCTTCGGTTGAGCGGGTAAATATTGAAACCGGCAAAACTGAAGTTTTATTCGGAATACCAAATAATCAGGATTATGGTCCTGGTGCAGGAGCAGTTAGTTATCATCCAATTGAAAATAAGGTAATATTTATTCACGGATTGCCAATTTGCACTACGGAAAATCCTTACCAGCAATGGCGCCGAACTGGTGTTATGGTCAGCGATGACCAGCCAAACGTGCCAATTACTATGGATTCGCGGGATGTAACTTATCCTTTTACAGCAGGAGCTTTGCGCGGAGGAACTCATCGCCACGAATGGAGCCGAGACGGCAAATGGGTAGGGTACACTTACAATGATGCCATCATGAAACATCTGGAAGACTCTACCGGCGTGAAATGGAATTTAAGGACAATCGCCGTTTCCAATCAAAAACATAAGGCTAAGGTTGATCAGGACGCTGCTCAGGAAAATGTGCAGGGCGAATGGTACAGCGCAGTTGTTGTTCATGTCGTTCCTAATCCGGCACCCGAAAGTGACGAAATCAGCAATGCTGCCTCCGATAGCTGGATTGGCGCAAGTGGCTATAAAAAGGCGGATGGAACCCTTCAGGTAGCACGTGCTTTTATCGGAAAAGTAAATAACAAGAATGGACAGCCGGTTGACGAACTTTTTGTGGTCGATATTCCTGATTCGATTAATGTTCCCGGTGAGTTTGGTCCACTGGAAGGAACCCTGAATTCGTTTCCGATGCCACCCAAAGGCACCGTTCAACGAAGATTAACGTTTACAGCTGAAAGTAAATTTCCTGGTTGCGGGGGCGTTGTCCGCTCTTCGTCTGATGGCAGTCAGATTTCTTATCTGGCCAAAGATGAGAATGGAATTCAGCAGGTTTTTCTGATTTCGCCACTTGGTGAAAATCCGGATCAATTGACCGAACACACATCTTCGGTGCAAAGCGGTGTGCGCTGGAGTCCGGATAATAAGTTCGTTTATTACATTTGGGACAACATCATTGTAGTTTGCGAAGTTTCTGACCGCCCGTTTGAAAAGCGCTTCAGGAGATTAACAGCACCTTCGGAGGTTGAGTTATCGAACATTGTGTTGTCGAACGATGGCAAAACAATCGCCTTTAACCGCTCCGTAGCTGTTGAAGGTAGTAAAGATGGCAAAAAGCAAATTTTTCATATCAGGCTAGATTAAAACTATGAAGCATATCCTTTTCATTTTTGCAGCATTTGTTTTATCGTTTATTTCTCAGGCACAAAGACCTGCACAGGGACCTGTTTCCGATAAGAAATATACTCCCGAAGAGTTGGGTTACAAACTATTTTGGGCCGATGAATTTAATGGGAATAAGCTGGATTCGACCAAATGGAAAGTGCGTGGAGTCGGTCAAAGAGCTATTGCTTATGTAACCGAAAAAGCAATTAAAGTTGAGAATGGCTGCGTAAAATTGTATGCTTTGCAGAAAGGTGATACCTTGCTTGGAAGCGCTATTGGAACACAGGGTTTGTTTATGTCGAAGTTTGGTTACTACGAATGCCGTGCCCAGGTTCAGAAATCGCCAGCTGGCGTTTGGGCAGCTTTCTGGATTCAGTCGGCAAAAATTTCACAGGGCGAAGACCCCGCCGTTTATGGCGCCGAAATCGATATTATGGAGTGCTTTAGAAAACTGGGTGATGATATTGTTTCGCACAATGTGCATTGGGCTTACGGACCACATCAGCAATCAACACACGGTATGCAAAGCTATTTAAAAGGTTTGGGTGAAGGTTTTCATACATTTGGATTGGAGTGGCTTCCTGATAAATACATTTTTTACGTTGACGGATACAAATTTTATGAGGTGACTGCCGGTATTTCAAATATCGAAGAATACATGATCCTAAGCATGGAATATCCCGCGAAAAAAGAAGAAATTGCAAAAAGCATTTTCCCGGATGTATTTGTTGTAGACTATGTGAAATTTTACAAGAAAAATGATTCTAAAAAATAAACCTATGAATTTACTTCTTCGCTTGGTAATATTCACGCTTTTTGTGTCAGAACTGAATGTTGCCTTGGCGCAAAATAAAGTGGAAATCCTTTCGGTACCGGCCGGCAATGAATTTGCCAAAATCAATCCTTCAGGCACAACCATTTTGCCAAGCGGACGGTTTTTAAGTCCTGCCGGTGATTTTCTTCGAATTACTGACGATCCTTTTGGATTGGCTGTTTCACCTGATGGAAATAGGGCTGTTACACTGCACGACGGCGTTTTTACTGTCATCGATCTCCGTACTTTAAAACCTGTCCGGGTTCCGAGTTACGACAACAAAATCAAATCTCCATTGTCAAAAGGATCTTATTTGGGAGTAGCCTTTGCTCCTGATTCGAAAAGTGTGTATTTGAGTGGCGGCGATAATGGAGCTGTGATTATTTACGACATTGAAAATTTCACCAGACTCGATTCAATTTCATTGAATGGATCAGTTAATGGTGTTGACTTTGGTGATAGTTTTACTTCAGACCTCGTTTTGAACGAAGTAAACAATGAGCTTTTGGTGCTGGATCGTGCCAATTTCCGTATGGTTCGTATCGATTTGGCAAGCAAAAAAATCACTGCATCTATACCGGTTGGTCGTCAGCCTTTCGGCCTGTCAATAAGTCCTGATAAGAAGACCGCATTTGTGGCTAACGTGGGCATGTATTCCTATCCACTTATTACCGGGGCAACCCCTGAAAATATTGACTCACTCATGATTTCACATCATCCCTACGGCAACAACACCAAGCAGTCGATTAAAGGAACTGTTGTTGAAGGAAAGAAAGTGCCCGGAGTGGGAAGCCCGCTTCATCCTGATGCAATGAGTGTATTTACCATTGATTTGCAGACCAATAAAGTAATCGACAAATTCAAAACCGGCCATCAGATTGGTCAAATGATTGAAGATGCCGAGGTTGTTGGCGGTGCCAGTCCGAATTCGGTTGTTGTGGGAAAACAATTTGCCTACGTATCAAATGCCACCAACGATAATATTTCTGTCATCGACTACAAAAATCATAAGCTATTGGGGCATATTTCAATCCAGGTTGATCAACGAATTGACAAATTTCGTGGCCTTTTACCTTTTGGTCTTACTCTGAGCAAGGATGAAAAAACGCTTTATGTTGCCCTGTTAGGATTCAACGCTGTAGCAGTTATTGATGTTGACTCCAAAACAACCAAAGGGGTAATTCCATCGGCTTGGGGTCCAACCCGTGTGAAATTATCGGCTGACGAAAAAGAATTGTATATCATTACCTGTAGAGGATTAGGCGCAGGTCCCAATGGTGGCAACGGTTTTGTTTCACCTGAACAAGGTTACTATGTCGGCGATATTCAGTTGGGCAGTTTCCAGAGAGTAAAGATGCCCGATGCCGATCAGCTGGCAGCTTACACCAAACAATCGATTGACAATACATTTAAAAGTATAACGGTTGAGGATGATGGAAAAAATCCTTTGCCAGCTTTGCCCGGAATACAAAAAACTCCGATTAAATACATTGTGTACATTACCAAAGAGAACCGTACCTACGACGAAATTTTTGGGCAAATGAAAAATGCCAGTGGCGACAGTACTTTGGCTCGTTTTGGTGTCAACAATGAATATACTTTGCCCGATTCACTGCGGACAAAATTCCCAAATCTTCGGATTAGTCCCAATCACATCAAGGCAGCGAAGCAGTTTTCTTTTTCCGACAATTACTATTGCGACAGCGATGCCTCTATACATGGTCACCATTGGATGGTGGGCGTAATTCCGAACGAATGGGTAGAAGCAAATTCGAGTGTGTCCAAATCAGCTCGGATTTTCTCGAAAGCTCCCGGAAGGCGGCATCCCGGATCAACCGGAAGTATTGATCCGGAGGATTACGCCGAAATTGGTGGTCTTTGGGAGGCGCTCGAGCGAAAGAAAGTATCGTTTTATAACTTTGGAGAGGCTAACGAGACTGCCCATGTACGCGAAGAATGGTTCGATACCAATACTGGTGCTGCTCATGGAGTTATGGTTCCCATGCAAAATGCTTTGTTCAAAAGAACCAGTCACGATTATGCCGGGTACAATATGAATATTCCTGATCAGTATCGGATGGATCAGTTTGAGCGCGAGTTTACTAACCGTTGGATTAAGGGTAAAGAAAAATTGCCATCATTGATTACCATGCAGGTTCCCAACGATCACGGGGCTCGCATTCGCCCCGAAGATGGTTACTACTATCCACATTCATTTATGGTTGACAATGACCTGGCTGTTGGCCGGATTTTGCATTTTTTGTCGCGCACCAAGTACTGGAAAAATATGCTGGTTATTATTACCGAAGACGATCCTCAGGGCGGAGTTGATCATATCGACGGTCACCGTTCGGTGTTGATGATGGCTGGTCCGTATGTAAAAAGAGGTTATGTGTCGCATACACATGCCAATTTTGGTTCTATTCTGAAAACCATCTACAATATTCTGAATGTGCCGTATGTGAATCAGTTTGATGTAACAGCATCCTTGCTTCAGGACTTTTTTACGCCAATACCAGATTATACACCTTACACACTTGAATTGCACGATTTGCGCGTGTTTGATGCAGAAAAAGCAATGAAAAAATACAACATCACCATCGACTGGCGCAAAATAGAACAGGGGCCTGAATTAGATAATGAGGAAGTGGAACGTAAAATGTTGTATAGAAATCAATATGACAACGACGATGTTCAAAGGAAAACACTATACCAGAATAAATAATCAAAAGACAAGCATATGAAGAAGTTTTTTAAAATAGTTGGAATCTTCCTTTTGGTGATGATCGCAGGTATCTTCATCTGGATGTATTCGAACCTGAGAGATCAGTATCCCGAGTACAAAGCTGACATGAAAGTAATTGGTGGAAATGCCGGAAAATTATCCGCCGGGTTTGCGGCTATCCCAATTACGCCTGAAGTTCCTGATAAATGGACTGATGTAAACGATGATGCCAAATACAATCCTAAAGATGGTGACACATTTACCGATGGCAACGGAAACGGCGTTTTTGATCCGGTGTGGATTGCTGGTTTCAGTAACAGTAAAGCAGCCAACGGCGTTCATGACGACCTTTGGGCAAGAACTATGATTGTTGACGATGGAAAAACTCGTCTGGCCATTGTATCGCTTGATGTGATTGGTTTTATGAACAACGATGTGATTGACCTTCGCAAACAGATTCCTGCTGAAGCTGGAATAACCTATACTATTGTTGCTTCAACCCATACTCACGAAGGACCTGATTTGATAGGACTTTGGGGCGAAACTCCTTTCAAAAGCGGAGTAAACCCAACTTACATGGAATATGTGAAAAAGCAAGCTGTAAATTCGATTCTGGCAGCTGTTAAAAATCTTCGTCCGGCTAAATTCACGTTGGCAGAAGATCTCGTCGGAGCCATTCCGTTGGTGAAAGATACCCGCACACCGATTGTTTACGATTCGGGTATTCGAATGATCAAAGCAATTGATAGCGAGACCGGTGCAACATTGGGATCGCTCTGTGGCTGGGCCAATCATCCGGAAACTCTTTGGAGTAAAAATCTTCTGATTACTTCTGATTATCCGCATTATATTCGCGAAGGAATCGAAAAGGGCGTTTTCAAAGGCGATAGTTTGGTGAAACCCGGAATTGGCGGCGTTTGTGTATTTATGAATGGCGCTTTGGGCGGACTGATGTGTACTCACCCGAGTTTGGCTGTGAAAGACCCATTCACCGGACAAGAATTTAAGGAACCTTCGTACGAAAAAGCCGAAGCTTCAGGTAAACAATTTTCTTTGTTGGCGCTTACTGCTTTGGAAAAAGCTACTGATACTATTCATTCAGGAAGTATTTCGTTGGTTGTAAAGTCGCTGGCCTTGCCTATTGATAATCAAATGTTCCGTTTGGCAACAGCTTTGGGAGTTATGCATCGGGGTACCACCGGATGGATGAAAATGCGTTCCGAAATTTCTGCCGTTCAGATTGGAGTGATCTCGATGGTCACAATACCAGGTGAAATTTATCCTGAGTTGGTAAACGGAGGAGTTGAAGCTCCCGAAGGAAACGACTTTGGCATTCAACCTCAGGAAATACCTGCAATCCGAGATATGATGCCCGGTAAATACAAGTTTGTTTTTGGGCTGACGAACGACGAAATTGGTTATATCATTCCCAAAAGTCAATGGGATGTTGAGGCGCCTTATACCTATGATAGAAATGATTCTCCATATGGAGAAGAGAATTCATTAGGAACGGAAACAGCCTCGATTTTGCACAAAAACCTACAGGAGATTATCTCAGAATTACCCAATAAATAAAACATGACATGAAGATTGTAAAATTCATATTGATAGGATTAATCGGGCTTTTATTATTAAGTGGTGTATTGCTTTGTTTTCCAAGGATTTGGTCAGCATTAACGCCAAATCGTGCTCCATTGGGTTATTTTTTTGAAACACCTACTTATGTGGCTTTATATGCTGGCCTTGAAAAAATGATTGAGAAAGAACCTCTGGTTCCGTCCACAATTCAGGAAATAAAGAATATTGAATACAAAAATATTGATAGCACTTCGCTGCAAATTGATATGTATGTTCCCCGAAATCTGACTAAACCTGCACCTTTGCTGGTGTTTATTCATGGAGGAGCTTGGGCGCACGGTAAGCGTTCGGATTACCTTACTTACCTGATACCTTTTGCTCAACAAGGTTATATTACAGCAACAGTTTCTTACCGACTCGTAAAAGACAGCATGAATATTTACCCTGCCTGTGCCGAAGATATCAGCGATGCAGTTAAATGGTTTTTTCAGAATGGTGAAAAATATGGGTACGATCCCGATCGTATTGCCCTGATTGGCGGATCGGCTGGTGGACATTTGTCGCTTTTGGGTGCTTATGGCTGGCGTCAGTCCACCAAAGAAAAGCCTGATTCGATTCCTGAGCTTCAGCACAAAATAAAGGCCGTGGTTGATATTTACGGACCTTATGATTTGACTACGCCCTACAGCCGGACACACCGGTTGGTTACTCG
The DNA here is from genome assembly GCA_019163175.1 of Prolixibacteraceae bacterium. Lineage (GTDB taxonomy): Bacteria > Bacteroidota > Bacteroidia > Bacteroidales > Prolixibacteraceae > Aquipluma. The sequence continues at coordinate 49,968 of JAFLKN010000067.1, read as the reverse complement.
TTTAATTGGTCATTCGTACGAGGAAAAACCAGAGCTGTATTTGGAGGCATCGCCGATGCAGTATCTGGATCAGTCAGATCCGCCAACCATGATTTTGCATGGAACTGCAGATAATTTGGTACCTATCAGTCAGTCGGATTCACTGAAAGTGCATCTCGATAAACTTGGAATACCAAATGTGTATTGCCGCGTTCCGGGGTGGCCGCATACGATGGATCTGGCTCAGCGGGTGAATGATTATTCCAGAAAACAAATGAGTGACTTTTTTGAAAAACACTTGAAATAACATACTTAAGTTTAAATCGTCAAAATTTAAATTGTAATACTCGAATACATGCAAGAAAAGAAAATGTACCCCTGGTTGGTGGTCGGAATGTTGTGGTTCGTAGCCTTGCTTAATTACCTCGACAGGCAAATGCTTTCGACCATGAAGCCATCGATGATGGTGGATATTGTGGAATTGGCTAAAGCCGAAAATTTTGGACGGTTGATGGCTATCTTTCTTTGGATTTATGCTTTTATGAGCCCTATTTCAGGAATAATAGCCGACCGGGTAAACCGAAAGTGGATGATTGTTGGTAGCTTGTTCGTTTGGTCGGGTGTGACGCTGGCAATGGGCTATGCCAAAACATTCGATCAGCTTTATGTGCTGCGAGCCATTATGGGTGTTAGTGAAGCGTTCTACATGCCGGCAGGCTTGGCACTGATAGCCGATTATCATCAGGGAAAAACACGCTCTATCGCCATCGGAATACACATTACCGGAGTATATCTTGGTCAGGCTTTTGGTGGTTTTGGCGCTACGGTGGCCAGTCTTTTCTCCTGGCAGTGGACTTTTCATTCCTTTGGATTTCTGGGAATGGCATACAGTTTAGTTCTTTTGTTTTTCCTGAAAGAAAAGAAAGGCTATGTTGTTGATACTACTAAAAAAACATCAATTGGAATGGAGTTTTCGCAAGCCTGGAAGGGTTTGGGTATACTGTTCACGAACATAGCTTTTTGGGTAATCCTGTTTAATTTTTCTGCTCCCAGCTTTCCGGGATGGGCGGTTAAAAACTGGTTGCCTACTTTATTCTCTGATGCACTCCATATGGATATGTCCTCTGCAGGTCCGATCTCGACTATTACCACTGCCTTTTCTTCTTTACTTGGCGTATTGCTTGGGGGTTACCTTTCTGACAGATGGGTTCAAAAGAATCTTCGCGGACGGGTTTATACAGGTGCCGTAGGAATGTTTTTAACTATTCCTGCACTTTTTCTGTTAGGGTATGGAAATAGCTTTGAACTTATCCTATTGGGAGGTATAATTTTTGGACTTGGCTTTGGAATGTTTGATGTAAACAACATGCCAATTCTTTGTCAGTTTGTTTCGCCACGCTACCGGGCTACGGGTTACGGAATCATGAATCTGGCAGGTATCTCGGCTGGAGCTGTTATTACCGGTTTCCTTGGAAAATCAGCCGATGCCGGAAATATGAGACACGATTTTGCCTTACTTTCAATAGTTGTAGTAGTAGCTATTGTGCTGAATTTATTTTTTTTGCGTCCTAAAACAATCAATAAAACGGAGGATTAGTTCATTCCTGATCACGGCATAAAAATAGAGGCTGAATTGAAAAATTCAGCCTCTATTTAGTTTTAATCAAATTGGATTCAAACTTCTTAAGGTGTCATCCGAAAGGGTTTCTCCATTTTATCAATACAGCCTTCAGCCTGAATTAAAACATTTGGATTGAGTATTGTAATTGGCAGATCCGATTTGTAATCGCGCATGCGGCAGCCAAATAAGCTCACTGAGCATTTATCGTTTCCTCGGATGATCATGTAATCCCAAGACATACCGAAGTTGCTCAAAGCCGAATTTCCACCCGAAAAAGCTTCTACGTTTGAAATTGATGTGTGTCCTTTTCCTTCAATTACAAATGGGTGCACATCTTCTGGTTTTGCACCGGTATTGGCAATTATGGAGCCTTGTGCAATCATCCAGTTCCGGTTTTTTAAGTTGTCGCCTGATTTATGAATTCCAACGGTTACGCAGTCCAGATTGAAGTTGGTCAATTGACCGTATGTAGCCGGACCAAGCCAAATTCCGCCATAATTTCCGAAAGTAAAAAGATCAATCATTTGTGCATTATCGGTATGGTTAATGGCATAGCTGAATTTTTGCCGGGCAACCACTGCATCGACCATTTCTTTTGGATATTGACCACCCAGTTGTCGCTGAATGGCTGGATTAACATGGCAATGCAGAATTCGGGGAATATCGTAGCAATAATCAATTCGGATAAATTCTCCACCCAGCGGATAGCCATGACAATGCTCAAACAGTATCAATTCGCAGGGGTGTTGGGCCGATGCATTAAAATCCATGGCCATATATTCGCCATAAAAAGTGAGGTTCGACAGCGTCACTCCTTCGGTATTGCTGGTTTTCGAAACCTGAATTGTTGGTGGATAAACAATCACTTTTGATGGATCTTTTATGCTTTGATCCGGATACCAAAACTGGATTCCTTTAATCTGGGTGCTGCTTTCAACTGTGATAAAGGGCTGATTCGTATCCCGAATAGCGAAAACACTTCCAACTGGTTGTTTTAATTCCGGATGTTTGGTGCCGCGTGGAACAGGGCCATGAACACCAATCAGTGATACATTCTTTTTCAGGACGATTCCACCGGAAACTTCATAGGGCTTTTCAGTCGGTTCAACAAAAAGGGCCGAACCACTTGCTGTTGCCCAATCAATAGCTTTTTGCAGATTTACTTTATTTACTTCTGCTGTATTTTCAGGAAGTACACCAAACGACCGAATGCTTTTCGAGAGTGATGAATTGATTTTCTGAGCTGTTAATCCTGCTGTCCAAACCAGAAAAGCAATTATCAGTAATGGTAATTTATGTTTTTTCATAGTGGAGTTTTTATCATTGATAGTTTGTGCGGCCAATTAAAAATTAATAGACATAAATTGGATTACTATACAGCCAAGGGATAAGCTTACCGTTTAACCTGATGTGCATTTCAATGCGGTAGGCACCCTTTTTCAACTGTTCCTTCCATGAAAACTGGTAATCTTCTTCAGTTGAAACATTGACTGTTTTTCCGTCGTGAATTAGCTTGAACTGACCCGGAAAAGGTGAAACTGCATCGAGTGTTTTAACCTGATCGATTCGCACTGAATCTCCCAGAATTGCATTTATACTGTCATTTTCATTTCTCGAATAGTACATAAAACCTTTGGCATCGGCCAGACTTTTAAAAGCTGTATAAAGGTGCCCTTTCTTCAGATTTGTGGCCAATGAAGAGACAGATAACGTGTCGGCAAGCACATAGTTGGTAATGTAATTGAATCCTTCGTTGTATGTGTCAACCATGAATTTGAAAATCCAGCCACTCGGGTCAGGTTTGCTGAAAATCCATTTATTCCACCATTTTACTTCCATCGTATCAATCACATTGGCATTTGGTCCAACCCATTCAACCCTTCCATCTTTTAAATATCGGGCCCTGAAGTTTTGATTCTCGTGGGTGTCAACTGCCGAGAAACCAACAATTTTTCTTTTCATATTCAATGAGTCCCAACGGGCCAGAATGTGAGTTTGCTCATCAAACATTTCGCGAAGTGCCAATGGCCGGTATTTGTTCCCATTGACCAGAAAATTTGCAATGTGTGGAGCCAGTGTTTCGTCTTTGGTGTCGGTGTGGAAGTTGTAAATTTCCATGCCCTGGTAGTCTGGATTGCCCCAGTTGTGAGGCTCTTCAGTGTGGGCATAAAATATAATTCCGCCATTGGATACGATATTTTTCGCAATCGTATCTTTATTAAGCTTCCAGTCAATTACAACTGAATCGAGCGGCCAGCAATCGAATCCCTGCTTTTCACTTCCCGGTTGTATCAAAACTCTTTCGTAGTTTCCGTTGTAACCGCGTGGTATAGTATCAATATTTCCTCGCGGGTGATCAGTCAGGAAAATGAACTCAAGTCCTGCATTTTTTGCTGCCGGAATAATGTCGAATAATGTTCCTTCGCTATCGTGCGACCAGAAACTATGTGCATGAAGAACTCCGCGATAAACATTCAGATTGCTCAGTTTTACCGGTTCTTTTCGCAGTTTCTGAAACTCGCTGATCTGGTTTTCCAATTTCGGGTAAGTTACCCAATGTCGCCAAACTGGACCTGCAAAAAGAATAATAAGCGCAATCAGGAGCAGTCCAAAAATCAGAAGTAGCAAGTATTTGAAAACTTTTATAATCATGTAATTTTATTTACTTGTTGCTATTTCCGAAATCCGGCGAATAACATCCATAGTGTATTCGCCCATATTTGGTCCAAACCAACCCATTGTTTTCGATTCATATTCATCCAGATAAAAGTATCGTCCGGGAATGATATAGCCGAGATAACTTCCGTTAAAACTGGAAACATTAGCCTGAAATCCTTTGGCCGTCAGGTTATTTTTGATCTGGACTGCATATTCGCCACTAAAATCGGCTGGCGCACTGATCCAAACAAACTGACCGATTCGGACTGCCTGCAGGTATGGATTCATTGGATAGGGCATTAATTTTTTGCTGACAGAACTTGTCAGGCCGCGATGATCCGTGATTCTGATGTGATATTCGGGTAAAGGCAATTTGACTGAAACAGCTGAAAGTGTGATTGAATTCTCTGTTTTTATTTTGGGCAAATACACATTCAGACTATCAGCCAGCGCTTCGCCAATAAATCTAGGCTTTTCAAAATCTTTTCCTTCACCAACCGGACTTTGGCTGCCTACTGAACCGGCAAAAAATACAGCCAGATCAACCGAAGTAGTTTCCATCTTCCGTTGCCAGTATCCGGGATAATCTCCGCTAATTTCCATATTTCCGGCACCCATAGTGGTTGAATGTGCTGAGAATGATCCCATGACCGCCTTTTTCCCTGCACGCTGTTCAAGGTAAACGAAAGCGAAATCATCATTTTTTATGCCCTTCTCTCCAATCAGTCGGTTTCGGGTATAGGCTCCGGCATTGAATGTTCCGTATCCAATCCGTGCAGGTTGAAGATCAGCCGCGGCTGCCAGAACAACTTTTGAAATTTGAGTGGCCAACCATTTCTGAATATTTCGGTTGGCTTTGCCTGCAAATTGTTCGCCTATAAAACCGGGTCCCCATGCACCAATACTCGAATGGGTATGCGATGCCGAAAAAACGACCTGATCGCGATAGATGCCTTGTTTTTCAAGAATGATGCTTACGGTATCGATGATGTTGGGTGGCATAATTAGCAGATCGGAACCAACAAAAATGATTGTACGGGCACCAGCTTTCAAAGCCACGGCCTTAACAAAAATACTGTCGTGTACGCCGGTTGCTGCTTTGCCTTTGCGCGCACCAAATCCTGCCAACGGAACTTGATTAAATTTCCCTTCACTGGCTTGATCGCTGGGGTTATTTAGGCCGGGCGTAATACTCACTTTGGCAAATCCTGCCTGAATCGAGTCGGTTACAGAGGAGCTGAATTGTTTCAAACTGTCGGTCAACACGCAGCTTTTCTGGTAATAATCAGTATTGTAGAAAGCCGTTTGGTCAACTGATTTAGTGAGGATAAAAAACAGCGCGATCAAAATAACCACTATACTCCCAAGAATGATTCCGATTTTTTTCAACATATCGAATAAATTTTAATTCTTATTTCTGAAATGAAAACTTGAAGTCTTTATCTATTTTCTTCCCGGTTTTGTATACCACAGCTTCCGAGAGGTAAATATTTGCTCCTTCCGATTCGGTTCGTTTTTCCCCTTTAACAACCACATGAACAGTATGTTTCCCTTCCTGAAGGTTGGTTGTCAGGTACAAATTCACATTGCCGGGGTGCTGGTTGGAATAGTGAAAATAACAGTCAATGGTTCTTTTTAGTTGGCCATCCACAAATACATCAGCTTTTCCGCAGTTGTTGTTCCAGTTTCCGGCTATCGAAACTCCAGTTCCTTCAAACTTGAAAATAGCTTCGTCGCCGGCATTGGCACTCACTTTATCCTGAATGGTTTTATCATCTTTTTTCCGTGTTTCCCAATTCCCGTTAAATGTCCATCCTTCTTCAGATACTTTAACCCGACGATCAAATACAAGATTTGGAAATGATTCTTCGAAGGCCAGTGGAGTAGGAGTTTGCACGTTAATGGCTAATTCAGCATCAGAAACTTTGCCTCCGTTTTTTACTGTAATCTCTTTGGCATAGTCTAAAGTTTTTTCAACTGTTTTGTAGAAGGAGTAATTGGTGTTTATAAAAAGCGAATCTTTAATCGCCAGCACTTTTTCGCGATATTCAGCGGGGAAAGCGCTGAACCCTTTTACAACTCCCAACACAGCCATGGCGTTGGATGGATTGCAGTCAGAGTCTTGCCCGCAGCGGGTAGCAATATCCATTGTTTTGAACGGATCGCCATCGCCATAAAGCAGACCCATCACAATGTAGGCACCGTTAAATTTGGCATCGATATTATAGCTTGAACCGGCCCCGCACATATCGGTGTTGGCCCATTTGTCTTCCAGCTCTTTCCATGCAGCCTTCCAATCTTTTGGGTATTGTTTGTAAAGCAAAATTACATCATTCACAATCTTTGAATAATCGCTTTCTACAGGAATTGTACGCAGCGCATTTTGCACTATTTTCAGCATATCGCTTTCAAAATAGGCTTCAGAATAAAGGGCTGCAACAAAAGCTCCGCCATAAACGCCATCGCCGTAATTCATGATATGCCCAATTTTATCAGCGATGCGATTGGCCGTTTGAGGCATTCCGGGGCAAATCAATCCAATGTAATCGGCCTCAATCTGAAAATCGATATCATCAGCATGCGAGTTAAACTCTGGACTTCCCGATTGTGGCGGAAAAATGCTGTCGTAATAGTTTTTTCTTGCCTGTACGTTGGCATGCCACAATTTATAACCCGACTTGGCAAAAAGTTCCTGAAATTTTTTAGCCGGTGCATCAATTCCGTACTGATCCATCGTCATCATAAAAGTAAGCTGCACATAAATATCGTCTTCTTGAAGTGAAAAGTTGACATCCGAGGGTTTCCATTTGATGGAATCTTCCAGGATGAACCCGTGCGCATCAAATTCAGTAGGCCCTCCGTAACTTACACCTAACATCTTTCCGGCCCAACCACCAGCAATTTTATCTTTTAAAACTTCTGTTGAGATGGTTTTTAGTACTGTGTTTTTTTTCTGAGTCCGGGATGTAACGAACATTACACCTACAATCAATAGCAATAATAAAAGATTCGATTTCATTGTTTCAGATTAAGCAATATGTAGAAAGGTTTAACGCATCATTTTCAGTCCGAAAATCAGAACTGAAGTATTCACCAACATGTGAACCAGTGCGCTGTAAAATACATTCTTCGTTTTGATGTAGGTATATCCGTAGGCCCAACCTGCTATGCAAGCAAAACCTATGTAAATGATTGATTTGGCATGATAATGAACCAGACCGAAGGTTACTCCGGTTAAGGCCAGCGAAGTGTAAAGGCCCATTTCAAATTTGCGGGAGTTCTCGATAACGTATGCGGCAGCAAAAATCAGAACAGTAACCAGTGCAGGGAACCATTTCATTTTTCCTTCCAATGTATAGCCAACCAAAATGGCACAGCAAAATAGAAATACGAAACCAATTGTCCAGAATATCTTCCACGATTTGGCTTGTCCGATTCTTCGGGCCAGCATATTTTGGAGTATACCCCGGAAAAAAAGTTCTTCAAACAGGGCGGTATGCAAAAATGTCCCGATCATGGTTAATAAGATGGATTTGAAAAGGACATCGAAGGTTTTGTCGTAGCCAATAAATTGAATGAAATCGACTGAATACCCAATTGCAAAAACCGAAGCATAAAAGGCCAACCATACCCAAATGGCAGTAATCAGAGAATTGAATTTGAATTCGGGAAAGAATCCCACCTCTTTTACACCGCGAACCACAGCAAAAGCATAAACTCCTGTCAAAAGAATCATGATATGCGAAAACGAGTCAAATCCTCCACCCGTAAATGGAATTTCGCTGGATTGTTTCACACTGAAAAATGCGCTTGGCAAAAGTGTCAGGACGAAAATAGTAAAGTCGAACCAGCCAATTTTTTGTGAAGTTTCGCGACGCAAAGTGAATGCAAGCACCGGAAAAAAGATAATGTATACCAACAACCATGGATTTCCTTCGAGCGGATTCTGACCGTTAATCAGGAGATAAATTGTATAGAGAATAAGCATTCCCGCAGGAAAGAGAAATGCATGGATTGCTCTTTTTCTGATCCAGCTCTGAATAGCCGATAAGATAGATTCACGTCCGATAGCAAAAACCACGAAATAAAGTACAACAAAGAAGGGTAGGGCGAGTAGCAAAACACCGGAAGAAATTCCCTCAGTGCCAGGCCAAAGTAGTAATAAGGTTAATATAACGGTATAAACACCACTTTTTTTTAAATCATTCAGTAAATCTTTTGTGATTTCCATTGGATTAGGTTTTTGCTGATTTAATTATGAAAGTTTTGATTGATTGTATTTTAATTCAACTTCCAGAAATATAAAGGAAACAGATTTAGGCATCAATCAATTAAAGTATCATGTTTTTTTTTAATGTTTTTTTAGCTGAATCGGGAAATAGGTTCATGGTCTAAATTCATTGCAATATGAACAAATTTCTATCTGTAATGCTTGCGCTGTTCTGTTATTTTTAGACCTTTAACTAAGCAAAATACGATTATCCAAATCATTGAAAGTTACTCTTATGAAATCGAAAATCTTTAAACGTATCCTGTATTCGTTGCTTATTCTTTTAGCTTCATTTATTGTTGTGATGTTAATTCCGAGAGGATGGTCGGCATTAAATCCGAAAAAAGCGCCACTGGGCTATTATTACCAAACGCCCACGATTATTGCTGTAATTACAGGCTTGGAATCGTTAATTGATAAGGCTCCGGCGGTTCCGGAAGGGGTTGAAGAAATAAAAAATATTGAATACAAAAACAGCAATGGAAAATCGTTGCAAATCGATCTTTACAAACCCAAACAGATGAGCAAACCGGCGCCCTTGCTGGTCTTTATTCATGGTGGAGGTTGGAAGGGTGGTCAACGTTCCGATTATTTGGTCTACCTGACACACTTTGCCAAACTCGGTTATGTTACAGCTACAGTATCGTATCGGTTTATTTCTGATTCTCCATATCCGGCATGCGCCGAAGATATTACTGATGCAGTAGAGTGGTTCTTTCAGAATTCGTACAAATACAACTACGATCCAGATCGAATTGCTTTAATCGGTGGTTCTGCAGGTTCGCATTTGGCCATGTTGGCCGCCTATGGCTGGAAGAAACATGTGGTTGAATCTGATACAGTGAAAACTGATAGTATAAGCAGCTTAAAAGCACATCACAAGATCAAAGCGGTTGTAGAAATTTACGGACCTGTTGATTTAACAACCGAGTATGCCAGAAATCACCCTACTGTAACCGGTTTAATGGCCCGGCCATATTCTGAAATACCTGAACTGTATAAAGAAGCTTCACCGATTACCTATGTCGATAAAAATTCGCCTCCAACTTTAATCCTTCAGGGTACGGCTGATGAACTGATCCCAATGAGTCAGGCCGAACTCTTGCGTGATAAATTGGATAGCCTAGGCATTCCCTGCGTGTACAAACCACTTCCGGGCTGGCCGCATACCATGGACATGGTTCAACGGGTAAATGATTATTTCAAACCTACCTTGAATGATTTTTTTGAGAAGTACCTCAAATAAAAAAGTGGGAAGCTTGATGATTCAGGCTTCCCACTTTTTTAGAGAATAAATTTTCGATTACTTTTCTTTCAAAAGCAATTGTTTATCGGTTAAAACAAACATTCTGGTGCTTTGGGTATAATCGTTTCCAAAAGGAGCTTTGTATTTCAAATCAACGTAGAAGGCTTTAAATCCTGATTTTGGCAGTTCAACCTCAACCTGAAATGTTGGTTTTTTCACTGCATTTAAATCATTTGAACTCCATTGCTCGTTCCTGAAATCCTGATCGGTAGACGAAGAGCTCCATAAATAGGCATCAACTAAAAGTTCAGATGTTGTGTTGACTGTCAGAACCACTTTATTGTCTTGTTTTGCTATTGTGTAATTACAAACAGGCAATTTGCTTTTGGTTACTGTATTGCCTAAAAAGGCGCTTAGTGTGCTAAAAGCCGTTTTCTTATCGCCCAAATCGTGACCGGCATTTGGGGTATAGCAAATGTGGTTATCGCCCGGAATACTGTCGATGTAATTTTTCACTGCATCAACTGGCCAGTATGGATCGTTGGTTCCCATAAAAAGCATTTTGGGCATGGTGAGCGTCCTCCGGTATGAATACGGATCAATCATTTTAGTCAGATCGTTACCCCCGGGAGTACCCAATTGCTGAGCTATACCAAGTTTCACATAGTCTTCAATTTCGATACTGTAATCACCCCATACTTTACGCTGATAGTCAATATTTACCGGCATATTCAGTACATCAATAACCATTGGCCCAATTGCCACAACGCGTTTGTCATTGGCCCCGGTTAACCAGGATGTCCAACCACGTTTTGATGCTCCGGAGACCACAAATCCGGTAACTTTCTTTTTAATTTCCTGTTTCGAGAACATCTGAACAATGTCCATGGCGCGGACTGCACTTTTTGTCATAGGGAAAAGTAGTGGCCACGAAAAATCATGATCTTCAAGGTAATTGTGCAAGGTTCTTGAGATCAGTGCATCTTCGGTTAAATCATCATACAAAGGTTGGTTGGGTACCTGCCACAATAACGCAATAATAGTTTGATTGGTCTTTGCAATTTTGCCAAATTCCTGAGGAAGATCCTCGGTAAACTTGTGCGCGTTTGGTTCACCGTTTTTATTGCTGCCTCCGGTGATAAACAACAAGGCTGTTTTGTAATTCAGCACGTCGGGTACCATGATCATCATATCATGGCTCCATTTAATGTTTTGCCATGTTTGTGAGGTGTAACGTACCTGATAGAATGTAACTCCATCGCCCTTCAATTTATCTTTAACTTCCCATTTGAAGGACTTGTCATTGTTATGAAGATAAGCCTGAAGAGCTGTTTCCGGAGTAATGGGTTTTCCTGCCAATACAAGTGTGGCAGAGTAAACCAAGAACAAAAAGACAACGAATAATTTTCTCATTTTTCTATCGATTTATAATTAAGAAAACAGGCCTTTAAAGGCCTGTTTTCTTCTAATTTAGCTTTTACTTTATGAGCTTTCCTATTTGATTAACCACATTTGTGAGAATTCAGTATCGCCCTTATCAAGCTTAGCAACAGCTGCCTGATAGTTTTCAGCGTTATTGTTGAATTCGGTTTCAGGATACCTGAAGCGCAATGGGAATTTATAAATGCCACTTTTTAAAGCACCATTTAATTCTATTGCAGGTAATCTGGTTCTTCTGAAATCAGCATAAGCTTCTGTTCCCATCATGAAAAGTCCAAGCCATTTCTGTAATCCGATTTTTGCCAGCTTTTGGCTGTCGGTTCCGGTTGCAGGGAACTTAGCTTTTGGATTGTTGAAATAAGTTGCAGGTAATGGTTCTCCCCATCTTTTCAATGCCAGTTCAACACCTTTTTTGTAATAGGTTTCAGCAGTGCTTGTTGTAATATACTTTTTCACATTGGCTTCGGCCAATAAGAATTGAACTTCATCAGCCTGCATCATACAAGCTTTTAACAATGGGTTTGAATTTTCATTCAACAGTTTAGAGAAAATAGAAACTTTATAATTCCACTTGGTATCAGGAAATTCGAAACTACCATTGGCAGCCAAAACATCTTCGTACAATCCTGCAGAATAGCCGGCATAAATGGTCAGAGAATCGATGATTAACTTAGCTGAGTTTTTGATTACAGGTTTACTACGATCGATATATTCCCATTTGTAAGTGTAAGTATATCCTTTTTGTGTTATCGTTCTGGTGCCATTGTTAAGTTTCAAGGAATCCAAGGTATTGGTCCAAGGTCTTTCAATAGGGGCTACCCATAACTTTAACCTCTCGTCGTTGAGAGCTTTTAAAGAGTCAACTAACGTTTTGCATGGACGCATCAACAAGAAATTGTCGTTATATCCCATGTAAGAACTACCCATTGGCCATGAAAAAGTGCGGTCGCCGGCGAGGTAATCAATCGAGGCATTGTCTGTTACATCAGTCATCAAAGGAAGAGCAGCAACTGCAGCAATTTCGGCAGCAGCACCGGTTAAGTTTTTGCTGGCTCTCATTAATAATCTCAAGCGCAAAGAATTTGCAAATTTTACCCATTTGGCTTTGTCCCCTTTGTAAAGAACGTCGTAGGTTTTGTCGATTGACTCTGTTCCGGCAGGAATCAGGGCTACGGCATCTTTCAAATTTTGGATTAGTTGAGGATAGATGTCTTTCTGATCATCAAATTTTGGGAACAGAATTCCATCACGACCATGCAATCCTTCGGTGTAATAGACGTCTCCGTAGAGGTCGGTGGCAGTTGACCACAATAAAGATTTAAAGATCAGAAAGATTCCTTCGTAGCTTTTTAAACCTTTTTTATGCATATCATCAATGGCAGCCTGTACCAATTTGATTTCACCAGTTATTGCATATAAATCAGATTTCGGACGTTCAAAGCTTTTGTAGATATTGTCGTCTGCACCTCGGTTACCTTGCATATACTGAACCGTAGTAGCAAGCGTTTTCGAATTTACTCCTCCCAGTCCCTGATAGAGATAAGCCGATTTTTGAATCACCGAAGATAAAAGGAGGTTGGGAGTCGCTGACTCAACCGCATCACGTTTTTGCAGTATTTCATCTTCTCTCAACAGTTGTTTCGAGCAGGATGCGAAGATGAAAAGAGTCAATAATACTATTGATATCTGTTTTTTCATAATTACAATAGATTTAAACATTAAAAATCAAACGATAGTTTGAACCCGTACGATCCGATTGAAGGTAAAGCTTTACCAACGATACCCTGATTAGAACCAATACCCTCAAATGCTGATTCAGGATCAGACTGGGTATCATCTTTGTTCCACTGGAAGATGTTTCTTCCTACAAATCCAATTACCAGATTTTCGATATTTAATTTTTTGGTGTATTGGGTTGGAATTGAATAGTCAAGCGTGATCTCTTTTAGTTTGAAGTTGGTTGCATCATGAATCAGTGATTCAGCAAAACTCCAATACTGTGTTCCAAGGATAAGGCCGGGCAAACCATAGAATGTAGCCAAAGGATCTTCACCGTTTACGATGTAATCAGCATCATTTTTTGGATCTCCGCCTGGTTTTAACCAAACTCCCTTAAAGTAACTAGCATCATCAGTTTTTACATTGGTTCCATAGGTAGCGTAATTGCTAACTATTGCAGCCATGTAAGGGTATTTCATCTGAGAGGCACTTGGCCAAGGCAAACCACCACTTGCAGCATCGCGTCCGCCAACGGTGTAGTTGTTTGGTCCGTTAACTTTGTCACCAATGGTCAGCAAGGAGTGTCCGTTAGTAACAGCACGACGTTCAACATTCGATAAGTATTGACCACCTTTACGAAGACTTCCAACAAGGCCTAAACGGAAATTTTTCCATTTTAAAGAGGTATTCATACCCAGGATGAAGTCAGGATTGTAATTTCCAATCGCTTTTCTGTTTTTTTCTTCATTGGAGTATTTCCACTCACCTTTATCTGTCAGAACAATCATCCCGGCATATTTGCTGGTTGCAGGCATTCTTTCAAATACGTTGTGATCCCAAAGTGTTCCGATTTTTTCACCAACGGCCAGTCTAATGTCCACATTCGGTCCATTTCCGTAGAATGTATAACCATTAGGTACGTATTCAGGCGAAAGTTTGGTAATTTCCGATTCAACTTTGCTGAAGTTAAATCCTAAATCCCAGTTCCAGTCTTTTGTACGAACCGGATTAAATCCAAGTGAAAATTCGTAACCATTTGCTTCCACTGTTCCTACATTGGTCAACATACCACCGTATCCAATACCTGGTGAAGTTGGAATTGAACCTTGTTGATTGTCGTGTATTTTCTTATAAACTGTGAATTCAGCAGTTACGCGGCGATCAAAGAAAGCCAGATCAGTACCAAGTTCATAAGAAGTTGTAACTTCTGGCTTGATATCCGGGTCAACTAATGAACCGCCAATATTTACAATCTTAGTGCTACCATAATCGATTGGACTGAAACCAAAGGTATAGTTACTTCTTGGTGTACCAATTCCGTGACCAACCTGTGCCAGACCAGCTCTAACTTTAAGTAAATTAATGAATTCAGGAAGTTTAAAGGTAGTTGAAGCTAACCAACTCATTGATAATGATGGATAAAAATGACTGTTTTTGTCTTCTTCCAAAATTCCACTCCAGTCTTTTCTTCCAGATACATCGAGGTACAATTGATTGGCATAACCCAATTGTGCAGTTGCATAAGTACTCTGCGATTTTCCAATACCCCAGCCACTGCTTGATGTCATTGTTCCAGCAACAGCATTACTCAAAGAGTAGTCGTTAGCCCGAACAAGTTTTTCGGCATTGGCAGAATAGGAATAACTGTTGCCATAAGCATAGTTGTAACCTACAGTAAGGTCTGTAGTGAATTTTCCGAATTCCTTGGAAAAGATCAACATCAGGTCATTCTGAACAGATAGTCCATTACCTGTCTGTACTGAATATTTGCCATCTCTTTGATTGGAATCAGAGAAGTCTTTTGCACGTTTGTATTCGTAGTTATCACCATTGTAATCGATACCTGTACGAGCCATAAAACGAAGAGGCTTGATAATTTCATAGTCTATCTGAGCTTTACCAAAGAAGTTGTCTTTACGGTAAGTATTGATTTCAGAATACACATACATGTAAGGGTTATCAGCATAAGGTTCACCGTTAGGCTTATAATAAGGAGCATTTTGCAGAACTCCTTCATAACCGGTTTTCCAAACATTTTTCATTTCCTTAATTGGCTGTAAATGTGCAAGGAAATCCATTGTTAACAGTTCAACAACCTCGCTGTTTGCAGCAGTTTTGTTTGGAGAATACTGGCCTGTATAAGCACTGTTTACCGAAACTTTAAGCTTTTTAGTAACATTGTATTCTGCATTTAAACTGGCGTTTATACGATCGGTCTGATTATTAGGCATTACACCAATATTCGACATTTTACCTACAGAAAAACGGAATGCACCATCTTTATAGTTTCCGGCTACACTCACATTGTAATTACGAGTTGCTCCCGTTTGCATAAACTCCTTCAAGCGATTTTCTTTAGTAGCTGCAAAAAGTTTAGTTTCGATACGTTGTGTAAGCGTATTGTAGCTGTCGATAGCATAATCCGGAAAGTCTGAGAATTTTGCTCCCCAGTCGTATCCCTGACCAGGAAGAGGATATGAAGCGCGAACGCCTACACCATATTCCTGCTGGGTTTCGTAAAAATTGTAAGGTTGATCCCATACCATTGAGGTATTTACAGAAACACCAATACCTTTTTTACCACCTTTACCCGATTTGGTTGTGATCATGATAACTCCGTTACCTGCAGAAGAACCATAAAGAGCTCCAGCGCTGGCACCTTTCAAAATTGATACACTTTCGATGTCTTCAGGATTCATTTGCGAAAGAAGGTTTCCAAAGTCAGCACCATTACGGTTGTCAACACTGGTCGTTCCCAATGGAATTCCATCGACAACAAACATTGGCTGACTTGCAACTGTGGACGAAGAAAGATTCAAACTGGTAGCTCCACGGATGGTCACAAAAACCGAACCTGCAGGATCAGAACTTGCAGAGGTGAAATTTACCCCACTAACACGTCCGTCAAGCGACTTCAGCACATTGGCACCACCTGTTTTTCCTAATTCTGTACCTTTTACTTCAGAAACAGAATAGGCTAAGGATTTCTTTTCTCTTGAAATACCAAGTGCTGTAACTACTACTTCGTCAACACCGATTATTTTGGAGGCAAGTGTAATATCTATTCTCCTTTGGGTTCCGACTGACAACTCTTTGTTTTCCATTCCAATAAATGAAATGACCAAAGTGGCATCGTTTGGAACCGATAACGAAAAGTTCCCATCAGAATCGGTGACAGTTCCAATAGTAGTCCCTTTAACGACTACGCTGACTCCAGGTAATATCTGTCCCGTGTCATCCTTGACACTTCCCGTTACAACGTTTTGCGCGAAAAGATTGTGAGTCAACACAATGAAGAAGCACATCAACATTGCTTTAAGCAATTTTCTTTTCATCATAAATAATTTTAATTAGTTGTAATTGCTAATATTTAATAATTCTATAATCAACTATAAAAGAAGGGTTCCATTCAATTTTCATTTATTCTCTGATGTTAGTGAATTAACTTCTCCTGAAGTTTTTCTAATTCGTTAAACAGTCAGATTGTTTAAAATGAACCCTCCCCAAAGCAAAACTATGGTGCTACCTCAAAGCTTACGATCAAAACATTGGTAGCCTTACCAAGCTGTGTAGCCGGAGGAGCGACCGTTGATAAAAAGAAGGCAACCTTCATTTTTGTATCGGTCAATTCCAGAACAATGCATTCGCTCATGAAATCCATAATTCCGATGAAACCTTTGTTGGCGAAGCTTAATGTAGTTACACCAGCATAAGTAACATTAGCAGTTGTTAGTCCATCTGCAGTAACCGGAACCACAAAGCTTTTGCCTTCATTTACAGCAAATGTGGCGCCTGCAGGAGTTGTAAACGGCTTGGCATAAGCAAGACCCGCACTTTTTGCACCTGCATCTGGAGCCATTGCAACACCATTTAATGCGCAATAAACAAATCCGGCAAGAATACCACCACCTTTAGGATTGATAGTTAAACTACCGTCGCCTTTAAGTACAAATTCATCGGTATAAACCTGAGCAAGTCCGATTGCTCCAAGGATACCGGCTGGGTAACTCTTGGCAACAGTAAGAGCTGCATTCGGAACTGCAAAATCAATACCTGCTGAAGCACTTATCCGCCATTTTTTGCTACTTGTTGCAGCAGTGCCTCCAGTAAGTAATTGCATTTTGGTTTTTGGTGGAATTGTTACCTTGTTAATTACAACCATTTGTCCACCTTCGCCCAAAACTTTTAAAGTCACAGTAAAGTCTTTCCCATATTCATTGTAGGTGTGAGATGGCGAAGGGATAGTGTTTATATAGCTACCATCACCAAAATCCCATTCGAATTTAGTGTAGTCAGTAGCGATTGCAGTAAACGTAACCACATTCCCTGTGACAGTGGCTGTAAAAGAAGCTGTTGGTGCCGGAGTATCTTTTTTGCAGGTCGCAAAAAGAAACAACACCAATAAAAATAAGCTTGCTAGTTTGAAAATTTTTTTCATATATAAAACATTTAAGATTTAATTACATGAAGTACTGAATTTTATAAGAGAATTTTGAAATAGATTAGATCGAAAACATAAGTTAAGTCTTATCGCAATTTTAAATCCGACAAGAATAAACAAGATGTGTTTTGTTGTTTCAAAATTCGGATTTAAGGTGAATCGATTGGTGGATCTTCTTTAAGAACTCGAGGAAGATTTAATCCGACCTTAAATAAAGCGGAAGAAAAATGTACCGGTTTTTTCATAATTAATAGAATTGGTTAAAACTTGATGTATTGAAATAGAAATGGTCTCGAAATCAAAAAATAAAGATGTAATACAAATTACAACTTTAAATATATCAGCAACTTGTGTTTTTTGAATCGCGAATTTTAGTGTCAGTAAAAAATATTTAAAGTCAAATCAATAAACTTGTGACATTTTATTCAATATACATTGTAATTTAACTTTAAAGTTACGTGTTTTTCCGCTAAAACCATTTAGCTAAGTTAAAAAAGCATTAAAATCGGATTACATTATTTTAATTTTTCTATTCCTGATTAACTATTATTACATGCTATAATATCATACTAGAAATTCACTGTTCGAATACTTGTGTGATGTTACGGACTAACGAGGTAATATTTTATAGTGTTGTATCAGTTTTGAAATTGCAGACAAAACACTCAACATATTACCTTCACATTGGTTCAAAACAAATTTAAATCGCAAGTGTAAATCTTGAAACGCTGAATATTTCCATACATGGCCCGGATTAAAATGAAAAAATGGTTGAAGTACTTGTCCTTTTTTGCAGGCATTTTACTTCTTATTTACTATTTCGGTTTCGAATTTCCATTCAGAGGTACTCCCTTCAATGCGCAACGACATGGGAATCCTCCACTTACCCCGGCATGGGCACTGGAGTGCTGGCTTTGGGAAGATGATTCAAATACTGCTCAGCGAGTTGATTCGTTGCTAAAAGGATATGCTGAGTATGATATTCCGGTTCGTACTATTCTTATTGATAGCCCATGGAGTTTGCGCTACAACGATTTCGAAGTTGATACTGTACTTTACCCTAATCCTGGAAAATGGTTTGCTGATTTGCAAAACAGCGGTTACCGTGTGGTACTTTGGATGACCACTATGGTTGATAGTAAAAGTAAGGATACCCGGATCAGTGAATCGGAGCCGTGGTTCACTGAAGCTGCTCAGAAAGGTTATGTGGCTGGCAAAGGCGATCAGATAAAATGGTGGAAAGGAAAAGGTGGATTTATAGATTATACCAATCCTGAAGCTATGAAATGGTGGCGCGGAATGCAACAGCAGGTTTTTGACTGGGGCATTGATGGCTGGAAACTGGATGGTACCGGAACTCTTTTCTATACTTTAGTTGGACCTGTACCACTTTTTTATAAGTCAACACATGATGGAATAATGACCACCCGTACTTACATGGATCATTATTACCGTGATGAATATCAACATGGCCTTACTCAAAATCCAGAATTTGTTACTCTATCCCGTTCAATCGATAATTGGTATCATCCTGAAGGGTTTGCACCAATTGACGCTTCACCCGTTAATTGGGTAGGCGATCAGAAGCATACCTGGGAATCGACCGGTGAAATAACGGCTGAAGACAAGCAAAACTCTGACATTGCCATGGATGGTATTGATGGCATCGAAATGGCTATGCAGAATATTCTGGAAAGTGCCGAGGTGGGTTATAATATTGTTGGTTCGGATGTGGCCGGTTTCTCGGGTAGGGTAATTCCTCCGCGACTCTATATTCGATGGGCACAGTTTTCCACATTTTGTGGTTTGTTTCTAAACGGTGGGCACGGAGAACGGGCTTTATGGAAACGGACTCCACAGGAACTCGAGATTATCCGAAAATTCTCGTGGTTACATACTGAACTTGTTCCTTATATGTACACTTACGTGGTTGAAGCCCACAATGGAGGAACGTTGCTTCAGCGGCCGGTTAAAGGCAAATACCATTATTTGTTTGGCGATAATTTCCTTGTAGCTCCCATTTATAAAGATCAATTAAAAAACAAAATTACCTTGCCCGATGGAAATTGGAGGTATTTCTTCAATGATAAGGAAGTGATTAAAGGGCCAACAACTTTTGAACGTGAGTTTCCTCTCGAAGAATTTCCGGTTTATGTTCGCGAAGGTGCTATAATACCGATGGACATTAAGCGTGACTATACCGGTCTGGGTGATAAAAATTCAGAAGGATATCTGACTTTGCTGATTTATCCTGAAAACACCAATGAATTTATCGTTCATCATCCGGATAAAAGCGGAAGTACAACAGTTTTAGTAGAAGATAATCCTGAAAAAATTAATATTTCGATGAGTGGTGTACACAAACCACATGTATTAAATATCAACATCAGTTCGGCACCGAAAAAAGTTGTGCTGGATGGTTCTGTACTCTCTGATAGTTTGAACTACCGCTTCGATAAAGACCGGAATAAATTAATAATCCGGACAGATCAGTATTCGACTGGTTCCTATGTCGTTTATAAATAAAAGATAGCCTAAATTAATTTCTAAATATTTTAACATGAATAACTTATCAAGACGAACTTTTTTAAAGTCAGGAGCTGTTTTAACTGCCGGAACTTTAATCATTCCTAACCTATTTAGCTGCTCAGCCAATAACAAATTAAACATTGCCATAATTGGAGTTGGCGGACGTGGAGCCGACAACTGGGAGAAATTGTTTATGGACGCTCCCGAGGATGCCAATAAACCCGAAGATCAAAGGCGGGAAATTTTAACCGAGAATGTTGTTGCCTTGTGCGATGTCGATGAAAAACGTGCTGCCGATGGATTTAAAATTTTCCCGAAAGCCAAAAGATATAAAGATTTCAGGGTCATGTTCGATGAAATGGCGAATGAAATTGATGCCGTAATTGTTTCAACTCCCGATCATACCCATTTTGCCGCAACGATGGCGGCCATGCAGCTGGGTAAACATGTTTATGTTGAAAAACCACTTGCGCACAACATCTGGCAATTGCGAACCCTGAAAAAAGCAGCCAAACATTATGGTGTTGTTTCGCAGATGGGTAATCAGGGACACACAACCAATGGAATCCGGCTAATTAAAGAATGGTACGATGGCGGTGTATTGGGTCAGGTTAAAGAAGTTCATGCCTGGTTTGGGCCATTCGATTTTAAACCGGGTGGTTACTGGACTAAACCCGATGCATTTCCACCTACGGCTCAGCCGGTACCAGCAAATCTCGATTGGGAACTGTGGCAGGGACCGGTGCCTGAACGTCCGTTCAACAGTGCTTATGCTCCAAAATCGTGGAGGGGTTTTTATGATTACGGAAACGGAATGTTAGGCGATTGGGCCTGTCATACCATTGATGCACCGTTCTGGGCATTGGATCTCGGAATGCCTCTGTCGGCGGAAGGAATTGTGGCTAATCCAATACCTGATCATAGTTTTATTGCTGACCAGTCGGTTGTAACGTATCAGTTTGGCGCACGGGGCGATAAAGCTCCGGCTTCACTTTCATGGTACGAAGGTGGTTTAAAACCAGAAGTTAAACCTGAATGGGGAATTGATAAATTACCGGGTTCGGGTATGATTATGGTTGGAGAAAAGAAGACTTTAATTACAGGCGGGAGGCCTAATCAACCTCGATTGGCGGTTTCTGAAGAAGAAATGGCCGAATTCCTGAAGAATGCACCTGCACAAACTATTCCAAGGGTTGCTGAAGAGTTACCACAAATGGAATGGATTGATGCCATTAAAAACCATACACTGCCCGGATCGAATTTTGATTATGCCGCAGAATTAACCGAAATGATCGCTGTTGGTGTATTGGCTCAGCGTTTTGCAACCCGCCTCGAATACGATGCACAGAATATGAAAATCACGAACCGTCCTGATTTGGATGCTTACATCAAAGAACCCGTTCGCGAAGGATGGTCGTTCGGCGAGAATTTGTGGTAGAAAAAGCTTTCCTAGTAACGGGCTGTTTCAGGTAATATTGAAGCAGCCCGTTTTGTATTTTTGACTTAATTGTCTGAAATGGTAAAATAGAATATACTGCCTTTCCCGGGTTCACTTTCTATCCGGATTTTTCCACCAAGCACTTCTACAAGGTTCTTCGAAATAGATAAACCTAATCCATTTCCACCATATTTACGCGTTCGGGTTTCATCGACCTGGCGAAAACGTTCGAAAATTTCTTCGTGAAATTCTGACGCAATTCCTATCCCGGTGTCTTTAATATAGAACTCGACTCCTTTGTCAATTGGCAAAAATCCTATTTCAATAACCCCTTTGTTTGTAAACTTAATCGAATTACCAATCAGATTATTAAATACTTGTCTGAGACGATAGTAATCACTTTCAATCGTTTTGTTTTCCAGAGTAGCCGGTATATTTACAATGAATTTAAGTTCTTTTTTATGGGCTTTTGTACTGAACTCATTCTCCAGGTCGCTTAAGAGGCCTTTTACCGCAAATTGCTCTTTTCTGATTTTTACCTGTCTTGCCTCTAACATCGACAAGTCCATTATATCATTTATAATGACCAAAAGGTTGGTCCCGTTTTGAGCAATGGTTTTAGTAAATTCAGTTTTTTGTTCTGGCTCATAATCCGGATCGTTCAACAATTCAGAAAAACCAATAATGCTGTTCAACGGGGTTCTGATTTCGTGGCTCATGTTAGCCAAAAATGCAGATTTCAAGCGGTCACCTTCTTCAGCTCTTTCTTTGGCTTTTATTAATTCTTTTTCAGTTTGTTTGTGCTGTTCCAATACTTTTGCCAATACAATATTGGTATGGCTAAGCGACGAGATCATGTTTGATAGTTTTATAAAAAAGGCCATCACATTATTAATGAATTCCCTGCTATATATAGGTACACGACCAACAGCCTCCATGTAACTCTTTTCATCGAAGCCATATCGCACAGCTTGTTCCCTGAATATCTCATCATCTGGTTTTTCACCTTCGTAAAAAAATTGACCTGTAAATAGATTTCCTAAATGACGACCGCCAATGATTATAGGTGTTGCATTGTCCCAAAGGTTGTTCTTGCACAAATAGGATTTGAAAATACCCTTGGGTGTCCCCTTTGTTAAAACAGTATCGCATTCTATACAGTTCGCCAATGTTTCTGGATGAGCACGGTGAAATTTCAAACATATATCTTTCCAGAATGAGTCGCTTTTTCCGACAAGTACTTTCCCTTCAAGATCAATTATAACGATTGGAATATTAGTTATTCGGAAGAAATCTTCAGCTAGTGATTGTATTACATCTGTATCAATGATGTCTTCAAGTGCAAGTTCGCTGATGTCACTTTCCGGAGAAAGTAAGTTGTTGAGCTTCTTTTGGATACGTTTTTCGCTTTCGAGGAGGGCTTCTTCAGCCTGTTTCGTTTCAGTGATATCTTTGTTTATTCCTATCATCCTCAAGGGTTTCCCATCAATATCCCGAATGATTGATCCATCAGCTTTTAAATGTAAAATTTTACCATCGGGATGGAGCACCCTGAATGAGGTGTTAAAATCTTTCTCTCCATTTAATGCAGCATTGCATGCATCAATAGCCATTTGTTTGTCATCCGGATGAAGTCCATTTATCCAGGCATCAATGTTATTGGGGAAAGTATCGTGTGTGGTGCCATAAAGTTCAAACATCCTTTCATCCCAAATCATAGTATTTTCAACAAGATTCCAGTCCCAGATTCCAAGTTTGCCTGATGCTGTAGCCAATTTTAAGCGGTATTCGCTTTCTTCTATCATTCCTTTGGCACGGATCACTTCCTGCTCAGCATTCTTTCTTCTTGTTATATCAACAAAGGTGATGACTACATTATTTATTTTACCGGATGAGTCAAAAACGGGATAGCCGTTACAAATGACCCAAACTATATAACCCAAATCTGGTCTGTAAATGCCTAAAATATAATCTTTCAGCGGTTCGCCTGTATCTAGAACAATATTTGCCGGATAATCAGCAACAGGCATAATTGATAAATCTTCTTTCCGGAAATTCCATGTCGGATCAATTGCACTTCTTCCCGTTAGCTGATCATCAGTCAAACCCAGAATTTGGCTGGCAGCAATATTTGCAAAGGTTATAGCTGAACTTGCATCGTGCACAACGAGACCTGCTGAAAGGTTTTCAACAAGTGTACGATATTCTTTCTCCTTTTCTATCAATGATTTTTCGGCTAATTCCTTTTCAGTAACATCTGAAAATGTAATAGCAAACTTCCCTTTTTCAGGGCAGTAGGCTTTTCCTTCAAAATATTTCTGATCTTTTGGTGAATACATCCTGTAATTTGAGGATTGGCCAGATATTGCAACTGCTCCAAAAATTTCAAGCCAATGCTGCAATTCTTCATCAGACAAGAAAGTGCTTGCTTTTTGCCCAACAACATTTACACCTTGCACATTTAAATGCTTTTCGTAAGCCTTATTAACTTCCAGTATAATATAGTCTGTTGGATTACCTGCATTATCTAAAATAATTTCGTGGTAGGCAAAACCATCAATCATTTCATTAAAAAGTTCATGGTATTTTCTTTCGCTTTCTTCGGCTTGATCCTTTGCCCAAACTATTTCTTTCTCTGCAAGTTTCCGTTCTGTTATATCGCGAACAATTCCCTCAGTGCCCGAGACTTTTCCATTTTGGTGCATAATTCGAATATTCATCGAAACCCAAAAAGTGGAACCATCTTTCCGTTTCCCTTCACCCACAAAGTCCACAAGTTTCCCATTCAATTACAATTCCTTTATGATTTGGTCACGAACTTCGGCATGTGCGTAAAGTCTTGAAGCAGGCATACCAATCATTTCGTCCAGCGAATCGTACCCATACATTCGTAGGGCAGATGGGCTAACAATTGTAAAGTTTCCTGAAAGATCGGCTTGAAAAAAGCATCCTGAAGATTATTGAATATACCTCGGAATTGATCTTCGCTTTTAGCCAGAGCTAAGGCTGACTGCTGGTGTTTTTGTTCAAGTTCGATGGTTTCCAGAGCAAAGCTAATGTCATCAGCCACGCCTGTTAGCAATAGAATTTCCTGCTCATCGAAAAAATCGGGATTTGAAGCATAGAGTGTAAATGCGCCAATTGCCTTTCCCTGTTGCTTAATTGGCAATGCTATTGATGAATGAAAATTCCGTTTAAGTGCCTCCTCACGCCAGATAGCAAGGTTCGGATCATGTGCATAATCATTGCAAACAATGTATTTTCCTTCACGGATACACCTGCCGGTTGGGCCACGACCTTCCGGTGTATCAGTGGCTTTAATTTGCTTTATGGTAGTTAGGTACCCATTATCAAATCCGGCGACAGAATGAGGTTTTACCAGCTGTGTGGTTTCATCTACTAATCCAACCCAGGCCATTTGAAAATTACCGAAGTCAACAGCAATCTGACATATTTCATTTAATAGTTTATCCTTTTCTTTGATATAAACTAAGGCTTGATTAACCTGACTAATGACTGCATATAAGCGGTTTGCTTTCAGTAATTTTATTTCAGCCTTCTTTTGGGCTGTTATATTTTTAGCGAATACGGTTATTCCTAAAGTTTTGCCATTTTCTACAAGTAATTCAAGATTTATTCGTAGAATTCGGGTTCCTGAAAACGTTTCATATTCAGTAGAATAAGAACCTTCCTTCAATGTTCGACTGAAAAGATCCGTCCAGAATGAGATAAATTCAGAATCTTCAGGAAACAAGTCTTTTGGTGTCATTCCAAGGCCTATCTCAATTCCCCTGTCATTCAAAAAATAATCATGGAATGATGTATTCCATTGCAAAAGTCCGAAATAGTTGGAATCGACAGACCAAATCATATCATTGGTGCTATCAATAATAGAATTAAGCAGGGTTTGCGATTCTTTTAGCCGGAGTTCAGTTTCCTTGTGCTGGGTGACATCATTCATTGCAATGCACCAGAGTTTCTGCTCATCTTTAAGTAATGGTTCAATCCCCACATTAATCCAAACTTTTTGTGGTTTACCGTTGCGGATCAGTTCCATTTCCAGCTCTGCTCCGTTTATTGTTCCACCATTTGCAATTAATGATTCAACCCCATTACGCAACTGGCAAATTTTACAATCTTTGGCAAAGCCACAACCACGGGGATCTTCAGTGCTATGCACACAGCGCAGCGCGTTGCCTGGCCGGTGTTGCAGAATATCTGCCTCGCTACCGCCACATAGCTTTACTGCTGTCAGATTGACCATGACGATATTGGTTGTTTCGTCGATAATTAGCATAGCTACCGGGGAGGATTCGAAAACAGCTTCAAAGTTCATGATCTTATTCTGAATGAGATCATTCCTTTGGTTAAAGTCGCTAAGGTCTTTATCGTGCAAAGCTTTTAAAAGGCTGTTTTCTAGCTGTAATTGATGTATTTCCGCAATTAGCTCAGGTTTAGTTTTATCTTGGTCAACCATATTGTGATTGATGATTTATTTGGGTTAAAAGGTCAGCTAAAAAAGGAGATTGGGTTATTGTTTAGCAAAAACCACAATCATGTTGACCAATTTACATTACTTTTTCCAATTTCCCAAATGTTACCCATTAATAGAAGAAAGGCCCCTTTTCTATTTGTTTCCAATCTTCTTCGCCCTCAGCTTTAGAATAAATCCGAAGTCTGGCATCACCAATTTTTTTCACAAATTCAATTTTAACCGGATGGAAACCCTTTTTAAGTGCAATGGCTCCCATGTTCTCGCCTTTAATCAGAGTCTTTTCGTCAACAACCAGTTTATTGTCGATGTAAAACCTACAGGCATCGTCGGCTTTTATCCTGAATAAATAAAAATTATCACTTTCTACTTTGATGTACCCGTTGTAGGCCAGTCCCCAGTTATCGCCACGCTTAGCCAGATCGGTCACTATAAAATCTTTGGCAACTCCTTTAGCTTTTGCTTCCTGTTTACTGAAATCAGGTATTTCGGCCCAATCGCCCTCATAGTATTTGTATTCAAGTCCTTCTTTGGGAGCATTGAGTTCAGTAGCTTTCAAAAGGGATGTTTCTTCGAAGGTGCGACTTTCTGCCGCGGTATATTCGTCTTTTTTGTTCTTCAGGTAAAACGAAACTGTACCAGTATTTTTGATTTCCAGCGGTTTGGAGTATTTTTGGTATTCAGCATTGTTTATACTCGCCCAGGTTTCGAGGTTGGTAAACGAATGAACAAACGGAACTGTAGTTTGGTCAATGAATGAATTAAATTCTTTGTCGATAAATTCAGTTTTGCCCGGTTTAACTGCAATCTGGTATTTTCCGCGGAGTGCAAAATCTTTATATTCCGGAATGTCGTAATTCAGCTGCCAGTCAAACAGCAACAAATCGATGGCCGTGTAGTCAAGCGGTTTGGCCGAGCTGATTGGCACTTCCACAAATTGCTGGCTTTCCGGCTCTGCAATCAACTGAATGGTCGGATTTGTGATTTGCAACTGGTGGTGGTGAAAGAAATTGATTTTAATATTCAGTTTTGATTTGGTTGGATTTTTAAACGACAGGTATAATGTTCCGTTGGTGAACTGATTGCCTTTGTTGCAAAGCAAGAGATTGTTCAGGCGGGCGTTTTCAATCAGAGGTTGGGCAAGTTCATTGGTTTTTTCGTTGCTGATGTCGTGCGGCAAAATGCCATCCAGACGTAAGTTAGCCATTACAGGGCCATTGTCGGCCATCGTCACCCACGAAACATGGTCAAATTCTCCAAAATAGTTACCCCGCAAAGCACTTCCGGCGCCTGTTGTAGAGAGGATATAATAGTTCGATTCATTTCTGGTTTCCTGATGGTAATGATGCTCGTGACCAGCAATAACAGTAAATTTCCGCCCTTTCATGGCAGCTTCAATTTCTTCGAAACGGCCATCCGTGTTGTATGTCCAAATGGGGTGGTGCATCAGTACAAAAGTCCATCTCACCTGACTGTTGTCTTTCAGCGCCTTTAGAACAAAATCAGTTTGCTTGCGGGTCAGGTTAAAGTCATCGTCGTCGTTACTATCCAGAATAATGAATAAAGTATTCTTGTAAGTGAAACTGTAATAACGGCTCCCATAGCGCTTTTCCCATTCTTTTTCCATCACTTTGTTGGTGATGTCGTGGTTTCCGGGAAGGTAGAAAAATGGCATTTTAAGCTCCGACAAAGTTCCGTTAATTTCATTCCATTGTTTGCTAATCACGGTTGTGTCTGTGGTGTATCCTGAAATAAGGTCGCCTACGCTGAGCACAAATTCAGGCTGCAAAAGGTTAACTTTCCGCACAGCATCTTCAAAAACACCGGGCCGGCTTCCACCATTTCTATCAGATACGATTGCAAACTGAAAATTATCGGGATTGTTATTAAAGTCGAGGTTGGTCCAAGGTTTCTTTTCGGTTGTTACATCAGTAACAAAAACCTTAGGCGAATGACAGGCTGATAAAAAGATTGAAAAAATGGCCAGCAATAAATAAATTCTTTTCATTTCGAATAGTTTAGTTGGTTAATTGCCTGATGGATGTTCAGTCTTTTCCTCACTTTAGAAGTGTATCAAAGGTATTCGTACAAATCAAGTAAATTTAAATAAAAATAAAGTCCGGATTATTAACATTTTCATACGGAAAATTGACTTCCTAATCAATAGTTTACAGCTTATTTCCTTGCACATTTGGCTAAAATAAGTGATGTTTTTTCCTGCATCTATAAATATCTTTAGAAAGCACAATGTCGCATTCTTACTTTATTTATTTAACTAACACGTATTGCCATGAAAGTGTTGATTGCTTTTCTTGTTTTCCTTTCGGTTTCACTTGCCGGATTTAGCCAAAAAAACTTGAGTCCGCAAAAAGTTGCCGCAAAACAATGGATGAAATCCTGGTTACTTTGCGGACCAATTCCGCTCCATGTGCAGACTGACCCAAATAAATTAAGGGATCATATGATCGGATTCGAAACCGATTATTTGAAAAAATACGGTGGAGAAACCAATCTGGCTATCAAAGCCGGAGATGTAGTGAAATTTAAGGAAGGCTCGGCCAAATGGATTGCTTATGAATCACCCGATTCGACTGTAAATCTAGTAACTGCCATCTCGAAAGCATCACCGGTTTGTGCCTATGCCTATACCGAAGTTACTGCCTCGGAATCCGGACTTTGGTTATTGTCTTTCGGCACCAACGATGGCGGCCGGTTATGGGTAAATGGCGAGCAAATGTGGGATTATCCATCGATGCGAGGCTTAAAACCCGACAATGACAGGGTTCCCGTTTTTCTGAAAAAGGGGAATAATACGCTGGTATTTAAAGTGGAACAACATGGCAGCAACTGGGGATTTTGTGCCCGTTTTCTGGAATTTTCGGCACAGGGAGCAGCCGATCGCGGCGAACTTTTTCGCATTGAATCGAACGATGCCGGAAACTCGAATGTGGGTTCGGCTTTTTCAAATTCAGTTTTGACCGAATTGGTGAATTCCCTCGAAGTCAAAATTTATAATCATCAGGAGCAATTGTTGTTGAATGAAAAAAGGAACTTCCCGTTTTCCGGATTACTGAAATTGCCAACTTCCGACTATCAAACTTATATAGCACATTTTAGGGCCGTTCTTAAAAATGGTGAGATTATTACCCACAAACAGGAATTTACGTCAGGCAAAAGGATTGAGTACAAACTTTTCAGCCAAAAAAAATCTGACTATCAGATCGTGCTTTCTGCTGATGCATCGGAGTCGGAACAATGGGCAGCCAAAGAGTTGCAGCACTGGCTAAAAGACATCAGCGGCTCGGAAATTCCGATAGCACAACTCGGTCAGGCCAAGGCAGGACCCAAAATCATATTGGGATACAATACTTTGGTAGCTTCGAAAACAGGAGCAAATGAGCCCGCAATTTTGGATGAATCGTTCCGCTATTTCAACTCTGGAAGTGATATTTTTATCTATGGAGGCAAGCAGCGTGGAACGATGTACGGTGTTTTTTCGTTTTTAGAGCGGGAACTGGGTTGCCGGTGGTACACACCTTCGGTTTCCGTTATTCCTGCGCGGAACGAATACAAATTTAGATGGTTCGATCATGCCGAAAAGCCTGGCGTAAGGGTTCGGAATGACTTTTATTTTGAAGCTTTTGAACCCATTTGGGCGGCCCGAAACCGGGTAAACGGATCGATGGGCTATCGTGAACAGCCGGGCGGAATTGAAAGTTATTGGGCAGTTCATACATTTTACCCCTTAATGCCGCCGGAAGAGTTTTTTGCAAAACATCCCGACTATTACAGCCTGATTGATGGAAAACGAATTCACGATCATGCACAGTTGTGCTTGTCAAATCCCGATGTACTGAAAATTATTACTGAACGGATTAAAGACCGGATGCGCAAAAGTCCGGAATACCTGATTTACGACGTAAGCCAAAACGATTGGGGCAATCCGTGTCAGTGTGATAAATGCCAGGCATTAACCAAAAAATACGGTGGCGAATCGGGTATAATTATCTGGTTCGTTAATCAGGTGGCCGAGGCAGTTGAAAAAGAGTTTCCTGATAAATTTATCGGAACGCTCGCTTATCAATACACCCGCCATGCCCCGGCAAACATTAGTCCTCGCGAAAATGTGGTGGTACGTTTGTGCAGCATCGAATGTTGTGTGGCGCACGATTTTGAATGTCACGAAAACCGCTCTTTCCTTGCTGATCTGCAAAACTGGTCAACTTTGGCGCCTCATTTATACATCTGGGATTACGTGGTGAACTTCAATCATTACATTTTACCATTGCCTAACTTTAGGACTTTGCAATCAAAAATTAAGGCATTTCAGAAAAACAATGCGATTGGCATTATGGAGCAGGCTGCCTACCAGAGCAGGGGAGGAGAGTTTGCCGAACTCCGGTCGTATTTAATTTCAAAATTACTTTGGGATACAGAGTGCAACACCGAAGAGGTGATCAGTGATTTTATTGCCGGATATTATGGCCGTTCAGGAAAATATGTCCAGCGCTATTTCGATTTATTGCAAAATCAGGTAACTCCTGAATTGCATTTTCATTACAGCTTAACTCCAACTGATCCGGTTTTCTCGAACCAATTTATTGAACAGGCTGAAGCTCTTTTTGCTGAAGCTGAACGAGTGGCCGATAACGACCAGATTTTACGTCGGGTAGAAATGGCAGTACTGCCTGTTTTATACCTGAAATGCAAACGCACGCCAGTGGCTGCCAGATTGGACGGAACCTATGCCAAATTTTGCCGCATTGCCGAGCGAGAGGGAATTACACATTATGCCGAAGCTGGCGAATTACACAAGGCATCTTTTCATCGCGAAATTGAAAATGCCAGGTAGTAGGAGATTCCTAATTCTTACAGCATACCAAAGAGGTTGTCTCAAAAGTCATTGATCCCGTCATCCTGAACTTGCTTCAGGATCCAAACGCATTGTATATCAGATCCCGAAATAAATTCGGTATGACTAGATTCGCATGCATTCTGACTTTTGAGACAGCCTTTTTTTTATTTTATTTTTCTGAAGTTTAAGCATGCCGCGACTATCCCATTTTATTTAAAATGTAATTCCTTAATGTAAACCATTCGCGTTAGCAGATGTTAGTAGTTCATGTCCAGGGTTCATTCTTTTTCAGTAGAAGAGGGCAAAACTTAAAACGCGATCGATGATTAAAATACCATTATCAGTTTTGGAATTGGCTACAGTGAAAGAGGGAGGAAATCATGGCTCAGCTATTGCGGGCACTGTAGAAGTAGCAAAACATGCCGAATCTCTTGGTTACCAGCGTATCTGGATGGCCGAACACCACAATATAGAGTACGTTGCAAGTTCTGCTACTTCGGTGCTTATTGGGCATGTGGCCGGTAAAACGAACAGTATTCGTGTGGGATCGGGTGGAATCATGTTGCCCAATCACAGCCCATTAGTTATTGCAGAACAATTCGGAACATTGGAAACGCTCTATCCCGGAAGGATTGATTTGGGTTTAGGTCGTGCTCCCGGGACCGACCAACTGGCGGCCTTGGCTCTCCGCCGCAACAATATGGATGCTGCATCAAGCTTTCCTTTAGACGTTAGACAGTTGCAGGCTTATTTTAGTAAGAGCAACAATACCGCCAAAGTACGCGCATTTCCCGGTGAAGGATTGGATATTCCGATCTGGATATTGGGCTCGAGTACCGACAGTGCTTACCTTGCCGCACAATTGGGTTTGCCTTATGCATTTGCTGCTCATTTTGCTCCCGGCCAGTTTCGTATGGCAATCGAAATATACCGGCATAATTTCAGGCCATCCAAACAGTTGGATCAGCCTTATGTGATGGCATGTGTTAATGTTTTGGGTGCTGATACAGATGAAGAAGCTGAATTTTTACTTACCAGTTTACACCGCATGTTTCTGGGGGTGATAACCAATACACGCAGCCCGCTAATGCCGCCGGGTGAATTACCCGATAGTTTTAAAATTCCTGAAGTGCGTACCTTGGTAAATAGTATGTTGTCGTGCACCTTCACAGGAAACAGGGAAACGCTACGAACGAAATTGTCGGAGTTTATTGCCGAAACCGGAATAAATGAACTGATGGCGGCCACTTACATTTACGATAACGAAGCCAAGCTGAAATCATACTCCATATTGTACGATGCACTGCGTAGTGAATAGCTGCCTTATTCGTTTCAGGGAAAATCGATGAAATACGGAACTGTCCCTCATTTAAACGTCAGCGGTAACAATTGAAATCTGATTAGTTAAAATCAAAGAATTGAGTTGCAAACTCAAAATTATTACCCCTCGTTGCAAACGAGGGGTAGAGAGTTTAAAGATAGGGTAGAGTGGGGCTTAATTTTATGAAAACTCTTCTCTGAAATCAATGTATTACGGGGAAGAGTTTTTATTTTTAGCAGAAATATGTTGTCTATGGATAATCAGGACTATTCAGCCTAAATAAGTTGGCTGGGTCTGTTTTTGTGAGACCTATATAAGTTGTACCACTTAAAAAAAGCAAACAAAATGAAAAGAACATTTCTGGTCTTTGCAATACTATTTATTACTTATCAATCATACGCACAAAAATCAAGAGCAAGAGATATAGGCGTTCCATTTGCTGGGACAGTGGGAGAATTTAATGCTATCACAGATGTTAAAGGAGTCGAGGTTGGATACAGCACTATTATTTCTGGTGTAGGAGAAAACATAGTAGGTAAAGGACCTGTAAGAACTGGAGTTACCGCAATATTTCCGAGAGGAAAAGCCAAAAAAATTAGTCCGGTTTATGCCAATTGGTACAGTCTTAATGGAAATGGAGAAATGACAGGTACAACCTGGGTAACTGAATCTGGATTTTTAGAAACACCAATTATGTTAACAAATACCAACAGTGTTGGAGTTGTTAGAGACGCAGTATTGAAGTGGTATGTAGATACAAATTGGTATAATGGAGACGATTGGTGGTACACCTATCCTGTTGTGGCGGAAACTTATGATGGATTTCTAAATGATATTTATGGTTTTCACGTTAAAGAAGAAAATGTTTTAGAAGCAATTAATAACGCTTCAAATGGTAAAATAGCAGAAGGAAATGTTGGTGGAGGTACAGGAATGATGTGCCTGGGATTTAAAGGTGGAACAGGGACAGCATCAAGGATTGTACAAATTAAGGATTCAACTTATACGGTTGGCGTTTTAGTACAAGCAAACTTTGGTAGAAAAAAATCATTGACTATTGCAGGTGTACCGGTTGGTATGGAGTTAATAGACACATTGAACAATGAACTCAAATTACCACCCAAATCGTATCGGAAAGAAGGAGACGGTTCTATCATTGTTGTGGTTGCTACGGACGCTCCATTACTTCCTCATCAATTGAAACGAATTGCAAATAGAGTTCCGCTGGGTATTGGAAAAACCGGAGGATATGGAACCAATGGTTCCGGTGATATTTTTATTGCCTTTTCCACCGCTAATCCGGACGCTTTTCAAAGAGAGGATTTCACAAAAGTTGAAGTACTGCCTAATGATTTGATCGACCCTTTACTTGAAGCGACGGTTCAGTCGGTCGAAGAAGCGATCATTAATGCTATGATAGCAGCCGAAACAATGGAAGGAATTAATGGGAATAAATCATATGCTTTGCCTCACGATTTACTGATTAAGATCCTAAAAAAATACAATAGATTTAAAGAATAACGTGGTACAACAAAAGCTATAGCAAATGCACGTTAGCGTGTAAGTTGAAACATTTGAATTTTCTACATATATTTTGAGCTGGCTGCCAGTTGAGCAACAATTTATTCCCACACTTGTTATAACGTTAGCCGTTACCTGCTTCGCCTTCATGTGTAATTAAAAATTCAAAATCATGAGACAAGTAATGCTTTTTTTTTCTTTTATATTAACCTATGGTCAAAGTGCAAACGCTCAGTTTAATTATCCTGCCACCAAAACGGTTGAAACTAGCGATACCTGGCATAACGTAACAGTGAAAGACCCCTACCGCTGGCTCGAAAATCTAAAAAATCCCGAAGTATATAAATGGTTTAAAGCGCAGGCAAATTTTACTGATAGCATCTTGAATAAATTACCATATACCAATATGTTATTCAGTGAGTTGAACAGTATGGACGTTGCGCAGCCTGAACAAAAATATGGTAATCAACGGATAGGCAATTCGGTTTTTTATAATCAGGTAAAGCGAGGGGAAGGAAAGTTAAAAATATACAGGAAGTTTGATAATGAAAGTTCACCCCAGATTATTGCCTCACCCGAAATGTGGGGAGAAAACTACAACATACATAATTATGATATTGACCCTTCCGAAAAATACATTGCAATTTATGCCCTCGAAGGTGGAAAGGAAATAAACGATGTAAAAATTTACAGTATTGCTGAAAACAAAATATTACCCGACAAAATAAAAGGCAGCTTTAAAGGATTTATGAATAATCAAGATGGGGTATTTTATTATACCCAGCGTCCAACATACGACCCTCATGAAGCCTATTCGCATAACGATGAAATTTTTAAAACTCATACCATCGGTACCGACACCACCCTTGACAAAGTTATTGTAAGCAAACAAACGAATCCTGAAATAATGAGCTATACAGATGAGAGATACCTTTGGGAAATTCAAACTTTTAAAGGATGCAATTATGAGTTTGCATGTATTTCCTCCTCTGAATTTTTATATAGAAAATCCCCCTCTGCTGATAAGTGGCAAAGACTATTTGATGCAGATGACGAAGTGTATAACATCATTTACTATTTTAAAAATAAAATTTATTACACTTCCTTTAAAGATGCTCCAAATGGTAAAATAAACATGATGGATTTAAATAATCCATCAGCAACACCTAAAACCATTTTAGCTCAGCAAATCGACCCATTGGATTATGAAGCTATTTCCCAATCAAAAAATTACCTAATCGTTCCGTTTAAAAAAAATGGTATTACTACATATAGTAAGTTCATTTATTTACCTACTAATAAAATTATCCCCTCTCCATTTAAAGAATATACAGCAAGAACACGATATTTTGGAACGAACAAGGATAAAAACGACAGTGTTTTAATTGTAAGAGAAGGCTGGGCAAACTCTCCTCAACTTTCGTATGCCGCTGTTGGAAGCAATAAAGAAATGCCGAGTAAATTTTATACCAGCACAATCCTCCCTTTTGCAAACAACCTGATGGTGGAAGAAATAGAAGTAGCGAGTTATGATGGTACATTAGTACCGCTAACCATCATCCGCAGAAAAGATTTAAAACTAAACGGAAACAACACTGCTATAATTAATGGTTATGGTGCCTATGGACTTACAATAACACCAGAGCTTAACAAAACCTATGCAATGCTTGCTAATAAAGGTGTAGTTGTTTGTTATGCCCATGTTAGGGGTGGCGGCGAAAAGGGATACTTCTGGCACATAGGTGGTACAAAGCAGAGCAAACCTAATACCTGGAAAGACTTCAATAGTTGTGCGGAATATTTAATCAACAAAGGTTATACAACTGCAACTCATTTAGCTTGCGAAGGTGCCAGTGCCGGTGGAATACTAATTGGAAGAGCAATTACTGAACGGCCCGACCTTTGGGCTTGTGCTGTACCAGAAGCAGCAGTGTTAAACATTTTGCGTTTTGAGTATTCAACCAGCGGCAAAACCCAAGCTGCTGATTTTGGAACAGTGGATGATATCAATGATTTCTTCTCCATGATGGAAAGCGATGCTCTATTACATATTCAAAAAGGGGTAAGCTATCCTGCAATGTTAGTAGTAACTGGTTGGGACGACCAAAGAGTGAGCAGCTGGCAATC
Organism: Prolixibacteraceae bacterium; assembly: GCA_019163175.1. Classification (GTDB taxonomy): domain Bacteria; phylum Bacteroidota; class Bacteroidia; order Bacteroidales; family Prolixibacteraceae; genus Aquipluma. The sequence continues at coordinate 14,311 of JAFLKN010000067.1, read as the reverse complement.
GGGCAAATTTGCAGCAGCAGCACAAAATGCAACAGCATCAGGCAAGCCTGTTTTGCTAAAAGTAAATTTCAATGGCGGACATAGCGGTGATATGACAGACAAACAAGCTTCAATTAAAGAACAAGCAGCTAAGTATGCTTATATACTCTGGCAATGTGGCTTTGACAAGGCTAATAAGTATGACTGAAAAGGCACAAGCAGATAAAAACAAAAAATCTAACAAAATAATTATAAATTAAAGGAATATATTATGGGAAATAAAAATGGAAAAGTAGCCCTGATTACAGGGGCAAACAAAGGAATTGGCAAAGAAATAGCACGTCAATTAGGTATACTTGGATATACAGTTGTGCTCACAGCCCGTGACCTAAATGCAGGGGCAAAAGCGGTTGAAGAGCTTGTTGCAGCAGGTTGCGATGCTCATACTGTGGCACTTGAAGTTACCAGTGCTGCCGATATTGCCAATCTTGCGAAATATCTCGAAGAAAATTTCGGCAAACTGGACATTTTAGTAAATAACGCTGGAATAGCTATTGAATGGGACGGACAACCAACCAACACGGAAAAGGTTCGACGTACACTCGAAACTAACCTTATCGCTCCCTATGCTATTACAGAAGCATTAGAGCCTCTACTCTCATTGAGTGACGACGCAAGGGTGATTAATCATTCGTCGCAGTTAGGCTCTATTGATGCAGCAGAGAATATGTGGCAGTATATTTCGGGATTCATGACCGTGGGATATGCAACCTCAAAGGCTGGACTAAATATGCTTACACAGATTCAATCCAAAACACTGGGCGTTAAGGGAATTGCAGTTGCCGCTGCACATCCGGGTTGGGTAAAGACTGATCTTGGTTCAGATGCTGCCCCCATGGAGGTAGAAGAGGGAGCAAGTACAGTTGTAAGTCTTGTGACAATTGAAAGAGACCTGTTTCCGCATGGACAGTTAGTACACAAAGGTGTACGCATACCTTGGTAGTGTACATTTTAATTGAAAAGACATACAGCTAACATAAAATATGCGATAAATTGCAGGCTTTTGTGGTAGGTTGAAATATTGTGCAAGAAAGAAACATTTGTGCAATTCCGAAACGATAGCTCCCTGAAATACCGCAACTTACAGTTGTTGTTTTTCGTTGACAGGCAGAATCGTTTAAATACCCAAACAAAATCCCTGATTTTGATTCCTCTTCAGGAGCAAAATCAGGGATTCTTATATACAGATTATACGCTAAATTCTTACTTCACAATCGGAGTCAGGACCAGATTACGATAGGCTACTTTTCCGTGGTCACCCTGCAAATAGATTGGTCCCGGAGTATTTACATCCGATTTCATAGCTCCACCGGTTGGTCCGTAAACCGGCTGATTGTCGATGATTTTGGTTCCGTTCAGGATAACTGTTACGTGACGATCGCACAAGGTGATGTCCATCGTTTGCCAGGTTCCTGCTGGTTTTTCGGCTCCAACTGAAGGCGTAATCCGGCTGTAAAGAGCGCCCATGTTGTGCGAATCCAATGGTTTTTTGTATGAATCCAAAACCTGAATTTCGTAGATTCCACGCAGATAAACGCCGCTGTTGCTGCCTTCCGGTACATTCACTTCCAGTTTCAGGTTAAAATCTTCAAATTCCTGCTCGGTGCGTAAGTTTCCGTAGCTAATTTGTTCTTGTCCTTCAACCTGAACAGGATCGGTTCCCAAAACGCCATCTTTGGCATAAAAACCATTTTTTTGTTTTTCGTCAATCAGTTTCCAGCCAGTCAGATCAGTGCCATTGAACAAGTTTACAGGTGTTCCGAATTTAAGCGAAGCCAGATCAGGAGCAGCCGGTGGAGCCATTAACTTGGTTCCTACAAAAGTGGTTGTATCCACGCCTTTTCCGTCGCGTTTTGGTCTGAAAACGAATCCTTCAATTTGATCGCCCTTCTTCGATATCTGGTAGGTGTTGGCGATTTGATGCGAACGGATTGGATTTTTATTTTCATCTTTTGTGCGCACCACATTGTCAATACGCGTAACTACCAGATGGTTGTCGTTATCCATATAAACGCTGGCGACCGGCGAAACGCTTCCGCCAATCCAAAGCAAGTCGGCATCGAGGTATTCGGCTTCCTGGCGCACTTCAAGCCAGCCAACTCCGCCACCTTGAACATCGATGGTCCATTGACCCAGAAATTCACTGACGTCGGTTTTTTGAACAGGTTCCGCTGCAGGTTTTGCTTTTTCCTGACATGAGCTTAGGACAAGAATACTTCCAAAAGCAGCAAATAACAAAAGTTTAGTCTTCATAAAATGATTGTTTAGTAATGATGAATTTAAATATTGCATTTTTTCTTATTAGTCTAAATGGGAAACCGGTCGTAGCTTGCATCCGTTGGACCATGCAACTGAATAGTAATCAAGGCTAAAATAGCAAAAATAAAAATGAAAAACAGGAGCCAGATCAATCCTGTTTTCCAATCCATCTTATTTGTCGGGTTGTTTCTAAAAGCTTCATCTTTTCTCCGGAGTAACAGAATAACAACCAATAGGTTGACCAGATAAAGGTGGTGGTTCGAGTTCTTCAGGAAAGTTCCCAGAAATAATCCCGTTGAAATGTAGCTTAAAAGAATGTAGGCTAAGGTGTAAATCAGGAAAAAGGCAATAGTATGTCGTGCAGTAAAGGATTCCTTGTTGCGATGCAGGAAATACCAGATTGCTCCGGACATGCTTAGCAGGATAATGCAGGCTGACAGGCTGTTCAGAAAGGCTGCTGTTCCTCCATTTGCAAGGTCTTTGTATTTCTCGAGGAACATGCTGTAGGTGAACGATTCACGGAAGATGATCAGCGTAATCAGCACGGTCAGAAATAACAATGCTGCTGCGTTCTCCCATTTTAAGGGTTTAGCAGTTTCGTTTTCCCATTTCGAACTGAAAACCCCATAAGCCATGCCAATTCCGCCAAAGAATCCAATGCTGTATTCGGCCATATTCCAGGTGTTGAATGGCAATTGAATCCAGTTCATCAGGATATGGAAAAATTCGCCGAAAGCAAAACCAAATCCACCACCCAACGCAGCAAAGAGTGCTACCCGAATGGGAGAATTGTGCTCGTTTCGGGCCATATACCAGAGCATGGCGAGTCCTGCACCTAAGCAGATTGCCCAGGCTTCGGATCGGGGAGGAGTCATTAAAATTTCAAGCTGATCGATGAGTAAAGCATGAACAACAATTCCACCAACAGCCATTTCGGTAATAAGTCGGGACCAATTGACAGGTTGCTTTTTTGATGAACCAAGCGACAAACCAACCAGTCCGCCACCCACTAAACCGTACAAAGCACCAATGACGAAAAGCATCATCAGCCCGTAATAGGTGTTGGTAAAGTTGTCGCTTTGTGCATATTTCCCGGCAATGGCGCCGTAACTAATGATTCCCGCAAAACCCCAACCCACGGCAGAACTGAGCGTGATCATCAGCATATTCCGGTACCAGTCTGAACGTCGGGCAGCCAGAATTACCGACAATCCACCGATTGCTCCGGCCCACGCAGCTCCCTGTTCGTGACCGAATTGTCCGCGGATGGCCCAGGCAGTTCCGAAACTAAGTCCGACGACCAGAATGCTAATCCATTGAGGTTTTATCTTCATGAATGAGTTTATTATTTATTTTTTTTTGACAGTTACATTATCAATCAGAAATACAGATGGATTGGCTAAAGGCTTGTCTTTTCCGCCTTGTAATACATCTGTATCACCGAGTTTCCGGCTTGGACCGGTCCGGAAAACAAGGCGCTGCAACTTTGTTTCAGCCTGATTATTAATTCCGGAAAATTTTACACTTTTGTCGTTGAAGCGAAGAATTACAGCTCCACTTTTTGTATCTGCACTGATCTGAAAAGAATTCCATTTCCCCGAATTGTATTTGCCCAAATCAAGCTGGTTCTGATCAGCCGATGCTTTGACAAATCCATCCGGCGTTAAACTGATTTTCACAAAAGCATTTCCATTTTCATCCTGAAACTCAATTTCGATTGGAGCATTTGTTTGAAAAGCTTTGATCCGGAATTGCGCATTAACCGCGCTTTCTGAAGGGAAAAGCCGCATCGCACGGGCATAATCGGTGGGGTCACCGTCACGCAGTTCCAGACAATGATTTTGCTTTTTGCCCGATTCTTCAACAATTCCCACCGGCGCCCACTTTGGCGAATAGAGATTCCAATCCGGAACTATAGCGCCAGTTGGTATTTTGTCAAAGTTATCGGCGGGGAACGAGTTGGGTTCAGCATTTATCGGAAGCGGAATTCGTGCCAGCCAGATATCTTCTTTGTGAACGCTGTAAATCAGCCAGGTCGATTTCTTGTCGGCAAAACTGCCATCAGACGACCATGCTGCCACGCCTCGCACATACTGATAGCCAAAATCCTTGTATCTGCCCGGATAACGTAGCGGAGGGTATTCTCCATGTAGTACCCGCATATCTTTAAAATGAATGCCGTCGTCGCCATTCACCATGACCAGCGGAAATCGTTTTACCCGCTTGGGATCGGGATTGTAGGCCAGAATATAGCGATTGTCGCAGGTTCGCTGGCCCCATATTTTTGCTGAACCGGCTATGAGGGTAGATGGCAGAACTGGTTCTGCCCAGTTCTTTCCGTTGTCAGCCGAATGGGTTACAAATCCCATTTTTGAAATTCCAACCCATTGCTGATCTTGCCGCTGATAAAAACTAAAAGCTTTTCCGAATTTGTAGAATCCTTTGTATGGCGGCGTTTGCTCGTGCCATTTCATTTTTCGGTCGCCCAAAAATACGCCATAATCCTGTTGCTCCAGTAGCATGTTGTTTCCGGCAGCTTCGCGGCAGGCTTCCACAAAAGCTTTATCTGTTGACGTTTCAAAGGATGGAGGAAGCTTTTCCATGGGGTGAATCAAGGTAAAAACCGGGCCAAGCTGGTGATCTGCCTGTATTTCCCTTACCAAAAGTACCGACTTTAAATCTTCGGTAACTATGCCGTCACCGAGTCGGGCAGCACAAAAGGCCAGCATTTTATCGTTTTTGGTATGGTAAAAGTAAAATCTACATGCCCAGGCCAACTCGCGTGGAAACAAGTCTGCAGGTTTGCTCCATTCCATACCATTTTCGGAGGTGGCATAAACTACTTTTGACGGAGGAACATCTTCGTCTTTCAACGTCATGTTCCATGCTGCGTATAGCCGACCCCGCCATTCAGCCAGGTCCATATGATGCGCATAAGTCCATCCATCACCATCAGCAAGCTCCGGGGCATCGCGGGTTGTGCGCAGCAGTTCAATATTTAGCACTCCAGGAAGCGGAGCAAGTCCGCCATCAGGCAAATCTAAATTTAACTTTTGCTGCTCATTTCCTGAAACCAGAATCACCGAATCTTCCGGAGTGATTGCCTGAATTTGGCTCACTTTTATTTCGGGTAAACCCTGCTTCTCTTTGTTCTCATTTAGAGAAAGGAAAGCAGAAAAAGCAAAAAGAAAAATCGGTATAGCTTGTAAATTCATGTTTCAAAGTTTAATAGTTTCAATGCTTTAACCAGTTCTCTGAAAACACAGCGTGGACAATATTTTTCAGGTCTGGTTCTCCTTTTGGACCCGCAATTTGGTTCGTGTACGAAAGATGAATCATGCCGTCTTTTCCCTGAATAATAGCCGGATAATGTCCTCTGACTGCGCTGTTTGGTTCGCCATTCACGATAATCTTCCGGAAAGGCCATGTTTTCCCTTCATCTTCCGAAAGCCAGACTGACATCCGGTGACGACCATCTTCAATGTCGTTGTGCACCAAAGCCCAGTTTCCGCTTTGAAGCACCACCACGTCGGCAGCAGTTCCAGGATTTGGAATGTCGGTATCCACCACCGAACTCCAGGTCAATCCGCCGTCTTTCGAAACACTTTTCATCAATCTTTTTGGAGCCGGACCATTGTCGCGCATCAGCATGGTGATCGAACCGTCTTTGTTCACAGCCAAGGTGGGTTGAATGGCACCACCGCCTAAAATAGGTTCGCTGAATTTCCAGGTTTCGCCCAAATCATCGGTAATGGCAATCAGTGAAAGGTTTAATCCGTCAGAGTAAAGTGGGAGCAACATTCGGTTTCCAATAAAAATTGGTTTGTTTCGGGTTTGCCAGCCAATCCGCCGCATCAACGGATATCCTAGTTGTTTCTTTACTTTTTCTCCGGCTTCGTTGGTGTCGGTTCCGTCACTGACCAGGTTTTTTCCTTTGGCAATATCCAAATAAAATTTTCTGGCCATTTCCAACTTTTCCTTAATAGCAGCTTTCTCACCGATGGCCTGCAACTGTCCACTCTCAGCCAGATAACTGAAATAATCGTCAAATTTTTTGGTCAATATCTCAACAAAGGGATCTTTTTCGCCAATTCCATTGGTTGGCTGTCCATCTGGTTTTACATGTAATACATCCTGCCATTTCCAGACCGGAGCACCTTTCTTTTGCATATAATCCTCACTGATTCTGTACTTGAGTAGTGAAGTACTCCATTGGTAAGCCATTACGGTGTACCAGCTCAGCCACAGTCTTGATTTGCTGTCGATGAACAAAACCGGATTGATATCCGGAAACCCGGGAACATCGGCCATAACAAAGGGTTCACCCCATTGGCGCGTGCGATGATTGTATCTGGCACCTTTAATAGCCACATCATCCGAAGTGCGCTCACCACTTCCCTGAAACCAGGCTGCCAGTAAATCTTTGTTGGGCAATTCAACGATGGTACTTCCGTGGCAGTGTTGCTGCTGAAATGGAAATATCTGTTCCAGAACCAGAGTGTCTTTTGACGACTCGTATTTTTTTGTTGCCGCCTTTGCAAATCCCGAAAAAAGAATAATAAAAAGTAAGATTGGTAATAGCTTAATTTGTACTGTCATAGCTTAGATTCAGTCGGTGAAAAGTTAAAATGCGTAATTAATTGAAAGAAAAGTGCTCCTTCCAACTCCGTTGATGCCTGACCCATGTGTCCGGTAATCTTCGTTGAATAAGTTCTGAAGGCCTAGATTGAATTTTACTGAAGCCAGCTGATAACCGGCAAAAAGGTTGACTACCTGCCAGCCGGGAGTTCCGCCAGCCGGAATACGGTTGTCGCTTTTGTCGCCTGCAGCCAGCCGGTCTTGCTTGCTTGCAAATAAAAATTCTGCAGTGGTAACGAATTTCTTCACTGAATATGTTCCGGCCAGTCTTCCGTTTAATGGCGGGATTCTTCTCAATGGCTCATTTTTAGTGATGCTTTGTCCATAGGTGTATGAAACTCCGCCGTTGATTTCGAAAGCTGAAAGAGGTTTCCATTTCGCTGTGGTCTCCAAGCCCTGAATATAGGCTTCTTCCACATTCTCTTTTTTGTACACCTGATATCCGTCAATCATTTGCCCATCAACTTTTACGCGAGTAATCAATTGATTGAGATCCATGTAATAAGCTGCAACGGTTCCTGAAAATTTGGGAAGACTTAGTTTGTAACCCAGTTCGTAGTTTTGAGATTTTTCGGGTTTCAAGTCATACGCCGGAACTTCATAGCGGAAATCGACTATGCCCAAAGTGCCCATGTCGTCGATGTTTGGAGCACGGAATCCACTGCTGAATGTGGTATAAACGTGATGAGCCTGACTGAAATTATACATCGCTGATGCATTGAATACCAACGCTTCAGGCGAAATTTTCACCTCGCCAAGAGTTGCATCGCTAATATTAATCTGAAAGGCATTAAAGCGGACTCCGCCATCGAAAATCCAATTTCCCCAATCGAGACGATGCAAGGTATAGATGGAATAACTACTGTATTTTGAATCGTCAGGATATAAACCTCTTTTTGTTGTGGACGAGCCATTGCCGGAATCTGAAATGTCAGCTTTTGTGCTGCCCACCTGATCGTGATATATCTCGATTCCTGAATTTGCTGTCCATTTGTTGCTCAATCTGGAACTGACATCGGCAGTGAACCCGAGTGTATTTATTTCGTCTCTTTCCCTGGTCAGTGTGGAACTGCTGTTCTTTTGAAAACTGCGTCCTTCAATGCCTTGTTGCCACGAAGCAATGAGTTTTACCTGATTGAATAGTTTCTGGCGTCCCTGAATTTTCAGCCGGGCATAAGTGAGCATGCGTTGTTGCGGATCAAATTCATTCAGCATATAGTTTTCGAGTTTCACTTTGTGATAAACAGGCACATGTTCCTGACGAAGGAATTGATTGGCCAAAGTAAGCTGGATGTTATCTTTTAAGGCAAGTGCAATTTTGCTGTCAAAGGCATATTCATTATAGCCTGAAGGACTTTGCTTTCCGGTATTTCTTCCACCGATGAGATCACCAAAATCGCGATAAGTTCCTCCCACAAAGGCAGCCAGTTTTTGCGAACTGTATTGAAGTTCAGCCCGACCTGTTTTTTCCATGTCGCCAGTCATATATTTTCCCAATACATTCCCATGAAATTCCTTACTTTCTTTATTCAAAACAAGTTCTTTGGTGAATACCTGCAATGCTCCACCTATGGCATCCGAACCATATTGTACCGACCCGGTTCCTTTGACTACTTCGATTTTATCAATCGAAAATGGATCAATCGTATTCAGGTATTGGTTTGGTCCATAGCGGTAAATCGAATTATTAAGCCGGATACCGTCAATCAAAAGCAAGGTCTGGTTTCCGGTCAGTCCCCGAATATAAGGCGACCCACCACCATGATTGGTTTTTTGAACGAATACTCCGTTGGTGCTCATCAGTGCTTCTGGCGTTGTTCGAGGATTGAAATTATCCATTTCTTTCCGGCCGATGGACGTTACACTGTATGGAATAACTGCCTCTTTTTGAGGAACACGCTGCGAAGTAATAATTACCTCCTGAATTGAAATAACTGTCATGCTATCAGCCTGACCTTTGGCATAAATGCTAAATGCTAAAAGGATAATAAGTATGTTGTACTTTGTCATAAATAGTTTAATAAACCCAAATTGGATTAGGTTTAGTTTGGCCAAAGTTAACCGATCACAAAAAACCAACTATCGTTTAATCAAATATTAATATTTTTCAACGAAATACCCGTGATACCTGCCCATCCAGTATGGAAGTAAAAAATAGGCGCCGTCGTCTTCGGTCGAGCCATTATCGCCGGTATCGTATTGATGGGGATTGGTATTCCATTTTGAGATACCACCTTCAGGAGTTGGAATTGGTTTTACCGACTGTATCCCTCTGAATCTTCCTAAAAGCGGGTTCTGAGGCAAATCCCAGCGGTGACTGTTCTCCATTTTCCATGAAATCATGTCCATCGGAATCAGCTGAAGTTCTTCCAGCGCATACCTCAAATCACAATCTTTTTTCAATCCGGCACTGGCAATGATGTTCCATAACGGAATACGATCTTGTTGAGCGACATCCCAGCTTCGTTGCAAACTTTTGGTATAAACAGGAAAAAATTGATCCGTTTTGGCATACCTGATCAGGCAATAATAAGGAAGATAGGCCAGTAAATCATCGGAGTGACTGTTTTCGAAAGGCGCATACTTTTTGGCCTGAAGCGCATTTTCAGCATATCCATGTTTTTCGATCAGGGTGCGATAAGCTTTTTCGAACTTTGGATTTCCGGTGATGTAAACGGCGGTTTTCAGGAACGACAGAATTTGCAACGAATTCAAGCCGCGTTCGTATGCCCAGTTGTCGTTGTGATTGAGCGAATCAGGATTCCATATAGCCCATTTGGTGGGCTTTCCATCCAGATCAATGATCTGAAAATTGTTGTCAATGATGTGATTCATGATGCGCTCAACTAAGCCTTTAACCCGTATTTTCATTTCGTTATCAGCTACCAGATCATAAAAAAGCGAAACAGAAAACAGGTGTCCAACAGTTTCATCCGAACTCACATCATCCAGCCATTGCCATTTTCCGTCGGGCGAAGGGTGCCACTTTTTCGAATGAGGTGAACGCGATTGGGTAACGCTGTCGGTTGCCGCAGCAAATGAACGGGCTGCTAATCCAGATATTCCGGTAACAGTCTCCAGTCGTTCCATGGCTTCGTACGTTTTCATGGCACTATTTCTGGCCTCCGGATCTTTGGTTACAGCATACCGGTAGCATTCGGCAGCCAGATAGATCGAAGTCCAAAGTCCGTCGTTGTCGTTGTTGACCGTTCTGCTGGTCGATAAGTCACCCGGATTTTTAAGTTTAGATGGACTTACCAAACCATGACGATCGTGACGCAATTTAATTCGTTCTTCGAAAGCAACTGCTTTTTGCTCTAAAGTCATTTCTACCTCCTGAATTTGGCTGATTCCGTCCGAAGTAGCAATCCAGGTGGTATGTTCGTCGACGGGTAAAATATCTTTGACTTTATTGCTGGGCAACCAACGTTTTCCGTTGTAATAGTGCCAGTTTTGGTCTTTTTTGATAGCCCCACGGGCAGTGCCCAGCCACATATTTTCTCCTGAAATGCAAATAGAAGTAGCTGGGCCGTATGGCAAGCCATCTGCCCCGGTCAAAAGCCAGTTGTTTCCATCTTCAGCAATGCAGCCAACTGCAAAAAGTCCGCTGAAAAGCACTTTATCCTGATGGCTTTCCAACGCAAAATAGTGTCGCTTCAAACCATAAGCCATCAGGTTGTCGTCCAAGTTCACCCATTTTCCTGACCCTCTTCTCAAAAGTCCGTCAGCTGTGGCGATCCAGAGCTCACCCTTCTGGTCTTTCGTCAAGGAATTTACTCGTTTGCCTTTTGCAAAAGAAACGACTTTCCATTCACCGTCATAAGTAAGCAAGCCTATTGTAGTTCCGACCTGCAGCGTTTTGTCGTTTTCCCACATCAGGCAGATGATGGTGTCTTTCTGAGCAAAATCAGGTAAGTTAATCTGTTTTGCATCACCATTTTTTTGAATAAATTGAGCCGATGCCAGCCATATTTCGCCTTTGGAGTCAAATGTCGCAGTTTGCCAATCAGAGCCAAAAGCTTTCCCGCTCCATTTCCCTTCGTTGTATTTAAAAACTCCGTTTGAAGTGACTGCGATCAGAGTGTTCTGCGTTTTAAACAGCTTGATTACATTCTTCCCGGCTTGCGTAGGCAAACTAATTTCAGTTTTTATTTCCTGAAAATAAGGTCCCGATTGAATGGTAGGAATAAGCTGAGCTTTTGAAATCAAGCTACCGGTTAAAAAGAAAGTGATGAATAAAATTGCTCTTGCCTTAATTGCATGCATTTAAAAATCCTCCTTTACGATTTGTTATTTTTCTACAAAATATCCGTGATACCTGCCCATCCAGTAGGGAAGCAAAAAGTAGGCGCCATCATCTTCACCCGATCCGTTTGTTCCTGCATCGTATTGATAGGTATTGTAATTCCATTTGGAAATTCCTCGTTCCGGGGTTGGTATTGGTCTTATCGCCTGTGCTTTTCCAAAACGGTCGACCAACTGATCTTTGGGTAAATCCCAGCGGTGGATGTTCTCCATCCGCCAGGTAATCAAATCCATCGGAATTTGCTGAAGTTCTTCCAGTGCAGTGTTCAGGTCGCAATCTTTTTTCAAGGCTGAACTGGCAATGATGTTCCAGATCGGAATTCGGTCAGCCTGCTCCACATTCCAGCTTCGTTGCATACTTTTTTCGTAGAATGGCAGTAATTCATGATCATTCGCATATCGAAACAGCGTGTAATAGGGTAGGAAAGCCAGTTCGTCATCAGAGTGATTAATGTCGAATGGTCCGTAATTTTTTTGCTGAATCATGTTTTCAACGTAATGATGTTTTTGCACGAGCGTTTGGTAGGCAGCCTGAAATTTCGGGTCTTTGGTTACATGATAACCGGCTTTCAGGAATGAAAGTATTTGTAGCGAATTGATTCCTTTTTCGTACATCCAGTTGGTTTTGAAATTCAATGAATCAGGCGACCATACTGCCCAACGGGTTGGTTTTCCATCCATGTCGATCAAATGGAAATTGTTGTCAACAATGTGATTCATAATTCGCTGAACAAGGCTCTTTACCCGTTCTTTCATTGCTCCTTCAGCAACCAGATCATAAAATAGGGGATAGGCAAACAGGTGCCCAACCATTTCGTCGGAACTGGTGTCACCTTTCCATTTCCATTTTTTATCGGCAGTGAGGTGCCATTCGCCACCTTCACCGGTACTTTCATTGGCCGCTACCAGCGAACGGGCCGGAAATCCTGAAATTCCGGTAATGGTCTCCAGGCGTTCCATGGCCTCATAAGCTTTGATTGCATTTTTCTTTGCCTCCGGATCTTTGGTTACCGCATACCGGTAACATTCGGCCGCCAGATAGATGGAAGTCCAAAGTCCGTCATTATCATCGGTTCGGGTTTGACTGGTGCTAAGGTCGCCCGGAGTGGTCAGGTGTGATCCGCTAACCATTCCGTAACGATCGTGGCGCAGTTTAATTCGCTCTTCAAACGCTGCGGCTTTTTGATCCAAGGTCATTTCAACTTCCTGAATCTGGCTGATTCCTTCCGGAGTAGCAATCCATGCCGTATGTGGATCAAGTACCAGAATATCATTCACTTTGTTGTTCGGAATCCAGCGTTTGCCAGTGTAATAGTGCCAGGTTTTATCTTTTTTGATGGCGCCTTTGCTGGTTCCCAGCCACATTTCATCAGCAAAACTCCTGATAGTAGTAATCGGTCCATATGGAAGACCATCAGCACCTCTTAATATCCAGTTGTCACCATTTTCGGCGATGCATCCAACCGAGAAAAGTCCGCCAAAAAGCAGTTCAGCTTTCTCATTTCTGCTTTCCAGAGTAAAGTAGGTGCGATTCAATCCATACGCCATCATTGTTTCATCCATGTCGAGCCATTTCCCTTCAACACGACGTAAAAGTCCATCGGTAGTGGCCAGCCAAAGATCATTTTTCGAGTCTTTTGCGATCGAATTTACACGCTTCCCGTTTGCAAAAGGAATTGATGTCCAGGTTCCGTCATAAGTCAGGAGGCCTTTTGTTGTGCCTACTTGCAGTGTTTTATCATTCTCCCACATCAGGCAAAGGATGGTGTCTTTTTGGGCATATTCAGGCAGTTCAATTTTCGCTGCATCGCCTTCAATTTGAATGGCGTTCACAGAAGCCAGCCAGATTTCATTTTTCGCATCCAAGACCGCAGTCCGCCAGTCTGAGCCGGAGGCTTTGCCGGTCCATTTCCCATCACGGTTTATATAAACGCCATTGGAAGTTACTGCTATCCGATTATTATTCAAGCTGAATAATTTCACCACATTCTTTCCGGCTTCGTCAGGCAATTGAATGTCAGTTTTAACTTCCTGAAAATAGCTGTTGATTGGAATTCCGGGGAAATTTTGTCCAGCAGAAGGAATGCAATAACTTAAAAATGTGATAGTCAGTATTGCAGCGATTGGGTTCTTTATGCTCATCGTGTTCAGTTTAATTTATTTATATTTTTCAGAAATCAGCTTACAGATTTTAATAAAATCGAGGACTCTGGAGTCGGGTGTTCCGTGTTCTATATCAGCAGCAACAATATCGCAAGGGCCATATTTTTTGGCAATCAATTCCATATCGTTTCTAATTTGTTCCGGTGTTTTATTGGCCACATCCATTGGCGTGTACATAATGGCGCGGCGTGTTTCGGGGAAAAGTTTTCTGGCCTTTTCCAAATCCGAATCCATTCCCATGTCGATGTAACCTACTTTGGGTACTTGTGCATAATCGTTGAGATACGGAGTTGCACTCCACGCACAGTTGTGAATTCCAATTGTGTCAAATGATTCTGCAATTTTCCTGTCGAACGGCAAAATAAATTCGGCATACAATTCAGGCGAAAGCATGTTTACCAGGCAATTGCTGACCGTAAAAAAGGTAAAATCAATGCCGCTATCACTCTGTTTTTGCTGCAGGATTTTTGCCGCACCAATCATGGTCGTGCAAACACAATCAAGCAGGTTTTTCACCGCCTCAGGATTCATATAAAAATCCATAAACAACTCCTGACCCCGAATTCGCTGGGCGTTATTCAGCACGCCCTGCCAGTTCATAAATCCAACTATTTTTCCTTCCTGCGATCCAATCCAGTCAACTTGTTCCATCAGCGACTGAAAAAACGGGTTTTGATCCAGATCTGGCGGAAAGAGTTTTTCAAGTTCATCCTCAGAAAAATACTGATGTTCGGATGTTGGCCATTGTTCTTCATCATATCGGATTGGTACACCGTAAATGGCTGCAATCGCAGAAGCACCGAAAGTGCCGGTCAGCAAATCAACAGGGGTTTCATTCATTCGGCCAATAGTAGTTTCAGGGAAACGATTTTCCAGCTCAGCATACATTTGCAGTCGGGTTTCGCGG
>JAFLKN010000035.1 GCA_019163175.1 Prolixibacteraceae bacterium | reverse complement strand
TGAATGTCTTTGGGCGAGCGGCCCATCCATTCGGTAGCAACAATCTGCTGGTTTTCGCCAATATCGGGAATGGCATCGACAGGAACCGGATCGCGCGGCAGAAAGCCCGTGTTCCAGTTAAATGGCATGGTTACCAGTCCATAGCCCACAAAGGCAATCAGGAAAATAAAGGTAATCAGCCGGTTGTCGAGAAAATATTTGACAAGTCGGTTAAACATATAGAATGTATTAGCCCCATCCCCAGCCCTTCCCCGAAAGGGAAGGGAGTTTGGGCAATGAGAATTCTTGAAAATCAGTTTTTTGAAAATGGTTATTCTGAATTTGCAGAAACCCCAAGTCCCCCAGTTGGGGGATTTAGGGGGCTATATTTTTACCGGTATTTGCAGCAACTATGGAGTTTGTTGTAAACGGCATCCTCAGCTTTGGCTTTGTCGTTGTCGTATCCGGCGGCAGCAATCTTTTTGCCAATGGCATCGATGTTGGTCTTCGCCGGATCGAAAGTGGCAGTCATGGTTTTGTCTTTTTTGCTCCACTCGGCTTTGGTAACGCCGTCGAGTTTTGCGGCTTTTTCGATTCGAGCTTTACACATGTCACAGTTGCCCGAAACTTTGATGGTTTCAGTTTTGGTGGTTGCTGATTGTGCATTGGTATTTGAAGTGAATACGAATGCTAAAATAGCTATGATGGTGATTTTTACTAATGTTTTCATTTTGTTTTGTATTTGATGTTCATGTATAAAATTGGTATCAAGTATCTGGATATATGTATCAAGACACAAGAAAATCTTTATTCAGAAGAAGGAATCTTCTAACTGAATGGAGAATATATTAGAATCAAATACGGAAAACGCAAATTTTGGGCAGACTAATGGCTGTAACGAGGAAATTTCGGGGTGAAATGAATCCTGATTCTGCCAGTGAATAATCAGTCAGCGAATGAAAAGTAATATTTTCAGGAATAACAAATACCTGCAATACAGTTTGAGCAAATGCCTTGAATTCGGTGAAAGAAGGGGAGTAGTTGTGATCAATTTCGTAAACCGATACCTTGTTTTTACAACAACTTGATTCCTCGATTGTGTTGGCATGGGTGCAATCATCTGTTGCACTTTCCATACCGCATGAAGCTAAATCTCCCAATAATGAAACTTTGGAATCGGCCAATTCGCCTCCGCAGTAATGTCTGGAAATGGTGAGTTGCAGCCCCGAAAGCAGCATGATGAATGCAATAGATATGGAAAACAGTTTCTTCATAATATTACTGAAACACAAATTGTCGAAAAAATGTTGTTCAAAGGTATCCTTATTTTGATTTGTTGTTCTTTGATATTGAATTGATTTGGAAATATTAACAAAACAGATCACATCCTTTTCTCATTTTTGCACCTTAAACCAAATTGGTTTTAGACTGTTCCATTTTGTAGAATGATCCTATTTGAAAGACTATGAATTTTTTTTGTTATCTGTTGATTTGTCTTACATTATCACTTTCGGCTGCTCCATGCTGTGCCGGTGATATATGCTGCAATGATGCAGATAAAGAATGTTCAGGAAACTTTGCAGACAATCATAAATCCGAAGAGTCGACAAATACTTGTTCTCCATTTATGGTTTGTGGATCATGTTCAGGTTTTGAGGTCATCTCAGTTAATCTGAGTCTGGATACTGAACCCGAAATTGTCAATACTCCTAATACCCTTTACATTCTATCTTACCTAAGTAATTACAATTTAGAATTCTGGCAGCCACCTAAGATATGTTAATGAATTTGTGTCACTAAATAATTCTTGTCATTTGATTTCTAGTGGCATTATATTTCAATTCATTAACTTAAATCGGTAAAAATGAAATATTTTATATTGTCAGCAATTGCATTGTTATTTGCATTTCAAAGCATGGCACAAAATACATTTTCCGCAGTTGTCCACGATGCAAAAACGAAAGAATCGTTGACCAGTGTCACGGTATTAATTCGTGGAACAGCTAATGGAACTGTAACCAATCAATCCGGGTTTGCTCAACTACAAAATATTCCTGACGGCAAATTTGTGATTGTGGTGCGATTAATTGGATATGAAGACTGGTCAGAGAGCTTTGCTTTTCCGCTAGAACAAAAGGTTCCAACAGAAATTTTTCTTTCTGTCAGTGATGAAGAGATGGAAGAAGTTATAGTTACTGCAACCCGGTCGAGCAGGACCATTG
The DNA here is from genome assembly GCA_019163175.1 of Prolixibacteraceae bacterium. Classification (GTDB taxonomy): domain Bacteria; phylum Bacteroidota; class Bacteroidia; order Bacteroidales; family Prolixibacteraceae; genus Aquipluma. Next base: position 66,845 of record JAFLKN010000035.1, on the reverse strand, counting down.
AGGATGCGCCAACACGCATGGAGGCCATTTCAGGAGAAGAACTGGAAGAGAAAGGGAACATGAAGCCAGGTGATATCCGGATGATGCTGAACGAGAGTACTGGCATCCAAACTCAACAAACATCGGCGACATCGTACAATTCGAGTATTCGTATTCAGGGTCTTGATGGGAAATATACCCAGATTTTGCGCGATGGGTTTCCGCTTTTTTCAGGATTTTCAGGTGGATTGGGATTGTTACAGGTGGTTCCGTTGGATTTAAAACAGGTGGAAGTCATTAAAGGTGCATCGTCAACTCTTTATGGTGGTGGTGCTATCGCAGGCTTGGTAAATCTTGTCTCGAAGATGCCAATGGAAGAGCGTCAGCTTAACTTTTTACTGAATGGAACTTCGGCAGCAGGACTTGATATCAGCGGGTTTTATTCACAAAGATTTGAGAAAATCGGATCGACAGTTTTTGCTTCGTATAATTCCGGAAGCCCTTACGATCCTGCAGATATTGGTTTTACTGCCATCCCAAAGTTTAACAGGGTAACCCTGAATCCCAAACTGTTTGTATATGCTAATTCTAAAACAACTCTAAATATTGGTTTTAACGGAACTGTTGAAAATCGCACTGGGGGCGATATTCTTTATATCAAAGGGGTGGGAGATAATCTTCATTCGTATTTTGAAAAGAATAAAACCAACCGGTTTAGCACACAATTGGGTTTTGATCATCAGGTGAATGACAGTTCGATATTCCGCTTGAAAAACAGTATTAGCTACTATGACCGCAAAGTTGAGATTCCTGACTTTGTTTTTTCAGGGGTGCAGTTCTCTTCTTTTTCTGAAGCTACTTATTCCATTCAACAAACTGATTTGGAATGGATATTCGGGCTGAATTTTGAGAAGGAACGATTTCGTCAGGATAAAATATCTGCCACGAATCTTGTTGATTATACCTACACCACTTTGGGCGCATTTGTTCAAAATACATGGTCCGCCTCAAAAACGTTTTCTCTTGAAACAGGGCTTCGAGGCGATTATCAAAACGAATACGGATTCTTCTTTCTTCCACGATTGGCTGCGCTTGTAAAGATTAGCAACAAGATGTCAGCACGGCTTGGTGGAGGAATGGGTTACAAAAATCCAACTATTTTCACTGAAGACACCGAACGTCTTCAGTTCAGAAATGTACTGCCGCTTAATCCTGAAAATACAAAAGCGGAACAGTCATTTGGTGGAAATCTTGATGTAAACTACCATACTGCCATAACTCCTGAAATTTTCTTTAACCTGAACACGCTTCTTTTCTATACCCGGATTTTAAAACCCCTGGTTTTAGCACCTTCAAATGAAGGATTTTACGAATTTCTTCAACCTAATGGATATATTGACACAAAAGGACTTGAAGTTAATATGAAGTTGGCTTACGAGGATTTAAAGCTTTTTGTTGGGTATACATTAGCCAATGTGAACCAGAAAATGGATGAGACTTCGTTCGCATTTCCTTTGGTTGCCAAACACCGGCTCAATAATGTGTTGATGTATGAGCTTGAAGATAAATTGAAAATAGGCTTGGAAGCTTATTATTACAGCAAACAACGGCTTAACGACGGAAGCACCGGAAAATCATATTGGTTGTGTGGCTTTATGGCTGAAAAAATATGGGAAAATTTTTCGCTGTTTGTCAACTTTGAAAATTTGCTCGATACGCGGCAAACAAATTTTGGCAGCATATATTCGGGTCCGATTTCAAATCCTGTTTTTAGCGACATTTATGCTCCTTTGGATGGATTTTTAATCAATGGAGGAATAAAAATCAACTTGTAGTTTATTGTTTGTGGATTCCATCTCTGGAAGCAGAGATGGAATCTCATTTTCTAATTTTCTTTAAGCTTGGGCTGATTTTTCTGACTTTGATGCTCTTCGAAAAACTCTCTTTGCATTTCTTCCATTTCCTGCATTTGCCGCTGCATCATTTTCATCATATCATCCATTGTTCGGGGAGATCCTGTATAAGGCATTTTGTGAGTTTTAGGTGCAATGCTGTCCGACTTATTGGGATTCATTTGACCAAAAAAATCATCAAAATCGCTAAAATCCTGACTTAGCGAATCTTTCATGAAATTAAAAGAATGAAATTGATTCATTCCAAATTTCTTCAGGAGAGCCGAATCGCGTTTGCTGTTAAAAGGACTAAAGAACAATTGGTCAAAATCGTCAAAAAAGGACTTACCCATAAATGAGCTATCATTCAGCAACATAAACTGGTCATTTAAAAGTCCGTTCATATCTTTTGGCAATATCGAATTCATCAGTGTTGTGTCGCCTGACCAATTGTACGTATAGGTTGAATCAAACCTGATGAGATTTCCTTGTTCATCGTATTCGCGGTTAACCTTAATGTCTTCCTTTGGAGAATTCGGCTTTCGATCTGACTGCTGCGCTTTTGAATTCAGAATAAAGCACATTGTCAGGATAATTAAAAATGAATACCTTTTCATAACAATATGATTTAAATTCGCTTCAAAATTAATATCTATGTCTGAAATCTAAATTTAAAAATTCTTAAAACTGTTTAAATTTTGCTATTGAAACATTCTGGTTCAAATGATTTGGGTTAATTCAGAATTTAGGAATTTCGATTATCTTTATTTTTTCAAGAAACGCCCCATGGAAAACGTAAAATTTAAAACCCTAACTAACGAACAAGGACTGATTACCGACCTTACAATAGGTGGCTTACTTGTAGTTGAAAATTCTCAACATATTAAAATTGAATTACTTGGTGCTTTGCCTAGGTTGGGTGATTCAATTAAAATTGAGATAAGTGAGGTTGATGATATTGATTTAACATTCATACAGCTTATTGTTGCTTTTAGAAAACAATTGTATGAAAAAGGGACTGAATTTCAATTAAATTGGAGTTTAGACGATGACCAAAGGTTATTATTTGAAAATGTAGGTTTAAGTAACGAACTTTTTATGAACGATTGATATGTCGAAGCAAATTCTGATTGTAGATGATTCGGAGAGCATTCGCGAAGTACTGGCTTTTAGTATTGCGAGCGCCGGATATGAGGTTTTGACCGCTTGTGATGGGCTGGATGCTTTAAAATATTTTGACGGTAGACCTATTGATTTATTGTTGACTGATTACCACATGCCCAATATCAATGGCTTGGAGCTGATATTAAAAGTCAGACAAATAGAACTTTATAAATATATGCCCATTTTGGTACTTACAACCGAAAATCAGGTGGATATGATGAAGGAAGCCCGTGACTGTGGGGCTACTGGCTGGTTGTTGAAACCATTTAATACAGAGAAACTTTTACAGACATTACGAAAAGTAATACGCTAGTGAATTCATTTGTCGAAAAATTTAAGGACGAGGTTAAGGATTACTGCGAAAGGCTCGAATCCAATTTACTACTTCTGGAACATGAACCTGAAAATCATCAGGTCATTGAAGAAGTTTTTAGGATTATGCATTCCATGAAGGGTAGTGGTGGAATGTTTGGGTTTGATTTGCTGAGTGATGTTACGCATGATCTTGAATCTTTATATGATATTTTTCGATCAAAAAAACGGCAAATTGATTCGGAAGCCATCAGTTTTACTTTAAAGTCGATTGACGGATTACATCAGCTGATGGTTGAATCACCAACAAGCGATGATGCAAGGTTTGCTGAAAAGATGAAATCCGAAACACGAATGCAAATTGCCCGACTTAATGCAGAAATTCATTCTGATGAGCAAGAAGATATTCACGCCACCAGAAACTCAGTACTATCAAATTTGAATCAAAATACCTGGTACATTTCTTTTGTCCCGTATGAAAATATTCTGAAGAACGGTACCAATCCGCTTTATCTGATTGATGAACTTAATGCATTTGGAGAATGTAACATACAAGTTTCATTCGACAGACTCCCGGCATTGGTCGCAATGAATCCGGAGAATTGCTATGTTTCCTGGAGCTTATTTATCGCAACTGCCGAAAATATTGAAACACTTCGTGATGTCTTTATTTTTGTATCTGATCAGGCAGAAATTCTGATCGAGAAAGTTTCATCACAGAATGTACTTCATGACGAAACTATTCTGGCCAACTTCCTGAATACAAAACTTAACGAGGAAATATGGGAGATTATTGAATCAGAAATGCCAGAAGCCGACCTTCTTCAAGATGAAAAAGAGGAGGATACAGTAACATTAAAATCGTCGGTTGAAATCCCTAAAAACTCTGCTTTTGCACAAACAACAGTTGATTCAATTCGGGTAGATTCAAAAAAAATTGACCAATATATGAATCTGGTGAGCGAGTTAATCACCGCACAATCGCGACTTGAATTGATTACATCGATGCTTAATCATCCTGATTTGGAGCTGATTGCCGAAAATTTTGGAAAGCTTAGCCGCCAGCTTCGTGACAATGCATTTGACATGAGTTTAATACCATTACAGAGTGTAGCTGTTAGATTTAATAGGTTAGTGCACGATTTATCTAAATCGCTTGAAAAAGAAGTTGTTCTGATCACCGAGGGGATGGAAACCGAGTTGGATAAAAATATTATTGAAAAATTAATTGAACCACTTCTTCACATCATTCGAAATTCGATCGATCATGGAATTGAAAATAGGAATGACCGGTTGATCAAGCAAAAGGAGGCTTTTGGTACGGTTAAAATTAAAGCATCAACTACGGGAAGTTCTGTTTTGATTGAAGTTGAAGATGATGGAGCCGGACTTGATCTGACCCAAATTAAAAAGAAAGCGATTCAAAAAGGGATAATTAACGATCATTCGAACTTAACTGATGAAGAGATTGCCCGGTTGATTCTCGAGCCAGGATTCACTACTGCTGAACTGGTCACCGATGTTTCGGGTCGAGGCGTTGGAATGGATGTGGTTAAGAAAAGAATTCAGGAAATGAGGGGGGTGATTGAGTTAAGTACGGTAAAAGATAGATTTACCCGTATTTCAATTAAACTTCCACTCTCGCTATCTATTATTGATGGGTTGCTGACTATGGTTGGAGATGGCTACTATGTCATCCCATCGTCAACCATAAAAAAGATACACTTCATCAAATCTAAATCACTAAAAAGGGATCAACTTATTGAAATAGAAGGTGCTGAGTTTCCTTGCTTAAATATGCACGATGAGTTTATTGGTGATGGAAATGCTCCGGAAGAACAGCTCGTCGTTATAATCGGACTTGATAATCTACTGTTTGGATTGGTCGTCGACGAGGTAATTCATGAATATCAGGCGGTAATTAAACCATTGGGACGGTTAATGAAAGGGCTAGATTTATTTTCCGGAGCAAGTATTTTGGGAACAGGTCAGTTAGCCCTTTTGATTGATACGAATAAAGTGATTAAAAAATATATGTAATACCATGGCTGCAGAAGTTATTCAAGGACTTTATTCATATTTTACATTCAGGATTGGAAATGAGCTGTTAGCAGTAAACATTGGCCATATAACCAAAATTCTGGAGATGACAGAAATTACCAAGGTTCCTAATTCTCCCAGGTATTTTAAAGGAATCATCAACCTCTTTGGTGAGGTATTGCCTGTTTTTGATGGGCGGTTAAAACTTGGTTTTCCGGAAGCCGAAAGAACCCGTAATACCTGCATCCTGATATTTGTTTTTGAACTGGATGGTCAACCGGCAAGTTCTGGTCTTGTGGTCGATTCGGTAGGAAAAGTTGTAATTTTTGATGCAGAACAATTAAGGCCAGTTCAACAAAATGGAAAAGGGTTTAATTCAGAATATATTGATGGAATTGCTAGCATTAATAATGAATCCGTTATTATTCTGAATCTTGAAAAAGTATTTGCGGAAGACGAAATTAGTTTGAAAAATGCTGTAGACTAAACATATAAATGATTGACTATGAGAATTGTTGATTTAAAGATACGGACCAAGCTGTTGGGAACATTTGGAATTTTGATCTTCCTCGGATTTATATTGGCAGCATATTATGGCACAACGCTGTGGCTCTTTAAAAAGAATATTAATTCGTTTTCGTATGAATATTTGCCTCAGCTTGAATTATCAAACAGATTGAGTTCTGAGACCTACATGGTGGCGTTTAACATGGAAGGTTATTATCTGACCGGTAACCCAGAATATTTTACATTAGCCAAAATAGAGTTAGACTCGTTAAAAGACATATTGGTACATGGTGAAGAACTGCTTGAAAAATCGAAGTATCTTACACAATTGGAACAAAACTTAAGCGAGACAAAAATCCTGATGCCACAGTATGAGCAGGTGATTATGATGGCCTTTAAAACTGTGCAGGAGATAAACATTTTGCAGGATAAGATTAATCACAGCAAGATTCTTACGACGAATACCCCAAACCAAAAGAATAAGTCGAAGAAAAATCAGCTTAATCCAATTGAAATGCCTACAATGAATTCACAAGCGGATTATGCAGAGCTAACTAAAAAGAATGCAATTCTTCTGGATTTAAGAAAAACAAATACTCAGATATCCGATAAGTTAAAAAGTAATGCCGAAAGTCTGCGTAATTCAAGTACAGCATATACAGCTCATCTGGCCGAGGGGTTCGATAAATCGATCAAATCATCTGTTTATGGATTATTCTTAATTGCACTTTTTTCTCTGGTATTGGCTGGGATAATTGCAATTTATATTTCCAGAAAAATTACAGAACCTTTATTTAAGGGAATTGACTTTACCCAGAAAATGGCTAAAGGTGATTTAACCGCTCAGATTGATTTGGATCAAAAAGATGAACTTGGGCTATTGGCTAGCAATCTTCAGGCAATGAATAACCGGATTCGCGAAATTATAAGTTACGTTGCATCAACCGCTGAGAATCTTGCTGCTGCCAGTCTGGAACTTAGTTCAACTTCACAGTTGGTTTCCCAGGGGGCATCAACTCAGGCGGCTTCAGCCGAAGAAGTATCTGCAGCAATTGAGGAAATGGCGGCCAACATTCAGCAGAATAAAGAAAATGCCAAACAGACAGAAAATATTGCAATTAAAGCCGAAACTGATATTTTGCATGGAAGCGAAAAAGTACTTGAAACAGTTGACGCTATGCATGAAATTGCCAATAAGATTTCAATCATTGGCGACATCGCCTTTCAAACCAATATCCTGGCCCTTAATGCTGCAGTGGAAGCGGCCCGGGCAGGTGAGCATGGTCGTGGTTTTGGCGTTGTAGCCAGCGAAGTTGGTAAGCTTGCTGATAGAAGTAAGCTTGCTGCATCAGAAATTGACCAGTTGACCAAGTCGAGCGTTTTTAATGCTGAAGATGCAGGTAAGCTTATGAATGAAATTGTACCAGATATTCAGAAAACGTCGCAGCTTATTCAAGATATTTCGGCTGCAAATTTAGAACAAAGCACTGGTGCTGATCAGATCAATATTGCCATTCAGCAGTTGAATCTGGTAACCCAGCAAAATGCTGCAACTTCCGAGGAGTTATCGACCAATGCCGTTGAATTATCAGCACAGGCAGAACAACTTCAGGAGATCATTGCATACTTTAAAACTGATAAGACAAGTCATATTTCTAAGATAAAGAATGTGCACAACATTCAGGAGCAAACTTTTCCTGAACCTGAATCAAAAGTAAAGCGTGGCGTGGTTATTGACCTAAATCTGCCCGACATTTCGGATGATGAATTCGAACGGTTCTAAACACTAAAGCTGTATTTGACTTATGAAGTCAGTATTTATACAAATATCGGATGAGCTATTTCTCAAGATTGGAAACCTGATCACTGAAAGGTATGGAATACGAATGCCTGTTGAGAAAAAAATCATGTTTCAGGCCAGAATGCAACGGAGGCTTCGTGAGCTTGAACTAGACTCCTTTGATGAATATGCAAAGCTGTTATTTCCGTCAAACGATGATTCAACTGAACTATCAATTTTGGCAGACTATATTTCCACCAATAAAACAGAATTTTTTAGAGAAAAGGATCACTTTAAGTTTATTACAGATCGTGTATTGTCCGAATATCTGGATAAAAAAAAGTCACAACTTATGCCTGAAATGAAGTTTTGGAGTGCAGGCTGTTCCAATGGACAGGAAGCTTATTCGATTGCCGTCACAGTCGAAGAATTTATGCGTTTAAAGCATTTAAAAATAGAATATTCAATTCTTGCTACCGATATTTCTGGTCGAATGCTACGAATGGCTAAGGAAGCTATATATCCAATTTCAAGTGTAGATGTTGTTCCGCTTGAAATTAAGCAACGCTATTTTTTGAAAAGCAAAAATTTAAAAGATCAAAAAGTCAGACTTGTCAGGGATATCAGGGAAAAAGTTAAACCAGCTTATTTGAATCTGATGGAGGGGGAATATCAGTTTAAGGATCAATTTGATGTTATCTTTTTAAGGAACACCTTAATCTATTTCAATGTGATGGTTCAGCAAAGAGTTCTAAATAAGGTTCTGAATTGCTTAAAAATAGGTGGTTACCTGCTTATTGGTCATTCTGAGTCTCTCATTAATATGAATCTACCTATTCAATCAGTTGCACCTAGTGTCTATGTCAAATATTAAAATATAAAGGTTATGGAATATTCAAAAAATCAACCTGATACCGAAATCGATGTATGCAGGAAACAAATTTCTGACCTTAAAAAGGAAAATGAAGAGTTGGTTAGAAGTCTTTATAAGGTTAACGAAAAGCTCCGCGATTCGGAAAAGCTCAAAGGACATTTCATTAGCAACATTACAAATGAGATAGTAAATCCTTTTGCCAGTGTATTGGCCTTAGCTGAGAATATTAAACAGCTTAAAACAGATGAGATGACTTATGCCCATCGTTTGGCTGATCTTATTTATGAAGAGGCATTTCATCTCGATTTTCAGCTCAAAAATATATTTGCTGCCGCACTAATCGAAGCAGGAAAAGAAGAGCCTAAATTGGTTCAAATCAATATTTATGAACTTAGCAAAAATATCTCCCAATATTTTAAAACTCAGCTGAAAAAGAAAAATATTGATCTATCGGTATCCTGTTTAAACAAGACTGTAGCAGATGCTCCTGTTTTATTTGTATCTGACAAGGAAAAGCTTGACATGATTATTAAGAACTTGATTAGTAATGCTATAAAATATAGTCCAGATAATTCAATCATCAATTTGGATTTTGTTTTTGGTAATGGAACACTTTCAATCGAGGTGTCTGATCATGGGAAAGGAATAAATCATGATGACCGAAGAATAATTTTTGACCGGTTTAAGCAACTTGATGAGAAGATAAATTCAATTAATACAGGTCATGGACTTGGTTTATCAATTGTTCAGGCATACTCCGAATTATTAGGTGGAAAAGTAAGTCTGAATGACAACTACGAGGGAGGTATTCGCATAATGGTTACTATTCCAGAAAGTTCAGGGACTGAAGACTGGGATGATCTGGAAGATTTCTTACTCGACTCTGAAGTTCGCTACTAAATGAAGGAATATCTCCCATCAGATCAATTTTTGCATCCATCGGCTATGCGAGTCGGTAAAGATTCACAATGGGTAACAACGGTGTTGGGGTCATGTGTGGCTGTTTGTTTTATTGACCAGAAAAGAAAGATCGGTGGTATTAATCATTACATGTTGCCTTATTGGAATGGTGATGGTTTGGAATCTCCAAAATATGGGAATGTAGCCATTTTGCAATTATTTAAGAAAATGCTTGACTTTGGTGCAAAAAAAGAGGATATTGTATGTAAAATCTTTGGAGGCGCAGAAGTGCTTGGCGAGCACTATTCTGTTTTTAATGTTGGCCAACGAAATATCGATCTGGCGTTTAAAGTTGTTTCGGAATTGGGTGTAAAAGTTATAAGCTCGAGTACAGGTGGAAGGCTGGGACGGAAGATTTATTTTAACACGGGAACCGGGGAGGTATTGCAAAAGTATTTGGTAAAATCAACTAACAAGCTTATAAAATGAGCCGGAAAATTAAGGTTTTAATTGTTGATGATTCGGCATCGGTAAGAAATACGCTATTTCAAATCCTTAGTCAGGATTATGATATCGAAGTTATTGGAACTGCATCAGATCCCTACGAGGCAGTTTCAAAGATTGCTGAAAATCTCCCTGATGTAATTACCCTCGATATTGAAATGCCTCGTATGGATGGTCTGACTTTTTTAGGAAAACTAATGAAACAACATCCTATACCTGTTGTGGTTATTTCATCAGTTGCCGGCGAAGGCTCTGATATGGGGATTCGGGCATTAAAACTGGGAGCCAAAGAAATTATCACTAAGCCAAAGTTGTTAAATCAAGAGCAATTAGATGAATATAGTATTAGAATTACAGATGCGGTAAAAGCCGCCTCAATGACCGAACGTATCCGGATAAAATCTTCAAAAATTGGGCTGATCGAAAATCTCCATTCCAATCAAGTAGTTCAAACTTCAAAAAGCCTTCAGGATCCCAGCTTTTATTCTGAAAAAATAATTCTGATTGGTGCATCAACTGGCGGAACTGAAGTTATTTCACGCATTCTAAAAAATATCCGTACTGATTTACCCGGAATTTTAATTGTGCAGCATATGCCAGGTGAATTTACCAGAGCATTTGCTAACAGGCTCAACACAGAATGCAAATTAAACGTGAAGGAAGCTGAACAGGGTGATGTTATTCAACGCGGTTATGTGTATATTGCAAACGGATTTAGTCATTTGCATCTGATTAAAGCTGATGGACAATACAAATGCAAGCTTGAAATGGGACCATTAGTAAACAGACATCGTCCTTCGGTAGATGTATTATTCCGTTCGGCAGTTACATTTCCAGGAAAAAATATTTCAGCTATTCTGCTTACCGGAATGGGTGCTGATGGCGCTAAAGGAATGTTAGAATTGCAGCAGTCGGGAGCAATGACATTTGCACAGGATGAAAAATCATCGGTAATTTTTGGTATGCCCAAAGAGGCTATTAAGCTTAATGCTGCCAGAATGATTGGTAGTCCTGAAGAATTAATTAATTGGTTAAACACGTCATTTTAAAAAAAATGCAAGAGAGTAGTCAAGTTTCAAAAATTCTGATTGTTGACGACGTGCAACTTAATCTCGATTTGATGAAAGATATTTTATCAGATCAGGAGTACCAGATTGCGACAGCGATTAACGGTAAATCAGCATTGGCAAAGGCGAGAGCCCATAAATTTGATCTTATTCTTCTGGATGTTGTATTACCAGATATTGATGGTTTTGAAGTTTGCTCAATACTAAAATCTAATCCGCAAACACAAGACGTTCCAATTATTTTCCTGACTGCAAAAAAAGAAAAAGATAGCATTGTAAAGGGATTTCAACTGGGTGCTGTTGATTATATTCCAAAACCATTCAGTAAAGAGGAACTTATTGCCCGGGTCAATCTTCATTTGACCTTACGTAAAACACAATATGAGCTAATTAATTCAAAAGAAATGGCGGAGGCTGCCGCTAAAGCAAAAGCAATTTTTCTGGCCAATATTTCACATGAAATCAGGACACCAATGAATGGCATAATTGGTATGATTGACATACTTAAACGTACCGATCTAACAGATGAGCAGCATGAATTTATTGATATTATTGGTATCTCTGGCGAAAATCTACTAATGATCATTAACGATGTGCTCGATTTTTCAAAAATAGAAGCAGGGCAGGTTACTTTCGAACTAATTCAGTTTAGGTTAGCCGATGAGATTACTGAGGTGACCAAAATTCTGCGTTATAAAGCCACGCAGAAAGGTTTAACTCTGTCTTTTGAGATTGAACACAACGTTCCGGAATTTCTGATTGGCGATCCGTTGAGACTTAAACAAGTATTGATAAATCTGTGTAATAATGCTATTAAGTTTACTCCTGAAGGCTTTGTCCGAATACAAGTAAGTCTCGTTGAATTTGAAGGTGAAAAGGTTCGACTTTTTTTTGAAGTTCAGGACACTGGAATTGGAATTTCGGCCGAAAATCAATTGAAACTATTCAAATCTTTTTCTCAGGCTGATGCATCAACCACTCGAAAATTCGGAGGAACCGGTCTGGGTTTGGCCATTTCAAAAAATCTTGTTCAATTGATGAATGGAAATATCGGAATTATAAGTGAAGAAGGCAAAGGAGCTATTTTCCATTTTGATTGCGAATTTGGTCTTGCTTCACAAGCTTTTTTAACGTTTCAAAGTCAGGAATTGGAAGAATTGATAATCCCGAATAAAAAATTGAAAATTTTACTTGCGGAAGATAACGTTATCAACCAAAAAGTTGCTATATTAATCTCGAAAAACTCGGACATTCAATCCTTGCTGTTTCTGATGGTGTTCAGGCTGTTGAGGCATTTTTAAAAGAGCGTCCGGACGTTATTTTTATGGACGTTCAGATGCCTAAAATGGATGGTGTTGAGGCAACTTCGAAAATTAGAGAATGGGAAAGTCTGAATAAAGTTACAAATCGTGTTCCTATTGTTGCCATGACCGCCAATCCACTGCAAAGCGATAAGGAATTGTTTGTCGCTGCTGGAATGGACGATTATTTAGGAAAACCATTTAATTCAGGTGAATTAGTTTGGTTACTCCACCGAATTTATAAACAATTGGAGCAAAAGAATATATAATCAATAATTGCAAAATGGAACTGACAGATTTGATTTATTCCTGGGAAGGGAAAACAGTATTAATCGTTGAAGACAACGAAACAAGCAATATTTATTTTGAAGCTGCTTTAAGGAAAACTAAAGCAAACCTCATATGGGCAAAAAATGGGCTGGATGCTGTTGAAGTAGTTAAGAAAACTGAGCGTATTGATTTAATATTAATGGACATTAACATGCCCAAAATGGATGGAATTGAAGCTACCCGGATTATTAAATCACTTTATCCGGATATTGTTATTGTTGTTCAGACAGCATTCATTTTGTCAGGCGAAGAAAGATTGTGCCAGGATGCTGGTTGTGATGAATTTATTACTAAACCCATCCGATTAAAATATTTACTCGATACAATTAATCGTTATTTGGCTGAGCCTAACGAAAAATAGGCTCCGAACTTTTGCTGGTTATCAGGTTCTACTAAAGGTAAAAAGCCTGAAATAAGTTTCCCTTTCCGAAACACGAGAGGATTTTTACTTGTCTTGTCCATTGAAAAGATATTAAATTCACCTGCCGATCTATAAAAAAGTTCAAATTTACCTTTTGCTTCCCGATTAATTTTATTTTCCAGCATCAGCGTAAGAATACCCATGTTTGCCCTACAATTAATCTCAACACATGGTTGTAGTAATATTCGCCCCCCGTTTCTAATAACCATGGCATCAACACCTAAAAAACCATGGTGCCACTTTGCATAGTCTGATAATTTTAAAGCTTTCTTAATTGTATTTGCTGTTTGATTTATCCGGCTTTGTAATTCTTCTGATTTTTCAATGGCTAAAAAATCAGACAATTCATGATGAATAAAGGAGCCCTGGTACTGCCCATTCGAACTGGTTTCAAAAAAAGAACTGCCTAAATACTCAATTTCACATTCAGAAGATATCTGAAATTGAAATGAAAAGTCAGCCAGCTTCTCTAAAAGCGGCTCCGCGATCAGGTATTTCTGTTGCATCAAAACTCCTGCTGTCCATTGTTTATTTGCGTTGTTTAGTATTCCGTTACGAATGAATTGAATTCCCCGACCAGATGAACTTAGCGGAGCTTTTAATATCAGCTCCTGCTTTTTTGATAAAATTGATTCAATCTCGTCTATTGAAGTAACAACAACTCCTGCCATTGACCGATCAATAAACCATTGAAATGGATTTTGATCAAGCAACCCGATCAGAAAATCAAGGGAAGTCGCCCGTTCAAAAAGGAATTTTGCATTCTCATTCCAATTGAAAACCGGACTCGACTTAAAACTATCGGAGCATTTTTCTTTAAGTGTCTTTAATTTAAAATGGGCTGCGGGGCTCCATCCCCATGGGGAAATGGTGTCAAATGTTCCATCAGGACACGCTTCTAATTCGGTTAAACGGCAGAACCTTGGCACATCAAACCCGGCATCCTTTAATCGTTGAATAAAGTCAGCTGAAGGAGGATTCTCTGTCAGAACAAAATCATTTTCAGTAGCAAAAATAAAAGGAAGCATGGCCAGATCACTTTCCATCTTTTGGAGTAAAAGTGGTGGCATATAGCTGAATGATCCATTTGCAACAGCTAGTTCACAGGTTGGATTAAAATAGAAAACATTAGATTTTGTCATAGAGAGTGCCGAAACATTTGACAAATATAAAGCCCGTTTATTGCCATTTTGCTGAATAACGAAAAATAAACAGGAATTTGTTTTGAAATTTGGAATTAGAATCTACTTTTGCAGTATTGAATAATTACAGATCATTTAGTCTTTTATTTATGAACCAATTTTCTTCTGAAATAAAATTCACGAATTCGAATTCAGCTGTGTGCATCAACATGTATATGTGTATGTGTTCTCATTTGTCTTTTCAGAAGGTTAACAGGATATGGTAAATCATTTGCCAAAATATATTTAAGCCCTTCTGAACTAGTCAGAAGGGCTTTTTTTATACTAAATTATTAAATAATGAGCGAAAAATCATATCGAAGTATTGTAAAATCGGTTTCATGGCGCACCATTGGAACTCTTGATACCATTATAATTTCTCTAATCATTACCGGAAAACCAGAAATGGCGATATCAATTGGAGGCGTAGAAGTATTTACCAAAATGGCACTTTATTATTTTCATGAGCGTACCTGGAACCGAATAAACTTTGGCAGATTAAAAAACTCTGATAGTGATTACCAGATTTAAATAAGATTAGGATGACACGTAAATTTTTGCCCATATCAATTGACATCTCAGACCGGAAAATACTAGTTATTGGAGGTGGCCAGAGTGCACTAAAGAAAATCAGGATTTTACAGCGGTTCGGGGCCAACATTGAAGTGGTTGCTGAAAATATTACTGAAGAAGTTTATACTTCCGGAGTAGTTTGTTTTCAGAAGAAATATGAAAAGGGCGATCTGGAAGGTTATCTGATGTTGTATTCATGTACGAACAATGAAGAACTCGATCGGCAAATTGTGCATGATGGGAGAGAAGCTGGAGTTTTGGTTAATATCCATGATAATCCTTCACTTTGCCAGTTTGTTTCGCCCGCCATTTATCAGGAAGGTAATATTTCAGTTGCGGTGAGTTCTAATGCTGAAAATGTTTATGAATCAATCCGAGTCCGCAATTTGCTAAAGGAATATTTAGAAAATCTTAAAAACACAACAATATGAGTAATCAATTTAATCCATTAAATGAGCAACAGCTTAGCGCTTTATCTAGCCTTTCTGCCGGCTTGAACCGGGAACAGCTGCTTTGGATTAATGGCTATTTTCAAGGCTTATTGGTGTCATCTGGAAGCAATAGGGCTGCCGACATACCTACAACGACAAAAAACAGCAAATACCTGAAAATTCTCTATGGAACGCATACTGGCCGCAGCAAAACAATAGCTGGTAAATTAGCTGGTAAGCTTGCCGAAAGAGGAGTTGACGTACAATCAGTTGCACTGGATGAGTACAAAACCAGACAATTAGCTTCTGAAACTAATTTGGTTTTCATCGTTAGTACTCATGGCGAAGGCGAACCGCCAGCAATGGCCGAAGATTTTTACAGTTTTATAACCGGGAAACGTTCACCTCAATTGCCAAACCTCAATTATTCTGTAGTAGCTTTGGGTGATAAAAGTTATAAACTCTTTTGCAAAACCGGTATTGATATCGACCAGGCTTTGGCAAAAGCAGGAGCAAAATCTATTCTTCCAATCCTCACACTTGATGTTGATTTTGAGGATGAAGTTGATCTTTGGATTAATCAGTTTGTCAATGTTTTTGCTGAATTACCAGGCAGCGCAGTTTCTGACAGTACTTTGCCGGCAAATTCTTTACAAATCAATCAGTATTCAAGAAAAAGGCCATTTCGGGCAACTGTAATTGATAAAGTAAAAATTACAGGACGTGACTCTGATAAGGAAGTCTACCATGTTGAGCTTTCGTTGGAAGGCTCTGGAATTACCTACGAACCTGGTGATTCTGTTGGTATCCTTGCAAACAATCCACCGGCTTTGATCGACGGTATTCTCAGGCAAATTAATGTAAGCGGGACGGAAATTGTGGTACTGAAAGAAGGTGAATTTTCACTTCAGGAAGCATTGTCTGACAGACTTGAAATTACAGTGTTAAACCGTGAAGTGATTCAGAAATATCAGGAAAGAACAGGAAATACAAAACTTCTGGAAATTATTAAAAATGAAGTTCTGTTAGACCAATATCTTTACGGACATGATGTGCTGGACTTACTAGAGGAATTTCCATTCCAATTTTCAGCACAGGAATTTGCCGACATACTGAGAAGTTTTCCGCCACGATTGTATTCTATTTCGTCGAGTCAAGCAGCTGTTGGTAACGAGGTTCATGTTACTGTTGCCACCGTTCGATATTCGCATAAAGGCCGTGAACGTGCCGGGGCTTGTTCCACCTATCTGGCCGACCGTATCGATATCGACTCACAGGTTTCTGTTTTTATAGAGAAAAATCCGGCTTTTAAACTTCCTGAAAACGATGAAACCCCAGTTATACTTGTAGGCGCCGGTACAGGAGTCGCGCCATATCGTGCATTTTTACAACATCGCGAAGCCAATAATCAGAAAGGCAAAACATGGCTTTTCTTTGGAGAACGCCGTTTCCATTCTGATTTTTTATATCAGGTAGAATGGCAAAATCTGTTGAAAGATGGTTATCTGGAAAAAATTGATGTTGCATTCTCTCGTGATCAGAAAGAAAAAGTATATGTACAACATCGTTTAATTGAACGACAGAAGGAAATATTTGACTGGCTTAACAACGGGGCAAGCATTTATCTATGTGGCGATATGAAGCAAATGGCGCGCGATGTACAAAAGACCTTGCTCCAAATCTTCGAAACTGAGGGTGGCATGAGCGAGGAAAAAGCGCTGGAATACCTGAAGACACTGAAAAAAGAAAAACGATTTCAAACAGATGTATATTAAATAATGAAAAGCTGTTTTCGCATTTTTTGCAAAAACCTAATGATTTAATTTTTCATTTAAACTTCATAATTTAAAATTTTCATGAGCGATACAATAAACTGGGCTGAACTCTCGGAAGTAGAAAAACTAAAGTACGACAGTAATTACCTGCGTGGAACTTTGGTTGAAAGTCTGGCCAATCCGATTACAGGATCAATTGCCCCTGGCGATACCCAAATATCCAAGTTTCATGGCATGTATCAGCAGTTCGACCGCGATTTGGAAAAGGAACGTAAGCGGCAAAAACTGGAACCTGCCTATTCATTTCTGATTCGGGTTCGGGTTCCGGGCGGGTTAGTAACTCCAAAACAATGGCTACAGATGGATAGTTTATCAGATCAATATGCCAATCATACACTGAAACTCACAACCAGACAAGCTTTTCAGCTTCATGGCGTAATTAAAACAAACCTGAAGAAAACCATTCAGGGCATGAATGCGGCCTTAATGGATACAATTGCTGCTTGCGGAGATGTAAACAGAAATGTGATGTGTCACCCAAATCCGGCTGAATCAGAATTACATGCTGAAGTTTATGATACTGCTCGTCGTATTAGCGAACATTTACTTCCCTCAACTCGGGCTTATCACGAAATTTGGCTCGACGAAAAGCTTGTGGCCGACAGCAAAAAAGATGTTGAACCAATTTATGGAGACCGCTATCTTCCGCGAAAGTTTAAAGTTGCTGTAGCCATTCCGCCATACAACGATTCTGATATTTTCTCTCAGGATCTGGGCTTTATTGCCATTGTTGAAAATAGCCAGATTGTTGGCTACAATGTAATTGTTGGCGGCGGAATGGGCACAACCTTCGGAATGCCGGAGACGTATCCGCGTTTAGCCGAAATCATTGGTTTCTGTTTGCCAGAACAGGTACTTGAAGTTGCTGAGAAGGTTGTTTTAGTCCAGCGGGATAATGGAAACCGACAAAATCGCAAACTTTCCCGACTGAAATATACCATTGATAATCATGGTATAGCTTGGTTTAAAAGTGAAGTTGAGAAACTTTTGGGCTATGCCTTTCAGGAACCCAAACCATACACTTTTACCCGAAATGGTGATCGAATGGGATGGACCAAAGGTGCTGATTCGAATTGGAGCCTGACATTATTTGTTGAAGGTGGAAGGGTTGCTGACCGCGGCGATTTTAAGCTGAAATCAGCACTTCGTGAAGTAGCTAAAAAAGTCGAAGGGCAATTCATCCTGACAGGAAATCAGAACCTGGTAATTGCAAATGTATCAGCTGATGGGAAAACGGAAGTTGGCGAAATCCTGAAAAAATATGGAGTTTTACCTGGTGAGATTTCAGGACTCCGAAAGAATTCTATAGCTTGTGTGGCGCTAAATACCTGCGGATTGGCTTTTGCCGAGGCTGAAAGGTATCTTCCTTCGCTTATAACCAAAATTGAATCAATTCTGGATCAGCATGGACTTTTTCAGGATGAAATTGTGATTCGGATGACCGGTTGTCCCAATGGCTGTGGAAGACCTTATTTGGCTGAAATCGGTTTTGTTGGAAAATCAGAAGGTCATTACAATCTTTATTTGGGCGGCAATTTTAATGGAACCCGCTTAAATACCCTCTATAAAGAAACGCTTACCGAAGATGAAATTCTGGCTGAATTAAACCCCATCATTGCTGATTATGCACAAAATCGCACCGATGGCGAAAAGTTTGGTGATTTTGTAATCCGTAAGAAGTACGTTAATGCAACATTAAAAGGAAGTGATTTCAAACATTAGAAAATGAAAACTCCATTTCTATTTATCGGTCAGAGAATGTCCGCAATTACGCATCAGTGGCTTTACAATCAGCAAGTAGAGTATGTCGAGGTTAATACTGAAACGCCTGTTGAAAAATTTGAAAACGAAGTATTCGATGCTTTCCTTTTCTTTAGTCCTGCTGGAATTGAAAGCTACAGAGCTTCGGGAAATTTTCCACCCCCGTCTTCGCTAATTATAGCCAACGGAAACCCAACTGCACAGGCTGCCTGGCGCTATTTTACCAACAAGGTAGTTCTTCTGGCTGAACAGGATGAATTGTCGTTTGTTCAATACTCCATAGCGCACTGGATGAAAGAGAATAGTAAATAATTGAATCGTCAGAATGAAATCAGGAATAATTTCAATTTTAGGTTGTGGATGGCTGGGAGTGCCTTTAGCAAGACATTTGCTTGATAATGGTTTTACAGTAAAAGGTTCGGTAACTTCAACCGAGAAGTTCGATTTGCTTCAAAATGCAGGAATACAACCTTATAAGATAGTTTTAAATGAAAAATTAGCGGAGGTAAATGATTCAACATTTTTTGATTGTGATGTTCTGATAATTTCGATACCGCCGCGCAGAATTGCTGAAATTGAAAGTGTATTTCCTGCTCAAATTGCAGGATTGATTTCGTTAATTTTAGAGTCGGAGATACAAAAGGTTATTTTCATTTCCTCAACTTCGGTCTATCCTGAAAATCTGCAAACAGCAAGTGAATCGGATGAACTTTTCCCCGATAAATCAAGTGGGAAAGCACTGGTTATTGCTGAAAATCTATTTAAAAGTCTGTCAGATTTTAAAACAACCATTGTCAGATTTGGTGGATTGATCGGTGCTGATCGGAATCCAGCCCGCTTTCTGTTGAAATCGGGACAAGCAGTGCCAAATACACCGGTAAATCTGATTCATCAGGACGATTGTATTGGGATCATTGAAGCCATTATCGAGCAAGAACTTTGGGGTGAAACTCTAAATGCCTGTTGTCCGGAGCATCCATTGAAAAAGGATTTTTACGGCAAAGCAGCACTGATTTCTGGTCTGACTGAACCTTCCATATCAAATGATCCTGAAGCCTTCAAAATCATCGACAGCAGCAAACTTTTACGTCTATTGAACTATCAGTTTAAATATCAAAGTCCGATGGATTATCTTGACAGCCTGAAGCCAATTCAAAAGTAAAGCTTCAAAGCAAAACTATTAATAGGTTCCTGATCTTCTCATTCATAATTAATCATTTACAATTCATAATTCTTTATGTCTTCTCTTATTTCCATAGTTGGTGCTGGTCCTGGCGATCCCGAATTGCTTACTATTAAAGCGCTTAAACGAATACAAGAAGCAGATTGCATTTTGCATGATGCGCTGGTGAGTGAAGAAATTTTAAACTTGGCCAGACCGGAGGCAAAGAAAATTTATGTAGGGAAAATTTATCAGGATGGACAGGATCAAACCGGAAGACAAGAGTGGATTAACCAATTGATCATTGAATTAGCAGCAAAAGGGCAAAAGGTTGTTCGCTTGAAATCTGGCGATCCAATGATTTTTGGACGCGGTGCTGAAGAAATCAGGTTTTGTATTGAAAATGGCTTGAATTATGAAGCAATTCCTGGAGTTACTTCTGCTTTAGGTGCCGCTTCGCTGTATGGTATTCCACTGACTGAACGCGGAAAAAACAGTATGGTATTATTTGGTACTGGACATTATTGCGAAGGTGATTTTTGCGATTTGCAAACTTTTGTTTCTGTATTGAATTCGGGATCTCCAATCATTTTCTTTATGGGACTCAATAAACTGGTGCATTTGTCTCAGCGATTAATGGATCTGGCTATCTCTCCGGAAGTTAAAATACAAATTCTAAGTAAAGTCTCGCAGCCCGATTCTTCAGCTTTAGAGGCAACACTTGGCACTATTGCCCAAATACTCGAAACTCAAAAACCACCTATGCCAGCTTTGGTAATAATTGGGGAAAATGTAGAACGATTGAGTAAATAGTTATTCCACATCAGGCTCAAAGAAAATCCATTTAATGGCCTGATTTTGTTTCTTAAGGGCAGCTTCGCAACGGTTAATATTCTGAATTAATTGATCTACAGAGTCAACCTTTTCCATTTTAACTTTTACTGCAACCATAATTTGTGCTCCTAACTGAAGGGTAATTAAATTCAGCAATTTATTCACTTCAGGTTGAGCTTCAAGGAACTTCGAAATTTCTTCGCGCACTTCCAAATCAACGCTTTGCCCGATTAACAAACCTTTAATTTTAGCAGCCAAAAAGAAGGAAATAATAACCAGCAATACACCAATACCAATGCTTCCAATGGCATCAAATACAGGATTTCCAGTAACCATTGACAATATGACTGAAATAAGTGCAAATGCAAGTCCCAGCAGTGCAGCAATGTCCTCGCCTAAAACAACAACCAATTCGCTTTGACGACTATTCCGAAACCATTTCCAAAGACTTTCGCCATGCTTTACTTTATTAATCTGGGTGATGCATCCCCAAAGCGATGCTCCTTCAAGTAGCATGCTAACTGAAAGAACCACGATTGCAATATAGGGTGAGGTTAAGCCTTCGTGCGAACTAAGTTTATGTACTCCTTCGTAAATCGAAAATAGACCACCCATACTAAATAAAATCAGGGCAACAATAAACGACCAGAAAAATATGGCTTTCCCATAACCGAGCGGATGATCTGGGGTGGGCTCTTTTTTAGACGCATTCAATCCTAAAAACAGAAGACCCTGATTGCCACAATCTGCAAATGAATGTATAGATTCGGCCAACATAGCTCCTGAACCTGTTATAACTGCGGCAACAGTTTTGGTTATTGCTATTCCAAGATTTGCCAGTAAGGCAAAAAGTATTGATTTAACTGAAGAGTTATGATGTGACATTATAGTTTTAAAAAATTACTTATCTCTTAGTCTGCTTTTTCTGATTCCGTAAACGAAATAGATCACGAAGCCTAAAGCCATCCAAACAATTAAACGTGCCCAAGTTTCCCATGGTAACGACAACATCTGTAAAATACAAATACCGGCGCCCAGAATTGGCACAAGAGGAACAAAAGGTGTTTTAAAAGATCTTGGGATATCCGGACGCTTTACCCTCAGAATTATAATCCCAATGCAAACAATTGCAAAAGCAAGCAGTGTGCCGATAGACACAAGTTCGCCAAGTATATTAATTGGTAATACTCCGGCAAGTATTAAAGCCACAAAACCTGTAATAAGTGTACTTACATATGGCGTCTTAAAACGTGGGTGAATCTTTGAAAAAATCGGCGGTAGCAAACCATCTTTTGACATCGAAAAGAAAATTCGTGGTTGCCCCAAAAGCATCACTAATATAACAGAACTTAATCCGGCAATAGCAGCTATCTTAATAATTGGTCTTAACCAGAAAAGGCCTGGACCCATCGCGTCAACACCAACGGCAATAGGATCAGCTACATTCAAAAAGGTATAACTAACAATACCCGTCAGTACAATTGCGACCAAAACATACAATATTGTCGAAATTCCTAGTGATCCCAGAATACCGATAGGCATATCTCTTTTGGGATTTTTAGCTTCTTGTGCGGCCGTAGAAACTGCATCAAACCCAATGTAGGCAAAGAAAATAACTGCAGCGCCACGGAAAATCCCACTCCAGCCATAATGACCCCATTCTCCGGTATTTTCAGGAATGAACGGTTGCCAGTTTGCTTTATTTACAAACATAAATCCGATGCCAATAAACAGAAGAATTACAAAAACCTTAATAATAACCATTACATTATTGAATTTGGCCGACTCGCGTATGCCAACGAGTAACAATATTGTTGTTGCTGCCACAATAAACATTGCAGGTAAGTTTAGAATAGCTGAAAGATGTGGGAGACTATCGATGGCAATTCCAGAATCAGCCAGGCTTTTGGTTAATTCCGGAGTAATTGCTTTCCATCCGATTTGCGGAATATCAACAAGAACTGTCCCCAATGCTGCAGTAAATTGTGCCGGAATGATAATTCCAAAATCTTTTAGAAAGCTTACCACATAACCCGACCAGCCAACAGAAACCGTTGAGGCAGCAAATAAATACTCCAAAATTAAGTCCCAGCCAATTATCCAGGCGACAAATTCACCCATTGTAGCATAGGCGTATGTGTATGCGCTACCCGAAATAGGAATCATCGAAGCAAATTCGGCATAACACAAACCTGCAAATAAGCATGCAAATCCTGAAATCAAAAATGAAATGACAATGGCCGGTCCAGCATACTGAGCTGCAGCCTGTCCAGTTAATACAAAAATACCTGCACCAATTACGGCACCAATTCCTAGAGTTGTCAGGTTTAAAGCACTAAGTGATCTTCTTAATCCATGATCCGAACTTGATTCAGAGAGCAATACCGATAATGGCTTTGTAGCAAATAGTTTTGACATAAATCTTGATTTGAAGTACCAAAAATAGCTTTTTTGCCGGATAATCAAGACTTCGATATCAATTAGGAATCCACCTTTATTTTATCTTTAAATAATAGTGTCTTAATAGCCGCATAAAAGAATGGGATTAATGTTACAATGATTAATCCAAGAAAGATGATTTCAAAATTATTTTTAATCCACGGCAGTTCTCCCAGAAAATAACCACTCAAGGTGAAAAATGGAACCCAAATTATGGATCCAATAAATGTATATGATTTAAACATCTGAAAATCAAACTTTACAGTTCCGGCAAAAAATGGAATATAAGTGCGGATAACCGGGAAAAACCTGCCAATTATGATCGATTTTTTGCCATGTTTCTGATAGAATTTCCGGGTTTGAATAATGGATTTTACCAGATATTTTTGCACCAGTTTATTTTCGCTTCTTTCTATTTTATTTCCAATTTGTTTTCCAATTCTATAGTTAAAGTGGTTTCCCAGTATGGCTGCCAGAATTAATATGGGTACCAAAATTAAGATACTCATTTCTGATGATGCAGCAATTACGCCAGCCGAAAAAAGTAATCCGTCACCTGGAAGAAATGGGAATACAATCAATCCTGTTTCCAAAAATATAATAAGAAAAAGCACAAAGTAGGCTTCCCAAATATTTTCGGAAACGATAGCAAAAAGAGCCTCGTTGGTATGAAAAAGTATTTCGTATATTTCGTTCATCATGGTTTCCGGAATAAACAATTCGAGCAAATAACAGATAGTTTAATTTGCAGTAATACAATTTACTACAAATTAAACTATCTAAACAACCAAAACGTTTAAAATATTGGATTACTATGTATTTATTTCAGAAAAATAATATCCGGAGTTTCTTCAGTGTTTTATATCGTTTTTAAAATCAAACAAATAAAGACTAAAAGCGATATACCAAAAGATTGCATATTTTGCTTAGGAAATCGGTGTCAGCAGAAGTAAATGGTGCTGGAGAGTGGCTGTCAATATCCAATTCGGCAACAAAACGGTCATTTTTCATCACAGGAACTACGATTTCTGATTGAACATCAAGACCACAAGAAATATAGTTTTCAACCTGAGTCACATCCTGAACAACCATTGTTTGCCCGTTTTCGGCAACCTGACCACAAATACCTTTTCCAACAGCAATATGCGTATGTTGAGTTGGCTTCCCAACATATGGACCTAACACCAATTCATTTTTTACAGGATCAAGAATGTAAAATCCCACCCAATCGTAATGGTAAACTTCCTGTTTTAGAAGTTCGCAAATCCTGAATAGTAAATCTTCAGGGTTGAAGGCAACCAAATCCGATACTTTTTGGAAGGTTGCAGTGAAATCTGGTTGTGTCATTTGATACTTTTATGATATTATTTAATAACCATTTGGTGTTCGTGCGTGATCTTTTCGCAGTACTTACATTTCAAGTCGAGTGGGTTTTTCGAAATAACTGTAAATTGTGTCGTAATTTCTTCGTTGTTAGTTATGCACTTCGGATTAAAGCATTTTACAATTCCAATTACCTTGTCGGGCACTTCAACCACACGTTTTTCAACTACTTCGTAATCACGAATAATGTTTAGCTTGGCATTACGGGCAATCAATGAAATTTTGTTGATCTCATCGTCTTCAAAAAAAACATCTGAAAGTTTAATAATTGCTTTGCTCCCCAGCTTTTCGCTTTCAAAATTTGCCCCAAAAGTAATTTGGTTTTTCATGTTCTGTAATCCCAGAATAGAAATTACCTTAAACAGATTTTCAGAAGGAATATGATCGATAACAGTGCCATTATTGATTGCACTGACTTTCAGTTTAAGCTTCTTTTTTAATTGATCGCTCATGATGATATTTATTTAAGGTTGAGGATGTGAGAAATAATGGCCTGACGCGTGTAAACACCGTTGCGGGCCTGCTCAAAATAATAGGCTTTTTCGTTGCTGTCAACATCAGGATGAATTTCGTTGATACGAGGAAGCGGGTGGAGAATACGCATGTTAGGTTTGGTATTTTGTAGCATATGGTTGCGCAAAATGTAAACATTCTTCACTTTTTCGTATTCAATTGGATCCATAAAACGCTCTTTCTGAACACGTGTCATGTAGATAATATCAGCGTGATTAATGTTGTCATTGATTTCAGTATGTTCGAAATAACGAATACCTTTTTCTTTTAAAAATAATTTGTATTCTTCAGGCATAGCCAACTCTTCAGGAGCAATGAAGTTGAAAATCGGGTTTTCAAATTCGGTCATTGCCATAAGCAGAGAATGAACGGTGCGTCCGTATTTTAAGTCACCAACCATGAAAATGTTAATATTATCGAGCGTTCCCTGCGTTTTCAGGATGGAATACATGTCGAGTAAGGTTTGCGTCGGATGCTGATTGGCACCGTCGCCGGCATTGATAACCGGAACATCAGCTACTTCGGCAGCATAGCGTGCACTACCTTCAAGTGGATGGCGCATAACGATTAAATCGACGTAATTGCTAACCATTTTAGTTGTGTCGTGTAAAGTTTCACCCTTCGAAACACTTGACGAACCAGCATCGGAGAAACCGATAATTCGTCCGCCCAATCGGTTAATTGCCGTTTCGAAACTTAATCGCGTGCGGGTTGATGGTTCAAAAAACAAAGAAGCGACTACTTTTCCTTCAAGTAGCCTCTGGTTTGGATTTTTCTCAAAATCGGCTGCAAGTTCCAAAATTCGCAAGTAGTCTTCTTTTGAATAATCAGTAATCGAAATTAAATCTCTCTTCTTCATTTTATGTATTATTTTTTGTTGGTTGTGTAGCAAAAAAAAGCCAACAGAAACTTTTATCCTGTTGGCTTTCATATTCGACCGGATATTCCGGAGTAAAGCTTTGTTGAGCCGAATGGCTTAAATGATGGAAACTTAAGGAGTTGAGGAAAATACTTTTCAAGTGAATTGTTTCACCTAAAATTTGGGAATATAGTTTGATCAAGTGTTCCATCAAAACTCAAAATTAAAGCGTTTTTATCAGCTATACTAAGATACGGTTTATTAGTTATGAAAACGTTATTAACACCTTGCTTGCCCTAAAATACAAGGCAATTTAGTTCTCAGATGTATTTAATTGTTAAGCCTTCAACTTTTATAAAGGCTTCTTCAATACGGTTCAATTCACCTAACCTGATTTGAGTTTTAATCTGGCATTTTAAATCAAACTGAGATTCGTTTTGAGGCAATTTTTCGTCTTTGAAAATTTTCATAACCTCATTCATAACTCCGTAATCAAATTCAATATAAAGTTGTTTTTCAACCAATTTCTCAACAATTTCAGCCTGATTCAGTACATCTTGTGCAGCATTTCGATATGCATTAATTAGGCCGCTTACCCCAAGCAATGTGCCTCCAAAATAACGAACAACGACAATCAATATATTGGTAAGATCGTAGCTTTGGATTTGCCCTAAAATGGGTTTCCCAGCAGTTGAGGAGGGTTCTCCGTCATCATTAGCTCTGAATAACAACTTTTCGTACCCTAAACGCCAGGCATAACAATGATGCCGTGCCGAATGGTGTTCCTTCTTCAGGATTTGAACAATATTCCTGACTTCATCCTCGGATTCTATTGGATAAGCGTAGGAAATGAATTTACTGCCTTTATCTTTAAAAAGTCCCTGCACCGGTTTCGATATGGTTTTAAAGGTATCCTCCATTAGTAGTTCATTAAAATCAGAATGGCTGCGAACGCCATGATTACACCAGCAAAATTAAGCTTTGAAAGCTTTTCTTTAAATACCAAAGCGCCAATTAAAACTGAAAATAATACAATACAAATATTATTCAATCCAAATAATATTGAGCTATCGAATTTACTGTTGTTTAAGGCCATAACAAAGAAATACAGTGATCCAAAATTCGCTACACCAAGAATTGTTCCACCAATCACTTCGGCAGTTGTAATGCTTTTTGAAATTGTTTTTAATCTGAATAGAATGAAGGTTAGTCCTAAAACTAGTGCTGTAAGGAAAACAACAGTTGAGAATAATAAACTTAGTTCATTTGGAACAAAAAAGGTTTGTGCATATTTTACAATCGAATCGGTAATTCCTGATCCTAAAAAAATTACTAGTGGCAAAATTACGGGCCATAGGTTTATCTTTTTATCAGTTGGTCTGTAAACTGTTAGAAAAACAGAAACAGTAGCCAAAATTAGACCTGCAACTTTTACTGAAGGAGTTTTTTCTGAAAAATAAAGGATTGAAAACAGGATTGGAATTACCATAGACATTTTACCTGCAATAGTTGTAACGGCCACTCCTGAAATCCGGATAGAATAACCAATCATGAAAAACATAAGGATAAATGAAAGTCCAACGAGCAAAGCAAAAGGTAACCATTCTGAAGTTAGTATGTGCTCAAGGGAGATAGGGTAGCGGTTGAAACTAAATCCTAAGATAAATGCAGCTAAATAATTGATGGATATTAGTTTAATTAAATTGGCTTTGAACTGTTCAGTAATTTTAAAGGTAATAAAAATTACTGATGATGAAAGAATGCTCAATACAAGATAAATCATTTAATCAAACTTTTTCAGCATAAAAAAAGCAGATCAAACTGATCTGCTTTTTTATGTTATAATTTCAATTTCTTTTCAATCTCGTCAACACAAAGTTTAAAAGCCTTGTCTGTTTCTTTCAGATTAGTGACCGTTTTACAAGCATGAAGTACAGTTGCATGATCTTTGTTGCCAATTTGCGAGCCAATTGAAGCCAGAGAAGATTTTGTCATGTTTTTCGAGAAATACATGGCCAGTTGCCTTGCCTGAACAACTTCACGTTTTCTGGTTTTAGCCTGAAGCGAATCGACAGGCATATTAAAATAGTCACAAACAACTTTAGATATATAATCGATAGATAATTCGCGTTTTGAGTTTTTAACCAGCTTATTAATCATTTCGCTGGCCAGCTCAATGGTTATTTCCTTTCTGTTCAGCGTTGATTGAGCTAAAAGCGATACTAACGCACCTTCGAGTTCTCTGATGTTATTGGTGATGTGCGAAGCAATGTATTCAAGTACTTCTTCCGAAATGTCAATACCATCCTTGTAAATCTTTCGTCTCAGAATGTCCATTCTGGTTTCGAAGCTTGGTTGCTGTAAATCGGCTGTCAAACCCCATTTAAATCTGGATAATAATCTCTGCTCAAGGCCTTTGAGTTCAATAGGAGGTTTATCAGAAGTCAAAATCAGTTGCTTGCCGCTTTGATGTAAATGATTGAAAATATGGAAAAAAGTCTCTTGAGTCTTTTCCTTTCCGGCGAATTCCTGAACATCATCCAGAATCAAAACATCAATCATCTGATAAAAATTCAGAAAGTCATTTCTGTTGTTATTTCTGGTTGCTTCGGTAAATTGTGTTTGGAATTTATTGGCGTTTACGTATAAAACAACTTTGTCCGGATGACGTTCTTTTACTTCAATACCAATGGCATGAGCCAGATGGGTCTTTCCTAAACCTGAGTTTCCATATATCATCAAAGGATTAAACGCCGTTCCTCCTGGATTTTGAGATACAGCATATCCGGCACTACGCGCAAGGCGATTGCATTCACCTTCAACAAAGTTTTCAAAAGTATTGTCAAGCCTTAACTGAGGATCAATTTGAATTTTTTGAATTCCGGGAATAATAAATGGATTTTTAATCGATGGCTTTCCTTCTGTTTTAAGAGGAATGCTCATTGGCTTATTTTGAATTTTACTGTTATTATTAGTAGGATATTTTACTGTATAGGGCTGAGAATTGCTCTGATTATTTCCCATAACGACTATATACTCAAGCTTTGCTCCCTGCCCAAGTTCTTTTCTTAAAGTCTTACGGAGTAAATCAATATACTGTTCTTCGAGATATTCGTAAAAAAACGGACTCGGAACCTGTATTGTTAGAACTTCATCATCCAGATTAACCGGAACTATCGGCTCGAACCATGTCTTAAAACTAATGCCTGGAACGTTGTCTCTAATAATTGACAGACAACGATCCCAAACCAAACGATAATCATTAATCATTTTGGAGCAGGATATTAAAAAATTTGACAAACTGTATTCCTGAAATTTTCCTTGAAAACAAATTTTGTGAAAAAAAATGTAACAAAAAAATGGAATTTCACTTGACTATTACAAAAAAAAGATAAGGTCTTTAATGCTCAGGCATTTAAAAAGAAAAAAAAAATTAATATTTTTTTAATAATATTAAATCGCTGATTATCAAATACTTAAATATTTAGTTTAATTAAATGCTTGCCAATAAAGGGATGTAGGCTAACTTTCAATAATATAAATTATTGTTAATTAACTAATTTGTTAGTTTTTTGATAGCTTTTTCTAACTTTATCTTTCGTCCGTTCTTAAAAGCAACAATACTTGCATCAGGAAAATTAGTTCTTGCGGCATCAAGAAGTTTAGTAATTAATGCAAAATCGGATGTTTTTCCTGTCATGTAATTGTATGTTTCACTTACTTTCATTTCCTCGATTGCTCCTAAACCTTTAAAAAAAGTAGATTCAGTAGATAATTTAGCTGGACTTGAAATCAAATGAACCTTATAAATAACCTGATCTTTTTCAACTGGCGTTGATGGTTTTGATGTAATGTAAACATCTTTGCCAATATTGAATGCTGAAAAGTGAACATAGCGTTTGGGATTATTTCTTACATCTTTTAAAAGCAAATCCAGACTTCCAGCCAAATTATTAAGATTCTGATAAAGTACTGGGTCGTTAATCAATAACCCCGCTGAGCTTTCTGTTGTATTCAATTTCTGAATAATAGTATTTAATCCTGCAATAGATGAACTGATCTGCTCAAAAACCGGACTTATATTAAGCTTTGACAATGAATCGGATAGGGATGAGAGATTATTAATAATATTTGTAATCTGACCTGAATTTTGTTTTATGGTTGTGCTAATACTATCCAGATTTGTAACAATCGAATTTATTCTGCCATTACCCATAAGACTCTTCAGTTCTGAAGATGCTGATTCGATATTGGCAACGGTACGATTAATATTTTCAAAGCTCTGGCTCAGATTATCACGTGTTCTTTCGTTAAAAACATAGGTTACCACAGTTAAAGCTGAATCCAATGATGCTATGAGTTCTTCAGCCTTTTTCTTGAGTGGAAGTACCTGCATGCTAACTTGTTCCTTTAAATCGGTCTCAGTTGCGCCTGGTATAGTATCTTCTGGTTGATAGTATTCACCAGAATGAGTAATCTCGAGCCGAATAGATTTTGTACCCATAATATCACTGGAAATGATTTTTGCAGTGGTGCCTTTTGCAATTTTAAAATCACCTTCAATCGACATTGTAACCAAAAGGCGACCCGAATAATCGCCTAAAAATCCTATTTCGGAGACCTGACCAACTTGATACCCATTGATTGATACTGTGCTGGATTCCAACAGTCCATCAATTTTTTCATAAATTACATAGTAGTTTGAACTTTTCTTTAGAAGGTCCATACCTTTAAGGTAATTGATGCCCCAAATTACAATTGTGAGACAGGAAATAACTAAAAAGCCTAGTTTGGTATATTTTGATATTTTAATCATGTTTCTTTTAATTTCTGTTTTCTATAACAAAGCTATGTAGCATTGAGCAGGAAACCAAATGCATTAGGCACTTTAAACCAAAGTTTTTGCTTGTTTTATGATTTGGGTTTGTTGTCAATAATTATTCGTTTCCCGTTAGTGAAAGATACAATAAAGGCTTGTGGAAACTTTTGTTTGATTTGTTGCCAAATGGGTGTAATTTTTTCAAAAGATGTTTCCTTTCCAATATAGTACCTGTAATATTTATCAGTCTTTTCTCTTCTCACTTCTTTCAATCCTTTAAAATTAGAAGCAGTCGGTTCAACTGGAATTGTATTGGCCCCAATTTGTACACTGTAATAGGTGCCAAGATCAGTCACTGCAAGAACTGCCAGAGTTTCTTCCGGTTTGGAATTCTGGATTTTAGATTCCGCCTTTTGTTGTGGTAAATTTGTTTGGTCAGAAGATGATTTCTGTTGCTGATCATTTAACCCAAGCTTTTTCTCTTCGATTATTTCCGATTTTTCTGCTGGCTTTTTCTCTTTCGCTTTTTCAATTACTTCAGGTTCTTGTTTCGAACTTGGTTTATTGGAAGCCACTGGTGTCATTTTTTCTGCAATTAATGGGGCAGAGGCACCAGAATTTTTTGATTTAATTTTCCGGAAAGCTTCAAATATGGATACTGCAATATTCCGTTGGCCTTCATCACTGCTCAGATAATTGGCTTCTGCCTGATTACTCAAAAAACCAGCTTCTACCAAAACACTTGGCATAGATGATTGTCGAAGAACCAAGAATCCGGCCTGTTTAACTCCCCTGTTTGGTGTGGAGAATCGTGATTTAAACTGATTTTGAATCGCATCTGCAAATGATAAACTTTGATCCATATAAGCATCCTGTACCAGTTCGAACATGATATACGATTCGGTCACATTGGGATCAAATCCTTCATAAGTTTCCGAATAATTCTCTTCCAATAAGATTACCGAGTTTTCTTTCTTGGCAACATCAAGGTTGTCTTGCGACCGGTGCAGACCTAAAGTAAAAGTTTCGGTACCGCGGGTTGATGGAGTGGCGCAATAATTAGCATGGATAGAAATAAATAAATCAGCTTTATTCTTATTGGCAATTCTTGATCTGTCAATCAAAGGAACAAATACATCGGTACTACGCGTATATACAACTTTTACATCGGAATAGCTTTCGTTTAGTAACTTGCCGAGTTTGAGTCCAATCCCAAGTACAACATCTTTTTCGCGAATACTCTTATTTACAGCACCTGGATCTTTTCCGCCATGCCCCGGATCAATAACTACGACCATCGGTCTGGCACTTTTAACTGTTGGTTCTAATGAAAAGGAACTTTCAGAAATAAATAAACCAAAGATTAGGACGATAAACACCTTGTAATAATCGTATTTCATCATAATAAGATTGTATTTCAGCACAAAAATAGAAATATTAAAATTATTTTACATTTCTTGACGTTTAGGTATAGGCCTTATTTATATTTTTGCAGACCGAACAAGATACACGAGCATATCTTATAAACTGTGGTTTTGATAAAAAATCTTCTTACAAATATATTATTTTTAGTTGCCCTATCTTCATTTGGACAGCTAAACCTGAAGTCCGATACGATTTCGACCTCTAAGCAGCCAGCGTTAAATGATAGTTTGGCTATATTACCGGTTCAGGCAAAAGATTCTCTAGCCAAACCTGTGCTCGAAGCCATCATTACCTATACTGCCGAAGATTCTACTATTGCCGATTTTGACAATCAAAAAGTATACATGTACAAAAAGGGTGTGGTTAATTATCAAACCATTGAACTTAAGGCCGATTATATCATGTTGGACCTTGCTACAAAAGAGGTATATGCTGAGGGTTTGCCTGACTCAACCGGAACTATAGTTGGAACCCCCGTATTTAAAGATGGTGATGAGGAATTTGAGTCGAAAACATTACGGTATAATTTCGAGACTCAAAAGGGAATTATCGCTGATGTGAAAACATCACAGGGGGATGGATTTGTGCACAGTGATTTGACTAAAAAAATAAGCAAAGACGAATTTGTACTTGAAAAGGGAAAATATACCACCTGCGATGCTGAGCATCCTCATTTTTACCTTAGAATGACCAGAGCAAAAGTAATTTCAAACAAAAAGATTATTACAGGCCCTGCATATATGGTATTGGAGGATTTTCCAATCTATTTTCCGATGATTCCATTCGGATATTTTCCTAATTCAACCACATACACTTCCGGAATCTTGATCCCAACATATGGAGAAGAGCAATCGCGTGGGTTCTTTTTGCGTGAAGGAGGATATTACTGGGCTGCTAATGACAATTTTGATCTGGCATTGAGAGGAGATATTTATTCAAAGGGATCTTGGGCGACAAAACTACATACCAACTATAAGGTCAGATACAAGTACAGTGGAAGTTTTGATTTTAGCTATAATTTGAATAAGTATTCGGAAGAACCACTTCCTGATGCCAAAACAACACGTGGATTTAGTGTAACATGGTCGCATGCGCAAGATTCAAAAGCTAATCCCAACCGGACTTTTTCAGCCAACGTGAATTTATCAACCAGTTCGTTTGATAAGGAAAACTCGTATGTAAACAATAAAACATCAATCCAGAATTATTTACAGACCCAAAAATCATCGAGTATTTCGTATTCGAAAAAATTTGAAAATACACCATTCAACATGTCGCTCAACTTGCGCCATTCCCAAAATTCTCGCGATACTACTATTTCTTTAAGTTTGCCTGAACTGACCGTAAATATGTCTAAAGTCAATCCGTTCAAGGTTAAGAATAGGATTGGGGCTGTTAAGTGGTACGAAAAAATCAGTTTTAGCTATTCCGGAAACATGAAGAATTCGATTACAGCAAAAGAAAAAGACCTTCTGGATAAATCCTTGGTGCGTGATTGGCAGAACGGAATTCGTCATTCAATTCCAATTTCATTGCCATCTTTCAATTTGCTGAAATTTATTAATATGAGTCCAAGCTTTAGTTATGCTGAACGCTGGTACACCAATTACATCAACAAACACTACGATGAAAACTATAATAATCCGCTATCCGGGCAGCCCGATCATGTGGTTGTTGACACCGTATATTCATTCCGCAGAAACTACGAATATTCCTATAGCCTTAGTTCATCGACCAACATCTATGGAATGTACATCATGCGCAATCCAAACTCAAAGATTAAGAAAATCCGACATAAAATAACTCCTTCCGTCAGTTTTAGTTATACTCCGGATTTTGGACAGAAAAAATTCAGATTTTGGGATTCATACTTAGATGGTAACGGAAAAGAGCAATTCTATTCTCATTTTGAACGTGGTGTTTTTGGCTATACCGGAAGGGGAGAAAGTGGTGCGATTAGTTTATCTATAAATAATAATCTTGAAGCTAAGGTCTTAGAAACTAATGACAGTATTGCTTCAAAGGATGAAAAATCGAAATTGAAAACGGTTAAGATTATTGATATCAGTACGAATACATCGTACAACATGATTGCGGATTCGTTTAAACTTACTCCGATTTCGATTACAGCACGAACAACGATAAAAGGTGTTAGTGTAAATGTAGGGGCCAATATGAATCCATATATGGTTGATGATAAGGGAAATATGTATGACGAATATGTGTGGAATCACTTAAAAGGATTTAACAAACTTGGACGCTTAACCAATGCCAACATGTCGTTTGGGATGAATTTTGAGTCGAAAAAGGGGAAAAAGGAAGCACCCGAAAATAAAGGTGCTGTTGAGAAACCCGAAGAAGAAGAACCTGTAGAAAAGGACGGAATTCAGTATGCCGATTTTAATATTCCATGGAGTTTTAGGTTCGACTATTCGTTCTACTACAATAATCCGTACCGACCCGATGCAAATGGCAAAATAAAAGGTACAATTAATCAGAGTTTAAATTTAGGTGGCCGATTGAGTTTGACCGATAAATGGCAAATGGATATGAACACGAACTTCGACGTTCAGGCCATGAAATTTTCGTTTACAACTGTAAACATTAGTCGCACATTACATTGCTGGAGTATGGCCTTTAGTTTTGTTCCTTTTGGCGACAGAAAAAGTTATAGTTTCAATCTTTCAGCTAGTTCTGCAATGCTTCGTGACCTAAAAATATCAAAACAAAGTTCGTGGCGCGACAATTAATTTAAAATGGGATTTGGCAATTACTTTTGCTCAAGCCTGTTCATTAGTCGTTTAAGCCCAATAACCGAGATTTCAATACTCAGGTTAAATCCATTTTCTCCAAGCATACAAGTTTGCTTTTTCAGGTCAATAGATTCAACAATATTGATATTTACAAGGCTGCTGCGGTCTATCCTGAAAAACATTTTGGAAGGCAGATCCTTTTCTATCGATCCGATACTCTGACAAATAAGCTCCAATTTACCATTGGTTAAAAACATATTGGTATAGTGGCCATCTGCCCGGCAATAAGCAACCTGCTCCGGTTTTAAATACAGAACTTCCTTTATTCCAATTAGTTTAATTTTTCCTGATGATGATACCTGGTTACGTTTGAGCAGAACTCGTGAAATTGCTTTCTCAAAAGATGAAGTTAATTCGTCGATATCTATGGGTTTAATTAAGTAGTTGACGGCTCCTTTTTTTAGAGCCTTAAGTAAGTATTCACTTTCAGTATAAGCACTGGTAAAAATAACTTCCGGATCGTAATTTTCTCTTTTGATGTTATCCAGAAACTCAAATCCATTTTTACCTGGAAGATTGATGTCAACTAAAATAATATCAGGATAGTTTTTTTCAACAAACCATAAAGCTTCTTCTGCATCAGCAGCCAGTCCCATGCACTTTAGATTATCCAAATGGCACATATCTATCTTCTTAAGGAGAGTCTGCCTCGATTTTATTTCATCTTCAACAATCAGATAGCTTATAATACTCATAGGGTGGTTGGTATAGATGTCAGAAAGGTAAAACTAAAATCTTCATCAAAAATATAAAAATGCATTCAATTGGAAATATTTGAATTCGAATATATTCCATCAAAAGATGAAACCGTACAACAAGAACAGAAATCACAGACTAAATGAATAGTTTGCTGGTATATCAATGCTAAACCGCGTGCCGGCAGCTTCGCCATCTTCAGCCCAAAGATCCATGATATGCATTTGAATTTTCAATTCATTAAATTGGTTATAAATTTCAAATTGGCTTTTTAGAATTTGTAATCCTTTACCGCTACCAGCCGTTCCCATTTTGTTAGCATTATCACGCCCAATACCATTATCTTCAACCGATAGATGCAGAATATTATTATTTTGACTGGCTGCAATTACAATCAGTCCTTTGCCCTTTTTATGTCGTAAGCCATGCCTTACAGCATTTTCAACCCAGGTATGCAAGAGCATGTTCGGAATAAGAATTTCTTTATCAACTGCATCATTAATTAGTATCTTATATCCAATAGAGTCGTCGCCAAAACGCATAATTTCAAGTTCGAGATAGAGTTGAACTAAATCCAATTCCTTAATTAACGGGCGGGCGGGTTTATCAGCATCCTGATCGGTCTGATTTAATAAACGGGAAAGTTTACTTAGGTATTTATTGGCCTGTTTTAAGTCTGCCGTAAAAATGTAATGTTCTATATTGGCAAGGGCATTCCCCGAAAAATGCGGTATTTGCTTGGAGCGAACCAGTTGTAGCTGTAGTTGATTGAGATTTTTTTGTTCTGTGAGTTTTCTGATTTTAGCTTTATTAAGATTGTTATTTATTTTAAAGCTGAATGCTAATAACGAAATGATGAGCAATCCAAGCAAAACTATCCTAACCCATATAATTTGATACCAAATAGCCTTTATTTCAACAAAATCGCTGTAAGAAACTGGCGACCAGTTTTGACCATCAACGGAACATTGTACGCCAAGTCGATATTGTCCAGGTTCCAAATTGGTATAATACACTTCGCGATTTGCTGTTGGCTGGCTCCAGGTATCAAAATTCTCAAGAAATGTTCGATATTGAAGCTGTTCCTGATTTTTATAAACCAAAGCTATATAGCTGAATTTTAGATTATTATTTTTAATTTCAGGAATTGTAAGCTGTTTGTGCTTTTCCCAATGTACATTATCTGTCGAATATTCAACCGATGATACAAATGGCTGAAGTATGTGATTTGAGGAATGATTGATGAGTTTCAATGGATTGAACCGAATTAAATCGTACATGGTTGAGAACCATAAATAACCTTGGTTATCAATCATATAAGTATTCTGCATAACCCCAAGTTCATGTTCGTTATATATTTTAATACCAAAAGGGATACTCTTGTAATTGATCAATACGAGTTTTTTAAAGCCAAGGGCAACCAAAATTGAGTCATTATAATTTACAAGCAGGTCAATTGACTCATTCACTGTTTCAGCTTTTATCTGTTTGGTTGAAGTATAATCGAAATAGAAGAGGCCTTTGTCGGTACCAAACCATAAATTCTCTTTCGAATCTTTAACCGATGAAATAACATTACTCATTGCAGGGGTCTCGTTTGCAGACAATACGCGTTTACCATCATAAACTTGTACAGGCCCCTGACTGCTGCCTAACCAAAATCGGTTGAATTTATCTTTCACTATGCTTTCGTTCTGAAAACCTGAAAACCCAGCAGATTTTCCAATCCAATCAATTTTATCATTAGGGCCGATAGTAAGCATACCCCCAGATGTGGCCGCAAATATAGTGTCCGGCGACTTCGAATCGATATAAAGATGTTCGGGTGTGGTTGGCAACGGGAAAGTCTTCCATTGTCCTGCTTTGTCAAATTTGACAAGTCCATGCCATACTGGAAACCAAGCCTCTTGCTGGTTCGTTGAAATTGCGCCCATGTAGGAGGCGTTGGGTTCCATTCCACTTTTAAGGTCTTTTGAATAATTCATTGGCACCGGTTTCCAAACAGAATCCATTAATTCAACAAATCCAAAACCAAATCGCCCGGCAACTATTCTGTTTTTACCGAATTGAGCGATACTCCAAAACATATCAGATTTGTCGGAAAACTTAAGTTTAACACGTTCAAAATCCAATCTGTAAAAATTGAAAATTCCTTCCTCGGTGGCAATCCACAGATTCTTTTCTTTATCAATCAACATTTGGCGGATCAGACTGAAACTATGCCCCAATTGTTTATTCCCAGATTTAGTCGCCAAAAACAGTTCATATTTAGAATTGAAATAAACAATCCCCTCGTTATCAGGTAAAACGATAAAACAGTCTGGTCGTTTTTGATCGATTAGATTTTGTGCAAATAGGTTTGTTGGTATTTCGGTAAAAATGGAGCCTTCAATTGCAATCATATAAAACCGTCGGTCTGATTTTGAGAATCCCCAACAGGTATTGTATTGATCAATAGCGAAACTGGCATATTTGTGCTTTAGTGTTTTAACCTTTGATAGTAACCCATTATTCAACTGATATACATATTTTTCGGAAAGGAGATATGCTTTCTCATTCGGTTTAGGTTGAAGAATCGAAAGGATAGTATCACCAAAAGCTTCATGTTCAGTAATCCAATTCTCATCATATTTTAAGTGACATATCTTTTTTGATGTCGATGTATAACAATTAAAAATCCAGAATTGATTGTTGTGATATAATCCTTGTCCAATTCGTAACCCATTAATTGTATCGGGGAACGCAACTTTGTATGTTTGCTTTTGCGGTGTAAAAAGACTAATGCCTTTAGTGTGCTGAACAAGAAAGTGATCGGGTACAAACTCAATCATGTCAAACGACGAACTGGCAAATAAACCGTCAACATCTCTGAAGTTGACAAAATTATTTCCGTCAAAGCGACTTAACCCTTTCCAATGACTAATCCATAAGTAGCCTTTCGTATCCTGAAAAATATGAGAAGTTTGGTTGCTCGATAATCCGTTCTTTGAGTCAAAATGCCTGTAAACAAAGCTTTTGTTTAATCTTTGCTGGTTGGCTGCAAATATCCCATATGCAGGAATGATTAGTAGAATTAAAAACAAGCGAATAGCATTCATTCCCTTTAAATCAAATTAGGTATGGATAAAACTTGCGGAAAAACTAATGCCACAAATTATAGTAGGTAAATATAAAATAAGATTCTCTCTTAATTTTGATAAAACCAGAATTTGTAGTTGTAATTAGTTTATTTTTCTGTAATAAGCTCGAAATATGATACATATAAACCTGATCCTAAAACCTATTTATTTGTGCAGTAGCAATTAAAATGAATAAATCAATTATTTTTTTTCTCAATTGATTTAGTCACAATTACAATGTTTTGTAATATATTTATGCAAGATATTTATTTGTAGAACAATCAGTAAATATCTTGTTTAATAGAATAATTAGCAATTATGAATTTTCAAAAGAAGATACTTGTTATTGAGGACGACGAAAGATTAGGAGTTACAATTCAAAACGTCCTTTTGGTTCATAAATATGATGTATGTGTTACCAATAATGGGGCGTCCGGAATACAAAAAGCTTTTGAATATAACCCAGATCTGATCTTGTGTGACATTAATATGGATACTATAGATGGCTACCAGGTTTACCGGGTGTTAGAAGAAAGTTCAATTTTAAACCGAATACCCTTTATCTTTTTAACAGGTAGCTCAGAATTGGAAGATATCCGATTTGGCATGTCACTTGGGGCCGATGACTATTTGGTTAAACCCATTATCAATGCAGATTTAATCCGGTCAATTGAAAAAAGGCTTGAAAAATTCAGAACTATTCGCGAAGAGGCTCGGTTAGGTTTCAACCAATTATTTGATCTCTCGCCGGTTGGAATTTTCTTATTTGATGGGACTAAAGTCTTTAAAGCAAATATGGCCTTCATAAATATGATCAAAGCCAATGAAAATAACCTGATAGGGAAGAAAATTGATGAAATTTTTGACTCTGTTTCTTTAAAGAAAATTCAGGAGAAAATTAAAAAACTCCATTCTGAGAAAAATATGGCTTTTAATGATGATGTTATCCTTAAAACTTCAGGGAATGAAGATTCTCCTGTTCATTTGGTAATTTCTGAATTCGAAAAGTATTCGAATTATAAATTGTTTATCGGAATTATAAATCCTTTAAAAAGATCGAATTCCGAAATAGATAGCCAACAGTATGCTGACGAAATTTATAATCTGCTAAAACACGAAAATATTAAGATATCAGAGGCACTTGGCGAGAAAATTACTGAGATATTTAAACAGAAAAGTCTGAACCCAAAGAACCAAAGCAATACTTTTTTTACTAAAAGGGAGAATGAGGTACTTTGCTTGTCAATGGAAGGATTACCCATTAAAATTATAGCTGATCGGCTTGCAATTTCTGACCGTACAGTAGAAAAGCATCGGACTCGCCTCATGGAGAAGTCGGGTGCAAACAATATGATTGAGGTGATTGTGTTTGCTTTAAAAAATAGTCTGATTGAAATCTAAGCCCATATTTCTTAGCTAAAAGAGGCAATATTCAGTATAGAATATTGCCTCTTTTCATTTAAAATGGAAGGTCGTTACCCGAATCATCAGCTGATTCAGGAGGAATATCGCCGACTGAAAATTCAGGTGGATAGTTCTTTGATGCACTAACAGCTCCGGCACGTTCAATTTTCCAAGCGTTGATATTGTGATACCACTTGCCATTAAAATCGCGCGATTCAATCGAAAAGTACACTTCAACTTCAGAACCTTCATTTATACCTTCAATCAATGATATTTTGTCACCAAATAGTGTAAAACATACTGTTTTGGGAAATTGCTCATTAGTTACTAAAACAAAATCTTGTTTCTTCCATTCTTTACCAGCTTTACTAACTCCCGATTCTAACTTTAGAATTTGTTGGAGAGTTCCTTTTACCTGCATGCTCATATTGTATTCTCGGTTTTAATTAGCAAAAATAAAAAGCACTCTTGCATTCATAATACAAGAGTGCTTTGAGGTATTGAAAAATAAATTACTGTTTTACAATTTCCAGCAATTCAACTTCGAAGATTAGGGTTGAATTTGGCTTGATATCCTGACCAGCACCTTGCTCTCCATAAGCCAATGCAGAAGGGATATATAATTTCCATTTAGAACCAACAGGCATTAACTGTAAAGCTTCTGTCCATCCTGGAATAACGCGGTTAACAGGGAATACTGCAGGCTCACCGCGATCAACAGAACTGTCAAATACTTTTCCATCGATAGTTGTACCATGATAATGACATTTTACCTGTTCTTCAGCTTTTGGTTTTGGACCTGTTCCGGTTTTAATAATTTCGTATTGAAGTCCACTTGGAAGAGTTACAACACCTGCTTTATTTTTATTCGCAGCAAGAAATTCTTCTCCAGCTTTAATATTTTTATCAGCTTCAACTTTAGATATTTCAGCAAAAAATTTCTGAACAGTTGCATTACAGCTTTCAGCTTTAATCTGTACAGAATCGCCCATAAATGCTTTTTCGAAAGCGGCAATCATGATTTCTTTGTTAAGCTGGTCAACGCCTGGAGCCTGTTTCATTTGTTGTTTGTTGCTTTCGCCAATCAGTACACCCAATGAGTAACTTACTGAATCGTTTTTACTAGCAAGAACGACCTCGCCTTTTTTACCTGAATTTTGGCATCCTGCAACTCCTACAGTTAAGACAAGTGCCGATGCATAAATGAATGATCTTAATTTCATGTTCTTCTTTTTATAAATATATATTAAACAATTTCTAATAACTTAACTCCAAAATCCAGATTAATCATTTTCGATATGAGATGTCTTCCAATCGGTCTTTAAATTGATTATCAGCTATTTTGAAAATATGATTTTCAGGCTACGAATATAGATTATTTTTTATTATTTGGGAAGAACTGAATTGGCCTTTTTGCCTCTCAAAATCTCTTTTTTCCCAACAGGACCAGGTAAGCGTTCCATTTCAAATCCAGAAGCCATAAGCGCACGCCTTACAGTACCTTTTGCACAATAGGTAACTATAATTCCATCAATCTTTACTGATGCTGCCACTTTTTGTAAGATTTCATCTGACCACATTTCAGGCTGTTTCCCAGGGGCGAATGCATCATAGTAAACCAAATCGAACTGAGGTATTGGGCTAAACTGAAAATTCAATAAATCCGCATGAATTTT
This sequence comes from Prolixibacteraceae bacterium, assembly GCA_019163175.1. Lineage (GTDB taxonomy): Bacteria > Bacteroidota > Bacteroidia > Bacteroidales > Prolixibacteraceae > Aquipluma. The sequence goes on along the minus strand of JAFLKN010000035.1, from coordinate 24,851 downwards.
TTGAAGCCTGAATTCAGGCGATATTTCAGCAAATATATCCCAATCTGCAGAATGTATTTGCCCGAAAACAGATGAATACTCCGGAAAAATTATGTCGGGATAATTCAATTTCAAAAAATCAGTTTCAGTTAGGGGGTATTTTTCCAGACTAAAATAATCGACCTTTATTTTCATCTTTTTAGCATAGCAGTATGTAAGATAAGCATTTAGCCCAGTTCCAAATCCGATTTCCAGAATTGATATTTCGTTCTTTGTGGATTGTAGCAGACCTTGCTGAATGTAAATTTGCACAGATTCCTGAATTGCGCCATGAACTGAATGATAATGCTCATCCATTTCAGGAAGATAGATGGTGTGTGAGCCATCTTCGGTTATCATGAACTCTTTAAGCATATGTTATAAATTTGATGAAACAACAAGCCAAAATAACTAAATTTACGGTCTCACAAAAAGTGGAGGGTTCAATGTTTTTAAAAATCTATCCTGAAAATCCAAACCCCAAAGATATCAGGCAAGTTGTCGAAGTACTTCGTAATGGCGGAATTATTATTTATCCCACCGATACAGTTTATGGACTTGGATGTGATATTACAAATGGCAAAGCGGTTGAAAAAATTGCCCGTTATAAAAATGTTCAGGTCGAAAAATCTAATTTCTCATTCATTTGCAGTGATTTAAGTCATCTATCCGATTTTTCAAAACCGGTGTCTAATCAATCTTTTAAGTTGCTGAAGCGCTATTTGCCGGGTCCGTTTACCTTCATACTGAATGCCAACAGCAATGTCCCTAAGTATTTTAAGGGAAAAAAGAAAACTGTTGGAATACGAATTCCAGATAATTCAATTGTTATTGAACTTGTTCGTGAGTTGGGGAATCCGATCATGTCAACCTCCATTCATGACGATGACGACATCATTGAATATTCAACTGATCCGGAATTGATCTATGAAAAGTTTAGGGAAATTGTTGACCTTGTTATTGATGGAGGATATGGTGATAATATACCTTCAACCGTTGTTGATCTTACTGAAGATGTTCCGGTGGTTATTCGCCAGGGGAAAGGTATTTTTGACGAATGATACAAGTTCGTCTTATTTTATTTGACAAAGAAAAGCACCGTTCAGTTTAGTGCAGAAGTATTCCGGTTTTGATTCTCCAAATAAATCTGAATTTCCAGTGTAGATATTTTTTTCAATTGTTGCAGTATTCGAATCTGTTGCCTGAATCTTCAAGGTTATTAATTCACTGATTTTCTTCATTTCACGCACAGAACCTGAACTTATGGTTGCGTTAATAAATTTTAGCTGATTCTTATTTATAACCAGATCACCATATTCGCTTTTACAGGATTGGTCCAGCGATATGATTTGTGTAGGATTTAATTCTAGATGATTTCTTACTTTTTCAAAAGTCGATATTTCATTCTCTGATAAATTCTGAACATCATTGGTAATCAGATAATTTGTTCTTCCATTAACTAAATGAATCATCATACTCTTCGAGTTATATACAATTATCTCTCTTTGGTTGAACACTTTACTCTTTTCGTAAAAATTGCTTAACTGAAAAAGTAGGATTGCTACTAAAAAGGATAAAAGCCAGCCTTTTCTTTTAGAGGTAAAAAATAGAATAATTGCAATTATGCCCGAAAACAATATAAAAACCTGGGTCTGACTTAGCACAATCCCTTGGCTAACGGCATATGGTAGAGAATCAAGAAATTTCAATACAACAAGCATCCAATGAGTAATTTTTTCAATAACAATTCCGAGAATAAGTGCAAGACCTGGTATCGGACAAACACTGAAAAAGACTAATGTAAGCCAGATAATTAGAGTTGTTGCCGGAATTACGATGAAATTGCTTAGCCAAAATAAATTCGGAAATTGATTAAAATAGAACAGCCCCAATGGAAAGGTTGTCAGCTGAGCTGCAACAGAAACTGTAGTTAAACTCCAAATCCATTTGGCAACCGGATTTGTTACGTCAATTAATTTATATAGAGCTGGTTGTATCAGAATAATTCCAAAAACGGCTAAATAGGAAAGTTGAAATCCGATATCAAAAATCACATCAGGATTAAGTAACATTAATAATAGGGCAGAGGCCATAAGTGTGTTATATATATTTACCGGACGACGCAGACCGTTGCCAATAATCACAAATGAAAACATAACCGTTGCCCGTTGCACAGATGGCGAAAAGCCAGAAATAAAAGCGTAAATCCAGAGAAATAAAATCATTACACAAGCAAAAATTGCCTTACCGGTTTTGCCACGTTTTAGAAAAGACAGTAGTAAACCAAGAATAAAATAAATTAACCCCACATGTAATCCAGAAACAGATAAAACGTGCATAGCTCCTGTCGAAGCAAAATAATCCATGGTATCCTGTCCAATTTCGGCCCGGTAACCTAAAGTCAGTGCAGAAATAACCGACCGTTCCTCTTTCTCATGAATAACTTTTGTGAGAATGGAAATTAACTTATCCCGCACCTGTTCAGCTGTGTAGATTACTCTGTGAACCTTATACCTTGTTTTCAAATAATTACCATTAGTCAGATAGACGGAGAACCAGATATTCCGTGCCTGTATCATCGACTGATAATCAAATTCAAATGGATTACCCATATTTTTGATTATCTGCGGTTTGGCCAAAATTATTATTTGATCACCAGTGCTTAATGTAGAATCGAATTTTTCTTTACTGAAATAGGCCATAACCTTTTCTGGCTTGGGCAACAGCTTGTTCTGTATCAGTAAAACGGTTTGGTATGTTCGGGCTTTTTCAGCTGGTTTCTGACAAACTTCAGCCATAAAGTAATCTTTTCGTTCGAAAGAGGGTAGCGGTCTTTCCTTAACTTTGACAGGATAAAAAATTCCAATACATACAATTCCGACAGAGATTAAAAAATTTTGGATCCGTATTGTGCTGTAACTACTGTTCGCCCAAAAGAAAATAAGAGCTGAAATCAATAGGGTACATAAAATCGCAACAAGTTTAGCATCAAGACTCAGGTAATGATTCAAAAGAATACCAATCAAAAAAAGACCAGTTATTCGAATAAACGGGATTTTGGGAAGTATACTTTGCGTAGCTGGCATTTTATGGTTTTCTTGCCAGATACGATAAACTATTTTGTATGGTTAAACAGTAAAATCACTTTTTTACTGAAAGTTCAATTTTTTACACGAATCGAGGATTTTGACCAATGAAATGATCGTTTTTATTTTCCGGGAATTCTAATTCGGTATTTGGGCAGAACCTTTCCTTTGCTAATCGCTGTGAGTTTGCTTTTAAGAATTCTCTTTTTTAGTGGATTAAGGTAATCTACAAACATCACACCTTCTAAATGGTCATATTCGTGTTGAATTACTCTGGAAGTAAATCCGCTATATTCTTCTTCATGTTCGTTGAAGTTCTCATCTACATATTTAATACGAACAGTCTCTGGCCGAATAACATCTTCACGTATTTCAGGTAAGCTTAAACAACCTTCGTTCATTACCCAATCATCTCCAGATTTCTCAACAATAACAGGATTTATGAATGCCTTAATAATTCCAGCCGGCTCATCTTCTTCATTGTGTGTGGTATCCAACACGAAAATACGGACTGCCTGTCCAACCTGTGGCGCTGCTAAACCAACCCCATCCGAGTTGTACATCGTTTCAAACATGTTTTGGACAAATTCCTTTAAATCCACAAAATCCTTTGTAATTGGCTCAGCCTTTTTTCTGAGTACCGGATCGCCAAATACAGTAACCGGGTAAATCATTAGTTGTAATTTTTTCGTTCTAAATAACTCTGTAAAATGATTGTGGCACTAACACCATCAACAGTCTCTTTATTTTGTCGGTCTTTCTTTTTAAGACCAGCATCAATCATTGTTTGAAATGCCATTTTTGATGTAAATCGCTCATCAACTTGCTCCAAAGGCATTTCAGGATAGTCCTTCTGAAACTTCTTTAGGAACGGATTTATATATTGAACGGCTTGTGATGGCTGATTGTTCATTTGCATAGGGTATCCTACAATAACTTTTACAACATGTTCCTTTGCAAAATAGTCCTTCAGAAATGCCCATATTTCATGAGTCGGAACCGTAACCAACCGGGTTGCTATAATCTGAAGCGGATCAGTGACCGCGAGTCCAACCCGTTTTTGTCCGTAGTCAATAGCTAAAATTCTACCCACAATGCTTATTTTTTGGCAAAAATAGCATTATTTAAACAACTATACCGTGAGATTTCAATACGGAAATGGAAAATTCAAACAAAAAATCTTATTCAAATATCTTTATATCAGTGTCGTATAATTTGATTTAATATTTCATTGTTTTTGGCACAAGCTTTGTTTTACAGCAAGTAACTTACCGGTAGCGTTCTAAAATTATTTATTCACCTTAATAACTGAAGGCCATGAAAACAATTGATAACTTAAGAAAATATATTCCGGTTTATGCAATTTCCATTCTACTTATTGCTTGTTCTTTCGAAGCAGGAGCACAAAATCGCCACAAGAATGACGGACGCGAAAAGGAAAATGATCGGAAAGAATATCGCCAGTCAGACCGGCATGGACAAAAAATAACTAAAAATGATTGGAAAGAGAGGAAGAATGAAAAGTGGGATCGTGGTGATTACACACGAAATGACAACCGGAAAGAATATCATCCCAAATATTATAAAGGAAATAAACATTCAAACCCTGACTTTTTCACTCATCCCAAATACGGAAGAGTTTACAATAGATTCGACCATAATCCCTTGGTATTTAAGCATCAGCATGGAGATTATTACTATTTTGGGAATAACTTTTACAGGTATCATCAGGGAATAGGTTACTGCGTAGTTGAGCCGCCAAGGAACGTCTATTTCAGGCACTTACCTGACAACTGCAATAAGGTACGAATCGATGGACGCGTCTTTTTCAGACATGGTGATTTGTTCTTTCAGCTTTCACCCAGAGGATATGTTATTGCACCATCACCAATTGAAATAAGGTTTTCTGCAAGGTTTTAAATATCAATTAATCAATCAATTTTGTAATGAAAGAAAGGCTGCCCTGTATCTCAAGGCAGCCTTCTCTTTATTGATTTTTTAGGAAGTTGGTAACATTTAATTCTATTCGTTCCTGAAGGTTAGATAAGTCAGATTTTTCAAACTTATCACCTGTAATGTTTTCAAAAAGTTCGATGTAACGTTCAGATATTGAAGTGACAAATTCTTCAGTCATTTCCGGAACCACTTGCCCTTCTTTTCCTTGAAAACCGTTCTCGATGAGCCATTGCCTTACAAACTCTTTTGAAAGCTGCTTTTGTCCTTCGCCTTTAGCCAAACGTTCTTCGTATCCTTCAGCATAAAAATACCGCGAAGAATCGGGCGTATGAATCTCGTCGATCAGGTAAATTGTACCATCCTTCTTTCCAAATTCATACTTGGTATCCACTAAAATCAGACCCATTTCAGCAGCAATAACAGTACCACGCCGAAATACCTCGCGTGTGTATTTTTCAAGAGTTTCATAGTCTTCTTTGCCTACAATTCCTTGTTCAATAATCTCTTCTTTGGAAATATCTTCATCATGTCCTTCGGAAGCTTTTGTTGTTGGCGTAATAATAGGCTCCGGAAATTTTTGGTTTTCTACCATGCCGTCTGGTAACTGAACACCGCACAAAGTTCTTTTTCCGCTTCGGTATTCGCGCCATGCATGACCGGTCAAATAGCCACGAATAACCATCTCAACCTTAAATGGATCGCAATGTAATCCTACCGTTACATTTGGGTCAGGAGTTGCTACTTTCCAGTTTGGAACAATGTCACTGGTAGCGTCCAGAAATTTTGCTGCTATCTGATTCAATACCTGCCCTTTGTATGGAATTCCTTTTGGTAAAACTACATCGAAGGCAGAAATACGGTCGCTAACGACCATTACCAGATATTCATTGTTGATGTTATAAACATCTCTAACTTTTCCGTGGTAAACGCTCTTTTGTCCCGGAAAATTAAAATCGGTACGTGTTAATGCTTTTTTCATTTTTCTTCTGTTTTATCTGTTCTAACTTTTTCTTTTGCTTTTTCTTTTCGCAATAATTCATGCGCATGGTGTTTTTCGTAAGCCACAACAATCTCTCTAACCAAGCGGTGTCTGACGATATCTTTAACATCGAACTGGACGAAAGAAATGTCCTTGATATGTTTTAGTATTTTCTTGGCTAAAATCAATCCTGACGGGCTTTGCAAAGGTAAATCGATTTGCGTTTCGTCTCCGGTAATCACAAATTTTGTATTCATACCCATTCGGGTAAGGAACATTTTAAGCTGATTAATAGTGGTATTCTGAGCTTCATCGAGTATTACAAATGCATTGCTAAGTGTTCTGCCACGCATAAAGGCCAGCGGCGCTATTTGAATGGTACCATCTTTCATAAACTCGTCCAGTTTTTTTGCCGGAATCATGTCCAAAAGCGCATCATACAGGGGCTGTAGATAAGGATCGATCTTTTCCTTTAAATCACCTGGAAGAAAGCCTAAACGTTCACCAGCTTCAACGGCTGGCCGACTAAGAATAATCCGCTTTATTTCCCTGTTTTTAAGCGCTCTCACGGCTAATGCAATTGCAGTATATGTTTTCCCAGTTCCTGCCGGACCAATAGCAAAAATCAGATCCGAGTTTTTACATGCATCAACCAGAACTCGTTGATTTGGAGTCCTTGCCCGAATAGCTTTTCCATTAATGCCAAAAAGCAATATGTCTTTTTCCTCTTCAACAGAGTCGGTATTGCCTTCAGATTCGTTCAGGAAAACCTGGTTAATAACGCTGTCAGGCAATACATTGAATTGATTGTAGTGATCAATGATTAAATGAAATTTCGATTCGAACCGAAGAATTTCTTCATCGTCACCCTTTACAATCACATCATTGCCCCTGTAGACTATAATTAACTTCGGAAAGAAGGACTTTATCAGATTCATTTTGGCATTATTCACCCCGAAAAATTCGAGTGGATCAATACCTTCGAGATGAATTAGCTTTTCGAACATAGACGTTTAACGCTTTTAATGCTTTGCAAAAATAAGCACTTTTAGCAGATTCCGCTGGCAAATTCAAGCTTAGATATAAAGAATTGTCAACAATCAATATTGTGTTAATTATTCGACTTATCCAGCTTATTTTCTGATAGTTATTTCTGGCTCAAGATTACATTTCCTGCGGTTTATGAACTCATTCAATTAAAAGACTTAATTTCTTTCAGCAAAAATTATTGTTTCGATCTTTTATATAACTTTGCAGCAGATTAGGTTCCTATTTCAGGATTAAAAGGGAAACAGGTGAGTCGTTTTGTTCGGCAATTCCTGCACAGTTCCCGCTGCTGTAATTCCGGTAGAACTTTGTAACAATAACCACTGTTCTGATTTTCAGAACGGGAAGGTGCTACAGAGAGGATAAGTCAGAAGACCTGCCTGCTCAAATTGGATTTTGAAGCTTTCGGCGAAAAAGCGAAAAACCGTATGTACTTTTCATTTTCATTTCTGAAAAGCTGCAAAATCCAACTTATACTCATGATTTTGCAACTAAATGATCCAATTTCGAAATTCATATGCGGTATTTGTCACCAGTATTCTGATGATGTTTTTCCATGATTCAAATGCTCAGTTTGCCTCTAAAATCATTGAATATCTTCCCGCACCCGGGCAATACACCAACGCTGAATATATTGGAACTCCTGAAGCTGCCGCATCGATCGTTGGAGTAAATAAAGGATTGGTTAGTTTAGGAGCCTATGGAGGAACTGCGACCTACTATTTTAGTCAGGGAATTAAGAATGATCCATCAAATCCATATGGCATTGACTTTACTATTTATGGAAATGCAACGCTTACATGGTCGGAGCCAGGTATTATTCAGGTTATGAAAGATGAAAACAAAAATGGAATTCCTGATGATATATGGTACGAAATAGCCGGAAGTGACCATTTCTGGAATTCAACACTTTTCTCATACGAGGTTACCTACAAAAACAGTGGTTTGACGAAAGCCAGCGATATTCAATGGACTGATAACCTGGGAAAATCCGGGATTATTCCAGAGAACAGTTTTCATGCACAGCCTTATTATCCAAGCTCTGATTTGTTTCCTAAAGTTGATGTCGACAAATACACGCTGAAAGGCACGCGCATCGGCGGATTTATTGATTTGTCAAATCCCGGAGTTGTAAATTCGTATCGCCGCAAGTTTGGCTATGCCGATAATACACCGGTTTTATCATTTACCGAAAAGTTGCCCGATAATCCCTATACCACTGCAATAGAGGGTAGTGGGGGAGACGCCATCGATATAGGCTGGGCTGTTGACAAGGATATGAAACCGGTACAATTGGATGAAATTCATTTTATCCGGGTATATACCGGGATGAATGACATGGCAGGATGGCTCGGTGAAATTTCGACTGAAATAACCGGAATCCGTGATGTGGAACCGGCAACCGTTTCCGGAACCCAGACGATTATTGTTATTCAGGATATATCTCCTAAAATCAGAATGAACGAATCAGTTAGTCTAAATGCCATTTTGTTCGTAAATGGGATAAAACAGGAGACCTCGCTGAATTGGACTGTCAGCAATTCAGAATTGGTAAGTATTTTAAATGGAAAGCTTACTGCTCTAAAACCAGGATCATTTACACTGAGAGCTTCCTCCTCGGCGAATTCAAATCTATATACGGAAAAGGAACTGGAGATTTTTTCGATCGGGAAAGCCGTAATTACACTTTCTTCCAAAACCTTAAAAGTAAATGACAAACTGGAATTGAGCGGAAAACTGACCGATCAAAATGGGAATACGTTGACCGGGATAAATCCAACATGGAGAATTGGCAATCAATCAATTGCTGAAATCGTTCAGGCTGACGGGAAATATTTTTTGAAGGGAAAACAGACTGGTAAAAGTTGGCTGTTTTTAGAAGCCCTTGATCTCAAATCAATACGGGATTCTGTATTAATTGAAGTCTTCCCTGAATCGGAAAAGAAAAAGGTCTTCATTTCAATTAAAACCAGTGAAAATACGATTGTACCTCGTCAATCATTTTGGGTAGATCAATTCGACCTGACTTCGAAGGTTGACCGTACTCAAAAATCGTATGGATTGGCCGAAATTCCTTTTGTTTCGCTCGCTCACGCCATCGCCGCTGCATTTAAAAATACTGATTTAAATGCAGAATGGGCTTTCCGTGATGATGCTGAAGGCGGCTCTAAGCTTTATTTGTGGAAAATTCCTAAAGTGGACGAAGGTTCAGTTCTTTTTCATTTTGGATATGGCGGTTCTCAATCATCGGGAACTAACAGGAAAACTTGGATTGTTATGCTTAATCAACAGCCTGTTGTGAATGGGTTCGAACAAATTAAAGTGAATAATAATGATGAAATTTTAATCTATCACATTGCCGACAATAGTTTGCCATGGACAGTCACCCATTTAGCTTCAGGAAGCGATAGTGTTAAAACCAATCAGAAAGTTGAAGTCCAGCTAAAAAGATATTCGTGTACGATGGATTTGAATCGGAATGTTGCAATTAAATCATCTGAAGTAATTGCCAGTCAGATTGTTCAGCTTGAAGCAAAAGATCAGAGCAAGATTAGCCTGACGACCGACGAATGGGGAAAGGCTATTTTCTCTCCTGAAAAACCCGACGATTATTTGATCAAATCTGGAATTGATGTCTCCAAAGTTCATTCCGAATCCATTACCGGAAATCAAGCGTCAATAAAAAATCAGTTGATTTGTAAAGTTCAACCCAATCCATTTACTGAATCAATTTGGATTGAGTCTTCTTTACCATTAACGGCCGTAGATATTTTCAATACTGAAGGCAAGTGCATTTATCATGCAAACGGCCAAAAATCAGAGATTTATTTATCAGAATTTCATTCCGGAGTTTATGTGATCAGGATATTGGCTGCAAATCAGATTTTTCAACAGAAAATTGTAAAAAAATAGGCTAGTGAAATCCAAAAGCAGAATAGATATTGGTCTGAATTTCAAAGTTATTCTTTGTTACTTGCTCATTGTTTTTTTTACTGAAGAAATTAAAGCACAAAGACTTATAGATACCATTTCCATTCAGGAAGTACAGGTTTTTGGCAAAAAAAAGATCGAAGAATCGGGATTGCTCATTACGCATATCGACACGATGGAATTACAGATGATGAAAACATTGACCATTTCTGAGTTGCTATCGTCCTATTCCCCCATATTTATCAAATCATACGGGCGAGGATCAACGGCTTCAGCCTCATTCCGGGGCACAGCTCCATCGCATACACAAGTGTATTGGAATGGCATCAAGCTGAACTCTCCAATGCGCGGCGACGTTGATTTTTCACTATTCCCGGTTTATTTTATCGACGACATTAGTCTTTTGCATGGAGGAAGTTCTCTGCAAGCGGGTTCTGGAGCCTTAGGTGGGAGTGTTTTGATCAACAACAAACCCGATTGGACAGATAAGCTAAGCATCAGGTATATACAAACCATTGAAAGCTTTTCAACCAACAAAGAATATCTGAATGTTGGCTTTGGAAATGGTAAAATTCAATTTAAAACCCGATTGTTTTCCGATCGAAGTAAGAATGATTTTTCATACTTCAACTATGGCGTTTTGCCCATGCACAAAACGGTACAAAAAAATGCCGGATACTCCAAGCAGGGCTTGCTTCAGGAGATTTATGCACGGCATAAAAACCATTCGTTCTCCGCTAAATTCTGGGGCCATCAAAGTCATAGGGATTTGCCTCAGTTGATGTCGTTCGAAGGCGATGTAAGAACAGAAACTCAGGATGATCAGAATCTTCGAGGTGTATTTTCATGGAAATATGTGGGAGAAAAAAGCAAATTGGAATGGGTTGGGGGAGTGAATTTGAATGATTTGAATTATTTCAGAGCAAGTACTGAAGCCGGTTTTGTAAATTTCAACAGCAAAAGCAAAGAAAAGAGTTACACCAATCAGCTAAACTTTGATTGGAATCCAGCTAAACTGCTTAAATTCAGTTGGTCAATTAATTCAAGCTACCACACTGTATCAGTTTTTGATCAGGCTCAAAAATTGGGCTATGAACATGACCGACTCGAACTTTCACTGCTAAATGCTATCTATATTCAGGCAATACCTGAAGTTTCACTTTCATTACTTGCAAGAAGTGATCTTTATAACAACCAGTTAATCGGCTTTATACCATCATTAGGACTGGAATATTCTCCCTGGGAAAAAAGGCAAGCTTCAGTTAAATTTAATCTTACACGAAATTACCATCAACCCGGATTAAACGATTTATACTGGCTACCCGGCGGAAATCCGAATTTAAAACCTGAGGATGGATATGCAGGTGATCTGACACTTGGATTTTCGCAGAAAAATGAAAATACAATTATAGCTGGACAAATTTCGGGTTTTGCCTCGTTAATTGAAAACTGGATTGTATGGCAGCCATCGGCCAACGGAGCATATTATTGGGAGGCCAGTAACGTTAGAAAAGTACTTGCCCGAGGGACTGAAATTCAGATGACATTTCAAAAAAACTTTGCGAATGATATTAATTTCAGTTTGAAGAGTAATTATTCGCATACTGCAACATCCAATATTGATGCAGTTCCATCGGTTGATGAATCAAGAGGTAAACAACTGATTTACATACCCAAATATAAAGCTAATATTTACCTTGAAGGAAATTGCAAAGCCTGGTATCTGAAAATTAATGCTCCGTTTACCGGGAAACGCTATACTTCGAGCAACAATGTAGAATCAGACTATGAAAAAGTACTGAATCCATATTGGCTGATCAATCTGACTGCCGGAAAAAGGATTGAATTTAAACCTGTTCTGGTGGATGTAGGAATCAATATAGAAAATCTGCTCAATACCGATTATATGGCTATTTTGTGGCGCCCAATGCCCGGCCGGTATTATTCTGTAACCGTTCAATTCCAGTATAAAAAGTGAAGATATTTCTTTCCATATTAGTTGGTCTGCTGATTCTGTATTCGTGCAAAGAGAGCCCTGTTGATACAGTTTTCTTTGACTTTTCAAGCGATCGTGGAGTTTACATCGTTAACGAAGGAAATTTCATGTATGGAAACTCATCATTGTCATTTTATGATCCAAAGGCAAAAAGGGTTTATAATCAAGTGTTTCAGGCCCGAAATGGCGCACCTCTTGGCGATGTTGCCCAGTCGATGAGTATTTGGGGTAACCTGGGATTTATTGTGGTAAACAATTCAGGCAAAATCTATATTATCGACAGTCGCACCGGCGAATACAGAGGGAATATTTCCGGCTTAAGTTCTCCACGCTACGTTCATTTTGTCAATGAAAAGAAAGCTTACATTACTGACCTCTATGCGAAGAAAATAAGCATTTTTAATCCAATTACCTTTCAAATAACCGGAACGATATCTGTTCGCAATTCAAATTCAGAATTTAATCAACATTCAACTGAGCAAATGATTCAGTACAAGAACAAGGTTTTTACCAATTGCTGGTCATATGACAATAAAATATTGGTAATAAACTCTGATACAGATGAATTGTCGGATTCAATTGAAGTTTTTAAACAACCAAATAGTTTGGTTATTGACAAGAATAATAAGGTTTGGGTGCTAACTGACGGTGGTTTTGAAGGAAGTCCATACGGATACGAACAAGCTGGATTGGTGAAGATTGATGCAGAAACTTTGGAGATTGAGCGTATATTTCGTTTCGCAAAAGGGGATCATCCACTTAATCTGTGCATAAATCCGACAAGTGACACTTTGTATTTCTTAAACCGACATGTTTGGAAAATGGCTGTTTCTGAAAAGCGACTTCCGGAGCAACCTTTTATTGCATCCAAATATACAAATTTGTACGGTGGTTTCTTTAGTTTGGCTATCGACCCGTTAAATAAGGAAATCTATGTAGGTGATGCCATTGACCATAGACAAAACGGACTAGTTTACCGTTATACAGCCTCAGGAAAATTAATTGATGAATTTAAAGTTGGAATCTCTCCTGGAGATTTTGCATTTAAAACGAACTAATTTAGGCTAATTAAAAGATCGGAACTTCGCGCTTAAATGTTTCATCAAGCGAAATAAAAGTCTCAGTACTGGCAACGCCACCAATCTTCTGAATTTTGTCGCTTAAAAGATCACGCAAATGCTCGTTATCTTTGGCATAGACCTTAACAAATATAGCATATTGGCCTGTGGTATAATGACATTCAACAATTTCCGGAATTTCTTTTAATTGACCAGCAACTGTTGAGTATAGACTTCCTTTTTCAAGGAATACACCGATGTATGTGCAGGTTTTGAAATCAATTTTTTTAGGATCAATGTGATAACCAGAACCAACAATCACGTTCAGGTCAATCATTCTGTTTACGCGTTGATGAACGGCCGCCCTCGAGACACCAACTTCAGCAGCAACATCTTTAAATGGAATCCTCGCGTTTTTCGAAATGATATCCAAAATTCTCAGGTCAATGTCATCCAGTTGATTTCTTAGAGTCATGATGCTTGTTATAAATAAAATTAGAATGCTCCAAAATTAGCTAAAAATCGATGATTTTGATTAATTATTTAGCCAATATATTCACTTTGGATATAAAACTAAGAATTGGTTCAAAAATTAAGGGGTGCCATTTTTATTGATACCCCTTAATTTAATATTTTGATCAGGTTATTTAATTGGAACCTGACGTTTAAATTCCATTTCGAGCGATATAAAGGTCTCTGTTCGAGCAATTCCTTCAATTTCCTGAAGATCTTCATCAATGAGCTTTTTCAAATGCTTATTGGTTTTGGTCTGAACCTTGATGAAAATAGCATAAGATCCAGTAACATAATGACATTCAACAACCTCCGGAATTTTTACCAGGGCATCAACTACTTGTTGATGGAATTTTGCTTTTTCGAGGTGAATACCCATATAGGCACAGGTGAAATATCCGAGTTTTTGTGGATTTACAATAAATTCACTCCCGGAAACCACTCCAAGGTTGAGTAAACGCTGAACCCTCTGATGAATAGCAGCTCCAGAAACGCCACATTCGCGGGCAACTTCCAAAAACGGTATTCTGGCATTTTTTGTAATTAATTTCAGAATTTTCTCATCCAGTTCGTCGATGTTGGGAAGTGGTTCAATATGCAGATCATTCATAATGTATAGTTATAACTGTCGTTTGTAAATTTGAAACCCAAAAGTATAAAAAAATGATAAATTTTAAATATTCTTGTTGAAAAACATCATGTTTGTAATGATCTGAAAGCAAAATTGCAAAAATCGATTCGACAAACAAATTTGTTATGGTGACAAATATATCAGATTTCTACTGCCATCCGGCTCTAAATCGCAATTTTAATTCTTAATAATTCCGGTAGATAAATTTTCTGAAAGATCCCTGATATCATTTCCCGAGGGGGACTGAAAGACACGCAATTCAAATTCGGGAATAATTGCCAGAATATGGTCAAATATATCAGACTGAATATTTTCATACTCATTTAGCTCTTTTATTTTACTGAATACGTAGATTTCGATAGGGATTCCGGTTTCGGTCGGTTGCAAATGCCTTACCAAAAAGGCCATATCCTGATTGATTTTTGGGTTACTTTTCAGGTATTCTTCGAGATATTTCCTGAAAACACCCAGATTAGTTTGCCTCCGTCCGTTTGGAACTGTGTCATTCTCAATTCCAAGATTTTTATTGTATTCAGTTATATCATTTTGTTTTTCAACTATATAATTACTGATCAACCTGAATTGTCTGAATTTTTCGAGCATTTGTGTATCGCAAAAACGAACACTCTTCATATCAACATTTATTGATCGCTTTATACGCCTTCCATCAGATTCTTCCATTCCAGACCAATTCAGGAACGAATCAGTAACCAGCGAATAAGTCGGGATTGTGCAAATTGTTTTATCGCCATTCTGAACTTTAACAGTAGTCAATGAAATATCTATAACTGTTCCGTTCGCATTATGCTTGGGTACTTCAATCCAATCGCCAGGTTTGAGCATATTGTTGGCTGAAAGCTGAATACTGGCAACCAGACCGAGAATAGGGTCTTTAAAAACCAGTAAAAGTACGGCGGCAAATGCAGTAAGACCAGTGAGTAATCCAAGCGGTGATTTTTTGAAAATGAAGGCGACAATGAAAATTATAGCTACAAAATAAACCAGAATCATGACCAGCTGAATGTATCCCTTTATGGAGCGGCTTGCAGCGTATGGTGTAGTGAGGTAAATATCATTTGCGGCCTTTAAAGTTCCGGATACCACTTTAACGAAAATAATTACGAAATAAATATTGGTTAAAGTAGTCATGAAACTTGTCACTTCCAGTATTTCAGAGAAGTTGCAAGAGTAATAAAAGACCAGTGCCGAAGAAAGATGTGCTAAAGATTGAAATACTTTATGCTTTAACAGATAGTCGTCCCATTCAGTTTTGGTGTTTTCTACAAGCTTATGTATTACCCTGATTGTAATTATTTTAGTAATCCAATGAACAATAACTGCCACTAATAAAAGAGCCAAAAAAGTTAGAATAACAGCAGAAAGCCTGGCATACATTTCAAGAAAATTCAATTTTATGAATGTTTCCGTCAAGAGCAAATAAAGTGATTTCATACAGGTAATATCATGTTTGGCATTTAAACTCAAATCTGGATTTGGAAGCACAAAAATACGAAAAGCTTCAAAATTCGCAGCTTAAATAAGTAGAAGAAAGGGATGTTTAATACTGAATTATTAATACGATACAGATCATGTAATCATTACTTGGCAAAAACTATCTGGTTTCAATCATCAATCTTTTGTCGGTTTTGTTTAATCTCAGATTTAATTCGTTTACCGGATAATCGTTTTTCGACCGAACCCATTGTCGGTCTGGTTCTTTTACGCGGTTTAACCGGCGTTAAAGCTTTAGCAATGATCAGATAAAACTTTGTAATTGCATCTTCTTTATTCGAAAGCTGTGAACGGTCGCGCTGTGAAATAACGCTAAACACACCATCAGTACTAAGTTTTGATGCCAATTTCTGAAGTAAAACAGCCTTTTGTTCATCAGCAAGCAGCGATGAATTGGGTATATCAAAACGCAACTCTACCTTCGAATTTACTTTATTTACATTTTGTCCGCCCGGTCCACTACTTCGCGAAGTAGCGAACTGAAATTCAGAAGATAAATCAGGAATATTTACAATCGTTGTGGTCATTTTACTTCCTTAGCAACTGGAGTGTTTTCCTTTACTCTTGATTTTCGGATTGGCTTATTTGCATAGTAGTAGGCCACTTTTTCAATGGCTTTACGAATGCTTACATTAATCGGATTGTAGTCATTGGCCAATTGAGGATCAATATAATAGATTTGATAATAAAAGTCTGAAACGACAGGAATATGCATGTTCATATTTATTCGTTCCATTGTTGCTTTATATTCCGTCGAAAATTCGGCTTTCATATAAGTACAGGTGTAGACTGAAAGCCTGGCATTTTTGTCGCGCACTCCTGAAAAACCAAATAAACGGCAGATCAATCCGCGATGATCGTATATAGAACATCCAGCAGTTTGCCCGGGAACCTGTGTTTTTGCCAGACTAATGCAGTGTTCCGGATTGGTATCAAGCAAATCAAGGGCTGCATTGTGCAGGTTATTCTTGACTAAATAATAGGCGAGTGGAAGAAATTCGAGAACGTTGGCTTCCAATCCCTTTTTAAGACAGCACAAATTGCAATTTGTCAGACATTTAAGCCCGGATTGCTTGCCAAACTTTTCAGTTTCTTTGTCTAATTGTTTAAAAACTTTTTCAACTTTTCTGATCTTGTCCAGCATAAATGTACCTCATGTAAAAGTGTGCCAAATTTAGTTGAAATGTTTAATATTTATTCTGCCCGATAAAAAGATTCACTTCGCAATAGAATTTTTAGGAAAGACCATGAAGTCATGAATTTCAGTATTGCAAATTGGAGATAACGTAAAGACCTAAGGTTCCCAGGGATTTGAACGATTTGAAATGCTCACCCGACCTTCGACCTTAAAATTCTTACTTACTTTATATTGCAAGAACATGGAGGCTCCTTTGGTATTCATATCCTGAATAGCCGGATTTAGTTTGGGCTTATCGAAAACAGACTGAGCACCAAAACTATTTCCACCGAAAGAAAAACGATCGTTTAAACGGTAAGTAGCCTGATTGAAAACTTTCCCATTTAGGAAAAAAGGAGAGTATCCAAAGCCCGAAATTGTATATGATTCCGTTGATACGCCTGAACTACCCAAATATTTTAAAAAATCGAGGTTCTTATTCCAACTAGGTATTAGAGGTTGAGTAAATAGAAAATTATCAAATAAATTCAATTTCTCAGGTACAAATGAATCATCGGAAAGTAAAGGTTTTCCTATTGTGAATTGGCGTGTATTAACTTCGCCTTTATATTTTGAAATGGTATCTAAAACAATTTCCTCCTGAGCAAATGCAAATAGCACTGCGCAGGAGGAAATGATTGTTAAAATAAACCGTCTCATTCAGTAACCGATATTAGAATAATTTTATGCCTAAACTGAGAACAAAAGTACCATTTTTTGTATCAAAATCAGGAGAAGTGTATATATCCTCGCTGTACGATTGCATTCTGGCGTCAAAAGTAACAAAGAGGATATCGACGCCAGCCCCATATTGCCAACCAAAGAAATTATCTCTCAATCCAGACTCATTAAACTGACCATTGACACTTTTATCTGTTACAAAAGTAAATGCTGGTCCTGCCAAAATCCTCAGATTAAAGGCTTTCTGATTAATAATCTTTAAACCAAGCAATACCGGAACATCAATGGCTTTTAGATCAAACGAATTCAGTGTGCTCAAGTTAAGTCGGTCGATATATTCACCACCTTTTGAATTGTAATAAGCTTCAGGCTGAATATAAAAACGACCTAAATTTAGTCGGGTAAATGCACCAAATGAATAATTGTTTATTGTTTGAGGAGTATAATCACTGATGCGAGTCGAAAGTTTTGATGTATTCAAACCGGCCTTTATTCCGGCATCAAAAAAATCCTGAGCATTGGCCAACCAGGCACTTGCAGCAAAAAACAAAAGGATTATCAGCTTTTTCATATCTAAACAGAGTGTTTTAATTAATGTAGCAATGAACGTGCCATCAATTTGGAATTTACTGAAAATATCAACGGTTTTTCAATGCTTACTTACTTAGAACGCTTAATCCCTGAATTCTATTGCTATGCTTATGAATCCGTTTTCAAATTTCAGATTTTGAAGCTATATTCAAGATATTTGAGTTTACAATGAGCCTCTCACAATTAATCGTGTTGGAATTACTTCAGCAACTTTCTCTTTGGATAAAATAAAGTTGGCGCAATCTTTTCCCATGCGGATAAAATCAGTAGAAATCACAGTGATTCCGGCACCAACAATTTCTTTCATAGGCGCATCGTTGTAAGAAATAATACCGACTTCTGTCCCAATTTTATATCCGTTCCTTTTGCAATCTTTTACAATTTTAACAAGATCGGAATCTTTGATAACTAGATAGGCCTGCCCAGGCAGAACATCTCTGTTTTCAATGTTATCCAGAACTGTATGTTTCAATTCATGGTCCTCGCAAAAACGGTTAAATGCATCGATGGTTTCGTGTGGATGTGGGGTGTTCTGTGGGAAAACGAGTATAAATTCCTGATATTTCTGAATAAGCTCTAATCCTGAATTTAGGCAATCGTAAACCGCCTGATTAAAATCTTGGGTTAAATAGGAAACCTCATTTTTAGGGTCAGTTCCCATATCCAGAATAAGCAGCTTTTTAGGATCAATTTTCCGAACCACATTCTCCATATTTCTATTGTCGATATTCATCACAATATACATGCTGTAACGTCCGATGCTATTCAGAATAAGCTGATTGAATACCTCTGGATTGTAATGGTGAAAAAGAAGGTCAACTGAATAATTATCAGGGAGATTTGCCCTAAAGGATTTGTAAAATTGTTCTTTAAATGCGCTAAAATCGTCAAGTAATACAAAAACCCGGTACGATTCAGAAGCTACAAAATAACCCTTGGTAGGTGTAGCAGAAATGATGCTGCGCTGCTTTAAAATTGAATATGCTTTAAAAATGGTATCTCTTGAAATGCCACTATCTTTATTCAGCTGATTGACAGAAGGCAAGAAGTCGCCTTCTTTTAGAACTCCTAAACTAATTGCTTCGGTAACCGCATGAATCAGCTGCTGTAGCTTGGTTTGCGAAGAACCCTCGTCGGTTTTGAAAACAAATTTTTCCATTCGGCTTATTTTGGAAAAAGCCTGAATTGAAATACAATTCAGGCTTTTAATCTATTCATGTTGCGAAGGTAGCAATTTTTAACTTCAGGCAATCCGGCCTTTAAATCACTTTATACACTTTTATTTGTACAAAGGTCCATAAGTGGCACATGCACGATAATCGGCTCCTTCTTTATCTGTTCCGAAAGCCGACCATGCACTTGGACGGAAGATTTTATCGTCGCTAACATTGTGCATATTAACTGGTATGCGAAGAATGGAAGCCAGTGTAATAAGATCGGCTCCGATATGACCAAACGAGATAGCGCCATGGTTTGCACCCCAGTTTGCCATCACACTATAAACATCTTTAAAAGCATCATTATCAGCCAAACGTGGAACAAACCAGGTCGTTGGCCAAGTCGGATTTGTACGTTTATCTAAAACCTGATGTACATCATCTGGCAACTCAACTGTCCAACCTTCAGCAATTTGAAGAACCGGACCAATTCCTTTTACCAGATTTATTCTTGACATTGTAACCGGCATTTCGCCAGCAGTTTTAAACTGCGAGGAATAACCTCCACCACGGAAATATCCCAAATCGGCCGGACACCAACGTGTATTTTCCAAACAGGCTGCAGCTTCTTCTTCGCTAATTTCCCAGAAGGCTTTCATTGCTGGATTTCCGTCGGCATCGTGTTGTTGAGCTGTAGCATCTAACGTTGTGGAACCTGAGTTAATCAGGTGAATAATCCCATTTGATGCTTTTCCTGTTAATTCTTTTCCTGTTACGCGTTTAACTGCATCCGGACTCCAATAAGTACGAACATCAGAGAAAATTTGTGCAGTATTTGTTAGCAAATGACCAAATAGCATGGAGGCACCATTCAAACTATCATTTTCGGTTGCAAAAACAAAAGCCTGACGAATCCCATTCCAATCGAATGAAGAGTTCAGGATAGCTTCCGTAAAATCAGCATTGGGATAATAATCAGTCCACTGGCGTTGTCCCTGGAAACCGCCCAGAATGGCATTTCTACCTTTCGATTCTTCGCCAAATCCCATTTCCTTGAGTTTTGGATTTCCAATCATTAGGTCGCGGGCAATCAAAGTCATTTTAACTACAATTTCCCATTCCCAATCTTTTCGTTCGCGCGAAGATTGTTTGGCCGCACGGTTGTGATCATCACCTTCAATGCAATTGGCTTTGGTCCATGCCATAGCTTTTGCATATTCCTCCGGATCAAAAATGCCCTTTTCAATCCGGCGTAAAAACTCAACCGATTCAACAAATTCGGTACGTATACCCAAATATTCCTGAAAGAAATCAGGGTCGACCATTGAACCGGCAATACCCATTGAAGAATAGCCGATTGACAAATAGGATTTTCCTTTCATTTGTGCTGAAGCCAAAGCAGCTTTTACAAATCGAATGATTTTTTCCTGAACATCGGCAGGAATACTGGTATCACCTGAATCCTGTACATCGCGGCCATAAATTCCAAAAGCAGGAAGTCCTTTTTGCGAATATCCGGCTAAAGCAGCTGCAAGGTAAACAGCACCCGGGCGTTCGGTTCCGTTGAAACCCCAAACCGCTTTAGGTAAAAGGGGAGTCGTATCCATAACTTCAGTTCCATAGCACCAGCATGGTGTAACTGTTAACGATACGCCAACACCTTCTTTTTCAAATTTATCGGCGCACATGGCAGCATCTGCAACGCCACCAATGGTAGTATCTGCTATTACACATTCTACTTTTTCGCCACTCGGAAAACGAAGGGTTTCTTCAATTAATTTAGCGGCAGCTTTGGCCATGTTCATGGTTTGTACTTCGAGCGACTCGCGTACGCCCATTTCTCTTCCGTCAATTACAGGACGGATACCAACTTTGGGCAAACGACCTATAAGTCTTGTGTTTTGATTCATTTTTACCTTTTATTTTTTAGCGTATCTGAATTTGAATATAGTACTTTTCTGTTATCCTGTACTGTGCTGCTAAGTAAATACTTTTTTTCAGAACTTGAAATGCCGGGAAACACATTTCTGGAAATTTATAGCTTTTTTAGTATTACATCGTAAGAGGTTTACGCTTTATGAATGAAGTATTCGACCCATCCTATAAACAAAGGAAAGCGCAATCAAAAGATAATATGCAATGAAGTTTTAAACGATTATTCAAGTAAATTTGCACCCTGATTAAAACCGGCACAGCAAAAACTACTTCGTCAAAAAATCAGTTAATAACTCTTAGGTTCATGAATAATTCTGAAAGATATCCGAAAATTTTAATGATTTTGTTCTTCATATTCAGCTTCGGAATACATGTTTTTTCACAAAATAATCTGAGTCCTTATGTTGATAATGTCGGACAGTTAAACTATTCATCGCTCGATTTTTGGTATGCCCGAAAAGTGAAGGAATCCATCTTGTTAAGTGGCAATACCATCGAACTTTTTGGAGTAGGGAAAGTTGACTCGAAATCAGATTTTTATGACACAACCTTAAATGATAAGAAATCGCCTTGGGCTACAACCAATATTTATTCTAAAATGGTTCTTGACATCGGAAATACAAGAGTTTTTCCTGAAAAGAGAGAGAATGGCTATTGCTGCCGCTTAGAAACATCCATCAGAAAAGATAATATTGCCGGACTCAAAGTTGAAGTCTTAATTGCTGGTACTTTGTTCGTAGGTGATTTGATTGAACCGATTAAGAGTTTAAAAGATCCGCTGAAAAATGTAAATCAGGGAGTTCTCTTTACCAGGAAGCCGAAGGCCGTAAAATTTGACTACAAATATAAGGTAGGAAACCAAAGAGTGAAAGCTATATATAGCACCGATCCAGCTGAAGGGAATGATAAATCAGAGTTTTGCCTGATCCTTCAAAAACGATGGGAGGATAAAAATGGAAATGTATTCGCAACCAGAATTGGAGGTGCCCGCCAGTTCTTTATCGGAACAGTTAAGGAATGGATCAATGACTCCACATTCCCCATTTACTACGGTGATATTACGCACCTTAAAGAGTACGATGCCAAGACAATGGGATTAATTCCAGGGTCGGGTGAGGTTTTTGTTAAAAATTCGCAAGGGAAAATGGTTTCGTTGGTAGAAACGGGCTGGGGCAAACCAAATGACGTTCCTACTCATTTGATTTTCTATTTTACATCGAGTTATCAGGGGATTTTGTATACTGGCTCCACCGAAACGGTATTTTGGGTCGACAATATTGAGTTCGTTTATTGATCAAATACATAAAAGTTGCCGCCAAAAAAAATTATTGAGAACCAGATGCTGGGAATTCAAGTGAAGCAAACCAGTATAAAGTAAATGACCTGCAATGTATTTGGCAAAGCGTTAGCTAAGAAGAATAATACTGATTAAGGGAAATGATTTCGGTCGACTTACATACCGGGCAGTAATGTTCGGTACCTTCAAAAATATTAAAATTGGCTTTACACGATTCGCAACGGTACCACGATTCGTCAAACAAGTATTCTCCGCCACTAATTACCACATCAACACCTTCAACCAGAGAACGTGCAACTTTCTTCCGGGCATTCTCATAGATACGCGTTAGTGTAGGGCGCGATACTTCCATATGAATAGCAGCCTCTTCTTGCGTCATGTTTTCAAAATCAAGTAGCCGGATTGATTCATATTCTTCAAGAAACAGTCGTATTTTTTCACTCTTTTTGTGA
Organism: Prolixibacteraceae bacterium; assembly: GCA_019163175.1. Lineage (GTDB taxonomy): Bacteria > Bacteroidota > Bacteroidia > Bacteroidales > Prolixibacteraceae > Aquipluma. The sequence continues at coordinate 1,834 of JAFLKN010000035.1, read as the reverse complement.
AGCAATCCGAATACCGATATTCCCTTAATGGTAGGTGGAGTAATAATTTTACGTTGCAGTTTTCTGCGCGACATATCAAATGTTGTTAATTCTGCTCAATAAATAATGATCGGCAAGCACAATAGCCGCCATTGACTCAACAATTGGAACAGCTCTTGGCAGAACACAGGGATCGTGGCGACCTTTTGGATTGATTACAACCTCATTTTCATCCCGATCAACAGTATTTTGTTCCTTCAGTAAGGTTGCAATAGGCTTAAAGGCTACATTAAAGTAAATATCCTCGCCGTTCGAAATCCCACCCTGAATTCCACCTGAATGATTGGTTTTTGTTCGGACACCATTTTCGGTTTTTATAAAAACATCGTTGTGTTCAGAGCCTGATAAGCGGGTACCTTCAAATCCGGATCCGTATTCAAAACCCTTCACGGCATTAATTCCAAGCATTGCAAAACCCAGATCGGCATGTAACTTATTAAAAACTGGTTCGCCCCAACCTGAAGGAACTCCCTTAATTACACCTGTTACAACGCCTCCAACAGTATCGTGATTACGGCCAGCTTCTTCAATTCGGGCAATCATACGCTCAGCTGTTTGTTCATCAGGACAACGAACAATATTCGATTCCGTTTGGTTCAAATCAAGCTCCGAATAATGTTTGTCGATTTGAATATTGCCAACTCTCGAAACATAGGCCTGAATGGAAACTCCAGACTTGGACAGAAGCAATTTTGCAACAGCTCCGGCAACAACCCGCGCTATAGTTTCTCTGGCTGATGAGCGACCTCCTCCGCGATGATCGCGGGTTCCGTATTTCTGAATGTAGGTATAGTCGGCATGAGATGGGCGAAACACATCTTTAAGGTCATTGTAATCTGATGAATGTTGATCTTTATTTCTGACAATAAACCCGATTGGTGTGCCTTGTGTTTTTCCTTCAAATATTCCGGAAAGAAATTCAACCTGATCACTTTCGTCACGCTGGGTGGTAATTTTCGATTGACCGGGTTTACGACGATTTAATTCATTCTGAATAAAATCGATATCGATATCCAGACCCGCCGGACATCCGTCAATAATTCCACCAATGGCTTTTCCATGTGATTCTCCAAACGAAGTCAACCTGAAAATTTGTCCAAAACTATTCATACTGTCCAAAAAAGAGATTCATAAAAACTAAAAATGTTGTTCCAAAATACGAAATTCTGAAACAACATCTTAATATTATCTGATTAAGTTGACTAACAACCGCATCCGCATCCACCTTTACCTTCGGTGCTGCAACTTCCATCGGCACAACCTTCTTCATCATCGCAACCACAGCCTCCGCTGCCGCAGCCACAACCTCCGCCACCTAAAGTAGCAGCAATTTCTTCATCGGTTGCTTCTCTAACTTCGGTAATCTGACCTTTAAAGAATAAATTTTCGCCAGCCAATGGGTGGTTAAAATCCATTTTTACGATATCGTCAGTAATTTCCAAGACAAGTCCATTCAATCTTTGACCGCCGGTGCTCATCATTGGAACTGTATTTCCAACCGATACGATTTCTTCATCAAATTCGCCTTCAATAAAGAAGATATGTTTTGGAAGGTCAACAATTGCATTTTCGTCTAATTCGCCATACGCGTCAACGTCCTGTAAGCTAATTTCGAAAGGATTTCCCACTTCGAAACCTTCAAGATGCTCTTCAAACTTTGGAAGCATCAAGCCTGCACCAAACACAAAACTCAATGGTTTCTCGGTGGTAGCCTGTTCAATCAATTCTCCCTCAGCATCATCGTAATGTAAATCGTATGTCAGGGAAACCATTTTGTTTTTTCCTATTTTCATAG
>JAFLKN010000047.1 GCA_019163175.1 Prolixibacteraceae bacterium | reverse complement strand
TAGAGCACGACCTTGCCAAGGTCGGGGTCGCGAGTTCGAGTCTCGTTTCTCGCTCAGATTTAAAAAGCACTTCGAATAATCGGGGTGCTTTTTTTTGTTCTGGGTTTAGAAGTTTCGAACTTCAGTCTTGGTAATAGTAACAGATGCGATTAGGAATCGCATCACCCGATGGTATAATTACCTTTGGGCATAAAAGAGGTGTCCATGTAGTAATTAGACGGATTTGCCGCATCGAAATAAATCTCAATTCGGGTTCTCCCTGCCAGGTATGGAGTAGGATCAATCGTGTAATCCTTGCTCACGAAATAATATTCCCGATTGCTCAAATCTTTCCAGCTGCATCGTATCCTCCAGGGGTTACGGTCGCCTTGCATGTATTTTTCATTGCGCTCAACCGAGATAGATTCAGCTTCGACTTTCGTACCAGTTCTGATCAACTTTTGGTTTAATCTGTCCTTGATTGAAATCCGGATGAAAAAGTACAGTCCAAAAATCAGAAATAAGCCTCCCAACCAGACGCCCCGCATGTTATAGCTGATCGTATCCCCAAAATCGATCCGTGAAGGAGCAGCAGGATCATACCAAATCTTAACTGTACTTCCGGGTGAAAGCCTGTGTCGCGTCTGCGCTATACCTGTAATTGAAGTGCCGTCTTTGGTAATAAATTCAACTGAAACTTTCGACCAGCCACTTTTAAGTGATCCGCTCAGGATCTGAACAACAGTGCTTTCGGCAGCATGTCCCAGCTTTTTAATGTTGTAGCTTCTGAGAACACCATTTAAGGCAATAAACAGGATGATTACACCCACCAAAGCCCCAATCAGAAAAGCTATTTTCGTTTTCATGGACATTGAGTTTTTTGTTCAGAAAATAATTGTCAGGAATACCATTGGATTCCGAAGAAAATAACCTATCCAATTTATGGAATTTTCTGCGATTTTCAAAAGCCTGCCTGTCTCAGAATAGTCTTTGCAAGTGGGATCAATTCCAATGTTTCCGTTTTTTGTAACTTTTTATTTTTCAGATTGACGCGAATTTTTCCATCCTGAAATGTGGCTTCGTTATTTTCGATGTAACCATAACGTGCCGAATCCTTTGGCGAATAAGTGAAATCTTCGAATCCCGGAGAAAAATCTTTCCCTTTTTGTTCAGTGGCCGCAATTGGTTTGGCATAAAACAAAGCTCCATAGCTAAAGTATTTCTCGTGATTCAGATCTTCTGTGATCTGAACTTCTGCCTGAAATTCAAGTTCAATCTGATCAGTATTTGAGAATTTTCGGTCGAATACCAAAAAGCCATTTTCAAGTTTGTACCTTTCTTTGGTGCTGATTGATTTTGCCCACTTCGGGTTTCGGATTTTCAGTTTGAATGAAACAGGTTTTGTTGTTTCGATCCTGAAAATGAAATGATTCCGATAAGGATATTCTGTGATCTCTTCAATTTTTACCGGTATATTCTGAATGGTTGTCTGCAGGACATTCGGAGCCAGAATTGATGCCACTAAAATATTTTCTCCTTCCTTCATCCAGCAACTTTGCAGAAAATAGGGAGAAATCCTGCCGGCATTTGGCACACAGCATACAGCTACGTCCTGATGTACCGGTGAATATTTATAGCGTGTTTGGTTACGTCCCGGTTCAATTTCTCCGTTTCTGGTTCCGGTCATTGCAAACGAATTATCTGTCTTCAGGTAAGCAATGCCGGAATGCTCCGGGTTCCGGCTACCTTGCGCGGCATTGTAAAAAATTGTTTCGATTTCTTCCGCAGCGCTGAGTTCACCGCTTTTCTGAAACAAGGTGGAATAGCTGTCCATCAGTTCGTGCAATGAGCAATATTCGTAGCCTGTTTGGGTTGCATCTGCCAGCCGGCCACCAATCCATTCATCGCCAATGGCGCCACCGGTCGGGGTAGTGCAGCTTTTAATCCGTTCAAGGTAGATCTGCAAAGCTTTTTTCAATTCCGGATTTCCAGTTGCATAAGCAGCCACTGCCAGCGGGCGCAAATGTTCGTAAGTATGAGCCCCATGGGTTTGCAGCTTGTATTCCGGATTCAAAATGCTTGGTAGTTGGGCATCTGTTTCCGATGAATAATTTTGCGAGAAATTCCGGTACAGGAATGCAGCATAGTCGATATATTTCCGGTCTCCGGTCAATTGGAACATCCGGTCCAGAACGTCGGTAAAAGTCAGGCCGTGTGCCACTCCTCCTGAAAAATCCTTTCCGGCAAAAAATGGCTGAGACTTGTTGGCCGGGTAGTTCATCATCACATTGTCAACCGCCCGGATCAGTGCTTTCCAGACTTTTTGATCGTGAGTAAATTCGTAATAAGCGAGTAATCCCCTGTAAAGAGTCGCTTTTGACCACAATTCTCCGTTCTCTCCGGTAAATTTATAGCGAAGTTCTTTGTCATAAATTCCAAGGTAACCGTCTTCATCCTGAGTTGGCAGAATTCTGTCGATGTAGGTTCTAACTTTCTCAATGGCTTTCTGGTCATTGAGCATAAATGCATTACGGATATATCCATCCCACCAGTTTGATTGGGTTTCGGAGTTCCACCATTTGTATTGCTCGTCACCCTCCGCATCGCCCGACTTAAGGTTACCCAAATCTTTTGCTTTGCTAAGTTTATGAAGTCGTTCAGCACCATAAATCGGATCGTTTATCAGGTCTGGAACCAATTGATCAAGGTTTCCAACAAATCCGGCCATGTCTTTCTGCATCTGTATCTTCAGCCAACCTGAGGGTTTTACGCTTCCGAAGGATAGTCGCTGATATTTTTCAGGCATAGGATTATTCTGTGCATTCAAGCTTAACGTAGTTATAATCAGACAAATAAATAGTAGGTATTTCATGGTCGAGTTCACTTTTTTAATAAAAATTCAAATGGGACATTCAGTCGCCGGTTCCACGATTTTTCGCTATGGTCGTCGCCCGGAAAGAATCTGGTGGTCCAACTCTTTTCTGTGAAACCTTTGGATTTCATTACTTCATCAACTTTTTGTTGAAGTGAAGGGTACATCGCATCCAGAGTTTGGTCGCCATAATCGAAATAAATTTTGTGGGTTTTCGGTTCAGGTAACCGAAATTTCAGGTAGCTGATGAATGCATCGGGAATCGGATTGTTTTCGACACTGAAAGTGCCTGGCCAATGGGTACTCAGGCAAGCTGCACCTCCAAAAATTTGGGGGTATTCACAGATCGCATACATCGAAATTAGTCCTCCCATGCTGCTTCCTGCAATAAACGTGTGCTTCCGGTCGGTGTATACCGAATATTTTTTGTCGATAAATGGCTTGAGTTCAGCCACCATAAACTTCAGGTAATTATCAGAACCAGGCTGAAAGGTTTCAGTGGTTCTTCCCATATTTTGAAGTTGTTTGATCACGAAATCCTTTTGATCTGCAGTCATTGATTCAAAAGGTTTCTGCGGAAAGTAGTCGGCATGACGGGTTTTGCCACCGTTCCAGGCTCCTACCACGATCATATCCTGAACTTTTCCATCCTGAAGCAATTTGGTTGCCACATCATCCACATCCCAGGCCTGCTTGTTCCAGCTGGTTGAGGCATCATAAAGCATCTGTCCGTCGTGCATATACAACACGGCATATTTCTTCTTTGGATTGTATCCTTCAGGAAGCCAGACCTCGACATTTCGGGAAGTAACAAACTTCGAAGGAAAATCAGCGTACTTGTCAATTCTTCCGGACGAAGCCTTTTGATCAGGTGCTTTCGCCAATAGAAATTCAACTGGAAAATACAGCCTTCTCATCCAGGCAATCTCGTTATGTTCGTCTTTTTCGAAGACTTTTGATAGATAGTTCCCTTCATTAAAACCCTTTCCCCTAGCAATCAAATCGACGAACGACTGGGTGAGCTCATAGTTTTTGTCGCTTTCGCCAGTTCCGTAATCAAAATAGATTTTGTGTCCAAAAGGTGAAGCCATTTGTTTTTTCAGATAAGCAAAAGTGGCCTCCGGTATTTCGTAATTGGGTTCGATTGAACTGAGCCAGGCTGTAGATAAACAGGCTGCGCCGCCGAAAACATCCGGATATTCGTTGATCGCATAAAACGAAATAGTTGCTCCGAGGCTCGAACCCATGATAAAGTTGTGGTCTTTATCCGCATAAGTCGAAAAATGCTGATCGATGTATGGCTTGAGTTCTTCAACCAGAAATTTCAGATAATTGTCGCCATTGGCAGGCTTCCCTCCTGTATATTTTTGAGTGAATTTATCGCGTGTGGTTTGGTCCAGTTCTGAAAAAATTTTATTCGGAAAATATTCTGAAATCCGGTTTCCGCCAGTATTCCAGACTGCAACGACGATACAGCGGCTGATTTTCCCTTCTTTCATCAGGCGCGAAAAAGTTTCATCCACTCCCCACTCCTTATGGTTCCATGTCTGCAAGCTGTCGAACAAATTCTGCCCATCGTGCATGTAAACCACACTGTACTTTTTCGAGGAATCATAGCCTTCAGGAAGCCAGACATCGACATTTCGGGCCTCTACAAATTTCGAGGAAAAATTCTCGAGCCTTTGGATCATTCCAGAGGAAACTTTTGGAAGATTCTGAGACTGGGCAAAACCAGCCAAAAGAAAGAGTATTGCAAGGAAAAACAGTCTTTTCATGTCATTAGCTTTTAAATCGTTACAATTTTACGCATCGCTTTTAAGTTTTCGTGGGGTGTGCTGACTGTAATTTCGCAGCCTCCGGAAAGGATAAATTTCTTTCCTTTTTGACTTTCGACCAGATCACCAGTGATTTTAGTAACCTGATCCATGCTTGAATTCTGAAGGATTACCGGGTTGATGTTTCCGCAAAGTGCCACATTTGGTCCCATGATCGGGTGAGCATAATTCAGTTCAATTTGCGAATCCAGGTCCAAAATATCCAGATTTAGTTCACTCAGCGATGACAACAGGTGGTTGATATCGCCACAGATATGCATTTTCACTTTGGCACCCAACGACTGAATGTAGCCAACCAATTCTTTGTGCCGGTCTTTGACATATTCGTCGTACATGCTGCTGTCAATTTGTGAGCAAATGGCATCACCAATTCCGATCACATCACAACCGGCATCGACTTGTGCTTTGGCGAAATTTTTGGCAGTAATCAGGCATTTGTCCATCAGGAAATTACATAAATCCGGATCCATCATCAGCATCATCAGCATTTCACTGACACCAACCAGGTCGCAGGCTTCGGCCAGCGGACCTTCAATCCAGCCAAAAACCGGAACGCTGCTTTTGAGCAATTTCCGGTAAAGTTCAGCACCTTTAATCCGGTCGAGGGTGCGTTCGGCTTTGTATACATCCGGGATTCTGAGTGCATGAACATCATCGATGGTAGTCACAATATGTTCCAGACATTTCGGTACACCTTCAGGAATATATTCCACTTTGGCCCCGAAAGCAGAAGTTTCTCGGTATGGATCGGAAATCAATTCCACCCAGTCGAGGTCGAATTCTTCCAGTGCCCTGATGTTGCTTTCAACAAGGACCCGGTAATCGGAAGCAAATTCACCGTAGGTTCTTTTGTTCATACGGGCAGCAAAGTGCATCAAAATGGGTTGAAAAGGGATGTAGTCTTCAGTGCTTTCATTGGCCAAAAAGCGAAGGAATTTTTCTTTTTTGTTCATTGCTAGCTATAGGTTAGGTTTTTATTTATTGGTCATTTCGAAAAGTAAATCTCCTCCGTTCATGATTTCTTCATAGGTAATAACCGGCTTATTCACCAACTTTTTATTCAGAAATACCTGGTCGGAATAGATGTTTTCGGAGTTATAATTCTTTGCTTTAATGGTAAAATTCTTTCCATTGGATAGATGTACTGTGGCTTTTGGCACTTGCGGTACACCTAGCACAAACTCGTTGTTGGCCGGATTAACCGGATAAAAACCAAGACTTGATAGGATGTACCAGGCCGACATTTGGCCACAATCGTCGTTACCGATCATTCCATTTGGAGTATTGTTGTGAAACTCGCTGATCACCTGATGAATGTATCTTTGTCCGGTTTTTGGTTCGCCCGAATATGCATAAAGATACAAAATATGATGACTGGGTTCGTTACCATGTGCATACTGCCCAATCATAGCTTCCTGACCCAGAAATCTATTCGGATTTATCGATTCGATCGTAAAAAAGTCGTTGAGTTTCCGGGTAAATGCTTCCTTGCCGCCTAAAAGCTTTGTCATTCCAGCAATGTCGAATTGAGCTGGAGTCCAGAAATATTGCCAGGCATTGGCTTCGGTGTAATCTCCCGGATTGTTCATTGGTGATGTAGCAGCCAATGGGTCGAAAGGAGTTCGCCAGTTGCCTTTGGAATCTTTACCCCGGAATAATTTTGTATCCGGATCAAACAGATTTTTGTAATAGCTGGCTCGTTTGGAAAATGATTTCGCTGTTTCCTGATCACCAAGTTTTGCAGCCAATTCTGCCACACACCAATCGTCGTAGCAAGTTTCAAGTGTCCTCGAAACAGCTTCGTTATCAAGCTTATCGAAAGGATAATAGCCATAATGATTGTACATTTCCCAATCGCTATTGATATGGCTTTGGGTTGAAGTTTCGACCATTGCCTTGAGAGCTTCATGTTGATCGAAACCTATGAAACCTTTGTTGATGGCTGATAACAGCATCGGAATAGCGTGATTACCAATCATGCAATAGTTATCCTGACCCCAGGCAGTCCAGATGGGAAGAAACCCTGCTGCTTTGTGGTGCAACAACAGCGTGTTGACGATCCCATTGACCTTTTCAGGCGCAAGAATGGTGTACAAAGGAAAAGCGCCACGGTAAATGTCCCAAATGGAAAGGGTTGAATAATATTCATTGCCGGGAGCAAGCCCGATTTTGTCGTCGGCTCCGCGGTATTTCCCATCCACATCGGCAATGTTCGATGGCTGCAGAAAGAAGTGGTAGAGCGAAGTATAAAAGATTTCCTTCTGTTTGGCATCGGCTTCAATATCGATCCGGTTCAGGTATTTGTTCCAGGCTTTTTCAGAATTTTGTCTCGCCTGATCAAAATTCCAGCCAGGCATTTCGGTTTGCAGATTGAGTTTTGCACCATCAACACTTACTGTTGATAAGGCTACTTTTACCTGAAGTGTTTTCGATTTTTCAAGTTGAAAACTGAGCAATAATTTGGGAGCCTTTTCATGTTTTCCCGCCGGAAGTTTTTCAGGTTTAAGGAAGGGCTGATCAAATTTCAGGACGAAAAAATACTTCCTTTCAACCCAGTTTCTGGTGTGGCAATAGCCGGAAATCGTATAATTATCCTCTGTATTGACATCCGAATCCAAAACAAGGCTGTCGGTTAGAAAACACAATCCATGCTGAAAATTAGCCAACACTTTGGCATTTTCAGTCGGGAACGTGTACCGATGAATTGCCACCCGTTCAGAACAACTCAGCTCAACTTTTACCTGATCTTTTTTTATCACCGAATAGTAACCAACACTGGCCTTTTCGGTGTTTTTGAAATAGCGGTTTTTCAGGCTTTCATCCGGATTTTGAGAATACGGAAGCAAGAGAATATCACCCATTTCGCTGATTCCGGTTCCGCTGAAACGCGTCTGAGAAAAACCAAGGATTATGCTGTCACGATATTGGTATCCGCTGGTATAGTCCCAGCCTTTCTCGCGATTATCCGGTCCTGGCTGAACCATTCCAAATGGCATTGATGGCCCGGGAAAAGTATGACCTGTCCCATCAGTTCCGATGAAAACATTGACAAACTGAGCATTGTTTTGTGCATTCAATAGCTGCGAAAACAGTAAAAAGAAAACAAAAAAGGCTGTCTTCATTTCGTATATCTGGTTTATTTCAGCACAAATTAATACGTTTTTCAAGAAAATAAATTGGTCTGAATTAGCCTGAAATTGTGTAATATTACCATTTGTATCTATTTATATTTGACTAATTGCTAATAAACACCAAATGAAGCCAATTTATGAACAGATAACTTCAAGGATGGAAAGTTCCCTGACAGTGCTTCAATTAAATCTTGATTGCTTTGACACTGTTTATCATTTTCATCCGGAAATCGAACTAACCTATATCAAATCCAGTTATGGGAAACGATATCTGGGAGGAAAAGTAACCGACTATGAACCTGGCGATTTGGTGTTGGTTGGCCCGGATGTACCGCACTGCTGGCATAGCTATGATGCACCACTTCCAACTATGGCGCAGGCAATTGTGATCCAATTCCGCACTGATTTTGCAGGTGATGGCTTTCTTCAGCTTCCTGAGTCGTCGAAAATCGGTCAATTATTCGAAAAGGCCAGAGCCGGATTGCTGATTTCTGGAAATTTGAAGACTATTATAAGTGCTAAAATGGAGCTTATGGTTTCTTCTGATGGGTTTGCCAGACTACTGGTTTTAATGGAAATCCTGCATTTGATTGCCAATTCTGATGAAATCCAGCCAATCGACAGCGAATCGGGCCTGTTTATCAGTTCCTCTGCAGAAACTGTCCGGTTTCAAAAGGTTTTCGCTTTTCTGATTGAAAACTACCACCAGGAGATTTCGCTGAAAACGATTTCGGGAATCGCCAATTTAACGCCAACTGCATTTTGCCGGTACTTTAAAAATGTTACCCGTAAAACACTGGTCGAAGTGATTACTGAATTCAGACTAAGTAAAGCAATGCAACTACTTCGAAACACCGACAAGCCTGTAAATGAGGTTTGCTTCTTAAGTGGCTTTGGAAATATCTCCTATTTCAATAAAACCTTTAAATCGGCAAACGGAAATTCACCGATGGAATACCGGAAGTTGTTTCAAATTAGCAGGTAAAGAATGAAGTTAAAAATCTTCGTAATGGGTTCCCATAAAAAAAGCGTTCGGCCAGGAACCAAACGCTTTCTGAAATATTATCGGAATTTCTTCTTAACCTTCTTCTACAGCAATCGTCTGTTTAACTTTGCTACCCGGATAGACCTTTAAAGCTTCCTCCAAAATCTTGAGGGAAATGGCTAAATCTTCCTTTTTTAGCACGTAAGCAATACGAACTTCATCTTTTCCAAATCCCGGAGTGGTGTAAAACCCTGAAGCCGGAGCCATGAAAATCGTTTGATTTTCGTATTCGAAATCGCTCAGTAACCAGGCGCAGAACTTATCGGCATCGTCAACCGGAATGCGGGCAACGGTGTAAAATGCGCCCATCGGAATTGGCGAATAAACGCCGTTAATGCGGTTCAGTCCGTCGATTAGGAATTTGCGACGTTCCACGTATTCGTCGTAGGTGTCGTGCATGTATTCCTTGTTATTTTCGAGCGAAGCTTCTGCGGCAATTTGTCCGATTAGTGGTGGACTTAAACGTGCCTGGCAAAATTTCATCACATTCTTTTTAAGGGCTTTGTTTTTGGTAATCAAAGCGCCAATGCGCAACCCACATTCGCTGTATCGTTTCGAAACCGAGTCGATCAATACCACGTTCTGTTCAATCCCTTCGAGGTGAAAAGCCGAAATGTAAGGAGCGCCTGTGTAACAAAACTCGCGATACACTTCGTCAGAGAACAAATACAGATCGTATTTTTTCACCATATCCCGAATTTGGCTCATTTCTGTGCGGTTGTACAAATATCCGGTTGGGTTATTCGGGTTGCAAATCAGAATTCCTTTGGTTCGCGGAGTGATCAGCTTTTCGAATTCTTCCATTGGTGGCAGCGCAAATCCTTCGTCAATTTTTGAAGGAATGGACTTGATTACAGCTCCGGCCAAAATCGCAAATGCAGTATAGTTGGCATAAGCTGGCTCAGGAACTATGATTTCGTCACCCGGATCGAGACAAGCCAAAAAGGCAAAGGTAACCGCTTCCGAACCTCCGGACGTAATAATAATATCCTCGGCAGTAACATCAATGTTGAACGTGTGATAGTACGCCGCCAGCTTTTCACGGAATGACTTGATTCCTTCACTGGGAGAATACTCCAGAATTTTCCGGTCGATGTTGCGGATGGCGTCAATCGCGTTTTGAGGCGTTGGCAAATCCGGCTGCCCAATGTTAAGGTGAAACACCTTTCTTCCCATTTCTTTGGCTTTGTCAGCCAAAGGAACCAGCTTCCGGATGGGCGAATCCGGCATCAAATTACCACGTTCCGATGTATTTGGCATGTTGTAGAAAATATTATCTGTAAAGGGCGCAAATATACGATTATCAATCTTAAATTAAAATTTTCGGTTTTGGATTAATGTGAAATCTTAACAGGACAATAACTTTCAATTTAAAAGATTAAAAGCCTCATTTGTCGTGGGTCGTATAAAATTTGTATGACAAGTTTTGCCCTGAATTCAATTCATTGCATTTTATCATGTTTTCAGCGGGTCGAATAGTCTAATTTTGGTGCCTTAGAAAACAATAAAATACTACGACGATGATAATTGGAGTTCCAAAAGAAATTAAAAACAACGAAAACCGCGTTGCTTTAACACCAGCTGGAGCAGCTGAAATGGTGAAAAGTGGTCATACCGTTTATATGCAGGCTACTGCCGGAATGGGAAGTGGATTTAGTGATGAAGATTACATTCATGCAGGTGCAAAAATTCTTCCAACCATCGAAGAAGTGTATGCTATTGCTGAAATGATCATGAAGGTGAAAGAACCGATTGCATCAGAATACAAGCTGATTAAAAAGGATCAGATCTTATTTACCTATTTCCATTTTGCATCAGGAGAGCCATTAACCATGGCCATGATCGAAAGCGGATCAATCTGTTTGGCCTACGAAACTGTTGAAATGCCTGACCGTTCGTTGCCGTTGCTGGTTCCAATGTCGGAAGTTGCGGGTCGCATGTCAGTTCAAGAAGGTGCCAAATATCTGGAAAAAACTTATGGTGGTTATGGTGTATTGCTGGGCGGTGTTCCCGGAGTTCCACCTGCAAAAGTGCTGATTATTGGTGGCGGAATTGTTGGAACCGAAGCGGCTAAAATGGCCGGTGGTTTGGGCGCTGATGTAACCATCATCGATGTTAGCCTGAAACGCCTGCGTTACCTCGACGATATTATGCCAGCCAATGTTAAAACGTTAATGAGCAACGAATACAACATCCGTGAGATGGTTCGTAATGCTGATGTGATTATTGGTGCGGTTTTAATTCCGGGAGCTGTTGCTCCAAAACTGGTTACCCGCGACATGATTCCAACTATGAAACCGGGAACTGTTTTGGTTGACGTTGCTGTTGATCAGGGTGGTTGTTTTGAAACAACCGTTGCAACAACTCACGATCATCCAACATTTGTAATTGATCATGTTATTCACTACTGTGTTGCCAATATGCCGGGAGCTGTGCCACGCACATCAACTTTGGCATTGACCAATGCGACACTGCCATATGCCATACAGATTGCTAACAAGGGATGGAAGAAAGCCTGTATTGACAGTGAACCTTTAAGAAAAGGGTTGAATGTTGTTAAAGGGAAAGTCGTTTACGAAGGAGTTGCTGAAGCCTTCGGACTTGCCTATCAAGACGTTCAAACAGTACTATAATCCTGAAAACCCCGGTAAAACGGGGTTTTGCTTTTTTATAAAAATCTTTCAATTCATCGAAAAGGTCGGAACAATCAGTTTCGGCCTTTTTTCATTTTCCCCTTAAGGTTTTATTCTGTCAACGAAGTAATTTTTCTATTTTTGCAAATTCATTAAAACAGTCAATAAAATACCAAAAATGGAAATCCCAAGTAAATACAACCCCGCCGAAGTAGAAGACAAATGGTATAAATACTGGATGGAGAACAAATTCTTCCATTCCGAACCCGACGAACGTGAATCATACACCATTGTCATTCCGCCACCAAATGTCACCGGCGTGTTGCACATGGGACACATGCTCAACAATACCATTCAGGATATTTTAACCCGTCGCGCCCGAATGTTGGGCAAAAATGCCTGTTGGGTTCCGGGAACCGACCACGCATCGATTGCTACCGAAGCTCGTGTGGTGAACAAACTGAAAAGCGAAGGAATATCTAAATTCGATTTGAGTCGGGAAGAATTTCTGGAACATGCATGGGAATGGACGCACAAACATGGTGGAATCATTCTGGAGCAGTTGAAAAAACTGGGCGCTTCGTTCGACTGGGATCGCACCGCTTTTACCATGGACGAAATCCGCAGCGAATCAGTCATTAAAACCTTCGTTGACTTATACGACAAAGGCCTGATCTATCGCGGTGTTCGAATGGTAAACTGGGATCCGGCCGCGAAAACCGCTTTGTCTGACGAGGAAGTGATTTTCCGCGAAATGCAATCGAAATTGTATTACCTGAAATATAAAATAGAAGGAGAGGAAGGTTTTGTAACGATAGCAACCACAAGGCCTGAAACTATTTTAGGAGACACTGCAGTATGCGTAAATCCTTTAGATGAGCGATTTTTGAAGTTAAAGGGAAAAAGAGTTTTGGTTCCACTGATTAACCGTTCGATTCCAATAATTGAAGATGAATATGTGGATATGGAATTCGGTACAGGCTGCCTGAAAATTACACCATCGCACGATGTGAACGACTATGAAATTGGTCTGCGCTTCAATTTGCCAAGCATCGATATTTTCAACGAAGATGGCACCATGAGCGAAGCTGCCGGAATGTTTGTCGGCGAAGATCGTTTTGCCGTTCGCGAGAAGATCATGATTGATCTGGAAGCCGCCGGAAATGTTGCCAAAGTAGAAGATTATACCAATAAAGTTGGTTTCTCAGAACGTACACATGTTCCAATCGAACCCAAATTATCGGCTCAGTGGTTCCTGAAAATGGGATCGATCATTCAACCCGCCATTGACAATGTATTGGACGATACCATTCAGTTTTATCCGCCGAAATTTAAAAATACCTACCGCCACTGGATGGAAAACATCAAAGACTGGTGCATCAGCCGTCAGTTGTGGTGGGGACACCGGATACCGGTGTGGTATATTAAAAGCCCCACCCCGGCCCTCCCCGAAGGGGAGGGAGCAACGAACTACGGATTTGTAGTTGCTGCAACTGAAGAAGAGGCTCGGAAATTGGTAATCCAAAAGTTCCCCTCCTTGGGAGGGGTTAGGGGAGGCTCCTTTTCTCTGCATCAGGATGAAGACGTACTCGACACCTGGTTCTCCAGTTGGTTGTGGCCGATTTCGGTTTTCGACGGAATCAGTAATCCTGATAACAAGGAAATCAATTACTATTATCCAACCAACGATTTGGTAACGGGTCCGGATATTATTTTCTTCTGGGTGGCCCGCATGATCATTTCCGGATACGAATACCGCGATCAGTTTCCGTTCAAAAATGTATATTTTACCGGAATGGTGCGCGACAAACAGCGCCGCAAAATGTCGAAATCGCTGGGCAATTCGCCCGATCCGCTCGACCTGATTGATACTTATGGAGCCGATGGCGTACGCGTGGGAATGTTGCTTTGTTCACCTGCCGGTGGCGATTTGATGTTCGACGAAAGTTTACCACAGCAAGGAGCCGGTTTTGTGACCAAAATCTGGAATTCTTTCCGATTGGTGAATGGCTGGGAAGTAGATTCAACGATTCCGCAGCCTGAACATTCAAAATTAGCGATCAGCTGGTTCCACGAAAAGTTCAGCCAGATTGTTGAGCAGACTGATGATCATTTCGATAAATTCCGCATTTCGGATGCGTTGATGAATGTGTACACAACCGTTCGCGACGAGTTCTCCGGTTGGTTGCTCGAAATGGTGAAACCAGCCTACCAGCAACCTATTGACGGAAAAACATACGAGGAACTGATTGATATTTTTGACGAAGTACTAAGGTTCATGCATCCGTTTATGCCTTTCGTGAGCGAAGAGGTTTGGCAGTTGCTGAAAGAACGCAAGCAGGGCGATAGCATCACCATCTGCTCATGGCCAAAATCTACCGGGTACGACGAAACTCTGATCGCTCAGTTTGAAGATGTGAAAGAAGCCATTGCCGGATTACGCAATCTTCGGATAAAATGTAGTATCAAAAATATCGTTCAGATTGAAATTGCTATAAAAGAAGGAGAAAAGGGT
Source organism: Prolixibacteraceae bacterium (assembly GCA_019163175.1). GTDB lineage: Bacteria > Bacteroidota > Bacteroidia > Bacteroidales > Prolixibacteraceae > Aquipluma. Next base: position 59,045 of record JAFLKN010000047.1, on the reverse strand, counting down.
TACAATAGTGTATTTAATAGTATTATTACTAAGATGGGAAATATTTCTACAATAAAAGAATTATCTGAAGGTATTGATGCACCTTCGTTTATTGTAGGATCTTCTACTTTCTACATTACAGCTACAAATATTATCATTACCCCTGGTACAGGAGAATTGAATATTACTTCTTTTGCACCAATAGTTACAGTTTCACGAAATGTGGAAGAAGAACTGAAAAAGCTTCAGGCCGAACTAGATTACACCAAGGGCTTCCTGAATTCGGTACTTAAAAAACTATGCAACGAACGTTTTGTAAGCAGTGCTCCTGAAGCTGTTGTGGCCATCGAACGCGCCAAACAAGCAGATGCCGAAGCCAAAATTAAGGTTCTGGAAGAGCAGATTGCGAGCTTGAAATAGACTTTTCATAAGATTAGTAAGTAGATGATTTCAAGTTTTCATCGGCAAAAAATACAAAAGAGGCTGTCCAGTATATTTTGGACAGCCTCTCTGTTCTTATAGCGATAAATTCGTTTAAAGTTTAATCATCATCATCTTCCTTCTCAACAGTGAAGAATGCTGCATGAACTGGTGCCGGACAAACGCTGTTTAGTCCATGTATGGCAGCCCAGATTACTTCATTGAATTTTGCATCCGGAATCCGGTCTTCCTTGCTGAAATCGAATGTTTCGCTTAATCTCGACATTTTATTGTCAGCCGTATTTTTTAGGTTTAAGTCAACCAGATTTGGTGTTGATTTAAACGGTGGGTGGTTGGCCACTTTGTTGAAGCAACGCCACATTGGTTCTGCCGCAGCATCGTACTGACTCATTGGAGGTAATCCCAGAATTAATTCGATGGTACGAAGTGCTGATGAAGTTGAATACATAGTGTGGTCAACAAATCCTTGTTTTACAAATCCTCCAGCCAGATAGGTTGTTGAGCGGTGTGCATCCACATGGTCAGGTCCGTTTTGAGCATCGTCTTCTAAAATTATTATCACAGTTTCATTCCAGATTGGTGAATTGCTGAGGTATTCAACGAAAAGCCCAACGGCTAGATCATTATCGGCGACATGAGCCAATGGAGTAGGTTTCCCAATCCTTAATCCTTCGGTGTGGTCATTCCCAAAACGAACCGTATTAAACTGTGGAACCTTTCCGGCAGCAAGCATTGTCTCAAAATCGTGTTTCCACAAGGTGAACCGGGAGGTGTCGCGTATGCTCAAATCAAATCCGGTATAGCCAGGTAAAAAGTGATTTTCCAATGACGGAATGTTGGCCTTGAAAGGATCGGAAACGAACTCCCCGTAACTCCGGTAAGAAACACCGTATTTTTTGCAGTTATCCCACAGAAACACTTTGCTGTTTGCTATTTCGCGTTCAGCTTCACCGGGATAGGTTCCACCTCGTCCGCCATAGCTCGATGGCCAGTTCTTTTCGAGGTAATCTGTGGCATAAGCTCCCATTGTCCAGTTATGACCATCAGCGCTAACTTCTCCGTCTACATAAAAGTTGTCGAGTAAAACAAACTGTTTGGCAATAGCATGTTGATTTGGTGTTATTTTTTCGCCAAACAATACCAAACTGGGATCACCATTGCCTTCAGGTATATCACCCAAAACCTGATCGTAAGTGCGGTTTTCTTTGATTACATAGAATACATATTTTATTGGCGAAGATTCACCGACTTTCGATGGAATCGGGTTTCCTTCTTCTCCTGAGGCCACCATTTCTTTTTCTTTGTGATAGGGAGTGTTGTTGTAAACCGACTGCGAATAAATACTTAATTGATTGTCGTTTGGTTTTGCAATGGACTGCAGATTTCCTTTTAACAAGCCTCCAATATATTGCACTTTGGCTTTCTTATTTAAGTCAGCATGGTGGGCAACATCTTCTTTTTTTGGACTTGGGCCAAACGGATTGGCTTTTGAGCTGCTGCCTTTACCATTGGTAACAAAGATTGTATTCTTTACCACACGAACACATGTTGGATACCAGGCTGTTGGGATAAATCCTTTGCTGAAACTTTTGCCCGGATTGTTTACGTCAAAAACTGCCAGACAATTGTTGTCTGCATTGGCGATGTATAATGTTTTTTCGTCATCACTCAAAGCTAAACTGTTGGTAGTCGATCCTGAAGGAGAATCCGGATAAATGGCCGAATTCAAAATCTCAATCACTCGTTTTTGTTCCAATGAAATAACCGAAACCGAATTGTCATTGGCATTGCTCACAAACAAATATTTATCGTTTTTGGTGATGCACATATCATTCGGGTTGTCGCCAACAGGAATCCATCCGCTTATGGCCTGTTGCTGGGTATCGAATAAAAGAACTTTATCGCATCCCCAACAGGTTATATACAACATTTTGCCATTGTTCGCCAACAAACAGGTGTAACCTTCGCCTCCCAACGGGAATTGTGATTTTACCTTCTTGGCCTTCAGGTCATAAACATAAAGCGAATTGTTTTCTTTGGTAACCGTGTAGAGCATTTGTTTGTCATCATCAACAGCAATACCTGCAATCGAAATCTTTTCAGGCCAGCGCTTACCAAAAATCAGGGTGTCGGAAGCAACCAGTTTCTTGTCTTTGATTTGATACCTCATAATCCAGTTGTCGTTGCCTCCTGAAGCATACAATTGTTTCCCATCTTTTGAAAATGTAAGACCCAACCATCCTTTGGCAATAACGGTAGAGTCGAGAAGTTGCATTTTTTCAGGATCAATCAGGTGGATACTCTGGTCGCTTTGCCCGTTATTGGTAACCGCCAGCATTTTTCCTGAAGGCGAAACTGCTATATTTAAGGGTAAATCGCCAACAGGCAGCATTTTACCAACTGGCGAAAGTTTCCATCCGTTAGGCAACGAAACGCGATTGGCTTCTATCTCTTTCAGACTCTGCCCATTTGCCGGAAATACTGCTGCTATGAAATTTAGACTGATCAGAAAGATCAAGGTTTTTAGTCCGTGAGAAAGCATATTGACCTCCTTTTTTTTTATATAAGTTTAAGTTTTAAATTTCGACAATAGTTTTTTATAAACAAGCACAGAAAATTACTTTTAAATTAAAATTGAAGATAGAAAATGATAGAGTCTTAATTAACTTGCATTATAATTTTCAGGCTAAGGCAATTTTGCTGAAGTAATTGGAAATCTCTGACTAAACCTTATTCTCTAGAAAATCTATTTATTTTTAAAAGGGAAAACTTCAGAATCAATTCTTGATTTACTTAGAATTTCAAGCATTTCTTCAACCAGTTTCGGGTGATCTGGAGCCACATTCTTTTCTTCGCCAAGGTCGGTTTTCAGATTGTAAAGGTCGGTTGTTGTCTTATCAGGGATGAAGACATTGTACCGCACCAATTTCCATTCACCCATTCGCAGAGCTTGCCTGCCATTCATTTCGTGGAATTCCCAATACATAGTTTTGTGCTGTTCCTGTGCCCCCTTCCCAGTAAGGGTTGGCAGAAATGAAATTCCATCCAGATTTTTTGGTACTTTAACTCCGGCAATTTCGGCCAGTGTTGGCATCACATCCCAGAAAGCTGAAATATGATCGGTTTTGGATCCGGCCTTGATCTTTTCTGGCCAGCTGGCAATCATAGGTTCTCGGATTCCTCCTTCATACATATCGCGTTTGTAGCCTTTTAAAGGACCATTGCTGTCAAAATAATCAGGATCGGCGCCACCTTCAAGATGAGGTCCATTGTCGGATGAGAAAATAATAATCGTATTTTGATCGAGTCCAAGTTCTTTAAGTTTGGCAACCACTTCACCCACCTGCTTGTCGAGTAAGGTAACCATGGCCGCAAATGCTGCATGCGTTTCGGGTTGAGAACCGTATCCGCCTTTCCTGAAGCCTGACATTCCGGGTTCGGCGCCTTTATAATTCTTTTCGGGTAGCAATTTCCCCCTGAATTCACTGAGGTTCTCTTCAGGCAAAAGCAATTCAGCATGTGGAATGATGTTGGGATAGAACAAGAAAAATGGTTTTCCTGTCTGATTTGGGTTATTCTTCACTAAAAATTGGAGCGCCCGATCGTGAATTAGTTTTGGTGCATATTCTTTCAGTTGACTCCCCGAATTTCCCTTCAGGATTATCTTTTGATCATTGTCCCATAAATATTCGGGGTAATAATTGTGCGCCAGACTCTGGCAATTGTATCCGAAAAATTCATCAAAGCCCTGCCTGTTTGGATCGCCTTCGGTGCCAATAAATCCGAGTCCCCATTTTCCGAAAGCCCCGGTATGGTATCCGGCTTGTTTTAGCATTTCGGCCAGCGTAAAAGTACTGGCCGGAATTGGATATTGTCCCTCAGGGTCCCAACCTTTGTTTCCGCGAATGGGAGTATGGCCCGTGTTTAATCCGGTCATGAGCGATGATCGGGAAGGCGCACAAACGGTGCATCCGGCATAATGCTGGGTAAAAAGCATTCCATTGCTTGCTAAACGGTCAATATTCGGAGTTTTAAATTTTTTCTGTCCGTAACAGCTTAAATCGCCATAGCCCAGATCGTCAGCCAGAATATAAACGATATTGGGTTTCTGAATGGTTTGTGTTGTGCCAATGGTTGCACTTCCGGCTACAAATGCTGAAAGCAATGCTATTCCTGATAAAATGGGTTTGGATGAATTCATGGTATGAATTGGTCAGTTATTTTAAGATTTCTTTTTGAAGGGCTTCCAATGATTTTCCTTTCGTTTCGACATACATGAATTTCACTACGAAAAACTGGAGAAGCATCATAGCTGAGAAGAAAAGGAATGGATAACCACCCGATTTTTCGGCCATGACAGGGAAAACCCAGGATACAACAGCAGCCATTATCCAGTGTGTAAAACTACCTAGTGCCTGCCCTTTTGATCGAACACTGTTGGGAAATACCTCGCTAATGTACACCCAAATAACAGCACCCTGCGAAAAACCAAAGAAAGCGATGTAGCTAACAAGCAGCCAAACCAATAAATTCTGATGGCTGTTGGTGAAAAAGATAAATGCCACTCCAGCCAACGAAACAGCCGTTCCGATTGATCCAATGAGCAGTAAAAGTTTTCGCCCAACTTTGTCGATAATGGTCATGGCCAGCATGGTAAAAAGCAGGTTGGTAGCGCCAATGGCCACACTTTGCAGATCGCCCGAAACTTTGCTGAATCCGGCTTGCGTGAAAATGTCATTCAGGTAATATAACAATCCATTTATTCCTGAAAATTGGTTAAACATGGCAATTGAAACGGCCAGAAAAATCGGGTAACTAAATTTTTTGCTGAACAGTACTTCTTTGCCATTTTTCTTTTCTGACTCAATGGATTCAAGTATTTCGTCAATTTCCTTCTCGACAAATTCTTCGCCGGTTAAAATTAGTACAGAGCGGGCTTCGTCAATCCATCCCATTTTAACCAACCAGCGTGGGCTTCGTGGAATGAAGAACAGTGTGATAAAAAACAGAATTGATGGAATAGCCATTACGCCTAATTTCCAGCGCCATTCCATGTCTCCTAATCCAAATAAGCCAACCAGGTAATTTGAGAAATAGGCTATAAGTATTCCGAGTACAACATTAAACTGAAACATACCAACCAAGCGCCCACGGTATTTGGCCGGAGCAATTTCTGCAATATACATCGGTCCAACTACAGAAACACCACCAACAGCTATTCCACCCAGAAAACGGAAAAAGAGCAACGAATACCAGTTAAACGAAAAAGCACATCCGAAAGCCGACAAGGCGTAAAACACAGCCAAATAAAATAAAACTTTTCTTCGTCCATAGAGATCGGCAGGCTTTCCAACGACCATTGTTCCGATGATTGTTCCGATAAGGGCAATTGAAACGGTAAATCCGAGCCAGAATTTATCCAGATTAAATAGTTGTTCGAGTGCAGAAGTTGCTCCTGCAATAACTGCAGTATCGAATCCAAATAGAAACCCTCCCAGTGCAGCAGTTAGCGTAATGAAAATTAATCGCTTGTTTAGTTTCATTTATTCTTATTTTCTCACTGTGGATAATTTTCAAATTTAAATAAATAATGCGGCCATGTTGGAAGTAGTGCGGAAATTTCGTTCATGCTTCAAGTCAAAATCATCGTTTTTGTTAAAATAAGTTAAAAGCTATATACAGCTTGCAATCGGGATAGGGGTAAAAGTTTTATGAACTGTTATATAATCGTATTGCGGAATTTTTTTTCATAAGTTTGTTGTGGTTTTTGACATAGACTTTCGGTCTTGACAAAAAACTCAGAGGGCATGGGGTGAGATCCGATGCCCTTTTTGTTTTTTCGTCAATCTTTTTGCTTCGGCTTCAATTTTAGGAACCGAACTCCTTATCTTTGTGTTGCAGTTTACTAAAATGTAAGCGCATCGGAATATTAAATCAAAAATACAAATCATATGACTTTAATTAAATCGATATCAGGAATTCGCGGAACAATCGGCGGTAAACCGGGCGAGGGTTTGAGTCCGCTTGATGTAGTTAAATATACAGCAGCCTATGCCGAATGGGCGAAACAACAACATCCCGGGCAAACTATAACTATTGTGGTTGGCCGCGATGCGCGCATTTCGGGACCAATGGTTCAATCCTTGGTGGTGGCAACACTTTCAGGAATGGGCTGTATGGTTGTTGATTTGGGGATGGCAACTACGCCAACTACCGAAATTGCGGTGAAAGAGGAGCAGGCTCAGGGGGGAATAATCCTCACTGCCAGTCACAATCCGAAACAGTGGAATGCGCTGAAATTGCTTAACCACAATGGCGAATTTTTAAATGCCGCCGAAGGAGCACTGGTTTTGGAAATCGCTGAATACGAATCGTACAGTTTTGCTGAGGTCGATGATTTGGGCGAAGTATTTGCCAAAGATTATACTGATATTCATATTCAGCAGGTTTTAGACTTGGATTTGGTTGATGTTGAAGCCATCCGGAGAGCCGAGTTTAAAGTTGCCATTGATGCTGTGAATTCGGTCGGTGGAATTGTTATCCCAGCCTTGCTTAGTGCATTGGGTGTGAAAGAAATTGTTGAAATCAATTGTGAGGCAACCGGGCACTTTGCTCATACACCTGAGCCACTTCCTGAAAATCTGGTTGAAACATCTGCCATTATTCGTGAATCGGGCGTTGATGTAGGTTTTGTGGTTGATCCGGATGTTGACCGACTGGCTATTATAAGCGAAGATGGATCGATGTTTAATGAAGAGTATTCGCTGGTTTCAATCGCCGATTACGTTTTGAGTCAGACTCCCGGCAATACGGTTTCCAACTTGTCATCATCGCGTGCTTTGCGCGATATTACTGAAAAGCACAAGGGAACTTATTCGGCAGCAGCTGTAGGTGAAGTAAATGTGGTTGCCAAAATGAAAGAAACCAATGCTGTAATTGGCGGTGAAGGAAATGGAGGAATTATTTATCCTGCTTCGCATTACGGACGCGACTCTCTGGTTGGAGTGGGCTTGTTTTTAAGCTTGTTGGCCAAATCAGGTATGAAGTGTTCGGAGTTAAGAAAAACCTATCCCGATTATTTCATTTCAAAGAATAAGATCGAACTTACACCCGAAATTAATGTGGATGGAATTTTGGTACAGATGAAAGACAAATATCAGCACGAGCAAGTTACCGATATTGATGGGGTGAAAATTGATTTTGCTGACCGGTGGGTACATTTGCGCAAATCGAATACCGAGCCCATCATTCGAATTTATGCTGAAGCTCCTTCGATGGATGAAGCCGACAAATTGGCTCAAACAATTATTCAGGATATTCGTTCGCTTATTTCCTGAGGCAAAAAAAAGGATGGTCAGCTATTCAAAAGGCTGACCATTCTTTTTGCTCGAAACTATTCACTATTGAATTCCATCCTTTTTAGCTATTAATTGCTCAACAATCAGTTCTTTTTCTTGTATAACTGCTCTTTGACGAACAAGTTTCAGTTCATTCTCTCCAATTTTACCCTGAGCCGACTTAATATCTTGTTCCTTGGATTTGATCTTTCCTTTCAATGATTTGATCTTGCTAAAATATTTGGATTTTTCTTTTGCCAAATCTTTCAATTCCTTTTTTGCTGCATCATATTCAGGAGTTTTTTTCGTCAAAGTTGAGGCGGAAACTTTTTTGGCTGAAATAATATCATCAAGTCTGACTATGTCGCTTTCTACCTCAAATATTCCGGCATTGTATTCCTGAATGTCAGCTTCGAATCGCGAAATTGCTTTTTCTTCCTTTCTCGAATCCGATTCGATGTCTTTTAAAACCGACTCCTGTCTCGAAACTTCTTTTTTCGCTTCCTTAATTTGGTCGTCCACAACATTTTTATAGGCTTCCACTCCAAATTCACGAATGTAGTTTTTCATGGTCTGAATACGTTCCTGATCAACGTTCGATTCGTTAATAAATACCGAATCAGTATATTGAAAAAACGCGCTTATCTGGCAGCCATTTGGCAAATCGGTCATTCGGGCATAAACATCCATAGAGTGTTTGGTGATAGTAGCTTCTTCGATGGAACGAACATACCATTCATCACCATTTTTTTCAACTTTGAGTTTGTCGCGTTGTGCCTGGTTTTCCTCACTTTTAAAAATATTGCCAATCTGTGTGGCCAAATTGCCTACTCGTTCACCAAAGCCGCGATTATTGATATACTTTTTCCAAAGCGGATCAATATCTTTTGACTTTGATTCAGGAACGACTACTGTTATAGCCATTTGCTGGCCTTTCGACATGTTTTTTTCTCCAGTTTCAACTTCAATTCTTTGTTGTGAGCTAACAACTAAACTGAATGAAAGGAATGCGGAAAGTATTATTAAACGTTTCATTTTTTCGTTATTAAACGATTTAGGATTTCCTTTTGTTTCCGATTTGATTTAAAAATCTGTTCAATATTAATCGCTGAGTTATTTCTTTTTTGTTTTGACTAAATGATAGTGTGAACTTAGCTTTTTTAGTTGGTGCCGTTTCGTCAAATTCGAGACAATCTCTCCGATCTTTCCGAATGGAACATGAACCGTTGGTCCGAAAAATGGACTGAAACCTTTATTGTGCGATCCATGATCTTCAATAAATTGGGTTTGTCTCGATTTGAGATCATAACCCGATAGTTCTTCTAATGGTGCAAGGCGTTTGATGTCATCAACGGTTTGTTCCAGATTCTTCTTTTCCTGTTCGTGATCTGTTATATCAATTTGCAATAGCTCTTGAATTTCAGGTTCAAGAACCAGGAATTGGATATTGTCTGTTTCGCGGATAAATCGCTTTTTAAAAGCAATATGGTAGGCCATTAGTGAATCACCTTCTGCCATTTCAGCTTGAAAAAAGCCTGCGGTATTGGTTCGTACTGTTTTTCCTGTTCGTGCATTAATAATTGCAACATCAGGAATAGGAACTGAATCTGGGTTTAACACAATTCCTGACAGTAGAATTTTCTTTGCAGGTTGCGAGAACCCGGAACATACCGCGAGCAATGCAAGGAACAGCAATAGAATTCGCATAAAACTTTGTTTGGCGTTTATTGTCCTAATTTACTGACTTTCTCTCTTAATAAATTATAAATATTTATAACAAAGGTTTAAACCAGTTCCCAGTTTTCTAATCAAAGTATAAAATGTTTGCCATTTGAACCATCAAAATGTAATAGAACATATAATTTGATTACAAATTTGGCATAAATGTTGAGCAATCTCACCTTTAAAATTTAGATAGGTTCTATTTCACTTGAAATCGCTTTGAATTTGAGATTCAATATAATTTATTGCACATTCGCCGTTTAGATATAAACCAACACAAAATACCAATTAACTAGAAACCATGAATACCAAAAAGATCATTGTAATTACTATTGCTGCATTGCTTTTTATTGTTTTGTATTTTTTTCTGCGCAAAGGAGAAAAGGATTTTAGCCAGATTACTGTTGATGTAAAACGAGGCACTTTTACCGCTTTTGTTTTTTCATCGGGTCAATTGGAATCCGAGAAATCCGAGAGTATTAATATTCCTGAAAAGTTGAAAGATCGTAATTTACGCATCTGGGAGTTGACCATTACTCACATGGTTGACGAAGGAACGCTGGTTGATTCAGGTGACTATGTGGCCACACTTGATCACACTGCAGTTGAAGAACAGATTAAACTTGCACAGGATGATATGGATAAAATGCTGTCGGAATACGAAGACAGTAAAATTGACTCGAACCTGAACCTTAGTAATCAACGCGATGTAATTGTAAATGCACGACTCGATCAGGCTGAGAAGAAAATTATTATGGAAGAATCAGTTTACGAGTCTCCATCTATCCAGAAAAAGGCCAGTATGGATTTGGATAAAGCCAAACGAAGACTTGATCAGGAACAGAAAGCCTATGTGCTGAAGAAAAAACAAGAGGAAAATAAGGTTGATCGGAAATACATCAACTACCGCCAAATTCTGGAACGTTCACAGGAACTTCAAAAATTGTTCAATTCACTTGAAATCACTGCTCCAAAAGCCGGCATCCTTACATACTTTAAGTTCCCCTGGGGAGAGATTATCAAAACAGGATCGAAGGTTGGTCCATACAATTCGGTTATTGCTACTATTCCTGAAATGACAAATTTAATTTCAAGAACCTATATTAATGAAATTGATATTTCGAAAGTAAAAGTAGGTCAGAATGTAAAGATCGGGATAGATGCTTTTCCTGAAAAACAGCTGTCAGGACAGGTAATTGCTGTTGCGAACATTGGGCAGGCGATGCCAAATAGCGATGCCAAGGTATTCGAAGTGAAGATTAAGATATTTGGGAAGGATAAGGATTTAAAACCAGCAATGACAACCAGCAATGCTATTGAGGCCGGTACTTTTGCCGATACTTTGATGGTTGCAACCGATGTTGTATTCGAAAACGACAGCATGAAATTTGTTTATGTTGGCACAGAACATCCGGTAAAGCAAGTCGTTTGGTTGGGTGACGAAAACGAAAATAATGTTGTGGTAAAAAAGGGTTTAAAAGAGGGCGATATGGTTTGGCTCACCGAACCCGAAAATGCTGCTGATTTGAAACTTGTAGGTTCTGATATATTCGAGGAAATTAAAAAAGAGAAAGAAAATACGCGCCTTCAGGCTGAGAAGGAACGTGAAGAAATGCTTAAAAAGAAACCTGAACCGATGCCAGTTCCCGGGCAAGCTCCGATGATGTCCAAAGTAATTCAAGTGAAGTAATTCTCAAAACCTAAAACAACAGCGATGATTTTTAAAAAATATTTTCACGATATAATTATTGGTTTTGAGGCTATTATCGACAATAAACTCAAGTCTATTTTAACTGCACTGGGTATCATTTTTGGGGTGGCTGCTGTAATTAGCATGCTGGCCATTGGGAATGGTGCAGAGCAGGAAATTCTGGAACAGATAAAAATGGTGGGTGTGAATAACATCATTATCACTCCTATTGAAGCGACGGGAAACGAAAATTCTACTGAAAATCAGGAGGAGAAAGCAGGCGCAAAAAAGTTTTCAAAAGGCTTGACGATGCTCGACTTAAAAGCGATTGAAGAAGTTGTTCCTACTGTAAACATGTTAAGTCCGGTTATATCTTACAACTACTCAGCAATAATTGACGGTAAAAGTAAGCCTGTGGTGCTTGAAGGAGTCAATACCAATTATTTCAAATTATTCAATATCACACTTCAGCTTGGCGAAGTTTTTAATCAATTGCAATCGGATGCCGGTTTGCCGGTTTGCGTAATTGGCGACAACATTAAAAGCGTCTTTTTTAATCAGGAGAACCCAATTGGCAAATACATTAAATGTGGACAGATATGGTTGAAAATTATAGGAGTAGTCGAGCGGCGCGATTTTACGGCTTCGGCCTCTGATGAAATGGGAATCAGCAGTTCGGATAATAAGATTTTTATCCCTGCACAAACCATCTTGATGCGCTTCAAAAACAGGGCTTTAGTTCGTGCCGACGAAGTTGAACGGTCAACAGCTCGTCGCAGAATGGTTACTACAACAAGCACCAATTCAGCCGATGATAAAAACCTAAATCAGCTCGATAAAATTATTCTTCAGGTAAAAGAAACCGAACAACTTGGGGCAACTGCAAATATTGTAAAGCGCATCTTATTGCGCCGCCACTCTGGGTTGTACGATTTTGAAGTTACAATTCCCGAATTGTTATTGAAACAACAACAACGTACCAAAAAGATTTTCAATATTGTATTGGGTGCAATTGCAGGTATCTCGCTCATCGTAGGAGGTATCGGCATCATGAATATTATGCTTGCCTCGGTTATGGAACGTATTCGTGAAATCGGAACGCGGCAGGCTATTGGCGCCTCGAGGAAAGACATTGTTGCTCAATTTCTTGCTGAATCTACATTAATTAGTATTTCAGGAGGAATCATCGGAATTATTCTGGGAGTTGCACTTTCCAAAATAATTACTGCTGTTTTTGATATCAAGACTATTGTTTCACTGTTCAGCATTGTTATTGCGTTTGGGGTTTCGGCTCTTGTTGGAATCATGTTTGGATACATGCCGGCCAAAAGAGCTGCTGAAAAAGATCCTGTTGAATCGTTACGTGCTTAAAATCAAGAAAAATGAAAAAATCTATATTGTTACTAATTGCCCTGTTTGTGTTATTGCTTCAGAATGTGAATGCCCAAAAAGACTCCTATGTTTTAAGTCTTGATGAGGTTGTTAAAATTGCATCTCAGAAATCGCTCGATGCATTCAGGTATAAGAATATGTATTTGGCCAGCTATTGGGAGTTTCGCTATTATAAAGCTGATAAACTGCCTAGCCTGAGTTTGGCAGCGACTCCCTTAGATTTCAACCATTACCGGAAGCGTGAGTATAACTTTCAGACCAACGAAGAAGAATACGTTTTGCGCGATTATTTGAATTCGGACATGTCACTTCAGTTAAACCAAAAAATCGGATTGACTGGAGGTAGTTTTTTTCTGAGTTCTGAGCTAGGGATGGTGAAGAATCTGGGTGACGATCCAACTACTTCATATCAGGCAACACCTGTGAGTATTGGTTATTCGCAGTCACTTAACGGCTATAATTCATTACGATGGGAATCGAAAATTGAACCAATCAAATTTGAAAAGGCTAAAAAGGAATTTGTTCAGTCGCAGGAAAACCTGGCCATGAAAAGTACTTCGATGTTTTTTGAGTTGGTCGATGCACAAATTCAGCTGAAAATTGCACAAAACAATATGGCCAATGCTGACACACTTTACAAGATTGGGAAGGGACGTTTTCAGGTTGGAACTGTTACTCAGGATGAACTTTTAAACCTTGAACTGGGCCAATTAAATGCGCAGCAGGCTTTAAGCAGCGCCAATCTGGAAGTGATACGGGCACAATCGGGTCTTAATTCATATCTTGTTTTGGATAAAGCGACACTGGTCAATTGCCAGGTTCCCTCTGAAATTCCGACTTTACAGGTCAGTGCTGATGAAGCTTTGGATCTTGCTTTAAGAAATAATCCCGACATACTTGATCAGTCACAGCAAATGCTTGAACAAAACCGGGCGGTTGCACAAGCCCGCTCCCAATCTGGACTAAATACCAGTTTGTATGCTGTGTTTGGCCTTAATCAATCTGCCGAAAATTTTGACATGGTTTACGATCAGCCCGATCAAAGTCAGCGATTGCGTGTTGGTGTTAACGTTCCTTTGGTCGATTGGGGTAGACGAAAAGGACGTTTGATGATGGCCGAATCGACTCGTGAGGTTGCCAATGCGCGCATCAAACAGGCCCGAATCGACTTCGAACAGAATATTTTTCAGTCGGTAATGGAGTTTAATCTTCAGGCCGAACAGGTGAAAAATGCTGCAAAAGCTGATACTGTGGCACAAAAGGGATTTGAGGTTACTTTTCAGCGTTTCCTGATCGGAAAGGTTGATGTTATTAAATTGAATGTTGCCCGAAACGATCGTGAATCAGCCCGTAAGGCATACATCAATGCCGTAAAAACCTACTGGAATTATTTTTATCGTTTACGTATGCTGACACTTTACGATTTTGTAAAGAAAGAAACACTGACTGCCGAGTACGATAAAATCATTAAAAACTAATCCGACATGGTAAAGAAAAATAAATATCTGATTCCGGGATTAGCTATAGGCGTCATAGGAATAGCTGCTTTGGTATACTTTCAGGTAAAGCCTGTAAGTGAAAAATCCTATAAAATCAGAAAAGGTAATTTAGAGGTTGTTGTCAATTGTAAAGGCGAAGTTCGGGGCGAAAAATATACTGATATTAATTTGCCTGATATAATTTGCGATGAGGAGTTGCACATTTACCAGTATAAACTTGCAGATGTTATTGTCGAAGGGAAAGCTGTTAAGAAAGGTGACTATATTGCCAAACTTGATGATAGTCAGATAATGACGAACATGAGAAACTTCATGCAGGAGAAAGAAAAGGTAGATTCCGACCTGCGCGATGCAGTGCTCGACAGTGCTGTCAATCTTTCTCAGCGAAGGGAGTCCATCAACAATGCCAAGCTCGATCTGGAGTACCTGAAAATAGACCTCGAACAATCGAAATATGAGTCGGAAGCCTATCAGCGAAAAACTCAGATGAATTATCAGAAAGCCGAAATTGAAGTAGATAAAATCACCCGGAATTATTTGCTTGAAAAAAACCGTCAGAAACTTAGGGTAACCCGTCATAAAGATCGCGTGGCTGAATATCAGGTTAAAATCAGTAAATATCAGGCTGCATTGAACTCAACGACCATTACCACTCCTGAAGACGGAATTGTAATGTTTGCAAAAGACCGCAATGGAAAAGCTTATGGAAAAGATTCACAAATTGATATCTGGAGACCATCGGTAGCAACTTTGCCCGACATGTCCATTGCCATTACTGAAACTTTTATTCGGGAAATTGATATTTCGAAAATTGAAGTTAACGACAGTGTTCGCATCACAATTGATGCCCTTCCTGATAAAATATTCTGGGGAAAAGTGATCAAGATTGCCAATGTTGGTGAAGATCACAAGGATTTTGATATGAAAGTTTTCAGGGTTGTTATCCGGTTCGAACGATCTGACAAGGAAATGAAACCCGGAATGAACGCCAATAGTGATATCGTAATTGCCTCTTATCAGGATAAGTTGTTGGTTCCGTTGAAAGCCATTTTCTCGAAAGACGGCAAACAGATTGTTTATTTGAAGAAAGGTGGGAGCATTATTGAACATGAGATTGAAGTGGTTGCCGAAAACGATCAATACGGAGTGGTCGAACAAAATATACAGGAAGGGAATGTTGTGTTGTTGTATCAACCCGAGGAATTTAAACGTGAAATCGAAAAAGTTGCTGCTGCTAAGTAGTTGAATGGTTTAAATGATTGCTTCAAAATAAAATATTGAAACCTACAATCTTTCAGTAAAGTGAAAAGAGATTAAGGAAAATTCAAACTGAATATTCCCTGATTTCTTTTCACTGTTTTTATTCTTGGCACTTTAATACTTCAGTATTTCCTATTAACAATTGTTTGAAAGGAATATCTTGGTTTCAATAGGGGTTTTTATATTTTTGACAGTCTTTAAACCAATTCTATCCTAACCTTGCTATATGAAATTTTTTCTTGTTGGCTTATTACTGACAATCCATTTATTTTCCTATTCATCCGATAAAGATAAACCTTCAAAAAAAAGCTTAAAAAGTGATCCTGTTGCTCACAAAAACAACGAGAACGTTGTGCTTCGTGTTAAAAGAGCCACCGGAACCATTAAACTCGACGGTTTGATTGGCGAGACTGACTGGGAGAAGGCTGAAAAGGCAACCGATTTTCATGTTGTTCTTCCGGTTGATTCGGGTTTGGCCAAATCTCCTTCTGAAGTTGTTATGACCTATGATGATAAAGCCTTCTATCTGGGAGTTACCTTTTTCGATACCATCCCCGGAAAACGAATTATGGAATCATTCCGACGCGATTTTGTATTTGGCAACAACGACAACTTCCTGGTTTTCTTCGATACTTTTTTAGATCAGACCAACGGTTTTTCTTTTGGAGCATCGGTTTCGGGAGCAAAGTGGGACGGAACCCAATCGAATGGTGGTGCTGTAAATCTAAACTGGGATTGCAAATGGGATTCCAAAACAATTCAATACAACGACCGCTGGGTAACCGAGATGCGTATTCCTTTTCGCTCGGTTAGGTTTAAGTCGGGGACTGACAAATGGTATGTGAATTTCAGTCGCCTCGATCTGAAAACGAATGAGAAGTCGGCATGGGCGCCGGTACCTCGTCAGTTTGCAACGGCCAGTCTGGCTTACACCGGAGTGCTGCAATGGGAAGAGCCGCTTCCCAAATCAAAAATGATGTTTTCGGTCATTCCTTATGTTTTCGGCAGTGCAGCTCGAAATTTTGAGGCGGGAACAAATTCAACATACCGGCGCGATTTCGGCTTTGATGCCAAATTAGGAATCACGACTTCTATGAATCTTGATTTGACGTACAATCCTGATTTTTCGCAGGCAGAAGTCGATCAGCAGGTGACAAATCTCGACCGGTTTGAATTGTTTTTTCCGGAGAAACGCCAGTTTTTTCTCGAAAATAGTGACCTCTTTTCCAACTATGGTTTTGGCTCTGTAACACCTTTTTTCTCACGCCGGATTGGTTTGGATGCACCAGTTTTAGCAGGTACACGGTTGAGTGGCAAGATCGGGAACAATTGGCGTTTGGGACTTCTGGATATGCAGACAGAAAAAACCAACAATCAGCTATCACGCAATTTTATGGTGGTATCGCTGCAACGCAAATTATTTTCGAGATCAAATATTGGAATGATCCTCGTGAACAAGGAATATATGGACGAACCTGGCACGCAAAATTTTAACAGAATAGCCGGTATCGATTACAATTTGGCCAGCAGAGACAATGCCTGGAGCGGAAAATTGTTTTATCACCGTTCATTTAGTCCGGCGAATCCGGAGAAGCAATACGCGCAGGGGGCGTCGCTATCATACAATACCCGCCGCATTCATGCCTTAATGGCTCAAGCAAGTGTTGGCGAGAATTACAGTGCTGAAGCAGGATATGTTCGGCGAACAGGTTATAACCTTTTAAATCCTGAATTTAGTTTGTTGTGGGTTCCCAATAAAAGGATTGTCAGCCATGGAATTGTAATGGACTCAGACTATTTTTTCGATGCTGAATACAATCAGATTGATCATGAAGTTGACCTGTTGTATAAGTTTGAATTTAACAACCGGGCTACACTTGACGCCGGTATAAAGGATATTTACACGCGATTGGACAAGGATTTTGATCCTACGCACATCAGCAGTACTGTTTTAAGAAAGGGAACGGAATATTCAACCAACATTGGTTTTATCGACTATATCTCTGACATGCGAACCTTGTTTAATTATTCTGCTACTGTTGCAACCGGTGGTTTCTACAGCGGAAAAATTGGAGTCGTACAAGGTAAATTAACTTACCGTTATCAGCCCTATTTAAATATGTCGGTCAACTTTTCATACAACGATATCAATCTTCCCGCCCCATTTGAACGTGCCCGGTTTTGGCTGTTGGGCCCTAAACTCGATCTGACTTTGAGTGACAAGGTTTTCTTTTCCTCTTTCGTTCAATACAATGAGCAGATTGACAACATGAACATCAACTTAAGATTTCAGTGGCGCTATAAACCGGTTTCCGATTTGTTTGTAGTTTATACCGACAATTACTATACGGGTGACTGGAGCCCACGCAACCGGGCATTGGTTCTTAAATTGTCTTATTGGTTCAATTAGTTAATTAGCGATCAGGAATTTGTTGAGGATCTGACAAATAAAATAACGAATATTTTCTTTTGAAAAATGAAATTCGTAATTTGCAGATGGGGATGTGAAAAATGGAAAAGTACACTTCTTACAAAATTTTACCAGAACTGAATCTCATTGTTTGTAATTATCAGGGTGAGATCAGTATAACGGATGTTATGAACCTTACTTTGGCATTTGTTAAAGAGGAGCAGTTCAATCCGGATTTTAATGTTTTGATTGATTTCAGGCATTCTTCGGCAATAGGATTCCGCTTAGATATAACCGATTATGTGAACTTCATTAAGAATAATGTTGCGTTAAAAAATAAAGTTCAGGTTGGTATCACATATAGTACTCCAAATCAAGAGTTTCTACTGAAAATTTATAGGGGTTTTGGAAAATTTATGAATCTCGAAATTGAAAATTTTAAACAAATTGAACCCTGTCTCGTTTGGTTGCATTTTTCCGAAAGCGAAGCTTTCTTTATTATGCAAGTTTTGGATTCTATAAAATCCGGTTCAGACAATCTAATTTAGTATGCCTAATTGAAGTTTCTTCTAAGAATATTTGAGATTGAGCTTAGAACCAACGAAACAAAAATGATAATTAGGATGGTACTTCCTAAAACTTTTCAAAAACTCCCAGTCCGAACAGCGCAAAATCATATTTAATAGGGTCTTCAGGATCAAACTCTCTAAGTTTCGCTGTAATTTCTTCTACTGCACGCCAGTCGTTTTGGGCACGTGTAAGCAGACCTAATTTGCGGGCCACATTTCCGGTATGTACATCCAGGGGCAACATCAATGCTGAGGCTGGAATTTGCTTCCATAATCCAAAATCGACTTCTGACTTATCGGTTCTTACGAGCCATCTCAAATACATATTGAGTCTCTTTGCTGCGGCGCCTTTCTCAACATCCGATACGTGCTTCTCCGTTCGGTGCTCATGTTCTAACTCAAAAAATACTTTCCGGAAATACACCAGTGCACTGGAAATCGTTTGGTCTTTCTGGTATCCGTGAGTGAAAACCTGCTCCAGTCCGTCGTGATTCAGGTAAATATTTTTCAAGGCCTTCAGAAAATAAATACAATCGATGCCGTTAAATGTGCGATGCTTAAAATCGAGAAATACATCCCATTCATCTTCCGGTGTATTTAGAAGGTATTCATGGGGATTGTTATTCATACAGGCAATAAGCCTAAGTGCATTCTTTATGATGGTTGGCCTTTGTCCCCATGCCAAAGTTGCCGCTAAAAAGCCTGCTATTTCAATGTTTTCTTTGCTGGCAAAAAGTGCCGGAACCTGAATCGGGTCAGTTTCTATAAATGTAGAATGATTGAATGTGAGAACTTTCTGGTCAAGAAATGATTGGATGTTTTCAGGTAAGTCAATCATTTGTACAGATTAGATTTTTTTGAATGCTGAATGCTACGATTGGACTCTTTCACGATTCGATAAGTCCATCTTTCATTCGGATAATGGAATCGCTTTGGGCTGCAAAACTCTCGTCGTGTGTGACTATAACGAGTGTCTGGTTGAACTGATCGCGCAAGGTAAAAAACAGGTCGTGCAAATCCTGACGATTTTTCGTGTCGAGGTTTCCTGAAGGTTCGTCGGCCAGGATAACTGCCGGATTATTTATTAGCGCACGAGCCACGGCAACACGTTGGCGTTCCCCTCCCGAAAGTTCGCCTGGTTTGTGATTGAGACGATGCGATAAACCCAAAAAATCGAGGTATTCGCGTGCCTTTTGTTCGGCTTCCTTCTTTGGGGTTTTTGCAATAAAAGCAGGAATGCACACATTTTCGAGGGCAGAGAATTCGGGAAGTAAATAATGAAACTGGAATACAAAACCAATTTGTCGGTTTCTGAAGTCGGACAGTTGCCGCTCGTTCATGGCCGAAATATTTTGTCCGTTGATGAATATTTTTCCGGAAGCAGGCTGGCTCAATGTGCCAATAATCTGTAGCAGGGTTGTTTTTCCAGCTCCGCTTGGTCCAACAATCGAATAAAGTTTTCCTTTGGGGACGTTTAGATCAATTCCCTTCAAAACCTGAAGTTCGCCAAATGACTTTGTTATTTTTTCAACTTTAATCAATCGTTGAGATTTTTTGCGTGTTTGGTCGTTGGGGTAGGTAGCTTGGTTTAGGTAAAAAAGGATTTATAACCACTTAATCCATTTTGGCCTCGTTGGTAATGGTACTGGAAATGTTTTGAGTACCGGTTGTAACATCGCTTTTAATTTCCTGAATATCTTTTTCAATATCGCTGGTATGTGTACGAACACCATCCTGAATATCACTTTTCGCTCCCTGAATTGTTGATTTGAGATCTTTGATTTCATCGCCAATGCCGCCACTTTCGTTAATCTCACGTTTTATCTCGTTCGTTGCTTTTTGAAATTCGCGCATGGCCTTGCCCAGCGTTTTGGCAATATCAGGAATAGCCTTCGATCCAAAGAACAGCAAGGCTACAAAAATGATTAATACTATCTCACCTCCACCCATAACTTTTAAATTAATTAGTTGGTCTGAAAAAAAACTCAGCAAATATACAAACTTGTTCACCACAACGGCAACAGAACCGTTAAGAAGTTTGGATCATCATAAAAAGAAGCAGGAGCCCCATTCATCATGTGAAGAATGAAACCCCTGCTTCGAATTATTTTAAGCGGATTTTTACAATTTATCCACTTTTTTTACTTTTCTGATTGTGTCATAAACCAATGGAGCAGCAACAAATACCGAAGAATAAGTTCCAACACCAACACCAATTAAAAGAGCAAAGGTAAAGCCCTGAATTGAAGTTCCTCCAAAAAGGAAGATAGCAAATAACACGATTAATACGGTTAATGAAGTACTGAAAGTACGACGAAGAGTTGAGTTCATTGCTTTATCCATATTCTCAGCTAGCGAGCGTTTTGGATACAGGTGCAGGTATTCACGGATACGGTCGTAAACGATTACAGTATCGTTAATCGAATACCCGATAATCGTTAGAATTGCCGCAATAAATGCCTGGTCAATTTCCAAATTGAAAGGCAAAATTCCGTAGAACAGCGAGAATGCCCCCATGGTGATAATGGAGTCGTGTGCAAGTGCAAGTACACCACCCAAACCATATTGCCAGTTGCTGAAACGAACCAAAATGTAAAGGAAGATCATAAGCAATGAAAAGAAAATAGCCAATGCAGCATCTTTCTTAATGTCATCGGAAATCGTTGGACCTACTTTCTGAGAACTCATCCGGTTAACCTTGATAAATGTGTCAATCGAAACATCGCCAATATAACCTGCCTTCTTAAGCCCTTCGTACATAAGATTTTCGACTTCATTGTCAACAGTTATACTCATGTCTTCAATCTTATACGTTGTAGTAATGCGAACCTGATTGGCATTACCATATGTTTTAACTTCAGGAGCCTGATTGAAAGCAGCAGTTAAGGCATTTTGAACCTCTGCTACTTTTACGTCCTTATCAAAACGCACTACATAAGTACGACCTCCTTTGAAATCAATACCTGAATGGAATCCACGTACAACGAATGAGATCAGAGAAATAACGATTAATACTCCAGAAATACCATAGAATAATTTGCGTTTTTCGAGGAATGGAATTTTTGCTTTACGTAACCAATGGCTTGTAGCTTTGGTGGTAAAAGTGATATCCTTGTTTTTGCTTAACTGACGTTCGAAAATCAAACGGGAGATGAAGATTGCAGTGAATAATGAAGTAAGAATACCAATAATCAATGTTGTTGCGAAACCTTTGATTGGACCTGATCCAAAGATATAAAGTACGATACCTGTTAAAAGAGTCGTTACCTGTCCGTCGATAATTGCCGAGTAGGCTGCATTGTATCCATCGGTTATAGCGAGCCGCAAAGACTTTCCAGCAATCATTTCCTCCTGAACACGTTCGTAAATTAGCACGTTGGCATCCACCGCCATACCCATAGTAAGCACAATACCTGCGATACCAGGCAATGTTAATACGGCTCCAATAGAAGCCAAAACACCAATCAGGAAGAATACATTTACCACAAGAGCAATGTTGGCAGCTAAACCCGCTTTTTTACTGTAGAAGAACAGCATGTAACCCAATACCAAAAGGAATGCAATCAGGAAGGACCACATACCACTGCTAATGGCTTCGCGACCTAATGACGGACCAACAACGTATTCATCAATGATAATTGCAGGTGCAGGCATTTTACCTGATTTCAGAATGTTTGCCAAATCCTTTGCCTCTTCAATACTTTCCAAACCTGTAATTGATGAACGACCTCCGGTAATTTCACCGTTTACATTTGGATACGAGCGTACATAACCATCGAGAACGATAGCGATTGATTTGCCCACATTGTCTTTAGTCAAACGAGCCCAGATTTTGGCCCCTTCACTATTCATACTCATACTAACTTCCGGACGGCTACCCATGTCAGCGTAATCCTGACGTGCGTCAGTTATTACATCCCCTTCAAGTGGAGCTCGGCCATCGCGGCTTGTAACTTTAATCGCAACTAAAGTGAAGAAATTTTCAGCTTTATCTTCGGCTTTTGCAGTCCATTTGAAAGTCAGGTTGCGTGGCAATACCGCCTTAACCTGGTCTAATTTCAAATAGCTGTTTACGGTAGCAGTATCTTTAAAGTGAGATGTACCTACTGCAGCTCCGGGATACAATTGACCCTGTGGGGTTGCTCTAGGTTGTAAGATTGAAAACAGTGGAAACTGTTTCTTCATATCCGCGGTTTGGGCAGTAGCACTGGTATCAGTTTTTGCTTTATTATCTAATTCGTTAAGCAAACTGTTTGCTGGTTTTGTTGCAGCTTGTGCCGTAGTATCAGTAGATGTTACTGAAGTCTGAGTTTTAATCGCCTGAATTTCTGCAATTTTCTGATTGGCCTGAGCCAGATACTGGTAAACTTCACTGTTGTCGTAAGTTTCCCAGAATTCAAGGTTTGCAGTTCCCTGCAGCAGTTTCCGAACACGTTTCGGATCGTCAATACCTGGAAGTTCAACCAGGATGCGGCCTGCAGTTTGCAGTGGCTGAATATTTGGCTGAGCTACACCAAAACGGTCGATACGGGTACGAATAATATTGAATGAATTGTCGATAGCAACTTTTGTTTCTTTGCGCAACACATCCAATACTTCACCGTTGGTGGAGTTGTATTTAATCTGATCTTTTAATTCAAGTGTATTGAAGATTGAAGCCAGTTTTCCGCTTGGAGATACTTCTTCGAAAGCCTTTCCAAAAAGAGTTACAAAATCTTCCTGACTGTTTTTCTGTTTCTCAAGAGCTAGTTTGATGGCGCTGTTAAAGGTTGAATCCTTACTGAAATTTGACAATGATTTAACCAGATCAACAACTGAAACTTCAAGAGTAACGTTCATACCACCCTGTAAGTCAAGTCCAAGACCAAGTTCAAGTTCTTTTACTTCTTTGAATGTGTATTTACGAAGACCTAATAAATTGTAAACTACTTCGCTTGACATTGAGTCAAGATACATCAGTTCTTTTTGTTTGTCGCCCTTCGCAAATTCTTTGGCTGCTTTTTCAACCTGGCTTGCCTTGAAGGTAAACATCAGCTGATAAACACAAATCAAACCAAGGAGTATTGCAAAAAGTCTAATTGCACCTTTGTTCTGCATGTTGTAAAATTTAAATTGTTTATTATTAGTTATTTATATTTATTTTTCACTTTAGATGTGATGCTTAATCCATCTCTAAGATCCTCCAAACGCATTTCGTTTTGGCGCAATGATCAATTTGTCTGATCAATTTGAATTAAACTAAAGGAGGCGTGTCGTCGGGACTTGCGTAGAGAACCCGGTTAAATGGAAGGGAATGAAACGAGTAAAATTCTGAAAAAGTTGAATGAAAGCGTTCCGCTTTCATCAGCTGGAATGTTCGTAGATTATAGTATTTCAATAAAAATTTATCTTGGGTACAAGCAAAACGAAAACGAACAGAAAATTCAGTTCCGGCAGTTTTTAAATTATAAGTTGGAACCTGATTGCAGAAGAACATTTTGTTGGCTTCGGCATCATCAGGAGTCGGTATATTACTGATTTTTTCAGATAACTTTTGGTTGGCTGCCTGATACATATCGAATAGAGCTGCTGCACCAACCAATGCAAGTAGCAGGCTCAGTCGCAGGATAAAGCTTTTTGATATGTATTTTTTAAAACTCATGTATTTCTTTTTCAGCCGCCAAATATATTTATTTTTTTCGAATGTTTCAGAACCATTTTACTGCTGTGGGGCACAATATACTTACGCTCGCATTTATAGCTTTTGTGGCTTTATGGCTAAGTCGATTTTCTGAAGATATTATTTAATTCAGCGCTCTGGGAAATATTTGAATAAGCTTTTTCCTATTTGTAAATACTTTATAGAGTTCAAACCATACAATACAGGAAAATCCAGCCAGGATGCAGACTAATGTTTCATTTAGACTGATTTTTTCAAACTGAAACAGCTCCAGAAGGAAAGGTACATTCAGAATCAGAATCAGGAAAAAAGTAGCGCCGCCAACTACATATTTTACGGTTTTATTTGAGGTTCGAAGGATCTGAAAAATGTTGCGTGTCCACGAGCGGTTAGAAAGAATAACCGCGATATTGGCTGCAATCAGGGTGGTAAAGGCTAACGCCCGAACTTCTTTTTCGGAATATTCCATTCTTAATCCAAAGAAATATACCGCAAATACGATAGCCAGTATTCCAATTCCCTGCGTGCAGCTTAGCCAAATTTTGCTTGCACCAAAAAAGGGCTCGTTAATATCTTTTGGTGGACGGTTCATTACATTTTTCTCTTCTTTCTCGGCTTCAAAAATAACAGAGCAAGCCGGATCGATAATCAGTTCAAGAAATACAATGTGCACAGGCCAAAGTAAAAGTGGTAAGTCTTTAAAAAATACAGGAATTAATGAAAGCCCTGCAATGGGCACATGGATAGCAAAAATGTAACCCAAAGCTTTTTGCAGATTGTCGAATATGCGCCGTCCCATTTTTACGGCTCCAACTATTGAAGCAAAATTATCGTCCATCAAAACCAGCGAAGAAGCTTCGCGGGCCACATCGGTGCCTTTTTCGCCCATGGCAATTCCGATGTTGGCTGCCTTCAGTGCTGGAGCGTCATTTACTCCATCGCCGGTCATTGCCACAATTTCGCCGTTACGTTTCAGTGCATTTACAATTTTTAGTTTTTGCTCCGGAACAACCCGTGCAAATACATTCACATCTTTGATACGTTCGCAGAGTTCATCTTCGGTCATTGCCTGAAGTTCGGTACCACTAATTGAAACTTCGTAATTTTTCAACCCAATTTCGCGCGCAATATTCATGGCAGTTACCGGATAGTCGCCAGTAATCATGATCACCCGAATTCCGGCGTGGTAACATTCACTTACTGCCTTTGGAACAGTTTCGCGAATTGGATCGGAAAGCCCGATGAGTCCAATCAGTTCGAAATCAAAATCGTGCTGAATTTCAGGAAGGTTACCTTGCGCAACAGTACCTTTTGCAACGCCCAGTACACGTAATCCTTGCGAAGCCATTTCACCAACAGCTTTAGCCATTTCAGTATTTTTATCTGCCGAAAGGTGACAGAGTTCAAAAATCGCTTCAGGAGCACCCTTGGCAGCAATGGTTTGGAGCTTATTGGGCACATCAGTGAAAACACGCGACATGGCCAGTAAATCTTTCGACAATGGATATTCTTTTACCATTTGCCAGTCGGTATGAATGTGCTCAGTATTTTTCAGGAATGCTTCTCCCATGTTGGTGATGGCGCGTTCCATTGGGTCGAACGGATTGGTTTGGCTTGACAAAATTCCGTATTCAATTATTTCGTGAAATCCATCGTGAAATCCATTCAATTTGCTGACTGTATGAAAGTTTTTCCCGTTGAAAAGTTGGGTAACTGTCATTTTATTCTGCGTCAGTGTACCTGTTTTATCCGTACACAAAACAGTTGCAGATCCGAGTGTTTCAACAGCCGATGGTTTTCGAGTCAGTACGTTTTTCTTCGACATTCGCCATGCTCCAAGTGCCATAAAAACAGTCAGGACTACCGGAAATTCTTCGGGCAACATGGCCATTGCCAACGTAATTCCTGCCAGAAAACCCTTAAGTAAATCGCCGCGAGTGAGCGTGAAGACTATAATAACTAAAACACAAAGCGAAATTCCAATAATCGCCAGCCGTTTAACCAAAGTCGCCATTTCTGTTTTCAATTTGGTTGGCTCTTCGACCACCGAATCCAGTGCTTTCCCAATTTTCCCGATTTCAGTATTCGGTCCTATGGCAGTAACTTTCACAATCCCGTTTCCTTGCACAATCATCGATCCGGAATACACAAATGGAAGATCATCGCCTCCAGGTATAATATTTTTATCGGTACCATTCCATTCCGATTTACGCACTGAAACCGATTCACCTGTTAACATTGATTCGTCAGCCATTAGGTTAACGCTAAACAGAACCGTAGCATCTGCCGGTACACGATCGCCTTCCTGAAGTACAATAAGGTCGTCGGTTACCACTTCCCGGCCTGCAATTCGTTTTTCAATACCTTCCCGTATCACCAACGCACGTGGACTAGCCAGATCTTTCAATGCATCCAGCGCTTTTTCCGTTTTCTTTTCCTGATAAAATTCTATACCCATGATCACGAAAACAAAACCGAGCAACATCAATCCTTCCTGAACATCACCTAAAATCAGGTACAAAGTACCGCAGGCAACCAAAAGTAAAAACATGGGTTCTTTGGCTACACCCCAAGCCAGAGCCAAAAAGTTTTTTGGTTTCGAGGAGGGCAATTCGTTGTAGCCTTCTTTTGCAATTTTAGCTTTTACGGCCTCTTCACTCAATCCTTGAAATTTTGATGATTTTAAATCCAATGCCATGCTGTAATCTCCTATAATTTTGGGGGATATTGATTAGATTATTCTAACTAAATAAATAAATTTTTATTGTTTTCGGAAAACTCTTTCAAGCAACATAACCAATTCCTCCTGTCCGGCCAAATCCAGATTATTCTCAATCATTTCGGCCATTCGACGATGAGCTTCGTCGTGCATTTGATTAATTAATTTGCCTTTTTCAGTTAAATGCAGATGCGCACTGCGACGATCTTCATCAGACTGAACGCGGTAGATGTAATCCTTTTCGATCAGTTTATCAATAGCTACTTTAACCGTTGGCTTCGTCAGGTTTAATTCAGAAGCCAATTCGGTCAGGTTTGGATTATGAAGCTGATATATTGTTTCCAGATAATTCATTTGAGTAAGAGTCAAATCACTAAAACTGAACTGCTCCTTGGCAGCTTCTTCCATCTGACCAATCTTGTGTGAAAATATTGCGATTATTTTTACCAGGTTTTCCATAGCACAAATATAGTTAGTATACTCTAACTACAATGAGAAAGACCAAAAAAATCATATCTTTTATTCCCTGTATCTGGTGAAAAGCATTAGAGACCTTATCTGTTTTGGAATCCACACTCATTCCAAAATTTGTATCTTCGCAAAAGATGAAACCGTTTACAGATATACTACAAAACACCGAATATTCTCACGACGAACTGGTTAGTTTGTTAAATGCTGAGGGTAATGATAGACAGTTGCTTTTTCAAAAAGCACAGTCAGTAAAACTGTCAACAATTGGTAACAAAGTATATTTCCGTGGCTTGGTTGAATTCTCGAATATTTGTACTAAGGATTGTCTCTATTGCGGAATACGGAAAAGTAACGAGAAAGTAATTCGCTATGAAGCCACAGATGAGGAAATTCTTGAAGCCTGCCAGTTTGCCTGGAAAAATCGCTTTGGTTCGGTCGTACTTCAGTCAGGAGAAATCTCATCGCCGGCTTTTGTTAAGCGCGTTGACTTGCTTCTCCGAAAAATTAAGGAAATCTCGAACGGAGAGCTTGGTATTACTCTTTCATGTGGTGAACAAACAATTGAAACATATCGCCAATGGCGGGAAAATGGAGCACATAGGTATTTGCTGCGGATCGAAAGTTCCAATCCTGAAGTGTATCGCAAAATTCATCCAAAAAATGATTTTCATAGTTTCGACCGACGACTTCAGGCATTAAAAGATTTAAAAGCTACTGGCTATCAGCTTGGGACTGGTGTAATGATTGGCCTTCCATTTCAAGCAATAGAAGATTTAGCTGACGATCTGCTCTTTTTCAAACAGATTGATGTGGATATGGTCGGGATGGGACCTTATATTGAACACGAAGATACGCCGCTTTATAAATTCAGGAAAACCATAAAAACCAAACAAGAGCGCTTTGATCTTGCCCTAAAAATGGTGGCAACTCTGCGACTACTGATGCCCGACATCAACATAGCCGCAGCAACAGCCCTTCAGGCCATTGATCCGGCTGGTCGCGAAAAGGCACTAACCATTGGTGCCAATATTCTGATGCCCAACCTGACTCCCTGCGATTATCGAAAGGAATACCAATTGTACGAAGACAAACCTTGTTTGGATGAAGATGCCGAACTGTGCAGGAATTGCCTTGAAGCAAGAATAGAACTCTCGGGCTGCGAAATAGGTTACGGAGAATGGGGTGATTCGAAACATTTTTTGAAATAAATATTTCTACTTTTAACATTTATAAATTTTAACCCTAAACCAATAATGAAACCAACAAGAAGAGATTTCCTTAAATCGGCATCAATGCTTTCTGCAGGTGCCTTATTTATTCCAAACTTTATGAGTTGTTCACCATCCAATCGCTTAAACATTGCCGTTATTGGTGTTGGCGGACAGGGAAAATCGAACTGGAGTAAATTGATAAATCAAAAAGATCCGAAATGGAATGAAAATATTGTTGCTCTCTGCGATGTGGATGATAATCGTGCAGCCGAAGGATTCAAAGCGATGCCAAACGCCAAACGCTACAAAGATTTTCGCGTCATGTTTGATGAAATGCACAAAGAAATTGATGCAGTGATGGTTTGTACTCCCGACCATACGCATTTCCCGGCAGCGATGGCAGCAATGGAATTAGGCAAACACGTAATTGTTGAAAAACCTCTGGCACACAACATCTGGCAATTACGTACCCTTCAAAAAGCAGCCAAACACTATGGTGTTGTTAGTCAAATGGCCAATCAGGGGCATGCAACCAACGGAATTCGTCAGGTAAAAGAATGGTATGAAGCCGGTTTGCTTGGAAATGTTACAGAAGTGATTGCCTGGTTTGATGGCCCAACTTTTGGTCCCGGAAAATATTTCAATAAACCAGAGAGTTTCCCGCCAGCAGAACAGCCTGTTCCGGCATATTTAGACTGGAATTTGTGGGTTGGTCCGGCTGCTTTTCGGCCATACAACGAAATATATGTGCCTAAAACATGGCGTAGTTGGTTCGATTTTGGTAACGGTGAGCTGGGAGACTGGTGTTGCCATACATTGGATGCCCCCTTCTGGTCGCTTGATTTGGGAATGCCTAATGTGGTTGAAGCTGAGTTTAAATCACCTGTTCCAGATACAGGCTTTGTATCTGATCAGGCAATAATCCGGTGGGATTTTCCTGCACGTGGTACCAAAACTCCGGTTACGATGCGCTGGCATGAAGGTGGATTGAAGCCTGAAATCCGTCAGGAATGGAACTTGGATAAATTACCCGGAAGTGGAATGATTATGGTTGGCGACA
The DNA here is from genome assembly GCA_019163175.1 of Prolixibacteraceae bacterium. Classification (GTDB taxonomy): domain Bacteria; phylum Bacteroidota; class Bacteroidia; order Bacteroidales; family Prolixibacteraceae; genus Aquipluma. The sequence goes on along the minus strand of JAFLKN010000047.1, from coordinate 29,626 downwards.
AACAATGCCTGATGACCGGAGGTCGGCCAAATCAGCCAAGGCTATTGATGCCCGATGAAGAATGGAAAGCATTTCAGAACAACCTTCCGGCACAAACAATTCCAAGAACATTTGAAGAAAACCCGCAGCGCGAATGGCTCGAAGCCATTAAAAACGGGACAATGCCCGGCTCAAATTTCGATTATGCAACAAAATTGGTAGAGATGTCGCTTACCGGAGTTTTAGCCCAGCGATTTAATACACGGATTGAATATGATGCTGCCAATATGAAAGTAACCAACCATCCTGAGTTGGATGCCTACATCAAAGAACCGATGCGCGAAGGTTTTTCCTATGGAGAGAATCTTTGAAAATAAATTAGCGATAAACTTTTAGATTAGCGTTCGATAAAAAAATAGCCCCGTCAGGTTTTGTATCTGGCGGGGCTGGTTTTTTGTTTTTAGCTGAATTATTTGTCGAAGCGGATACCTAAAGTAAAGCCAATCCAACCTTTAGCAGTGTGGTTGTCTCCAATATTGGAGTAAATGTCGTAAGGAGGGAAGGAACTTTCAAATGTATGGCCGAAACTCTGTTTGTTTTCGGCAATGTTAATGTTTAAGCTTGGTCCACCGAAAATATTTACTTTTTCGCCTAACCGCTTGCTGTACAACAATCTCAATTGTTGCAAATTATTGAAGTTGTCGGTCCAGATTTCATTCTCGTTGACATGAAATATCATGTATTCGAGATTCATTGAGTGATCTTCAGTTTTGAGAAGATGAGTACCAACTCCTGCGCCAAATGCCCATTTGTAATTCTCCGCAAGAAACTGAGTTCCGACGCTGAACATTCCATAAATGGGTTTAATCCCAACTTTGGCTGTTGCCTGCAGGTTTAAGCCATCGCTTACCGACATTTCGAATGCCTTGTACAGGCTCTTGTTTGATTCTGTTGATGTTTGTGCCCAACTGGTAGTAGTTAATATTAAGGTGAGCATTAGAACTGAAATTTGTTTAATTGTTTTCATCTGTTTTAAATTTTATGTTTTTGAAAAACTTTAATTTTTATTTGACGAAACAATGTTAGGTATTTTCAGAAAGACTGAAGTTGATATTATTGATTTATTCGACCATAAGACTAAAATATTCAAATAAATTAACATTGGAATAAGATTTACCTGGAAATGGCATCTTGTAACCGTAAAAAGTTAGAAATTATTAAAGCAGAAGATCTCAAAATTCGATGAGATTCTACTTTTAAAAGGGAAAGAAAATACAGGAGAGTTTCTAAACGATTCGTTTACCATGAAGTTCAGTTATTCCGGTAAATTCCGAAATCTGAATTCTGTTATCAGGAAGTACTTTGCCTGCAGCAATAATTTTGATTTGTCGATCGGGTAGCTCCTGCATTTGTTTTAATATCTCGCGCCCATTCCACGCAGTGTCCATTCCTCCCGAGGTCAGTACCCGTGTAATTCCTTCAATGGCATTTAATTCCTGAAATGATTTCAAAATATCGTTGGAATAGTCAATGGCTTTGTGGAAAGTAACTTGAAGTGGAGACGCCAGTTTGGCCAATCGTCGGGTATTTTCAACATCAACAGCACCGTCATCGGTAAGCAATCCAAATACGACACCGGCAACTCCCGATTGCTTGAAGTACGCAATCTCCGATTCCATTTGCAGGAGTTCATCTTCAGAATAAATAAAGTTTCCTCCGCGTGGACGAACCATTGCCATAATTGGAATTGAGAGGTTTTCTGTACATTGTTTGGTCAATTCCTGAGATGGGGTTAAGCCATCCTGTGCCAGATCAGAACAAAGTTCTATGCGGTTGGCTCCGCGATTTTGAGCTACCAATGCTTCTTCCAGTGTTTCAACGCATGCTTCAAAAGTCAAAGTAGTATCCATTTTTAGAAAAGTGTTCGTTTGGTAGGATTGTGCTTCATCTCCAGTTCGAGCAACAGTTTTTTCCGCCAGATTCCGCCCGCATAACCGGTAAGTTTGTTTCCTGCGCCAATCACCCGGTGGCATGGAATAATAATAGCAATCGGATTTTTACCGTTTGCTGTACCTGCTGCCCGTATACATTTAGGGTCGCCAAGACGGACAGCCATATCCATGTAGGTAATGTTTTCGCCATACGGTATTTTCAACAATTCTGCCCAAACTCTTTGCTGAAATTCGGTGCCTTCCGGAGAAAGTGGCAAATCAAATGTTAATGATTTTCCGGAGAAATAATCATCCAACTGTGCTTTACAGGATTCCAAAATATTACACGGATTTTGCTCCTGAATATCGTTTTCAGAAAAGGAAATAGCAGTAACTGACTGTCCATCTGATTTCAGAATCAGGAACCCCAGCGGACTGTTGAATGAGATTTGATATTGCATGCCCCAAAAATAAGAAAGTCCGGCTTTCACCGGACCTATCTTGCTAAAATCTTTCTCTGGTTTTATAATGTGTATGCAAAAGATGATGCGATTTTTCGCTCAGCGGATGATCGAGAAAATCCTTGTAAATCTTAATGATTTCCGGATTCTGATGTGATTTTCTTAGCTGCATTCCTTCGTCTTCGGCATAAATAGCTTCGGCACGCTTTTGACGAATTTCAGGACTGGTTGGAATTGGCTGGCCCCCGCCGCCCAAACATCCGCCCGGACAAGCCATAAACTCAATGAAATGGTAGCTTGCACTGCCCGACCGAATAGATTCCATCACTTTCCCGGCATTCACTAAACCATGTGCAACAGCACATTTTAATTCGACACCATCCAAAAATGCCCATTCTTTTAGTGGATTTTCAATTTTTACGGAAGCCTCTTTTACTCCTTCCATACCACGAACCGGAGCAATATTTAGGTTTTCGAAAGGAACTTCACGTCCTGTAACTAATTCGTAAGCCGTGCGCAATGCAGCTTCCATAACTCCACCGGTTGCTCCAAAAATTACTCCGGCTCCTGTAGATTCACCCATCAAACGATCGTAATGCATGTCGTCCAGTTTCATGAAATCGATACCAGCTTGTTTAATCATGATGGCCAATTCGCGTGTAGTCAGCACGTAATCTACATCACGGTATCCGCTATCATGCATTTCGGGTCGTGCAGCTTCGAACTTTTTGGCGGTGCAAGGCATAATCGAAACGGATATAATTTTTTCAGGATCGAGGTTGCGGGCTTTGGCATAATACGTTTTGGCAAGCGCACCAAACATTTGCTGCGGCGATTTGCAGGTTGACAGGTGATTGAGGTAATCGGGAAACATGTGTTCGATGTATTTGATCCAGCCCGGAGAGCAAGATGTAGCCATCGGAAGTTTCACTTCCTCATCGTGATCAACCAACACTTTTTTCAGGCGGGTAAGCAATTCAGTACCCTCTTCCATAATGGTGAGATCGGCTGTAAAATCGGTATCCATTACCGCATCAAAGCCTAAACGTTTTAGGGCCGCAACCATTTTTCCGGTTACACGCGTTCCGGCTTCAAAACCCAATTCTTCGCCCAATCCTACCCGAACTGCCGGAGCCGTTTGAACCACAACATGCTTGGTCTTATCGGCAATGGCATCCCAGACTTCTTCGATGTAGTTTTTTTCGACCAAGGCTCCGGTTGGGCAGTGGTTGATGCATTGTCCGCAATTGGTGCAAACCACATCGTTCATCGATTTCTCAAAGAACGTAGTGATTTTCATTTGATCGCCTTTGTGAGCCACAGTCAAAGCATTTACGCCCTGCAGTTCAACACAGGTTCTCACGCAACGCTGGCAACGGATACATTTGCTATCGTCTTTTACGATTGATGGAGAATACATATCAATAGAATACTTCTTCAGAGGTGCAAGACGAATAAAATCCTGAGTCATAATTTTGTACTCCGAAGCGAGAAACTGCAATTCACAATTTCCGTTTTTGTAGCAACGGGTACAGTCGGCATTGTGTTCGGATAGCAACAGTTCGATAATATGCTTTCTGGAATTTCTTACTCTCAGCGAGTTGGTAAGGATTTCCATTCCTTCTTCGCAGGGAGTAGCGCAGGCTGCAGTTAACCGCTTTTGGCCAACAATTTCAGTAATACAAACCCGGCAATTTCCGGCCACACACAAATCTTTATGGTAACACAAGGTTGGTATAATAACCCCAACCTTACTCGCAGCATCAAGAATTGTTGTTCCTGGTTCTATTTCAACCACAACTCCGTTGATACTTATTTTAATGTTTTTAGTCATTTTAATTCAGTTTTAGTAAATCATTTCTTCCCTGAAATTTTCGACAATGGACGAAAATGAATTTGCCACCGACTGGCCCAACCCACATTTCGCGGTGTATTGCATAGTTTCTGCCAGACGCATCAGCTTGTCGAGATACTGAGCATTTTTTTCGCCACGCTTAACAGCCTTAATCCCTTTAAGCAATTGCTGACAACCTACACGACACGGAGTACATTGCCCGCAGGATTCTTCGCGGAAAAATTCAAGGTAATTATCGAGTACATTGAACATGGAACGCGAGCTATTGAATAGCATCATTGAACCTCCGGTTGGCAGGGAAATCCCAGTAAGTTTCCCCTGAAACCCGATTGCTGTTTCACTAAATCGTTTGCGCGGAACCAGAAATCCGGAAGCACCTCCAACCTGAACGGCTTTGGTATCGCCGTCACCAAACTCATCGACAAAATCGGCCAGACTCATGCCCAATTCGAGTTCATAAATTCCGGGTTTGGGTGTATCTCCTGAAACCGAAAACAGCTTTGAACCTCTTGAATATTGTACGCCCAAATCGTAAAACCGCTTGGCGCCATATTTAAAAATGGTGAAGGTATGTGCCAGTGTTTCCACATTATTGATAACGGTTGGCTTGCCCATGTATCCATACGAAGAAGGGTAGGGGGGTTTGTTTCGTGGTTCACCTCGTTTGCCTTCCATCGACTCAAAAAGGGCAGTTTCTTCGCCGCAGATGTAAGCACCGCTGCCCATAAATATCTTGATTTTAAAATCGAGATTAATTTCTTTGCAATAATATTCGAATTCACTAATGGCCTTATTCAACTCCGGTTGAAGAAAAAAGTATTCGCCGCGCAGGTAAATGTATCCTTCTTTAGCTCCGATCACATGACCGCAAACAGCCATTGCCGTCAGAACTTTAAAAGGAACCCTCGACAGAATTTCCCGATCTTTGAAAGTTCCGGGTTCACCTTCATCGGCATTGCAAATTACATATTTGATTTCATCAACAGCTTCAGCCGATAGTTTCCATTTTAAACCTGTAGGAAATCCGGCACCACCTCTTCCCTTTAATTCTGAACTAATCAACTCGTTAATCAACTCCTGAGAAGGTCGCTCGATGTTTTTGCTTAGCACTTCTTCCCAGTCGTTCTCATTCTTAAAAATAAAATCAACGCGTTTTAACTGATAATTAGTTGTCATTCGATTCTCCTTTCTTTTTCAAATAAGTACTTAGAATTTCCCTTACTTTTTCAGGAGTCAACTCTGTATAAATTTCGTTATTAATAAGCATTGCCGGAGCTTTGTGGCAAAATCCGAGGCAGTTGGTTTGAAGCAATGAGAAATTTCCATCGGGAGTTGTTTCGCCTGCATTAATTTTAAGCATGTCTTCGATGGCCAATATAATTTGGTTCTTTCCTTTCATGGAGCAGGTAATGGTTTTACAAACCCGAATAATGTATTTACCCATTTTTTTGTGCTCGAGAAAAGAATAGAAGGTTGCAGTGCCATAAACTTCGGCTGCGGGCAAGTCCAATTCACGAGCAATTTCAGTCATAGAAAATTCTGAAAGGTATTTTTCCTGCTCAACAACTCCCTGAAGAATCGGAAGTAAATTATGCCTGCTTCTCCCATGTTGGTCGGCCAGATTTTTGATCAGTTCAGTAACTGGGTTCATAAGAAAAGTAATTAGTTAGTTGATGAATAGCTTTGGTTCTCTTGAGCCCTCTAATGGTTAAGAAAGAGGATTTTTTTTATTTATGCTAAAATGTTTGGGTAATTAAAGTTTTAGAGAGCCGCAAAAGCAGCCAGATCATTTCGTTCATCAGTAAATTTTCCAAAATGGAAAGCAGATTCAGGAAGCAGATCGATTCGTATAAATTTAAGGAAGTCGGAACAGATAAACTATTGATATCCATCATTAAAATATAACAAACACCTGTTCTTCGACATGTAAAATATGTTGAAAAAATAAACACTAAATCTAGAGGATTGACAAGCGTATTCAAATGTGCGAATTATTTGCATCGAACAAAATATTTCGCATTCAGAAACAGAATTTATTCACCAATAAATTCAAAAGAATTAAGGAAAAACAGTGTTACTTTTTTAGGATTTTCAACAACAAATCAAAACCAGGTTCGGCCATACCGCCATGATTAAATCCATCCATTTCGTAAAGAGTTGTTTGTTTGTGGCCTGAAAGTTTCATCATACGCCACATGTAGGCATTCTCTTCGTAGCGACCCAGCAATTCCAGTTCACGATCACCGGTAATTAAATACAAAGGAGGGGCATCTTCCCGAACATGAAATTGGGGTGCAAATTCATCGACTACTGGCTGCGTATCCGGCATTCCGCGTTCCTTTCGGATTATAAAGTGAGTAATCATCTGTCCGCTGAAAGGAACCAGCTTTTGAATGTTGTTGGCGTCGATTCCGTAGGCTGCCAGATAATGTTTGTCAAGTCCGACCATACAGGCCAGGTAACCGCCGGCAGAGTGACCTGAAACCACAATCTTTTTTGGATTACCACCATATTTGCTGATGTTTTTAAATGTCCAGGCAACTGCTGCTGCGGCATCGTCAATAAATGCCGGGCTTTTCACTTTGGGACTCAATCGGTAATTCACTGTAACAATAGCTAATTTGCGATTTTTTAGTCGTTCAGGAATTGATTTCTCACCAGCCGTTAAACCACCTCCATGAAACCAAACTACTGTAGTAAAACTATCTACATTTTCAGGAAAGTAAATGTCCAGCTTGCAGCGCTCTTTCATGTAATCGTCGAGCTTATCTCCTGCACGGTATGAAATATTGTTCTCGGTTTTATAAGAAATTGAAGCGGACTTGGATTGTGCCTGAACCAGTAGATTGAAAGCAAAGAACAAGGCGAACAGAACTATTCTGCGATTCATAGTTAGGAAGTTTAGGTGACTGATGAATAGGCTAAAGGTAAAAAAAATCGGATAGAAGCCTTGCAGAAATTGATGTTTGGCTTTGATGTTTTAATAAAAGACATTTATGTCTTTTATTAAAACATATTTTGTAGCTTTGGGTAACTCGATGAATTATAATAACATTCGATTTTTCACCTAACAAATATTCAAAAATGAAGACACAACGTTTATTGTTTGTTCTGATCATTCTTACACTGATCAGTTGCAACTCGGAAAAACAAAAAGCTAAACCGGCATTGGCAGAAGCCAGACCTGTAATAGATACTTATTTCGGGAATAAGGTTACCGATCCGTACAGGTACATGGAAAACCTGAAAGATACCACCGTTCAAAACTGGATAAAAGCGCAGACTGATTATTCCCGCAATATTCTGGATGGTATTCCAGGGAGACAGGAATTGATTGATAAAATGGTTGAATTCGACAAACGCAAATCGAGTAGGGTTACACAAGTTGAAATTACAGAAACCGACAGGTACTTTTATTTGAAAACAACTCCGGAAGACGAAACCGGTAAGTTATTTTACCGTGATGGATTTGAAGGCACCGAATCACTGCTGTTTGATCCCTTAACGTTTAGTAATGATACTACGAAGAAATTCGTTATTAGCTCATTTTCCCCAAACGATGATGGAAGCAATATTGCCCTTGAAGTGGCTGCAAACGGTTCGGAAAGTACGGTTCTGTTACTTATGGATGTACAAAACAAATCGATATATCCTGAACGGATCGACCGCTGTTGGTTTGCTTCGCCCTCGTGGTTACCCGATGGAAAGAGTTTCTTGTTTAATCGCTTAAATTCAGATGATGTTCATGACATTAACCGCGAGAAGGACAGCAAAATTTATTTGCATCAGGTTAACTCTGATCCCACTTCCGACAGAGAAATATTCTCAAGAGCCAAATATCCAGAACTGGATATTAAATCAGAAGAGATACCAATTGTTTGGTACGACAAAGATTGTCAGACTATTTTTGGTTTGGCTGCAAGTGTTGACAGCCGGATGAAACTCTATTTCGCACCAGCATCAGAGCTGATTAAAGAAAAAATTAACTGGAAGAAATTGTTTAGTCGTGAAGATCAGGTTTACAATATTGCCACTACCGATAAGGACATTTATGTCTACACACCCAAGGGTGCTCCAAATTTCACTATTTTAAAAATCTCTCTAAGAAATCCTGATCTCAGTAAGGCTGAAGTTGTTGTCCCTGAAAATCCGGAAGGACCTATTACCTCATTTACTCTGACCAGCGAAGCATTGTATTTTAATGTTTCGGTTAACGGTGTTCAGGCAAAATTATTTAGGGTTCCAAACGGCACAAAGCAGATCGAAGAACTTACTTCACCATTCCCAGCCGGATCGGCAGACTGGAGTTCAAAAGGGTTCAGATTTCCTGATGTTTGGGTTGGATTAACTGGTTGGACAAACGATGGCAAACGGTATCGATTTGTAGCTCCTGAAAATAGTTTTAAGCCCGAAAATTTATCATCGGTGGCTGAATATCCTGAATATGCTGATTTGGTTGTTGAGGAAGTAATGGTCCCATCGCACGATGGAGTAAAAGTACCCTTGTCTTTAATCTACAAGAAGGGATTAAAAAGGGATGGTAATAATCCTGTTCTGATGTTGGGATATGGCGCTTACGGAAGTTCTATGACTCCGTTTTTTAGCCCGAATTATTTACTGCCTGCTTACGAAGGTGGAATTTTTGCAGTTCCACATGTACGTGGTGGTGGCGAACTGGGCGACCAATGGTATAAATCTGGCTTTAAATCCACAAAACCAAATACCTGGAAAGATTTGATTGCCTGTGCCGAATATCTGGTGAATGAAAAATACACCTCACCTCTGAAAATAGCCATAAATTCTGCTAGTGCAGGAGGTATCTTAATAGGTCGCGCCATAACAGAGCGTCCCGATTTATTTGCTGCAGCCATTCCTGAAGTGGGTTGCCTGAATGCTGTAAGGATGGAAGAATCGCCTAACGGACCAATCAATGCACCTGAATTTGGAACCGTAAAAGATTCTGTTGAATGTATAGCATTGTTGGAAATGGATGCCTATTTGCATTTGCGAAAAGGAGAAAAATATCCGGCAACACTAGTAACTGCGGGTATGAACGACCCTCGCGTAATTGCATGGCAGCCTGCAAAATTTGCTGCGCAATTGCAGGCAACTAATTCATCGGATAAACCAATTCTTTTTCTGGCAGATTATGAAGCCGGACATGGTATCGGTGATACCAAGACCAAGGCATTTCAAAGCCTTGCCGATATTTACGGTTTTGCTTTGTGGCAAACCGGACATCCCAAATTTCAGGTGAAATAAGGTAAAAAAGAAGGGAACCAATAGGATGATAGGTTCCCTTCTTTTAATTTAAGCTGTTTTGGCCTCCGAAGCACCACCTTCCTTATATTCTGCAATAATGTTTTTGACTTGCTGAGGCGATACGCGTCCGTAAACTTTTTCGCCTACCATAACTACAGGAGCCAGTCCACATGCACCAACGCAGCGCAAACAGTTGAGCGAGAATTTATTGTCTGCAGTACTTTGACCGACTTCGATACTTAGCTGACGTTTAAATTCGGCCAGTACCTGTTCTGAACCACGCACATAGCAAGCAGTTCCCATGCAAATGGAAATGGGATGTTCGCCCATCGGAATCATGGTAAAGAAGGAATAGAAAGTTACTACTCCGTAAACTTTAGCGACCGAAATATTGAGTTCTTTAGCTATTACTTCCTGAACTTCAGCAGGTAAATAGCCAAGTTTTCCCTGAACCTGGTGCAAAACATTAATCAATTCACTGCCTTCATTCCTGAAATCAGAACAGACTTGCTGAATGATTCCGATGGTTTTTTCTGAAAGTTTTATTTTTGACATAACCTGGGTTTCTTTTGAAATTGCAATATCATTTATAAATCAGAACTGTACAAACGTTGCATGCAACGTTTGTACCTTTTAACTCCGGTCAAAATATTTGGTATGCAGCAGATGATGCGCCTTTTCACTCATCGGAGCGCCCAAGAATTCTTCATAAAGCTTTGTGATGTATGGATTTTCGTGCGATTTCCGAAGTGTTTTATTTTTGTCTTCAGAATAAATAGCACGTTGCCGTTTCTTCAATATTTCAGCATCGCCATGGTGATATGGTTGACCACCACCACCAATACAACCTCCTGGACACGACATAATTTCAATAGCGTGAAATTCACTGTTTCCTGCCTGAATATCTTCCAGCAATTTGCGGGCATTTCCCAATCCATGCGCAATACCGATATTGATAGGTGTTCCGTTGAAATCTATAGTTGCTTTTCGCAAACCATCCATTCCACGCAGTTCTTCGAAATCAACACGCGGGAGTGGTTTTCCTGTGAATATCTCGTAAGCTGTTCGCACAGCAGCTTCAATAACTCCGCCGGTTGTTCCAAAAATCACAGCAGCACCAGTTGATTCTCCCAAAGGCTTGTCAAATTCTTCATTGGGCAAAGTTTTGAATTCGATGTTTCCCAGATTAATCAGATGGGCCAGCTCGCGCGTTGACAAAGCAAAGTCTACATCAGGATTACCATTGACTGAAAACTCGGGGCGGCTACTTTCGTATTTTTTAGCCAGACATGGCATGATGGAAACTACCACCAAATTTTCGCGTTTCACTCCAATTTTATCAGCAAAATAGGTTTTGGCAATGGAGCCGAACATTTGCTGAGGCGATCGTGCTGTTGAAGGAATATCTTTCAATTCGGGGAAAGAATGCTCAAAGAATTTGACCCAGGCCGGGCAGCAGGAAGTCAGGATTGGAAGTTTTACATTTTTATCTCCTTCCATAAAAGCTGATAAACGGTTCAGTAATTCGGTTCCTTCTTCCAAGATGGTAAGGTCGGCAGCAAAATCGGTATCGAAAACATAATCGAAACCTAAACGGCGCAGTGCAGCAACCATTTTACCGGTAACCAATGTTCCTGCCGGCATTCCGAATTCTTCGCCCAAGGCAGCACGAACGGCGGGAGCAGTCTGTACTACAACGGTTTTGGTTGGATCGGATAATGCACGGATAACGGCGCCGGTTTCGTCAACTTCAGTTAAGGCGCCAGTTGGGCAAACTGCCACACACTGACCGCAATATGTGCATACAGAATGGTCGAGGTTCATCTCGAATGCAGGAGCCACTACGGCCTGAAATCCGCGGTTTACAGCGGAAAGGACACCAACTGTTTGTACCTCGTTGCACATCGTTTCGCAACGGCGACACATGATACATTTGTTTATTTCACGAATGATGGCTGGTGAGGTATCTTCGCGATACATGGACTGCTCACCTTGATAGTGAATCTGCCGTATTCCCAAATGAGTCGCCATATTCTGAAGTTCGCAATTGCCCGATTTGGCACAAATCAAACAGTCGGCCGGATGGTCTGATAAAATCAGTTCAACAACCGTACGGCGGGCATTTACTACCCTTATTGAATGTGTATTTACTTCCATTCCTTCTGCCGCTTCGGTGCAACAGGCCGGTGCCAGATTTCTCCGGCCTTTGATCTCGACCACACAAACGCGACAGCCACCAGGTTTATTTTCGATATTCATATCATCGAGCTTCATGTAGCAAAGCGATGGAATATCAATTCCGATGCTCGAAGCCGCTTTTAAAACAGTAGTTCCTTTGCGGACAACTACCGGTTTATGATCTATAGTGAGATTTATCATTTCCATAATTGGGTTATTTTATGCGATTAATACTGCATCAAACTTGCATTTCTCAAAACATACACCGCATTTGATGCAAAGCGATTTATCGATATAATGAGGAGCACGGCGTTCGCCTGAAATAGCTCCAACAGGGCAATTTCGGAAACAAAGTGTACAGCCGGTGCAACGATCGGTATCGATTGCATAATTAACTAATGCCTTACATTGGCCTGCCAAACATTTATGCGTAGTGACATGGGCCAGGTATTCGTCGTAAAAATGGTCGAGTGTGGAAAGCACCGGATTTGGAGATGTCTGACCCAAACCACACAGCGAAGTATCTTTGATAACTGTGCTCAGCATCCTTAACCTATCAAGGTCTTCCAGTTTTCCGTTTCCTTCGGTTATTTTTTCCAGAATTTCATACAAACGTTTATTTCCAATTCTACAAGGTGTGCATTTCCCGCACGATTCATCGAGCGTAAATTCAAGGTAGAATTTGGCGATGGCAACCATACAATCCGAATCGTCAAGTACAATCATTCCGCCTGAACCCATCATTGAACCTGCTGCTACCAGATTGTCGTAATCAATAGGAGTATCCAGAAACGATTTGGTCAGGCAGCCTCCTGAAGGTCCTCCGGTTTGAACAGCTTTAAATTCACGACCATCTTTTATTCCGCCTCCGATGTCGTATATAATTTCGCGTAGGGTTATTCCCATTGGAACTTCGATCAATCCCACATTGTTAATTTTTCCGGCAAGGGCAAATACTTTAGTTCCTTTCGAATTGGCCGTCCCGATGGACGCGAACCATTCCGCACCTTTGTTAATGATGACCGGAATGTTGGCAAAAGTTTCCACATTGTTCACGTTGGTGGGTTTGCCATTGTATCCTTTTTCGGCCGGAAATGGTGGTTTTACACCCGGTTCTCCGCGTTTGCCTTCCATCGAATGAATTAGTGCAGTTTCTTCGCCGCATACAAAAGCTCCGGCTCCGTATCGAATTTCGATATCAAAATTAAATCCGGTTCCCAAAATGTCATTACCCAGAAGACCGTATTCACGTGCCTGATTAATGGCAATTTTCAGCCGTTCGATGGCCAACGGATATTCAGCACGGATGTAAACTAAACCTTTGTCCGCTCCGATACAATAACCGCAGATGGCCATGGATTCGAGTACTGAATGCGGATCACCTTCCAGAATGGAACGATCCATAAATGCGCCAGGATCACCCTCGTCGGCATTGCAAACCACATATTTTTGGTCGCTGACTGATTTTCGGGTCAGTTCCCATTTTAGTCCCGTTGGGAAACCGCCGCCACCTCGCCCGCGCAGTCCGGAGTCTTTAATCATTCGGATAACTTCGTCCGGAGTCTTTTCTGAAAGACAAGTTCCCAAGGCAGCGTAACCATCGCGTCCAATGTATTCTTCAATGTTTTCAGGATTGATGAACCCACAATTGCGAAGTGCGATACGAATCTGTTTTTTGTAAAAGTCCATTCCCTTTGAGTCTCCAACAATTTCGTGGGTTTCCGGATCTTTATAAAGTAAACGCTCTACTTTTCGGCCTTTAATAATGTGTTCTTCCACGATTTCATCAACATCTTCGGGAGTAACCTGAGTGTAAAAAGTATTGTCGGGAAGAATTTTTACGATAGGTCCTTTTTCGCAAAATCCGAAACATCCGGTAAGAATTACCTGAATTTCGTCGGCAAGTCCGAACTCGTTAAGCCTGGTTTTAAAATTTGTTTTTATCAGTTCACTTTGAGATGCCTTGCAGCCGGTTCCCCCGCAAACAAGGATATGCATGTTATATTCGGCCATAATAGTCCGTGTATTTGAATTAATTGTTGATTGTGGCATAAGCTGCCGGAATAATTCCGTCAACCATTTCGTTGAATTTGAGGTGTTTTTCGATGATTTCCTGGGCTTTAGTTTTGTTTACAAAGCCATATACCACAGGCTTTTGCCCCGGAATGGTGACTTCGATGGTTGGTTCGGCATAACAATAGCCCATGCAGCCGGTTTGGGTAACAATGGCATCTATTCCCTGGTGATCCAGTTCTTCAATCAGGTAGGTCATGGTCTCTTTTGCTCCTGAAGCAATGCCGCAGGTAGCCATCGAAACTTTGATCTGAATCAGACTATCCGGATTGTCGCCTTTTTCGCGTAATTTGATTTTCGACTGTACTTCGGATTGCAATTTTTTTAAGTCAGCCAGCGATTTTATCTTGTTCATAGTTGTGTTGATATGGGGGTTTTAATGATAATTGTCATTATTCGTTAAAGATCAGCACTTTAAATCACTTAATCTCTAAGTTTTGTCATCATTCACTTATTTGTATTTGTTCTAAATTCTCCTGAAGCATTTCTTTTAGAAACTTTCTTACATCAGGATGTGAAAGAGGTACATCTAGCAGCATTTGCTTTACTTCTCGGGTATCCAGCACAAATTCGCCCATAGTGGTTCGGTGTTTAAATGCATAGTCTGTTTTGTCTGAAGAACAAATCAGCAGCAGCAGAGTGCCAACCAAATCGCCCATTACAGGTCGGTCGAGGTGGTTCAGTCCAAATGTGGCGGTCACTTTTGTGCCTTTACCTAATTCTGATTCGATACGAAAGCTTCCACCAGCAATCTCTGCATTTTGTTTGAAAAGAGATAACCCTAGTCCAACTTTTCGTGTTGTTCTTGAAGTATAAAACGGATCAGTGGCTTGCTGCAGTTGTTCAGGGCTCATGCCTGTGCCATCGTCGGTAATGGAAATGATTAGCTGATTCTCTGTGACCAGTTCTTCGATTTCAATGCTGATCAGGCTCGCTTTTGCCCGAATTGAATTCTGAACAATGTCTAGAATATGTAGTGAAAGGTCTTTCATTCAAATAAGTTTCAGATTTCTAGTTCCAAATTCCAGCTTGGCTCTTTAAACAAATTTGTTTTAACTGATCACTTTTACTCCGGAATCCGAACACTTCTTCCCGCTTCTCCCAACAATGCCTTTCTCAATTCCTTAAAAGAAGGTTCTTCCATTTCAAACAAGGTATATGTTTTGCCCAAATCATCCGCGTAGTGCGAATCCGAAAACTTAACCAAAGTTATTTCGGGCGTAATTCCGTATCGTTGACGAACTGCTTTTTCAATGGCCAGCTTCGAAATCTGAAGAGCATCAATTTTTAATTCAGGCGGAATGAACCCCAACTGACTAAAGAGGCTGTTTCGGGGCCGGTCAACATGCGCCGGAATAAAAATCCCGGAGAGTTCGTGCACTTTCTGTTCTATTTCTTCGATGCTCACATCGAGTGATGCACCTAAATAATTGTCTATTTCTTCCAATACATTTTCATTTTCGTCAACCACCACCTGAAATCCAAATATGCTGATATTGTTAGGTATAAGTGTCAGATGATTGTCTAAGAAATTCTGAAAAATTGCCAATGATTCAAAATCTTCGAATAGACCCAGACAGTGAACTTCTTCGCGACTTGTCATTTCGCATCCCGGAATGACGACTAAGCCAGTTTTTTTTGCCAGTTCCCAAACCATTTTGCATTGTTTCGTGCTGTTGTGGTCGGTAATCCCAATAATGTCCAAACCACGCTTAAGCGCCAGATTTACAATGGTTGAAGGACTCATGTCCAAATCGCCGCATGGAGATAAAGCCGTGTGGATATGAAGATCAGTCCTGTAGAATTTCATGCTTAGGAATTAAGAATTTGGAATAGCTTACCTGCAATTTCGAATGTAGGAAGGCTGGTTCCCAGAACAGGAACATTTTCGTCGTTGGAGTGACTGATGGTGTTTTCCTGTGGTTCCAGATTATTGACCAAAATTACTGCAGCCATATCTTTCAACGAAGCTATAGCTATAACATTTTGGTGTACCTGAAGGGTAATCCATAGTTGGCCTTCCTGTGCATTTCCCATTACATCGCTCAGTAAATCGGAAACATATCCACCGGTAATTTCGCGATCCAAACCTTTTTGGCCCGAATACACTTTTAAATCGAGTTTTTCTACTAGTTCAGAAACCTTCATTTCGTCGTCCTCTTTTATTACAATCTGCTTTAAATCTATCGGTTCCCCATTTCTTCTGAACATTGAGGAACGCTTTTTTAGCTTTTATCTTACCCTCATCTACCCACATTTGCTGCAGGAATATGCAATCAGACATTTTAGCTTTGTTGTTTACCATATCTTCTGCCAGTGCATGGCAATTGGGCGAACCGCAGGCACCGCAGTCAATCCCCGGCAAAAAGCACACAATTCGTTGTGCGCGATCAATTTTTTCCACGGCTTTCATCCGGTCTTTCCCGAAAATAA
Organism: Prolixibacteraceae bacterium; assembly: GCA_019163175.1. Lineage (GTDB taxonomy): Bacteria > Bacteroidota > Bacteroidia > Bacteroidales > Prolixibacteraceae > Aquipluma. The sequence goes on along the minus strand of JAFLKN010000047.1, from coordinate 13,454 downwards.
AATGTGGTTTTGGCTGAATGGGCTCCAGAATGAGTTTTTCTTTCAGCTCAATCCTATTTGCCCGAATCGTTTCCTGAGAGATATCTTTAGCTGCCGGATAACGTTTTGCGCGCCGTTCCAGCCTTTCAACAGTCATGAACCGGTTGCCCGTAAGCAAAATTCCACCGGCACAACTTTGGTCACAGGCCCTCATTTCAATAAAATCAATTCCATGAACCTGATCGTTTTCCAGCCTTTCCAGAAAACGTACGGCATTGTGGATGCCGTCAATGGCAATGCTTCTTGATCCGAAATGACAAGATTCTCCGCGAGTCAGGCTCCATACGATACCTTCTGAAGAAAGGTTTTTACGCTGTTCGGAATTGTCTTCCACTTCAACATCCGAAATAACTTTCATCACCTCGTTGTACAATTGATTCATATTGACGATTCCATCCACTACCGACTCGCTTTCACCTACCGGACTTTTAACTGCTGCGATTTTAGCAATACAAGGTGTTGCATAAAATAAGCCTATTTCTTCGCGCTGAGCACCTTCCTTCATCAACCTTTCAATAGCAAAATGGGCTGCAAGATTATGAGGCGCTTTTCGAAGAATCATATTCTCAGTCAGCGAAGGGTATCGTCCCTGAATCAATCGGACAATTGCAGGACAATAAATTGAAATGGCAGGCTTGGGTGTTTCCTGATCATTGATTACCTCATTGATTGAATCAATCAGCACCTGTTGTGGCTGTTCTACTTCATATACGTGCGTAAATCCTACTTTTTTCAGTCCATTGTAAATCTGATCTTCAGTATATCTTTCAGGAAACTGACCAATCATAATGGCAGGAAACAGGATGACTCGGTATTTGAATGAGCGAATCAGGTCCAGATCGTCCTGTTCCACATAGAAAGCATGGGTGGGGCAAGCTCGATGGCACTGTCCACAATAAACACAGCGTTCGTGGTCGATTACGGCCAAGCCATTTACAACTCGAATTGCTTCGGTTGGACACGATTTCATGCAATGCGTGCAACCGATACATTTTGAGGCGTCCAGAGCATGATATTTTGTTGATTCGTTCATGAAAAATAGTTAACCATTTTTACTTTGGTTCCTTTTCCGACTTCCGTCTCAATTTGTAATTTGTCAGTATTCTTTTTAATGTTTGGCAAACCCATTCCGGCACCAAAACCCATCTCCCTAACTTTACTGCTGGCTGTCGAAAATCCGGGTTGCATGGCTAGTTCAACATCCGGAATACCCGGACCTTCATCAATCACCCAAATCGTGATTTTATTTTCGTCGATTTCAACATTCACCGTTCCTTTCCAGGCGTGTGCCACAACGTTTACCTCGGCTTCGTATAGTGCAATTACAATATTTTTAATCGTTTTACCGTCGATAGCCAATTGCTTCAATATCTTTTTCACCTCGCTCGACGGATGTCCGGCGTGGGTAAAATCGCCCCCTTGTATGGTAAAAGTTAGTTTCAAATTTTAAGTTGTTTCGGGTTGCGTGTTTCGGGTTGCGCGTTAATCACTTGAAACTCGCATCCCGCAACTCGTAACATTTTTTTAATCAATAAATCGGTTTTAACCCTGCCTGAAACAAAAGCCCACTCGATTTAAAAAGCGAATAGGGAGATTCGAGTATGCACATTCCGTTTTCGATGGCCAGTTCCAACATTGGGGCAGTAGCTTTCTTATTCCGGACAAAAACAATGGCTCGTATGTCAGCCATCTCGGCAGTCCGAATAGCCTGAAGGTTTACCAGTCCAGAAATCAATACTAAATTGTCAGTGTCAAGTGTCAATACATCACTCATCAGGTCGGAGCTGTAACCCATTTCCACTTCATCATCCAATCTGTCAGCTCCACACGATATCGTTGCATCTAAAATTGCGGCGATCTCTTTTAACTTCATTCCTGTTTTTAAAGGGGTTTGTGGCAAATTTCCGAAAAATTACTGAATTGTAGTGAATAGAATTGAGATCGTCTCTTATTTAGATTGGTTATAACTAAGAGGTTTTTAGATATGATCTGGAAGAGGAGATCTTCACTGAATAACCAGAAACCAGCCAGAATTGATGATCTCATTCAAACGCGAGATTACCGATATTGAGTTCTATTTTACGATCAAAAAGCAAAATGTAAACAGATGAAAAATATAATTGAATATTCCCAAATGGTTTCGTAATTTAAGTTCGAAATTCGAGCACTATGATTTACGAAGAAAAATCTTTTAATCAGGATTTTATTGATGATCCTCAGTTGCATCAAAAAGTGATTGATGCCTTGCCAATACCCATTTTTTATCGGGATTTGACTGGTGTGTACCGAGCCTGCAACCTGGCTCAGGAGAAATTGATAGGTTTGCCCAAGTCTCAAATTATCGGGAAAACAGTTTTCGATATTCAGCCTTTTGAAATTGCCGAGATATATGCCCAGCGTGATCAGGAATTGCTGGACAGTCCTGGTGACCAGAGTTATGAAGCCAAATTCCGCGATGCTGCCGGAACTTTGCGCGATGTGGTTTTTAACAAGGCTGTAATTCGCAACGAACTGAATGAAATTACTGGAATTGTTGGGTCAATTTTCGACATCACCGAACGGAAAAAGGCAGAGCGAAAATTGGAGAAAGCACGGGAAGCAACTGTTATTGCTTCGGCGATGATGCAGAAAATCAGGGCGGGAATCATTATTATTGACAGTGATTTTAAAGTAATTGATTCGAACGAAGGTTTTGCCAGGCTATTTGGGCCTGAAATGGAAGAGCTGTACGAAACTATACCCGGTCTTCATGGTGCCGATCTCAAAGAACTGGTCCCAGATGTAATTTATAAGATGTTTTCTTCGACACTGGTATCAGGAGAAAATATGATTGAGCGCGATCTAAAAATCCAAAATAAGTTACTGCACGTTTCGGTGATTACCATTTACAAGCATAGGGTGGTAGGTGCTTTACTGCGCGATATGTCGGCACCGTCGCTTGTTCGTGAGGAAATTATAAGCAGGGCACAGCGAGTTAACAGGCAAAATCTGGAAACTGTTCAGAAAATAGCTTTTCTGTTGGGCGATAATGCTTCGCTGACTGAGGAATTGCTGAACTCTATCATCGAGTCGTACAAGTACGGGGAGGATGAATAGGGATTGATCGATTTACTACATAAAGTTTTCAGTCGCAGTTTTCAGTGATCTTAAAACCACAAAAACTGATTTGAAACTTTGAACTTGAAACCTGAAACTTTGAACCCGAAAGATGGCCGATTATCACATAGAAGTAGATGTGCAACAACTTAAACGACACGGGCAGATTGTTTGTGGCGATGTTTTTCATACCCGGCAAATTAAAGCTGAAGGAAGAACTATACTCGTGCTCTCGGATGGAATCGGGCATGGTGTTAAGGCGAATGTGCTGGCCACACTGACCGCATCAATGGCGTTGAATTACACTTCATTTCATACCCGGCCCGAGGTTGCCGCAAACATTTTTATGCGCGCACTTCCTAAAAGCCTCGATGGTAAAGAAAGTTATGCCACTTTCACCATTATTGAGATTGAAGAAGACGCACTAGTCAGGATTATCAATTACGATAATCCCAGATCGGTCATTTTCAGACGTGGTCAGATTTTCGAGCCGAAAGAGTTTCAGATTCCAATCAGGGGCGAAGAGAATGCAGGTAAAATATTGCGTATTCGGGAATTTACTCCGATGCTCGAAGATCGTATCATTTTTATGACTGATGGCGTTAATCAATCGGGTTTGGGAAGCACCCGTTTCCCCACTGGTTGGGGACTCGATTACATTGCCCGCTTTGCCGAGAACCAGATTGCCCGTGAATATGAAATATCGGCAACCAAACTGGCCCGAAAAATTCTGAATCAGGCGTCGATGAACGATGCCTTCGAAATTCGTGATGATGCCACTTGCGGAGTAGTTTATTTCAGGCAACCACGCGAATTTATGCTGATTACCGGCCCGCCGTTCTACAAAATAAAAGATGCCGATTTTGTAAACCGGATTCAGGAATTTCCGGGTAAGAAAATTATTTGTGGTGGCACAACTGCCGAAATTATTGCCCGCGAGTTGGATTTGGAAATTGATATTCAGCATCGCTTTTCGGAAAAAACATTGCCTCCTGCCGCTAAAATGGAAGGTTTCGAAATGGTTACCGAAGGAATCCTGACACTGGGACGCGTTGAGGAAATTCTGGAGAACTATTCGAGTGACATGCGTCTGGGGGATAGCCCGCCTGAAGAAGTGGTGAAACTGCTGACTCAGCACGATATTATTCACATCATTGTTGGAACACGCATCAACTGGGCACATCAGGATCCTGATCAGCCCGTAGAACTGGAAATACGTAAATCCGTGGTAAAGCGTATCGTCCGTTTACTCGAAATACGCTTCCTGAAAAAGGTTAAACTCGAATTGGTTTAAAACTTTTGCTTTCCGATTGATTTATGGTATAAATGCCCGATCTTTTGGAGATTTGAGCAATCGTATCCTGAAACAATTGTATTAGTTTTACTTCATATTGTCTCAGTTACAATAAAGTACAAACCTAAATCCTAAACGATATGAAATCAGCTTTTTTAATTGCCGTTATTTTCTTCTTTTTAGGCTATTGTTCTTCTAAAGCACATTCTCAAAGCATTCAGTTAAACTCACTCGGATTTTTACCTGAACAATCAAAAAAAGCTTCGGTGGTGGGCGATAGCAAAACATTTGTGGTCAAACAGGTTTCTAACCAAAAGGTTGTTTTTCAGGGGAAACTGGCAGAATCAGTTTTTCAGAAAGATGTGAACCAAAACGTTGCTGTTGCCGATTTTTCGGGCCTGATCAAAAATGGCAAATATTACCTCGAAACAGCAGAAGGAGTAAAATCTATCGAGTTCGAGATTTCGCCCAAAGTCTATAATCAGGCATTTTACACCAGTATGCGCGGCTTTTATTTGTGGCGTTGTGGTACAGCAGTTGAAGGCACCCACAACGGCCATCGTTTTGCACACGAAGCCTGCCATATGGAAGATGGTTTTGAAGATTACCAGGGAAAACCGGGTGAACGCCGAAATGGAACCGGAGGTTGGCACGATGCCGGAGACTATGGCAAATATGTTACAAATGCCGGTATTACTGTTGGTATGATGTTTATGGCCTGGGATCAGTTTCAAGACAAGCTGAATAAGTTTTCGCTCGATTTACCGGAAACAGCTAAGGGTTACCCCGATTTTCTGAAGGAATTAAAATGGGAAACCGATTGGTTGTTTACCATGCAATATACTGATGGATCAGGAAAAGTATCACACAAGCTGACCTCCAAAAATTTTGAATCGTTCTGCAAACCCGAGGACGATAAACAAAAGCGTTATTTTACGGATTGGAGCACCGATGCTGTTGGCGATTTTGTTGCTATGATGGCACAGGCAGCCCGCTACTTCGAACCATACGATAAAGCTTACGCTGAAAAATGCCTGAAGGCTGCTCAGCTAAGCTATAAATGCCTGAAGGAAAACCCAGAGGATAAACGATTTGTTCAGGGTGAATTTAAAACTGGAGGATATCAGTCGGGCGACAGCGACGACCGTCTTTGGGCTGCTGTTGAAATGTGGGAAACCACCGGCGATGCTTCTTTTCTGAAAGATTTTGAAGATCAGGCGACCAAAATGAGTTTTAAAATTGATGAAGACTGGGATTGGGGAGATGTTTCAAACCTCGGAATGTTTCAATATGCCGTGTCGAAGAAATCTGGAAAGAACCCGGAGATTCTGAAAACCATTCAGAAAAATATAGTTGATGGTGCCAATGCAATTGTAAAAAATGCTGCGGCTGATGTATATGGACGCCCCTTGGTTCGCTATTATTGGGGATGCAACGGAACCATTGCCCGGCAGGTGCTGAACTTGCAGATTGCCAATCGCATCGCGCCAAATCCAGCATACGTGCAAACATCGCTCGATGCCATTGCTCATATTTTTGGCCGTAATTTTTACAACCGTTCGTATGTGACCGGTTTGGGAATTAATCCTGCAATGAATCCTCACGACCGTCGTTCGGGATCGGATAAAGAAGTACAGCCTTGGCCAGGTTATATTGTTGGTGGCGGGCATTCGGCAACAGGATGGTATGATAAAGAAGAAGATTACCGGACCAACGAAATTGCCATTAACTGGCAGGCTGCATTAGTTTATGCGTTGGCTGGATTTGTAGGCAAATAAAAAGAAATGAGAAATAAGAAAATATACGAACTCAGGTTCTTAAAGCCCAATCGGATAGGGGATGGGTGGCAGAGGATTTTAGTTATCCTGATGCTATTTTCTACCTCGGTATTGGCAGGTGAACCTTACAAGAATTTCAAAGTAGCGGTATATTCCCGAGCATACGAAACGGTTAAAATGGGCGACCTTAACTACATCGAACCCATTTGGGACGAAGTCTCCAGAAAGGTACACGTTGATAAAATTTACCTGGAAACGCACCGTGATCTACTTGTTGTTGATGAAGTAACTCTTCTGAAAGCTAAAAGTTTCTTCGAAAGTCGAGGAATTAAAACGGCCGGTGGCATTACACTGACCGTAAACGAAAGCAATAATTTCGAAACATTCTGCTACACAAATGCGGAACATCGGAAAAAGGTAAAGGAAATCGTAGAATTTACAGCCAAACATTTCGATGAACTGATTCTTGATGATTTCTTTTTTACCAGTTGCAAATGCGACTTGTGCATCAAAGCCAAGGGTACAAAAAGCTGGACTGACTATAGACTCGATCTGATGACGCAGGCTGCAAGAGAATTGGTAATTGACGCAGCAAAAAAGGTTAATCCTAAGATAAAAGTAGTGATCAAATACCCAAACTGGTACGATCATTTTCAGGGTTGCGGATTTAATCTGGAAACGGAACCCAAAATGTTTGACGGGTTATACACTGGCACCGAAACCCGCGACCCATCGAGCAACCAGCACCTGCAACCTTATCTTGGATACCTTATCTTTCGTTATTTTGACAACCTGAAACCGGGCAAAAACGGTGGGGGCTGGGTAGACCCGGGAGGATTAACCTTTATGGATCGGTACGCCGAACAGTTGTGGCTGACGATGTTTTCCAAAGCTCCTGAAATTACTCTTTTTGATATTCGGCAACTGCAACGGCCGCTTTTAAAAACCGACCGTGCTGATTGGCAAAATCACGAAATCTGTAGTTTTAACTATGATGAAATGATGAAACCCGTGCCAGATAAAACCGGCCAAATGGTGCAGCCCACAACTATTGCACGCGCTGCCGGATATACCTTTGAAACCATCGACAAGTTTCTTGGTCAGTTAGGCAACCCCATTGGTGTAAAAAGTTATAAACCGTATCACTCAACTGGAGAAGATTTTCTTCAGAACTACATGGGGATGGTTGGTGTGCCAATGGATATTGTTTCTGAATTTCCGGAAAACGAACCGATTGTTTTTCTGACCGAACAGGCCAAAGCGGATCCTGAAATTGTAGCAAAAATAAAAAAGCAATTGCAGGCAGGTAAAGACATTATGGTTACCTCTGGCTTTCTGAAAGCTATGCAAGACAAGGGCTTGGGTGACATTGTGGAACTTCGGATGACCGACAAAAAAGCTTGCGTCAAAGAATTTGTAGCTGGCTGGGGACAACGAATGACATCCGAGCACGAAATGCTCATACCTCAAATCAACTATCTGACTAACGATTCGTGGGAAATTATTTCGGCTTTTGACGGTACCAATGGCTGGCCTATTCTTCATCGGGCCGACTATTCTAAAGGGAAATTGTATGTACTTACCATTCCTGATAATGTGATTGATTTGTACCACTTTCCGGTTGACGTTCTTTCCAGAATAAAAGAAATACTTACACCGAACATGCCCGTCCTGCTTGAAGCTCCCGGGTATACCAGCCTTTTTGTTTACGATAACAACACTGTTATTGTGGAGTCGTTTGCCAACGAAGCACAACAAGTAAAACTTAGATTGGCCGATAGCTTTTCTAAAGCCAAAAATCTGGTCTCAGGAATGGAAATTTCAGGAGAGAAAAAGGAGTACCCACAGAGACGCAAGCCTGCAATTGTAAAAACAATCCTGAACCTGGAATTAAAACCTCATTCCTATTTGGTATTACAGCTCGAAAAATAAGGATTAATAAGGATTCCGTTCTTCAAAACGGGACGGAATCCTTAATCCAAACTTTCCAATAATAAAATCCGCTCAAGAATCAGTGAAAACGAACCCATCAGTGCAGCATTCTCTCCAAAACCCGATTGTACAATGGGCACTGTGCGCGAAACGCCACTCAATGCGTACTTGGTAACTTGTTCGCGAATTTTACCAAGGAGCAAATCGCCATTCTGAACAAGGCCTCCCGATAAAACAATACACTCGGTATTGAATAATTTTATGAGTGTGTCGATACTTACACTCAAATATCCTGCAACATTTTCGATGATTTCACCGGCCAAACGATCTCCATTTATGGCAGCTTCGAAAACCTTTCGGGCATCAATATCTTCAGTGCCATGCGAATATAAAACGCTTGCTGCATCGGTCTTTGCCAGTTCCTGGGCAATGTCGGCAATTCCATAACCCGAAGCAAGAGCCTCCAGCGTTCCCGAAACTCCTTCAAGTCCTTTTCTACTGTTGTGCCGGTCCATTACAATATGGCCAACCTCGCCCGCAATCCCATCGGCCCCGCCAAACAGTTTTCCGTCTATTATGATTCCTGAGCCGATTCCGTAACCCAGGTTAACACAGATAAAATTTCTGTAATCCTTGCCCACGCCATAAAGCAATTCGCCCAAAGCAATCAGGTGAGTTACATTCCCAAGGGCAATTTTTAGACTTGTATGTTTCGAAAGTGCATCCTGAATGTTAACATTCTTCCAGCCAAAAATGGGCGAATATTCAACAATGCCGGTATTTTTATTGACCATCCCGCAAACTGCAATTCCAATTCCCCAAAGTGGCAGCGATTTCTGGTATGCCCGCTCACTGAGTTTTTCAATCAAACTGCTCACCTGCTCCATCACACCGTCAAACCCTTTCTTCAAATTTGTAGGAACATGAATTTCAAAAATAAATTCGCCATCGAGGTTCGAAAGTGCCGACCTGATAAAAGTGGCACCCAAATCAATGCCAATCACATAATTTTCTTTCGATTTAAAATTTATCAGTTGTGGCGGTCTGCCACCGATTGAAGAACCCAATCCTTCACTTTGAATCAAGTTTAACTGAACCAGACTTTCAACAATTCGCGTAACAGTAGGTGCGCTTAACCCCGATAACCGGATAATTTCGGCCCGGGTAATCTCCTTTGCATTTCGAATTAACTGAAGTACTTTTATTTTATTCTGATTACCCTGTAAATCGTGGTTCTCACTTTGGATCTTCTCTTTTGTCATCTTTATTTCTCGACTTTACCAAACTATTATTTGGCGTTATACTTGCGCTAAAGTACACATTAAAAAACACAAAATCAAAATGGAGGAATAAATTTAGTTTTAAACAGGTGAATTTGGAATGAAAATATTATTACTTTTGAAAAGTATTGAAATAAAGTGTTTTTTAAGTGAAAACCATGTTTCAAACTTGTAATAAAAAATAAATGATTAAAAAAAACGGCCTTCCTATTTTATCCTTCGGGATTATTATTTTGAGTTTTGGTTACCTGCAATCATGCCAGTCAAACAAACTGAAGGATTATAAAGGAACACCCTTTGCCGATGTGCAATATACTGCCGGTGCTCAGATCATTCCCGGTAAGCTTCAGTGCGAGTTTTATGATTTGGGTGGCGAAGGAATTGCATTCCATGATACCGATTCCATCAACTCGGGTAGCGGTAGATTAAATCCTGCCGACGGAACATACCTGAACGAATTCAGAATAGATGAACCTGTTGATATTTCTTACACAAAATTCCGGGATCCCGCAATCGACAATACACCCTTTAATTTGGTCCAACCCGAAAAAGACCAGCTATATGTGGGCTGGACCAAACCCGGTGAATGGACCAAATACACGGTAAATGTTACAGAGGCCGGAACTTATCAACTGGGAATAATGTTCACATCAAATAAAGATGGCAAAATTTCTGTTGCCGTAAATGATGTCGATGTTACAGGTCCACTCTTAATACCATCAACTTTTGTGGCTGCTGATACTATTCCTTGGAGGCAATGGCATCATTGGAATTACATTGATAGACTCGCAAACATTGACCTGAAAAAAGGGTTACAAACCATCACACTTCATACAGCCGACATTGGCGATATGAACTACGATTATATCAACTTCGAACTTGTGTCTGCACCGTTGAAATAAATCGTTCCAATACATGCAAAAAGCCATTTTTTATTTTTTTCGATGTGCATTATTCATCTTTTTAACATTCATCGGTGTTAAAGGAATTTCGCAGGACAAACCGGTCAAATGGTCGGAAAAGGTGGCAACTAGTTTTATTGCCCGGTTCCCAGATCCTGATACGATGTATTGCTGCGGAAATACAAATCATTTCAGCTGGCAGGCGGGTTATGTGATGTTCGCCATGGAAAAAATCTGGAAATCAACCGGTGATCCTGCATATTACAATTACATCAAACGCTATGTCGATCAGCAGGTTGACGAACAGGGAAATATTCCCGATTTTAAGGACTCCGCTTTGGATAATTTTCTGCCCGGGTACGCCATTTTGTTTATGTACGAACAAACCCATCTCGAAAAATACAAGATCGCAGCCACAACAATCCGCGCCGGTTTCGATAAATATCCACGAAACAGTAACGGACTTTTCTGGCATGGCGTGTGGGCAACCAATCAAACCTGGGTCGATGGTGTGTTTATGGGTCAGATCTTTTTGGCACGCTACGGAAAAACAATTGGCGACAGCGAGTATGCCTTTAACGAAGTGGTAAAACAAATCACCATGGTAGCCAGTGTTTGCCAGAAACCGAATGGTTTGTTGTGGCATGGCTGGGACGAAAGCAGAAAAGCAAGTTGGGCAAATAAAACAACGGGCCTTGCGCCCGAGGTGTGGAGTGAAGGATTGGGTTGGTATGCTGTGCTTCTGGCCGATGTATTTGATTACTTACCCAAAGATCATTCCGGTTATTCTCAGATTCTGGCAATACATCAGAAGCTCTGCAAAGGAATTAAGGAAAATCAGGATCCGAAAACCGGAATGTGGTGCCAGGTGGTCGATAAACCGAATGATCCAAGAAACTGGAACGAAACTTCAGGCACCGGAATGTACATCTATCTCATGAAAAGATCCATTGACAAAGGCCTAATTCCTTCTGAAGAATTTAATCCTGTTATCCTGAAAGCATACACAGGCATGGTTAAAAAGGCAAAAGTGAATGATCATGGATTCATTGACCTGATTGACTGCAGCAGCATCGGAATTCAGAACAGCACCGAAGATTACTTTAACTCACCTAAGGAAGTGAGTCCCTTTGGGGCGTTTGGCTCTTTTATCATTTCAACAAATATTTTGGAAAATACTAAATAGAATAAATTACTGGCTTTGAAAGCACTAAAAACGATTACCATACAGTTCGCTCTCCTGTTTTTCATTTCAGTTCAGGCACAGACACCGATGAAATTTATTCATCCGGGTGGTGTAAACGGGCAGAATGAACTTGACTTTGTTAAAGCAAAAATTGCAGCAAAGCAGCAACCCTGGTATGGTTTTTATAATCAGATGAAAGCTGGGGCGAAGAGTGGATCAAATGCAAAGAAACAGGTAAATTCCAACGATAATACGGTAGCTGGCACTGCACGTGATGACGGATGGAAAGCTTATTGCAATGCTCTTACCTGGTATTTCACGGATCAGGAAGTTTATGCGGAACAGGCAATAGCCATTCTCAATGCATGGGCCATTTTTGAAGGTTTTACGGGAGGTAACGATCAGGATAAACTTCAGGCAGGATGGATGGGAGCCATTTTTGGCCCCGCTGCCGAAATTATGAGAGACTATCCCGGTTGGAAACCGGAAGATATGAAGGCGGTTCAGAACATGTTCAGAAAAGCATATTATCCCCAGTTAAAGACTGCAAGTACCTGGAATGGAAATGTTGATCTGACTCAAATTGACGCCCTTATGAATATTGCTGTGTTCTGTGAAGATGAAGCAGAATTTAATTTGGGCATTGCAAGACTGCGTAAAAGAAATCCGGCCTATTTTTATCTGGCTAGCGATGCAGCCAGTTCCAGAAACTACGGGGGAAGCAGCTTCCCTGGCAACTGGTTTGGCCCTATCCAGTTGCTTGAAGGTCTTACCCAGGAATCATGCCGCGACAATAATCACCACACCCAGTTTGCAATGGCATCTGCGCTCCATGCATCAGAAGTTGCGTGGAATCAGGGTGTTGATGTTTATACCGAAAATACAAAACGGTACACGGCAACGATGGAATTGATTGCCACTCAAATCCTGACCGGACTGATGCAGGGAACCTGTGTAAACAATAAAACCACAGTAGAGTATATCGATACCTGGGAGATTGGATATAACCATTACCACAACCGCAAAGGAATTGTCCTACCAAATACGGAGAAGCTAATTAAAGATAAAATCAGATCTCAAGGTTCGTCATACCTGAATATTTTCTACGAAACACTGACTCATGCCGACATTGTTTATCAAACGACATTTGCCGGAAATCCTATTCAAAGTTCTGCATTTTGGGTATTTCCAAATCCAAGTTGTGACGGATTCTTCCAAATTAGTAAAGAAGTAAAATGGGATGTATACAACATTTCAGGCTGCAAGCTGAATTGTGGCTTTGGGAACAAAATCGATATATCAAATCAGAACAGTGGTATGTACTTGTTAAAGGCTGAAAACAAAGTTGTGAAAATAGCTCTCAATTATTGAACAGCATTTTTGTGGTATTCCAAAACAGTTTTTGAAATCACGTTTAAGGAAAAGAGCCAAAGTGAAAAAGTCAAATTAAAAACGAAAAATGAGAAGAATGAAACAGATTAAAAATACCGGAATCTTAATTCTAATCCTGATTGCCATGAATGCTTTTGCACAGGAAAATATCGTGGCAAAACATGGTATGTTGCGGGTATATGGGAATCATGTAGTCGATCAAAATAATCAGCAAATCAGCCTGTTCGGGAACAGTATGTATTCTTCGAATTCGAATTGGGAAGGTCAGAAATACTACAACGAAGATGTAGTCAAATGGCTGAAAAAGGATTTTAGGGCAACTATCATTCGTGTTGCACTTGGCGTTGAGGAATCAAGTGGATATATTGATGATCCGGTAGGTAATATGGAAAGAGTAAAGAAAGTTGTTGAAGCAGGCATCGCAAATGGTTTATATGTGCTCATCGATTTTCACAGCTTCAAGGCTGAGGACTATACCGCGCAGGCTGTTACATTTTTTACTGAAATGGCAAAATGTTACGGAAAACACGACAACGTGATGTACGAGATTTACAA
>JAFLKN010000004.1 GCA_019163175.1 Prolixibacteraceae bacterium | reverse complement strand
GACACCACATTACGCGACGGCGAGCAAGTCCCCGGGTGTCAGTTGAACACCGTTGAGAAAATTGAAGTTGCACGTGCTTTGGAAGAATTGGGCGTCGATGTGATCGAGGCTGGCTTTCCGATTTCAAGCCCCGGCGATTTCAATTCGGTAGTAGAAATATCAAAAGCGGTTACCTGGCCAACAATTTGTGCCCTCACCCGCGCAGTTGAAAAAGACATTGATGTTGCAGCCGAAGCTCTAAAATTCGCAAAAAAAGGACGTATTCACACGGGTATCGGAACTTCTTTCTACCACATTCATTACAAACTGAACTCGAATCAGGACGAAATTATTGAACGTGCTATTGCCGCTGTTAAGTACGCTAAACGCTATGTTGAAGATGTTGAGTTTTACGCCGAAGATGCTGGTCGTACCGAAAACGAATATCTGGCCCGCGTGGTTGAAGCAGTTATCAAAGCCGGTGCAACTGTGGTTAATATTCCGGATACAACCGGGTATACCTTACCATCAGAGTTTGGTGCTAAAATAAAATACCTGATAGACAACGTGCCCAATGTGCATAAAGCTATTTTATCTACACATTGCCACAACGATTTGGGAATGGCTACGGCCAACACCATCGCCGGAATCATGAACGGAGCCCGTCAGGCTGAGGTGACCATCAACGGAATTGGCGAACGCGCCGGAAATACTTCACTCGAAGAAGTGGTGATGATCCTGAAAAGCCGCTATGCCGTGCTGAATATCGACACCAACATCAATACCAAGAATATTTACAAAACCAGCCGTTTGGTTTCGAACCTGATGAATATGCCGGTTCAGCCAAACAAAGCTATCGTAGGTCGCAATGCTTTTGCTCACTCCTCCGGAATTCATCAGGATGGTGTGTTGAAAAATCGCGAAAACTACGAAATTATGGATCCTGCTGATGTGGGTATCAACGAATCGAGTATTGTGCTGACTGCCCGCAGCGGACGTGCAGCCCTGAGACACCGTCTGGAATTGATGGGTTTTGAGCTGGATAAAGAAAAACTGGACGATGTATACGACAAATTTCTGAAACTGGCCGACAAGAAAAAAGACATCAAAGACGACGATGTAGCCGCTTTATTGGGCGATATGACCCAAAAAGAACGCCGTGTAAAACTCGACTTTTTGCAGGTGGTTACCGGAAAAGGACTTACACCTATTGCCAACGTTCGCCTAAGTATTGCCGGTGAAATTATGGAAGCTACCGCCTCTGGGAATGGCCCGGTTGACGCCGCTCTGAAAGCTGTGAAGAAAATTATTCACCGAAAAGTAGTTTTGGAAGAATTCCTGATTCAGGCCATTAACCGTGGCAGCGACGATTTGGGAAAAGTACACATGCAGGTAAAACATGAAGATGCAATTTTCCATGGATTTGGTGCCAACACCGATATCATAACCGCATCGGTCGAAGCTTTCCTGGATGCCATCAACAAAATTCCCGGCGGCACAAAAGCTAAAAGCGAATAAAGAAGAAGACTGAAGTCAGAAGTCGGGAGACCGAAGAAGCGCTCTTTCTAGTCGAAGAATTGTGTAGGTTTGATCCTGTGTGATCAACAGTATTAACAAAAAAATACCCTGAAAGGGTTCAATATCAATAGCCCGGGGCAAAGTGACGAAGGAACGACACCCCGGGTAAATGAAATAATACAAATAACCGTCCGCGGGATAATGCCTGAAGCAGTGAAACCCAATTTTTGGACGGAATAGCAATAACCTTCAGAAGAGAATATAAATTAAAAATCAATTTTAGCTTCACCATCAACAAGTGAGGCACTAAATAAAAATAATGGAAGCAAAAACTTTATTCGACAAAATTTGGGATTCGCACGTAGTGAAAGAGGTTGAAGGCGGCCCAAGCGTATTATACATCGATCGTCACTTTATTCATGAAGTGACCAGCCCGGTGGCATTTCTGGGATTGGAAAAACGTGGCGCGAAAGTGCTCCGCCCCGAAAAAACTGTTGCAACCCCCGACCACAACGTGCCAACCATCAACCAGCACCTGAGCATTAAAGACGAATTGTCGCGCAATCAGGTTGAAATGCTGAAGAAAAACTGTGCCAATCACGGTATCGTTTATCACGGTTTGGGAACCGAAGGTCACGGAGTAGTACACATCATTGGTCCTGAGATGGGGATTACCCAGCCCGGAATGACCATTGTTTGCGGCGACAGCCACACCTCTACTCACGGCGCTTTCGGAGCAATTGCATTCGGAATCGGAACCAGTGAGGTGGAAATGGTTTTGGCGAGCCAGTGCATCATGCAGCCGAAACCGAAGAAAATGCTCATTACCGTTAATGGTCAATTAAGCAAAGGCGTAACTGCAAAAGATATTGCACTTTATATTATTTCGAAAATCTCAACCAGCGGTGGTACAGGCCATTTTATTGAATATGCCGGGTCGGCCATTACCAGCCTGAGCATGGAAGCACGTATGACCCTGTGTAACCTGAGTATTGAATCGGGTGCCCGGGGTGGTATGATTGCTCCTGACGAGACTACGATTGAATACGTGAAAGGTCGTCAGTTTGCACCTAAAGGCCAGGATTGGGATAAAGCTGTGGCTTACTGGAAATCCTTAAAAACCGATGAAGGCGCTGTATTCGATACTGAACTTGTTTATGACGCTGCCGACATTGAACCGATGATTACCTATGGAACCAATCCGGGTATGGGAATTGGCGTTTCACAATCAATTCCTACCAGCGATGGTTTGGCCGGAACAGATAAAACAACTTACGAAAAAGCCCTGAAATATATGGGCTACAGCGAAGGCGAAAAAATGGTTGGCAAACAGATCGACTATGTTTTCGTTGGAAGCTGCACCAATGGCCGTATCGAGGACTTCCGTGCATTTGCTGCTTTTGTGAAAGGCAAGAAAAAAGCCGACAATGTTACGGCTTGGATAGTTCCCGGATCGCAGGCTGTTGAAAAACAAATTCGTGCCGAAGGACTGGTCGAAATTCTGGAAGCTGCCGGTTTTGAACTGCGTCAGCCCGGATGTTCTGCCTGTTTGGCCATGAATGACGATAAAATTCCGGAAGGAAAATATTCAGTATCTACTTCAAATCGCAACTTCGAAGGCCGTCAGGGACCAGGTGCAAGAACATTGCTTGCCAGTCCGCTAACCGCTGCTGCTGCTGCTGTTAAAGGTGTGATTACTGACCCGAGAGAATTTTTGTAGAGTCTCGGGTAGACGCATTACGTGAGTTCAACCCCTTCAGGGTTGTTGATACTTTGGTTTCGTTTTTCGTGGGTTAGCACCCACGGTTATTCAAATTAAATCCTTTCAGGATTTTTACGAAGCAAAAGTCCGAAGGACTTGAATCTGAATAACCGCCGGTGAAACCGGTGGTAAAACATAACCAGGATTTTAGAACCCCGAAGTGGGTTCAATATTATAAGGATCATTTTTATGTTGAAATAATAAATCATCAAAAATAAATAACATGTCCTACGATAAATTTATAACATTGACATCAACGGCAGTTCCGCTGCCTATCGAAAATATTGATACTGACCAGATTATTCCGGCCCGTTTTCTGAAGGCTGTTGAGCGCAAAGGTTTTGGCGATAACCTTTTCCGCGACTGGCGTTATGACAAAAGCAACCAGCCGATTGCCGATTTTCCGCTGAATCAGGCGAAATATTCAGGCAAAATATTGGTTGGAGGTAAAAACTTCGGAAGTGGCTCCAGCCGTGAACATGCCGCCTGGGCAATCTACGATTATGGCTTTCGGGTTGTTGTTTCCAGTTTCTTTGCTGATATTTTTCAGGGAAACGCTTTGAACAATGGCATCCTTCCTGTGGTTGTATCACCTGAGTTTCTGGAAAAGATATTTGCGACCATTGACGCAGACAATAACGCGCAGTTTGAAGTTGATCTTCAGAATCAAAAATTTACGATCAAAGCAACTGGCGAATCGGCTGATTTTACAATCAATCCGTACAAAAAACATTGTTTGACTCACGGACTCGATGATATCGATTATTTGATCAGCATGAAAGAAGAGATCGCTGCCTTCGAAAAATAAACTGTATTATGACAGGAAAAGTAGTTGAGGTTAAAAATCAGGTGCTCAGCATCATGGATACGACATTGAGGGATGGAGAACAGACCTCCGGAGTGTCTTTCACCGACATGGAAAAGCTGAGTGTTTCCCGTATTTTGCTGGAAGATGTAAAGGTAGATCGTATCGAAATTGCATCAGCCCGCGTTTCAGAAGGAGAATTTCTGGCTGCAAAACGGGTGATGGAATGGGCCAAAGATAAAGGTCGTTTGCATCAGGTTGAAATACTTGGTTTTGTTGATGGGAAAGTTTCGCTCGACTGGATTAATTCAGCCGGTGGAAAAGTACTGAATCTGCTTTGTAAAGGTTCGTACAAGCATGTTACCCAACAACTCCGGAAGACTCCGGAACAACATATTGAGGATATTAAAAAGTCGATTACCTATGCTGATGAATTGGGTATCCGCGTAAATGTTTACCTTGAGGATTGGTCAAACGGAATGCGCAGTTCGAAAGATTACGTGCATTTTATGGTCGGCGAATTACTAAAACTCAACATCGACCGCATCATGCTACCCGATACCTTGGGTATTCTCGATCCGGATGAAACCTATGAATTTTGTCGTGAGATGATCGAATCGTTTCCTGAAGGTCGTTTCGATTTTCATGCCCACAACGATTACGATCTGGCTTGTGCCAATGTGTTCCATGCCATCAAAGCCGGAATTCGTTGCGTACACACCACCGTTAACGGACTGGGTGAACGTGCCGGCAACGCACCGCTTTCGAGCGTGATTGCTACCGTAAAAGATCACCTGGCAATGAAAACAAATGTGAACGAAAGCATGCTCAACAAAATTTCCAAACTGGTTGAGTCTTTCTCCGGAATCCGAATCCCGACCAACAAACCACTGATTGGCGAGTTTGTGTTTACCCAATGTAGCGGTATTCATGCTGACGGTGACAGCAAAAACAATTTGTATTTCAACGATTTGCTTCCGGAGCGTTTCGGCCGCACCCGTATATATGCCCTGGGTAAAACTTCGGGAAAAGCAAACATCAAGAATAACCTGGAAGAATTAGGCATCGAACTGGATCAGGCGTCATTAAAACTGGTGACTGACCGCATAATTGAATTGGGCGACCGCAAGGAAACTGTTACTATTGAAGATCTACCGTACATTGTTGCCGATGTACTGAATTCGGAAGATGGTGAAGCTGCAATTCAGTTAGTAAATTATTCGCTTTCTCATGCGATGGGGCTTCGTCCTTCGGCAACCGTTTGTTTGCTGCTAAAAGGTGAAAAATACGAAGCGAATGCCGCAGGCGATGGGATGTACGATGCTTTCATGAATGCAGTCCAATCGGTTTACGGAGAATTGTCCAAGCCATTCCCCAAATTACTCGATTATTCGGTTACCATTCCTCCGGGCGGTCAGACTGATGCTTTGGTTGAAACACTGATTACATGGGAATTGGGTCGCGAATTTAAAACCCGGGGACTTGATTCTGACCAAACAGCAGCTGCCATTAAAGCAACCATGCGAATGCTGAATTTGATTGAAAAATAGGAGAAGCCCCTCCCCAGCCCTCCCCGCAAGGGAGGGAGTTTGGGCAACGCAATTCTATCAAAATTGAATAACTAAAAATGAACACTTGCTTTTTTAAAGCCTCACCCGTCGGGGGGAGGTTTGAAGGGGGCTTAAAATAATTACGAATGAAACTCAAATTAGCTGTATTACCCGGCGACGGGATTGGTCCTGAAATTATCGATCAGGCCATGAAAGTAGTAAAGGCAGTGGCCGCCAAATTCAACCACGAACTGGAATACGAATTTGCACTGACAGGCGCATGTGCTATCGATGCTTTAGGAGCACCGTATCCTGATTCAACCCACGAATTGTGCATGAAAGCCGACGCTGTTTTGTTCGGCGCCATTGGTGATCCAAAATACGACAACAATCCAAAAGCAACAGTTCGTCCGGAACAGGGCTTGCTGCTGATGCGCAAAAAACTTGGCTTGTATGCCAACATTCGGCCGGTAGTGACATTCCCATCGTTGCTGCACAAATCACCCCTTCGTCGTGAACTGATTGAAGGCGCTGATTTTGTGGCCATCCGCGAATTAACAGGAGGAATTTATTTTGGCGAAAAAGGCCGTTTAGACAACGGAAATACTGCTTTCGACACCTGTACCTACACCCGTGCCGAAGTGGAACGCATCCTGAAACTCGGTTATGAATATGCGATGAAACGCAACAAAAAACTGACTGTGGTTGACAAAGCCAACGTGTTGGAAAGCTCTCGTCTGTGGAGAGAAGTTGCCCAGGAAATGGCTCCTACTTACCCGGAAGTTACCACCGAATACATGTTTGTTGACAATGCCGCGATGCAGATTATTCAGTGGCCAAAAAACTTCGATGTGATGGTTACCGAAAACATGTTCGGCGATATTTTGACTGACGAAGCCTCTGTAATTACAGGCTCTTTGGGATTGTCGCCATCAGCGTCTATAGGAATTCACACTTCGGTATTCGAACCAATTCACGGTTCGTATCCACAGGCTGCCGGTAAAAATATTGCCAACCCGGTTGCTACCATTTTGTCGGCTGCCATGATGTTCGAATATGCATTCGATCTTCAGGCTGAAGGCGCAATTATCCGCAAAGCCGTTGATGCTTCGTTGGATGCCAAAGTGGTTACCGTTGACATTGCGGTTGATAAATCATATTCAACTTCGGAAGTTGGTGACTGGATTGCTGAATGGATTGTAAAAAACTAAGGTATTTCAAAATCATAAAAAAGGCTCTCCGTTTTCACAGAGAGCCTTTTTTATTGCACTCCACTTTTGTGTCATCCTGTACTTCCTACCCGATCGCTTGGCAGGCGGGGTTTCAGTATCTGCCAGATTTGGCAACAGACCCCGAAATAAATTCGGGGTGACTGGGATTATAAGTTTTCCTATTTTATTGAAACGTCAAGTCAAAGCATTTGCTTGGCTTTGTCAACTGTTACTTCAAGAACTCTGGTCAGGAAAGAAAATTTCTCCTTCATCATGTCATATTCTTCACCTGAAGTAATATACCTGGCAGTACCATTAACCAGGAAACCTGTTCCCTGATAATTGTTGTGCCCCAATACTTCTTTAGTTCCCAGTGTAAGTTTTACCTGGCTATTTACATCAACATTTTTCTCTGTTTTCCTGAATCCATAAGCCGGAATCAAAATCCGCTCGTCTTCGGTTATTACCAAAAATGAATTCCAGGTATTCACCACGTGAGTCTCAATACCCCACGAAACAATAGAGACAACTCCTTCGTGTTTCAACACTTCATGAAATTTTTCAGATAGCTTTTTGTTTTCGCTCATATTATTTGATTTTTATCTATTGAAAGATTGTTTGCGATTACAAAACTACCTGCCTAATGCATCAAAAAAATTAAGCTGGTTTAAGAAATGAGGCCTACAATTTCTTTTTTCGGAGTTCACTGACATATTGCGGGGTAAGTCCCAGATATGATGCAATCATGTACTGTGGGACGCGCTGAACAAATTCGGGGAAAGAAGTACTGAAATGTTGATAAAACTCCTCTTTTGACATTTCGTACGTGTATTTATTGCGGAGCTGAGAAGCAGCCACCGCTCGCTGCATAACAATCCTGAAATAGCGCTCCATTTGCGGAAGTTCCCGAAGCATCGCTTCAAACGAAGATGCAGTAAATGCCAGTATCTCCGATTTTTCAATTGTTTCTATAAAATAGGGCGACGGTTTATTATCCATGAAGCTAAAGTGGTCGGCCATCCACCAATGTTCCAAGGCAAATTGGGTAATCTGCTCGTTTAGTTTGTCATCGATAAAATACATTCTCAGACACCCTTTTTCAACAAAATAGATGGATTGGCAAATCTGACCTTCCTTTAGTAAAAATTCCTTCCTCTTTAATTTCAAGGGTGTAATGTATTTAAATAAAAGTGCAACTGAATTGTCGTCGAGGTCAACGTATTTGCGGATATGACTAATGAAATTTGAATACATTCAGGCGAATTTTAAAAAGAGAAAGGTATCAAATTAATTCAATTCACCTCATGCGTTCCGTCGGGAAGAAACCTGACAGTTGGTGGAACTTTCTTCAGGTTAAACAAATCGTAGCTTTTTTTGAGGTCAGCCCAAAGACTGATTTTATCTTTGTTTTTGCTGTATCCTGAAGTTAAACGTGCATAAGTTTTATCGTCGAGATGGGCCGGATAAATGGCAATGTTGATTTCTTTTTGACCTGAGTTGTAAGCTTCGATGCAATAAATAAAAAGTTCTTTGATCTTTTCGTCGGAAATAGCAATACATCCTGACGACTCGCACGCCCCGTGAATGTAGATGAGGTTGCCCAGCCGTCCTTTCACTCCGCGAATGCTGTCAGATGCATTCGGATAGTTGATTCGCATCGACAGGTAATACTTGCTATAGGGATTCAGTTCGTTGATGCGGTAAAACCCTTCAGGAACCTGCAAATCCTGTGATCGTCTTTTCGGACCAATCGTACCCGATATTTCGCAGATTGGGAATTCCCTGACCAAAGTAAATGCTGTATCGCAAGTATTCTTAGCCCAAACTTCAACCTTCTTCTCGGTTTTGAAAGCGCGCAGATAAATCTGCACACTATCGCGCGAAATGCCATGTTCAGCAAGTGTTTTTGCAACCGCTTTTTCTTTATTGGTATAGGCTTCCCTAACTCTTGTGTATTTTAGTTGACTTTCCCTAAATGTTCCCGGTGGCGTTCCCGACATCAGAAAAAACAAGAAAAAAAGGATAATTAAGTATTTCATGCAAATAAAAATGTCGGGCAAAAATAGTTTAAAACGTTTAAAAAGCTGGGGCTGCGCGACTTTTTGTTCCAATGTTAAAAGGGAAGTTTACTGATATTCTAAGATTTTAATACTTTTATTGACTCTAAAGTTTAAGTATATGGATTCTGTTTTTGAGTTGCCTTTTAAAGTGCGCGATTACGAATGTGATCTTCAGGGCATTGTAAATAATGCTGTTTACCAGAATTACCTTGAACATACACGTCATGAATTTCTGGAACATGTGGGACTGAACTTTGCCCAAATGCACGAAGATGGCATCGATGCCGTTGTTATTCGCATTGAAATCGATTATAAATCGCCCTTAAAAAGTGGTGATCAGTTTGTATGCAAAGTAAATGTAGCGCGCGAAGGCAATCTGAAGTTTATTTTTCTTCAGGATATTTATCGCCTGACCGACATGAAACTGATTGTGAAGGGTAAAGTTACAGCGGTTTGTGTGAATAACCAGACTGGCCGACCTGTTGCGCCCAAAGAATTGGCTGAGGTTTTTGACAGATACATTAACCAAAAGTAGATAAATGCCATCCGTATCTGTCGTTGTCCGAAGAAAAGAATGGCCTCAATTGCGCATGGGCAAAATTAATGCAACAAACAAAAGCAAGCAATAGCAGAGTTCTCTTATTTTCACATTCAATCATCAAGCTTTCGAAAGATATACAGAAAAACACTTGGAGACAAATTGACCGGAACACGTCAATCTTAAACTTAAGTTGCTCAAAGTATGTTCTAAATGAGAAAATTGATGTATTTGCAATTTAGAACCTAAATTTGCCCAGATTCGAAAACAGAGAAACAAACATGACACAGCAAAAACAGAATTACTACCCCACCCTTCGAAGCATTACCCAGGCAAAACTTACTTTAAACCCGATTGTAAAGGCTACACCCCTGATGAAAAACCTGAACCTTTCGGAAAGATATTCGGCCAATGTATTTTTGAAACGCGAAGATTTACAAATCGTTCGTTCCTACAAATTACGTGGTGCCTACAATAAAATTTCAGGATTAACCGAAGAAGAACGAC
Source organism: Prolixibacteraceae bacterium (assembly GCA_019163175.1). GTDB lineage: Bacteria > Bacteroidota > Bacteroidia > Bacteroidales > Prolixibacteraceae > Aquipluma. The sequence continues at coordinate 64,358 of JAFLKN010000004.1, read as the reverse complement.
AGCGCGGCGTAGTGTGTGCAAGCGCCGGAAATCATGCCCAAGGTGTAGCTTATTCGTGCCAATTGCTCGGAATTAAGGGGAAAATTTATATGCCAACAACTACCCCCAAGCAGAAAATTACACAGGTAAAAATGTTTGGCAAGGACAAAATTGAGGTGGTTTTGGTCGGTGATACGTACGATGCAGCTTCGGATGCAGCACATCGCAACAGCGAGGTTACGGGCATGGTGTACATTCATCCGTTCGACGATCCTCAGATTATTGAAGGGCAGGCTACCGTTGGAGTGGAGATTCTTCAGGATTTTGCCGGAAGCATTGATTATTTGTTTCTTCCCATTGGAGGCGGAGGGCTTGCTGCAGGAGTTGGCGCTTATTTCAAACAGATCAGCCCGACGACAAAGATCATTGGCGTTGAGCCTGCCGGTGCACCATCAATGAAAATTAGTCTTGAAAAAGGAGAAGTTACTCCGCTGAAAGATATCGATAAGTTTGTTGATGGCGCCGCAGTCCAGCGTGTGGGTGACATTACTTTTAAAGTATGCCAGCAAGTTATTGATGATATTGTAATTGTTCCAGAAGGAAAAGTCTGCACCACTATTCTCGAATTGTACAATCAGGATGCGATTGTTGTTGAACCGGCCGGGGCATTGGCGATTGCAGCGCTCGATTTTTATCAGGAGCAGATTGAAGGTAAAAACGTGGTTTGTATGGTTTCGGGGAGCAACAACGACATTACGCGTACCGAAGAAATCAAGGAACGATCACTGTTATACGAAGGGTTGAAACATTATTTCATCGTCAGATTTCCGCAGCGTGCCGGGGCTTTGCGCGATTTTGTTGATAAAGTTTTAGGTCCCAATGATGATATCACGATGTTCGAATACTCAAAAAAGACCAACAGGGAACAAGGTCCGGCACTCATTGGAATTGAGCTTCAGGATAAGGAAGATTACAGTGGCTTGTTGCTTCGCATGGAAGAAAACGGCTTTGTTTATGAGTACATTAATGACCGCCCAGATTTATTCCAACTGTTGATCTAGGCTGAATTTTAATATGCAATATTCTTTCAAACAAAATGGCCATCATTAAAGAAAAACTTTAATGATGGCCATTTTATTATTATAGAATCCTTTTTTGCTTAATTATACTTCATTGTACCATCGCCATTCCAATCGATAGATCCGTTTGCAGAGTCGGCTGTACCAGAAATTGTAATAGTCCCACCAACACCATCAAAAATTCCGGTTCCACTTGTAATAAGAATTTCACCAACAACCGGTGCCGATAGTGTTTTAACAGCATTTGAAATATCTATCTGAATCCAACCGGTAAAACTAAAATTATCTCCATCAGCAGTAGTAATCAAGCCTGCAAAATTTTCTTTGACAATCTTACCGTCAATTAATTCACACTTATTATTCAGGACATAGCTTTTCTTCTCATCGATTTTACCAAAATAAGAAGTCGTACCATTCAGCCAGAGTTTACCCGGTAAAGAAACTTTCAATTCAGTTGGGGCACAAGTTGTGAAAGGAACAGTGATATCTGGGGTTGCTGAAAAATCAAATTGCATAGGAATTGGCAAATTGGCCTTTTTCAGTGTTAAGAATTCATTTTCAACTGGTTTTTCTTTTGCACAGCCCAACATTAGAAACAAGATTGCGATAATCAGATAATGCGAAGTCTTCATAAGCCTTTGATTTAATAAATATAAATTGACTTCGTAAAATTATTAAATAATCTGAATATCATCGAGTTCTGCAATGCTTGTTTGAAGAATTCATTCTAAGTAATTTCCGCCATAAACAGGATAGCAAAGGATGCCAATCGAGCTATATTTTTGTTACTTTATTCCGAAATTCAGAATTAACTTAAAAATAGATATACAATGAACACTCAATCAATATTTACCAATTTCCCGGGCAAACAGGTTTTGCTTGATGAACTGAGAAAGAAGGGCGGGCTGAATACACTTTTGGTTAACGGTCATTTCCATACGCCGTTCTCATTCAGCGCATTCACCGAAATTGAGCAACCATTTCAACTGGCCGAAGCCGAAGGTGTTCAGGTTCTCGGAATCAACGATTTTTATACCACCGATGGCTATGCCGAGTTTGCTGAATTAGCCCTGAAATATAAAATCTTCCCACTGTTCAACATCGAATTCATGTCTTTGCAGAAAGATTTACAGGAGGCGGGAGTTCGGGTTAACGATCCTGCCAATCCGGGCCGCACCTATTTTTCCGGAAAAGGATTGACAAGTCCGCTTATTTTGGGCGGTGAACAATTGAGTTTGTTGGAGCAGGTTCAGCACGAAAGCAATTTACAAACTGCCGAAATGGTAAATAAATTGAATGAATTGCTGGCCGAACTTAACGCAGGTTTCAGCTTCAACTTCGATGAACTAAAAGCCAACTATGCCAAAAACATGCTGCGCGAACGCCATATTGCCAAAGCGTTGCGCATTGCCATCGACGAAAAATTCAGTAATCCTGAAGATACAAGAGCATTCTATACACAGGTTTTCTCCGGAAAAGAAGTGAAATCGAAACTGACCGATGTGTCCGGTTTGGAAAACGAAATCCGTGGAAACCTTCTGAAAGCCGGAGGTCGGGCATTTGTTCCTGAAGATCCGAAAGCATTTCTGAGTCTCGAACAGGTGAAAGACATAATCATCACTGCTGGTGGAATTCCTTGTTATCCGGTTTTGCTCGACGATGCCAAAGGGAACTTTACCGATTACGAAGGCGATTTCGTGAAGCTTTACGAAACTCTCCGAAGCAAAGGCGTGTATAGTCTGGAATTGATTCCCGGACGTAACACATTCGCTGTGCTGAAAGACTTTGTGACCTTCTTCCGCTCGAAGAATTTTCTGATCACTTTCGGTACTGAACACAATACCCCACAGCTCGATCCGATTAAAGTTTCGTGCAGCGGCGGTGTTGATCTGGACGAAGAACTGGAACAAATCGGCTTCGAAGGTGCCTGCATCATTGCGGCTCATCAATACCTGATTGCCAAAGGCGAACAAGGTTACCTGAATGCCGACGGAGACGCCAAAACAAAAGAATACGATTTGTTTGTTGAATTAGGAAAGGCAGTTATATCACATTTTATCAATTAAAAATATAAACACGAAGACACAAAGACACCAAGTTTTTATAATTTTCATCATGACTTAGTGTCTTTGTGTTGGAAAACAAAATATCATGAAATCAGAAATTCAGGAGTTAATCGAAATATCACAGTTCTACGGAAAGCAGAAAGACTTCGTCATTGCCGGTGGTGGCAACACTTCGTACAAAGACGAAAACCATATTTACATCAAGGCTAGCGGACACAGCCTTGCAACCATTGGCGAAGATGGTTTTGCCCAACTCGATCGAAAAGGACTACAATTGATTGCCGGGAAAACTTATTCCGAAGATGTGATGGAACGCGAAAGCCAGATCAAAAATGACCTGTTGAATTCGCGTGTTCATCCTGAAAAAGGACAGCGCCCATCGGTCGAAACCTCGCTACACGATCTCATCGCTTTCCGCTTCGTGGTGCATACCCACAGCACAAAGGTCAACGGACTAATGTGCAGCGCGAATGCCGAACGACTGACCACTGTATTATTTGGAGACAATGTGGTTTATGTGCCGTATGTCGATCCGGGATACATTTTGTACAAGGAAGTGGAAACACGGATCAATGCATACCGCGCCCGCACAGGAGAAGAGCCGAAAGTAATTTTACTGCAGAATCACGGAATTTTTGTGGCTGCTGATACCACTGCCGAAATCCGCGAAATTTATACCGAAGTGATCAGTTTGCTGAATGGTGCCATTGGCGAAGTTGAGCCAGTCGTCAGTTTGCCGGTTGATCCTGCTGCTGCGAGAATTGTTCCGGCCATCCGCATGATGCTTTCCAGAAAGGAATTGAAAACCTTGAAAGTCATTAATAACTCCTACTACGAAAGGTTCCTTTCTTCAGAAGCTGAATTTCAGAAAATAGCTTTGCCATTTATTCCTGACGGAATCGTGTATTGCAATTCGTCATTCGTTTATGCTGAATTTGCTGGCGATGCGGATGCTTTGCTGAATGACCTTTCAGTAAAAATTAAAACATACACCGAAACGCAGCCTAAAACACCGAAAATCATTTGCATTAAAGGCATCGGTTGTATTTTGGCCAACGACAATGCGCAGGCTGTTGCCACATTGGAAGATGTGATGATGGACACTTGCCTGGTAAGTTTGTACTCCGAAAAATTTGGAGGGCAAAGCCCAATGACGGCTGAACAGGTGAATTTTATCGATACCTGGGAAGTGGAACAATATCGCAGCGCCATTGCAATGGGAGCAACCGCCGGACGTGTCGATCGCAAAATTGCGATTGTCACCGGAGGTGCTCAGGGTTTTGGTGCCGGAATCGTGGAGAACCTGATGGAAAATGGCGCCAATGTGGTGATTGCCGATCTGAACGAAGAACTGGGAGTGAAATTTGCCGAATCGCTGAATGGTGGAAAAGGCAAGAACAAAGCCTTCTTTGTAAGAGCCGATGTGTCGAATGCAGCTTCGGTGGAGAACCTGATTTTCCAAACTGTTTGCGAATTTGGCGGACTGGATATTTTCATCAGCAATGCCGGTATTTTACGTGCAGGCGGATTGGATGAAATGACTCCGGAAACCTTCGAACTGATGACCAAAGTGAACTATTCGGCCTACTTCCTGTGTGCCAAATATGCTTCGGCAGTTATGAAACTTCAGAACAAATTTAAAGCCGATCATTTTACCGATATCATCCAGATCAATTCCAAATCAGGATTGAAAGGCAGTAACAAAAATTTTGCTTATGCCGGAGGTAAATTCGGTGGAATCGGCCTCACACAGTCGTTTGCTATGGAGCTGATGCCAGCCAAAATCAAGGTCAACTCAGTTTGTCCTGGCAATTTCTATGATGGTCCGCTATGGGCTGATCCGGAGAAAGGATTGTTTGTACAATACCTGAACGCAGGCAAAGTACCGGGAGCAAAAACCATTGAAGACGTGAAACGTTTTTACGTGGCACAGGTTCCGGCCGGAAGAGGCTGCACACCGCTTGATGTGATGCGTGCCGTGTATTACATCATCGAACAGGAATACGAAACCGGCCAGGCAGTACCCGTAACCGGTGGTCAAAATATGTTGAATTAAAAAAGAAAAATTAAACACTAAGGCACTAAGAAGAAATGTTCGAAATTGCGTCATTGCGAACAAAGTGAAGCAATCTGTCTGCATGAGATTGCTTCGTTCCTCGCAATGACGAAACTAAATACTTAGTGTCTTCGTGCCTTTGTGTTAAAAAGAAAAGATATGAAAACAAAAGCAGTTCGTTTATACGGAAAAGAAGATTTGAGACTGGAAGAGTTTGAACTTCCGGCAATCAAAGCCGATGAAATTTTGGCAAAAGTTGTTTCCGACAGCATTTGCATGTCATCATACAAGGCAGCCAAACAGGCTACCGATCACAAACGTGTTCCGAATGATGTGGCCGAAAATCCGATCATCATTGGTCACGAGTTTAGCGGCGAGTTGGTTGAAATTGGCGAAAACTGGAAACACAAATTCAAAGCCGGACAAAAATTCTCGATTCAACCGGCCATTTATTACGAAGAAGGTCCGGTAGGCGTGTTGAGTGCTCCGGGATATTCGTACCAGTTTATCGGTGGTGACGCCACTTACGTAATCATCCCGAAAGATGTGCTGGTTCAGGATTGTTTGCTGGCTTACGATGGTCCGGGTTTTTATCCCGCCTCGCTGGCCGAGCCGCTTTCGTGCGTGATTGGCGCCATGCATGCCAACTACCACACCACTCCAGGTTCGTACATACACAATATGGAAATTGTAGCCGATGGCAAAATGGCCATTCTCGCAGGTGTTGGCCCAATGGGCTTGGCTGCCATCAATTATGTGATTCACCGTTCAGACCGCAAACCAAGCTTATGCGTAGTTACCGATATCGATCAAACCCGTTTGGATCGCGCTGCTTCGATTTATACCGTTGAGGAAGCAGCCCAGCGCGGCATTGAATTAATTTATCTGAATACGAAGATTGAAGATCCGGTAGCCGAACTGAAACATCTTTCCGGAGATACCGGTTATGACGATGTGTTTGTGTTTGCTCCGGTCGCTCCGGTTATTGAGCAAGGCGATGCAATCCTTGCTTTCGATGGTTGTTTGAATTTCTTTGCAGGTCCGTCTGATCAAAATCTTCAGGCCAAAATGAATTTTTACAATGTGCATTATGCCTACACACACATTGTGGGAACATCAGGAGGAAATACCGACGACATGAAAGAGGCGCTGGAAGTGATGACTGCTGGACTCGATCCTGCCGGATTGGTAACACACATTGGCGGACTGAATGCCGTGATTGAAACCACGCTTCACCTTCCGCAGATTCCGGGTGGAAAAAAACTGATTTACACGCATCTGGAAATGCCTTTGATTGCCATTTCGGATTTTGCAGAAAAGGGAAAAACAGAACCTTTATTTGCGAAACTGGCCGAGATCTGCGATCGTCATCAGGGTTTGTGGTCGGTTGAGGCTGAGGAATATTTGCTGGCGAATTAAAAATGGTAGAGACGTTGCATGCAACGTCCCTACAAAAAACAAAAAATATGATATACATGGCCGATACAGCTGATCTGGAGGAACTCCGGAAACTGTACAAATTTTTTCCTTTGGAAGGTGTTACCACGAATCCAACGATTTTACTTCATTCCGGATATAAACTTTCTGTTGCTATTGAAGGTATTCAGGAATTAGTTGGAACCGGAATGGTGCATGTGCAAATGATTTCAGCCGAATCGGAAGATATGGTTCGTGAGGCAAAAAAGTACCGCAGTTATTTTGATTTTGGTGATAATTTTTATGCCAAAATTCCGGTTACAGCCAATGGTTACCGTGCCATGCGAATTCTGAAAGATGCCGGAATCAACGTTACCGCCACAGCCATTTTTACGCAGCAGCAAGCTTTGGTGGCGATGAAAGCCGGTGCTGATTTTGTGGCGCCGTATGTTAGTCGTCTCGACAACATTTCGTCGCATGGAATTGAAGTAGTGGGTGATATTGTTGAAAACATTGCACTGTACAACCTGAATGGCAAAGTGTTGGCGGCCAGTTTCAAGACTGTTGACCAGATTTACCGCACAAGCATGGCTGGAGCTCATTCTGCAACCATTAGTCCTGAATTGCTTTATCAGCTTATTAAACATCCGATGACAGACATCGGCGTAAAACAATTTGAAATTGACGCTGAAGGGCTTTACGATATTGAGTTTTAAATTCCCCCATACAGTTAATAAGAGAAAGCCGTTATACAGAAATTACTGTCTAACGGCTTTTATTATTAACGAATTGATGATTGTTTAGAATGTCCCAAATATCGAGTGCTTGGCCGAATTAAACCAGATTGTGGAATAAATGTGGAATCCTTCCCGGTTGGTATTTAATTTTCGTTCTATACTTAAAACAGGTTCTCCTATCTTTAGCCCAAGCAACTGACCTATAAGCTGGTCGGCCTTAATCGCTTTCAGCTTTTGTTCTCCGCCCTTCACTTCAATCTGATAGTTTGTCCGCAAAGTTTCAAACAGGGATTTATTCTCTAACGAACGGCTTGAAAACCGAGGCAGATTAATATTTGGAATGTGGTTGATATCGTAAAATACAGGCTGTTCGTCAACCAATCGTAGCCGTTCCATATAAATGCAGCCCGATTCACGTTCAATATTCGACAATTCAAATGGAAATTTCTCAGGCCAGGGTTTAATTTGCGGCTTTTGCAGAATTTGAGTTTGCAGGTATTGATTTCCAATGGCCGAAGCCGTTCCTGAAATACTCAAAATACCAATATCCTGCGGCGGTTTCCGCACGATGCTACCTTTTCCTTGTTTTTTAGAGATAAAACCATCTTTTACCAATGCTTCCAGGGCCTGACGAACGGTTGGCCGGGTGATGTTGTGCACAGCGCAAAGTTCATTTTCCGATGGCAATAAACTTCCTTCCTCGTAAACTCCTGAAAGAATGTGCTTCCGGAGAATCTCGTAGATTTTTTTATGCTGCGGCACCTTGTTTTCTTCAGCCATAACGGTATGAATTTGAATCAAAAGTAAAAAATAAAAATCATTTTTCAAATTTAACTTGTAAATACAAGTATAAAAATATAGTTTTGATGCGTCAAACAATGTTAAGCTTTAACTATTGAATTAATAAGGATTTAAGCGACAGTATTGTTTATAGTTGTGTTTACAAGTTGACTAAAGTTGTTAAAACAAATCAGATATGGCAATTCCGGTAATTATGCCTCGTCAGGGGCAATCAGTTGAGACCTGTATTTTAGGTGAATGGGTGAAGAAGAAGGGTGACGCTGTGAAAGTAGGCGACATCCTTTTTTCGTATGAAACAGACAAGGCGTCGTTCGAGGAAGATGCCAAAGCCGATGGCATTTTGCTCGACATATTTTTTGCTGAGGGCGATGAAGTTCCGGTATTGGTAAATGTTGCCGTAATCGGTGCTGCCGGTGAATCGGTTGACGAATTCCGTCCGGGCGGGCAGGCTGTTCCATTAGCTGAAACTGTTGCTGCTAGTGAAGTAGTTGTAGAAAAGTTGATTGCTCCTGAAGTAAAAACGGTTGCTGAACCCACAGGAAAAGTAAAAATTTCTCCCCGTGCCAAAAATCTGGCTGAAAAGTCAGGTGTTGCTTATCAGCAACTTCAAGGTTCTGGTCCTGAAGGTCGTATTATCGAGCGCGACATTGAAGCCGCCGCTCAGGTACTGCCAAAACTCACTCCGCTGGCACAGGAAAAAGCCAAGGCAGAAGGCCTGAAAGCTGGAGAAGCAGCCACAGGATTGGGCGGAAAAGCTATTGCGAAAGACCTGATTTCGTACAATCCGGTTTACAGCGACGATTTCGAAGTGAAAAAACTCACGAACATGAGGAAGCTGATCGCCAAAGCCATGCACACTTCACTGCAAAATTCGGCTCAATTAACTCACCACATGAGCGCCGATGCCCGCACCATTATGGCCTTGCGCAAAAAATATAAGAAGGCACTCGACGCCGGACAAATCTCGCAGAACATTACCATCAACGATTTGGTTTGCTTTGCCGTGATCAAAGCATTGAAGAAATTCCCTCAGGTAAATACCCATTTTATTGGTGATTCAATGCGCTGGTTCAAGAAAGTTCACCTTGGACTGGCAGTTGATACCGATCGTGGTTTAATGGTTCCAGCCATTAAAAATGCCGATGATCTTTCGCTAGAAGGTCTTTCCGGACAAATGCAGTCAATCGCCGGACAATGCCGCAAAGGAAATGTGAGTCCGGAGTTATTGGCTCCTGAAGCCGCTACGTTCACCATTTCCAACCTTGGAAACTACGGTGTCGAAATGTTTACACCGGTGATCAACATACCGCAGACAGCCATTTTGGGCGTTTGTACCATTGTTCCCCGTCCAAAAGATTTAGGCGATGGCGTATACGGTTTTGTTCCGATGATGGGTTTGTCGCTGACCTATGACCATCAGGCCCTCGATGGTGGCGAAGCAACGCTGTTCCTGAGAGAGATTAAAGAACAGATTGAAAACCTGGAAATATAGTAGTTCCAAGTTTCAGGATTCAAGTTCCAAGTTTCAGTGATTCGCGATTGTACTTGCCCTGAAGGGGCAAAATCTCAATAACCCGGGGTAAACAACGAAGGAGTGCAACCCCGGGAACGAAAAGCAAAGAAGAGTCGTCCGCGAGAGAATGTAGATAGAAGAGAATGTCTTGTTTAGGACGAAAGAGAATTGATGTTATTCAAAATGATTAATTCAAATAAAAAATGACCGAAATATACGATTTAGCAATTATAGGCGGAGGCCCTGCGGGTTATGTCGCAGCCGAACGTGCCGGAGCCAAAGGCCTGAGCGTGGTCATTTTCGACATGCGTTCGCTTGGCGGTGTTTGCCTGAACGAAGGTTGCATCCCGACCAAAACGCTTCTGAATTCGGCCAAAGTGCTCGAATATGCCGAGGAAGCCGGGAAATACGGAATCAATGTGGAAAACATTTCCATCGATTTCAAAAAAATCATGGCCCGCAAAGACAAGGTGGTTCGAAAACTGGTAGCCGGAATCGGTGCCAAAATGAAACATGCCAAAGCCGATGTGGTAATGGCCAAAGCAACGATCAAGGAAAAACGTGGCGAAGTGATTACCATCGAAGCCGATGGTCAGGATTATCAGGCGAACCGATTGTTGGTTTGCTCCGGATCGGAAGCTGCCGTTCCACCCATTCCGGGATTGGATGCCTCGCAGATTTTAACTAACCGTGAAATCCTTCAGCTCAAAGAAAAGCCTGAAAGTCTCGTCATCATTGGTGGTGGAGTGATCGGAACTGAATTTGCCGATTTCTTCAACGCAATGGGAACCAAAGTCACTGTCATCGAAATGCTACCTGAGATCTTAACCGGCGTTGACGAAGAAATTGCTGCTTTTGTTCGCAAAGAATTTGTGAAGAAAGGGGTTGAATTTCACCTAAAAGCCCGCGTGACCAAACTGAATGGCAAAGAAGTGGTGTTCGAAAAAGATGGTCAGGAAATGAAAATCACTGGTGATCAGGTTTTGCTTTCAGTTGGACGAAAAGTCAATGTGGCCGGAATCGGTCTCGAAAATATTGGCGTTGAATTTACTCCAAAAGGTGTAAAAATCGATCAGAACTGTCGCACCAATGTACCCAATGTATATGCTGCGGGCGACATTACCGGTTTTTCATTACTGGCTCACACCGCCAGTCGCGAAGGCGAAGTGGCCGTGAACCACATGTTCGGCCGCAAAGATGTAATGCGCTATGATGCTATTCCTGGTGTGGTTTATACTCATCCCGAAATTGCAGGTGTTGGTTTAACCGAAGGGCAGGCTAAAGAAAAAGGCATTGAAGTGGAAGTGAAACAACTGCCGATGGCTTATGCCGGAAGGTTTGTTGCCGAAAACGAAGGCAAAGACGGATTCTGTAAAGTAATTGTTGGCAAAAAATACCGTGAAATCCTCGGAATCCACATGGTAGGCGGAGCTTGTTCCGAAATGATCTGGGGCGCCTGTGCCATCATCGAAGCGCAATTGCGTGTTCAGGATGTTGAAGAAATCGTTTTCCCCCACCCGACCGTGAGTGAGATTATAAAAGAGACAATCTTTCAGTTTTGAAAGTCCTGAAAGGACTTAATCAGAATAACCGTGGGCTTCGGCGTGAGCTCAGTCGAACGGTGAAACCCACGGAATAAGAAAAACAATGCCCCAACCCTGAAAGGGTTGAATATTTAGGATATAATTAATTCAACCCCTTCAGGGTTGAGGATTTCATAGAGTTCTTTTCCACCGGTTTCACCGGCGGTTATTCTGATTTAACCCCTTTGGGGTATTAGATTGCAGCTTTTAAAGTGGAGCTATAACAACGAAAAACAAATTAAAATTTACATATCATGCCCAAATCACAATTTATTGATCCATCAGAAGTCAGGAAAGCTGGTGAAATTACATTCAATCCGATTCCTGTAAACCAGTACAACAAAACTGTTGAAGAAGAAAAAGCAAACTTCTCGAACGAAGATTTGCTGCGTATTTACCGCGATATGGTGGTAATCCGCGAGTTTGAAACCATGCTGAACCTGATCAAAATCCGTGGCGATTACAACGGTATTGCCTACGATCATCCGGGACCGGCTCACTTGTCGATCGGGCAAGAAGCTGCTGCAGTTGGTATGGCTTACACGCTGGGTGTGGAGGATTTTATCTTCGGATCGCACCGCTCGCATGGCGAAATTCTGGCCAAAGGCTTATCAGCCATCGCTAAACTCAGCGACGAACAACTGATGCAGGTGATGGAAAGTCATTTTGACGGAATCACTTTCGCTCCCGTAAAAAACGGACATTCAGGAACAGTAAAAGAACTGGCCATTAAATTCCTGATCTACGGAACGCTGGCTGAAATATTTGCACGCGAAACCGGTTTCAACAAGGGATTGGGCGGTTCGATGCACGCTTTCTTTACGCCTTTCGGAGTGTATCCGAACAACGCCATCGTAGGTGGTTCGGGCGACATTGCTGTTGGTGCAGCACTCTACAAAAAGGTAAACCGCAAATCAGGAATTGTAGTTGCCAATATTGGCGATGCTTCGATGGCTTGCGGACCAGTTTGGGAAGGACTGGCTTTCGCAACCATGGATCAGTTCAATGAATTGTGGGAAGGCGATATGAAAGGCGGACTTCCGCTGATCATCAACATCATGAATAATCAATACGGGATGGGCGGACAAACCTGCGGCGAAACGATGGGCTACAACATTGCTGCCCGTATCGGTGCTGGTGTTAATGCCGATCAGCTTCATGCCGAACGTGTTGACGGGTACAATCCGCTGGCCGTAATTGACGCGTATAAACGCAAACGCATAATTCTGGAAGAAAAGCGTGGACCGGTTTTACTTGACGTGTTGACTTACCGATATAGCGGACACTCGCCTTCGGATGCGTCGTCGTACCGCTCGAAAGAAGAAGTGGAAGCATGGGAAGCTCAGGATTCTATTGCCTGGTTTGGTCGCGAACTGGTAAAAGCCGGTGTTGCTACCGAAGATCAGTTGACCGGAATTAAAGGCGACACCATCAGCCTGATGGAATCGAGCATGAAACTGGCGATCGACGATAAGGTTTCTCCAAGAATGGACATGGCCAAATACCCGAACCTGATTGGTGAAATGATGTTCTCGAACGAGTCGGTTGACCGTATGGAAGATCGCACTCCGGACGTGAATCACCCGATGGCCGAAAATGCCCGTGTTCAGCAATTGGCTAAAAAAGAACGTTTTGCTTTCGACGAAAATGGCAAAGCACACTCAAAAATAAAAACTTACGCTTACCGCGACGGAATTTTCGAAGCGATTGTTGATCGTTTTTACAAAGATCCGACCCTGATTGCCTACGGAGAAGAAAACCGCGACTGGGGCGGCGCATTTGCCGTGTATCGCGGTCTGACCGAAGCGTTGCCGTATCACCGTTTGTTCAACTCGCCGATTTCGGAAGCTTCGATTGTGGGAACTGCCATTGGTTACGCCATGTGCGGTGGCCGTGTAATTCCTGAAATCATGTATTGCGACTTCCTCGGACGTTGCGGCGATCAGGTGTTCAACCAGCTTCCAAAATGGCAAGCCATGAGTGGTAATGTGATCAAAATGCCAGTGGTGTTGCGCGTTTCGGTAGGTTCGAAATACGGCGCGCAGCACTCTCAGGACTGGACTGCATTGACTGCCCAAATCCCCGGACTGAAAGTTGTTTTCCCGGCTACTCCATACGATGCCAAAGGTTTGATGAATGCTGCTTTGCAGGGAACCGATCCGGTGATTTTCTTCGAAAGCCAGCGTTTGTACGACATCGGCGAGCAATTCCACAAAGGTGGTGTGCCTGAAGGTTACTACGAAATTGCCATTGGCGAACCTGATATCAAACGCGAAGGAAAAGACGTAACAATCCTGACCATTGGTGCAACTTTGTACCGTGCGCTTGAAGCTGCTGACATCCTTCAGGAAAAATACGGAATGTCGGCTGAGGTGATTGACGCCCGCAGTTTGAGTCCGTTTAACTACGAACTGGTTTTGGCTTCGGTGAAAAAGACCGGTCGTATCATCATTTCTGGCGACGCTTCATCGCGTGGTTCGTTTATGAAAGAAATGGCACAAACCATCTCGGAACTGGCCTTCGACGATCTGGACGCTCCACCGGTAGTAGTTGGTTCGCGTAACTGGATTACCCCAGCCTACGAACTCGAAGATTCATTCTTCCCTTGTGCAGAATGGATGATCGATGCCATCCACGAAAAGATTGTTCCGCTGAAAGGTCACGTGGTGAAAAATAATTTTACCAGCGCTGAGCAGATCAGAAGAAATAAACTTGGGGTGTAATTACGGAGAGGTGTGTTTCATAAGAATAGAAAAGCCCTCGTCGTCAGGAAGGATGGCGGGGGCTTTGGTCTTTTAATAGTCGGCCTTCGATTGCTTCGTGCTCAGGCCTCGGTGCAGCGCTGATAAGCTCTCAATTCCGGAGATTTGTGTTTTTTGATTTCACTAAAATATATCGCTGTTCATTGCGTCGCTCCCTGAGTAGCCGAAGGCGTATCGAAGGGAGCATTGATGAAGATCCAGCCTTCGACTGCTTCGCGCTCAGGCCTCGGAGTCGTGCATAGTTATTCGCTTTTTTGAGCGTTTCCGTTTTTAAGCTTTTGCAAAGCTAAACTGTTATTCAAAGCGCCGCTCCCTGAGCGTTCGACTGAGCTCACGCCGAAGTCAGCCGATAGGCGTGTCGAAGGGAGCATTCTCCAAAAGAAGTAAATTCATCATCCTTTCTTCTTTCTCCAGTAGCTTTTTGCCAGCCCCGGCAAATCTTCATTTCGTCCTTCAATCAACGCGATCTTTTTATCACGGCCCCAACCATGGATTTGTCTTTCTCTATAGTACGCTTCATCAATCCGGTCATACTCTTCGATATAAACCAATTCAACCGGAAGCCGTTTGCGGGTATGGTTTGCACCTTCACCTTTTTGGTGTTCTTCGAGGCGTCGTTCCAAATCGTTGGTACTTCCTGTGTAAAAACTTCCATCGGCACAAAGTAAAATGTAGAGATAACCTTTCATACCCAAATTTAGGGAATTACGATGAATTTTCGGTTTGCTCATTTTTGCGTTCACTATTCGGTTTTTACGAACAGCCTTCTGCCTTCGACACGCCTGACGGCTGCTCAGGCAGCAGGTGTGCGAAAGTTTTTGCTTTTTTGATCATTTGTGTTTTCAGGCTTTTGCGAACAGATGAAGTAATTCGAAGCGACGCTCCCTGAGCGCGAAGCAGTCGAAGGGAGCATTGATGAAGGCGTATCGAAGGGAGCATATTCCCCATTTAAAGCAACAAATCCGATGAATTCACTTTCACCGGATCTGTTTATTGTAGACGAATTGATTGCTATTTATTTTCTTCGGCAAACTGCCTTCCGCGGCGCAGGGCTTCGAGATTCATGTTGACTACCGCTTCTCCTTTTCGCCCAAAAATAGTGCGAATGCCATCTTCAATTTTTGAAAATTCGATGTCAATAAATGGCGAAGCTGCTCCCAACATAACCATATTTGAGGCGCGGGTACTGCCCACTTCTTTGGCAATGGTATCGGCATCAATGGCAATGAAACGGGGCAACTTGCGAATTTCTTCCATCACTTTTTCAATATCCGGATAGTTCGGAATATTCACAAATGGAGTGATGTTGGTAACCAAATAACCAGTTTCCGACAAATAAGGCAGATAGCGCAATGATTCCATCGGCTCAACCGACAAAATCAAGTCTGCCGCTCCGCCCGGAATTAGATCGGACGAAATAGGTTGATCGGAAATGCGCATATGTGAGTAGACCGCTCCACCCCGCTGACTCATTCCGTGGGTTTCGGCCTGTTTGATGAGCAGATTATCGGCCAAAGCTGCTTCGCCCAATGCGGTAGCAATGGATAAAATCCCCTGTCCGCCAACACCTGCAAGTATAATGTCTGATTTCATTTTCAATAAGTTTCAAGTTCAAAATTTCAAATTCAAGTTCCCTTCGATACGCTTCGTTACTCAGGGATCGTAGCTTCTGACTTCTGTCTTCGGACTCCGGTCTTCCGACTTTTCCCTGCCAACTGCGACTGCCCACTGTTTACCCTTTATTCCTCTTCCGGCTGCTGGCGCGCTGAATGCACTCGCGACGCGGAATAATTACAGAAACGCCATTGTAAGCAAATTCCTCGCGGAACAGGCGAACCATTTCTTCGTGATTCTTTTTCAGCGGAACAATAGTGTGAATGTGTGCCGGATCGACTCCCAAACCGATACAAATGGATTCAATTTTACCAAATGCTGATGAATCCTGTCCTCCGGTCATAGAAATAGATTCGTTGTCGGAAATAACTACAGTTATGCTCGATTTTTCGTTGACCGCATCGAGTAAACCGGTTATTCCGGAATGGGCAAAAGTGGAATCGCCGATCATGGCCACAGCAGGAATCAAACCGGCATCGGCAGCGCCTTTAGCCATGGTGATGGAAGCGCCCATGTCAACACAGGAGAAAATCGTTTCGTATGGCGGCAAAGCACCCAGCGTATAACAGCCAATATCCGAAAATACACGGCCTTTCGAATAATCAGCCAACACTTCATTCATAGCCACATAAGCATCCTGATGACCGCAACCCATACACAATGCTGGCGGGCGGTTGGCAACCACTTCAGGAATAGCATAACCACTGAACATTTCTTTTCCGAGAGCTTTGGCAATTAAATCCGGATTTAGCTCACCATCTCGTGGTAAAGTTCCGTCCAGACGTCCTTTTATTGGTGTTCCTTTGGCAAAGAAGCCTTTCAGCATTTCTTCCACCATGGGAGCGCCCTCTTCGAGCACCAGTATTTCGTCGCATTCCTGATCCATTCGGTTGATGTGATTTTCAGGAAGCGGATATTGCGATATTTTTACCACCGGATAGGGACAAGTTCCGTTTGGATAATGCTCCATCAGGTAGTTGTAAGCAATTCCACAGGCGATAATTCCAAGGCTTTTTTCAGCGCCTTCTTCGTACCGGTTGTATATTGATTCTTCCGAAAGTTTCAGAAAAAGGTTCTGACTTTCGAGCAAGCCTTTGTATTTGCGGCGGGCAATGGCCGGAAGCAGAATAAACTGGCGCGGATTGGCAGGCATCGACAGTGGATTTTCGGGCAGCACATCTTTTCGGGCAACTCCAGCACGTGAATGTGCCAAACGGGTAGTAATACGCAACATCACCGGGACTTTCGTCAGTTCCGACAATGCAAATCCATCACGAGCCATGTCGTAAGCTTCTTGCTGTGAAGAAGGTTCGAGTACCGGTACCATAGCAAATTTTCCGTAGAAGCGTGAATCCTGTTCGTTTTGCGAGGAGTGCATCGACGGGTCGTCCGCTACAGTCACAATCAGGCCTCCATTTACGCCAGTCATAGCCGCATTGATAAACACATCAGCAGCCACATTCAGTCCAACATGTTTCATGCACGACATGGCACGTTTTCCGGCATACGACATGCCCAACGCTGTTTCCAAAGCTGTTTTTTCATTGGCCGTCCATGTCCGGTGTATATTGCGTTCTTCAGCAAGCGGATTTTCCTGAATAAATTCGGTAATTTCGGTGGAAGGTGTGCCGGGATAGGAATAAACGCCCGACATTCCGCCATCAATGGCGCCCTGCCCGATAGCCTCAACTCCCAGAAACAAATGCTTTTGCATAATCAGTTTATTAAATTTCAAAATCGACACCAAAAATAGCTGATTCGGGTCGGAAAACAACTGCAAAAGTCTTGTTTTGCCCGAATTGTGCGTATTTAGACTGGTTCTAAAAAGCGGAGAAAAAGGGAGTGAAAAGGCTGAAGTCAGAAGCGACGTTCCATGAGTAGCTGTTAGGCGTATGGAAGGGAAGCCTATCTCAAGGCTTTGGCTTTTGCTCAAAAAATAATAACTTTCCCATTCCATAAACTTTTACAAACCAATAAAACCAACACCGATGAAAAACCTGCTGTTTATTGCTTTGGCTGTCATTCTGCTGGCCTCCTGCCAATCTAAACCGACCCCCAACGGATCACCTGCTGATTTTAAACTATTTAAAGGAACGAATGTGGCTCACTGGCTTTCGCAATCGGAGGCCCGCGGTGCCGAACGCGATAGTTTCTTTCAGGAAAAAGATGTAGCCTTGATCAAATCACTGGGCTTCGATCATTTGCGCTTACCTATTGACGAAGAACAAATGTGGGATGAAAACGGTGTGCGCCACGAAGATGCGTTCAAGCTAATGACCAACTGCCTCGACTGGTGCAAAAAACATCAGCTGAAAGTGATTGTTGATTTGCACATTCTGCGCTCGCACCATTTCAACGCCGAAGTAAAACCATTGTGGACAGATCCCAAAGAGCAGGAAAAATTCTACAGGCTTTGGGTCGATCTTTCATCGGTAATGAAGGACTACTCGCTGAGCGATGTGGCTTACGAACTGATGAACGAAGCTGTAGCCGACGATCCGGAGCAGTGGAATACACTACTGGCCAAAGCCATGCAAACAATTCGTGTAACTGAACCGGAGCGTATTATTGTGATTGGCTCCAACAAATGGCAATCGGCCAATACTTTTGATGTGCTGAAAGTTCCGGCTGATAAAAACATTATCCTGAGTTTCCATTTTTACGAGCCCTTCCCGCTCACGCACCATTTAGCCAGCTGGACTTACATCAAAAATTACTCAGGGCCGGTTCATTATCCGGGAGTTCTGCTTTCCAAAGAAGAATTTGATGCTTTGGCGCCCGACCAGCAAGCTATTGCCAAAGATTGGGTTGGTGTGGAATGGAACATAGAAAAACTGGAACAAATGATGCAGTTGCCGCTTCAAAAGTCGAAAGAACTGGGACTCCCTTTGTATTGCGGCGAATATGGCGTAATTGACAGCGCTCCTGATGCCGACAAAATCCGGTGGTACAACGATATGATTTCAGTCTTCAATAAAAATGGAATTGCATCGGCTAACTGGAACTACAAAAGTGGTTCGTTTGGTTTGCTGAATGGCGATGGTGTTAAAAATGAAGCTATGATTCAGGAAGTGATCCGAAAATAAGACAAAAAAACATAAGGCTGCCTCAAAAGTCAGAATGATTGCAAATCTAGTCTTCCCGAATTTATTTCGGGATCTGCGATACAATGCGTTTTGATCCTGAAACCAGTTCAGGATGACTGGATCAATGACTTTTGAGACAGCCTAACTTATTACCTCATTTGTATTTCTTAATGCCCCTTTTTAACCGTTTTCGACCAGGCAAAAATGTTTGCAACCTGTTCTGCTGAAAGAGCTGCTTCAGGCTTTTTATTCAGGAAACCCGCAGGTGGCATGGCTCCTTTGGATACTACTTTACGAATTTGCTTTGCTGTTTTGGCTTGATCTTTTGCATCAAGCTTATCCCACTCCGAAAAATTCAGAAACGTTTTTGCCTTGCCATTGCTCTGATCAGAATGACATCCGATGCACGAACTGTTGAATATAGGAGAAACATTGTCGGGGAACAAAGCCAGTGTTTCCTGCTTTGTTTTTTTCTGACTGTAAGCACTAACCGGCACTGCAAGAAAAGCCAGCAAAGCTGCTGCAACAAGCACAAGAGTGAAAAAACGATTCAAATTCTTCATAGGTTTGATTTTAAAAGTAAGTGAAACAATTTATTGTCGTATTTTATTCTTTACTCGCCCTCTGATTGTCGGTGTGTCAGGAGGTAAGTCAATAAAATCACAATTTGAAATTCAACACATTATTTATGTTTGAGCTATAAACATTCATCATCCGTCAAAGTTTAAAATCACCCTATTTCTCTTTTCGCATTTTCTTTCTCTGCCAAACATCATAAGTTTAATCATCTATTTTTGGGTATTTTAGGCACTTCAATTTCGACTACAAACTCAATTAAACGATATGACCAAAAATTTAATTTTCATTTTAGCTTGTTTTGTTATGATTTCAGCTTGTCAGCCCACCGAAAAGAAACAAAGCGCACCTGTCGGAATTTCCGAAACCACTGTAAACAATGCCGTTAAGGCCATTACCGAAAAGTTTGCAGGCAGCAATGTTGCCCTGATTGAAAAAGGTGTAAAACATGCCGCCTCGCTTTGGCGCGAAGCTGATGGAACTCAGGATGAATTCGTAACGTTCTGCGCTGAAAATTTTGTAGCCGATCCTGCACAAAAAGAAGCTTCGTTCAAACGATTCTCTGAATACCTGGAATCGCTGTACGGCCATTTCAACAAGCTGACACTCGACATGCAGGAAAACGTACAACTGAACAAAGGCGATGTGCTGCCGATTGATCCGCTGTTTGCGGCCTACAATCCCGGCGCTCACCTTATGAACGACTTCTACGGCAACAAAATAGCCTTTATCGTGGCCCTCAACTTTCCGTATTATTCAACCGAAGAAAAGAATCAACTTGCAGCAAACTGGACTTCGCTGGAATGGGGATATGCCCGCCTGGGTGATGTATTCAGTTCGCGCGAACCTTCCGAACTGGTTCAACAGGCTTCTAAAGTTTCGGCCGAAGGCGATGCCTACATTGCCGATTACAACATTTACATGGGTCATTTACTGAATAAAGACAGCAAAAAATTATTTCCGGAAAACATGGTTTTGCTAAGCCACTGGAACCTGCGCGACGAAATTAAGGCTAACTATGCCAACAAGGAAGTGGGTTTTGAAAAACAGGGAATGATTTACCAGGTGATGCAGCGGATTGTTGACCAGTCGATCCCAAAAACTGTTATCAACTCCGGAAAAGTAGACTGGAATCCGGTAACCAACGAAGTATTTACCGACGGCGCCAAAACAGAAAGTGCTGCCGAAACCGATGGCCGCTACCAGCAAATCCTGAACAACTTTCATGTATATCAATCGTTCGATGCCTACAATCCGGCCATGCCAACTGCTATTCAGCGTGCATTCTCGGCTGGAATGCAAATACCTCAACCTGAAGTAGAAAAACTGTTCACCGAATTTTTAGCTTCACCGCTTATTCAGGATGTAGCCGGAATCATCAAAAAACGTCTGGGCCGAGACCTTTCGCCCTGGGACATTTGGTACGACGGATTCAAAGCCCGCAGTTCGATCAACGAAGATATGCTGAATGCGATGACCGAAAAGAAATACCCGAATGCCAAAGCGCTGGAAGCCGATCTGGAAAACCTGCTGCTGAAACTGGGTTTCACCAAAGAAAAAGCTACGTTTCTGGCCTCCCGCATTTCGGTCGATCCGGCGCGCGGTTCGGGACATGCCTGGGGAGCATCGATGAAAGCCGAAAAAGCGCACCTGCGCACCCGCATTCCGGCAACCGGCATGAATTACAAAGGCTACAACATTGCCATTCACGAATTCGGACACAATGTAGAACAAACCATTTCGCTGAACGATGTACCCAATTACATGATCAACGGTGTGCCAAATACCGCATTCACCGAAGCACTTGCCTTTGTATTTCAGGAAAGAGATTTGTTTTTACTGAACATGAAAGACAACAATCCGGAGAAAGAATACACGAAAACACTCGATATTTTCTGGTCGCTGTACGAAATTATGGGCGTGTCGATGGTTGACATGAAAATGTGGCAATGGCTGTATGCCAATCCAAATGCCACTGCGGTTGAGTTGCGCGATGCCGTGCTGCAAATAAGCAAGGACATCTGGAATGCCTATTACGCACCGGTTTTCGGAATGAAAAACCAGACTATCCTGGGTATTTATTCGCACATGATCAATTCGCCCATGTACCTGCCCAATTATGCTTTCGGTCACCTCATACATTTCCAGTTGGAAGAGCATTTTAAAACACACGAGTTTGCTCCCGAAGTGTTGCGCATTTATGCCCTCGGACAACTCACGCCAAACGAATGGATGAAACAGGCTGTTGGCACACCGCTGTCGAACGAAGCGATTCTGAAAGCCGCCGAAGGAGCGGTGGCAAAGATGAAGTAGGGGAAATTTCTCACTGAAAGGCTACTGCCGCATTCAAAGCGTCATTGCGAAAGAGTTGGAGTGTAACGGAAACGAAATGAAGCAATCTGTTGTGATTATCAGATTGCCACACTCCTTACAGTCGTTCGCAATGACGCTTTTATTTTCATTCTCATAAATTATTTTCCCTTTACGATTGCTCCGTGCTCTCTGCGGTTAAACACCCCTTTAAAAATTCCGTTTCAGAAATTCCCAGGCGTTGGTGTGCATAAACCGTTCAACAATTCCGTCGGCAGAAAGCTTGTTGTAGGGTTTCAGATTCCGGGCTTCACGAGAAGTAATAAAGTTCCAGGCGTGTTTTTCGAGGTAGCTGTCGAGTATCGGCATTTCTTCGGCGGTCCAGTAGCCGTTTAACGGATTTACCATGCCATCGTTGTCGGAGCCAATGCATTGAATTCCCCAGGCAAACAGGTTGTTGCGGTCGAGTACCTCGGCCATATGCTGAATCTGATTCCAGATTAACTTCGACTTTTTGAAAAGCATCTTTCTGCGACTCAGGCTCATTCCCGACTCCCTGATTTCCTGCCGGCTGCCCAGCCTGCGTTCGTCAAACTGAACACCAAACAGTCCGCCCGACTCAGCAATCCGGATGATTTCGTCGTCGTAAAAATTGATGTCGTTTGTCTGGAACTTTCCGGAGTTCTGGAAACCATCTTCCACCAGTTCACGGTGCGATTTCAGGCCGGTCAATGCGCCATGACTCACCAGCAGCGGAATAACTGCGTCGGGATATTCGTTTTTAAGGAAGCCGTAATAGTCGTTGCGCGACTTTACGCTCATGTGTTTCAGGTCGATCAAAACCCTGCGCCCGGTAGTGTTGTCGAGTAATTTGCGGATCACTTTCCATCCCAAATCGCTAATACCTTCGTTCATTCCCTCACGCTGGTCGCACACATTGCCCACCAAGCCGCTGAGGCTTTGCGCGTGGCCCACCAGTTCGTTGTTGAAATGATGCGTCAATCCCATAAAAAACAGCCGCGTTTTCCATTGTTTCACCCGATCAACATTGGCCAGAACATGCTCCGGATCAGCCTTTCGGTTCATCATTTCCAGTCCGCAGTCGAAAACATGCCCGCCTTCAATCGTCAGAATCACATAAATCGTCCGGACAGTATTGTCCAATTGGTTTGCAATTTCCTGAAAAGACGACACCAGTTTGTACTGATGCCACTGTCCGTCAATCCTTACCTTTTCGCCGTCGAGCTGGCGGTAGAATTCGTATTCCATCTCCAGATCGGCAAAATAACCGTTCATTTTCTGAATATGATTGATCCGCTTTAAGCCAACACCAGCCACCAGATCGCTCAGCACGTCGCCCACCAGTTTGGTTCCCAGCTTTGTCATCACGAAACTCTTTTCGAGTCCGCACAGCGAAACCACAACCACCTCTGCCCCACCCTTGGCCAGCGCAGTAAAATCGGCCTGCCTGAATTTAGTCAGGCTGCTCACAATGTTGGTAATTTTATCCAAAGGGCCAGGCGGATCGTAATTCCAGATGCTGTTCACATGGTTCTTGTTCGGATGGTTTACGCCCGGTGTTGCGCTAAAACTTTTCCCCATTGGCTTGATAGCCGGATGAAGGTGCAAATCGATAAACCTGGATTCCATTGGTCTGAGCTATTTTTTGTTTGAAGTATAAGCAACTGTTTAAATTTCATTGATCCCGATTTCTCTGTTCTACCCGACACTGAAAGGAGTGTGAAAAATCAGAAAATCATCTGTTGGCTGACGGAAGAAACCTGTACTGAAATTTTGGTTCTGCAACTATCCGCACAACCCACAAACAACAATCCAAGTCAAAACTTGTTCGGGAACAGCAGCTTAGCTTAATGCTCCGGAAAGTAAAAACAGCAGATTAACCGGCAAAAGCAGAGCCAGTTTTTCGTAATTTTAAGCCATGACCGACGTGCACAGTACCGAAATACGGAGTTATAACATGAGCCGGATAATCGAAGTTTTTTTGCATATTTGCTTAACCATAAATCTGATTGATGAACCGCGCTTATTATTCCAATCCAATTTCAATATTTTTAAATAGTTCTGAAAATGAAATTATAGGAGCACTTTCCAGCAATAGCGAGTTCTCTGATGAAACGGCACAAAAGTCCGCTTGGAAAGAAGAGATAATAATTCTAAAAAATATCCTCAACGGGTACAATGGTTCAATCTATTTTGAATATTCTATACCTAGAATGGGAAAGCGAATTGATGTCCTCCTAGTAATTCAATCAGTGATTTTTATTCTTGAATTTAAAGTAGGTGAAAAGGAGTTTCATTCCTACTCAATTGATCAGGTCTGGGATTATGCATTGGATTTGAAAAACTTTCATGAAACAAGCCACGATAAATTAATAGCACCAATATTAATTGCAACTCAGGCTAAAAGGCCGTATTCCACAATATCTATTACACCTCAAAATGATCAATTGCTTATTCCAATATTAAGCAATTCGGAATCATTATTGAATACAATTCAAAGCGTATTGGATTTCTGTAAAGATGATGAATCTATAAACATTCAAAATTGGGAAAAAGGCCGTTATCAACCAACTCCAACAATTATTGAAGCTGCAATGGCTTTATATAACAATCATTCGGTTGCCAATATTTCTAGAAGTGATGCCAGTGCAATAAACCTCAGCCAAACTTCTGAAGCAGTTTCTGAGATCATTCGTTATTCGAAAGAAAAATCGGAAAAGGCAATTTGCTTTGTGACTGGTGTTCCGGGCGCAGGCAAAACATTGGTTGGATTAAATATTGCAACAACTCACATTAATATGAGTGATAAGCTTTATAGCGTATTTTTATCTGGAAATGGCCCACTTGTTAAAGTACTAATTGAAGCTCTTGCAAGAGATAAGGTCAAGCAAATCAAAAGTATTACTGAAAATTATAAAAAAGAGAAGATTGAAATATTAGATAATGATTTGAAAAAATTTTTGAAGATTGGATCCGCAAGGAGTGTTATTAAATCTTTCATACAAAATGTACATAACTTCAGGGATGAGGGTATTGGGGATAAAAATAAACCACCGGTTGAGCATGTGGCTCTTTTTGATGAAGCTCAACGAGCTTGGACATTAGAGCAGACAGCCAAATTCATGCGTGAGAAGAAAGATGAACTAAATTTTGATAAATCAGAGCCTGAATTCCTTATTTCTTGTTTGGACCGGCATCCAGATTGGGCTGTTGTAGTTTGTTTGGTAGGTGGAGGCCAAGAAATAAACACAGGGGAGGCAGGCATAAGCGAATGGATTGAATCACTTGAACGTTCTTTTCCTGATTGGAAAATCTACATTTCAAATAAATTAACAGATAGTGAATACAATGCCAAAGATATTCTAGAAAAAATCAAGCATCGATCCAATGTTGAATATTCTGATTCGTTACATTTATCTGTTTCGATGCGTTCATTCAGAGCCGAAAATGTGTCATTGTTAGTAAAGCAAATCCTTGATTTAGATATTGAAAATGCTAAACTTACGCTGAAGGAATTGAACGACAAATATCCAATTGTTATCACTCGCAATTTGACTAAAGCGAAACAATGGTTGAAATCCAAAGCTCGTGGAAGCGAACGCTATGGAATTGTAGTTTCATCGCAAGCACAGCGATTAAAACCATATGCAATTGATGTTAAATCACCAATTGATCCAATTCATTGGTTTTTAGATGGTAAGGAAGACGTCCGTTCTTCTTATTATCTTGAAGATGTTGCTACTGAATTTCACGTTCAAGGGTTAGAACTTGATTGGGCTTGTGTTGCTTGGGACGGTGATTTTCGATATTCTTCTAACGGATGGGAACAATTTTCTTTTGTAGGATCAAAATGGAATCATATTCATAAACCTGAAAGGAAACTCTATTTAAAGAATGCCTATCGAGTTTTGCTCACACGAGCAAGGCAAGGAATGGTAATTGTGGTTCCTTCTGGTGATATTGAAGATCCAACAAGAAATCCAGATTATTACAATTCAACTTTTGAATATTTGAAAGAGATCGGATTTGATGTTATAGAATAAAGGCTTCCTAAATTTTGTATCTCTTTGATTGAAATGTTTCCTAATACAGGAGGTTACAAAAATTTCTTCAAGGCAAGGGTCAGTTCGTCGTAGCTGATGGTTCCGTTGTGGCTCCATACTTTTTTGCCATCTTTAAAAATCAGGAATCCGGGCACCGACTGCACCTGGTAGGCTGCAGCAATTTCTTTATTGGCTTCAACATCTACTTTTTCAACCCGTGCTTTTCCTTTAAAATTGGTCGAAACCTTGTCTAGCACCGGATTCATCGCCTTGCAGGGTGCACACCACACCGCATGAAAATCGACCAGAACAACTTTGTTGTCTTTCAGCAGCTTGTCGAAACTTTGGCCTGTATATTTGGTGGCTGTGCTGGCAACCATCTGGCTGCTTTGTTCAAGGGCAAAACCCCGCTGGTTCCATTCCATCAATGCCGGAGCTCTCAGATTGTATATTTTTTTAAACCCGTTTTTAACCATGTAATTGGCTGCAACCTCACTTCGGCTACCGCTCAAACAGTAAATTAAAATGGTTTTATCTTTTTGCAGCAAATTTATCCGCGACACAAAAGCAGGGTCCGAAATATCAATGGAAGTCGATCCGGCAATGTGTCCGCGCGAATATTCGCCGGGCGTGCGTACATCGAGCAAAATGGCGTCTTCTTTGCCGATTAACTCTTTAAACTTTAGGGCGTCGACGTTCTGCAAAGCCTGTGCATTTACTTCACTCCATACCGCAACCAAAAGAATCGAAATCAAAATCAAATTTTTCATATCTATTAATCTACATATATCAATATAAAGGTGCGAAGATAGAAAAAGTTCAGTTCGGTCAACAAATTATTCCAACTTTTTACATGCACACGAATTGGAGACAGCCTAAACTTCAGCGGCTTTGCATTCAGGAGGCCGCAAAAGCGCGAGAACTTCCAGCAGGAAAGCAAAATCCGTCAACCGGTCAGTTCAATTGCACACGAAATATTTGTTGTTTTTTTGTGTTAAATTATGCTATCCGACAGATACAAATATTTATACCTATTGATTTTTTCAGTTTCTTTACTACACCAAAAAGAATACTTTTTGAATTTATTTTCCTTACTCATTATAGGTTTTAAGGAATATTAATATAATGCAAAATGAGCGAACCAAAAACTGACAAGCTATCCATTCTGGCCGTTGATGATAACCAAATGAACCTGATGGTAATGCGAAGCATGTTCAAATACCAGGAATATCAGGTTTATTATGCCGACTGTGGAAAAATGGCTATTGAAATGGCCCGCGAATACCGCCCCGACATGATTTTGCTTGACGTGGTAATGCCCGACATGAGCGGGTTTGAGGTTTGCCGTATATTGAAAGAAGACGATTATTTCAAGGATATTCCGGTGCTGTTTATCACTGCCGCCGACGAAATTGAATTTATCATCAATGGTTTCGAAGCCGGAGGAGTTGATTACGTTACCAAGCCTTTTCGCAAAGAAGAAATCATGCTCCGGATCAAAACTCATTTTGAACTGAAGCTCACGCGCGACAGCCTGCTGGCAACTACCCAAACGCTGAAGGATTTGAACAAGGTGAAAGACCGCCTGTTTTCGATTATTGGTCACGATTTACGCAGCCCAATTGGCAATGTAAAAATGGTGCTCGAATTTATGTCGAAGGGTATTATCGACCCCACTAAAGGCGACCAGTACAAAAAAACTGTTGCGGATTTGCTCCGCACCACCGACGAAGTTTTTTCGCTGCTCGAAAACCTACTGAGTTGGGCATCGGCCGAAAGTGGTACACTGGCCAATATCCCTGAAAACCTAAAACTGAAAGAGGCTGTAGTGAGTATCGTTAACCTTTATCAGGCCGGTTTAAACAGCAAAAACATAAAGCTCAACATTAACATCGACCCCGAGCATGTAATTTTCGCCGATCTCAACATGATCAAAACGGTGATCAGAAACCTGTTTTCGAATGCCATAAAATTTACCGCTACCAACGGAACCATCTCCTTTAATTCGGTTATCGAAGATCAGACTATTGTTGTGAGCGTTTCAGATACCGGTCAGGGAATACCTCAGGATGTGATCGACAAAATTCTGGACCCGAATGTTTACTACTCTACAGTTGGCCTCAACAAAGAAAGCGGTAACGGACTTGGGCTGAAGCTGTGCAAGGATTTTATTGAAAAAAGTGGTGGTAAAATCTGGATAGAAAGTACTCCGGGAGTAGGAACTCAGGTATTCTTTTCGCTGCCGGTAAAAAAAGAAGAAATTGTAACCGAAGATTCCCGAACGCTGGTTTGGTAAGAATGCTGTAGCGCATCATAGCTACAAACCGTTTATCCCTTCTGGATAAATCTGTTTACGTGCAGAAATACGACAAGAACCTCGGATTGAAAAGCATTCAATCAATTAAACAAGCCCACAATACGACCAGGTTATTAGAGCGTAACGGGTTTTAGCTTCGCACGTTTTACATACACACTCGAGTATTTCAGGTTTTTGAACTTCTTCTTTCCATCCGGAGTTTCAAAAACTGTAACCCGTGCGATATAAAAATCACGCTTTCCGTTGAAAATTGTAATCGGGCGGTCAACTTCACCCAAATCAAGTTCAGCGTCAAAAAATCTTTCAAAAATATTATCGACCGAATCTTTTGACTCAACGATAAATTTATGAAAGGTACGATCAGTATGATCTTGAACGTGAATATAGAAACCTTGTCTTATCGTGCTTTCAGTCTTTCCGGTAGATGGACGAAACGACAAAAAACATAAACAAATGAGCAAGCTGAAAAGAATTTTCATATCTATTGAGTTAAATCAATTTCATACTATTTTTCTGCCCTTGCTTTTAATCTACCTCCACAACGTTCTATCTCCTTTAAAGCCGAAGCACTTAAATCGTTTACTTAAAAGGTATGTTAACCAAATTCTAATTGTACTAAAATTCGGAAGAAATCTTCCGGACTTTATGTGCAATAATACGAACCTAAAACTAAACCTTTGTCTATAAACGATTTGCATACCAAAACTAGCTCGCTTTTAATACGAATCAAGCTTTCGCATAAAAACTTATAAACAAAAAACAGTTGACTTATTAACAAAACCCTTAACCAAAAAAGCTTAAAATACTGATAATATGCCACTTAAAAATTATAGCCAAAAATGAAGCTATTATAAAAATCTAAATTAGACTGCAAAATATCTATTCACATTAACTTTTTAATAATTCTGTCATCCTACCTCCAATCCCTTATCTGGACAAGATTCTTATTCTAATTATTTTCCATTTCCTTCATTTCAGTATCACAAAAAGCCCATTAATAGCACGAATTCGGCACGGCTTGAACAGCCAGTCAATTAACAAATACATTTGCATTTTCGAAAGAACCGGTGACTCCGAAACACATTCAGTATAGTCAGCACCTATGGAATTTTTCGATTTTTTTTGAATTAAAAAGAACCCAATATGTATCAACGAATTTATCGTATGCTCATGCTTTTTCCAGTCCTTCTTTTGACCGGAACGCTTGTACTTCATGCTCAGCCTGTAAAGCCATTCTATATGGATGAGAATCATCCGCTGGAAGAACGTGTAAAAAATGCTCTTTCGCTAATGACGCTCGAAGAGAAAGTGGCGCTTTGCCATGCCCAGTCGAAATTCAGCAGCAAGGGGGTACCTCGCCTGGGAATACCCGAAGTCTGGATGAGCGATGGACCTCACGGGGTACGCGAAGAAATTTTGTGGGACAGTTGGAACGAGGCTAAATGGACCAACGACTCCTGTACAGCATTTCCGGCACTGACCTGCCTGGCCGCCACATGGAATCCTGAAATGTCGGCTATCTACGGCAAGGCTGTTGGCGAAGAAGCCCGCTACCGCAACAAATCAGTTTTACTCGGGCCGGGTGTCAATATTTACCGCACCCCGATGAACGGACGTAACTTTGAATACATGGGCGAAGACCCTTATTTGGCCTCGCGCATGGTGGTTCCGTACATTGTGGAAGTTCAAAAAAACGGAGTTGCTGCCTGCGTAAAACATTACGCCCTCAACAACCAGGAAATCTGGCGCGGACATATTAACGTAGAACTGAGCGACCGTGCCCTGCGCGAAATCTACCTTCCGGCGTTTAAAGCAGCAGTTACCGAGGCCAAAGTCTGGTCGGTAATGGGTTCATACAATCAATTTCGGGGTGAACATTGCTGTCATAACGATATACTCCTGAACAAAATTCTGAAACAGGAATGGCGCTTTGATGGCACGGTAATTACCGACTGGGGCGGAGCCCACAACACCATGCAGGCCGCACTGAATGGCCTTGACATTGAAATGGGAACAGGTACCGACGGCATGACACGATCAGTAAAAAATGCGTACGACAATTATTATCTGGCACTTCCTTTTCTGGATGAGTTAAAAAAAGGAACTGTTCCGGAAAGTGTAGTGAACGACAAAGCCAGCCGGATACTTCGTATGATTTTCCGCACAGCCATGAATTCGAAACGCCCAATCGGTAGCTTTGCCTCTCCTGAACACGCAAAGGTAGCCCGAAAAGTAGCCGAAGAAGGAATTGTTCTGCTGAAAAATACCGGGAATTTATTGCCACTTGATGCGTCAAAATACCAAAAGATAGCGGTGATCGGAGAAAATGCCACACGCAAAATGTCAGCCGGCGGCGGAAGTTCGAATCTGAAACCGCATCTGGAAATCTCGCCTCTGAAAGGATTACAAACCAAATACGGCAGTAAAATTAACTATGCCATGGGTTATGCATCAGGTCCACCAGCTTATGGAAGAGCCATTCCGTCGAAACTCAATGCCGACTCAGTGCGCACCGAGGCTGTAAAAGTGGCGGGTGCTGCCGATGTGGTTATTTTCGTTGGCGGCCTGAATAAAAATCACAATCAGGATTGTGAAGGCGGTGATCGCTTGTCGTACAATCTTCCGTTTGGCCAGGATCAGCTACTCAACGAAATTCTGAAGGTGAATAAAAATGTGGTGGTAGTTCTAATTACCGGCAATGCAGTTGCTATGCCCTGGATTGACCGCGTGCAGGCCTTGGTTCAGGCCTGGTATCTGGGTTCTGAAGCAGGAAATGCCATCGCATCGGTACTTTCAGGCGATGTAAACCCCTCCGGAAAACTTCCGTTTACTTTCCCTGTCAAACTCAGCGATAACAGCGCCCACTCCTTCGACAAGCTTTGCTATCCGGGCGACAGCATCCGCGAAGTTTATAAAGACGACATTCTGGTGGGTTACCGCTGGCACGACACCAAAAAGATCATGCCATTATTTGCTTTCGGCTACGGACTGAGCTATACCAATTTTACAATTTCGGCGCCACAAACCGATAAAAAAACCTACGAAAAGAATGAAGTCGTAAAACTGAACTTTACTGTTCAGAATACCGGAAAACTTGCAGGAGCAGAAATTGCACAGGTTTATGTGACCCAGAAAAATGCACCGGTTTTGCGTCCGACAAAAGAGCTGAAAGGCTTTAAAAAGGTATTCCTGAAAGCCGGTGAGCAACAAACCCTAACGATTCCGGTAAAAGTAGAAGATATGGCCTACTGGGATGAAAAAACAAGCAACTGGAAAGTAGATTCGGGCGAATTTGTGCTGAATCTGGCCACCTCCGCAGGTGATGTGAAATTTACACTGCCGGTTCAGGTTAAATAAACGACCAGTTTCAGAAGAACGAAGCACAGGGTGATCTCTATTCAATCCTGTGCTTCGTTGTTTTATGCCGTTATGGACAGCAAAGCCGGACATCTCCAAAACCAGCTCAACTTATAATCTGAAAGGAATTCACCCTATTCAGCCCACAAAAAAGACGAATTCTTAAATAAAATCCAATTTTTACTTCTAAATCGTAAATCGAGTCAACGATTTCAAAAAAAAATCACATCTTTGCCACACTTATAAAATTTCATTTAACTCCTTTTATTTAAAGAGTTTTCGTTGCGATACAAACATTCGTCGGATGAAATTCAGGGAGTATAAGTAAAAACAATAAAGTATAAAGTGGGAAGTGCGAGCCTCATTGCGTGGGGTTTCACGAGAACACACAGATAATCAATTTAATAACTTAAATATTTTCTCGTGAAAGTATTAAAATTTGGAGGCACCTCCGTAGGATCGGTAGAGAATATGCGCGCTGTGATGCAGCTGATTACCGATGGAAATCAAAAATTAGTTGTTTTGTCGGCCATGTCGGGCACGACAAACTCACTGGTTGAAATTGCCAACTACCTTCAGAAAAAGAACAAGGACTCGGCCAGGCAAGTCATCAGTCAATTGGAACAGAAGTACTACAAAGTAGTTAACGATTTATACACCACCGGGGAGAAGAAGGAAAAGGGTAAAACTATCGTTTCCGACATCTTCCAGACTATAAAATCATTTACCTCCGGAGAATTTAACGAAGTTGGCGAAAATACCATTGTCGCCCAGGGAGAATTGCTTTCGACAGCACTTTTTGCCGAACTGATGCTCGAAAACGGATACAAAACGGTTTATCTTCCGGCTCTCGACTTTATGAAAATCGATAGCGACAAAGCGGCTGACTCGTATTTCATCCGCGAGAACATTGCAAAAATCCTGAAGCAAACAGAATCAGCAGATTACTACATCACTCAGGGATTTATTTGCCGCAATGCTGATGAAAACATTGACAATCTTCAACGCGGAGGAAGCGATTATACTGCCACATTGATCGGCGCTGCCATTGATTCGGAAGAAGTAGAAATCTGGACCGACATTGATGGGTTCCACAACAACGACCCGCGCTTTGTAGAAAACACTAAAAAGATCGATCAGCTTTCGTTCGACGAAGCTGCAGAGCTGGCCTATTTCGGTGCAAAAATTCTTCATCCGCAAACCGTACTTCCGGCTAAACTGCAAAACATACCGGTTCGTTTGAAAAACACCATGAACCCCAGCGATGCCGGAACCCTGATTACAGCTGAATCGAGCAGTCACGGAATTAAAGCAGTTGCCGCAAAAGATGGCATTACAGCTATTAAAATCCGCTCGTACCGCATGTTAAACGCCTACGGTTTCCTGAAAAATATTTTCGAAATCTTCGAGTTTTTCAAAACTCCTATCGACATGATTTCGACTTCGGAAGTTGCAGTTTCGCTCACCATAGACAATACCAAACATCTGAATGAAATTGTTTCGGAACTGAAAGAATACGGCGAAGTGGAAGTGGATTACGATTTGACGATTGCCTGTATTGTTGGCGACCTGATTGCCGAAGAAACTGGTTTTGCTGCCAATGTATTTACAGCACTCAAGGAAATTCCAATCCGGATGATTTCATACGGAGGAAGCCGTCACAACATTTCTGTACTTGTAAAAACTGAACTCAAAAAGCAAACACTTCAGGCACTGAGCAACAACCTGCTTAACTCATAAAATAAAGCTTCGGCTCTATAAAAAGCTTCCGATTACTTCTTGTGGCCGGAAGCTTTTCTTTTTACCTATCGATCAACCAGTTTATCCGGCATCAAATCAAGCTAAAAAATAAAAAAAAGGTCTGATACAATGATCTGCTAATCGGGATAAAAATTGCTAAAAGTCACGAAAATAATTTACTGAAAGAGGAGACTTGCCGGATGAATGAACGACGGAAAATTAGGAATAAGGAAGACTTTAGCCTTTATTTTGCGCAGTTGAGCTTTTGCTGTTTTCACTCACGACCTCAGGTTGAGAAGCATTTTATGCTTTGTTCGCGGGCACATAACGTAGGGTCGAAGTATTTATTTTATTCAAAATCAGCATTTTTTTAACACCGTTTAATGTTTGCATTCTAATTTGACTATATTTGCAACAATATTTCAATTTTTTTATTAATTATTATGAAAACAGGTAAAGTTAAATTTTTCAACGAATCTAAAGGATTCGGTTTTATTAAAGACAGTGAATCTGATAAAGAATACTTCGTTCACGTTTCAGGTTTGGTTGACCAAATCAGAGAAGACGATGAAGTAACTTACGAACTTCAAGAAGGAAGAAAAGGATTAAACGCAGTAAATGTTAAACTAGCATAAGTAGTCTAATATTTTTAAGATTTAAAGACGAAGCTCTGCATATTTGCAGGGCTTTTCTTTTGCCTATTATCCAGGGATTTTCTCAACCGGCACAACTCACTGAATGTATGACGAGAAGTGAGTTTCACCTCAAACCGCTCAGTCAAAGTAACAAACCGCTCAGCTGCCAATTCTGGCCGGTTATTTTCGCCTGACAAGTGACTCAAAAATACATGCACCAATTCAGGACCAGCGTGCTCACGAATTAATTCAAAAGCCTGATCGTTGGATAAATGCCCATGAGAAGAAGCCACTCTTCGTTTAAGCAGGTAAGGGTATGAACCTTCCCAAAGCATTTTTTCGTCGTAATTGGTTTCGAGAAACAAAGCGTGACATTTCCGCAAATGTTGCCTGACCTGATCGCAGGCTTCGCCAATGTCGGTAAATACTCCAATGTGCCAGCCGTCGTGCTCAATCCGAAATGAACAAGGTTCTGCGGCATCATGATTTTTGAGAAAAGGGTGAATTATAAATGAACCGAGTTGCATGGATTTTCCGGGCTTAAAAAATCCGAATTGTTCAGGTCGTTCGGTTTCTCGAAGAGCATCGAAAGTACCCTGACTAAACCATGCCTTTACACCCAAACGTTTAACCAGAACACGAACTCCGCTAACATGGTCGGTATGCTCGTGGCTAATAAAAACTCCTCTGATTTTCGAAGCATCCAACCCGGCATCACTCATCCGCATAAGGATTTGTTTGGCTGAAACTCCCGCGTCGACCAACACCGCATCGCGTTCATTGCCTATATAATAGCAATTCCCATTACTGCCCGAAGCCAATGCACAAATTTCGATCATGATACCAGTTTAATTGATTTTTTATTCAGGTCAGAAGCGAAGCCAATTATTTATTTTCCATTCTGACTAATTCGAGAACCTGTTCCGGAAGGATATCTTTCCCTTTCAGGATGTAGTGCGCCTTTTCATAAAATGGCCTTCTTTTCTGCATCAGTTCTCCGATGAAATGACGCAATTCTTCAGGAGATTTTCCTTTTATCAATGGCCGTTCGGTTTTAGCGTGAATTAGACGTCCAACCAATGAATCAATTTCTACATCCAGGAAAACACAAAAACCAGAGCGGTTCATCAGATCCATATTGTCGAAAAAGCAAGGAGCACCGCCACCGGTGGCAACAATTACATTATCGAATGAAGCAACTTCTTCCAGAACTTTGCGCTCCTTTCGCCGGAAATTATCCTCTCCTTCTTCAGCAAAAATCTGGGGAATTGTTCTGAAATAACGTTCTTCCAGAAAAGTATCCAAATCAATAAAAGTCAGGTTTAATGAAGCCGCCAGCGCACGTCCCATAGTCGATTTTCCACAGCCCATAAAACCAATCAGGAATATTCTCATAAATCAAACAAAAGTAATGCGTACAAAGTCTAAATTAAAACTCAAGTGTCATTTGGTTTGGCGGTTCTTCCCCATCGTTGGGTTTATCCAGGCCAAACAAAAGATCTTCAATATCAGGAATTACGATTTCGGTACTTGGTTCTTCTGCCGGAACTTCCTCAACCACTTCGTCAATCACGGTAGGTTCAAGTTCATTGATCTGACTGATTTCATAAATCGAAAGTCGTTTCCCTTTAGCTTTATATGATTTTACGCCGATAAATTCATCAACTTCAACAATTTCGGGTTCACGTCCTTCATTTTTGCCGCCAAACAGAAGCTCGAAGCGCGGATGACCAACCCAGGTAAAACAGATCAGCCTGTTTTCGGGGAACTCACCGATAAAGCCAACTTTTCGGTTGGGCACATCTTCCAGCTCGAAACGTTTCACGTAGTAAAATCCTTGTTCGGCATCAAAATACACGGAAGTAAGCACCTTCTTTGGATTAAACTTTTCGATGAGTAGAATTCCTGCATCAAAATGGTTCGACAAATCGAAGTTGCAAAGCATATATTCACCCGATTTGTAAATAACCAGAATCATATCGTCTCCACTAAATTCGCCCAGATACTTGCCCCGGTTGTCAGAATTTAGCCTCGACACATCTTCGTCGAACCAGATTTTGCGGCCACCTAAAGTTGAAACACCTTTTTCTTTAAGGGCAATTTTGTGAATTTCGAACTTGCTCAGGATATTCCCCATTGACGACCGACCTTTTATGGCCAGCTCGCTGAAATCGACTTCAAAAATGAGTTTTTTGATTCTCGGTTTGGGCTTCAATGTAACCCGGAGTACTTCGGCTTCACCATTCGGATTTTCGCTAAAATACATGACCCGCGAACCTGGTGTTCCCTGAGTCAGGTCATATTCTTTATCGCGGGTAACTCCGGTTACGGCCATACGTTTCATGAAGACAAAACCGTTTTTGCCATCGCGATACACAATGTTATAAATGGTTCGGTTATCGTTTTTCTTGAAAATGGCGATATGTAGAATATTTTTCCCGATAAAGGCTTTTTCTGAAACTTTGGAAACGATGTATGTGCCATCCTTGCGGAAAACAATCACGTCATCCATATCCGAGCAATCGCAAACATATTCTGCTTTTTTCAGGCTCGTTCCCATGAAACCCTCAATGCGGTCAACATAGAGCTTTTCGTTGGCAATCACCACTTTCGAAGCCACAATATTTTCGAAATTCCTGATCTCGGTACGACGCTCACGACCTTTGCTATATTTGGTTTTCAGCCGTTCGAACCACTCGATGGTAAACGGAATGATGTTTTCAATTTTGTTGTTGATGTCCTCAATCTCATCCTCAATCGCCAGCAAATGATCGTTGGCTTTATCGGTATTGAATTTCAGGATTCGCGCCATCCGGATTTCCATCAGCTTCAGGATATCTTCTTTGGTAACCTCGCGTTTAAGCATAGGTTTCCAAGGTTCGAGGCGCATGTCGATGTGGCTTACAGCCTCGTCCATATTGGCCGAATCTTCAAACTCTTTATCCTTGTAAATGCGTTCTTCAATAAATATTTTTTCGAGCGACGAAAAATGCCAGGCTTCTTCCAACTCTCCTCGTCTGATCTCCAACTCCAGTTTCAGGAGGGCAACCGTCTGATCAGTATTGATTCTCAGGATTTCACTGACACCAATAAATTTCGGCTTATCGTCTTCAATAATGCAGCTGTTAGGCGATATTGAAACCTCGCAATCGGTAAAAGCAAAAAGTGCGTCAATGGTTTTATCGGAAGACATTCCCGGAACCAGGTGGATCATAATTTCAACCTTGTCCGAAGTATTATCGTCAATTTTCCTGATCTTGATTTTGCCTTTATCGTTGGCTTTAATGATCGACTCAATGAGTGAAGCCGTTGTCTTTCCGAACGGAACCTCTGTAACCACTAAAGTTTTGCTGTCTTTCTTTTCAATTTTTGCACGAACCTTAATCGACGAACCCCTGATTCCGTCATTGTACCGGGCAAAGTCACCCGATCCGCCGGTTGGAAAGTCAGGATACAAAACAAAGTCTTCACCTTTCAGATACGAAATGGCGGCATCAATCAATTCGATAAAGTTGTGCGGAAGTATTTTACAGGCTAAGCCAACTGCAATACCCTCAACGCCCTGAGCCAATAACAGCGGAAACTTAACCGGTAAAGCAATTGGTTCGCGATTACGACCATCGTACGACAATTTCCAGCGGGTAGTCTTTGGATTGAAGACCACATCAAGAGCAAATTTCGATAAACGTGCTTCGATATAACGTGGAGCAGCCGCACCATCGCCGGTAAGTATGTTTCCCCAGTTTCCCTGGCAATCGACCAGCAAATCCTTTTGCCCCAGCTGAACCAATGCATCACCAATTGATGCATCGCCATGAGGATGGTACTGCATGGTTTGCCCGATGATATTTGCCACTTTATTGAAACGGCCATCATCCATCATGTTCATGGCGTGCATAATCCTTCGCTGAACCGGCTTCATTCCATCCTCAACATAAGGAACGGCGCGCTCTAAAATTACGTACGAGGCATAATCCAAAAACCATTGCTGGTACATTCCCGACAAATAGGTGATTCCATCCTTTTTTTCTTCTTTCTGGAATTCTTCCTTATTGATGTTTTCTTCTGTCATTTTTGCTCCTTGCAATCAAATATGGTTGGTGCGTATTTTAAATCTGGCTGACTCAATTAAAAGTCATCTTTTTCGACATACAGATTTTCGATGATAAAATCCTGCCGTTCAGGTGTATTTTTGCCCATGTAAAACTCGAGCATGTTGGCTACCGATTCATGTTTTTTCATTTGAACCGGATCGAGACGAATATCTGCGCCAATGAAATTCTTAAACTCATCCGGAGAAATTTCGCCTAAACCTTTAAACCGGGTAATTTCGGCTGTCTTTCCCAATTTCTGAATGGCTGAAACCCGCTCCTCTTCGGAGTAGCAATAGTAAGTCACCTTTTTATTCCGAACCCTGAAAAGCGGAGTCTGAAAAATAAACAGGTGACCTCTGCGAATAATTTCCGGAAAGAATTGCAGGAAGAATGTGATGAGCAACAGGCGGATGTGCATACCGTCGACGTCGGCATCGGTAGCTATAATTACTTTGTTGTAGCGCAAGTCATCCATATTTTCTTCGATGTTCAGCGCGGCTTGCAGAAGATTGAATTCTTCGTTTTCATACACCACTTTCTTTGTTAAGCCATACGTATTCAGCGGTTTACCTTTCAAACTGAATACGGCTTGTGTGTTTACATCGCGCGACTTGGTGATCGATCCGCTGGCCGAATCCCCTTCGGTAATAAAAATCGATGAATTCTCGCGGACCTCATGCGTACTGTTGAGATGCACCCGGCAATCGCGCAGTTTGCGGTTGTGCAGGTTGGCCTTTTTAGCACGCTGTTTGGCCAGTTTCTTTATTCCTGAAATGGCCTTGCGTTCGCGTTCCGACTCCTGAATGCGGCGAAGCAACACTTCTGACACATCCGGATTCTTATGCAGGTAATTGTCGAGTTCCTTTTGTACAAAGTTGGCCACAAAATTCCGCACACTTGGGCCTTCCGGACCAATATCCTTTGATCCGAGTTTCGTTTTGGTCTGAGATTCAAATACCGGCTCTTCAACTTTTATGCTGATGGCTGCCACAATTGAGGCCCGAATATCGGAAGGATCAAAGTCCTTTTTGTAGAAATCGCGGATGGTTTTTACGATAGCTTCACGAAAAGCCACCAAATGAGTTCCACCCTGCGTAGTATGTTGTCCGTTTACAAACGAGTAGTAATCTTCGCCATATTGGTTTCCGTGGGTAATGGCTACTTCAATGTCAGTTCCTTTC
Source organism: Prolixibacteraceae bacterium (assembly GCA_019163175.1). Lineage (GTDB taxonomy): Bacteria > Bacteroidota > Bacteroidia > Bacteroidales > Prolixibacteraceae > Aquipluma. Next base: position 25,392 of record JAFLKN010000004.1, on the reverse strand, counting down.
AGGTGAATAACCGGATAAAGTGCCTCGGCTTCCTGATTTTCTTCAAGCAAATCTTTTAACCCATTCTTGGAATGAAATTTCTCGCCGTTGAATTCCAGCGTAAGACCAGCATTCAGGAACGAGTAGTTTTTCATCATATTGACCACATAGTCGTCAATGTAATGGTAGGATTTAAACACATTAACATCTGGAGTAAAAGCCACATAGGTTCCATTAGGCTGATCAGAAGGCACCACTTCTTGTTCCGACACCACTACCCCTTCGCTGAAATTGATCTCTTTCACTTCGCCTTCGCGGAATGATTTAATCAGGAAATGGCTGGACAAAGCGTTTACAGCTTTAATACCAACCCCATTCAAACCCACAGACTTTTTAAACACTTCGGAGTCGTATTTAGCCCCGGTATTCATTTTAGAAGCCACATCAAGCAACTTGCCCAATGGGATTCCACGGCCAAAATCGCGTACTGAAACCAATTCATTGCTGACACGAACTTCTATCTTTCGTCCGTTCCCCATCATAAACTCATCGATGGAGTTATCCATCACTTCTTTCAGCAAAACATATATTCCATCATCGCTCGCCGAGCCATCGCCCAACTTGCCGATATACATTCCGGGTCTTTTCCGGATATGTTCCTGCCAATCAAGCGTTTTTATTGAACCTTCATCGTAATTCGGCATCATTTTATTTTCCAATTTGCAACAAATATAAAGAAAAGCGAGGTGGATTGGTGTCTCGCTGACCCGACATTAACTAACAACTAATAGTTGAAAACTTATTCACAAAAAACCTTAAAAAGAGGAAAATAAAATCATAATCTGGCCTTTTATCCGTTTCGTTTACAGGTTCATTCCCTGAAAGTTATGTTCTGTCGGGAATAATTTTCCGATTATTGACATAGGTTTCAGATTTAATTATCTTTGCGCCGACATGTTGAAAAAGTATATTTATATAGTTATTGCAACCCTTCTGGTTGTTATTCAGGCCAATGCCCAATTGAGACCGACAGGTTCGGGCAGCAGCCGGCAAACGGGCAGCCAAAACAGCAGCGTAGACCCCGAAAACCCTTCGGACGGAAAGGATTCTGAGCAGGAAGAAAAGAAGAAAATACCCTCGCTCATTAAAGTTTGGCAGGTTAGTGATCATGGCTCGATGATCAGGAAAACCGAATTGGATACCACCCTTTGGTTTTTCCATAATTATCTTCCGTTCAACCAGGTAAGTATAAGCAACACCTTTACTGGCAACAACGGAGGCGCCTACATTTCTAACGATTTTTTTAAACGTAACTACAATTCAGATTTTTACTTTGCCCGCTCGTTCGATGCCTACTGGTTATATCCATCGCAACTCAAATATTACAACTCGACTACACCGTATACTATACTCGATTACAGTCAAAGTGAAAACAGGATGACGCACAACGAAACCCGGTTCAATGTTTTTCACTCTCAAAACGTTAATAAAAATCTGAATTTCGAATTAATCTACAATCAGACCCGGTCCAGTGGTCAGTACCTGAATCAGGAAAACAAATTTCACAACATTGGATTTGTTACTTCGTACAAATCAGACCGGTTTCTTTCTCATTCAAACATTATTTTCAACCGCTTGCAAGGGCAGGAAAATGGCGGACTTGACCCCGGGCAGGATTTTGTACAAAATGAAACCAACTATCTAACTGTAAAGATTTCTGACGATGCCATCAATAAACTTCAGAACAATAACATAAACACTATTAACGAATATCGGGTAGGTAAAACGATTGAATCGGAACCTGATACTGCCGGATATATAACTGAGACATTCATTCCGCGTGTGGGATTTATTCACGAGTTTGAGTATTCGGGCAATAAACGGAAATTTACCAAAGAAGATCCGTCAAGCTTTTTCCATCATATAAACATCAACGCAAACGAAACTAACGACAGCGTAAAATATTCCCGGCTGACCAACCTGTTTCAAATCAAGTTTTACGAAGCGCCCGACCGGAAATTCACTTTCGGCAAACGTGCATACATTGGTCACGACAATTTGTGGTTCCACTCGTCATCCATTTGGAATGGAATGGCAATCCGGAACATAAACATACCTACACAATTCACAAACACCTTCGTGGGAGGAGGAATCTTCCGGAACGAAGGAAAATTCTGGCAATGGGAAGCCGACGGACGCATTTACCTGACGGGATACCGCGCCGGACAAACTGAAGTAAACGGATTTGTGAATAAACCCTTGAAAATCGGGAGAGACACGACTAGCTTGCGTATTGAAGGTAGCCTGAAGACACTGGTTCCGGAATACTTTGACCAGTACTTTTATTCCAACCATTACCAATGGACGAATAACTTCGACAACATCAACCAAATTAATCTCCGGGCGAACATTCACTCGCAGGCCTACAAAACAACTGTTGGTGCAAACTATTCGCTGATTGGAAACTACATCTACAACAATGCCGAGGCTTTGCCTGCACAAACCAGCACCGAATTAATGATTTTATCGGCCTACCTGAACAAAGATTACGACCGAAAACACTGGCTGGTTAGAGCACAGTTGCTTGTTCAGAAAGCGAGTAACGACAACTACATTCATTTGCCCGCTTTTGCAGGGTATGTAAGTATGAATTACCGCACCATCGTTTCGAAAGTATTGTACACTCAGTTTGGAGTTGATGCCCGCTACAATTCAGCTTTCTATGCCGATGCCTACGAGCCTGCCACTGCACGGTATTATCTGCAGAATGAACAGCGGATTGGCAATTTCCCTTTTGTAGACTTGCATGCTAACCTGAAACTAAAACGAACCCGATTCTTCTTTGTGCTCATGAATGCGGCCTCCGGATTAGCCGGAAACAACTACTATGTAGCTCCCGACTATGCCTACTATCGGCGTACTTACCGGATTGGCATTGCATGGTCGTTCTACGATTAGCTTTCGACAGCTTCGTGTTTAGTTCCCAAATTTGACTTGAATTTATCTACCGGCGCTTCAGGATTTCGATCAGCTCCGACAAAATCATGGCAGTGGCTCCCCAGATGATCTGGTCATTGAAAGGAAAGTATTTTACGGGAAGTATCCCCGACATGGTTTGCAGTTCGGTTTCCTGAATAAGTTCGTTTTCGACAAAATCCGAGAGTGGGAATAAAATCAGTTCATCAACCTCTTCGTAATTTACCCCGAATTGAGGTTCTGCATTCGTCCAGGCCAGAAACGGCTGAATCGAAAACCGACTGATTTCCAGGTAAAAATCTGACAATTTTCCTAAAACTTCGATCGCCGAAGTATCGATTCCAACTTCTTCACGCGCCTCGCGCAACGCAGCCATTTCAGCCGAGGCATCCTCCTTTTCCACTTTACCTCCAGGAAAACTTACCTGTCCCGGATGGTATTTCATGGTCGATGGACGTTTGGTCAAACAGGTAAAAAGCTTATCGCCGACCGGAAAAATCAAAACCAGAACGCTGCTCAGTTTTACCGACTCCTTTTCGTGATCAAGCGACTTCAATCGCCTGCCCGGAGGAAGCATTTTCTGATGAGCCTCAATGCCAGGCAAATCGCCTTGCAGAACAGTTTTTAAATATGTTTTGGTGTCGGAATACATACCTTAAATTTACTCAAAACGAATGGTTTTTTCAGGAGAAACTTTGGCAATAAAATACGAAGGCAAAAGAAGCATCAGCATGGTAATGGTCAGGGTTCCCACATTCAGCAAAATCAGGTATCCGACATTCAGGTTGATCGGAACATATTCGAGGTAATACGAAGTGGAGTCGAGTTTTAAAATGTGCGTGTATTGCTGAATCAGGCAAATGCCAATCCCCAGAATATTGCCCAAAACCAAAGCTTTCAGGATAAGCATCACCGAAAAATACATAAATACTTTCCGGATACTCCAGTTGCGGGCACCCATCGCTTTCAGAATACCGATCATTTGGGTGCGTTCCAGAATAATTACCAGCAGGCTGGAAACCATATTGAACCCGGCAACCAAAACCATAAGCACCAGAATGACCCAAACATTCATATCGAGCAGGCTGAGCCAATCGAAAATATGCCGGTATTTTTCTTTAATGCTCACCACCTGCAGCACCGGACGATCGGCACTGGTATTGCGAAGCAATAAATTGTGCACCGCATTTTCCTGCTCCGGAAGTGTTTTAAAATCGTTGACCAAAATCTCGAATCCACTCACCTCATTAGCTTTCCAGTTGTTCAACCGGCGGATGTGGTTGATGTCAACCAAAACAAACATGCGATCGAACTCGTCGAGACTGGTTTTATAGATACCGGCAAGTTGAAATTTCCGCTGGCGGGGAATAGCTTCTGACTCGTGAATAAAAAACATGACCAGATCGTCGCCAAGCTTAAGTTTAAGGAGATCGGCCATTTGTTTCGAAACCCATACTTTGTTACTGCGGATGGTATCCTGAACCTGAAATACCTCGCCGGCCACTTTATTTTCCTGAAAGAATGACCAATCGAAATCGGATCCGATTCCTTTCAGCACAACGCCATGAATTTCATCGTCGGTGCGAATAATACCCGGCTGTGTGGCGAAAACCTGCACATGACGAATCCCTTCAATATTTTTCAGATCAGTTAAAAACGGTTGGTCCTCACTGATTGGTGTAGTTTCGTACGACTGGTTCGAGTCGAGGTTTACAATTTGCAAATGCGATCCGAACCCGATGACCTTGCGGCCAACCTCCGTTTTGTAACCGGTAACAATGGCCACGGCTAAAATCAGCACAATCAAACCCAGAACAATGCCGAAAAGGGCAATATTCACAATCCGGTGCGAGGGGTTGTTTCGGTTTTCCTTAGCCGAAAAAATTCGTCGTGCTATGTAGAGGTTTGTATTCAACGTGAGCTAATCTAAGTTAAAAGAATGGAATAATGTTGCATATGGTATTGGTCAAAATCCTGACTCACCCCATCGCATCGTTCGATGCTCTTCCCCCTCTCTACGTGTAGAGAGGGGAAAAGACCGAGTCTTCGGTCTTCGGGGTGAGTGAAAATAAAATATGACATTATATTGGGTTAATTACTTCTATATATTTTCACTTGCCAATTCTCCGTTTTCTTCGCTGCGTTCATTCACAAAAGGCAAAACCAAAAGCGAGATCAGCCCCAGAACAATCAGCATAATGGTTGTACTACCATGTGCCAACAGCGCAAATATTTTTCCGTCAACCCGATCGACGCCATAAAGGGCAAGGCCTTCAATCACCATAAAATGCCAGGCTCCTATCCCACCCTGAACCGGCGCCACCATTCCGAAACTGCCCAGTACAAAAACCGTCAGACCAGCTAAAGCCGACAAATGGGAAGTGAAGCCGAAAGAAAAGAAAACACAATACAGCATCAAATAGTATAAAATCCAGATGAAAAATGAATGGAATATAAAAACGCCAACCCTTTTCAACTTCAGTATACTGCGGAATCCCTCGACAAACTGACCGACAAATCCCAATATTTTTTTCACAAACGAACTTCCGAGAATCTTGTGACGCGAAAACCAGACAATCAGCAGAAATACAAGCAAGCCACCCAGTAAAACCGGGGAATACATTACTTTTTCCAGCTTTTCTTTCACTTGCGGATTGTTATTCAGGAATTCCAACACTTGCCCGAATTGGGTAACCATCACCACAAGCAGCAACAGGAGCAGCACCAGCATATCAATAAGCCTTTCGAGAACAACCGTTCCGACCAGCTTGGTAAATGGAATTTTTTCGTACCGGGCCAGCACACCGCATCTGGAAATTTCGCCCATACGCGGTAAAGCTAGGTTCATGAGGTAACCAATCATTACGGCCAGAAAAGTATTGAGCGCACGGGGCTTATGGCCAAGCGGCTCAATCATCAGGTTCCACCGGATAGTCCGGCTGATGTGGCTAATCAAACCAAGGAAAAGCGAAACTACAATCCAGAAATAATTTACGTCGTTGCTTAAAATGCTCTTGATGCGATTGATATCCTGATCTTTGTACACCATCCAGAATATCAGAATCCCGAGCAAAAAGAAAGAGGAAAATTTGAGGGTTTTGACGACTTTTTGTTTCAAGACGATCTATTTAATGATGAATTAGTCTATGCAATTCACAATGAATTTAACTTACTTTTGTTTCGGTAATCCGGAGCGACTAATTTAGCTCTAAACCGGCACATTGCATTAGAGGCAAAAATACAGATTTGTTTTAATTCGGGCCGGTTTTTAGGTACAATTTAAAAACCGGATCGTGAAACCTTAACAATAACCATGGCAACAGTAAGAGCAAAAAAGAATTTAGGGCAGCATTTTTTGAACGATAAAAATATTGCAAAAAATATAGTTGAAAGTCTTCGGGCAAACCAGGTGAGCAAAGTTTTGGAAATTGGCCCCGGGATGGGAGTTCTGACCCAATTTCTGCTTCAGAACAAAGCCTACGAAACTTCGGTGGTTGAGATTGACCGCGAATCGGTCGACTACCTCAATCAACATTATCCGGAGTTGAAGGAGCGGATTATTTCGGCTGATTTCTTGCGGCTCAACCTGCACAAACATTATCAGGAACCGTTTGCCATCATAGGCAATTTTCCCTACAACATTTCGTCGCAGATATTTTTTAAAGTGCTCGAATACCGCGATTTGGTTCCCGAAGTGGTCGGAATGCTTCAAAAAGAAGTGGCCGAACGTTTGGCTGCCGGTCCGGGATCAAAAACCTATGGCATACTCAGCGTATTTCTTCAGGCGTATTACAACATTGAATACCTGTTTACCGTGAACGAAGATGTATTTTCGCCACCGCCCAAAGTAAAATCGGGAGTGATACGCTTAACCCGAAACCAAACCTCACACCTCAACTGCGACGAAAAACTTTTTACCGGAATCGTAAAAATGGCCTTCAACCAAAGGCGGAAAACCATGCGGAACTCGCTGAAAAGTGTGATCTTAAACGATGAACTTAAAGCAAACCCGATCTTCGATAAACGTCCGGAACAAATGGGCGTTGCCGAATTTGAACTGATTGTAAGGCTGATTGGAGGACAGCCCGAAAGAGCAGATCAGCTACAATAAACAACAATTTGGGTTTTTAATTGTATTTGTAGTCGTTTGCTTAAATGATTGTCAAATCAAGGAATACGTTAACCGTAACTCGAAGGTGTTATGAAAATTGAACTGAACAGGGAATTTATTGACCAACTGATCCAGTTGATAGATCAGAAGGCTGATCCGGCGATTATACAGACCATCAGTGAATTTCATGCGGCCGACATTGCCGAGATCATGGAAGAACTCGATTCGGATGAAGCGCAATACCTGTTTTTGCTGCTCGACGGAGAATTGGCTTCCGACGTTTTAATCGAAATTCCGGAGAATGACCGAAAACGTTTCCTGAAAGCTTTACCTCCTGATGTGATTGCCCACCGGTTCATCGAATTTATGGAATCGGATGATGCTGCCGACGTTATGGCTGAACTCGACGACGACATTCAGGACGAGGTTTTGCAGCAGATGGATGACAAGGAACAGGCTGGCGACATTGCCGACTTGCTGGAATATGATGAGGACACGGCCGGGGGGATTATGGCGACAGAGTTGGTGGCCGTAAACGAAAACTGGACCGTACAAACCTGCCTGAAGGAAATCAGCACACAAGCTGAAGATATCGACGAGATTTATTACGTGTATGTGGTCGACGACAATCGTATCCTTAAAGGTGTGCTTTCGCTGAAGAAGCTGATTATGAAACCGACACACACGCCCATCAAAAGCCTGGTGACCGAAGATGCGCATTTCGTGCGCACCGATGCCAGCCAGGAAGAAGTGGCCCAAGTGATGGAAAAATACGACCTGGTGGCGCTTCCGGTTGTCGATCAGATTGGGCGGCTGAAAGGTCGGATTACGATCGACGATGTGGTGGACATTATTCGCGAAGAAGCCGACAAAGATTACCAGATGGCTTCGGGTATTTCGGGCGATGTTGATGCCGGCGACAATGTTTTCCGGCGTGCATGGACTCGAATTCCGTGGCTGTTTATAGGCATGTGTGGGGGCATTGTGGGCGCCGGAGTGCTTGGTTCGAATTCGTCGCAACTCACACAAATTCCGGCAATGGCCTTTTTTATTCCGCTTATTGCCGCTATGGCCGGAAATGTTGGCGTGCAGTCGTCGTCGGTCATTGTGCAAAGTTTGGCCAGCGGGAACCGTAATTTCGATTCTATTGGCCGGAAACTGATTAAAGAAATATCGGTGGCATTTAGCATTGCGCTATTGTTTGCAACGCTTATTTTCCTGTATAACTTCTTTTTTACCGGCAACATGCGACTCACGTATTCGGTGAGCATCACCCTGTTTATTGTAATGATTTTTGCATCGCTGTTCGGAACTGTTATTCCGATGGTGCTAAATAAACTAAAAATTGACCCTGCAGTTGCTACCGGCCCGTTTATAACCACTACCAACGACATTCTTGGTCTCCTGATTTACATGACCGTGGCAAGGATGTTTTTTGAGGTGATTTAAGATATTAAAAACCAAGTTGGTAATTTAAATAGGGATTCCACCTTTTTAAAAAGATGAAATCTCTTTTTTTATACTGTCTTTGTGAGCTTGGGCAAAGTCAATAGATTTATTTACCAATTGCACTCAAAATTAAGGCTGAGTTTCACTTTCCGGTTCAGGTGTTGGTTTCTGTTTGTTTAAAGCCCTCTTCAACGAACTGACAGATCCAAACCCACCAATATTAACCAATTCATCCTTCGATGTTTTTGGGTGCTGTTTCAGGTAATCTTCAATATAGCGAATCCGAAACTGATTCACAAAAACATTGAAATTTACACCAAAAGTACTGTTGATAACCGCCGAAAGATAAGTACGATTCGTACCAATGACCTTACTTGCGGTTGTAAGATTGAGATCGGGTTGTAAATAAGGCTTTTCTTTTTCAAAATAGGCCAACAAACTTTTAGCCAACTCTTCTTCTTTAATTTTCAAAGAGTCATGTTCTTCCGTATTTATTTCAGAAATTGAAACAAACGCAACTTGCGGCTTTTTCTGTTTAAACGACCAAATACCAAGAACCCAAATAAAAGCTGAAATAGAAAACAGAAACAGGACCAGAAAAAAGTCATTATTTTTCTGAAATGGGTTGAACATGTAAAACGAGATGCTTAAAAGGCCAATTGAAACAAATGAGGCGTTGAACCATTTCAGCCAATTAATGGAGAAATTCTCGATATTCGAATACTCCTCATTTAATTCGCGCTGATATTTATTCGGGATACGTATAAATAATATTGAATAATAAATTACTTGGCCTACAATGAGCAAAACATCTGTGGAACGAAAAACAGAAACCATTTTTATGTTTTGACTCTCGAATTGAACTCCGCTCCTGTAATTCGACAGGTAATAAATTTTTTCATCGTGGCTCAATAACAGCCCAAAAAGAATAACTGAAGTTAGTCCAAAAATAAGTCCCGGTAGAAAATGCAAAAACTCCTTCTTCAACTGCTTTTCACTTTCAACAATCGATTTGATATAGATATATATAAAAGGAAAAATCCAAAGAACAGTGGCAATGTGCAAACTATGTATACTTGAGTAGGTATCGAATAATTTATGAAAATAAATGTAGTTGGCAAAAAAAACAAAAAAGGCGTTTAACAATCCAAAACCCATAATCTTTTTCGACTTATTATTCTTCGAAGAAACAAACAATGTAATTGACAGTATCAAAGGAATTATAAACGACGAAATTAATAAAGTCAGTTTTAAATGATCCATAATTTAAAGCCCATATGAGTTTCCCTAGTATTGATTTTTACGATTTGAACCGTTCTTTTTGTTCATTTGAACCCGTCCGTAATCCAACTGAAACTAATTTTATCTCAAAAGTAAACATACTATCAATACAAAAAAACAACAATCAAAATTCAATTGCTATGAAATTAAAAGTTTTATCACTTATTACCCTGCTTTGTGTTTTTGCAATATTTATTTCCTGCGAAAAGGAGGATAATTCAGGTTCACTTGGAGGGACACAATCAGCCATTGGAAGTGTAAACAATACATTCCAGCTATCCGGGGTCCCAACTGGCATTTCTGGTCTTTCTGCCAAAGTAACTAATCTCGCAGATGGCAAATCAACCGTTACTTACTCGGCCACCATTACCAACTCTACATACTTAGGTATGGCCAGTTCTATGACAGATGTTAACGTAACCGGCAGCACTATTAAAAGGGAAGGAAATTACAGAATCACCTCGGAAGGAATGGAAAGCGTTTATCCTGAAGGAAATTTAACACTTGTAAAATACGACGCCAAAGTTGGTGACACGTATACCTTGAAACGAGGCTCGACAACTTTACGTAGAGAAGTCACTGCAGTTTCGACACAAGATGATTACTCTTGGGGAGGAATGTATATTAAAACCATAAAAGTTAAAGAAACCGGAAGAAATATCCCTGGAGTTTCAAATATTGAATTTGTATTTAATCACAAATTTGGAATTGTCGGACTAAAAGTTTCGTTTGAAGACGGCACATCAAAGACGGTTGGAGTTTCAAGCACCAACCAAAACTGATGATGGAATAAATGGAATTCAAATTATTTTTGTTTCCGCATCGCACAAGATTTTACGGCCTGATTTTAATTCTGGTCTCATTGGCCTGTGCCTGGCTGTATTTCTGGGGAGGAAAACCGGACATCTTCAACATCAGGATTTTTGCAATCGTGAGCGCCTACATTGAAACAAGATATTTTGTTTGGGCCCAAACCAATATTCTGGATGAATTAGCAGCTGTATTTCTAATTGCGGGAATAACTATTATTTCCTTTTCAAAAGAAAAAAATGAATCAGACTTATTGGATTTGTTCAGGGTAAAAGCACTATATAATTCTTTATTTATTACCCTGGCTTTGTGGATTTTGTGTATACTCCTGATTTATGGGCTAGCAATTTTTATTGTTTCATCAGGAGTACTTATTCTTTATCTGATAAACTACAATATTCTGTTTAGGTATTATATGTATAATAAATCACACTCCTCAAATTGAAATTTGTTTATTGCATATTACTAATTTGCAATGCTCCTCTCAAAAATTAATCAGGGCTTCACTTTGGAGTGAAACCCTGATTAATATCTTTTTTAACGAACTACTAAACGCTGTTCATCGCATCAACCGGATCGAGCCGGGAAGCCGAAAGTGCAGGAATGAAACCAGCCAACACACCAATTACACCCGAAATAGTAAGGCCTAAAACAATGTTGGCCATGGTCAGCCCAATGGACATATCGGCCACGTAACTAAATATGAGTGTGCCAATAAAAATAAGTATCAGGCCGATAATTCCGCCCAGCATCGAAAGCACCACCGCTTCGAAAATAAACTGGAGCAGAATAAAATATTTTTTAGCGCCAATGGCTTTTTGTATCCCGATAATTTTGGTCCGTTCTTTCACTGAAACAAACATGATGTTGGCAATTCCGAACCCACCAACCAAAATACTGAAGCCACCGATAATCCAGCCCGCAAAATTAAACACTTTGAAAAAGGCATCGAAACGGTTCGAAATCAGACTCACTTCGTTGATGGCAAAATCATTTTCTTCCATTGGTTTCAGCCGATGTAACGAGCGCATAATACCTTCCAGTTCGGCCACGAATTCGTCACGATCGGCATCAGCCTTCGCCTTCACATTAATGGTCTGCCCCTGATCACGGTCGCGCACATCAACCATATTCATGGCATAAACCACCGGAATATGTACCCGTTTGTCCATGCTGGTCCCGAACATATCGGTTCCCTTTTTGGTGTACACCCCAATTACAAGAAACCGGTGCCCCTGAAATTTGATCATCTTGCCAATCGGGTTTGCCTGATCGAACAGTTTGGTGGCCAGTTCGCTCCCCAAAACGGCAATCGCTGCGCCCGAGTTCGACTCCGACTCGGTAAAGTACCGCCCTTTCTCAATTTCGAGGCTCCAGGTGTTGATCAAGTCGTGCGTAGTAGCTAAAATTTCGGTGTTTTCGGCTTTACTGTTGTCGAACTGCACAGTACGGTTAAAGCCAAAAAAATACACGGCATCTTCAATATTTTTTGAGCGGCGAACCAGCTCTTCAGTCTCTTCCATCGTTGGAACCGGGCGGTTCAGGTATTTCCACCACGGATATTCCGATTCACCTTCGGGCGGTGCCCACGGCCATTTCTGAATGTAAACCATATTACTGCCCAGCGAGTTAAGACTATTTCGGATATAATTCTCTAACGAATCGATAACGGTAAAAACCGAGATAATGGCAAAAATACCAATGGTAATACCCAGCAGAGAAAGAAACGTCCGGAGCTTATTCCCTTTAAGAGAACCAAAGGCAAACGAAAAACTCTCCAATATTAATCTGGTTAAAAGCATATCCTTCGTTTTGAAAAATAAATTGAAACAATTCGGAATCTGAAAAATTAGTTACGAATTTCTGAAATGATTACAGATTTTTCTGAAATCTCTGAAAATATTTCTGAATTCTAATGTTACAATAAGCTTAATTAGTAAGATTCTTAGGGGAAAAAATCAAGCTGTTTTATTATCTTTGAGCCCAAATTACAAAAGGATTATAGATGAGCGACTTAAAAAAAATAAAATCGGCCTTAATTTCAGTATATCACAAAGATAAGTTAGATCAGATTGTCAAAAAATTAGATGAATTAAACGTTACAATCTATTCAACCGGAGGAACACAATCGTTTATCGAAGAATTGGGAACACCGGTTATCCCTGTTGAAGAATTGACCAGCTACCCTTCTATTTTAGGAGGACGTGTAAAAACTCTTCATCCGAAAGTTTTCGGTGGTATTCTCAACCGCAGAGACAATGCCGGAGACCAGCAACAAATTGCCAAATTCGAAATTCCTGAAATCGACCTCGTTATTGTCGATCTTTATCCATTCGAAGAAACAGTAGCATCAGGAGCATCCGATGAAGACATCATCGAAAAAATAGATATTGGCGGCATTTCGCTGATTCGTGCAGCAGCAAAAAATTTCAACGATGTAGTTATCGTGTCGTCACGCACGCAATACCAGACCTTGCTCGATTTGCTCATCGAAAAAGAAGGCAGCACATTGGAAGACCGCAAAGAATTTGCCCGTCTGGCATTTGCCACCTCATCACATTACGACAGTGCCATTTTCAACTATTTCAATCAGGATAAAGCAGAAGAAGCCCGTATCAGCGTAAACGATGGCCAGGTTTTGCGTTATGGCGAAAACCCGCATCAATCAGCTTCTTTCTTCAAATTCAACAACAGCAATTCCGACATTACCCTGTCGAACGCTAAGGTACTGCAAGGCAAAGCGCTTTCGTACAACAATATGCTCGATGCTGATGCAGCCTGGAAATCGGCCAGCGACGCCTATCATGCTGTTACGCACATCGAAAACAAAGTAGCTGTATCGGTGGTTAAACACCTTAATCCATGCGGATTGGCAGTTACTGACAACATCATGAAATCGCTGGAACTGGCCTGGGCCGGCGATCCGGTAAGTGCTTTCGGAGGTATCATTTGCTTTACCGGAGAGGTTGATAAAACCATTGCCGAATGGTTCGACAAACGTTTTGTTGAAATTATTATCGCAACCGGATACACTTCTGAAGCTTTAGACGTTCTAGCTAAGAAGAAGAACCTCCGGGTTTTGGAAACTCCTGTAAAACCCGAAATTACCGGCGAGAAACTTTACCGCTCCATCAGTGGGGGTTTACTTATTCAGGATGAGGACGAAGGATTGGAAACAGAATTTAAAAATGTAACACAAATACAGTTCGACAGCTCAAAAATGAACCTGTCGAAATTCGGCATTACCGCCTGCAAGCATCTGAAAAGCAATGCCATTGCGTTGGTAACCCAAAATCAGGACGGATCGTTCTGGCTTACCGGAGCAGGAATGGGGCAACCCAACCGGCTCGATAGTTTACGCCAGTTAACCATTCCGCGGTTCAACCTGAAAGAAGGTATTAAAATTGAAGATTCGGTTTTGATTTCAGACGCTTTCTTCCCATTCCGCGACAGTGTTGAAGCTGCCAACGAATTCGGAATTAAATACATTGTAGAACCCGGAGGCAGTATTCGCGACGAAGAAGTGATCGCAGCCTGTGACGAGTTCGGTATTGCAATGGTTTTCACCGGAGTACGCCATTTCAAACATTGATTTTAAGAGTCAATCCGGTTAATTCAATCAGTATAAACAAAGAAAAAACATACAAATGGGATTATTTTCATTTTTAACCCAGGAAATAGCTATCGATCTTGGAACAGCCAACACCATTATTATCCACAACGATAAAATTGTTGTTGACGAACCATCGATCGTAACGATTGACCTGAAAACCGAAAAGCTTGTTGCCATTGGCGAAAAAGCACGCCAGATGCAGGGGAAAACCCATTCGAACCTGAAAACCATCCGCCCCCTTCGTGATGGAGTTATTGCCGACTTTAACGCGGCGGAGCAGATGATCAGGGGAATGATCAAAATGATGAATCCCAAGTCGAGGTTTTTTGCACCTTCACTCCGGATGGTCGTTTGTATCCCTTCAGGATCGACCGAAGTTGAAATCCGTGCAGTACGCGACTCGGCTGAACATGCCGGAGGACGCGACGTGTACATGATTTACGAACCAATGGCTGCCGCTATTGGGATTGGTCTGGATGTGGAAGCACCGGAAGGAAACATGGTTGTTGACATCGGCGGTGGAACAACTGAAATCGCAGTTATTTCATTGGGCGGTTTGGTAACCAACAAATCTATCCGTATCGCGGGTGATGATTTAACAGCCGACATCATGGAATATATGCGTCATCAGCACAACATTAAAATTGGCGAGCGCACCGCAGAAGAGATTAAGATCAATGTTGGATCGGCTCTTTCGCAGCTCGAAAATCCACCCGCTGACTACGTTATTCAGGGTCCGAACCAAATGACTGCTCTTCCGATTGAAGTTCCGGTTTCGTACCAGGAAATTTCACATTGTCTGGAAAAATCAATTACCAAAATAGAAACTGCAATCCTCAGTGCACTGGAACAAACTCCTCCTGAATTGTATTCGGATATCGTAACCCGCGGTATTTGGCTTGCCGGTGGTGGTGCTCTGTTGCGCGGATTAGCCAAACGATTCACGGATAAAATCAATATTCAATTTCATGTTGCTGAAGATCCGTTGCGTGCGGTGGCCCGCGGAACCGGTATCGCGCTTAAGAATGTAAATAAATTCTCTTTCCTGATCAGATAAAACTGAAACAGAAGGAGTAAACCTTCCGGCTAATGAGAAGTTTATTTCGTTTCTTACTGCGAAATTATTTTTTGATGATGTTTCTGGCTCTCGAAGCCATTTCGTTGACTTTGATGGTCAGTTTCAATGATTACCAGCGGGTAACATTCTTCAACTCGAGCAATAATCTGTTTGGATCTGTTTACGAGCGATTTAGTAACCTCGACGACTATTTCAGCCTGGGGCGCACCAATGCGCGCCTGGCTGCAGAGAATGCGTCGCTGCGCAAACAATTGTATATGCGTGTTAAAAATCAGGAGAACTACCCGATAAACCGACCCGATACTGTTGATGCGCCCGCTTACGTTTTTACTTCAGCCAAAGTAATAAGCAACTCGGTAAACAAACAATTCAATTACATTACCCTGAACAAAGGGTCAAGACACGGCATTAAACAAGATATGGGAATTATTAATGCTGATGGCGTAGTTGGAGTGATTACAAACGTTTCGCAAAATTACTCCACAGGTTTGTCGTTGCTAAATAAACGATTGCTTATTCCGGCCAAGATCACAACCAACAATTATTTTGGTTCGCTGGTCTGGGATGGTGAACATTACAATACTGCCGATTTGAAAGAAATTCCGTTCCACGTAATTGTGAATGTAGGCGACACAGTTGTTACCAGCGGATATTCAAATATTTTTCCAGATGGGATAATGATTGGAAAGATCAAAAAATTTGATGCCATAAGCGGAACCAACTTTTACGACATTAAAGTAGAGCTATCGACCAATTTTAAGACGCTGAAATACGTCGAGATCGTTCAAAATACCAAGCGGGCCGAACTAATCAAGCTGGAATCAAACAACATTAAAGAATGATAAAAGACTTCGGTAAATATGTGATCATGTTTATATTACTGGTTTTGGTACAGGTACTTATTCTGAATAACATTCAGGTGAGCGGGCTGATCAATCCTTATGTCTATATCTTGTTCATTTTGTTACTGCCTTTTACCATTCCGGGCTATTTCCTGCTTGGCATTTCATTTTTACTCGGAATTTCGATCGACATTTTTAGCAATACGCCCGGAATACATGCCGGAGCAACGGTTTTACTTGGTTTTTTGAGACCCGGAATTGCCCAGCTTATCTCATCACGCGAGATTATCGAGAAAGGCAGCACGCCCAATATGACCCAACTTGGTTTTGCAAGTTTCCTGAAATATGTTGTTATATCAGTAGTAATACATCACCTGTTCCTCTTTTTTGCTGAGACTTTTTCTTTTGGAGACCTGTTGGAAACGCTGGCACGCTGGGTGCTCAGCAGTGTCTTTTCAATTGTGATTATTCTGGCCAGTCAATTCATCATCTTTAAAAACTAAAACGGGTGGATACTTTCTCGAAGCGCAAATTCATTATTGCAGGCATCATGCTTGGAATTGCAGCCATTTTTATTCTCCGGCTCTTTTCCATTCAAATTACCAATAAAACTTACAAGCAATTTGCAACTCGGAATGTGCTCCGGAAGATTATCACTTTCCCTGCGCGTGGTTTGATCTATGATCGCAACAATGAACTTATAGTGTACAACAAGGCGGCCTACGACCTGATGATTATTCCGCGCGAAGTAAAATCGCTCGACACTACCGAACTTTGCCGCATTGTGCAACTCGAAAGACAAGACTTAAGAGATGCCATTAAAAAAGCCAAACAATTCTCGTATTACAAACCATCTATTGTTGTAGGCCAAATCTCTCCGGACATTTATGCCCCACTTCAGGAAAAATTATACAAATACCCGGGATTCTTCGTACAGTCGAGAACACTCCGGGAATACCCAAGCAAAAGCGCTGCCCAGACTCTTGGGTTTGTGGGTGAGGTTAACCAACGAATAATTGATGAAGACAAATATTACCGCTCGGGCGACTACATTGGAGTTAGCGGAATTGAGAAAGCTTACGAAAAAGAATTGCGGGGAATAAAAGGAATAACCAAATCAATGGTTGACGTTCACAACCGAATAAAAGGAAAATACAACGAGGGTGTTGAAGATACCACTGCCATCCTGGGGCAAAACCTGATGACGGGACTCGATGCTGATCTCCATGCCTACGCTGAATTGCTAATGACCAACAAAAGAGGGGCGATTGTTGCCATCGAACCTGCTACCGGCGAAATCATTTTAATGGTGAGTGCCCCAACTTACGACCCCAACTTGCTGGTTGGTCGTCAACGCAGCACAAATTATGGCATACTTGACCGCGACTCAATAAACAAACCGATGTGGAACAGAGCCGTAATTGGCCGCTATCCTCCCGGGTCAACGTTTAAATTGGCCAATGCCCTAATTGCTTTAGAAGAACATGCCATCACTCCTTTCGACCGGTTTTCCTGTTCAGGGAAAGGCACAAAACCAATTTCATGTACGCACAGTCATGTCAGTCCACTGGCGGTACGCGAGGGAATTCGCGAATCATGCAACTCATTCTTCTGGAATACCTTCAGGGAAATCATGAGCTACAAATCAACTTCGGCTGAATCGTACCAAATTTGGCGAGATTATATAACCAGCTTTGGATTTGGACAAAAGCTTAATCCGGAATTGTCGTCTGAGGTAAAAGGCAATATTCCTGAAGTTTCGCTTTACGACAAATGGTACACTCCGGGGCACTGGACTTCAATGACTATCCGCTCACTGGCCATTGGGCAGGGTGAAATAGAAGCCACACCACTGCAAATGGCTAATTTATGTGCCATGATTGCCAATCGCGGGTATTACATTACGCCCCATATTGTTAAAGCCATTCAGGATACGAACCGTGTTTACCGCGAACTTAAATTTGATAAAAAAGTAGTTGCTATCAGTCCGGAACATTTCACTACTGTAATTGATGGTATGCAGGCAGTGGTCGACGAAACCAGAACTCTTGGAGCAACTGTACATTTGGACAATATTATTATTTGCGGAAAAACGGGGACCGTTCAGAATCCACATGGGGCCGACCATTCGGCTTTTGTTGGGTTTGCTCCACGCGACAATCCGAAGATTGCAATTGTTGTGTTTATTGAAAATGCCGGTAATTTTGGAGCAACTTATGCTGCTCCGATTGCCGGATTGCTGATTGAAAAATATTTAAACGATTCGATTGTTCCAAAAAGAAAAGACTTGGAGCAACGATTAATCGAAACCGATTTAAGGAATGTTGTTCAAGTAAAAAAGTAACATTAAAGTGGAGAAGAAAAGCAACGTTTGGGCAAATGTCGATTGGATTACGATTTCCATTTATCTGGCCATGATGTTTATTGGTTGGATAAACATTTATGCTGCTGTGTATAACGAAGAGCACAAAAGCATTTTTGACATGACCCAGCAATATGGAAAACAGCTCATGTGGATTGGGGCAGCCCTTTTCATTGCCATGCTGATGATTAATACCGACTCCAAGTTTTTCGTATCGTTTGCCTTTCCCATTTATGTCATCATCATTTTTATACTAATGCTTGTTCCACTTATAGGTACAACCATAAATGGCGCTAAATCGTGGATACAGATTGGGAGCTTCTTACTTCAGCCATCTGAATTTATGAAAATGGCCACTTCGCTGGCTCTCGCCCGATACATCAGCTCATACAACTTCAAAATGCACAGTTACAAGTCATTGCTGACTTTAGCTGGTATTATTCTTGTTCCCGTTGGCCTCATCTTTCTACAGAACGATACCGGCTCGGCACTTGTTTTTGGCGTATTCCTGCTGGTACTTTACCGTGAAGGATTAAATGGGATTGTCTTATTTTTCAGTTTTCTGATTGCGTTGGTATTTATATTAACCATGGTGCTCGATCCGATTATAACAGTCAGCATACTGACTATTGCGGTATTGGTTATTAACCACCTGATGAAGAAAAAAATACAGCGAACCCTAATTGCAGCAGGTTTATTTCTGGGCATTTTCGGAATTCTGTATTTAATCAACTATCTGCTTCAGGGAACAATTAAACCTGTATATTTTCTTTTGATTGCAGCCATTCTCACTTCAGCATTAACATTTATATGGGCCTTTGTTCTCCGCAAAAGAAGCCTGATGATCATGATTGCTATTTACCTCGGCAGCGTTTTGTTTGCCGTTTCGGTGGATTACGTTTTCCATAACATCATGGAACAGCATCAGCGCGACCGGATAAATGAGTTACTCGGCATTCAGTCCGATTTACATGGTGCTGGATATCACGTCAATCAATCCAAAATAGCCATAGGATCAGGTGGATTCTTTGGTAAGGGATTTCTTCAGGGAACCCAAACCAAGTTCGATTTTGTTCCTGAACAAAGCACCGATTTTATATTCTGTACCGTTGGTGAGGAATGGGGATTTTTAGGCACAATGACTGTTATCGGACTATTCATGGGACTGTTGATGCGCCTTATTTTTCTGGCAGAGCGCAACCGGTCGAAATTCAGCCGGGTGTATGGCTATTGTGTGGCCACTATTCTGTTCTTTCACTTTGCTGTGAATATCGGGATGACAATTGGTCTTGCACCGGTAATTGGGATACCTCTGCCCTTTTTTAGCTACGGCGGCTCCTCGTTGTGGTCGTTTACCCTTTTGTTGTTTGTTTTCATCAGACTTGATGCCAGTAGATTTGAACAGTTGAGTTTCTAAAAAATCAGGAATTCCAATTCTACGGGTTCGAAATACGTAAGCCAAAATCCGTCTCTACATAATCGATCATTTCAGCGAAAAAACTTCGGAACAGCGCTTCGAACTGATGGTATTCCTGATGAAGCATAGCCATGGCCCATTCGCTGTTTGCCGGCAGTGATGTACGGCGCGACATTATTTCCAAAACCTGAAATAAATTCTCGCGCTGAGCATACGATTCGAGTCGTTTATGCTGAATGAGAAAGGGCAGAAATTGCTTAACCCGCATGGGAAGCAAAAGAAAATTGGATAAAAAAACAGCATGTGCATGCTTCGAAAACTGGCGCAGTGTATATACAGAATATTCGTTCCAGTTGGCTGCAAGAAAGTGATCGAAAAATACATCGGCTATAATTCCGGAATACCTGCCATAGCCGGGCCTCAAAAGATTGATGCACTCCTTTACATCGGCATGACTATCAGTAAACGAATCAATGCTCCGGTGAAGCTGAATACCAAAAGCCACCTGCTCCGGATAATCCAGATACTTATTTCCTTTCACAAAATCACCGATAAAATTACCCAGTTTGATTTCGTCTGAATCGCCTGACAAATATAGATGTGCCAGATAATTCATATAAAAAGCTGATTAATTTGTAATTGACATTTCATGCACGCAAACTTTCCGGGTTTCGGTTAATAACAAGCAAAGATGTTAATTGTTGGTTGACAAGAAAACAGTTTTCCGGACTAATGATTTTTGAATTTTTCCTATCTTTCGCCGATTTTTAATTGAAGTTATGCCGAAAAAAATTGCAGCATTTGGTGAATTATTGTGGGACCTGCTTCCTAATGGGAAAGTTCTGGGCGGAGCGCCTGCCAATTTTATTTACCGGATAAATTCTTTCGGCGATGAAGGGACCTTGCTCAGTAAAGTGGGCGACGATAAAGCAGGCAGGGAAGCCCGTTTAGCCCTTCGAAATCTGGGCGTTTCTGATGAAAATATTCAAACAGATACTGAATTTCCTACAGGCTCGGTCAAGATAAAAATTGATGCCGATGGGAATCCTGATTTCAATATTATTACTGACGTTGCCTATGATCATATCGAAATTAATACGGAAATGATTGATGCTTTCAGTGAAGCTGACTGTGTCTGTTTCGGTACTTTGGTTCAACGGTATGGAATTTCAAAAAACACATTGCGCGAACTGATTCACGAATCGCCCAATGTGGTTAAATTTCTCGATATCAATCTCCGGAAGAAATGTTATACAGCCGCTTCAATAGAAGACAGTCTGATCATGGCAAATATTTTGAAAACCAATGACGAGGAGCTTTTGATAACGAAGGAACTTCTGGGATTGGAGGGTGAAACGCTGAAAGAACTGGCTCTTGAAGTCATTGAAAAATATAAACTCGACATTATTCTTTGTACACTTGGTTCGAATGGGGCTTTCTGCTTAACCAATGAAGAGGTTTTCTATTACGATTCAGGATACCAGATTAGCCTCGGCGATACTGTTGGATCGGGAGATGCTTTTTCGGCAGGCTTTGTGCATTATTACATGAATGGATATGCTATTGATGATTCCCTTCGATTTGGAAATGCCGCCGGTGCATTGGTAGCTACTACAACTGGCGCAACCTCACCCATCAGTAAACAAGAGATTCTGGATTTTATGATTATTCCACACAACCGGAACTCAGTACGTTTCCATCAGTAAATTTAGATTACTATTCCAGATCATCAACGCGCTGATTGCTTTGGCTTTCCAAACCTTATAATTCCGGCTTGTGAAAGTGTCATCACAATAACTCCTGAAATAGTTATTCCTCCGCCCAAAAGCTGAATGCCCAAGGGGAAATTTCCAAAGAAAAAGTAAGCTATTATCAACACAAAAATTCCCTTTAAGCTTTGAATGATCGATGAGCGCGATGCCTCGATATAGCGGTAGGAATAATAAAAAGACAACAGTCCGAGGAAGGCGCCAAAGAAGGCCCCCAATGCAATATTCTGTAGTGCATTCACCGGAATTTTCATCGGCTGTCCACTCCAGATAAAATACCCTAAAAACGATAGAAATATCCAGGTTACCGAGTTCAGGTTAAACACTTCGGGACTTGCTTTATGTACATTCTTTTTTACAATGGCTGAAAATGTAGCCGCCAGAAAAGTGTTCAAGACTACCATTCCGGTTCCGGCAATAAAAAACTTATGCCAATCGAGATTGCCGGTATAACTGATCACAAAGGCTCCGGCAATAGCCAATAATCCGCCTAGCGCTTCCAGAACAGAAAACCGCTCTTTCAGAAAGATGATGGATAAAGCAGTAAGAAATACCGGAAATAAATTGCCTAAAAACGAGGTGACCGAAGGATCAGGAATGGTGCGGATGGCCAGAAAGAAAGTAATGTTTGAGCCCAGATCGATGGCTGCAATTAAAATAAGGAAGCGCACCACCTTTTTCGAAAGTTGGCGTATTTCTTTTATTTTTCCGGAAATAACAACAAACAGTAAGTTGATCAGAAATCCAATGCCAAAATAGTAAAGGCCAAACTGGGCCAGGTCAACCTGATTAAGTCCTGCTTTACTAAACACATATAAACTTGAAAAGGATATGGTTCCGACCAGCGCCCAAACATAACCTTTCCATTTTTCCGATTGATTTTCAGCCATAATTGTATAAAAAAAAGAGAAACCTCAACAAGGGAGATTTCTCTTTCGAAAGTTATTGTATTTTTTGGATTACAGTCTCATTTTAATCGCTTTTGTAGCTTCTTCGAAACCTGGTTTTTCGAGCAGAGCAAACATGTTCTTTTTGTAGGCTTCAACTCCGGGCTGATCGAATGGATTTACACCCAAAGTATATCCGCTTAATCCGCATGCCAGTTCAAAGAATTGAATTAGTTGTCCGAGGAAGTATTCATTCAGTTTAGGAAGAACAATCTGGATATTTGGGACTCCACCATCAACATGGGCCAGCATGGTCCCCAGTTCGGCCATTTTATTCACTTCGTCCACACGTTTTCCAGCGAGGAAGTTAAGTCCGTCCAAATCGGCTGAATCGCTTGGGATGCGAACTTCACGATCGGGGCTGGCAATTGAAAGTACAGTTTCGAACAAGGTGCGTTCACCTTCCTGAATGTATTGTCCCATAGAGTGCAGGTCTGATGAGAAATCGACAGCAGCCGGGAAAATGCCCAGACCGTCTTTTCCTTCGCTTTCGCCGTAAAGTTGTTTCCACCATTCAGCCAGAAAATGAAGTTTCGGATTGTAGTTCACCAGGATTTCAACTTTCTTGCCGCTTTTATACAATTCGTTGCGAACAGCAGCATACTGAGCAGCAAGATTTTCTTCGAAAGGCACGTCAACTCCAGTTGCATTTTGCATATCAACAGCACCCTGAACCAAAGCACGAATGTCGAATCCGGCAACAGCTATTGCTAATAATCCTACCGGGGTCAGCACCGAATAGCGACCACCTACATCGTCAGGAATAACGAATGTTTTGTAGCCTTCAGTTGTTGCCAGGGAGCGCAACGCACCTTTACTGGCATCGGTAATTGCTACAATACGGTCGTTTGCTTCGGCTTTACCATATTTCTCTTCAATATCCTGTTTTAGCAAACGGAAAGCCAGCGCAGGTTCGGTAGTAGTCCCCGATTTGGAAATTACAGCCATCGCATACTCTTTGTTTTTCAACAGTTCGCGCAGTTCGAACAGGTAATCTTCGCTGATGTTTTGTCCGGCAAACAGGATGAACGGATTTTTACGTGTTTTCAGGTGGGCAAAACTATCCGAAAGTGCATCAACCACAGCTTTGGCTCCAAGATACGAACCACCAATTCCGATCACGACAAAAATATCGATGTCTTTGGAAACCAGTTTCGAAGCCGTCGATTCAAAATCAACCAGTTCTGCTTCTGTAATCGAAGTTGGCAAGTTTGTCCATCCTAAAAAGTCGTTTCCTTTTCCTGTTTTATTGAAAAGGGCACGGTTATGATTCTCGATCTCTTCTTTGTATGAGAAAATCGAGTCTTTTGAAATAAAATCAAAAGTCTTATTAAAATTTAAAGAAATCTTTTCCATTTTACTTTAATCTATGTGTTTATCTAAGGTGTTCGGTTAACAATCGAATTTCGATGGCGGGGGAAATATTTTCGTACAAAATATTATAAACAGCTTCGGCAATGGGCATATTTACCCGGAATTCCTCGTTTATTTCCTTAATAGATTTGGCCGCATAATATCCTTCGGCAATCATATGCATTTCGAGTTGGGCCGTCCGCACCGAATAACCTTTACCAATCATGGTTCCAAAAGTACGGTTACGCGAGAACTGAGAATAAGCCGTAACGAGCAGATCGCCAAGATAAGCTGAGCTTTTAATATCGCGGGTAATCGGATGAACTTTATCGACAAAACGTTTAATCTCCTGAATAGCATTCGAAATCAGCACGGCCTGAAAATTATCGCCGTAACGCAATCCATGCACAATTCCTGAAGCAATGGCCACAATGTTTTTTAGTACTGAAGCATATTCTGTTCCGTAAATATCGTCGGAAACATGTGTGCGTATGTATGGACATTCGAGCCGAAACGCAAATGCTCTTGCTTTTTTAACATCCGGACAAGCTATCGTCAGGTAAGACAAACGTTCAAGTGCAACTTCCTCTGCATGGCACGGGCCTGCAATAACACCAATCCGCTCGTAAGGAATATTAAAATATTGATGAAGATATTGCCCAACGATCAGATTATCTTCAGGCACAATTCCTTTAATGGCTGATACAATAAATTTAGAAGTAAGATCAACCTTGAGGTTGGCCATAGCATCTTTAAGGAAAGCCGATGGAATGGCAAGTATTACAATATCAACATCTTCAATTGCTTTATTAATGTCGGTAAAAAAATTAAGCCGACTAACATCAAACTCAACTCCCCTCAGGTAGCTTGGATTGTGTTTAAAGCGGTTAAACTGTTCAATATTGTCTGCATTCCGGAAATACCAATTGATACTTTCAACATTGTGCAAAAGTATTTTTGCTAATGCTGTAGCCCAACTTCCACTTCCGACAATTGCTATTTTTGAGTTTGAAAACATTTTTAGATTTTCTGAATTACGACAACCATTTGTTCACATCTTCCATCGATGGGTTGCCTAAACCCAGTTTATTTTTTTTGTTGAATCCACAAATGTCGTTAAAAAATTTACCTGCTTTAACTTCTTTCAAATCTTTAACTTTTTTTAACCCTATTTTCCTGATTACCTCAATCCACTCAGCAGGAATGCCCAATTCAAGAAATTTCTCATCCGAATCAGCAGTTTCAACCGCCTTTTCGGGTTTCATTTGCGGGAAGAAAAGGACATCTTGAATCGACAAATTATTGGTCATGAACATCGTCAAACGGTCGATACCAATTCCCATTCCTGAGGTTGGTGGCATACCATATTCCAATGCACGCAAGAAATCCTGATCGATAAACATGG
>JAFLKN010000039.1 GCA_019163175.1 Prolixibacteraceae bacterium | reverse complement strand
GTGACCCCGGCAAGACTCGAACCTGCAACCTTCTGATCCGTAGTCAGATGCTCTATCCATTAAGCTACGGGGCCATTGCAAAAGCGATGCAAATATAATACTTATCAGAACAAAAACAACCCCCGAATTTATATTTTTTGCTCACTCATATTTGTACATTTTGTCGTCAATAAGAACATCCTGATTACTACGAGTTTGAATCTTAAGATTGGTAATCATTTCGCCTGCACCACCCGCATAAACAGCTTCATGAATATCTTTTACCAGTTCCATAAGCTCATCATAACGGCCTTCAACAACTGTTTCGAAAGGGCAAACACGGTAATTAAGTCCTGATTTTTGAATTAACTCAATCGCCAAATCAACCAGTTCGTAAGTACCCTTTGTTCCTGAACGAGGCAATACCTGTATGGCTACGTTTACTAAATTCTGTTTTAGTATATTCATTTTTCACGATTAATAAATTCTTTTATTTCCTCCAGACTCATTCGCTTTACATTGGTAATAATAATGTCTTGACGGATAAAATCACCATACTGATTGCATTCAATTATTACACTACTAAATATGGTTTGAATATCAGATTTCACAGGCAATAATAAAACCGCAACAGCTAAATTTTCATGAAAGCTAATCTCTTCCAGGTTTCCGTCAAAATTTTTAATCGCAAATTCAAGTTCTGTCTGTATAAGCTTCCTTTGCACCTCTGAATACTCAAGAATACCTTCTTTCCCAATAAAAACTGTAAAATACCGCAATTTCTGACCTTTTCCGCCCAAGCCAGTCGAAATATAAACTTGTTGCTCGTCCATTAATGAACTTTGAATCACCATCCGACTTTCCTGTAATGCAAGAATGCTCCAATCCCGCAATTCAGCATCTGGATTCTGGGTATATTTTTCAATAGTTCGAAATGCTTCTACCCTATCCTGAGATGCCAATAAAACCAAAAGATTCTTTTTTTCATCGATTGATACATCCGGGTCAAATAAATCTGACTGATGCTGATTAATCATTTCATCAGTAAATTTATGTTTTAAATCTCTGCCGTAATTAAAATATTCCATCTGGAGCTCAACGTTGACCTGCTCCTCCAGAATACTAAAATTTTCGGGCAAAGCTGAAATAGCCTCCTGCAATCTCTTATAAATGTTTTCCTCCTCCATAGCTTATTTTCATGTAATACAAATGTAAATGAATCCGATTTGAATATTCAAGAAACGCATATTTTTTAAGAGTATTTTCAAAACTTAAATATCTTTGCATCGTTATTCTTATTTAGTTTAAATTAGCATAGCAACTGATAAATTATCTGTGAGACTATCTGAAGTAAAAAATAAAGAAACTGTAATAATTACGAAGGTTTTAGGTCATGGTTCATTTCGGAAACGAATTACTGAAATGGGATTTGTGAAGGGAAAAGAAGTAACTGTAATAAAGAATGCACCTTTCAACGGACCGACTGAATATAAAATTCTGGATTACAACATAACCCTGCGTAAGACCGAGGCGAACTTAATTGAAGTTATTAGCCAGGATGATGCTGCCATGCATATACCGCAAAATTTCGAAGGCGTTATTGACTATGAAAATTTAAAAGTTTCAGCAAAAGAAAAGGAAAGAACGATAAATATTGCTTTGGTTGGAAACCCGAATTGCGGGAAGACCACACTATTCAACTATCTTTCTGGTTCAAAGGAACATGTTGGCAATTACAGTGGCGTTACAGTTGATTCCAAAAAAGCTACTTTTTCTGAGAACGGCTACAATTTCAATATATTCGATCTACCTGGCACTTACTCCTTAACAGCATATTCTCCTGAAGAAATCTATGTCAGGAAATTTATCATGGAAGAAACTCCGGATATTGTAATCAATGTTATTGATTCGTCAAATCTGGAACGTAATCTATTTCTGACCACCCAGCTCATCGACATGGATATCAAAGTGATTGTTGCTTTGAATATGTATGATGAACTATTGAAAAACAACGTAAAATTTGACTTTAAAAGCCTTGGTAAATTAATAGGCATTCCAATTATTCCAACTGTAAGTTCAAAAGGGAAAGGTATAAAAGAATTAATCGAAAAAACCATTGAAGTTTATGAAGATCTTGATCCGATTGTGCGGCATATTCACATCAATTATGGTCAGGAAATCGAAAAATCTATTTTGGCACTCCGAACAAAAATAAAGTTGGAGAAACCAATAACCGACAAAATTTCGTCTCGTTTTTTAGCCATAAAACTACTCGAGCGTGACAAGCAAACGATTGATTCACTGGGATCATATGCCAATTTTACCGAAATTGAAAGAACTGCACAAAACGAGATTAAGCGAATAGAGAGGCTTTATAACGAAGACAGTGAAACCGTTATTACAGATGCTAAATATGGATTTATTTCGGGCGCTTTGCAGGAAACATACAAACAGCGCAAAAAGAATACAAAAAATACTTCTGAAAGTATTGACAACATACTTACAAATAAGTACTTAGGATTTCCAATTTTCATTTCTTCTATCTCGTTGGCTTTTTATGCCACATTTAAACTAGGTGCATTTCCAATGTCGTGGATTGAAAAACTAGTGGCATTGATTAGCCAATTAGTTTCGGCTCAACTTCCTGATGGTATGCTGAAAGATTTGTTAATTAATGGAATAATTGATGGCACTGGAAGCGTTCTTGTCTTTTTACCTAACATCTTAATTCTTTTCTTCTTTATTTCATTCATGGAAGATTCGGGTTATATGGCTCGAGCGGCCTTCATTATGGATAAAATAATGCATCGTTTCGGCTTACATGGACGTTCATTTATTCCGATGGTAATGGGTTTTGGATGTAATGTACCAGCAATAATGGCAACCCGAACCTTGAGAAGCCCTGGAGACCGGCTGCTTACAATGCTAATTATACCTTTTATGTCGTGCAGCGCACGTCTTCCAGTATACGTGCTTTTTATTACCGCATTTTTTCCGGAACAACCAGCATTAATTCTTTCCGGCATTTATTTTACAGGAATATTAATGGCGTTTTTAACGGCCCAACTTCTTAACCGAACTATTTTTAGGAATAAAGAGACTCCTTTTGTTTTGGAGCTACCTCCATACCGTATACCCACAATGAAAAATATTTTAATTCACATGTGGGATAAAGCACAACAATACCTCAGAAAAATTGGAGGTGTAATCCTTATTGGAGTTATAATCATTTGGGCTCTAGGCTATTTCCCAAGAGAAAGTAGTGAAATTGAGAAAACTCAGGTTGTACTTAATAATACAAACGCGGCTCTGACCTTGGTACCAGATTCGGACGACAATTCTTTGGCGCACAAACAAAGCGTAAGATTACAAAACAGCTATCTGGGTCAAATTGGGCAACTCATTGAACCAGTAATGGCGCCATTAGGTTTTGATTGGAAAATGAGCATCAGTCTCCTTGCCGGACTTCCTGCAAAAGAAATAATTGTGAGCACGATGGGGGTTTTATATCAGGTCGACGACAATAATCCTGAAGTCGGATTAAGCAATAAACTAAAGCAGGAAAAATTCATTTCAGGTGAAAAGAAAGGTCAAAATGTATTTTCAATTCCGGTAGCATTATCTTTTCTTGCTTTTGTCTTAATCTATTTCCCCTGTATAGGTGTTATAGCTACAATAAAGAATGAATCAGGAAAATTAAAGTGGGCGCTGTTTACAGTGTTTTATACTACGGCTGTAGCCTGGATAATATCATTTTTCGTTTTCAGAATAGCGACTTTCTTTATGATTTAATTATTTAACAATGAGTGTATGATTCAAGATTATATCGCATATGTAATAATAGCTGTTGCATTTGCAATTTTCATTCATCGAATTCTCAGCTTTTTTAATCTTATAGAAAAGAAAGCAATAAAATCAGGAAACTGTTCAGGATGCACAACGGGTTGTGAAATGAAGCAATCGCATTTGATAATTAAAGGTAAGCCCAGAAAACGAAACCAGTACCAATTTTATTTATAACTGTTTAAGCTTTGCTATAGTTTCTGTGGGATTTGCTGAATTAAAAACAAAACTTCCCGCAACCAATATATCTACTCCGGAATCATAAAGTTTTTTACCAACTTCAAAGTTTACACCTCCATCAACTTCAATCAATGTTGATAAATTCTTTTGAAGTATCATCTCTTTTAAAGCTGAAGCCTTTCTAAAGGTATTCTCAATGAATCTCTGCCCCCCAAAACCAGGATTTACAGACATCAATAAAACCATATCTAATTCGGATAGGATCTCTTCGAGCAAAAAAACCGGAGTATGCGGGTTGAGGCAGACACTTGCCTTAATTCCGAGGTTTTTGATTTGCTGAATTACACGGTGAAGGTGAGGACAGGCTTCATAATGAACAGTAATTATAGAAGCACCGGCCTGATAAAAGTCTTCAATATATTTTTCAGGATTTACAATCATTAAATGTACATCTAATGGCTTTGTACTAATGGAATTAACCGCCTGAATAACAGGTATCCCAAAAGAAATATTGGGAACAAAAACTCCATCCATTACATCACAATGCACAAAATCCGCTTCACTACTATTAATCATTTCAATATCATCGCCAAGTTTGTTAAAATTAGCTGCGAGTATCGATGGTGCCACAAGTTTCATAAAGTAAATTTTTATCTCAAAAGTAAGATTTTATCCGGTTGAATAAATCTGTATAAATAATAAAAGCTGCAAATGCAGCTTTTATAGGGTTAAAGATATGCTTTAAGCAATTTATTTCTGTAGTTATTTCGCATCTTTTTAATGGTCTTTTCTTTGATCTGCCGAACTCTTTCCCGGGTTAGTCCGAACTCAAGGCCTATTTCCTCCAAAGTATGCTGACGATGGCCACTTAAACCAAAATAATAACGGATTACATCAGCTTCTCTCTCTCCCAGAGTCGATAAAGTTCGTTCGATTTCTTTACAAAGCGAAACGTTTAGCAATCCTTTCTCAGGACTCAAAGAATCTTCATTCATAATAACATCATACAAACTATTTCCTTCCTCATCGTGAATAGGTGCATCCATAGAAACATGGTGTGAGGAAACTTTTAATGCATCTTCAACAACATCCGTAGAAGTGTCAAGCAATAAAGCAACTTCGTCAGAAGTTGGCTCACGCTGAAATTCCTGTTCAAGGCGACTGAAAGTTTTATTTATGCGAGTAATTGAACCAATTTTATTTAGAGGTAAACGAACGATTCGGGACTGCTCTGCTAAAGCTTGCAGTATTGACTGTCTAATCCACCATACACCATAGGAAATAAATTTGAACCCACGAGTTTCATCATATCGTTGGGCAGCTTTGATAAGTCCCAAGTTTCCTTCATTAATCAAATCAGGCAAACTAAGGCCTTGATTTTGATATTGTTTTGCGACAGAAACAACGAAACGCAAATTCGCTTTAATCAAAGTTTCCAAAGCCTCACGATCACCTTTTCTGATTCGTTTTGCCAACTCAACTTCTTCTTCAGCAGTAACCAGGTCAACTTTACCAATTTCGTGCAGATACTTATCAAGCGATAATGTCTCCCTGTTTGTAACCTGTTTCGCAATTTTAAGCTGTCGCATCGTTTTTCTCTTTTGAAAGTTCCGTCCTTAACAACAAATTCAATGAATTCTCTCATGACGAAAGTAACTATTATGGAACTCTTTTAAGAAAATTCTACTTTAATTTATCTGAACTATACGAATTTTTACATGAATTGTTAGAATTAACAAATGAATGGCTTGTTTTTATGAATGACATTTTCAAATAAAAACCGGTAATTTGAATTTAGAATTCTAAATACGCCCTCAGAAGTGATATTTTAAGGGTTTTACTTTGCCGTTTTTAAGGATTTAGCTATACTTGCACAAAATTTCGAACAAGTACCGATTATCCAAATTATCAAATCCACTTTTCCCTTTTTTAAATCACTTGACCTTTTGGATACAAACAAATCAATCAAAAATTATGTATGATATTATTGAATTAAGCAGAAAATTACTTCCTGACTTAAAAGAAATTGCAAAAGAGCTTGATATTAAGAAGATTGAATCATTTAAGAAACAAGATTTGATCTATAAAATATTAGATCAACAGGCAATTAATGCTTCAGAAAAGAAGACTGACGACAAAAAACTTAAATCCCCCAGAGATTTAAATATAAAGCGGGAAGAAAACCCTGTTTTAAAATTCTTTAGCAGAAGAAAAGAGGAAAAACCAACTGAAACAACAGAAGAAAGCCCAGCTGAGAAAATTGAAGTGGTAGAGAGATCTGCTCCCGTGGGTGAAGGAGAACAGCGAAAAGAAGGTAAAAGAGAATTTCAGATTAAAAAAAGACCAAGAACTGAACATATTAAAGCCGGATCTTCAAATCACAATCCAAATCAGAACCCGAATCAAAAACCTAACATAAATCCAAATCAAAAAGTAAATCCAAATCAGGGATCTGGCCAAGATCAACGTCCGGTTGTGAAACACAACCCGAATCAAAACCAAAAGCCAAATCAAAACCAAAAAGTCAGGCAAGAAATTCTGCTTCCTGAAGATCCAATTGAAATTGAATCAGAAGTATTAGCTTCTGATCCGATCGCTGAACAGGAAACCAGTATAATTCAGAACCAATTGCCCAGATCAGAGGCTCAATTGCAAGAAGAAATCAGACCTGAAGAATCAGCTGAAAAACGGAATGAGAATCAGAAAAAGAAACAATTTGAGAATAATCCGAGATGGGAAAATCGTGAAAATCAAGGGTCTAAACCACAGAAACCACAGCAAAATCAGGAAAAGCCTTACGAATTTGATGGTATAATAAGTAATACTGGGGTTTTGGAAATTATGGCTGATGGATATGGGTTCCTTCGTTCCTCTGATTTCAATTATTTGAATTCGCCCGATGATATCTATGTTTCTCAATCACAGATAAAACTTTTCGGACTTAAAACCGGAGACACAGTAACCGGCACAATTCGTCCACCAAAAGAGGGTGAAAAATATTTTCCATTGATTAAAGTTATTGAAATCAATGGAAGAACCCCAGACTACATTAGAGACCGTGTTCCATTTGAACATTTGACTCCACTGTTCCCGAACGAAAAATTTAATCTGACCGGAAATGGACATGACAATCTCTCAACCCGTATAGTTGACCTTTTTGCCCCAATTGGTAAAGGACAGCGCGGATTAATTGTTGCCCAGCCTAAAACCGGTAAAACCATGTTGCTAAAAGAGATTGCCAATGCAATAGCGGCTAATCATCCTGAAGTTTACATGATGGTTTTACTCATTGATGAGCGTCCTGAAGAAGTAACAGATATGGCACGTCACGTAAACGCTGAGGTAATTTCGTCGACTTTCGACGAGCCCGCAGAGCGCCACGTACGCGTCGCCGGTATGGTTCTCGAAAAAGCAAAACGCTTGGTCGAATGTGGCCACGATGTAGTTATTTTACTCGATTCAATTACTCGATTGGCCCGTGCGTACAATACAGTTGCTCCAGCTTCAGGAAAAGTATTATCGGGTGGAGTTGACGCGAACGCACTGCACAAACCAAAACGTTTTTTCGGAGCAGCACGTAACATCGAAGAAGGTGGTTCATTGACTATTATCTCAACTGCGTTAACTGAAACCGGATCAAAAATGGACGAAGTAATCTTCGAAGAATTTAAAGGAACTGGTAACATGGAGTTGCAGCTCGACCGGAAATTATCGAACAAACGTATTTTCCCAGCTGTTGATATAACTTCGTCGAGTACACGCCGCGAGGATTTATTGATGAACAAAAACATGCTCGACAAAACTTACATTTTGCGCAACTTCCTGAGCGACATGAACTCTATTGAGGCAATGGAATTTATCAAATCGCGCATAATGCGGACAGATTCGGTTGAAGAATTTCTGATCTCAATGAATGATCAATAGGTAATGCTATTAAAAATATAGAAAAAGAGAGTATAACAACTCTCTTTTTTATTTTAAGCCCAATTTGAAGTTGAAATTTGAGGAAGGATTAATAGATTCGGCACCAATAAATTTCTTGAGGATACGCTTAACTACATTTGCCGAAATCATTTCTCCGGAATAATCAATCAAAAATCGGTTAAATCCATTCTTTTCCAATTGATTTCGGTAATGAAACAAAGCGACCGGAATTGTTGGGTAAACAATCGTAATCCCATCTTTCGCAGCTATCCTGAACTTTTTATTGGTCTCGTCGGCAAATAAGTTACTCTCCTGTCCAACTCTCACTGGCATTCGCGAATAGAATAATTCAGGATAATAATAAAGCGGCACGATGCCTTGTTTATTTGTCATCGACAACAAATTATCTAAGTCATTCTCCAAAGGATAAACAAATTCACCGATTTTTTCTTCGTGCATTAAACGGGCAGCAGCATCATTCAACACATAGACATTTTCGTTGCAACTCACTTTTGCCCCGGAAGGAAGCAGCATCTTTTGCGATAAATGACTGATAAAAAAATGATTGAATCCGGCCTGAAAAAGTTTATCAGCCAGATTTTTGTAAAAATTCAATTGATTTTCGGAAATGAACTTTGGTAATTCAATCCTTATCTTTTGCCGATTCTGTTGATGAATAGCCAAATTCACATCAAATTTTTCCCAATCGGAGCGTTTATACGATAGAATTACTGCATCGTAATCATCGAACCGTAGTTTGGGCAACCATTCCGGACTTCCGATGCGAACCAGCAACATTGGTTTTTGGCTTTTATTGGCTTCGATTTGCAGATTTTTCCGGATCTCCTGTTTTTTTACAGCTGACTTTTTCAATTCCGGAAGAAAATTTGCATTTCCCAGTCGTGATGAAAATGGCTGAGTTTTTACTCGCACAAGAATCACATCATCACCTTTCGAAACCTGCTGGCAAATATCAGCTGGAACCATATAAACAGCTCCTTTTCGAGTAAAATTTTCCATCTTTACATACAACTGCTGATCGTCATTTGCTTTTCGTATCCTTATCCGATAGCCTTCTTCAAGTTGAACTGAACTTTGAAACGTAATCGTTTTTTTTCCGACTTCTGAAATCTGACCGATCAAAACTCCAATAGTTGGATCATCAGTAATTCCATCTGAAACATTACCTCCGAGAAAGTAGGAAGTCTTTTCGCGACCCATGTCCATTTCAAGCATTTGTGCAGCTTTGGTAAGGTTCAATGGATTATCAATTGCCAAACGATAAGCCTGGCAAACCTGAAACACGTAATCAGCCGACTTCATTCGCCCTTCAATTTTAATGGAATGAACACCCAATTCAATTAGCTTCTGAAGATTTTGTATTTGTTGATTATCTTTCAGGCTAAACAAAGCATGTTGCTCAATGCCATCCTGATAAATCCGACGACAGCTTTGCTTGCAGATTCCGCGATTGGCCCCCTGCCCTCCTGAATAGCTGCTATACAAACACATACCTGAAAACGAATAGCACAAAGCACCATGAACAAACACTTCCAGTTCAGCATTACTTTGTTTTGAAATCAATTCCATTTCAGGCATGGTTAATTCGCGGGCAAGAACCGTGCGTACAATTCCATTAGATGCGCCAAAATTAACACCAACCGAATTGTGATTACCCATTTGAGTGCTTGCATGTATACTTAGACCTGAAAAGTATTTACGCGCTAAATAATATACGCCCCAATCCTGAATGATAACTCCATCAACTTTAACCGCGCTCAGAAAAGAAAGCACATCCAACAGTTGATCGATTTCTTTATTTTTTATCAGTATATTAAGCGTAATGTAGACTTTGACCTTTTTTTCGTGCGCTTTCTGCACTGCAAGCTGCAGTAAAGGTTTGGTAAAATTACTGGCACGTCCGCGGGCATTAAATTCCTGAAGACCCAAATAAACAGCATCAGCTCCGGCATTTAGAGCGGCATAAAAAGATTCTACATTTCCAACAGGCGCTAATAACTCGGGTTTTCGCTTAACCATTAAATCAATTTTATTGCGCAAAATTAAAAAATTAGACCGATACTCAATTTCAGGATTCGTTACCAGCAAATCTGAATTCTTGTCGTTCAGGCAATACAATGAAATTTACTATAATTTCGAGACTAACATTACAATGATTCCTTATTTTTACTAAATCTAAATTACATTTTTTACTCAATTTTGACATCTAGAGATTGCAATTATTCGTTTGAAAACCTTATTTTTGTTGCATAAAGTTCTGCAAATGCAAAGTTTAGTCAATATTCACAATACTTTACAGGAACAGCCTCTGAAATCGATCAGAAGAGAGCTTCTGAATGAAATCAATTGGGACGACCGTATTATCGGCATAAAAGGATTCCGTGGTGTTGGAAAAACAACTTTCCTGATCGAGATTGTGAAAGAGCGATTCTTAAACGACAAAACCTGCCTCTACGTCAACCTGAATAATTTTTATTTCACCAAACGGAAGATTGTTTCGTTTGCCGACGAATTCTACAAAACTGGTGGAAAAACACTTTTGCTTGATCAGATTCACAAATATCCGGATTGGGCATCGGAATTGAGGATTTGCCACGATAGTTTCCCTGAATTAAAAATCATTTTTTCAGCATCACCGGTACTTCGGGTATTGGAAGGAAACAACGAACTGAAAGATATTGCCAAAATTTACCACCTCGAAGGTCTTTCTTTTCGTGAATACATTAATTATCAATCCGGACTAAATTTCAGAAGATATACACTTCAGGAAATAATTGACAACCATGGTGAAATTGCCCGACAAATTATTCAGGAAGTAAAACCACTTGCCTATTTCAACGATTACCTGAAAGATGGATACTATCCATACTTTCTCGAAAACAAAGGATTCTACAACGAAACCCTTCTAAAGCACATTAATCTGGCTCTTGAAATAGATGTGACTTATCTCAATCAGATTGATCTGCAATATCTTCCAAAACTTCGCAAATTGCTGCAGATTGTGGCCAGTCAGGCTCCATTTTCACCGAATGTAAGTAAAATCAGCTCAGATGTTCAGACTTCGCGGGCTACCATCATGAATTACTTACGTTACATGAAAAATGCACGGATCATTAATATGCTTTTTTCAAACGGCAACGAGGATGATATTAAAAAACCGGATTTGGTTTACCTCCACAATACCAATTTGATGTACGCCATTGATCCGGCAAACATTAACAACAAGATTCTGAGGCAAACTTTCTTTTACAATCAGGTGGGATACCAGCATCAAATCAAAAGTTCAGGGAAAGCAGATTTTAAGGTTAACGATCAATTCCACTTCAACATTGGCGGAAAATATACCTTGCCTGCTGAAGATGGATATTTTGCTGGCGCTGATATGATTGAAGTTGGCTCCGGAAATGTTATTCCGCTCTGGCTCTTTGGATTCTTATATTAAAAATTACTGATAAAATTAAATAAAGAAAAATACAAACTAAAAATTGTAAAAATGGCAAAAGAAAAAAAATTCATTACATGTGACGGAAACTATGCCGCAGCGCATATCAGCTACATGTTTAGCGAGGTAGCATGTATCTACCCAATTACGCCTTCATCGACCATGGCCGAATATGTTGACGAATGGGCAGCAAACGGAAAAACCAATCTATTTGGTCGTCCGGTTCGTTTGGCCGAAATGCAGAGCGAAGGTGGCGCCGCCGGTGCAGTACATGGAGCTTTGCAATCGGGTGCATTAACTTCAACCTATACTGCATCGCAAGGTTTATTGCTGATGATTCCAAACATGTATAAAATTGCAGGTGAATTACTTCCAACTGTATTTCATATTAGTGCACGCGCTTTGGCCGGACATGCTTTGTCGATTTTCGGTGACCACAGCGACGTATATTCAGCCCGTCAAACAGGTTTCGCTATGTTGGCTGCCGGTTCAGTTCAGGAAGAAATGGACCTTGCCGGCGTTGCCCATTTGGCTACCCTGAAATCACGTATCCCGTTTATGGCTTTCTTCGATGGATTCCGTACGTCACACGAAATTCAGAAAATTGAAGTCATCAGCAAAGAAGATATGCTTCCACTGGTTGACATGAACCTAATTCAGGAGTTCCGCGATCGTGCCATTAATCCTGAGCACCCGGTTACCCGCGGAACAGCTCAGAATCCTGATATTTTCTTTCAGGCCAAAGAAGCAGCAAACCGCTTTTTTGATGCAGTTCCTGATGTGGTTGAAGGTTACATGCAGGAAATCAAAAAAATTACCGGACGCGAATATCATCCCTTCACCTATTATGGTGCCGAAGATGCTGAGAACATTATCATTGCTATGGGATCGGTTACCGAAACCATCCGCGAAACTGTTGATTATTTAACCGCTCAGGGCAAAAAAGTTGGTTTACTCGTGGTTCATTTATATCGCCCGTTCTCAGCTAAATATTTCATGAATGTATTGCCAAAATCGGTAAAACGCATTTCTGTTTTAGATCGCAGCAAAGAACCCGGAGCAAACGGAGAACCTTTGTATCTCGATGTATGTGAGTTGTTCTACGGAAAAGAAAATGCTCCACTTATTGTTGGCGGACGATTCGGATTGGGTTCAAAAGACACAACTCCAGCACAGATTCTTGGAGTTTATGAAAATTTGGAAATGAACGAACCAAAGAATCAGTTTACTATCGGAATTGTTGACGATGTAACATTCAAATCACTCCCGTTAAAAGCTGAAGTAAACGTTGCTCCGGCAGGAACTTACGAAGCAAAATTCTATGGATTAGGTTCGGATGGTACCGTTGGCGCCAATAAAAATTCGATCAAGATTATCGGTGAAGCAACCGATAAATATTGCCAGGCTTATTTTGCCTACGATTCAAAAAAATCAGGCGGATTTACTTCTTCACATCTCCGTTTTGGCGATGTTCCAATTCGTTCAACATATTTGGTTAATTCTCCCGATTTTGTGGCCTGTCACGTACCGGCATACCTTAATTTGTATGACGTTCTGAAAGGCTTGAAAAAAGGCGGTTCATTTTTGCTAAACTCGATCTGGGATGAGCAGGAAACGGTTAAAAGACTTCCGGATAGCATGAAGAAATACATGGCCGAAAACGAAATCAAATTCTACATCATCAACGGCACACAGCTCGGTGAAGATATTGGATTAGGTAACCGCACCAATACCATTATGCAGTCGGCATTCTTTAAAATTGCTGAAGTAATTCCATTCGAAACTGCCGTGTATGAAATGAAAAAAGCCATCGTGAAATCGTATGGCAAAATGGGTGAAAAAGTGATCAACATGAACTATGCAGCTGTTGATGCAGGTGCAAACAATGTTTTAAAAGTTGAGGTTCCTGCTGAATGGAAAAACCTGAAAGCTGGTTTTGGAACAGAAGATGACGAACGCCCTGAATACATCAAAAACATTGTTGATGTGATTAACGCACAGAAAGGCGACGACCTTCCTGTAAGTACATTCCTTGGTGCTGAAGATGGAACATTCCAATCGGGAACTGCAGCTTACGAAAAACGCGGTATTGCTGTAAATGTTCCTGAATGGCAGGCTGAAAACTGTATTCAGTGTAACCAATGTGCGTACGTTTGTCCTCACGCTGCAATCCGTCCATTCCTGATTAACGCTGACGAAATGGCTAAATTACCTGATGGAACAAAATCACTTCAGGCTGTGCCAAACAAACAATTCCCGAATTTGAATTTCCGCATTCAGGTAAGTGTACTCGACTGTACAGGTTGCGGTAACTGTGCCGATGTTTGTCCATCGAAAACCAAAGCTTTGGAAATGAAACCACTTGGAACTCAGGAAGCTGAAATTTCTCGTTGGTTGCACATGGATTCAAAGGTTACTTACAAGGAAAAAATTGTTGAAAAAAATAAATCAGTTAAAAACTCACAGTTTGCTCAGCCATTGTTCGAGTTCTCAGGAGCTTGCGCTGGTTGTGGAGAAACTCCATACATCAAACTGATTTCGCAGTTGTTTGGCGAACGCATGATGGTATCCAATGCTACAGGTTGTTCTTCTATCTACGGTGGATCGGCTCCTTCAACTCCATATTGCAAACACAAAGAAAGCGAGAAAGGTATTGCATGGGGTAACTCACTGTTCGAAGACAATGCTGAATACGGATTTGGTATGTCGGAAGGTGTTGCTGCACAACGCGACCGTATTGAAATGATCATGAAAGCTGCAATTGCCGATGGTGCAACCGAAGCTGAAAAAGAAGCATTCACCGCATGGATTGAAAATAAACTGAATGGTGAAACTACAGAAGAAGTTTCGGCAAAAGTTCGCGAAGTATTGACTGGAAGCACAGCCACTTATGCAAAAGACATCATGGGTCTGAAACAATACCTGGTTAAAAAGTCGCAATGGATCTTCGGTGGAGACGGTTGGGCATACGATATCGGTTATGGCGGTTTGGATCATGTTTTAGCTTCAGGTGCTGATGTAAATGTACTGGTTATGGATACCGAAGTGTATTCAAACACCGGCGGACAGGCATCGAAATCAACTCCGGTTGGTGCTGTGGCTAAATTTGCTGCTTCAGGCAAACGTATCCGCAAAAAAGACCTTGGTGTAATGGCTATGTCTTATGGATATGTGTATGTAGCACAGGTTGCGATGGGCGCTAATCAGGCTCAATACCTGAAAGTGATCCGCGAAGCTGAAGCTTATCCAGGACCATCACTCATAATTGCTTATTCGCCATGTATCAGCCACGGATTGAAACAATCGATGGGTCGCACGCAGAACGAAGAAAAAATTGCCGTTGAATGTGGATACTGGAGCTTATACCGCCACAATCCGCTGCTCGAAGAAGAAGGAAAGAATCCATTCGTTCTGGACTCAAATGCTCCGGACTGGTCGAAATTCCAATCCTTCCTTACTGGCGAAGCACGTTACAGTTCACTCAAAAAAGCATTCCCTGAAGTAGCCGATGAACTTTTCAAAGCTGCCGAAGAAAATGCAAAATGGAGATACAACGGCTACAAGCGGATGGCTGCCATTGATTATGCAGCTGCCGAATAAAGGAAAAAACCAATCCCAATAAGGTTAAGCCAATCCCAAAATTTGGTTATAACCAGACATCAAAAAACTCCGGAGTACAATTTACTTCGGAGTTTTTTTTGTAATCGAAAATTAAAAAGTTAGCCGATTACTTTAATTTACTCTCCTGAAAATGTCTATTTTTATAGAAACTAATTTCAACCAACATGGAACGACGTAACTTTTTGAAAAGCACCGCAACACTCGCAGCGGTTGCTGCTACCGGCAGTTCAATGGCTTCAGTTCAGATGCCGGCATCTGAAAAAGAATTTTATGAATTCAGAGTTTATCAGCTCACCGGAGGCGGGGCAAAAGGCACATTAAAATCTTATCTGACCGGAGCTTTAATGCCATTATTCAGCAAGTTTGGGATTAAACTCGGTGCTTTTGAAGAACTCGACAAAGAAGATCCGCCAAAGGTGTACACGCTGTTTGTCTATCCATCGTCCGAAGTATATTTTAAACTTCAGAAGGAATTGACAAGCAATGCCGATTACCTGGCTGCCGCCAAAAGCTATTTCGAAATACCCGCCACCAAACTGGTTTTCGAACGGTACGAAACTTTTTTAATGGAAGCTTTTGATGGATTACCAAAACTCCGAATTCCGGATAAAAGCAGAGGTTTGTTTGAGCTTCGCACCTACGAAAGCTACAACGAAGATGCTGCACGAAGAAAAATTGCCATGTTTAACGACGAGGAATTGCCATTGTTTGATAAGGTTGAACTTCACCCTGTGTTCTTCAGCAAAATATTAGCCGGAAAATTTATGCCCGCATTAATGTATATGCTTTGGTTTACCGACATGAATGAACGGGATGCCAACTGGAAAAAATTTGGTGACAGCCCGGAATGGAAAAGCATGTCGGGCAAAGCAATTTATGCTGATACAGTAAGCAAAGTACGCCGGAAATTCCTGACCCCAACCGACTATTCGCAGATTTAATGAATCGCCTGAAATTTATATCGCTGGTGCTGGCAGTCCTCATTTGTTGTGGGGGCTGCACCAACACCCGTTATCTGACCGATTCGACCAGCATTGATCGCCAGCACGATATGCGGTCGAAACGGGTAGGTAAAAACATTGGTGAAGGATGTTTGAACATGTCGTTCCTTATTCTGGCCGCTGTTTTAAATACTGAATTTGCACCTGTAGAAAGCGAACGCGAATTCAAAAGAATCACGCTCAAAAATGAATCGCCGGATTCGCTAATCGTAAACATGGTTACCGACATTGTGTGGAAAGAAACTGGCTATTGCGATATTATGGGAATTGTATTACCGCCGCA
Organism: Prolixibacteraceae bacterium; assembly: GCA_019163175.1. Lineage (GTDB taxonomy): Bacteria > Bacteroidota > Bacteroidia > Bacteroidales > Prolixibacteraceae > Aquipluma. The sequence goes on along the minus strand of JAFLKN010000039.1, from coordinate 58,917 downwards.
AGCCAAACAAAAATTGCTGGTTCCCTACCCTGCCGCATACAATGTTTATTTCAAAACTCCTTATTCTGAGGAAGAAAAACTCGAAGTTCGCACAGACAACAAACGAAGAATAATCAAATTAAAAGCTGGCATGACTAAAATACAAATTGAAGAAAATCAGCAGAATTGATCTTCAGCCTTTGCCTTTTCAATGTATGTATAAATCTTATCGTCATAACTTTTCATCAACTTTTGCAATACCGAAACTTGCGTATTAAACCCCAGTTTCCCAATTAATCTGACGGGCAGAACTTTAGGAGAAGTTCCAGTCAAAAAAGCTGCATCAAACTGACTGATTTCTGCGGCAGACAACGACTTTTCAACAAGCTCAAAATTCAACTGCCTCAAACATTCAATTACTTTCTGACGTGTAATTCCGACTAAAACCTTTGATTCCGGTGCCGTGTAGAACATTTCGTCTTTTATGAAAAATACATTGGAGCGGCTACCTTCAGTAATATATCCATCCCGATCGACCAACAATACTTCATAAAGTTTTAACTCTTCAATCATACGGTTTGTCATCTCGCGAACTGTATTCTGAATCACTTTAGCATTCGGGTTTGCGCGTTCGGCAAAAAGCAAATCTGCAGAAACGCCATTCTGATATTCATGATGGCTTGGGTAGCTATGCGGAATGAATTGAAAAGCCCATCGACTTTCATTTGCACTTGCAGCAAATTCAAACTTTACATTCCCAACCGCCGTTCGATTGAGTTTAACCAATTCATGGATTGCACGTTTAAATTCGCTGAAATCCATATCCATTTGCATACCTTTAATATGAAATGAATTGATCAGGCGTTCAAAGTGACTTTCTACAAAAAGCGGGATTCCGTCGATAATGCGAAGCACCTCGTAAATAACCTGACTATCCTTCGATTCAAGTGTAAAATCATCAGTTTTTTGCAAAATGCCCTGACTTGTAATGATTAAATTATTCATACCTGTAAAGTAAAAACAGTCTCATTTTCATAAAGATATTTTCTATAAAACAATATTGTAAAAAATATTTTAGTCACGTCTATTAATCAATGAATTAATATATCTTTATACGAACATTCACGTATTAAAATTGTTTCAAGCGAAAAATAGTTGATGAAGAACATAATAGCAATAAGAATTACCCTTATTTACTTCCTGATTGGATTTATTTGGATACTTTTTTCCGATCAGCTTATACTATCCATTGCAGGATCGAGCAATGCTATAACTGTTATACAGACTTACAAAGGTTGGTTTTTTGTTACTGTTACTTCGATATTTCTCTATACTGTAATCAATAAAGAAATCAGAAAAAAAATCCGCATTGAGACTGACTTGATAAATTCGAAAAAGAAAGCTGAAGAATCAGACCATTTAAAATCAGCATTTCTCTCCAATATGTCGCATGAAATAAGAACTCCGCTGAACGGTATTTTAGGGTTTTGCGAACTTCTGCTTGATGACACATTTAAAGAAGATGACAAACAGATTTTTGCGAAACACCTGACCAAGAACAGCAATGATTTGTTAAAACTGATTAACGACATCATGGATATCTCGAAAATTCAGGAAAAACAATACGAAATATCAAAGAAAAAATTTAACCTGAATACTCTACTCGACCATATTTATTTGGAATACAAGAATTCAGATATTAAAGCCATGCGCAACAGGGTATTCTTTCAAGTTGTTAAAGGAAAAGAAGATACTGACATCGAACTATACTCCGATCCTGTAAAACTCACCCATATTTTTCAAAAACTGCTGAACAATGCCTTTTTCTTCACTCAGGAAGGATATATAAATTTTGGCTATTTAAGAACCGATACCGGAATTGAATTTTTTGTTGAAGACTCAGGCTGCGGAATTGACGAGGCTGACCGTGAACTTTTCTTTAAACCATTTTTTAAAGGTACAAATCAAGTCATTGGGAGCAAAGGATTTGGCCTTGGATTGGCCATAAGCAAAGGTTTAACCAATCTGCTTGGTGGTGATTTACAATATACTTCAACGCTTAACGAAGGAAGCAGATTCTTTTTCAATATAGACAAAAGTCACATCGTTTCAAAGAAGCCTTTTAAGAAGGAATCTGAAAAAAAAACTGATATTCAAGGCAATCAGTTTTGAATATTGTGAAGATTATCTGATTAAAAACTGATTGCCCTCTTTCTATCATACCCCTGCAACGGTGCCCGTAAAGTTCAATGCATTCAGAACCGCATTTTTAAAACTCCGCCCAATTGGCAATTCTTTCCCTTGTATTTCGATGGTATTGGCTGTAAAAGCTTCGATTTTACCAATTGATACAATGTAAGATTTATGAATCCGCAGGAAATTTTCGGGTGATAATTTCTCTTCCATTTGAGCCATACTCGTTTTTGTGATAATTTTACGCTTATCGGTAAAAATCTGAACATACTCACTTAAGCCTTCAATATACTTTATCTCAGTGAGATAAACCTTTACTACTTTCTTATTTTCTTTGATATAGATAAACGATTCTTCGAGTAACTTATCCGGACTTAGGTTGGTCACAACCTGTGCATCATCCTGACTCATCTGGTAATATTTATTTACCGACTTTAAAAAACGCTCAAAAGTGATGGGTTTTAGTAAGTAGTCAACAACATCGAGTTCAAAACCCTCTAAGGCATATTCCCGATAGGCTGTGGTAATGATTACTTTAGGCTGATGTTTTAAGGTTTTAAGGAACTCAATACCTGTAATCTGAGGCATCTGAATATCCATAAACATCAAATCGATTTGTTTTTCGCGCAACACATGCAGTGCTTTCATCGCGTCACTGCATTCTGCAACGATTTCAAAGTTTTCAAGTTTTTCAACATGTCCACGAATAAGGTCTCTGGCTAAAGGCTCATCATCAACAATTAAACATTTTGTTTTCATAGAGATTAATTTTTACTGCGTTTCTGTTTTCTGTTCTGTTTCAATTTCTATTTGTACAATCAGGATAATTTGCATTACTCTGATACTGATTAAATCTGCATTTCCATATTTATTTCCTTTCATCTCCAACCAAATAGCCAACAAAATAGGATGTTTTTAATGGCTCACCTGTAAGCTTTTCAATTAGTTTTTCCCATGGCAATTCGTTGCCGTATCGATATAAGTTTTCAGTCAGGAATTTACCAATTTCCGCATTATTGGTATAGCCGGAACCTGTTCTTGTTAAGACTCGTTTTTCGATAGTATGTTGCAGCTGTGCAGCAAAAACATCGGCTAAAACCAAATTATGCGTTGTGCACGAAAGACTTGTAGCGTATTTATTCGTTGCCCAATAGCAGGCATTCTTTTCATCAGTATAATCAATTCCCAAGTATTTAAGATTTAATTTTTGCCATAATTTGTCAAGATTCTGATCTGGATATTGATAAACTTCGCGCTCAAAATCGGCCATTGCAAGCAATTTACGACAGCGAAAAAGCCTATCTACCTGATGCAAATGCTGGCAAACCAAAACAAGTTCTTTTTGCGCAGTGGTATCAATATCTATGGCATCTTTTAACCATTCTGAATTCGAAGCAAGACTTTCAAAATACCTTGCAACTCCTTCACCAAGTGCATAATTTGGCGTCTTTAGCAGATAAGGTACATCATCAGAAATTGTTTTGTAATGTGAGGCATGTCCTCCCAAATGCATCATCCGGATCATACCCTCGTGCGTATTCTGAATTGATGAAATTAAACGAATATCATTTTTAAAATCGACATTAATCATGGCGGTGACAGCTGATTTGCTTCGGCGGGATTCCAAATCACTATTTTTGACCACATCATCAATAGGCAGCCCAATGCCTGTAAAAAACTTTTCTGCCTGCTTTACAGGATCGATATTCACAAAGAGCGAGTCCATTTTTGCTGTAAATTTTTCAGGCAGATACGAATTGCGCTCTTCATGGTAATGCCACGGTTTTAGCATTTCCACGGGTACCTGAAAACGTTTTGCCAACAACTTATCAATTACCGCCTTTGCCTCAAAAAACTGTGTCCGGGTATTCAGCTCAATATCATCGAGCAAAAGTTTTATCTGCTCGGGAGTCTGATCCTTACCTTCGAGTGAAAGTTGATAAAAGTCGCTGTAACCAAAGTTTGCAGCAAATTCGTTTCGTTCTTTCACCATCCGAATAATGTCGGGCGCCAATAAACGACCTTGCTCCTGATAAGCATCAAAAATGGTCTTCAACACAGAAACATCGGTTGTATTTTTCCGGATAGAATCAATTTGGGCACCACCGTATTTTTTCCCCTCAACCGAAACTTTCAATACTGAAAATGCCTGCCACAGTTTGACTTCAGCGCTCATCAGCTTCTGATACCTTTCAGTTTCAATCTGGGGCCCCATAAAAGCCTGGTAAAGTACATTCAACTGCCTGCTGAGTATGGTATCGGTAATTAAACCCGAATATTTTAGCTTTTTCAAAAGCTGAAAATCCTGTTCGTTGGTGAACACATTTTGACTTATGGAATAGAACCTATCGGGAGCAAAAAGATTTGATACATTTTGATTCGATTTATTGAAAGCCAACTCAATATCAACCAGTTTCTGATAATCGTTTTCGTCTCCTGATACGGTGGCATTCCACAACGCGGTGGCACTTTCCATTGAGTAATTTCTAATCAGACCTTCTTTTTGGCTGATATAATGCCGCAGGATTTTTTCGGCTTGCTGCTTTTCGTTTAAACAGCCCACCAAAAGGAAAAATAAACCTATATAAAAGAATGACTTACCCATTTAAATTTTGATTTTTAGAGCAATTCTTCTGAATAACCAAACGAACAAAAAACTTACAGTTCTCTTTTCTGATAACCAATTCATGATTTTCAGGATAGATTAATTCAAGTCGCCTTTTAATGTTGGATAGTCCAACTCCTCCATCAACTTTAGTGTCCTGACAGTTTGATTTCGGAATGCTATTCGTAGCCTCAAATTCGAAACTATTCTGCCGAACTTTAATTACAAGATTAATCCACGGAGAACCTGGATCGGGACTACAGCCATGTTTAAAGCAATTCTCAATAAACGTATAGAGCAACATTGGCGGAATCAAACATTCCGGATTATCAATTTCCTTTTTAAAAGTGATTGTCAACCGATCTGAATAACGCAATTCTTCGAGTTGAATGTAATCCTCGATTAACTTAATTTCCTTTGAAACAGGCACTTCATTGGTATTGCATTCGTACAGTATGTAATGGAAAAGATCTGATATTTTCGAAATAACTACGGGCGTTTTATCGCTTTTCTGGAGAGCCAGTACATACAGATTATTGAATGTATTAAAAAGAAAATGAGGGTTCAACTGAGCTTTAAGCACCTGCAATTCAGTTGCTAATTGTTTCCTCTCAGCTTCGTTTGCCAAAGTCTGCGTGTTCATGTAGTTTTTGTAATATTTAAACATGGCAAACAAAATGACAGGTCCCAAAATCCAAATCAGGTTTAAAAAGAAAATATCAACATTAAACCAGATTTTAGGATGTAAAACCTTGGGTATAAATAAAGAATAGTAGACATACCGACCAATCAAGATTCGCACTAATGCAGCTATACCGGCAGTAATAGCAAGAGACAGAAAAAACTGCCAGTAAGCCCGCCTGAACAGAAATACAGGCACCAGAAAATAGATTACCCCATAAGTAAAAAGCAAAAAGACCGGAAGATGTACCAAAAAATTCATCAGGTAAAATACGTAGGGAAAACTTTGCTGGTAACTAAAAATGAACGATCCGGAAAAAACAAACAGCAGCCAGAACACCAGATGGATGATCGGTCTCCTATTTAGCAACTTGTATACAGTATTTATTGACATGGTTTAGAGGTATATTTCGATAGTAATTTCCACAAAATTAATTTCAAAATTCGACATAACCTTATGATTTTCAGAATAAAAATAACTTAGGTACTTGCGACAATTTTCTAAAACAACGGGTTTAAATCCTTGCTTCATGGTCTTTTCATTCCATAAAGTTAAGGAGAATAAAAGGTAATGCGGTTCAGTCTTAATCAAAACTGTAAAATCTGTTTTCTCCGAAAAGTCATCTAAAACAAGGAAACCTTCCTCAACCAGCTGAAAAAACAAAAAGGGCGGAATTTCAAGTCCGTTTAATTCGCCAGTAACTAAAAAGTTAACATGAAACCCTTTGGGAAAACTCATCTGCTGAATCTCAATATAACTCCAAATCAGACCTATTTCCTTCTGCAGAAGTATTTTAGTTGATTTTTTTCCTGTGGTCATGTTGCTCATCAAATTCGAAAGCTTTACAATCATTTCCGAAGTTTGGGGCGACTTTGTTTCAGCGAGATTTTCCAAACGATCCATCACATTTAGTACAAACCGAGGATAAGATTGATATTGCAGCAACTCTATCTCTGTCGAAAGTTTCTGATTCATCAACTCCGCTTTTTCGCCAATCTTCGAGTTCCAAAAGCGGATAACTTTAACTGACAGAAATACAACGATGATATATTCATTTCCTATTCCGTTAATCAAAACATTTTGCCAATTCAGGTAATTTTCCTGCTGAATATTTCCAGGTTTCACGAGTCGCCAAATAAACTCGTTGCTAATGAGCAATTCGGCAACCGAAGCCAGAATAAGTAATATCACAATCCAGACCGAAAATGTGAAATAGCGCTGGTAAAAAAAGTACTTCGGAACAAGCCAATATGCAATGAAATAAGTATGAGCCATAAATAAAGGCAGGGTAATGAGGTAATAAAACAGCCAGGCAAAATAATCGTGTGCTCCATAGCCAAAGCTTTGAACAATGGTAAAACTACTGATCCAAACGAACCAGAAAATAGCGTGTTTTACCATCCGCCTTTTGTCCATATTTTCCAAAAAATCTGCCATTTACACTTAGCTTAAAATCAATTCGAGTTGAACAGAAAACTCCATCGATTCACCTTTCAAATTCAATATGTACTTTTTAGGATAAACCAATTCGAGGCGTTGACGAAGTTTAGCCAGTCCTTTCTCATGAAATACCAGATTTGACTGACATTTTGTTGGAATGCTATTTTTTGCTTCAAATCTGATCGTACCTTTTTCACAACGAACTGACAAGTTGATCCAGGGGCTTCCGGCATCTTTACTGCTGCCATGCTTAAAACAATTTTCAACCAGCGTAAACAAAATGAAAGGTGCAATTTCCTGATTTTCGATGCTACCCATCGTTTTCATTTCAATCCGAAGTCGGTCGCCATATCTGATTTGCTCAATCTCAATAAAATCCTGTATCATCTCCAATTCCTTTTTCAGTGGTACTCGTTTCAATTGTGCTTCAGTGATTGAGAATTGAAGTACCCGCTTAAATTTTCGAATCACATCGGGTGTTTTATCTGAATTGATGAGTGAGAGTGCATACAGATTATTAAGTGTATTAAATAGGAAATGTGGTTCGAAATGACTTTGGAGTAACCTTAGATTTAGTTCTTCATATTTTTTCTGCAAAACATTTTGCTGCTTTTCTGCAATCAGCCAGTCTTTTGTAAACTTTACAATCACCATCAAGCCTACAATGAAAGACATATCCTTGGTATTAATCAGGATGTAACGGAAGTTAAGAATGCCTTTTGAACTCAGGTATTCAGGAGAAATTGAGGTATAAAAGATAAAATCAGAAATACTCAATTTTAAGGCCGACAAAAAAAAGCCAGTCAGTAGAAAAACCAAACCAAACCAGAAATATTTCCTTTCTGATAAAAATACGGGTATTAACACAAAAATGGTGAGGTAACCATAGCCAAGAAAAAACAACGCATTGGTAAAGGTAAGTTTCAGTAAAAACAAAAATTCCTGATCAATTGATCTGCTGAACAGAACCAAGCTGAAAATAAACACGAGGAGCACAAAAAAGATCATGTGCCGGCTTATTCGGTATTTGAGCGCCGTATCAAACAAAAATTTATTCAATTCGAAATAGCTTTTAAATTGAGTTCAACTTTATAATGCTCATCTGTTTCACTGATATTCAGAATATATTTGTTTTTATACAGAATTTCGAGACGTTTCATTACATTTTCAAGGCCAATACCGCCCGGCTGATCATCAGATCGCCCCGTTACCAAAATAGCTTTGCTGTTTTCGGCTCTAAAACTAATTTGATGATCAGAAATCTGAAAGAAAATATTGATCCACGGACTGCCCGGGTCATTTGCACTTCCATGCTTAAAACAATTCTCGATAAACGTGATGTAAAGCATTGGCGCAACCTTTATTCCTTTGGGCTCACCTGTAACTTCAAAATTAAGCGTCAACCGCTCGTCATACCTTAGTTTTTGTAAATCAATGTAATTTCTGATCAGGTTTATTTCCTTTTCGAAATCAATAAAAACTTCATTGCAATCGTATAAAACGACACGAAGTAAATCGGATACTTTTGCAATTCCCTCCGAAGTTTTAGTCGATTGACCCAAAGAAAGAGCGTACAGGTTGTTCATGGTATTGAACAGGAAATGCGGGTGAATCTGGGCTTTCAGCATATTTAGCTCCGATTGAAGTGTTCGCTTCTCGATTTCGAACCTTTCTTTTTGCTGCTCAAACCAAATTTTAATCAGCTTAATGGCCATAGCAATACCCACCATAAAGTTGGTTTCCAGAAAGAGTGAAAGGAAAGACAAATCGTAAATTTCATTCAGCCTTATTTCCAGCGCATTGATATACCGCAGAAACATACGTTGCAAGGTACAGGTCAGCAAAAGTGTACCGAGAAAAAGCACCAGTGAGAGTACAAAATATTGGTTTTTCAGGTAAAACGGTAAAATGAGGTAGATGGTAATGTAAGTCGAAGCCATTACAAACGGAACCATTCCAAGCGATTCGAGAAAATAATAGGTATAATTATTCCCAAACTTTCCGTACACCAAACCGAAAAGCATCACGTAACTCAACCAAAACATGACGTGCTGAAAAAGTCGGTAATTCGCTATTTTGATCAGATATTCCCTCACGAGTATTATTCGATTTTCGATTAAAACTAAAAATAAGGAAATATCTGGTTAGCAATTGCTGACGACAACAAACAACTCCAGGAAACCTACTAATCAATCTCAACGCAGAACAAAAACTGTTTGGGCATAGATTCCTACATTTCAGCCAGAGTTACATTCCGTTGACCCTTAAATACGAATAATCTTCCGATCTGGAAGAATAAATTGCTTTTAAGGCAAAGCTGTGAGGAAATTCCGAAACAAAAAAGGTCGGGAAGTTTAGCAAAACCACCCGACCTTCAAATTGATATTTTAGATTTTCTAAAAAACGAACAAATTCATAATCATACCCTGAGTTACAGTTCCAGTGTTGTAATCGAGAGTTGAACCGAACATGCTGTGAGGAATAGAATAGATGAGTAAAAGAACAACTGCCGCAAGAACAGTGTAAAGCGGCCGTTCCTTCTTTCTGTTCATAACAACAGCAAGTATCCAGAAAACAAAAGCAATCAGTGTTTTATTGTCGGTCAAATCCCATCCAAACGGAATGCCAGTCCATAAATCACCAAAGGCGTAAAGCTGGACTACCGGTCCCAAAATCATACCTCCAGCCATTAAACAAACAAATGTCCACGTGGTATATTTCCTGAATGAAGGCACTTTAAAAACAGCTAAAAGTCCTGAAAGATTAGAGAACAGCATAGCAATAAACATGAATAAAATATGCGGAAGCAGAATAAATCCAGGTACACCACCCTTAAAACGAATAACCACCGGAGTCTCTTTCATGTAAGTTTTTGCAGCAGATTGGTCAGTAATTTCGAAGTAATATTCGATTTTACCAGCGGCAGGCTGTTGCGGGACTACAGCGTAAAAACCTTCGTCTTTAGTTACATTAAAAATTTTATTCATTACAAACGAATCGATGGGCTTGCTTCGAAACTCAAAATCGGTCGACTGGAATTCGTCCTTTGAAAGATACCTACGGAAGAAGATTTTAGCCGAAATAGTCGGATCGTTGATGTTCAGCTTTACAACCGGATCTTCATCAAGTCCTAAACTGCGAACAAGTTTTAGTTTATAACTCACATTATTTACTGAAACCTCTAATTTCTTAGGATAAGTTGGACCAGTTGCCCGTTGATAAATTGCAGCAGAGATCGTAATCAAAAAAGCCAGAAACCAAAAGAAAAATGTCTTCATAAATGGATGATTGATGAATTATTATTTCAGAAATGAATTGACTAGAGCTGAATCAGGAGTACTTCTTTTTTCCCTTCACGCAACACCTCAACACTAATAGTTTCGCCGTGTTTAAGCTGCCCCATGCGGAACATGTAATCCTGAATGTTATTGACCGGTTTTCCGTTGATAGAGGTAATAATGTCGCCCTTTTTCATACCACCAATTGCGGCTGGCCGACCGGGAGTAATTACATCGGCACGTAATCCGTTTTTCACATTTCCGGCAAAATCAGGCATAATTCCCAAAGTAACTCCTTTTCGACGTGTTCCGCGTCCGGCAACTTCCTTAGGTCCTGCTTCTTTAAAAATTAGTTTCGAATCCATATTGGCGAGATCAGAAATCACCGGATAACTGAGGTCGGCAATCTTTACCATTCCCTCGTAATTAATTTTGCTGTAGGCATCGGCAGGAGTATGATAATCGAGGTGTGCACCAGAAGAAATAAACAATACCGGAACATTTTTGCCATAAAATGAAGCATGATCGGATGGCCCATAACCTTCTTCCGACAAGGAAAGTTTAAGGATTGTAGTATCGTTGGCGGCTGTTAACATCTTTTTAAAAGGCTCGGCAGTGCCAACGCCACCAATTTGCACCAACGAATTTTCGTTCAGGCGCCCAACCATATCCATATTCACCATGGCATTCACTTTATTCAAATCAATTCCCGGATTTTCAACAAATTTCTTTGAACCAAGCAATCCCATTTCCTCGCCTGAAAACGCGAGCACAACTATACTGCGTTTATGACTTTGAGGTTTTGCCGCTAATTTCTCAGCCAATTCGATGATCATTCCCACTCCGGAAGCGTTATCATCAGCACCGTAATGCACAGCAACTGTGTCAGGAACACGACTTCCGGAACCAATTCCACCCATTCCCAAATGATCGAAATGCGCACCGATAACTACATATTCATTCTTTAAAATTTTATCGGTTCCGGGTAAAACCATAACCACGTTCCGGGTAGGAATTGTAGTCTGAATTATATCTGAATGACCTGAAACGCTTACACCTGTGGTAAAACTTTCGGGTTTACGCTGATCGTTTAACTTCTTCTCCAAATCTTCGATCAGCAACTTTTTAGGCTCCAAAATTGAGTTGGCAATTTTACGGCTTATCCTGAATGCAGGTATTCCAACCGACTGATCGCCTTTTGTTAGCGGCTCAAATTTATCTTCAGGATCGAAAACCTTACCTGAAACCAGTAAAACCGCAGCAGCACCCATGTCTTTGGCCTGAAGAACTTTATCGCGGTCTTTGCTGTATTTCATGAAAGGGCTCATGTTTTTTTCGATCTCAGGATCGGCACGAAGAACCATCACAATTTTACCTTTTACATCCAATGCAGAATAATCTTTCCATTTCAGACTATCCTCATTGATGTCGAAACCGTATCCGGCAAACACAACTTCTCCGGTAAACGATGCATTTTCTGAAAAAGCGAAAGGAGCAAAATCGGTTCCAGACTTCAGGGTGGCGCCATTCAACATCAGGCTGTTTGCGGGCCCTGGAATAATTTTATCGGTAACACGGAATTTCTGGAATCCATCATTCTGAAGCGGGACTAAGCCGATTGCTTTCAATTCTTTGCGAATATATTCAGCCGCAAGGCTGTCGCCTTCAGTTCCGGTTCGGCGCCCTTTTAACGCGTCAGAAGCTAAATAGCTGACATGTTTTTTCAACTCATCAACAGTTACTTCGGGCGATTTAATCTTTCCTTTAGAGAACCCAAACGCAATTAAAACAAGCAGAACAATACCAAGCTTTCCAAAAATTCTCATAACCTTCAGTTTAAATTTTACAGCCATAATACCTGAAATTCTTTATTTTTCAGGTAAGCCGATAAAAATAGCAATCTTTTGCAGTTCAATGCTTCAGATTGATCAATTATTTTAATGAAGGCCGCTAACAAAAAAGGCCATTACCTTCTGGTAACAGCCTTTCGGTATGTTCTGTATTGGAAATCTATTTCTTTTTAGTTGCTTCAATAATTCCCCTGAAATAACCAATCGATTCGGCAATTCCCATATAAGGATCGGCCATATCTTTTTCGTGTTCGAGGCTGCAAACGCCAGTGTAGCCCACTTTGCGCAGCATTTTTACGAATGCAGGAAAGTCAATTACTCCACGCCCAACTTCTAACGAATAACCCAATTTGGTAGTTCCGGTAACGTCTTTAATGTGAATATCGAAAACGCGTGATTGAAATTTTTTCAAGTCGGCAACCGGGTCTTTACCATTACGTGTATCGTGGCCAATGTCCAAACACATTCCGATACGTGGGTCAAGATCTTTCACATGATCCCAAACATCCTGAGCATCCGGATAAATTTTAATATCCGGGCCATGCAGGTGAATGGCATAATTGAAGTCGTATTCTTTCACTTTCTTGTCGACATACGGCAAAAGTTCGTAGTTCGGAACACCAACAATCAACTTCACTCCTACCCTTTTAGCATACTCAAAAGCATTGTCGATTTCAGCTTCGGTTTTCATGTAAATCGGACCAACAGCATAACCTGTCACTCCTTTTTCTTTCAGCTTAGCATGAAAGGCGGCAATTTCAGCATCGGTACTTTTAAATGGCAGATGGAAATCTTTGATACAGAGATAATGAACATCAGCACGTTGCATGGTTGCCAGTGATTTATCCAAATCATTTAACTTGACAAATGAATAGCCAGCCATTCCAATCCTGAATTTTTCACCGGTTTCAGGAGCAGGCTGCTGACCTGGTCGTTCCGGCTGCTGTGCTTGAACAGCAACACCTGCTATAAAGGCAAAAAGCAGGCAGGCAAGTAGTTTTTTCATCATGGTTTATTAATGTTTAAGGAATTATAGGTACACAAAACTAGGAAAATTTAATTGGAAATTACCATTACTTCTACCCAAACTGGCAAATGGTCTGAAGCAACAGGTTCAGATTCCACAACGCTTTTCAATACCTCGAACCGAAACTTCTTATTCTTTTGCGCTAGCACAAAATCAATACATTTTGTCGGCTGATCGGCCGGAATGGTTGGAACCGCAGTATTGTTCAATATTTTCCAGACCTGAGCAAATTTCACTATTTCAGGAGAATTGGGCTCTGCATTCAGGTCACCGGCCAGAAATACAGGCTTTGAATAGCCCGAAGCAAGCTGATTGACCAATTCGACCGACTTTAAGCGATCTGCCTGTGTCAATGAAAAATGAGAACATCCGATCACAAACTTGTCCATCTCAACAAACAGTACACTTCTCGCTTCCTCTTCTCCGGGGAGCGAAACTGACTGATTTCGGATCGGCTTCGTTTTGGTAAGTATACCAATGCCATATTTTCCTCCCTGATAACTTATGGAAGCTCTGTAGCTGGGAAACATCCCGGTCAGGCGAGCCAGTTCATCTAAAACCACCACCCGACCACTTCGGCTGGTTGCACTGTCGAGTTCCTGCAAAGCCACCACATCGGCATTGATACGACGAATCACTTTTGCAACACGTTCATAATTGATTGCATCGTCCAATCCTTTGCAATTGCGGACATTGTAGCTTAAAATCTTTAAGGTATCGACAGGTTGTGCCGAAATGCACCAGCCTGATAGAAAAATGGCCAGCACCAGCAAGGTCTTTTTCATGACAGGCTATTTAAAAAGTAAAGGAGTAAATTCTGACAGGTAAACGCGCCAGTTCGTCCAGGTATGACCGCCTTCGGTTTCAAAATACGTGTATTTCATGCCCATTTTATCTAGTTTAGCCCGATATTCTGTATTGGCTTTGTACAGAAAATCGGCCTTTCCAATACCAATCCAGTAGAGTTGATAACCGTTTGTCATCTGTTTCTTCAGCGTTGCATCGAAGTCTTCGTACACTTTGGATTTCACTTTTGCATCAGGCATAATGGCTGCCGAAAATAAACCGATAAAATCAAACGTATTCGGATAATAGCGCGAAATATGCAAGGAATGATAACCTCCCATCGATAAACCGGCAATGGCGCGACCTTTCTTTTCGGCAATTACCCGATAGTTGCTTTCCACAAACTTAATTACATCCTGAAAAGTTTCTTCAAACTTTCCATCCATCGTATTTTGCAGTTGAAAGGTAGGTTTATACATTCCCAAAACCGATTCGCCGGGAGCAGCTTCCTGAGCCACATTCCCATTGGTCATTACCACAAGCATTGGTTTGGCTTTTCCCTTGGCAATCAGATTGTCTAAAATCTGTGAAGTCCGGCCCAGAGCAATCCATGCTTCTTCGTCTCCGCCCATTCCGTGCAGCAGGTAAAGTACCGGATACTTCTCTTTGCTGGCTTCATATCCTGAAGGGGTATAAATTGTAACACGACGGCTTTTATTGTTTCCGGGAGAATCGTACCAGCGGCGGGTTACCGAGCCATGAGGCACATTGTTTACCCTATACAAATCTGCTTTCCCGACTCCAACAATAAACACGTTAAAAACCGTGGCTACATCACGAATCAGGTAAACGTTATTAGGATCGGTAGTTTTCAAGCCATCAACCAAAAATGAATAGCTGTAGAGATCAGATTCAAGCGGTTTGGTTGTATAACTCCATACGCCTTTAGCGTCTTTATTCATCACTTCGGAGCCGGGAGTCCAGCCTTGAGCAGGCATCCAGTCACCTGTAAGTTTTACCTCTTTGGCATCAGGAGCCAGAAACCGGAAAACAACGGTGCGGTCATCTTTTATTTCGGGCGAAACAATGCCGGCAGCGCCCCACAAAGCTTGCTGGGCAGATGCTCCAAGGCTTAATAAGAATAAAGCAATCACAATCAGGACGAAGGACTTTCTCATAGGATTCAGGTTTAAGATTTTGGTTGTATGTATTGCGCTATAAGTAGCTAATTGGTCGGATTGATTACAAACGGAGAAGCAAAAATGAAAAACCCCCTTGTCCTTGTGGGCAAAGGGGTAAACTAAAATAATTTGCATTAAGCCTGAAATAAAAAATACCAGCCTTGAAATAAAAAGTATGAACCTAGTTACAGAAATGTGAATAGCTGTTACAACTTTATCAAGGCAAATTATAAAGTTATCAGTGACTATTACAACATTCCTGATGGCTATTATAACATTGTTGATGCTTATTACAAATTAATCAAGGCTTATTCCATATTTATCAAGGCTCATTACAGAAAAGTTGATGGCTTCTGCAACTTATTGCTTGTAATTTGTAAACTTCAGGGGGCTTATTTGCTTAAACTGGGGACTTGTTGCACCAAACACCGACTTGATATAAATTTTTACGGAGTTGGCTACATTCACCATACCCGTAATGTCTTTGTAAAGAAGCTCATTTCGGGTTATAAGCAAATTCTTTAGCGCAGTACTGGCATTAATTACAACTAGATTCTTTGAAGTTAAATCTTCATAATAAGCAGTTAGCGCCGAAACAGTTAATTCATTTTCATTGGGGGCATACTCCGGAACCGTTACCAATAACTTGATCAGTTTGTCGAAATTATTTAAATGACTGTCAAAGCTCATTTGAGCTGAGGATACTTCAACAATTTCTTTACCGGCCTCAAGGGCTGCCTGTTTTTCTTCATCAGTTTTTTTAGGTGTGGCTCTGCGGCCCTGTAGTTTGCGAACCAGATTCAATACCTGATCGATAGCTTGCTGAGGAGCCCCCGAAGCTTTCACGGCATTGCTGATTCGGGTAATTAGCTTGCTAAAAGGTTTAAATGAAATGCTACGAGATGAAATAGCATTGGATAGAATCCCTTCAGCCCCATTAACCCCTGCAATACACTCTTTAGCCAGAGCTAAGGTGTTTTGCAAAGCAGGTGGTTGGATTGCAGGATTGGATGGATTAAAAGATCCGTTGTACGAGGTACATTTAACAACGAGTTGTTCAAAATTGGCCACATTTTTGGCATGGCCGGTTTCAGAATTACTTGCCATAATTTTGTGATTTAGAGTGAAAAAAAAGGTTATTTAAATTTTACATATGCAAGTTCGGACATTCCAAATAAAAAGTCAAGTGGAAAATATATGTTTTTTAACAAAATTATCAACAAATGACGTTTTAAGGTAAAGCATTGGAATGCTGATGTATTATGGGGCGATTTGAAACGAAAAACCCCCTTGTCATTGCTAACAAAGGGGGCAAACTAAAATTCCGATATGTTGTTTTAATTATATCTCTATCAACCTGAATACAACCAACAATCTATTTTGAACTGATTAAAAACAGTAATTTTGAAACCATGTTATAGCCTTCTGCTATTATTTCCGGATTTATAAATTCCATGTTATTCCATTCAACAACCATCTGTTTTTTCTCACCCGGCAACAGGGAAAAATATCCGTCGGAAAACCAGGCCGGAAGTATGAGCTTTCCGCTGTTCGGATCGCGAAGGTTGAATTTCAGACCAATGGCCGCTACTTTTGATGCATTGGAAACAACAAAAATGATCTTATTCCCATCATGTTTCAACAATTTGGCAGTTAAACCGGGATCGGCTAGTTCATTAAATCCGGTGAAAGAACCACTGGCCTGACTGCTTTTCCAGTATTCATTTTGAGAGAAAACGTGATTCTTGCCTGACAAGGTTAAGCGAACCAAGTAAACATTGGGCAACTGAAAGGGGAACTTTGCTTTGAAACATTCGGTCAGCTGGTTTGCAGGAACATCGACATTGGTATCAGCTTGCATCATAGTCAGCTTTTTCCCTTTTAGGTCGAAAATCTCCAGTTTAGCCTGAAGTTTTGCGTAATTTTTTAGTGTTGTATTTATTACCACTACCTTGTTATCGTGAAGGTTCATTTGGATATGAACAGGTTCACAGGCTTTTTGGGAGCCATAAAACGAACCAAATGTCTCGTAATCCCACGAATAGGTTTGCCAAACGGTACTTGGCCATGCCGGATGGGTCATCCAAAGCAATAGTCCGCTTGCATTTTTCCATAGTTTACTATTCCAGCTCTCGAACATAGCGCGGTGACTGTCGTAATTCACCAACTGGGCTTTCCGGCAAAGGTCGTCGAGGCTTTCACTTTTTCCGTAACGCGATTCGATGGCCTGCAAATACTCTTTCTGTCCGTCGTGCAGATCGTGGTAATACCAGGTGTCGCTGATGGGCCAACGGTCTTCTTCAGGAATAAACGATTTCATGGTCTCAGCGGTAGGAATCGAAGGAGTTCCCACTTCGGTGGAAAAACCTTCGGCATTGTTGCGGTAATAATCGGCCTCATTCTTCATGTAATGCCATGGGCCACTGGGGCGCAGGTTCAGGTTGCGCGAGTTGGGTACGTAATGTCTTGTTCCGTCTTCGTTTGCAATGAGTTGCTGAAGCCGGGATTCAAGCTGCACAGTTGCATAACCTTCGTTGCGCGGGCACCAGATGGCAATTGACGGATGATTCCTGAATCGCCTGACCACATCGGTGGCATTGGCCATAAATAAATCATTATCGTTTACATCAAGGTTGTATCCCTCGGTCGAAAGCCAGAAATCGTTCCACACAAGCATCCCGTATTCGTCGCACAATTCGTAAAACACGGCTTCGGTGCTTTCGCCGGTCCAGTTTCGAACCATGTTGTAATGAGCATCGCGATGAAGCCTGAAATAGGGTTCGAGGCGTTCGCGCGAAACCCTTTTCATGCCATCGTCCATGCCCCAGTTCCCACCCTTGCAAAATACGGGAATTCCATTTACACGGATGGTCAGGAATGGGTTTTTGCCTTCCGAATCGATGGTTGCCAGCTTTGAGATATCCGCATTCACAGCCAGTTTTGGCAGAAAAGTTCCCTGCCCCACATCAAACCTGTCAATGTTGTTGAAAATCACTTTTCCGGCAAAGTCCAACGGATTGAAATCGACCCTTTTGCGGGCTTTGTTTTCGCCTGCAATGGTCAATTCGTACGAAAATTCACGGATGCCAAAACGTACATTAGCTCTGTCGGAAACTTTTTCACCTGATTTTACTTCCAGTCTTAATTGATATAATTCCGGGTTGCCGTAGCCGTTGGGCCACCAAAGACGCGGATTTTGAAGGTTCAGTTGCTGCAACTCTTCCGGAGAAAATACAACCTGTTTGGTTTCACCGGGCTGAAGCAACACATTTTTACTGATTTGCAGGTTTTCCAATCTTCCTTCCAGTACCACATTTTTTGTTTCGCCTGAATGATTTTTCAATTCGGTTTTGATGGTAATGGCTGCGCGGGTGGTGTCGGGCAGCTGCAGATCGGTAATCACCTGCGGGTCGATGATGGTAACATTATCGGTGAGGCGCAGGCGCACGTCCTGCCAGATGCCAATGTTACGATCGCGGATACCCGGAATCCAGTCCCATCCTTCCGACGAAATAAACGTGGGACCGTCGAGGCAAAGTTGCCCACCATTTAGCCCATGGTTGGTTTTCGACGACTCTTCGTGCGGAATGCCCGGATTGTTTGGCGGGTAAATGTGTACGGCCAAAATGTTCTTCCCTTGCAGATTAATCAGACGTGTGGCATCAAACTTCCCTCGAATAAAAGCACCGGCCATATTCCCTAATTTTTTGCCATTCAGCCAGATGCCGGCTTTATAATTGATTCCGTTGAACAGCAGCCAGATGGTTTTTCCTGAAGCATTTTCAGGCAAAGGCAGTTCAAGACGATACCACCAATCTTTCCGGCACAACGAATCGGGAATGAGTAGGTTGTTCAAGCCGTAATATGGGTCGGGATAAACGCCCTGATCGACCAGCGTGGTCAGCACTGTTCCGGGAACCGTGGCGTTGTACCATTCGGAAGTATTTAATACGGGACTAAAAACAGACTGCACTGCTGAAGTAATTTTATCGGCTTCGGCCATTTCCCAGCCTGATTTCAGGATAAATTCATTGGCTGTTACCTGCTGCAATTCGGGTTTTACTGCAGTTTTTGCTTTGCGAACCGGTTGTTGAGGTTTTGCTGTGGATACAGGTAAAGTAGCAGGATCTTGCGGCTGGCTGAGGCCAAAATTGAGTTTGTAGCCTTGTGAAAAACCTGATTGATACAGAACTAAAACCGTTAGGAATGTGATGAGCTTTATTGCCCGGAAGTTTGTTTTTACCATGTCAATTTTTTTAATATAGTTCAACTTATAACTTTTCCCAAGTACCTGAATAATAGGCCTTATCCAATTTTCCTTTCAATTCCGTGTCACCCTTCAGCAAAGCTGCGTGGCACATATCTTTATATAAGTAAAAGGTAAGCCAGTACCCATACTGATACCGTTCGTTAACTGTTTGTGGCTGCTGCCAGAAGGTGTACCAATTGCTGCTGATTCCTTGTTTTTTAGCAATGACCAGCACATCCTGTGAGCAGCTCCAAATTTGATTGGTCAGCTTCTTGAATATTTTATTAAAAGATTTGTAATCCGTTTTTCTGGAAGTTATTATTGATGTTCTATCGTCGATACCGAGTTCCAATAACGAAATTTTTTCTTCGAAAATGGTATCGCCATCCAAATCATATTCAATAAAATCGAAGAATCCGTTTTTGTCAGTATCAGAATAACGAACTGTAGCCCATTTATTTGGTTCAATTTGGTCGCGTACATGCGATTTTGCTGGCGGATAAAGTCCGCCATAACCTTGATAACTTGCAGCATTCATATCGATACGCCACGCGCCCAATTCAGCGCCGTACAAATGCAAACGACCATCGAAAGGAGCAATATAAAGATTTCCTTTCCCCGAATTATCCAAATCGAATTCACCCCTGTCACCAATAGCATCAGCCTGTTTATTATTGTCAAGCCCACCTTTTTCACCACCAATTTTCCAGAGATCTTTCGGTTCATAAAATTCAACGCGTTCCCAACGATTACAATCATCATCTTCGTCGAAAACAAACCAGCAATAATCCCATTTCGCTTCTTCGAATATTTTATGGTACGCCACGTGTTGATCCGGATAAATCAACTCGTCATTTTGTCGCCAGCGGGCATCATAAAACAATTTATCGGATTCAGCCAATCCTCGCATATTTTTGAATTTATGCACCTGATCGGAATACCCAAAACCCTTACCTGAAAATTTCAATGACATATCGTAGTCAAACTCGTTTCCCTGCCCGTTGTCGTTGTCCAAATCCCAGGTGATTGCCGCGTAATCAATACTTTTTGTAAACAGAATATCAATTTCAGGATCAGGCGCATCAAATTTATTGTAAGACTTTTCTTCGGGTTTTGGTCTGAAATGTGGGGTATCGACCAACCGGATAGCCATTTCCGACAAGTTATCTTTGTCAAAATCATAGAAAATAAACGGATTCTCCCAATTGTAGCGCAAATCACCGATACGGAATGTTGACCCGTGCATTTTCAGGAACAATGTATTTCCATGATAATCGGTAAAAAAATTGGCATGTCCGTTGTGTTCCCAGGCGCGCAACACCAATTCGTTCCAATTAATGAAATTTTTTATTCCGTCCTTTTCTCCCCAATCGATAATGTACATATAATCAGCTCCCCAGTCGAAAAAGTAACGATTTTTCAATCCCCCGTTTATAACTACCAGCTGTACTTCGGCAATCCCGTCGTTATCAGTATCAGTCCAGTCGATGCACAGATCTTCCGGTCCTCCAAAATTTCCATCTTTATTGATATCCACGCACAAGCAATCATTATCCTGATCGCCTTCCAAATCTCCCCGTTTCATGTCATCATCGTCGTCGATCCACATAATGGGAACTCCGCCAAGAATGGTTGTTTTTAATACATCCGGATCGCCATCGTTATCCAGATCGACATATTCGAGGTTTTTTGAATCAGCAACAAAAGGGAGACGCCATGGTATAAGCTGTGTCTTTTCGTTCCAATAAACTGGATTCTGCCGGACTTGGGCAACTAATTCAAGGACAGGAAATAAAATCAATATCAGAATAGTTAAGAAATAGAATTTTGTCTTCATCTGTTAATTATTTGTTGTCCAGTTGTCCATCAAAACCAGATCAGGCGAAACTATGGAGTTGTTCGATGTCAGATCAACCCGGATGGTAGTCAAAGCATCTTTCTTAACATCAGTTAGTTTGATTTGCAGTTTTCCGTACCATTTATTAATACTGTTTTTACCGGCCATTACAGTACTGAAGATCGGTGCCGTTTCAGGCAAAAAGTTGATAGCAGTTTCCGAACGATCCACTTTTTCGAATCGGGCGTTTGACGGAGATTTGATCGTAGCATAAAACACTTTCCCGTTTTTGGTCATTGTCGCTTTTTTGCCATCTGTAGATATCACCAGTCCATCGGTTGCAGCACTATGCATAATCCAGTAAACCGTCGAATTTACTATCGGAATAAATTCATCCTGAATGGTGATGATTCCGCTGTTTCTGTTTAATTTAATTCCTCTTGTATAGTTTGAAACATCACGTTTGTAACAGGCGGTCATATTAAGTACATAATATCCTCCCGAATTGTCGTTTGACTCTTTTTTAAGAACTGCTTTCCCTGTCAGGTTTTGCTCGGGTCGAGCATCCGGATTGAAAACAAGGCAGTTTTTGCCTTCAGTACGAACCCGGTAATAATAAAACCTGCCCGGATTTGTTGCATTATTCGTCGTTGCATTGTCGTAATTCGGACCGGTTGTTGTGAAATAGTCGGCTGGATACGGATCTTCCTTGCCGAGATTTCCAACCGCAAAGTTTTCACCCAGCGCCTGAATAAAGAAGGTACCGGCATCCAGATGTCCATGACTGGCATTGTTATCACCGCCATGCATTCCAATGTAAAGAGAACTAGGATCGGTGTTATTTTCCCTGACGAACATATAATCAGCCCCGGCAATGTAGTTATAAAGCGGGAATGAAGACTGGCTGCCACGTGCAACTAATTCAGGATCATAAAACAATAAATCCATCCACCCGTTAAGTTTGTTAGTTTTGCCCGAATTACGCGATAAACAAATTTCGTAATGCGTTTTGGCAAAATCTGCATCCTTAAAATAGCGGGCATACCAGAAATAAGACAAAAAACGATTGGCTGATCCGTAATATAAATAATCGTCGCCCATGGTGGCAGTTCCGGCCGGACCTGAAACCTGATATGGGAACGAAGGCGTTTTCTTAAACCCATTCATTTCGGCAAGTCCATAAGTCGAACTCAACACATTTTTCATCGATTCGTAGGCGAGAAATGTATTTGAAAGCCCGTAACTCCAATACATCAGTCCTTCCGCACTTGCGCCATCAGGATCGAACGATTGCATAAAAGGTACAATTCCATTGGACGATATCTGAATCACTTTACTCATAAATGACGGATCGGTTTCATAGATTGCCAGTGCAGCCATAATTAAACCACCGTGGCAGATTCCATTCCAGTTGTTGTTGCTCAAGTACCATTTCCAGGAGCCGGTTCCGTTTTCAATCTGTGTTTTTCCGGGTTCGAGTGTATATTTCCGCAAAGCATTAACAATCTTTAAGCGCTGGTCAGGAGTCAGAAAATCGTACAAGCCATCGTATGCCAAAGCTACCCCTTTTGCTCCAATACCCGTATCGAGAAAATGCCGGTTGGCGCCCCAATCGGGCCAGCTTGCCATCGCCTCAATTTGTTGCCAGCAACGTTGGGCATACCTGGTATCTTTGGTAAATTGATAAGCTAAAACCAGGTATGGAACCTGGTCGTTTGCAAATGTGTGAATATTGGCAATACGCAAACCGGCTCCATCTAATGCATAATCCAGCAATGAAGTTGAAAGTATTTGATTGGCCTGATTAATAACATCATCGTACGAAGCCTTTGCCACAGGGTCGGATGCTGCAATGTTTTTTATACGGGCAATATCAGCAGCTGTGAATAGCAAACGAGGATGAATGTCCTTTTTCCCGAATCCATAGAAACAAGTGTTTACAACTTCTGAGGTAACCGGAACAACATCATGGCTTACAAAATTTCCGGGATTTGTGTTCGCATTTACTACGAATTGTTCTTTCGAACCTGAAGTCGAGCTTCCGACCTTAACGCCGATCATATAACTTCCATTTGCTATTCCTGACGGAACAGTAAATATTAATTGGGTTGTTGATGCCGAAGTTGGTTCAATTGTCTTTCCCCCTAAACTTATTTGGTTGAGCTTTGGGGTGGAATTAAAGTTACTTCCTGTAATGGTAACTATGGTTCCTTCTGCCCCATTCTTTGGATCAAACGACTGAATAACAGGGACGTTCAAATCCGAAAGCAGTGGTTCTTTACTTTTGCAGGAAGCGGTTACTGCAAAAAATAATACTATCATTAATAATTGATGGATTGATATTTTCATTTTCCTGAATGCTTTTTATAAGATTTATCCATTCCGGATTTAAAAATTGCCGGTCGCCCAACTTAAATATTCCTCGCGGGTTGGCAAGCGTTTTAAGGTTTGCTTTTGGCCGGCTACCCAGCTTTTGGCTTTTGTATAAAAATTACTGAAAGTGTAATAAAGCGGCCATTTTTCGTTCTTATCATCAATCAGCCAAAAACCGCGCTGAATCCCATCTTTAATTTCGTTGTTGTACATTTCCCAATACAATACGAACGGTGCGCCCCAAACAAGTGCTTTACGTATATTTTCGCGGTTAACCGATTCGTGCTGCGTTTTTGAAAAACTGAAATCCATGGCTGAACGCCCCATTTCGCCAATAAAAACCCGCTTCCCTTTTATATGGTCGCGCTTTGGCAGATTTCCCTCAATGTAATTCAATACCTGGTTATATTCCGATTGGCTCAGACTCTGCGCATCGTAAGAGGAATATGATACGTAATCGACATTTGTGTAAGGCAGAACGTAATTAACTACACGTTTTTTTCCAGCCATTCCATCAACTACCCGGTTAACCTCGGCATAAGTAAAAACATCCACCTTGCTGTGCGGAGTATTTTTCAATGCCTGATCAACTGCATTCTGACGGGCAATATACCATTGTTTCATTCCATTTATCCTTTCGTCTGACGGAATATAATTGGCATCGTAATTATCGAGCAAATACCAGTCACCTTCCCAGTGTCCAAGAAAAAACTGTTTTCCCGAATTGTTGTACTTTGTAAGCAGATAACTGGTCAGTTCAGCAATTTGGGTTGAATCATCGCTTCGTTCTGCGGCAGAATACCCATCTTTCCAGTTTGAATGCGACCGCGCCCAAAGAAAATAATAGTTAAAAGGCATATCAAAAACCTGACGGAACGAAGGATCGTCGCGGACAAGCGAGGTTAAACTGGCATATGAAGGCCGACCTGTGATATTATAACTTCCAGGTGCCAAAGTAATTTTCAGGATATTGCTACCCATATTCAAAGTTGCCTTTGCAGTTTCTATCAACCTGTCGTCGGCTGTGTGCCCGTATGATGGGCCAATGATTTGTGTTCCAATCGCATAATTGTAATTCAGAACTTCCGGATCGGTAATTTCGGTCTTGGATTTCAGGGTAAACATCTGATTTGATGCGGAGGACAGATTTCCAACTTTGACACTTATCCGATATTCGCCCGGCACAACACCAGCAGGAATGTTGAATCCCAATTGGGTTGAAGTTGCTGAAACCGCAATTGCATTCACACCACCAATGGTAATAATGTTGGAATTGATCGTACTGCCAAAATTGCTTCCTAAAATAGTAATGCTGGTTCCTTCGCTTCCTGATGATGGCGTGAATGAGGAAATTACCGGTGCGTCTGCAACAGGCAATTGGTTTTCTTTTTGACCACAACTGAACAAACACGAATATAGTATCGTAAGTAATACAATTAATTTTATTGTTTTAATAATCATTGAATTGATTGTTAACTATTATTGTTTTTTTCGCGATGCAAGGTATCCCCAAATGTAAGCTGAAGGACCCAGATTTCGATCCACAACATATTCATTCTGCAAATCCCAACCATAAAGGTCAAAATAAGATTCTGCCGAAGGCCATTTTACACCCTCCGGTGTACATTCGGTGCTAAGTCTTCTTTCCATATCTGATCCGGGTTTTGCAAAAACGGATATTTCCCCTGGTCCGCATACTGAAATTCCAATCGGAGCAGGTTGTCCTGTATGTCGTGAATCTTCGTGCAACGGGTGTTTTATACAATTCTCTCCCAAACCTGTCGTTAGGCATAGGTTCATTGGATTGGCGCCCGCAGAGAAGAGGGCGGAGCGAAGCAAAGTTTTTAAATATTGGGCATTCCCCGTAAGGTAATGAGCCCTTACCAGTGTTTGCGATGCCGGGATGGAATAGGTACTTTCCCAACCACCAAGTGCTTTACCTGTAATACTGGTTGTAATCCCATAAGCACTTTTCAATGATAAATCCACTAGCCGATTTGCTTCAGAGATTATTGCATTTATGGCATTCTTTTGGTCATTTTGGATGACCATTGATTGATCCAGTTGTGCATAAATAAAAGCCGCTTCAGTCCGGTTCTGTTCCTGGTTTTGCGTTGAAAGGTAAACCTTGTGCCAGTGTCTATTTTTTGTCAGTTTATATAGTTCAACAGCAGCTAGATTGCGTTCAACAGGCACCATTTTTTTTGCGTATGAAGTAATTTTTGTATAATCGGGGCTGGTTATCCATTTTTCATATTCATATTCAGCCCATTCCATAGCTTTTACTGCACTCGCTTCCCATATCTGAGCCTTTTCTTCCTGACCTAACATTTTCAATACAAACGCAGCGCGTGCAGCTACACCGGCATAAATATAACTTGACCAATGATCAGGAGCATAAGCTAATACCGTAAGTACTTCCTGCCACGATGCACTTCCTTCTGCCGGATGTTCCGATGATTCTATGCCTCCACGGATCCCACCATCGGGTAATTGCATACGTCGGTAAACGTCCAGACCATATAAAGCTTCATCAACCAGATCGGGCAAATCGTTACCCGATTCCGGAATATTCAAGCTGATATCTTTAAAATAATCAAGGTTAAGCTCCATCAATTCCAGATAGAGTCTGGGTGCAACTAAATGATTTATCCGTCTGTCCCAATCTCCGGCATCCATCACTCCTCCCCATGCCTGAGGAACAAGTTCCTCTGTTTTACCTGCCACCAAATTGCCAAAGTTGTCTTTATCAGTTCCCAATGCATTTAATCCATTCCCACTATTTAACAACGAACAGGTTGATTGATAAACTTTTACTCCGTCAGCAGGATTGAAACTTCTTGGACGGACAAAATCGGTATACGGCGGTAGCATGGGTGTTCCGCTACGTTGATTGAAATGACCTTTCATTGAAATTTCAAAGGCATGTTTCCAGGAATTCGCTTCGCCGATGTTGAATGGGTAACTACAGCCAACCCCTTCAACGTATATGCGGTAGCGTCCTGGTAAATTAAAACTACTGAAATCCAGACGAATAACATCCGTTCCGCTATGATTAACTTTTGTGCCTATTTCTTCCGGAACGCTTCCCTTCCATTGTATCACGGTTTTTCCTGAAAAGACCTTTTCGTTAGTTTTATCATTAATAAGCGAAAACTCCATATTTTCCGGATAAGTATAACCCCCGCCATTTCCCATCCAAACTGATAGAAATGCATTTTTATCAGGGTCATCGGTCCGAAAACCTATTTGCGAAACATGTATCGCTTCACTGCGGGCATAAACAGGGTCGTGTACATAATAGAAAGCGGAACGGTTAAGACTTAGTTCAGACAGACTAATGAGATAAACCTGACTGATTTTTAAAGAATAAGGTAATTTTAAATACAGAAAGTGTTTTGCTGTATAAAACTCTCCACCTTTTCGGTTCTCTTCAGGCCAGTTGGTGGGTTTACTTTTTCGCCAGACTTTTTCAGGAGAAAGTCCCCTGCTGTAATTTGGGTCACCTGGTGAGCTAATCAGATAATTGGTCGGGACATCTGCGTCTTTGGTGTTGAGATGAATTCCGACAATTCTTTCATGAATCGTAAGTGTTGTACGTTCCTTACCCACGAGCATTCCCAACGGAAATCCATTTCGGACAACCCGCATGGTATTTTTCTCTCCAAGTGGTGAGTAATTTTTTATAGTAATAACATCTGATGAGTCTGCCTGATAAGGAATTTGTATTGACGGCAAAATACGACAATCTTCAATTTCGATGCAAAGCACATCCGGGGCAACAGTTGCCACATTTCCGATTTGCGGAACGATTTGTTCGGTGCCTGTCGATGGAAGTGCCGCACCTACCTTTTCAAATGTAAAAGAGGCTTCAGTTTTGTCGTTTTTCTGTGCAACTGCAAGTTCTCCTAAATTAACGAACAGTGCAAAAAAGCCAATGGATAGGAGCGAAAGTTGTTTTGATTGCATTTTGGACTTTTATGTTGAATTTTGGATTCCTTGATTATTATTATCTGATTATAACAATCTGCCACCGGCATTCTTTAAAAGCTGGTCGAAATACTCCGCAGCCCAACTTTTTGTACCATCGGGTCTGATTAGCCAGAAACCACGCATTTCGTCGGTTTTCCGAACATCGATAAGTTTTCGGAGTTCTTCATTTTTGGGTTCGTTGCAGTAAAGTTCCCATTGAATTAGATAAGGAATGTTTTGCGCCAGGCAAACTCCCATAAATACATCCCAGCGGTCAATCACAGGAGCTCTTTCCATCAAGCCTTCATAGCGCTGTTCCGGAATACCAATTTCACCCAGGAACACCACCCGCCTTCCTTTCATGTAAGCAGTTGGATTCATATTCTTCCGCATATAGTCGATCCCTTTGTACAATTTAAGTCCAGCAGGATCCATTCCATCGTAACACGACCATGAGACCATGTCAGTTTCAATTTTTGGAAGAACGCTGTTGACAATTCCGGGAATTCCCTCCATACTGTCCATTACTTTATTGGCTTCTACCGCATGGTAAACTTTACATTTGGTATTTTTCACTTCAGCGCGGGCACGGTTTACTCCCTGCTGACGGGCTGTAAACCATTTGGCCATTGCATTAACGCGGTCAGTAGAATCAGCCGGAACTACCACAGTATAACGATCACCGTCAACAGCTTTAAATAGTTGTCCTGGTTTGCGCGACCAGCGGGCATAATCACCCGTTCCGCCCCGCATCATCCAGTCGCCTTCCCAGTTGTGCAAAATAAAAGTAACCTCTCTGTCTTTGTATTTTTCGAGCAGGTATTTGGTCAGTTCATAAATTTCCATTTCCTCCTTTGCGGCAGTTTCATCGGTGGTTTTAACGCCTGCGCCATCCACACTCAAGGCAATGGTTGAAAATGGCATATCGAAACAGGTTGCATAATAAGGATGTTGGGCAAGTTCTTTCAGGGTAATGTCTTTCGAAACATTCCATTCCGAATTGTACGGATAACCGCTTGGATTTTTCCGGAACCAGAGTTTCGCAATTCCGTAGCCCATTTCATTTAGTTTGTGGCAACCTTCAATCAAATAAGGTTCATTGGTGAAATAGTATTTTCCTGCCACATGCGTGGCTCCGATGCGGTGCTTGATGTCAGCAGGAATTTGACCTCCTTTAAGTGGACGATTCTTTTCGATTATTTTACTAATCTGATGATCCTTGAGCGGTTCTTTGCCTAAAACCTGCAATTGTGCAGAACAGCAAAAAATAAATATCAGGAAATATATTGATTTCATTTCAGTTTAATTGATTGGTTTTACAAAGGTGAGTTTAAAAAAGCAGAGAGATGGGAATACTCCCGAAATCTCTCTGCTTTGGATTTTTGGTATTTTTTGTTAACCCGAATTCAGGAAAAAGTGAATTCGACCTACAATGCTATTTTTACGTATGGTGCAAAATTATGCCTGACTGTTCCAACTCCGGTAACATCTGCCAATGCTCCAACTCGGAAATAATAATTTCTTCCGGGTTTTAATAGGCTGGAATTGGCTGTAAGGTCAATTGAAAGCGTATAGGTAGTTGCATCAATAGTTTTTGATGGACTAAAGGACTGAGTGAAACCTATGCCGGTGGTATTAAATTTAACATTCTCACCTACATAAATATCAGTAAATGCATACAGGCGGATAGCCTTGGCTTTCACCCTTGACTTACCAGCTTCTAAACTAAAGGTTGCAACTATTTTGTTACCTGTTTTGTCGTGGTTAATGATGCAGTTTTTAATCCGTATATATGGAACGACCTGAAAATCGTGTTGATTATCACCTGCTTTGATTTCGACATCGTTTACACGATAAGGAAAAAAGTTGCCATTGGCAAGGTTGATGTCGTAAGTATTGGCAAACACCAGGTTGTTACGAAATTCACCATTGTTCTTGATCAACCATTTTTGAGAAACCGGTGTAGCATAACCCCCTTTTTCAAAGACTTCGATTTGGGAACCGTTAATTAATTCAGTTTCCACCAAACCACCTCCGATACTGTCTTTAATTGCACCAAAAAAGGATGCAGCGGGTGCTTCAAAGTTGTCTTTTTCGCATGACTGAAGCAGTGTGAAAAGGCAAACAACTGCTATTATGGAATAAACTATCTTTTTCATTTTATCTGGATTATCGAATTAATATTGAGGATTTTGCACAAGTTTATTGGTGCCAATTCCCGGAATGCCTTTGTAATAAGACATGGTCTGGAAAACAACACCATTTGCTTTTTCGTCATAATAGTTGTTAGCGCGAACAAAGATGTATTTTGGCGTAGCTTCACGCAGATCCAACACCGGAACTAAAGCCTGACGACGTGTTCCAGTAGCGAAAGTGGTATGGTAATCGCGGCGACGAACCAAATCCCAATAGCGAGGGCCTTCAAATGCAAATTCAACCCGACGTTCTTTTAATATATTCTCAATGGTAGCTGGGATTTGGTCTTTATGGCCTGCACGTTTTCTGATGTTATTAACCAAGGTTTTAGCAAGGTTGGCATCGCCATTACCACTCTCGATAGCAGCCTCGGCATAGTTCAGGTAGATTTCCGGCAAACGGAAGTCAATATAATCAGTTGTTGAACTCCAACGCACACCTTGTGCATTTTTCCCTTCGGTAAGAAATTTCTTAAGCGAGAAGCCAGAACAAGTGAAGTTCGCATTGTCGAAGTTACCTAATCCTCTGAAACCCGAGTATGCTGAAGGAGTAGAAGCTCCATAAGAATAGTAAGTTTTACCATCTAACCCAGGTGCATTAGCTTCTGTATAGATAAGCTTTGTGCCATCTTGTTTAATTAAACCACCCTGAATAATGATTGGTACATTTTTCCATGTTGCGCCAGGAACAATAATACTTGCCAGTAATCGGGCATCCTTATTCATAAAAGGATCAATCAGGTTATCGTATTTTTTATAAGGCACAGCCAAATCAACTTTAGTAGGGTCGGCAACCACATAGTTTTCGTTGCCATCATTACGGGTCACGATTTTTGTGCTTTTACCTGTTCCATCATCGGTGTAATCTTCGTAAACATCAACCAAGTTGAGAGAAGGGCTAAACCTGCCGTAAGCAAGGTATCCGGTAGCGGTCTGTGACGGATTGAAATGTACATCGTAACAATGCCCCTGCAAAGCAGTAATTGTACCATCGATATAACTTATTGCAAAAATAACTTCATTTTTGACCTCACCACTTGCCGGATTCTGGAAGATTTCCTGGTAATTTTTTGCAGCCTCTATATTGCTTGCTGGAGATGCCTTGTAAAGTGATTTGCCGGCACCATCAATAATTGCTTTTGATGCATCTAAACAAATTTTGTAATAAGCATTGGCATCAGCAATTGTCATACCTCCAACCAATTTCTGATCAACTGCTTCACCGGTTAAAGGTGCTTTGTCCCAGAATTTGGCTATTGAGGCAGCATGCAATGCAGCACGCGATTTCAGCGATAATGCGGCCCATTTGGTTGCACGATTTGATCCTTCAGCAGAAGTTACTATTGCCGGAAGATTTGCCGCAGCCAAATCACATTCAGCAAGAATAAAGTCCCAAGTTTCTTTTTCTGTGCTACGAGCAATAAATAGGTTGGCATTGTCAGATCCCGGTAGGTATTCGAGGGTTTCTTTAACTAACGGAACACCGCCATAACGTTTTGCCAAGCCAAAATACATGTAGGCACGAATAAAATGAGCTTCACTTTTCAGCCGGTTACGTTGTGCTTCATCAATAATAACCGTTTTAAGGTTGTCCATAAATTGGTTTACCTGACGGATTCCGGAATAATCCCAGTATCCATCAGAAATAGGTCCGGCTCCTGACCCATGTGTCATTGTAGCATCATCAGTGAAAAAACTGGACGACCACCCATGTGCTACAAAAGAGGAACCACCATCGCTTTTGTAATTAAAACTCTGGCCAGGATTATATCTAAAGTCCTCAACTGGCATTCTGTTATACAAATTTGCCAAAAGCACTTTAATTCCATTCGGATCATTCAACAATTGTTCTGCAGGTACCCTATCGAGGGGCTTTTCCTCAAGAAAGTCGTTACATGCGGGTAATACAAATGCAGTAAATGCAATCAGTATATATAATATTCTAAGTTTCATATTACAAGTCATTAAAAGTTAACATTAATTCCAAGGTTAAACGACCTCATCAGCGGATAAGTTAAATCAGCGGCATAATCCCCTTCTTCGCGCTCAGGATCAAGATTTTTCAGATTTTTGCTTGTGAAGGTATAAAGGTTAAACCCATTCAGATAGACACGAAGAGATTCTGTTTTAATTCGTGAAGTCAAACTCTTCGGAAGTGTGTACCCAATTTCCAAGCTCTTAATCCTTAAATACTTGGCATCATGTCTCCATTCCGAAGTTATCAGGTTATCTGTAGTTCCTCCATAGTTTGAGCGTAGCGCAGGATATCTTCCTTCAACCCATTTGGTAGTAGGATCATAAGGATTTGCGTTTGGATCTTCGGTATGCCACCGGTCAAGGAATTTATCCAACAAAACCGGATACCTGCCATAACCCCAAATGTCGTCAACTTTGGTAAAGATCGTGAACAAGGCAGAACCCTGAAGCAACATGTTAAAATCGAAATTCTTCCATGCGGCATTTAGGTTGGCGCCGAACTGCAAAGGTGGATTACCCGCATAACCCTGGTACTGACCTGCCCAGAACATGGGAAGCTGGTCGTTTCCGTTAATGATACCATCACCGTTAATGTCAACAACTTTAAAACTACCGGGTAACATTCTTGAGTTCCCACTCGTTCCGCCAATTAGCGGTGCACTTTCGTATTCCTGAAGGCTAGTATAGCGTCCGTTGATGCCGTAACCCCATTCACGTCCCTGATAACGTTCTGATCCCCATGGATCTTTCCATGCTTCCATGGTCGAAGTATATGGAGCCCTTTCAGTGTGAACAAGGTATCTGCGTGAATATGTAGCATTTACGCTTACTCCATACGAAAAGTCATTGATTTTATTCTTGTGTGAAATCACCAGTTCAATTCCGCGAACAAGATCGCTGTTGATGTTTTCCTGTGGAAAACTTGCACCAAAAGTATTTGGAACCGATTGAACACGATTTCCAAGCAAACCATCACGGTTTTTCTGGAAAACATCGAATGAAGCGCTGATCTTGCCTTTCCATGCATCAATGTCGAGACCTAAATTTTTTGTGCTGCTGGTACCCCAGGTCAGGTTATCGTTTATAACTCCCGGAGGATACATCCCCATCGTTAATACGCCACTATTAAATACATAACCCCTGTCAATTCCACCAAAACGGTATCCTGAATAATATTCAAATGGGTTGCCCTGGTCGAATCCCATTTTTCCATAAGATCCTCTAAGTTTGAGGTTACTTATTGCAGGAAAATTGTCCTTGATAAATGGTTCCTCCGAAATTCTCCAACCCCCTGAAACTGAAGGGAAGAATGCCCATCGTTTTCCTGGTGCATAGCGGTACGATCCATCGTAACGAAAAGCCACTTCAAGTAAATATTTGCTTTTATAATCGTAGTTAAAACGACCCAGATAAGACAGGAAAGCGCTCGTTGAGCGGTTTCCCGCATTCGTTGCATTGGTCAAACTACCCTGATCAATGATGTCGTGGGTGTAAACATCATCATACTGCCGTTTTGCAAAAAGATAATTGTTTTTGGTGTCACGCATCTCATAAACGAAAGTAGCACCAAGATTGTGTACCTTGTTAAAGGTATTTTTGTAGGTTGCCTGCAATTGCAAATCTCTGCGGCTGAATATTGAATTCGAATTCTGATAAGTATTTAAACGGGGAGTAAAGACTGCATCTGTATTGTAATCATACATGTAATAGCCTTTTGCAAGGTTCGAAGCGTCACTGATGTTTCCGTCGTAAGCACCAAGTACTCCTAACGAAAGACCATTTACAAAAGGAACATTGTATGTTAACTCGACTGTACTTTGATACTGGAAATTACTCCATTTGTCATAGCCAGAAATTTCCTCCGTCATTAAAGCATAAGCATTGTTATTCTCTGGTGGAACCCGGGTGATATGAGTAGGATTGTTGACGGTGAAGGGTCCATACCCGCGATCGCTGGTCATAATGGGCTTAAACAACCAGAAATATGAACCTTGTGGACTTTTATTATTATCATACTTTCCCGAAACTGTAATTTTTGCGGTTAAATCTTTGTTTATTTTCGCAGTTACGGTATTTCTGAAATTGTATTTCCGGTATTCCTGTATGTTGCTTTTCAGTAATCCATTGTCTTCGGTGTATCCGATACTCGAGTAAAAATTGATTTTTTCAGTCCCCCCACTCAATGAAAAATTGTGTTGTTGCTGGGTAGCATAATTCTTTAAAGTCAGATCAAGCCAGTCGAAATTCTGATAGCCGGGCTCAGTTCCTGTTTTCCACTTATCAAGAACATCAGCCGAAAATGCCGGAGCATTGCCAATGTTTTTTTCCATCTCGTTTTTCATCACCCGATAGGTATATGCATCAACGGTTTTTTCCATTCCTGTAGGTTCTTTAACACCGGTAAATGCAGAATAGCTAAATTTCGTTTTCCCTTGTGCTCCCGATTTTGTGATGACAATGATTACCCCATTGTCGGCATTCATTCCGTAAATGGCTGCTGATGCATCTTTCAAAATCGAGATACTCTCGATATCTTCTGGATTTAAACGCTCGAAATCAGACATTCCATCACGGGCAACTCCATCGATTACAACCAAGGGCGCTCCAAAACCACGAATACTAACCAGACTGTTGAATGTGCCCGGCTCACCCGTTTTTTGCCTGATTTGTACTCCTGGAATTTTACCCTGAAGATTACTAACTAAACTGGTCGTTCTCGTAGTCAATATATCTTTCGATTTAATAGAAGCAATCGCTCCTGAAAGCGTTTCTTTCTTTTGCGTTCCATATCCAACTGCCACCACTTCTTCAATCCCAATGGCATCTTCAACCAACGTAACATTCACAGTTTTTTTCCCAGCCAAAGCCACTTCCTGCGCCTTCATCCCAACAAATGAGAATTGCAGTGTGGCATTTTCCGAAACATTTGGCAACGAGTAATTTCCGTTAGCATCGGTGATTGTTCCCGTAGTTGTTCCTTTTATTACAACCGAAACCCCGGGCAGCGGAGAGCCAGTAGAGTCGGTAACCTTACCTGAAACAGGTTTTTGCTGTTGTGATTCGAATGAAGAATTTTCTGATGTTTTAGAAAGTACAATCTGCCGGCCTTCTACTTTATAGGCCACATCGCTTCCGTTGAATAAAGCATTCAACACCTCATTAATCTTTGCATTTTTTAACTGTACATCAACAGTCCGGTCAACGTCAATCACAGAACGGCTGTATAAAAAATAGAACTCCGACTGGTCTTCGACCTGCTGCAATACGGTTTGCACCGTTGCATTTTTTAGGTTAATCGACAAAGTCGTTGTTTGAGAATAGGACACTGCTGCCCAGGTTTGAAGAACAGCTACCAGAAAAATCACTGATGTTAGTTTCATGTACAATAACATTTTTTTCACCCCCGGAGAATTGCTCCACGGAATGATCAGTTTCAACTTTTTTTCCATAAATTTGAATCGATTAAATATTAACATTTAGTTTGGGCCGACAGTGAACCTGCGAAATTCCTGCCGGCCTTTTTTTATTTCTTTCTCATATAAATAGTTCGTTGGATTTCTGTTGGATTATTTGCTTTTTTAAACTCAAAACTGACTGGTAGTGCAAGAGAAATCAGGTTCAGGGTTTGATCCAATTTTTCATCCTGAAACGTGCCTGTCAACAGGTAGTTGCTTATTTCAGGATTGGATAAAACGATTTCGACATTGTACCACCTTGCCAGTTTGCGGATAGCTGTTCCCAATTTTTCATCTTTAAAAATCAGTCTCCCTTCAACCCAGGCCGAAGAATTTTGTGGTTCGACGGTTTTCTGGACAATTTCTTCCAATTGCGAATCAAACTGAACCTGTTCTCCGGGGTTCATCTTTAGTGTTTGGTTCTTTCTTTCTAAACTGATTTTACCTTCCAGCAGAGTTGCTTCAAAGTATTTATCAGCCGAATAAGCATTCAGGTTGAAATGCGTACCGGTAACTACTGTGTTCATCATGGGGTTGTTCACCACAAACGGGTTGGCTGGATTCGACTTCACCTCAAAATAGGCTTCACCATCTACAAACACTTCGCGCTTGTCACCTGAAAAGGATTCGGGATAACGGAAAGAAGTTCCATCGTTCAACCATACTCGTGTACCATCCGATAAATCAATTTGGGTACGTGTTCCGGGTTTGGTATAAATTTCGCGAAAGGTGACGGACGCAAGTTTTGAGTTTCTGCCCGGATTAAAATAGAAATAAACAGAAATCAACAACAGGGGAATAACCAGAATAGCAGCAACCCGTGAAAACAACCGATAGAATGATGGTGCTGAAGCCTTTTGTTTTAATTGATGAATTTGCTGATTGTTGATTTGGTGATGAACCTGATCGAGCATCCGGTTAAAGTCGGGCTCCTGTCCTTTCAGTCTTATTTCTGAATTTGTCCAAATCTCACCCAAAATCTGGCGCAATTCAGCATCATTTCCCGGGTCGATCAACCAATTTCGAATTTGTTCCGATTCGGCTACCGAGGTTTTTCTTTCGAGATATCTTTTTATATCGTGATAGTCCATAGCGAATTTTAATTGCTTTTACTATACTACGAAATCAAAGGTTATAAACCCCTATTCAGAAGGAAAATATTTATTTGAAGAGAATTAAAATCGAATACCGAAAAAAAAAATAAGAAATAAGAAAATCGTGTCCAGAGATCAGTCACATTCCGCGGTAACCTTGGAATTTGAAACCTTTAACTCTACTGGCGTAGCATCAGGAAATAAAACAACAGGCCCAGAATATCGTGTTTACCCAATTTTTCGCGGAGGTATTTTAGTGCCGAAGTCATCTGGTTCTCAACGGTCTTTACCGAAATATTCAAGCTTTCTGCTATTTCTTTGTTTGAAAAACCCTGCTCGCGGCTAAGCCTGAATATTTCCTTGCGCTTTTCGGGCATCTCTGCAATCAAACTTTCTGCAATCAATTCAATGTTCCTAAATTCAACAGTCTGCTCGGTTTCGATTGTTGTAGAACCTGCAAGCTGTATATATTCACCAACCCTTCGTTTCTCCGAATTTTCCTTGCGCAACCACGAAATCGTTTCGTGATAAGCTACTGAAAACAAAAATGATTTAAAGGAAAGATGTTCGTTGATTTGAGCACGTTTTTCCCACACTTTCAGAAAAACAAGTTGAGTAATTTCCTCTCCGGCAAACGAATTTCGGGTTATGCTTAGTGCGAAGGCATAAAGACTGGGCGAATATTTACGAAACAGGGAATCGAAAGCCGAAAAATCGTCTTTCTTCAAACATTCCACATACGCCTTATCGTCTTTTACCTGCATGGCAGTTTTTATAATTTGATCAGGTAAAAGTAGAAAATTTTGATTTGCCAGCTATTTTCATTTTAACAAACAAAAATCAATGTCATAGAAATGAAATAACATCGTGTTATTTTGTTTGAAAAATTAACTCACCCCCATCACCCTTTGGTGTTCTGCCCCCATCTCTCTACAAGTAAAGGGGTACCCCCTGAGCTTGTCGAAGGGGGAAGACCCGGACTCGGGGCTTTGGGGTGAGTTGAAATAAAACACGTGAATAAATTGCTTCTTTTCATTGATGTCGTTTTCAAAAAAAATCACGGCCATTACGACCGTGATTCCACCAATAATCTTTCGCATAAGTTATTGAGCAAAAAAAAGAATGACCAAATGATTCAGTCATTTACAAAGATCAGAGTTCAGCCAAATGTTCTTCCTTGATTAGTGAAGGAAAGTAGCAGGCGATCAAGCCCAGCAATTCTTCTTCGGTTCTCGGATTTTGTGAAATTACCCTTTGCGTGTAAAACTGAGCATTGTTCATCAACTCGTTGACCACTTCCTGATTAACCGTTTGGTTTTCTTTGCTAATTCGCTTTACCCCAAAAACATGTTTATTGCATACATATTCAACCTCGAAATTATCAGTACGCACAATAAAATTCATGCATTTTTTGGTCTTTTTCACACCAATTAATACAGGAGAATCGCTGTTTGCATAAGCAAGTTCGTATGTTTTTAATTCCTCTCCACCAGCAGTCAAAGCTTCAGTTGAATTACTGATGGTGTATTGACCCAATTCAGTCAATGATTGTCCGCTAATGAGCGAAGATGTTTTTTCTTTTGCTACGGTTACCAGGCAGACCAGAAGCAAACCAAGTGTCAGAATTGAAAGTTTTGTTTTCATGTTTTTTGTTTTTTGTTATTGTTTCTATTAGCTGAAGTAAATTTATTTCAAATACTTAAGCACAATAGATTAAATCAACCAACGCACCATTAACGAGAGGGAAAGTGATTTTTTGGATAGCCAACGCCATTCACTTTAGCAGCAATCTGTATCGATAAAAGACAACAAAAAACAATGAAGTGTATTGCATTAAAGCTTATTAGGTACTATGAATTCATATTATACAATTTGATTTGAAATTCGGACTCTCCGCCCTCACACCCTCGTATTGTGTCAATCAATTCGCAAAATGGAGGGGGAAGCTCTGCTTATTGAGCCGTATAAAAAAGTCCGAAATTCCTTTCAGCAAGGAACTCCGGACTTTTCTTTTGTATGATGGTCTTTAACACGATCACTTTGAACTGTACTTATTTCTTCTCAAAAAACAGATCCTCCTTAATTTTTCTCAATCGTGTTAAGGCATAATCTGCATTTTTAGCTTTCTCGCCAGCTGTTTTCAGGTAAATCGAATAGTAGTTTAAGGCCAGAGTTTTATTAAAATCGAACTCTTCGTAAGTTGTAGCAATCTCGAACAAGATTTCAACCCGTTCGTTGTTGCACTCGAACGCTTTTTTCAAGGCTTCAATCGACTTCTCAAATTCACGGTTATTGCCGTAAACCTGACCCAGATGATGGTACATTTCGGTCATATAAACTGGTTGTGCACAGGCAATGGCGGCGACCAGGTATTCGGCACTTCGGGCATAATCGGCTAAATTTTTATAAGCCAGTCCCAAATAAAAATGAACAAATTCGTCATTCATAACCAATGCATAGCACTTTTCAAGTATTTGAATGGCCTTTTGTTCCTCTTTGCAGAAATACAGCGAAATACCATAATTCTTCATTACTTCAAAAGTAGAATCACTTACCGATAAAAAATGCTCGTAAGGAAACCTCGCCTTTTCGTAATCTTTCAATTCAAATAAAGCATCAGCCTGACGCAGCAGGATGGTTTGATTCTTTGGAAAAACGGACAATGCCCTTTCTCCCGCTGAATTTACTTTTTCAACATCCTTTTTTCGCTTGTAAACAGCTATCAGATTGAGGTGCGAACTAATATCACCAGGATTTTCGCTTATAACTTGTTCGTACAACCGGATCGCTTGCTCAACTTTTGCCGTTCGAAAGGCTGCAAAGGCAAACTGTTTATTGAAATACACATTGCTGGAATCGACCTTATGAATGGCATCAAAAGTTTGGTAAGCCTTCGTAAAATCATCGACACTCATATAAGCACGGCCAAGTTTGGCTTTTAAACTTAAATCGTTTGGCGATAAATCAACAGCCCGGCTATAACAGTCAACGGTTTGATAGGTATTGCCCAGACTCGAGTAATTCTCGCCCAATTCGGCCAGATACAAACTGTTCTGAGGATCGTAAAACAAAGCCTGCTCCAACGATTTACATGCCTGAAGTGGGTTAGATTGCTCTTTGTAGACTATGGCTTGTTTAAAATACAGTTCAGCTTCCGGTTTTTCCTGAATTTTATCTGCAATACGGTCCAAAGCCCTGTCGTACTTTTTATTCAGGATAAGCTCATCAATCGATTGGGCAAACAACTGAAACGGGAGGATGAGCAGAATTAAGATGATTGTTTTCTGAATCATGACAGGTAAATTTTGAGTTTATTGGGTTCAGTAGTTTCCTCCTTGGGTGCATTAGTCTATAACTTTCGAATACCATTTAGCCCTGACAGGTTTTTGAAACCTGTCAGGGCTAAATAAAAGATTTATTGCAAAACAAAATTGATCGGAACGGTGTAAGATACTGCCACTTCCTTACCCTCTTGTTTTCCGGGTTTCCATTTCGGTAAGCTATTCACAACACGCAGCGCTTCCTGGTCAAGCGATGGATCGACACCACGAACAACTTTTGCATTTTTCACCGTACCATCTTTGGCCACCACAAAAGTTACAAACACTTTCCCCTGGATACCATTTTCTTGTGCTTTGACTGGATATTTAATGGTTTGTGCAATAAATTTGCGCAGGGCAGGCTGTCCTTCCGGAAACTCAGGCATTTCATCCACAATAAAGAAGACTTCTTCCTGGGCTGCTTTTTCTTCTTTACCATAGGCAATAGCTACAATTTCTCCGACCTTGTTGTTTTTGCCGGTCAATTTCATTTCGCCGGTAACACCATCAACATTCAACTCATAGTCGCCCGACTCGGCAATAATACTTTTTAGTTTTTCTATTCCTGCCGAATCACCGTTTATCTGGAGCGAATGCCCATCGGCAACCAGGGTCACCGTTTTTCCACCTGCCGCCACTTCGGTTTTCACCGAATCTTTTTGCT
The DNA here is from genome assembly GCA_019163175.1 of Prolixibacteraceae bacterium. Lineage (GTDB taxonomy): Bacteria > Bacteroidota > Bacteroidia > Bacteroidales > Prolixibacteraceae > Aquipluma. Next base: position 18,760 of record JAFLKN010000039.1, on the reverse strand, counting down.
CACATGCAAAAACAGCAATTAAACTAACTGCCAACACAATTCCAACTAGGAATTTCACATTGGCTATTTTTCTTGATTTTATTTTTGAGATCATTTGGATACGTGTTTTGATTAACGAATAATTGAAGTTGTTGGCCAGCACGATTTGTTCGCCAACATACTGATTGAGTAGAATCTGCTTGTACCACGAAGGTGCAGTTCCGTGAGAGATAACAGCCTGATCGGCCAGAAATTCGTGATTTTCGCGCAATGCCCGCCGAAACATCCAGAAGAAAGGATTAAACCACTGAAATACAGCTACAAATTCCAGAACAAGCACATCAAATGTGTGGCCTTGCTGAATGTGTTGTTTTTCGTGCTCGAGCATTTTTTCCCAGCCTTTGGTATTTTGCAGGTTTCTGCTTACGAAAATATAATTCAGAAAAGAAAATGGACTTAACTCCCGATCCAGAAAAACCAACTTGATTTTACCTTCCGGAACAACCTGGTTTTGTGCAATTAACCGGATAATATGGTAGATCCGGAAAATAAATAATCCGGCAAAAACTACCACACCCAATACATACACATACCCCAGTAAACTGTAATTCAGTACAAACTGCTCAGCGCCTCGCGACAATGCTGTCCCATAAATGGTTACCGAACTCAGCAAATTCACATATGGAGTTACCGTAACTTCGGGCAAAACAGTGGCTTCAGGCGTATAAAACGGGATGTGCAGCAGCGGTAAAAATGCCGAGAAACCAATAGTAACCAGCAAAAACCAGCGGTTTACACTGAAAAAAGTTTCTCTCCGCAAAAACAGGAAATAACCGAGCGCAAAAAGGCTCAGGCTTATTCCCGATTCCAACAGGTAATTTACAAAACTAGTCATTGGATGATGGATTTTCTGATTCCAAATCTTTTCCTACTTCCTTGATTAATTCTTCAAGTTCGGAGAGGCTCATTTTGTCTTCTTTGGCAAAAAACGAAACCATTTCCTGAAACGAATTACTGAAATAACCACTCAGGAAATTTTTGAAGTACGATTTCGTGTAATCCGGTTTGCTTATCAGCGGAAAATACTGATGTGTTTTTCCATACGCGTAATGGTCAACAAATCCTTTCTTTTCCAGAATCCGGATAATGGTAGAAACCGTGTTGTATGCAGGTTTTGGCTCCGGAAGCTTATCGACAATTTCTTTTACAAAAGCTTTTTCGAGTGTCCACAACTCCTGCATAATCTGTTCTTCTGCTTTGGTTAATTCTTTCATCATGTAAACAGTTTAATTTAGATTTCAAATCTCAAAAATCTTGCCAAAAACTAAGCAATTAGTTCGTCAACTAATTTTTTAGTTACAAAAGACAAAAAAAAAAGAACAACTTAAATCAACCCGCTTAAAAAAAAATGACTTTTAAAAGCCAATTATCCGTTTCACAGTTGATTGGATATCCGACACAAACATATAACTAATATTTTAGTTTTCAAACTAAGTTATTAGTTGATTGAAATATTTTTTTGTATTGAGTGTATCTGAATAGGAAACTAAACAAAAAAGGCCGCCAGATTTTCATCGGCGACCTTCTTCAATTTACCTGGTTTAGGTGGTTTACGTAATCTACTTGGTACAATTGGTATAGGTTAACACAATTTAATTGTTTTCGGAAATAAGACAGTTTTACTATTGGAAACCCTTACTGCCATTGAAATATTTTATAATTTTTTACAAATGGCAGCCCAACCTCCGCCTTTTGCCAATTCAATTTTTATTTTATCAGCTTTAGTTACCTGTTTCACAATTCGTTTATAATCGTTACAGCTTTTTTCAGCATTAATTCCGTCCTGCATAATTTCAATCTCGAAAGCTCCTTCGCCTAAAAACGATAAGTCAAGATCCAGAGTGCGGGCCGTCCAGTCGGTCATAGCTCCAAGGTACCAGTTGTTTTCTTTCTGTCTGGCCATTAAAATGTAGTCGCCAACTTTGGCATCCAACACTTTGGTATTGTCCCATACGGTTGGCATTTTGCTAATGAAACTAGTGCTCTCTGTTTCCTTGTAATAATTCGATGGACTATCGGCCAGCATCTGCAAAGGTGCATCGTAGCACACATACATTGCAATTTGGTGACAACGTGTACCTAAACTCATCGGATTTGAAAAACTGATGGCATAATCCTTTTCGTTCTTATTAATCATTGCTCCCGGAGTAAAGTCCATTGGTCCGGCCAGCATTCGGGTGAAACACAAAGTTACATCATGTTCAGGAGTGATATCCTTGCTCCATTTGCAGTTCTCCATGCCTTTAACGCCTTCGTGATTGATAATATTCGGATAGGCTCGTGCCATTCCTGAAGGTTTGAAAGCTCCGTGAAAATCGATCAGAAGTTTACGGTCGGCACAAGCTTTGGCCGAACGCTCGTAAAAATTTACCATATACTGCTCAGAGCGAGCCATAAAATCAACTTTGATTCCTTTGGCGCCCCATTTGGCATATAAATCAAGAATCACATCCATGTCGGCATCCAAAGCATTCCAAAGACACCATAATATGATATCAACATTCTTTGTTTTTCCGTAAGCAATCAGTTCCTGAAGGTTTAATGTGGAGTTTGGTTCCTTGATATTGGTAGTCGATTTAGTCCAACCTTCATCCAGAATGATGTAAGGAATCTTATTCTTAGAGGCAAAATCGATATAATATTTGTAGGTTTTTGTATCCAGACCAGCTTTAAAATCAACTCCGTAAACATTGTTTTCGTTCCACCAGTCCCAGGCAACCAAACCAGGTTTAATCCAGCTTGCATCTGTAATTTTGTTTTCTCTGGAAAGGAGGAAAACCATCTGATTTTCGACCAGTCGGGCATCTTCGGTGCTAATCATGAAAACGCGCCATGGAAAGTTCCGGGTTCCCGAAGTTTTAGCAATGTAGTCGGCCTCTTGAATGTTCTTAATCTCGCGATCGCCTTTTTGATCGGATTTCAGGATAACTTTAGGGTATTTACTTTTGAAAGCCGCTTTTCCGGTAGCTTCCATAAATAAGCAAGGATAGTCGAACAGATCGGCTTCGGTAATACCAATTTTGATGTTGTTATCGGCTTTCACCAAAGTGGGGAGCGATGCGAAACGGCCAGCCTTTAATGCACTGATCTTTTGATCCAGATAAAGTCGTTCGTAATGTGAGAACAGAGTTTCTTCTTCAGGAAAAAGTACGCCATAATCACCGGCAAAATTCAATCCGACTTCTTCATTTTTAACTAAGATTTCATCTTTCAGTCCGGTTTCGAAACGGTAGGCAATACCGTTATCGAAAACACGGAAACTGACGGTAAAATTGGGTTTAAATACTAAGTTTAGTTGGTTATAGTTATTCTGAATAGTTTTTGATTTGACAGCAACTACAGTTTGTACAGTTTCGTTTACCGAACTTGTTTTGGCCGAAGCAACTTTGGGATTAACACCCAATACAGATGTCCCCAAATCGAGGCTCAACGTATTGTTGGTAAAAATTGATTGATTAGCGACCGCAGCTGACCATTTAATTTGGGAATCGACTGAAACGGTCACAGCAATCTGCCCATTTGGCGAACTAACTTTATAATCTTTGGAAGATGCATTCAGAACAAATGCGATAAAAAGAAAGGAAAACAATAATTTCATTTGTTTGGTGTAATTAGTTAGTGCAAGATGATAATTCAAATGGAAATGTAAATGGATGAATAACCCTGAAATATGGACATATATTCATCACACTAGAATTCAAATAGTTGAAAAATAAAAACTACAAACTAAATTGATCGGCATCGTTCAAAACAGGGAATGCTGCCCTGAACTTAATCAATTCGGTATAGGAAAATCCGGCAGAAACGATGCCTTTGTGGTGTTCTCCGATCTCGGCAAGAATATGTCCTTTGGGGTCAATCAGCTGTGAGTTTCCGGAATATGAAATTGTATTTCCGTCAACTCCTACCCTATTTGCCCCAACAACATAGCATTGGTTTTCGATGGCCCGGGCTTTCAGTAAAGTATTCCAAACTTCGGTTCGGGCCTGTGGCCAGTCTGCTGAATAAACCAGAATATCATATTCATTCCGATTTCGTGCCCATACCGGAAACCGCAAGTCGTAGCAAATTAGCGGGCAAATTCGCCAGCCTTTGTAATTAACGATCAGCCGTTCTGTTCCTTTCTGAAAATGACTTTCTTCGTTACCCATTGTAAACAGGTGACGTTTGTTGTAAAAGTGAACTTCACCGGAAGGTTCAACAAAGACCAACCGATTAAAAAACTGATTGTCTTCCTTGATAATCAAACTACCACAAAGAGCAAGCTGATAATGAGCACATCGGTCCTTCATCCACTGAAGAGTTTCACCATTCATTGTTTCTGCCAATTCCGAAACGTTAATGGAAAATCCCGTTGTAAACATCTCCGGAAAGAATACAATGTCAGTTTTAGCATGAGCTTTCTGAAGCCACTCATCAATTTTGTTTCGGTTGGAAGATGGACTTTCCCAGGCCAGATCGAGCTGAAATACGGCTATGTTTAAAATTTCCTGTGCCATAATTTATGAAGTTTTAAGTGGAAAATATCTTGTAAAAACTCGTCATCAAATTTAATCTTCAGCAGTAAACTTAGCGAGGTGTTTTGCAACAATTCCAAGCTCACGGTAATAGGATTTCATCCGGCGAATATCGAAATCAGGGTCATCTGTCAATTCAAAAGTCTCAAGCCATCCGATTTCTTTTCTGCCAAAATCAAAAAATCCGAGATAAACAGTTGCGCCAGTAGCTCTTGCAATGGTATGAAAACCAGCTTTCCAGCGCTTATTCAAATTTCGCGTTCCTTCAGGAGTGATGGCCAGATGCATTTCCTCACGCTCATTCATTTCATGAATAATTTGTTTGGTCACCGAAGCTCCTCTCGACCGGTCGATAGGTATTCCACCCATCTTTTTTAAAATCAGTCCAAATGGCCAAAAGAAGAATTCTTTCTTTATCATGGTATGCGCAATGCCACCTACCGAAGTATAAAACAGGTAAGAGATTACAAAATCCCAACTACTCGTATGAGGAACACCAATAATAATTGCTTTTTTGTGTGGCATTTTCCCGTTCACCGGTTTCCAACCCAATATCTTCAGAAGGAGTTTACAGGTTAGTTTCCACATTTTATTCGACTTTGAATTCAGTAATATAGCTTGACTTGCAATATTCCTTCAGCAAACCAATTGCCTTTTGGGTAGCCGATTCTAATTGACTGTCTCCGCCAAAATCAATCAGGATCATCAAAAACTGTTTCGTATTTTGGCTTACTTCGGTTCGCTTAGAATCGCTGGTTGGCGTTCCGAATGCGCCCAGTTCATCGCGAAATACAGGCAAATTTTCAATATTCAGTTCGCCCCGCCCGATGCCTGAATACGGTTCGTTTGGTTGGCCAATACCAAAAGTAATTTCACCCTGAATCTGATCGGCATCGTAACCTCCAATTGAAAAACCGGTTAAAATTGAGACTAAATTTAGCTGATCGACTACATTGCTAATCTGATAAAGTCCTTTTCCTGAAACTGCCCGACGCAATAGGGCTTCAGCGGACAGACGATATCTGGCCGGATCTTTCCCACAAGCTTTATAAGCCGAACGTGATGCTGCAATAGTTGGTATTTTAGAGATATTTTCAAGGATCAGGGTCTGGCTGATTTGTCGGATTTGCTTCTCAATTTCAGAAGTTAGTTCTGGAACTGATTCCGAAACAAGTACATCAGCTTCAATACAGCCCAGGCGGAGGTTTGGACATCGACTTTTAAGTTCGGTACTGATACTAATTTTATGCATTCGTGAAAACGTAATTAATTAGAACCTTGCCCTTAAAAAGGAACATCCACAAAAATAAGAATTTAGATTTAACAACGATTTCAGAATGATAAATTTATAAGCGAACGATCTTCTTGCTGAGACTGGCTCCGTTCAGACTAAGCCTGAGAATATATATTCCTCGGGGGTAGCTGGATAAATCAAAGTTAAATTGGGTAGAATTTACATTGACCTTGTATTGTTTAGAAAGTAGTGTTTTCCCGTTTAAATCTGAAACCGACATCTCGGCTACTCCATTTTGAGGGTGATAGAGATTCAGGTTATAAATTCCAGTCGATGGATTGGGGAATACAATAGCATCAAGCGAATTGCTTAAAATATCAATGGTGATGTTGCCAAAGGCCGCATTATGCCCATCGATCTGCAACCAATACTGTTTACCTCCATCAAGTTCCAAATTTTCCAAAATTGCAGTTTTATCGCTGCCCGAGCGATTGTCGTTAGCAGCAATTAATGAAAATTGCTTTTTATCGCCCGATAAAATCGCTTCAGGAGTTAATGCATCATACACGGCAATCTGATTGTCGAATCCGTAGGTGTTAATCGTGACCAAACCGTTTGCAGGAGAAACAAAACTAAACCAGACAGAGTTATCAATTAAGCTTTTACCGGATGTAAAATCGGGGCACCAACTTTTTCTAACCGTGCATCCGGATGAAGGAGGATTGGGTTCATTCATTTCGGAAGTAGCACATTTATTTGAAAATCCTGTATTCCGCCCTAAAAACAACTTCGATGCATTGCTGGCATTATCATTTGGCTGAATAATTACATGAAGCAAAATACTGTCAGATTCAATGCAGTAACCATTTGTCCCAATAACTTTTACCCAGCTATCGAACGATCTGGTATAATTTGCTGACGATTTTAATGTCAGAAATACGGTGTTTTGGCGTATTACTGTATCGATCAATTCGGGTTTGTCAATTTTGAAACTATACGCCACCGCACCACCAGCAATTAGCGGGAATTCATTCAGGTCGCAACCACAAACAACACTATCCTGTTTGGCTTTCAGAAAACGGACATCGAGTTTACTCCTTGCAATGATATATTTTTTCTGCAAAAACTCGTCACTCCCATATTTATTGGTGGTAACCAACTTTACCGAGTAAGTGCCATCCTTCAGGAATAAAATCTGTGGATTTTGAGAAGTACTATCTGTACCATTTGCAAAGCTGTAGGTTGATGGTTCAATCTGCCAGCTCCATTCAGTTGGTTTATGCGTGGTTTTATCGGTAAACTGCACCGGAGAATTTACACAAACTTCCTGCAACTCGGCCCTAAAGTTTGTTTTTGGGGGCATTTTCCATATTCCGTTAAGCGTTTTTCTTGTGTTCGCAGGGTCGAGCCAATGTGCAAGTTGTTCAGTATAAGCCACATTATAATCCCACGACAAGGATAATTTTCCGAAAAGCAAAATAGAGTTTACTCCTCCATGAAGCTGCCCTACAATTCGTTTATTTTGGTCAAACAAAGGACCTCCTGAAGATCCTTCTTCGGGCATTCCCTGACTAAAAAGAACATTCCAATGCGTATCGGCCAAGGTTGTGGAAATCAGCCGAAGATCTTCGGAAAACCACTGTATTTTCTCGGGATAACTGAAAGCCGTATTGTTGGCAAGAGCAATGCTTTTGGCCCCTCCATCCGGATGGTGAATGCAAGCACTTGACAGCGGATTAATCCCACTAACATCCCAGCCGGCGTAAAATGGATTGTATTCATCTGGAGGATATTCGTTCAGAAGCAACAAAGAAAAATCGGAATGACTGCTTCCTGATTTAAATGTTGCACCCGATAAGGTTTGCGAAAACGAGGCATCAGAAACCTTACATGCCGAATTTTCATAATTGAAATAGGTGATTAGCGTATTGGCTGCTGACTCGGAATTTATGCAATGATTGGCAGTCAGAAAGTACGGTGTTTCGTCTTCTTTTACGTTGTTAATTAAAGCTCCTGTACAAAAATATGAATTTTGAAAATCGTGGTAAGTCATCAGGCAAACACTATGCTTTTCTTTTCTCCAGTCATCTCCTTCAGGGCAATTGATGTCAATTCTGTTTTCAGCCAATTGTTCAAACCGCGTGTAGGCCTGAGATACTGCTCCCAAAACCAATTCTCCTGAGAATTCAGGTAACAGTGGCTCAAAATATTCGATGATTAAATGGGCACCAGGAAATTCGGCAATAGGTAAAAGACTATTTGAACTGTTATTCTTTTGTGTAAATGCACCCCGCAAAATAGTTTTGGAGGAATCATAAATAAATACTTTGGCTCTTGGCGGAAGATGGTATTTCTTAAAGAAAATTCCCAAAGAACGGGCATTTACTGATTCCACTTTGTATTGCCAGATGATTCCTTTACCCGTTAATTCAGTCCTGATTCCAGCTTCTTTGATATCAACTTCACATTGCTGAATGACCCCATACCTGTTGTCGATTCGGAGCTTTTTATCTTCGTCAAGCAACATTTCTATGCGCAAAGAATCTAATTTCAGTTTTGGGATAAGTATGGCTTTCTTTTGCTCAATAGAAAAGCTTTCAGGAATACCCTTTTCACTTACCTGAGCTTTCGATTGGAAATAACTGCTGCTTATTCCTAAAGTCAGACTAACGATCAACCAACAATGAGGCAAAAGTTTCACGTTTTCCGTTTTTATCAATTCTGAATGCGCGCGCTAAGAATTAGACACTTAAGATCAGGAATAACCCTATTACCAGCAAAATAACAGAAAACTTCGTTGAATATTCTGAATATCAGAAGAAAACTTCAGTTCGGATATTTTCGGGAGGTAATCCGTATTTTTCAAGAATGGTGGTAACCTCTTCAATCATATCCGAATTTCCGCAGAGGTAGCAGATTGTATCTTTACCTACAGCATTCTCTTTCAGATAATAAGTTACCCGGCCAAAATAATCGCCAGCATCCTGACGTGATGTACACAGAACAAACCTCGAAGGATTGAATGCATCTCTTCCATACGCCTCATCAGCAAAATGTACACCGTGCAATACCTTATAATCTAATCCGGGATAAGACTTTACATAGGAATGGAAGGGAGAAATACCAGTTCCAGAAGCAATAAACATGGTAGGATGACCCTGTTTAGATTTTTCGTTGAGGATGAAGTAACCTTTCGGACCTTCAACATCGAGTTCCGAACCTGGCTTCAAATGGCGCAGGTAACGGGAAAATTCCCCAGCTGGAATCTCACGGATCAAAAAATCGAGATATTCATCGGTGGTAGCACTGAAGATCGAATATTCACGTCCTTTTTTCTCATCAGGAATACGTATAACCACATATTGTCCGGGTTCAAATTGCAAACCTTGACGATCGAGTCTAAGGATAAATGTTTCGGGAGTTAAATTAATAATCTCCAACAATGTATGTTTTCTTCGTTTCATAAATAAGCTTCAAGTTCCAGGTTTCAAGTTTCAGGTTTTTACTTTGAACTTGAGACTTGGTTATTCAATATTGATTATTGGATATTAAAAATGACAGTTTCTTTCAAGTACTGCTTCTATCCAGTTACATGCCGTTCTGCATGATAAGATGACCGAACCAAAGGACTGCTTTCTACATAAGAAAATCCCCTTTTCATGCCCTCTACCCTATACTTTTCAAAAACTTCGGGCTGAATATATTCTACAACAGGCAACAAATTGGAGTCGGGTTGAAGATACTGACCGATTGTTAAAACTTTGCAACCGGCAGCCCGAAGATCGTCCATCGCTTGCAAAACTTCTACTTCGGTTTCGCCTAGCCCAACCATAATGCCCGATTTAGCCACAATTCCTGATTCTGCTATAATCGAAATAGTTTGTAAACTACGATCGTAGCGCGCTGTACTGCGTACTTTGGGAGTCAGTCGCCGCACTGTTTCCATGTTGTGCGAAATCACATCAGGGGCAGCATCAATAACTTTCTGTATTAATTCGCGATTGGCATTAAAATCGGGAATCAACGTTTCAATGGTTGTATCCGGGCTCAATTCTTTGATCTTTCGTATGGTTGTTGCCCAAAATTCAGCACCTCCATCGGGCAAATCATCACGGGTTACCGAGGTAATTACACAATGCTTTAATTCGAGCGTCCGGATTGTTTTGGCCAATCGAAGTGGTTCTATCCAGTCAACCGGATCGGGCATTTCATTTTTCACGTAGCAGAATCTGCAATTTCGGGTACATTTGTCACCCAAAATCATAAAACTTGCGGTTCCGGCATTCCAGCATTCGCCTTTATTGGGGCAGTTTCCGCTTGTACAAATGGTATTTAAGTGGTGGTCGGCAATTAATCGTTTTACTTTCGAATAGTTTTCCCCTTTGGGCAATTGAGACTTCATCCAACGCGGCAATCGTTCCCTCTCTGTTTTTAATTCAGACATCTTGTAAAATTGTGTTCAGCCATAGAAACAGTATTCGGGAAATGAAGTTCATCTGACGAACGAAGTTTCATCAGATTATTCATGTTCGAGTCGATGCAAATGGCAGAAAAGAAGTTCACCAGTCTCTTCATTTCGCAGATGTAGCCCGTTTCCTTCACAATACTTGTAAAAATCGCATTCGGCGCACAATCCAGTCTTCGTCCAGCTCCTGTCTCGATATTTCTGGAATCGGTTAATCCAAACTTCTGCCAGATTATCCTGGTAAATATTTCCCTGAATGAAATTATTTCGCAAGCTGGGACAGGCCGAGATTGAGCCATCTGCCAAAACAGAGCCAATATTAATTCCGGCGCGACAGAAGAAAAAGTTATCTCTCACCTCGCCTTCGAAGCTTCCTAAAAAACCTTCACATCCATAATTGAGTTTGATCTTTCCTGAAAGTCGGGTCTCTTTGATAAATTCAAAGAGACCTTTAAATTCCACAGCTGATAATTGGAGAAGTTCATTATCTTTTGCTCTTCCAATGGGGAAAATGGTAAATACCCGCCATTCGGCAATTCCTTTGCTGATCAGCAAATCGCGGAGTTGGTTCAGCTCTCTAAAGTTCTTGCGATTTACACAGGTTACCACATCGTATTTCAAATCTGGGAATGTGGGCAAAAGACTGATTGCTGAAATTGCTTTTGCGAAACTTGTCGAGTTATTGCGTAACCAATTGTGCGAGTCTTCCAAACCATCGAGACTAATTGTTACGGCCCTCAAGCCTGAATTGACAAGCAACTGTAATTTAGCTTCAGTCAGTAACATGCCATTGGTTACCATTCCCCACGGAAAGCCGCGATCGTAAAGGCTTTGACCAATTTCAGCAAGGTCTTTACGCAATAGCACTTCGCCGCCAGTAAGTACAACAATAGTTTTGTGTGGATTAACCAATCCTTCCAACTGATCAATTGCATGCAAAAAATCAGAAAGCGCCATATCTTTTACCGCAGCATCTTGTTTGCAATCGCTTCCGCAATGTTGGCAGTTTAGGTTACAACGGAGAGTACATTCCCAGAACAGATAAGAAAGAGAATGAATTTTACTTTCATTCTCTTTAAATTTTCGGAACAAATCGAGTGCAATTTTCTTACGAAAAGGAATCTTTGAAACGGTCATTTTTTAGTCTTCAGTTTAACATTCAATTCCTTTTCAGTACTGCCATTATACCAGCTTCCATCGCCACCAGTATACTTTGGATTTTGAAAAACGATGGTGGTATCAAGGGTTTCGAATTCGCCATTTAATCCGCCGTCAATGTCAGTAAATTTTACTTTATAAGTTTGATCTATGGGGAATCCACCATTATTGGCAACGGTATATGTTCCCGTTTTTTCTGCTGAAACAGAATGGTCAAGATCAATGGACATTTTTCCTTTTTCCGTGTCTACTTCTTTACTCAATTCAACTTTGATACCTGCAATTGGTCTCCTTTCGCCAGCCGACTCAACTTTTCCCTTGACAATAAAGTCAGCCGAAGGAGTACCATACATAGCCCTACCACCCCAAATATCGCATGAGGAGGCAAATCCAAGAAATGAAAGCAGAAGCGTGATTATTGAATTGTATGATTTCAGGAATTTAAAACGGATGACTTTCATGGTAAGTGGCTTTTTATCTTAAAGATGTGTGCTGGACCAGATTGGTTGCGCTTCACAAACAAACTTTCAAAGAGAATTAAAACCTCCGGCAGGAACAAAAGGACCTGTCGGAGGCTAATAAAATATGAACTAATAATTATTGAAATCCCATTTTCCGCGGTATGCTCTGGTGCGCATCAAATTGGCAAAATCGTCGTTAATAAATTCTTCTTTTTCCGGATTCCATTGCAGAGGACGCTGCAATTCGTAAGCAATATTTACAAGGTTACAAACAGAAGCTGTCCGATGTCCAGTTTCTACATCTGAAATCGGCCGTGTACGCTTTTTCATAGCATCAACCCAGTCCTGATAATGATTGTTGCTTACATAAACCCTTTTATCACTTGGTTTTAACTCAGTTTTTGCCAAATCTTTATTAGGAAAAGTCCTTAAAAAGTCACGACTGACTTCAATGCGGCCTTCAGTTCCAATAAACTGAACGGCATTACTTTCACCCCAAACTTTATGATTGACCACCACCCCATTATCGTATTTCATCGATAATCCTGTAGTTGCCGGAACTGAAGGTGGCAAAAGCTGAACCGGACCTGATTTGTCCATATCCAAACCCCATTGGGCTATATCGAACATGTGAGCGCCCCAATCTGTTACCAAACCACCACCAAAATCGCGGTAACCGCGCCACCAAGCCCATTTGTCATCGCCAAAAACTGGAGCTAAATCGGGATGCCAGCCACGATACAATGAAGGGCCTACCCATTCGTTCCAATCCAGTTCTGCAGGCGGATCCATCACAGGCAAGCTGCATTGCCTGACAGGTTCGCCAACATGCACATTCACTTCGGTTATTTCTCCGATATATCCGTTACGAACCAGTTCTACTGCATGACGAAAATCTCTCCAGGAACGCTGCATGTTGCCGGTTTGAAAAACACGGTCGTATTTGCGTGTTGCATTTACCATAGCACGACCTTCAGCAATAGTTAATGCCATTGGTTTTTCGCAATAAATATCTTTTCCTGATTTTGCAGAATCAACAGCAATCTGAGCATGCCAATGATCTGGAGTAGCAATAACAACTGCATCAATATCTTTCCGTTCCAACAATTCGCGGTAATACTTATAGGTATCAACATTCACCGACAAATTTTTGGCTTTGTTGTTTGCATCAGCAGCACCTTTAAATTTATCAAGCTTTTTCTGATCTACGTCACAGGCTGCAACAGCAATTGTTTCTTTGCACTTCCCGATACCATTCAGTAAAGTATAAACTTGTTTGCCAACTCCAATAAAGCCTAAGTTAATGCGATCGTTGGCCGCAATAAAACCATTTCCGCCCAATACATGCCGCGGAATAATTGTAATTGCAGCAGCTGCTGCAGCTGAATTGACAATAAATTTGCGCCGATTCATTTTTGAATTCATAAAATCTACTGTTTAGAGGTTTAAAAATTTTGAGTTTAGTATAGCGAATCAAATATAATCGATTTAAACCTGGAACTAAATCACCAAAAGATACTTATTTTGCAGCGAAACCAAATAAAATCTGAAACTATGGGCAAAACATACAATTGGGCTATTCTGGGATGCGGAAAAATTGCCAGAAAGTTTGCCACCGATCTTAAACTTTTACCGAACGCCCGGCTTTATGCAGCAGCATCGCGATCGATTGAAAATGCACAAAGTTTTGCAACCGAACTGGTTTTCGAAAAAGCATTTGGCAGTTATGAAGACATGGTGAATGACCCTAAAGTTGATGTCGTTTACATTGCCACTCCACATTCACATCATTTTGAGCATTCAATCCTATGCCTGAATCACAAGAAAGCAGTACTATGCGAAAAGGCTTTTGCAATGAATTCCAGAGAAGTTAATCTGATGATTGAAACAGCCCGAAAAAACAATACATTCCTGATGGAAGCATTTTGGACCATGTTTCAGCCTAGTTTTAAGAAAGTCATGGCAATTATTCAATCCGGAGAACTGGGAGCTATAAAAATGGTTCGGTCCGATTTTGCTTTTAATGCCGAATACAATCCGGAGAAAAGACTGTATAACATGGAACTTGGCGGAGGTTCTTTGCTTGACATTGGTATCTATCCGATTTTCATGTCGCTTATGGCTTTGGGGAAACCTTCTGAAATTAAAACACTAGCCAGATTTAGCCCTACCGGGACAGAAGAATCAATTCTGATGTCATTCGCTTATCCGGGGGGAGGAATTGCCTCATTGGTTTCTAGTTTTGCATCATATTCTTCAACACAAACTGAGTTTAGTTTCGAAAATGGATTCGTAAGACTAAACCGTCGTTTCTTTACCCCGACTACACTTACTTATTGGAAAAATTGGGAAGAAGAACAAGTCATTTCATTTGAAAAAGGGATCGGGTTTGGTTACGAACTTGAGGCTGCACATGTGATGAAATGCCTGGATGAAGGCAAAATAGAAAGTGATCAGATGCCACTTTCATTATCAGCAGATTTAATGGAAATCCTTGATCAGGTAAGAAAGGATGCTGGAATTGTATTTCCGTCGCATGACTAATTCATTCCGCAAAACCTCCAAACCATGTCGTTTGTCCTTAAAAACATACCGTTGGCAGATTTTTCGGAATTGAATCACAATTAACACGTATAAATTTGAACGAATTACCTAATTTTATTTTTTCAAAAGTACTGCCATGAGACTTTTTCTTTTCAGCACATCCGTATTTTACCTACTTGGTTTGAAAGTAATTTCAAAAATTGAAATACAACCATTTTTTCATCACAAACCAGTTTCAACCGAAGCTCCAATTTTAACACCCAGAAAAACTGAGGCTCCTGCATTGCAAATTAAACCTGCTGAAGTAAAAAAAGACACATTAAAACTAAGTGGAACAAAAAGTAATCAGAGTTCTGCACCAGCAAAAAAAAGCTAAAGAAAATAGCACTCCTGAGCACAAAGCCTTATCAAATTTCAGAAATAATCCTTCAATATACCCGCTGAATGATTTATATTTACCTGTAAATACTACAGCAAAAAATGATTCAGCAAAATGATATTACCGTAAGTTCATGGGAACAACTTTGCGAAGAAGTATACCACGACTCCTGGAAACCTGAATTGGGAAGATACCGTTCTGACTATGCTTTCAGAGGATTGTCGGACATGAATTACGAACTGAAAAACAGCTTTCTGCGAAACTGCGGAGATAAGCCTGAATTGGAATACCACTTACTTCGAAATTTCAGGAAATACTCCATTAACAGCGATCCACAACTAACCAGTACTTTCTGGCGATCACTTGTATTGGCTCAACATCACGGATTACCAACCCGACTAATTGACTGGACCTATTCTCCATTTATAGCCATGCACTTTGCCACAGCCAATACTGAAAAATATGATACTGACGGGGTGATTTGGAAGGTAGATTTTGTTAAAGTGAATCAACTCGTACCTGCACCATTCAGTGATGGACTGAATGATGAAAAGTGCAACGCTTTCACACTCGAAATGCTCGAAAAAATAGTTTCACTTTCGGATTTCGATCGCTTATTTATTCAAGATCAGGTCTTATTTTTTGAGCCACCATCCCTGGATGAACGAATCGTAAACCAATTTGCCTTATTCTCGGTAATGATGAACCCAACAGCAATTATGGATGAGTGGCTGATCGAACATCCGGAATTATACCGAAGAATTATCATTCCCAAAGAGTTAAAGCTTGAAGTGAGAGACAAGCTAGATCAGGCTAATATTACGGAAAGGGTACTTTTTCCCGGATTGGATGGTCTTGCCAAATGGCTCAAAAGACATTACAAACCGGTATTCTAAAGAAAAAGAAGATATTAATGGATTGGTGTTATACGAATATACCCAGCCGATGGGACCAATAAATCGACAGAATTTTTACTCTTGCTAGCGATTATCCCTTTAACTTTACTTTCGCCTTTGCAGTTAAAAATTTCATAATTATACTGAACTCCGGGCTTATTTAGCAGAAAATGCACAGTTTCGGTAACTTTTGAATTGATAACCTCAAGTGGAGAATTAAGTACTACGGGTAAATTAAAAGTATAATCCTCATACATCATATAAATCGTCTTTTGACTATTTTCAACTTTAATAACAGGGTAAAAGCGGGAAACCTGCAAGGGTTCAAAAGTACCTTCAAAAATCACTTTGTAGTTCTTTTTCCAGTAGTCGAGCCAAAACCGAATCGTTTGTTTGGAATCTTGTGGCAAAGTAGTGACATAGAATGACAAATAAGGATTTCCAAAAAGCACAGATTGCATTTTCCTGGCAACATCCTCAGCCTTTTCACGCGGATTAATTGCTACAACCTCCATAAAAGGAGTAAATTTCCCGTAAAGTAAACGGTTATTTACCATTTTTTCCCTCACAACCTGCGCGTTCTCAACACCAACAAAGCCAGTCAAAAAGTTTTGATAGCTAACCAAATTAGGGCCAACAATTGGGAACTTCTGTCCCATAAAAATATTGGGTTTTATTGACTTTAAACGCGCCTCCAAGTCAGCATATAAGGTATCTATCGCCAACTGAATCGAAACAAAATCGCGACCCTTATCCTCGTCTATAACAGCGCCCTCCTTAGGATAAAAACCTTTCAAAAAATCAAACCAATATCCATCAAATTGCCATTCAGTAAGGAAATTAGCATAGGTACTAACGAGATGTTTACGTACATCCGCATACCTGGGATCGAGAACATACATTTGTCTTGGCGCACGATAGCGTATATATTTTCCTTCAAATTTCTTTAAAACAACTGGGTTTCCACCCATAAACGGAATCGAATACCACAAATACAATGGAAGTCCCATTTCAACACATTTCTGTTTAAACAGATTCATAGTTCTGAAGCTATTCTCTTCATACGCATATGAGGTGTCAATTTTCATTTTAACCAAAGCCTGCCATCCATCATCAACCAAAACCGACTTAAAATTAAAGGTCCGGAGCGAATCGAGTTCTTTGGTAATATTTTCGAGGGGAATGTTCCGATGCATTGGATACCAGGTTGAAAATACGGGAACGTTGGTGGTATCAACACTGGCTAAACCTTGCTTAAATTCATCAGCTAAAAACCAGGATGAAGCATCATAAATTGCTTTTGAGAAGTGTATGTTCCGAAAATCAACCAATACTTCTGCCTGATAATCCTGAAGATTCGATAAAGGGGGATTATCTTCAAAAAAACCGAGGTTAAAAACAATAGTATCATTTTCTTCTCGAATATTGGAACTGACAAACTTTGCTTGATAGGCATCTTTACAGGTAAATGTAATTTGATTCTGATCGTTTATAGTCATTCCGGCAATAATGGAGAATCCGGCAGCCGCACGGTCGTATGACGGCAAAGTGAAGAAAGATTTATTCGACCATGTTTTTGAATTCCATATTTGATTGATTTTTTCGCGAGGGAATTTTACAGCGACATTAAATGAGGGAGGAATTGCAGCATAGGTGGAATGAAGATAGATTTTAAGAATATATTTCTGAAGTCCAAATTCCTCAATCTCAATCGTAGATTCAAAAGGCGATAGATTTCCTTCAACACGGATTTTGCTTTTATTAAAAATATAAACATCATCAGGTTGTGTACTATGAACTTCGGCTTTACCTGAAAAAGACCAACAAAAAACCAACAATAAAATCAACTTCAAACCAATAAAAATATTCACTTTCATACATCGAGGAATCTAATGTATTGTAAAGATAGAAAAACTTGCATATCAAAATCGATGCTCTTTCTTAATTTTTGTTTGAGTGATAACACACAAAGTTGTATCTCAAACACCTACACTAATCCCAATAAATCAATGCAATATAAATTTCAAATTTCAGTAATAATAGAATTTAATTAAGCTCTATTCCATTCAGCAAACTAACCCCCAACCAAAATTGAAGTCGAGACTCCCCGTCTTGCCATTAAGTAGCCTGTTATAAAAACGAACGTAAAAAACGATACAAAAAGAGACTAAATTACGTCAAGATCCAATTCATTAATCTCAAAAACGATAACTCTGGCATTCCTTACAACTTCAATAAGCTCCTGAGTTCTATCATATAAAATACCCTTTGAAGGATTGATCACAATTACAATAGAATCCGAAGCCATGTCATTAGCTCCATGCTCGTTTAGAGTTAATAACATTCCTACAAATGGGAATCGGTCTAATTAACAAAACTATACTTGTATAAATCTCAGAATCACCAACAGATTAATCAGGTCATAAAACAAAAAACCCTGCTCATGAGCAGGGTTTCGTATGTTTATTCACCTAACCGACGATGATTATTTCACCTTATCTACAATTGCTTTAAAAGCTACAGGGTGATTCATTGCTAAATCAGCCAAAACTTTACGATTGATTTCAACATTTGCTTTTTTGAGCAAACCAATAAACTGTGAATAAGATAAACCTTCGTTACGAACGGCAGCATTGATACGCTGAATCCATAAAGCACGGAAGTTTCTCTTTTTTACTTTTCTATCTCTGTAGGCATATTGCAAACCTTTTTCCCAGGTATTTTTTGCAACGGTCCATACGTTCTTGCGGGCGCCGAAGTTACCTCTGGTAAGCTTCAGGACTTTTTTTCTGCGAGCCCGTGATGCTACTGCATTTACTGATCTTGGCATAAAACTGATTTTAGAATGGTTAGCGTCCCGTCTCAGGGATCTTCAAGCTAATTCATTCGATTAATTACTTAATTTAATTACTCTGTAAAAGAAAACATTCTTAGATGGTCAACATAGCCTTTACATTAGGCACGTCAGCTTTATTAACGGTTCCCCAATAAGTCAGGTTACGTTTACGCTTCGTGCTTTTCTTGGTCAAAATGTGACTTTTGAAGGCATGTTTTCTTTTAATTTTTC
>JAFLKN010000053.1 GCA_019163175.1 Prolixibacteraceae bacterium | reverse complement strand
AAAAGAGAAAGAATCAAAATTTTTTGTTTCGTTGTTCGCAAATAAAGTTTTCATTACTTTTGAATTTAATGATTAACACTGGTTCCTTAATTATTCTTGTTCGAATGTTTATTCCCTAAACGGACAAAAGGTAACCCCAGTTTTTAGAAAAAATTAGAATTAATGTTTTAATGTATTGATATACTGTATCTTGAAATTCTAGAAATGTTTAAAAAGATAATCCTATTTCTTTGCTTGTTATCCATTTGTATGGTTGGGTTTTCTCAGGATCCCAAAATATCGCTTAAGGATAGTTTGATTATGGCAAAACTTCAAAAGGATGGTTATTTTTTAGGGCAGATTGGTGATTTTGAAGCGGCTTTGTCAAAATTTGATAGCATTTATCAAATAATACGAAAGAATTATGGAGGAAATAGATTGGAGTTAGCTTCTCCATTGATTAATATGGGAATTCAATTTAAGAGTCTTCAGAATTTTGAAAAGGCTATTGAAGTATATAATACTGCGGAAAAAATTATCATAGCGAAACTTGGAGATGAACACTCAAAGCTTGGTGCAGTATATTCAAATCTTGGAATTATTTTTGGTTTAAAAGGTGATTTTAATAAAGCAATACAGTTTCATCAAAATGCGATAAGGCTAATTAAAAAAGATAGCGTGGCTTCAAATCGAATATTCCAAACCACTAAATACAATTTAGTTGAAGCCCAACTTAAGTTAGGATACAATCAATTGGCTATTGAATTCGCAAAAGCAAATATTAATACCATTGATATTCCAAGATTAAAAGCTCGATTATTTGATTTAATCGCCCAAGCCTATCGAAATGAAAATAAACCTGATTTGTCAGAAAAGTATTATTTGAAGGCAATAGAAAGTTGGATAAAATTATATGGAACATCAAATATTGAATTAGCAACTGAATATTTAGCTTATTCTTCCTTGCTAATTTCTCAAAAGAAATTTGATAGTGCACTTAGCTTTTCTTCAAAGGCAAAATCTATTGCTCTAACTTATTATGGAGACAAAGGATCTGTTTATTCGGAGGTTCAATCTAATTTTGGAGATTATTATTACTTTCTGAAGAACTCTGCAGCCTATCAAATAGATGATTTTCGGAGTCAGCGTAAAAAGAACTTGATTGAGGCTATACAATATTATCAAAATGCAATAGTATCATTAGTCGATTCCTTTAAAATACAAGACCCTTTAATTGACCCACCATTAGATCATGTTATTTCTGAAATTCAGTTAGTCGAACAATTTAAGAAAAAAGCTTTGGCTTTGGAAAATTTGGGAGACATCTACCTATCAGAATTTGATTATACCAATTCTTTTAAATTTTTTAATGCCAGCTTGAATTCAATAATTAAGTCAATAGAATTAATACATCGCCTTCAGATTGGCTTCGAAAATGAAGAAAGTAAGTTCTCTTTGGCACGAAATCAGGAATCAACATTTTCTGATGCAATTAAAATCAGCTTTAAGTTATACAATCAGACAAAAAAGAAAGAATTTCTGGAACGTGCTTTTGAATTGTCAGAAAGGAGTAAATCTTCAAATTTGTTGGCTTCTGTAAAAGATATGAAGGCAAAAGAGTTTGGTGGAATTCCAGACTCCTTGTTAAAGAGGGAAAGCTATTATAAAAGCAATATAGATAATTATACTTCCATGTTGTTTGAAGAAAATCATAAAGTCAAACCTGATTCTCTGAAAGTAAATTTATATTCTGCTAAAATATTTAAGTTCAATGAAGAGTATAATAGATTAATAGATTCATTTGAAAAATTATATCCAAGATATTATTCTTTCAAATATGAAAATAAAGTAATCGGGGTTTCTGAAGTTCAATCTAAATTAAGCACTAGACAGGCACTACTCGAATTCTATATAAAAGAACCTGTGTTTGGTGAAAGTAAAGGTGAACTTTATCGTTTTGTAATCACAAAGGATTCTGTAAGCTTTTCTATGGATAACTTTGATTCTTCTTTCCTTACAAATATTCAGTTTGTTCGTGATTTTTTGGTGAATCCGAACTACATTTTCACTAAAAAGAAGGACTTTATTAATTATACAGTTTCAGGTTACAGTTTGTTTGAAAAACTTCTAAAACCTATCGAATCAAAGATATTAGGGAAAGATTTAACCATTATTCCACACGATAAATTATCCTATATTCCATTTGATGCATTATTGTCGCAAATGCCAGATACTAGTGTAATGAGTTTTAGAAACTTGAAGTATTTAATTTGTGATTATACTATAAATTATAGCTATTCCGCAACATTACTTTATGATTATTCAGATAAGGATAAGAACAGTTCGAAAAGTTTACTAGCCTTTTCTCCACTTTATGACCCGAATGTTCCGTATAAAGATGCAGAAACTACTTCTCAAAGATTTTTAAGCCCATTAGCCGGAGCTAAAGACGAAGTTCTGGGCATATCCAGATATATTAAAACAAATTCGTTTCTAGATGATCTTGCTCAAGAGAATACTTTTAAGGACAAGGCGGCTGAGTTTGATATTTTGCACTTAGCTATGCATACTATTATTAATGATAGTGTGCCAATGTTTTCAAAACTTGTTTTTTCAAGACCTGATCAGAAATCAACTGATGATGGTTATTTAAATACTTATGAAATTTACAATATGAGGCTTAATGCGCGACTCGCAGTTTTAAGCGCTTGTGAAACAGGTACAGGTAAGCTTCAAAAAGGTGAAGGTGTTATGAGTATGGCTCGGGGTTTTATTTATGCTGGGTGTCCATCAATTGTAATGACTTTGTGGCAGGTTGAAGATAAGTCTGGTGCGAAAATTATGGAAGACTTTTATTACTTTCTGTCTAAGGGAAAAAGAAAAGATATTGCATTAAGAATGGCAAAGTTGAAGCATCTAGACTCTTCAGATCCATTGACATCTCATCCACATTATTGGTTAGGTTATGTGAGCATTGGAAATCCGGAACCGTTAAAAGCCAGTACCGATCTTTATTTTGTATTATTCCTTATTCTTGTTGGAATTTTTATTGCCGGAGATTGGTATAGGAGAAAAAAAGCCTATAAACTGATGAAGTCTAAAGGTAAAGCTTAATGATCGCCACTTAAAATTTGCTTGTACTCAAGGTCTTGTTTAATGCTCTTTATCAGGTATTCTTTACATTTAAATTTACGCTTTTTAGCATATTTCTCACTTTTAAAGCCCATAATCTGAGCAATATTCTTGAGCGGAACCTTGTCGAAGTATAACTGTAGAATTTTTTGGCAGTCTTTGCCCAGATTAGTAAAGTGTTTCTGAAATAGTTTATATCTATCGTTTAGATCAACTACTTTTTCCAGTCCATCATCATAAATATCATCATTAAATTCATGATTATCTTTAATCTTCTCTTTTTCTAATTTTCTTTTTTCTAGCTGCTTAAGCCATAAAAATCGACAAACAGAATATAGGTAGGTTTCAAAAGTACAATCCAATACCAAATCGTTAGCTTTTAATTTTCTGTAAATAATAATAATTGCCTCCTGAAAAATATCATTGGCATCATCATCATCTCCATTATTTTTCTTGATGAAAAAATTAATCTTGGAATAGAAATTCTTATAAATGTATTGTAAAACAATAGTATCATTTCTAAGGATTCCATTTAAAAGTTCAAGGTTCGAGTAATCAATCATCGCAAAATTTATATTGTGTAATTGGATTCACTTAATAACAAAAACATCTGATTTTTTTCAATTTTTAAAAATCAGTATAAAATGTGGAAAAAACAAATATCTCAAATATATTTTGTTTCTAAAAAATGTGATCCAAAATCAACTGGTAAAATCTGGTTTCATTGAAATGACTAAGTGAAGTGGTCATGTAATCTATTAAGTTCTCTGTCGATTAATTTAGTTCCAGATGATGAACTTGCTGAGAAAACAAAAAGGTAGGTTCAATAACCTACCTTTCCTCTCTTAAACTAACTAACCTAACTAAACCTAAACTTATGAAAAAAAATGTATTACAAATGTAAGGAATTGAGTTAGGAAATTGGTAAAATATTTGTTAAATGATGTTAAAGTCGGGATGCTTTTAATATTTTAGAAACATTACTGAGCAACAAATTTGTAAGTAATTGTTCCTTTCTGAATGGATGGAGCTTTTGATTCTGAGTTAAATACTGTGCGTTCAGCTGCTTGTGTGGCATAAGTTGGGAGCATGGGGTCACTCAGACTTTTGGATGGTCTAGCTTCTGCTTTAATCACTTTGCCTGATCGGTCAACTTGTATGTCAACTATTACAGTTCCTCCTCCTTTAGCTAAATATACCGGAATGGGTAATCTGATATGGTGTCTGTTTTCGAGGAAATAATGGATGTTGCTCTTTCCTGAATATATCACATTCTTGATTGAATCCGGATCTTGACCTTCTGTTGTTTCTTCAGGCATTGTGAATTTAGTTACTGGTGCGACTTTTTTCGATAATTGTTTGTTTACATCAGCCACCAGTTTTTTTGCTTCCTCAATGTCACGGTTGTAATTAGCATCAAAGAATTTGTCTTTTTTGAGAGCATCATTCACCGCTCTGTTGCTGCCTGAACTAAAATTAGTTTTTGATGAATTGTCAGTGATTTCATTTTTCTCTGGGGTTCGTTCCGGTTCTTGAATCTTTTCTTTTTCTTCGGGAGCAGTAAAGTCTAGTAATATGGCTTCTTCTTTTTCAAATTTAACATTCAGATTTAATTCTGCGACCAAAAATCCGGCCACCAGTAAAATATGAAAGATCAGGGTTCCCATAACCCCGTAAACGTTTTTTCTATATAACTCTTTTATATTCGACATTGTGCGGCAAATTTAATAAAATAGGGTATTATAATTGAAAAAACGAATCTCAGATCAAATAAAATTCTTAGGATGATAATCTTGTAGGCTTATATTTTTTTAACACTTTTTCTTAAGATTAATTAAATAATTTTAGAATTTGAAAAGATCATTTCTTTATCATGAGAATTGTTTGGATATCCTTTCTGCTTTTTTATTCGTTATCCCTGACAGGAAAGGATATTTGTATGCAAAAAAATGACTCTCTTGATGTTGAGAAGCTGAAGAAAAAGCCAGAGTTGTTTTACGATAGTCTTGAGGTGAAAGCATCCCGGCATAAACTCACAAAATGGCTATACGATTGGGTTATCTGTTCTGTAAACAAAACTGATAGTATTGATTTGTTGTCTTACGAATATTATAAAACGTTCGAGAATAAGACCATCGGCTCAATTACAATAAAATCGCTTGATGTTTTTGGTCCAGATTTTAATGATACGGCTAAGATCACTAACATTTGGATTGAAAAATCAGCCAACAAACTGCACTCAAAATCGAATCTATATGTCATTCGAAAAAACTTGTGGATTAAACAAGGACAGCTACTTGATCCTAATCTGGTTATGGATAATGAGCGTTTGCTTCGCAGTTTACCTTATTTGAAAGATGTTCGGATAATCATTAAACCAAGAGAATTTAATGATGACATGGTTGATATTTTGATTCTAACCAAAGACGTCTTTTCATTGGGTGTTTCAGGAAATCTGGGGGGGATTAACAAAGGCGAACTGGGAATTTATGACAAAAATATATTGGGAGTCGGCCACGAAATTGGCACAAAACTTTTTGCGCATACAGGAAAGACTCCTCATATTGGATTTGAGGCATATTATGCTGTAAATAATGTTCAGGGAAACTTTGTTAACTTCTCGACCGGGTATGCCAATAATTACCTGAGAGAAGGTTTTTTCGTTTCTTTTGACCGTGATTTCCTGAGACCACAATCTGTTTATGCTGGTGGCTTAACTGTGTTGAGAAATTTCAGATCAGAACGGATTAACTTGAATGATCAGGTAATGAGTGAATATCCCTTGAATTATATTTTTCTGGATAGCTGGTATGGTCGACGATTGAAATTGGGAATAAATACCAATGACAGTCGGTTTCAAATGACTTTGGCTGGTCGTGTACGATATACTTCGTTTTACGATCGTCCACAATCTGATATCAACAGTAACCAGTTTTTTGCTAATAGCACTTTTTACCTCGGAAGTCTTAGTTTTTCGCAGCGTTCGTATGTTCGTGACTATCGGGTGTACAGCTACGGAATTACCGAAGATATTCCAAAAGGGTATTTGCATGAGTTGGTTTTTGGTTTTGACCACAATGAATTTGGAGACCGTTTGTATTCTCACCTTTTTTTATCGAGTGGTAATTTATTTAAGCGCAAGCCATTTTATTTCTATACTTCTTTCGGATTGGGAAGTTTTTGGAAACCCAACGGTTTGGAACAAGGGATGGCTGACTTAAAGATTAATTTTATTTCTCCCTTGTTTGTTGTTTGGAATGTTCAGGCCAGGCAGTTTATAAAACTGAATTATACGCTGGGAATAAACCGTTTCGAAATTGAAGACCTATTGCTTAGAAACAGTGATGGCATTCGAGGATTTGGAAGTCGCATTGGCAAAGGCAAACAGCGTTTGACAATGAACGTGGAAAATGTTTTTTTTCAGAAAAGGTCGATCCTGAATTTTCAAACTGCATTTTTTTCATTCTTCGATGTTGGAATTGTAGGACCGGCTGAAGAATCAATTTTCAGGCAAAATTATTATGCCGGATTAGGTTTGGGACTTCGTATCCGAAACGAAAACCTTATTTTCAAAACAATCCAAATCAGATTGGCATATTATCCCAATCATCCAAGCGATGTAAGTTCTATTGGTTTTATTCTCGATGAAGTTTCAAAAAACCGTTTCTATACCTTTCAGCCGCGTGGACCCGAACCCCTGCGTTTCGAATAAATTCAGACTATAAATTTTCCAGAAAATAATTGGTGATTTTTTCCATCAGGTGTAGACGATCATTTCCCCGAACATTGTGTTCGTGAGTTGGATACACAAAAAAGTCGACCTGCTTATTTAAATCGATACATTTTTTCAGGAACTGAATGCTATGCTGCATTACCACGGTTTGATCCTGAACGCCATGGATAAGCATTAATTTACCTTGAAGTTTATCGGCATAGTTTAGCATATTCGAATTCTTGTACCCCTCCGGATTTTCTTCAGGAGTATCCATATATCGCTCGCCATACATAACTTCATACATACTCCAGTCAACAACCGGACCGCCGGCAACTCCAACTTTGAAAGTTTCAGGTTGTTTTAACATCAGATTTAAAGTCATAAATCCGCCATAACTCCAGCCATGGACCCCAATCCGATCAGTATCGATAAATGGCAGTGATTTCAGATATTCAATTCCTTTCATTTGGTCGGCAGTTTCAACAACTCCCAGTTGGCGGTGAATGGCATTTTCAAATGCTTTACCCCTGTTGGTAGAACCTCTGCTATCAACAGTAAACGCGATGTATCCTTTCTCGGCCATATAATATTGCCACCAACGTGCATCGTTGTGCCAGGTTTTATTGACCAATTGAGCGTGCGGCCCTCCATAAACATATACAATAACCGGATATTTTTTTGTTGGATCAAAGTTGCTCGGTTTAATCATTCGGCAGTACAAATCGGTGGTGTTGTCGGCAGCTTTAATTGTGAAAACAGAGTTTTCGCCCAATTGATAGTCTTTCAGTGTATTGGGTGCTTCGTAAATAGTTTTTGTATGTCCATCTTTAATTGCAATTAAGTCAACAATTCCCGGCACGCTGGTACTTGTCCAATAGTCAATCAGATTCTTTTTATCGGGTGACAGAATTCCCGAATGAGTACCTGATTTTTCGGTCAACCTACTTGTTTTTCCTGATTGGACATTAATTAGGTAAACATGCCTTTCGATGGGACTTTCTTTGGTAGCTTCAAAAAACAGCTGTTTCTCATCTTTGTCAAATCCAAGTAATTCGGTGACTTCCCAATCGCCATTTGTAATTTGGGTCAATTGTCCGTTGTTTAGAGAGCACGAATAAACATGGTTAAAGCCATCGCGGTTGCTCTGAAAATAGAATTTTGACGGATCAGCTTTCGAGAATAGGATAGGATGCGAAGGCTCCACATATTTTTCGTCTTTTTCTTCCAGAACGGTTTCGATCAGATTGCCCGAAGATGCATCATATTGATTAAGCTTCAAGTGGTTTTGTGCGCAGTTTAACTCAGCGATGAAAATTGATTTTTCATCAGGGCTCCAACTGATATTGGTAAGATAATGGTCTTTAGGTTCGCCGGTTTTCATATAAACAAGCTGCTTGCTTGACCTGTTGTAAATCCCAAGTTTAACCTCATGACTTGTCATTCCGGCCATTGGGTATTTTACGTTGTTAAGTTCGGCTTCGCGCGCCATAAAATCGACAAGGGGATAATCGCCTACCATCGTTTCGTCCATGTGGTAGAATGCCAGCTGATTACCTGATGGCGACCAAAACGTTCCTTTTGAAATACCAAATTCGTTTCGGTGAACACTTGTTCCGTTGATGATGTGTGGATTTGAATCGTTTGTAATTTGTTCATTGCCCTGATTACTGGAGATGTAAAGATTGTTCTTCAGTGTATAGGCAATCGTATTTGTTTCGATATTGAAATCTTCGTTTCCAGCTTCTTTTACATGGTCGATACTTGAGACCGACTTATCTTTCAAATTCAGGATTACCAACTTATCTGAAGCGTAAAACCATATTTGTGATTCGCCGATGAAAGTAAATGCTGGAAAAGCTTTCGTTTCTTTTATCTCCTTCGCAGTTAATGCTGTGTTTAGTTCAGCTAATGAAAGAAGGTCGGTCTGTTTATCCGTTTTAATGTCAACTTCAACCAGAGTATTCTTTTTGACCATCACGTAATGCTCATTGTCTTTCCATTTCAGTTGTGAGGGCATTTCTGGTCTCAAATAGCTTCCGGAGCCAAGTGTGGCATCTTTTAAACTTAGTGTTAGCTGAGCGTGAGCAGTAGTTAAAACCAGAAAGAGCGACAGTAAAATAAGAATCTGCTTCATAGAGTTAGGCTAAAGTTTTTAAATATCTGAATAGCGGGCAAATTTAAACCGAAAATCGATTGCGAAAACCCGAAATTAGCTGAATAAACTCATTATTTCATCATGAGTAATGGAGTTGATCGGATTGTTGGAACTAATAAACTTTTCAGCCAATGCCGATTTTTTTGATTTCAGTGTCTGAATCTTTTCTTCGATCGAATCTTCAGTAATAAATCGGTAAACAAAAACTTTTTTATCCTGACCAATGCGGTGCGCCCGGTTGATGGCCTGGTTTTCAGCCGCCGGATTCCACCACGGATCGATAATGAAAACATAGTCAGCCGAAGTGAGGTTAAGTCCAACACCACCAGCTTTCAACGAAATCAGGAAAATATGATTGTCGGGATCTCCCTGAAACTGCTGAATTACTTCCTGCCGGTTAATTGTTTTCCCAGTTAATTTTGAATATTTCCAGTTTTCTGCTTCAATTTTTGTTTGCAGTAATTCGAGGTGTTTCACAAAAGACGAAAAAATCAAAACCTTGTGCTTTTCGGCAACCAGGTTTTCGAGGCAGCGGTATATCTCGTTGAATTTTCCTGATTCAGCCTCGTTTTCTTTTGTCACCAACGATGGATGGTTCGATAGTTGCCTGAGTTTAGTCAGACCCTGCAAAACAACCAGTGCCGATTTTTTGATTCCGTTCGACTCAATATTTTTCAGGATGGTATTCCGGATGGCCGATTTTTCGGTTTCATATATTTCACGCTGTTCATCAGTCATTTCGCAATACCTTATTTGTTCTGTAAGTGCCGGCAAATCGCTTGCCACCTCTTCTTTGGTTCTTCTCAGCACAAATGGACGAATCAGTTTTTGCAGTTTTTTCTGTTGCTCTTCGTCGTTACTCTTTTCTATCGGTGTAATAAATTCGCGTTTGAAGAAGGGTAAACTACCCAGTAAACCCTGGTTCAGGAAATTAAACTGCGACCATAAATCGGACAGCGAATTTTCGATTGGAGTTCCGGTCATCACCAATTTGTGTTTCGATCTGATTTCGACAACACTTTTATAGGTTTTTGATGATGAGTTTTTAATATTCTGACTTTCATCCAGAATCAGGTAATGAAATTCGAATGAGCGCAACATCTCATAATCGTTTCTGATGGTTCCATAAGTGGTTAAAATCACATCGTAGTTCCTGATCGCCGAAGCCATGCTCGATTTATTCCGAAGTGCACCAACATGTTTATATACACGCAGCGAAGGTGCAAATTTCTGAATCTCGTTGTTCCAGTTGTGGATAAGCGAAGTTGGCATCACGATCATCGAGGCTGACTGAATTTCGGAAGGAGCGGGTAATGGCTCAAAGAGCGACAATTGATTCTGTGATTGATCCTCCGGATCGGGCAGAAAAGACATCGTATTTTTCTTCCTGATTTTCAGTAAGAGGGTCAAGGTTTGTATTGTTTTGCCAAGCCCCATATCGTCGGCTAAACAGCCACCAAGTTGATTCTCGCACAGTTGGTACATCCACGAATACCCATCTTTCTGATAATTTCTCAGCTTAGCTTTTAGTTCGCCGGGCACCGCAATCGGCTGATCTGTGATCGAATTTATTTGTTCAAGTTTTCGGAAATAGTTTCGGTCTAAGCCTTTTACTTTGTCCTGAAGGAGCTGAAAATGATGCTTCTTCAGTTTTATCACATTGCCTTCGAGTTTGGCAAAAGGGAAAATGTCGCGATACGATGAAAACCATTCAAGCGGCAGAATGGCGATTTCTCCTGATGGAAGTTCAAATTCGCGAATCTTGTTCAGTATAAATTTCCGGAGCCGGATAAAGGGCACCTGAAAATCGCCAAATTTGACCATCGCATAAATATCGAACCAGTCCTGATTGTTTTTAATCTGAATGTCGAGCGTTTGCGTTCCGGTAAAATATTTTTTGCCCGGTTTGGTCTGGATGATTTGATATCCCTGCGTTTCGAGCTCTGTGTGATTCTCGGAAAGCCATTCGATGGCCCGGTAATAATTCTCAGTTTCCGAATTTTGTTTGCTTTCTTCCGGATTCCAAAACCCATTTTTGTATTTCAGTCCAAGCTTTTTAAGCAAACCCAACTGAGCGTCTTCCCAAATGCGGTCGCGAACAAATTTTTTAAACGAATAGTTTCCCTGAATTTTTTCGAGGCTGACGAAAACATTGGAAACCGAATCAGCCAGATAAAGGCTGCTTTCGTATTTAAATTTTACCACAATAACCGGACGAAGTGCCAAATCCTGTTCCAGCGAAAGGATTGTTTTACGTGGCGGCAGGCTCTCTATAATATCAAATCCGGTGGCTTTCACCTCAGACTCTTTAATCGTATTCAGGATGAAGGACTGGTAGTATTTATCTTCAGCCTGCTGAGGAATCGAAACCGAATCTTTGGTCAGGAACGGAACCAGTTTTTTCCCGGAAAGACCTTTAAAAACATAGAGTTTGTTGAGATACACGAAGCAACACGGCTGCGTGCAAACCATTTTGATGTTTTTCTTAAGCAAATCAATGTGTTGTCCTTCATGACTGATTTTTAGCCGGTATTGGGTTCCAATTTCGTTTCGGTTAAAATAAAAAACACTATCGGTAAAAGTTGGGTTTATCTTTACAATGTCTTCATCATACAGATTCGAATATTTGGCTTGTTTCAGAAACAGGCGTGTGTTGCCTTTCATCATTAGCAATACACATTTGTACATGTATTTATCGATGTACGGACTAATGTGGTTCTGAAATAAATCAGTATCCATTTGCTGAAAGAAATTCGGGTTGGCAGCTTTTTTCGAAAACTTCTTCATGATTGCTTCATCGCTGTAATTCTCAATCAGCTTAAGTAATTCCAACTCCAATTCGTTCAATTTTACCTCGCCGCTTTTATAATCGCGAAGCTTCACCACCTTTTTTACGGTATAATACGAACGTTCCTTTTCTATTAACAGCGGAACAAAAATGTTTCCTACTGCACGGTGCTCTGTAAATCCAATTATAAATTCCTGAACCAATTTTCTGAATTTTATTAAGTTGTTGTTGTTTCCCTTACACTTTTTTGACCTGTGAGTTGGCGAGCAAACAAAACTTTAAAGATAGGTCATTCCACTGTGTATTGATGATTTATTTTTTTGAAAATGGAGAAAATTTAAGAATTCGGTGAAACTTGAATTGACAACCATATATTAACTGTATGTATATCATTCTTCGAAAAAGAACAGGTATAACAAAAAAAAATGGTTTATGCCTTGGAATTCTGTGTTCATTGCTATTTTTGGCGTTTTATTTTAAAACTCGTAAACTAAATACTTTCACGATGAACCAGATTGTTGAAAAGGTTCTTTTCTCTGAAAAAGTAGCCAAATTTGTTGTTGATGCTCCTCGTATTGCCCGTTCGCGCAAGCCTGGTCATTTTGTAATTCTGCGTGTCGATGAGAAAGGGGAAAGAATTCCGCTGACCATTGCCGGGGCCGACCCTGTAAAAGGTACCATTGTTCTGGTTGTTCAGAAAATGGGTGTCAGTTCCTCCAAACTTTTCGAGCTAAACGTTGGTGATTACATTCTCGACTTGGTCGGTCCTCTCGGAAAAGCTACGCATATTCACCAGCCCGGAACTGTACTTGCATGTGGCGGTGGTGTTGGTGTTGCGCCTATGTTGCCCATTGTTGAAGCATTTAAAAAAGCCGGAAATCGTGTGATCTCGATTTTGGCTGCCCGTAATAAAGACCTGATTATTCTGGAAGACGAAATCCGAAAATGGTCAGATGAAGTGATTGTGATGACCGATGATGGATCATACGGAACAAAAGGATTGGTTACTGCCGGTGCTGAAGCAGTTATTCTGCGCGAAAAAGTTGATGAATGCATTGCCATTGGTCCCGCCGTGATGATGAAATTTACCTCCCTGCTGACAAAAAAATACCAGATACCAACCCAGGCTAGTTTGAATGCCATTATGGTTGACGGTACCGGAATGTGTGGTGCCTGTCGGGTTACCGTTGGCGGACAGACCTTGTTTACCTGTATCGACGGGCCTGAATTTGATGCCCACCAGATTGATTTTGATGAGTTAATTATGCGTCTGGGCGGTTATTCATCCGAAGAGAAGCTAGCCAACGAACGGTATTTGTAATCCTATTAAATCTACTGAAATGTCAACAAACAAAGAATATCTTCAGATTGAGCGCGAAAAAGAGTGGCGTGTCGAACTGAGAAAGAAAATGGCTAACAAAGACCGTACGGCCATGATCAGAACGCGGATGCCTGAATTGGATCCGTTTGTGCGCATCCGTTACCAGGATCGTGAAGTAAATACCGGTCTGACCGAAGTTCAGGCGCAGGCGGAAGCTTCCAGATGTCTGGATTGCCCGAATCCAACTTGCATCGATGGTTGCCCTGTAAGTATCAATATCCCGAAATTTGTCAAATACATCGAGCAGGGAAGCTTCCTTGAAGCAGCAAAAACATTGAAAGAAACTTCGGCTCTTCCGGCTGTTTGCGGTCGTGTTTGCCCACAGGAAAAACAATGCGAAGCCAGCTGTTTTTATACTCAGAAAATGAAAAAAGATCCGGTAGCGATAGGCTATCTGGAACGTTTTGCCGCCGATTACGAACGCGAAAGCGGATTAATGTCGATTCCTGAAGTGGCTCCATCCAATGGAATAAAGGTGGCTGCTATCGGTTCTGGCCCTGCTTCGTTATCGTTTGCCGGTGATATGATTAAACTGGGTTACGATGTGACCGTTTTTGAAGCGCTGCACGAAATTGGCGGTGTATTAAAATATGGTATTCCTGAATTCAGGTTGCCAAACAAAATTGTAGATGTTGAACTGGACAACCTCCAGAAGATGGGCGTAAAGTTTGTCCGGAATTTCATTGTCGGAAAAACAGCCAGTTTTGACGATTTGAAAGAAGAAGGATTTGAAGCTTTCTTCGTGGCCAGTGGAGCCGGGCTTCCGAGGTTTATGAATATTCCGGGTGAAAATTACAATGGAATTTTGTCGTCAAACGAATACCTGACCCGTGTAAACCTGATGAATGCTGCCAGCGATGAGTTTGATACTCCGATCATCAAAGGAAAAAATGTAGCTGTTATTGGTGGTGGAAATACTGCAATGGATTCGGTGCGTACAGCCAAACGATTGGGTGCCGAGCGTGCCATGATTATTTATCGTCGTTCGCGTGCTGAAATGCCGGCCCGTGTTGAAGAAGTTCATCATGCTGAAGAAGAAGGTATCGAATTTTTGAACCTTGCCAATCCGATTGAATACTTTGCCGACGAAAAAGGAAAAGTAAACGGAATGCGGATTCAGCGAATGGGATTAGGCGAACCTGATGCTTCGGGTCGTCGTCGTCCGATTGTTCTGGAAGGGTCAGAATACGATATTCCGGTTGATCTGGTTGTTGTTGCCGTTGGTGTTTCACCTAATCCGTTGATTCCTTCAGAGGTGAAAGACCTGAAAGTGAGTAAATGGGGCACAATTGAAGTTGTTGAAGAAACCATGCAAAGTTCGATTCCTGAACTATTTGCCGGTGGTGATATCGTTAGGGGAGGAGCTACCGTTATTCTTGCAATGGGAGACGGACGTAAAGCTGCAGCTTCTATGGATCAATACCTTCAGGAAAAACACCAGCAAACCAATTAATTTATACTTTTAAAAGATTAAACCCGAGAGTTATGGCAAATATATCAACCCGATTTTTTGGACTCGAATTAAGAAGTCCGATTATTGCCGCGAGCAGCAGTATGACTGGGCATGCAGAACAAGTATTAAAACTGGCCGAAGCCGGTGCTGGCGCCATCGTACTAAAATCAATTTTTGAAGAAGAAATATATCACGAATTGCAGGAAGAATTGAGTTTGCGCGACAACCTGCATTCTGATCCTGAATACCTTGATTATTTTGACTATGTGATCAAGGAAGATAACATCAGGAAATACCTGAAGCTTATAACTGATGTTAAATCAAGAACTACTGTTCCGGTTGTGGCCAGTGTAAACTGTGTAAGTTCGAGTGACTGGGTGTTGTTTGCACGGAAAATTGAAGAAGCTGGTGCCGATGCGCTGGAGCTCAATATGTACCTTTATCCTAAAACAAGCAGCACTGCAGAAAACGATGAACAGTTTTATTTTGATACCATTAACAGAGTTCTTCAGGTTGTAAAAATACCGGTAAGCATTAAAATTAGCCACTATTTCACCAATCTGCCTGACGTAGTTCAGAAATTGTCTCAGACCGGAATTGCGGGGATTACTATTTTTAACCGCTTTTATAGTCCCGATATCGATATTCATTCGCAAACTGTAGTACTGACTGAAGTTTTAAGTTCGCCCCACGACTACATTCTGCCTTTGCGCTGGACCGGAATCCTTTCCGGAATTACATCCTGTGATCTGGCGGCAACTACCGGAATCCACACTACCGAAACTGCACTTAAATTTTTATTGGCCGGTGCAGCTGCTGTACAGGTTGCTTCTGTGCTTTATAAAGAAGGACCATCGGCTATTACCCGCATGAACAAGGGTATATCGGACTGGATGGATGAAAAGGGGTATGAAAATTTAAGCGACTTTAACGGATCATTAAGTCAGACTACTTCTTCGACTCAAGCCTGGGAACGGGTACAGTTTATGAAGTATTTTGGCGAAAAGACTTTTTAAATTGCCTTGAAAAATAAAGCAGCCTTTTGATCTGTTCATTTACACGTTCAACCATGAAGCTATTTCTTGTAATTTGTTTCTGCACGTTATTTCTTTCTATGTCTCATTCTGTTTTTTCGCAGAAAGAGGTTGAGATTTCAGGAGTAAAATACGTTTTGCACACGGTAACCAAGAGCGAAACTGTATTCAGCCTGTGTCAGAAATATAAAGTTTCGCAGAAAGAAATACTTCAGGCAAATCCCGGTCTTACTGCGATTTTGCAAGCTGGTTCAACGGTAAAAATTCCGGTTGGAAAGGTTGTTGCAGCAGAACCTCAGAAAGTTGAGGTTTCAAAACCAGCAGCGGTTGAAGAAGAGTTTTACTACCACAAGGTCAGTAAAAAGCAGACTATTTTTTCAATAGCCAAGCAATATGGAGCCTCGGCTAACGATCTGATCAGGTTTAACCCTGAACTTACCAATGGCTTGGTGGTTGGGCAGGTGCTGAAAATTCCGGTAAGTATCACCAAATCTGCTGAGCAAACTGCTGAAGCAGCTCTTTCGCCGTCTGGTACTTCTGCAGACATTTCTGATTATTCGGTTCATCCGGTTGTTTCGGGCGAAACTTTGTATAGTTTGGAGCAGAGGTACGGCATTTCGCACGAAGAAATGCTGAAGTACAATCCAGCTTTGCAAAACGGTTTGAAAACAGGCATGAAGCTAAAGATTCCGGAGAAAAAGGCAATTCAGGCGACTGAAGCAACTACTGCACCACAGGCCTTTACTAAATATCAGGTTGAAAAGGGAGAAACACTCTTTTCGCTGGCATCTCGTTTCGGTGTTGATGTTGATGAATTGAAAAAAGCCAACCCATCGCTGCTTTCCCGAAGTCTGGAGGCCGGAGAAATCATTCTGATTCCGGAATATTCGTCGGCAAAAAGTAAAGTCTCGGAACAAAAGAATGTAATTTCGGCGCCGGTTCAGGAAATTCCGGAGACAGCGAATTGCAATCCAGTTTCAGCGCCAAATACGCGTAAATACAAAGCAGGACTTTTATTGCCATTCAATTTGTCGGGTAACGATCAGCTTAGTTCCGGAGGTCTCAATAAGGCAATTCTTCTAAGCAAAATTGTTCTGAATCCCCCTGTTATACCTGTAATTACTGATACAACAGTTGTGGCCAACCTGCCCAATATCGATCCTAAAATTTTAGGATTTCTGGAGTTTTATGAAGGAGCTTTGCTGGCTATCGACAGTCTGCAAAGCATAGGTATGAACATCGAATTGCTTGTGTTTGATGCCAGCAACCAGCAAATGGTAAACGCCTTGTTGCAGTTGGACGAATTTCGTGATCTGAATCTGATAATTGGCCCGGTTTATCCTGAAATTCAGGAAACAGTTGCTGCTTTTGCAGCAAAAAACCGCATTCCGATGATTTCACCATTGTCGCCAACCGGTAACTTCGAGAAGAATAATCCCTGGTATTTTAAAGTGAATCCGACCAAAGAATATCAGACCGAACAAACTGCAGCTTATATCGGTAACGAATTTTTTGGCAAAAACTTTATCCAGCTGCAATTGAGCGGCAATTCAACTTCGGCTGAGGCTAAACTTGCGCAAATGAGTAAAGAGCGGCTGGCCTTACAGGCAAAGAAAAAATTGTTTCACGAGTATAATTTTCAAAGTCAGGGTGTGAATAATGTAAAACCGCTTTTGGACCAAACCGGTGAAAATATTTTTATCATTCCTACCGATAATGAAGCGCAGGTGAGTGTTGCCGTGACCAATCTAAATGCCCTGGCCGAAAACTATAACATTGTGCTGATTGGAACGCCGACACTGACCAAACTGAAAAGTATTCAGACAGAGAATTTCCATCGTGTGCGGTTGCGCTATTTGTCACCTTATTTTATCGATTACAACAAACCTCTTGTTCGTCGTTTTGTTGGTCAGTATCGCGAAACATTTTCGACAGAACCCACGCAATTCAGCCACCAGGGTTACGATGTTACCTTTTATTTCCTGAGTGCGCTTTATCGCTATGGGAAGGATTTTAGGAGTTGTTTGCCCGAATACCCAATGGAATTGACCCAGATGATTTTTGATTTCAGAAGGGTAACTCCAATGGGTGGTTTCATGAACAACGGATTGTTTGTTACTTCGTACGAACGTAATTTTGATATCCTCAATTTTGGCGTCATGGGCGCCAGACAAGACAAATAATTACCCTTCCACTTTTAATTTGTACACGCAGAACCCGAATTGCATAGATTACTTCCAAAATCTGCCAAAAGATTGTAATTTAGTTCCCTGTCAATAAAATTCAGGATATGATTGCAGTGAATAAAACCGGACTAAACAGATCAAATACAGTTTCGAGCTTCTGCCGTTATGCTGCGTTTTTACTGCTTGCTTTCCTGTTTTGTTTTGCACCGCTAAAATCCCCGGCAACAGTAGTGGTCAATAACCTGAATTTCGATTTCTACTCACAAGAGCACGGCCTATCCAACAATCAAATTCATTGTATTCTTCAGGATAAACAAGGCTGGATGTGGATTGGTACATCGCAGGGTGTTTGCCGGTTCGATGGCTATAAATTTACGGTTTTCAAAAACGACACAGAAGATTCGGCCAGCCTGAAAGGAAATCTGGTCAGAGCAATTTTTGAAGATAGCAAAGGACAACTATGGATTGGAACTGAGAATGGTGGTCTCAACAAATTCAACCGCGAAAAAGAAAATTTCCAACATTTATTTTATGCTGGTGAATCTGCCGTGCTGAAAGATGCTTCGGTGACTGCTATTCACGAAGATGCTTCCGGAGTTTTATGGGTGGGAACTGAAACCAAGTTGTACCGCATAGAAAATGAGAATAAACTGACCGAAGTTAAACCTTCAACCCAATCTGTTTTTACTGATTATTTCAGGGTGCTGAAATCAGATAAGTTGGGGCGATTGTGGCTAGGAACCAACAGCGGATTGTTCGTTTATAATCCGGCAACCAACGAAGCAAATAAGGTTTTTATTCCGCAAAACGTACCCGATAACCATGAAATATGGGAAATTCTCATTGAGGACGGTATCGTGTGGATTGGTACATACGCCAACGGCATGTTTACGGTTAATCCAAGCTCACTCAAAGCAGAGCATCTGACGATTGACCTGAACAACGATCGAAGTAATACGGTGCGTGCGATCTCGAAAGACCGAAGTGGCAAATACTGGATTGGTACCCGCGGTGGTTTGTACGTTTACGACAAAATAAGGGGAGTGACGGCTTCATATTACCACGACGAACGCGAACCCAAAAGTTTGGTTAATAACTCAGTGCAGTGCATTACCCACGATGCCAAGGGCGATGTGTGGATTGGCACACGCAGTGGAATCAATTTTCTGATCGAAGAGCGGCAGAATATTCTGGGCTTTAAATCTATGCAAGGTGACGATCGTTATCTGAATAGCAGCGAACTTTATGCTTTTTGGATCGATCCGAAAGGCGACATTTGGGTGGGGACCGAAAGTGGCGGAATTAATATCCTCGATCGGAAGACCAATCGTTTTAGGTATATGGTTCCGCAAAAGGGAAATCCAAATTCCCTTTCACGCAACTGCATCAAAGCTATACTCGACGATGGAAAAGGCAACCTGTGGATTGGAACTTTCCTGGGTGGCATTGATGTGATGAATTTAAAGACCGGAACCTTCAAGCACTACCGAAACAACCCGGCTGATCCATCGAGCCTTTCGGATAATCGCGTTTGGACTTTACTGCTTGACAGCAACAACGATATTTGGGTAGGGACTACCGGCGGCCTGGATAAATTTGACCAGGCTACAGGGACATTTACACATTACCACAATCTCGACAACTTTCAGCAGGTAAACTGGCTGTCACAAGATAACGATGGTTGTTTGTGGATTGGTTCAGATGAACTGATTATTTACAATCCTACAAATCAAAAGACTATCCGGATAAATGAAACCACCCGATACATGCTTCAGGATTCGAAAAACCGCTTTTGGGTGGCCACGCTTAACCGCGGACTTGCATTGTATTCAAAAGAAAAAGGGATCGTCAGGTATTACACCGAGAAAAACGGACTGGCCAATAACCAGACTCTGGCCATTCTCGAAGACAATGAACATTTTTTGTGGGTGAGTACCACCAACGGGCTTTCGAAATTTGATCCGGAAACCGAACGTTTCCACAACTATTCGCTTAAGAATGGTTTCCAGAACAATCAGTTCACTTATGGGGCTGCCTATAAAACTCAGTCTGGCGAGTTGCTGTTTGGCGGAATTTCGGGCTTCAATATTTTTAATCCGGTTAAAATTAAGTCGGGCGACTATTTTCCGCCCATCGTGCTCACCGATCTCAAAATTTTTAATAAATCGGTTCGTATTGGCGATGATAAGCGCGATGTGCTGACCAAGAGCATTTCAGAAACCAAAGAGATTGACCTCAAATACGATCAAAACTCCATAACCCTCGATTTTGCATCCTTTGATTTTGCCAACAGTCTCGGCATTCAGTATTCTTATTATCTGGAAGGGTTTGACAAAGAGTGGAACGAACCTTCAGTAAATCGCTCTGCCACTTACACCAACCTCGATCCTGGAGAGTATTTTTTCCAGGTAAAGACTGTTTCCATAGACCAAAAAGAAAGTAACCCAGGGCCTGTGCTGAAAATTGTTGTGCAGCCGCCTTATTGGGAAACCTGGTGGTTCAGAAGTTTTATTTTTATAAGCATTTTCGGACTATTCTACCTGCTTATTTCCTTCTTGCTAAATAAGGAAAAGCTTAAAAACGATTTGGTGCTCGAACGGCTGAATGCTAAAAAACTGCACGAGCTGGACATGATGAAACTGCGTTTTTACACCAATATCTCGCACGAAATACGCACACCACTCACGCTCATTTTGGGGCCGCTCGAAAAAATGCGGAACAAAAGCATTCCTGAATCCGAACTGAAAGGTCATGTGGATGTGATGCACCGAAATGCCACACAATTGCACCAGCTCATCAACCAGTTGCTTGATTTCAGGAAGATGGAAACCGGAAACCTGAAACTTACCCTCACCTGTGGTGATCTGGTTTCGTTCCTCTCCGGAATTGTGGGTTCGTTTGACAATTATGCGCAGGAAAAAGAAATTGAGTTGAAATTTAACTCGCTGAAGAAGGAGATCATTACGAATTTTGATGCCGATAAGCTGGGTAAAATCATGAATAACCTCTTGTCGAATGCCTTTAAGTTTACCGGCAAAGGTGGTAAAATATCGGTCAACCTGGCGCTGGTGTTTGATTCTGATGACAATGATTCTGCAACTGGATCGACTGATCGGCGAATGATTGAAATTACAGTGAAAGATACAGGCATTGGCATTGCCGAGTCGAATCTTGAAAAGATATTTACCCGCTTTTTCCAGGTTGACGAAGGCGTGAAACAGACCGGAACCGGTATCGGGCTGGCTTTGACCAAAGAACTTGTAAAACTGCACCACGGCAGCATTAAAGTGCTGAGCAAGCATGGAAAAGGTTCTAAATTTACCATTCATTTGCCTTACGAAGAGCTTACACCTGCCGATGCAGCTTTCAATGCAGCTTCTGACCAACAGAACGAAAGTGGCACAAATGCCTTGCCCGACGAGCATCCGGGAGAATCGATGTTGACCGGACGCCGGATTATGCTTTTGGTTGACGATAATCCGGACGTGCGCTACTTTATTAAATCGCACTTTAATACGTATTACCAGGTTTTGGAGGCCGAAAACGGACTTGAAGGCTGGAATATTGCGCTAAAAACCATACCCGATATCATTATCAGCGATGTGATGATGCCCGACATGGATGGATTTGAATTTTGCCGGAAGGTGCGAAAAGATGAACGAACCTCGCACATCCCGATTGTTCTGGTTACGGCTTTAGGCTCGCGCGAGCACGAAATTGAAGGCCTTAGCCACGGAGCCGACGATTACATTACCAAACCTTTCGATTTGGTAATTCTGCAAACCAAAGTCGAGAATATTTT
Source organism: Prolixibacteraceae bacterium (assembly GCA_019163175.1). Lineage (GTDB taxonomy): Bacteria > Bacteroidota > Bacteroidia > Bacteroidales > Prolixibacteraceae > Aquipluma. The sequence continues at coordinate 54,974 of JAFLKN010000053.1, read as the reverse complement.
GCAGGTTCGTCAGTCGCTCAAACAGAAATATACCAGCGAAATGCTGTTACAACCCCGAAATATCATCCTAAGTTCTCCCGACGAGCGTTTCCTGCAAAAAGCAATAGAAGTGGTTGAAAACAATATCTCCGATCCCGATCTGGACATTGAACGTTTTGCTGGTGAAATAGGTGTTAGCCGCATGCAGCTCTACCGCAAACTCGATGCGCTGACCGAAATGACCGTGAAAGAATTTGTTCGCAACATTCGCCTGAAACGCGCCGCCCAAATGCTGGTGCAGAAAAAGCTTAACGTTTCGGAAGTGGCTTATGCCGTAGGGTTTAAAGATCTGTCGCATTTCCGCAAATGCTTTAAGCAGGAATTTGGCATGAGCGCCAGCGACTATGCCGAAAAGCACGGTGTGGAATAATACCCTCGTCAGTTGTAAATGAACTTGCTAAAGTGTCCTGAAAATCATAGTTTTGGAAGAAGCTACTCTTTTAAAAGTTGTGCTGATTTTAATGAGCAGACTTTTACTTGAGCTTAAAGAAAGGACAATTGTATACCATTATAGCACTGACAGACAATGAAATGTTGGAAAACTAAAAGTGGATATTTAATCATTCGGGTACTTTCAGGAAGAAGCAATGTGTTTTTGTTGTCGAATGGCACAACGAACATCCTGATTGATACTTCCGTTTCACGCTTATGGCCTAAGCTTCAAAAGCAACTTCATAAATTGGGTGTAAATTCCATCGATTATTTGATTCTAGCTCATGCTCATTTTGACCATGCTGCCAATGCCAGCCGGATTCAAGCGAAGTTTTCCAGTAAAGTAATTGTGCAACGGAACGAGAAGAGGTATTTGTCGGCAGGAGATAACATCGTCCCTAATGGCACTACTTTTTTAACACGCCCTCTAATGAATCTATTGGGGAAACGATTGTTTCATTTGTTCCGCTATTTACCTTGCAGCGCCGATGTGTTGGTTGATTCGGATTTTGATTTGAATGGATTTGGTTTTAATGCTCGGTTGTTGCATACTCCCGGACATACCGCTGGTTCGATGAGTTTGATTGTTGATGATGAAATTGCCCTTGTTGGGGATGCGATGTTTGGCGTATTCAAATCGTCAGTTTTTCCACCCTACGCTGAAGATGAGGACTTAATGATTCGCAGCTGGGGCAAACTGTTGGATACCAATTGTTCGCTCTTTCTTCCTGCCCATGGTTCCGGAAATAACAGATTGTTGGTACAAAATGATTATCAAAAGAGGATTAAAAGAATTACAGAGCAACAATAATAGCTGATTGAAGTACCTCATTAATCATTAGCTGTAATTTTCAGGATTTTCTAAACTGCCTTGTTCGTAAAGCAAGATATAAAGTTGCCAGCTCACTAAAAAGCACAAAAAAGCCGGAAGTAAATGAATGCCTCCGGCTTTTGTATGTTGCGAATAAGATTGATTCTTATTTTTCTTCTTTTTCTGCTAGCAACACATTATTTACCGATCCATGTAGAAGCAGTAAGCGTTTGGCTTTTACTTCATTGTAGCCCAACTCAGCCATAATCATGCGGGTTCCGCGGTTAATCAGTTTTTGGTTGGTCAGCCACATGTTAACCAACCGACTCATTTAATTTTTTATTGATAAGGTAAGTGATAAATGAAATTATTTAACTTTGTTAAGTTTAATTGCACTTGCAAGATTAATATGTCATGTGTAATGCTATTTAATTTCTGCTTTAACAACGTAAAACACATCATTGCTTTCGCATACTTTTTGATGTTTGAATAGTGATGAACGTTTAAATAGTTTGAAATTTGCTACTTTCATGGTAATGCAACGTCCTATTAATTATCTCGTAGTCTAAAACCATATTTCCAAGTCAAATGAAGAAAAATACTTTGATAATGTTGTTTCTTTTTGCAATCGGACATTTACAAGCACAGGACTACAAGATTAGTTTTGCAGGTACAGGAGCCAGTGCCACTGTTGGCACTGTTAAAGTTGAAAACCTGACCCAAAATAAAAGTGCAATCCTAAATGGTTCAGAAGTACTTCATCTTGTTTCAACAAGTACTGGGGTAGAACCACTGCTTGATGTTGAGCGTACTATCCGTATTTATCCTAATCCGATGACAGACGTAAGTCAAATAGATTTTGGAGCTATTGCCACAGGTTTATCAACGATTGAACTTTACGACATGTCTGGTAAAAGAATTGGTATATCACAAAAAATATTGCCAATTGGTACCCATTTCTTTCAAATATGCGGACTTGGGAGTGGAATTTTTACCATAAAAGTTAATTCACAGGCCTACAATTATACAGGGAAATTAGTTAGCAATAGAACTGCAAAAACAGACGCAAAAATAAGCTACCTTGGTACAAATTCCATTTCTATTGAAGCAAAGAGGTTAAAAAGTGCCATTACAGAGAAACTTATGCAATACAATTTGGGTGATAGGTTGAAAATTACAGGTAAATCAGGTAATTACAGCACCATTGTTATGGAAGTTCCAACTCAGGATAAGATCATTTCCTTTAATTTTGTCGCTTGCTCTGATGTTGATGGAAACAATTACCCTGTCGTCCAAATTGGAACACAGGTATGGATGGCCGAGAATCTTAAAAGCACGAAATACAATGATGGTACAGCTATCCCAAATGTGTCCGATCCGAGTGCATGGGCAGCTTTAATTACTCCCGGATATTGCAATTTCAATAATATTGCTAGCACTGAAACCATCCCCACTTTTGGAAGATTGTACAACTGGTTTGCCATCAATACTGAAAAACTTGCTCCAATAGGTTGGCATGTTCCTACAGTTGAACAATGGGAAACATTTATTAATTATTTGGGTGGAATAACTGTTGCAGGAAGCAAAATGAAAGAAACCGGTACGAATAATTGGGCTGCTCCAAATACAGGTGCGATCGACGAAAAGGGCTTTACTGCTTTACCCGGAGGTGGTCGTTACCAATATACTGCTGAGTTTAAATCATTGGGCACTATTGCTGGATTTTGGAGTTCGACTACTACCGCTTATTACGAACCAAATAAGGCAAGGGTATGTTTTCTGTACTTTGACAGCAATAGGATAGATGTAGGTAGTTATTATAAGCAAAATGGTTATTCTGTGCGCTGTATTAAGGATTAACAAAATAGAATCTCTTTATCATTTCTATCCGGCTGTAAGGAATGGTTTTCGGAGATCATATTTCCGTTCAGACGGCTTGGAAATCGATTGCCATCTTCTTCTCCATATAGCCATCAAACCCAAAAAACCGGGAGCAACTGAATGATCCCGGCTTCGGTTTATAGTTTGATTGATTCCCTTTACTTTTCTTCCTTTTCGGCCAGTAGTACATTGTTTACCGATCCATGTAGTAGCAGCAAACGTTTGGCTTTTACTTCGTTGTAGCCCAGCTCAGCCATAATCATGCGGGTTCCGCGGTTAATCAGTTTTTGATTGGTTAACTGCATGTTCACCATTTTGTTGCCTTTTACGCGTCCGAGTTTTATCATCAGCGAGGTGGTAATCATGTTCAGAATAAGTTTTTGCGAAGTGCCCGATTTCATGCGGGTGCTGCCAGTCAGGAATTCAGGACCAACGATGGCTTCAATGGCAATGTCGACACTTTGAGCTAACGAGCTGCCGTTATTATTTACAATGCAGCCAGTTAGCAAACCTTCGGCACGAGCTTTTTTAACGGCACCAATCACATAAGGCGTGCGCCCCGAGGCTGCTATTCCGACAATCGTATCCAACTTGTTTACCTGGTACTTTTCCAGGTCTTTCCAACCCTGTTCTTCGTCGTCCTCAGCCATTTCAACCGCTTTACGGATAGCACGGTCGCCACCGGCAATCAGGCCAATCACCAAATCGTGACCAACGCCAAAAGTAGGTGGAATTTCGGAAGCGTCTAATATGCCCAGCCGTCCGCTGGTTCCGGCTCCGAGGTAAAACAATCGCCCGCCTTTTTTCATGCGTTGATAAACCTGTTCGACCAGTTTTTCGATTTGGGGGATAGCCTCATTTACGGCAGGCAATACCTTTTTGTCTTCTTCGTGAATGCTTAATAAAAGCTCTTTTACCGACTTGTTTTCCAGATCATTATACAATGAATCGGCTTCGGTTGTACTTTCTGTTGTCATTCTGTGTATCTTAAATTTTTTCTTGCGAGTAATATTTTTCCAATCCGTCAATCGGATCTTTAAGTATCGTTGTTTCGTCGAAGCCAAAGTAACTGGCCGTGTTGTTCAGTATTTGGCTGAAATAATAAGCCACCGAACCGATAAACCCGATTGGGTAGCTGGTGTAATCTGGAATATGACTGACATTACGCTCAAAGAATTCCATAAAATTTCGCTGAACAAATTCCTGACAATACGCCGAATTTGCATGTTCTGACAAAAATGGAGTAAACTGAGCCAGAAATTGATTGGGTTTTTCGCTGCGGTAAACACGGTTCAATGCTTCTTCTCGGGTCAGTTTGTAGCGGGCTTCAAAATCGATGCGCAGATTCAGCGGCATAACTTCTTTGAAATAGTCGCCCAACAATTTTCGCCCCATTACAGCCCCACTTCCTTCATCGCCCAGTATAAATCCAAGTGGCGAAACTCCACCTGTAACTTCTTTTCCGTCATACAAACAAACATTCGAGCCGGTTCCCAGAATGCAGGCAATTCCAGCTTTGTTGCCAAATAAGGCGCGGGCAGCTCCCAATACATCGCTATGCGTTTCTATCGAGGCTTGTGGGTAAATCCGGTTTAAAGCACCCCGGATGATATCGCCTTTTTCGGTATTGATAATACCAGTTCCGTAAAAATATATTTCTGTGATTTCAGTTCCTGTTTCAGGCAATAGCGACTTTTCCAGATCCATGAAAATGTCGTCTTCCGAACGGAAAAAAGGATTGATTCCAGAAGTCTTGATATCCTTTATCTCACCGGAGTTTCCGATTAATTTCCAGGCTGCTTTGGTCGATCCACTATCTGCGATTAATCTCATTGGGGGCTTATGTGTTTAGCAGAAATTCGTTTTGTTGTTTTCAGTGGTAAAGATAGGGATTTTGAATTGAAAATAAATGTATCATATAACATGTATTACCAATATTTAAAAATTCATTTATTCCGCTATTTTTGATCCAGGTTTAGAATGGATGCGAAAGTAAATAATTCCTGATTGGAAGCACCTCCTGAAAATTGATTTATATCTTTATAAGGTGTCTTTTTTACGTACTTAATCCCTGAACCCAATTCCGAAAACCAGCGCAACTATGAAAGTGTTTTTTCTTTCGTGTTTTTTTTGTTTGATTTCATTCGGAGTCTCGGCTTACGAGGTTATCCGGATCAATCAGCTTGGATATTTACCTCATTCAGTTAAAGTTGCGGTATTTCTTTCGGACAAGACAAATGATATTTCTTCATTTCAGCTTTACGAAACTCTTTCAGGAAAACTGGTTTACGAGGGCAATACGGAAGCTGCCGATCCTTCGGTTTGGGGACAGCGAGCTGCATATAGACTGAATTTTACGGCATTTCAGCAAGAAGGTGGATATTACCTGAAAGCCGGAAATGCTATCTCGCCATCTTTTCGGATTTCTACAGAAGTTTATAAAGGTACTGCCGATTTTATCCTGAATTATATGCGTCAGCAGCGCTGCGGGTACAATCCGTACCTGAACGATTCCTGTCATACACACGATGGAATCATTGTTGATCATCCTACCAAAACAGGTCAACGGATCAATGTGGTAGGAGGCTGGCACGATGCTTCGGATTACCTGCAATACACGACCACTTCGGCCAATGCCATTTATCAGTTGCTGTTCGCTTATCAGCAAAATCCAACCGCTTATGCCGATCGCTTTGATGCTAACGGAAAGCTTGGAATTAATGGGATTCCTGATATTCTGGATGAGGCCCGCTGGGGTTTGGAATGGCTCATGCGGATGAATCCGGCTAAAAATGAAATGTATAACCAGATTGCCGACGACCGCGATCATGTTGGACTTCGCCTTCCCAATAAAGATACCGCGAGCTATGGGCTGGAGAATTTGTTCCGCCCGGTTTATTTTGTTACCGGAAAAACGCAGGGATTGGGTAGATATAAAAACCGCACAACCGGCGTTTCGTCTATCGCGGCTAAGTTTTCTTCCTCATTTGCCTTGGGCGCTTTAATATTCAAGAATATTGATCCTCAGTTTGCTGATCAAATGCTGGCAAAGTCAAACGATGCCTGGTATTTCGCGAAATCAGATTTGGGGAATTGCCAAACTGCCTGTATGGTTTCGCCCTATTTTTACGAAGAAGACAATTGGGTTGATGATATGGAATTGGCCGCTGCCACACGAATACCGCTGAATAAACAAACTGATTTTCAGAAGGAAGCCAAATACTGGGGCGAACTGGAACCCGTTTCGCCCTGGATGGAACTTAACCGCGCCCGTCATTACCAGTTCTATCCGTTTGTCAACCTTGGACACGCTTTGCTGGCGCAGTCCACGGATCCGGTCGTTGCCAGGCAGTTCACCGGTTTGATGAAACAGGGGTTGGAGCAAATCCGAAAATATGCTGGCACCGATCCGTTTAAAATTGGGGTACCCTTTGTATGGTGTTCCAATAATTTTGTGGTGGCAGCAGCAACTCAGGCTAAATTGTACAGGAAAATTACTGGAGATACCAGTTTCGAAGACATGGAGACAGCGCTGACTGACTGGCTTTTGGGATGCAATCCGTGGGGTACATCTATGATTTGCGGACTTCCGGCTGGTGGTGATTATCCAGCAATTCCACATTCATCATTGACACACATCCTAAAAAAAACAACTACCGGCGGATTGGTTGATGGGCCTGTTTACTCGCATATTTACAAAAGTCTGTTAGGAATTGCATTGCACGAAGCCGATGAATATGCTGAATTCCAGAACGGAAAGGCTGTTTACCACGACGATATGGGCGACTATTCGACCAACGAACCAACGATGGACGGAACCGCCAGTTTGAGTTATTTGCTTTCGTCGCTCGAAACTGAAAACGAATCGGATAAATCGCTTGTAGATTCTGAAGGGGCAGTGGTTCGTACCGATCGGAACGAAAAGAAAGTCTATTTGATTTTTTCGGCTCATGAATTTGCCGAAGGTGGAAAAGTAATTGCTCAAACGTTGAAAAAGAACAAAGCAAAAGCTTCATTTTTCTTTACCGGAACTTTTTATAAGAATGCTGATAATAAGTCGCTTATTCAGAGTTTAATAACTGATGGCCATTATCTTGGTGCACATTCCGACGGACATTTGTTGTATGCCGATTGGACAAAACGCGATTTATCACTGGTCAATCAAACGCAATTTGCAGAGGATTTGAAAGCCAATTATCTAAAAATGGCTGGTTTTGGTATTACGCCTGAAAAAGCGTCGGTATTCTTGCCTCCATACGAGTGGTACAATGCTGAGAGCGTGGATTGGTGCCGTCAAATGGGTTTAAAGGTGATCAATTTTACTCCTGGAATTCGCTCGAATGCTGATTATACTACGCCGGTTATGACTGGTTACCGATCGTCGGAAACCATTATGAACGACATTAAAGCTTTTGAAAAGAAAGATCCCAATGGACTGAACGGCTGCATTATGCTGATTCATTTGGGAACAGCTCCCGAACGTACCGATAAGTTTTACAATCGGTTAGGAGAACTAATAAGTTATTTGAAGAAAAAGGGATATTCAACCGAAAAATTTTAACCAGTGAGGTCAAAAAAATGATAGGTTTTAATAGAATGTTTTTGTCATACCAATTGCGAAAAACGACCAGATTGTTTATTTGGGGTGGCATTTTTATGGTATTTTATTTTGCCTGTAAAACTACTCCTGAAAAACCATTTGATTTTTCAGGAATTGAAGAAATGGTGCGTTCCGGTGAAATTAAAAAGGCTGAATTGTTGGCTGATTCCTTGAAGGCAAGCGGTTCTTTAGCTGCCGACAATTTATATAAACTGGATTCGATTGTTGAAATTGGTCGGCGTATCCGGGTCGATTTTAGGTTGACTGAAGACGAACTAAAAGAGCGTCTTTCAAAATATTTTCCGGTATTGGATACCGCACTTTTCCGTAAATGGGAAACCACTCAGAAATTGGAAATGCGTATGATTGATGGCGAGAAACGCTATTTCAAGAATGCCGTCCCCAACTTGTTCCGGCTCGACGATGAAGCGCGAACCTATAAAGTTAAAGTGGACGGTTCGCAGGTTGATTCGCTTGATTTGTTCCGTTTGCAGCAAACTCAAAATGTTATTTCAGCGACTAAAACTTCAGGACAAACAACGATGCCTGTTCGAATGAAATTGAGTTATTTCGTCGATGCGGATGATAATGTAGTTCCTAAAGGAAAAACTATTCGTTGCTGGCTGCCTTTTCCAAGAGAAGGGAATGCCCGACAAACTAAGATTCGTCTGATCAGCTCAGATCCGGAAAACAATCAGATTGCCGGAAACGAAAATTTACAGCGCACCATATATCTGGAAAAGAAGGCTGTAAAAGATCAGCCCACTTTTTTTAGACTCGAATTTGAAGTTGAAAGTTCTGCTCAGTATTTTGATTTGAAGCAGGAAGACATAAAGCCGTACGACATGGAAAGTTCGGTTTACAAGGAAAATACCCGAGAGCGGGCCCCGCAGATTGTGTTTACACCGCAGATCAAAAAGTTGGCTGACCAGATTCTTTCCGTCGAGACCAATCCGCTGGAAAAAGTTCAGAAAATTTACCAATGGATCAACGATTCGATTCGCTGGGCCAGCGCGCTCGAATACAGTATTATGCCTGATATTCCGGGCTATGTGATGAATACCCGTCATGGCGATTGTGGTATGCAGACTTTGCTTTTTATGACCTTGGTTCGTTCGCAGGGTATTCCGGCAAAATGGCAAAGTGGATGGATGCTGCATCCGGGTAATGTGAATCTGCACGATTGGTGTGAAGTATATTTTGAAGGTGTAGGTTGGGTACCTGTCGATCAGTCGTTCGGCTTACAAAGTAGTTCTGACGAGAAAGTCAGGAATTTTTACAGCTCAGGAATTGATTCGTACCGTTTGATTGTGAATGATGATTATGGTCGCAAATTGGTTCCGGAAAAGAAATTCCCAAGAAGCGAACCGTATGATCTTCAGCGCGGCGAATTGGAGTGGGAGGGAGGAAACCTCTACTTCGATAAGTGGAACTGGCATATGGAAGTTGAGTATCTCAAATAGTTTCAGGTACCAGATTGAAAAAATATGTTGACTGAAAAGTGATATTCTTTGCCGTTTCGCTTTAGCAAACGGAGCAAATTAAAAATGAACTAAATTTTGTATGAAGATAAAATCTCGATTCCGGGTTCTTACCCTTTTGATACTCATTACGGTTACGACCTCAACCTTTTCTCAACACTATCCAAAACACGAAATGCGTGCTTTTTGGATTGCCACTGTTGAAAACATTGATTGGCCATCGGAAAAAGGGTTGACTACCGAAAGGCAGAAAGCTGAAATGATCGAACTGTTGGATCAGGTGAAGGCCTGGAACATGAACACTGTCGTTTTTCAAATCAGGCCGGATGCCGATGCTTTATTTGAATCCAATCTGGAACCCTGGTCAGAATGGCTTTCCGGAAAGCAGGGTATTGCTCCCGATCCGTATTACGATCCGCTAGCGTTTACCATTGCTGAGTGCCGTAAACGGGGATTGGATATACATGTTTGGCTGAATCCGTATCGGGCAGTACAGAATATCGTGAAATCTGTTCCGGCATCTACTCATGTGGCAAATACTCATCCGGAATGGTTACTAACCTATGGAAACAAGAAGTATTTCGATCCCGGAATTCCGGAAGTGCGCAACCATGTGGCGCGTGTCGTGGCTGATTTGGTAAGAAGATACGACATAGATGCCATCCATTTTGACGATTATTTTTATCCTTATCGGATTGCCGGGCTTGAATTTCCAGATCAAAACTCGTTTGTGGCTTATCCTAACGGATTTGCTCCTGACAAAAAGGATGATTGGCGGCGAAATAATGTTGACATGATCATCAAACAATTGCACGACACAATTAAATCAATCAGGGAAACAGTGGAATTCGGAATTTCGCCTTTTGGAGTATGGAAGAACAACTCGACCGATCTGGCAGGATCGGCTACCAAAGCAGGTGTTACCAACTATGACGATTTGTATGCCGATATTCTGCTGTGGCAAAAAGAGGGCTGGATTGATTACGTTACACCGCAATTGTACTGGCACATTGGAAAAACTGTTGCTGATTATGCTGTTTTGGTTGATTGGTGGAGCAAAAACACTTACGGATGCCAGTTATACATTGGTCAGGCTCCTTTTCTCGTTAATGAAAAATCACAAGAAAAATCATGGCAAACGCCTGAAGAAATAATTAACCAGATTAAGCTGAACCGGAGTATTCCGGCTATTTCTGGAAGTGTATTTTTTAGTGGTAAATCACTCCGGAAAAATCCGATGGGAATTAAAGAGCTTCTGCTGAAAGATATGTACACTTTTCCTGCGCTGACGCCACCAAATCCGAGGGTGAAAATGCTTAAGCCGGGAACTCCTGAACATCCTGTTGTTCGCAAAAAACATAAAGCCTTCGAACTCAGTTGGGAAAATGCTGATAACAATCGGATGTTTGTGGTTTATAAACTCGGCAAAAAGGCTAACTTGAACATTGAAAATCCGGAGCATATCTATACCGTTACCAATGAAAAATCGTTGATCGTTGAGTCGAACAAAAATACCCGGCTCAGAAAATATCGGTATGCGGTAACAGCCATTAGTCCTTCGCATCACGAAAGCTATCCGGTGGAATTTAAGAAATAGATAGAATCTGTTGGCTCCTGACAACTTGAAACTTTGAATTTGAAACTTGAAACTGAATAAATGAGCGCAACCATACTTTTTATCGTCCTTTTGTGTTTTTTTGGAATGGTGTTTGGCATTTCGTACCTCACCTCTAAAAATGCAACTAACGAAACATTCTTTACTGGTAACCGCCGGTCTCCCTGGTATGTAGTGGCTTTTGCCATGATCGGAACTACCATTTCCGGCGTAACATTTATCTCGGTTCCGGGTGAGGTTGGCAACTCGGGCTGGACTTACCTCCAGTTTTTGCTCGGAAACTTTGTAGGCTACTGGGTTGTGGCTTTGGTACTCATCCCACTATATTATAAACTAAATTTGGTATCCATTTATACTTACCTTGATCAGCGGTTTGGTGTTCGGTCGTACAAAACTGGTTCGTTCTTTTTCCTGGTTTCGCGCACCATTGGCGCTGCATTTCGGATGTATCTCGTAGCTGGAGTATTGCAGCTCGCTTTTTTCGATGCTCTCGGAATCCCATTTGTGGTCACGGTTGCCATAGCCATTTTTATGATCTGGGCTTATACCCATCGTGCCGGAATCAAAACTGTAATTTATACTGATACGCTGCAAACAACATTTTTGGTGACTTCGGTTATTTTGACCACCATCCTAATTTCTACCCAACTGGATATGAATTTTGGTGATATGGTGAAAGCCATCGACGAGCATCCGTTCAGCAAAACGTTCGATTGGGACTGGCGATCGAAAACCAACTTCTTCAAGCAGTTTCTGGCCGGACTCGGAATTGTTATTGTAATGAATGGTCTTGATCAGGATATGATGCAAAAAAGTTTGACCTGCAAAAACAAGCGCGATGCCCAAAAGAATTTGTTCTGGTTTAGTCTGGCATTTATCCTGACAAACCTGCTGTTTCTGAGTCTTGGTGTTATGCTTTATATTTATGCACAGATGAAGGGAATTCCGGTTCCTGAGAAATCGGATGATTTCTTTCCTCTTTTGGCCTTGAATCATTTTGGAACCATTGCAGGAGTTTTGTTTCTGCTCGGAATTGTTTCTGCAACCTATTCGAGTTCCGACTCAGCCCTGACTGCGTTAACCACCTCGTTTTGTATTGATTTCCTGAATCTTGATCCGAAAAGTTCGGATAGTAAATCAGCCCGAACGAAAGTGCATATTGGGTTTTCGGTACTGATATTTTTGGTGATCGTACTATTCCGGATAATTAATAACGAAAGTGTGGTCACTGCCGTTTTCAAAGTTGCTGGTTATACGTATGGGCCGTTGCTGGGATTATTTGCTTTTGGAATATTAACCAAACGTCAGGTGAAAGATCGTTGGGTTCCTATTCTTGGAATTTTATCACCGGTTTTAACGTACATCATTAATATCAATTCTGAAACATTACTGGGTGGCTACAAATTCGGCTTCGAGTTGCTACTTCTGAATGGAATGATCATGTTTGCCGGACTGCTGATACTAACTAAAAAATCAAATCATGATAAAGACACAACGCTACCTCGCGCTTGATGTGTTGCGTGGTATGACCGTCGCACTGATGATTCTGGTGAATAATCCCGGAAGCTGGGCGCATATTTATGCTCCGCTTGAACACGCCAAATGGCATGGTTGTACACCAACCGATTTGGTATTTCCATTCTTTCTTTTTGTCGTTGGTGTCTCCATGTTTTTCTCATTCTCGAAATATGGTAACACATTAAACAAAGAGTCGCTGTTGAAAATAGGTAAACGAACCCTGCTGATTTTTGCCATTGGCTTATTTCTGAATTCATTTCCGCAATGGACGACCGATTATTCCAAACTCCGCATTCTGGGCGTGCTTCAGCGCATTGCTTTGGCTTATGGAATTGGAGCCGTAATTGTGTTGGCTTCACCCCGGAAATATTTGCCTTATATTGGTGGCGGTATCCTGCTGCTCTACTGGGCTTTGCTTTCATGGTTTGGTGGCAATGATCCGTTTTCGCTTGAAGGAAATGTTACTTCGGTAATAGATAAAGCTATTCTGGGCGAATCACATCTTTATAAAGGCTTTGGAATCCCGTTTGATCCGGAAGGATTATTCAGTACCATTCCGGCGATTGTTACCGTAATTATCGGTTATCTCATTGGCTCGGTAGTTAAGGATACCGAAAAAATAACGGTACCTAAAAAGTTGATTTTGGCGGGAACTATTTTCGTTGCAGCCGGATTGATATGGGGACTTGTTTTCCCGATCAACAAACCCATCTGGACCAGTTCGTATGTGCTTTATACTGCAGGTTGGGCCAGTATTGTGTTAGCTTTACTCATCTGGATTATCGATTTGAAAGGTTATTCAAAATGGACATCCTTCTTTGTAGTTTTTGGAGTGAATCCGCTTTTCATATTTGCGCTCTCCGGACTCTGGGCTAAAACAATGGGTAGGTTAGTTCATTTTACCGATCCCGACGGAAAAATCATTAGCGGAAATGCTAAACTCTACCGCGACTTTTTCCTCCCATTGGCAGGCGAACTAAATGGTTCATTACTTTTTGCCATTTCGCACGTGGTATTTTTCTGGATGATTGGCTATGTGTTGTACAAGAAGAAGATATTTATAAAAGTATAATGCCCAATCTTTTTCCTTGTCAAATAACGAACGGAACAAGTTCAAAACAGAACGATATATGAAATTTTTAATTTTTTGCCTGATATTCATTTTTATTGGTACAACTGTAAAAGCCGACAAGCTAAAACGCCTGCAGAAAAGGGCCAGTCAGGCTTCTTCCGAATTTGCCAAAAAAGCTTCGGAAGGAACGGTTTATAAATTTAGACCTGATACGTTTAGTGTCGATTTTCAGGCAAAGAAAGTGAATCTGAAAATGAAAGAATCGTTTTCTTATATTCCTTTTCGTCCCGAAAACACAAGCCAATATTACAACTGGTACAAAGATTTGCTTGGTCGTAAATTCAGGAAATACTCCGTATCAATTGAGAGTATGGGCAAAGATATTTCCGAACTGATTCCGAATTATTACCGGGGAACTTCAGTGCCGATTGACGCCAACCGATTGAGCAAACCAGCCCAAGCGGTCATCCCGATAGTAAGGAATAGTTCGAAAAACCAAAGTCCACCCAAGGGCTTGACTGACCGGAATGTGGCGATGTGGCAAAGTCATGGTTGGTATTACGAAAATACACTCGACCGCTGGGAATGGCAGCGTGCAAGGGTTTTCCTTACCGTTGAAGACTTGTGGACCATGAGTTTTGTGGTCCCTTACATCACCCCGATGCTCGAAAATGCCGGAGCCAATGTTTTTCTGGCACGCGAAAGGGATATTCAAAAACATGAGATCATCATCGATGACGATGGGTCTTCAAAAGGTTCAGCATATGAGGAAAGTGGTGAAGCCTTTCAGCAGGGAAAAGAAAAGGGTTTTGGTCTGAAAGTGCCTTTTCTGCTTGAAGGAGAAAATCTATTCCAAATGGGCGAAACACGCCAAATGGCCGCTAAAAAATTGGCTGATGCAAGAATAAATTATACACCTGAAATTCCGGAAACGGGTGACTATGCCGTCTATGTTTCGTATGCCCGAAATGATCAGAATGTGACTGATGCACATTACACGGTTTATCATTCAGGCGGAAAGACTGAGTTGCTGGTCAATCAAACTATTGGAGGCGGAACCTGGGTTTTTCTGGGGACTTTCCGTTTCGAAAAGGGACTTAATATAGAAACCGGGAAGGTTGAGCTTTCTAATCTTTCTGTTGAATCAGGAAAGCAGGTTTCGGTTGATGCTGTTCGTTTTGGTGGTGGAATGGGCAATGTTGTTCGCGGAAAACTTCAGGATATGGAACGTCTGCAAAAGCTTCGTAATGAAAAAGGTTTTGCTTTGGATTCATCGGCGTGGTTGCCATACGCAAGCAAACGCCCACGTTATCAGGAAGGAGCCCGCTACTATTTGCAATATGTTGGGATGCCCGACACCCTGGTTTATATGCTGAACAAAGAAAAGATCGATTATTCGAACCGGGGACAGGATGCCGCACTGTATGCCAAACGCGAAAGTGGGAAAAATGATTACAAAGACGATTATCAGAGTCGGGGTGAGTGGGTAAATTACCTGATGGGCGCGCCCAATGGACCTACGGGCAACCCAAATGCCAAAGGACTTGGAATTCCTGTTGATATGGCCATGGCTTTTCACACCGATGCCGGAACAACTCCCGATAGCGCCATTATCGGAAGTTTGGTAATTTACGATACAACTTACGGAAAACCTGAATTTCCAAATGGTCAGTCGCGCTGGGCCAGTCGCGATTTGTGCGATTTGGTGCAGACGCAGGTTGTTGATGATTTGCGAAAATTGTATGAACCCGAATGGACACGCCGTGGAATGTGGAATAAACAATATTCTGAATCATTACGTCCTAAAGTGCCAACAATGCTTTCTGAATTGTTGTCGCACCAGAACTTTGCCGACATGTATCAGGCCTACGATCCACGTTTTAAGTTTGATGTTAGCCGAGCCTATTATAAGGGAATCCTGAAGTTTCTGGCTTCCCAGAATAATCAGGACTATGTGGTTCAGCCGTTGCCGGTTTCTCATTTCCGGATGAACCTGGAAGGAAGCTCAATTCGACTGAGTTGGAGACCTGTTCAGGATCCATTGGAACCAACAGCTACACCAAAATCATATCGAATTTACTCACGGACTGAACATGGTGGATTTGATAACGGGAAGACCATCTCGGATACCACCGATCTGATTTCAGGATTAAAGCCTGGACTAATTTATAGTTTTAAAATTACTGCTGTAAACGAGGGTGGCGAAAGTTTCCCTTCAGAAATACTTGCCTGCAGTTTGCCAGCCGACGGCAAAAAGCCAGTGCTAATAGTGAATGGTTTTGACCGGATTAGCGGTCCGGAAGCTTTTGATAACGGCAAATATGCCGGATTTTCGATGGCTGAAGATGAAGGTGTGGCCTATAAAAACGACATTGCTTTCATTGGCGAGCAATACGATTTCGACCGCAAATCGCCATGGAAAGACGACGATGCTTCCGGCTTTGGTTCGAGTCATGCCGATCAGGAAACACGGATTGTGCAGGGAAATACATTTGATTATCCGCTGGTTCACGGTGAGGCTTTTAGAAATAATGGGATGGGATTTATTTCGATGAGCGATGAAGCTTTTGAACAACAAAACTGGGATAAAAATGCATTTGCCGCTCTGGATTTAATTTTTGGTGAAGAAAAAACAGTCGAACGTTTTTATGGTTATAAGAAACGAGACTTTACGGTATTTACGCCGAAAATGAGAACTGCCATTACCGAATTTACATCAGCTGAAGGCGCTAAAGTCTTCGTTTCGGGAGCCTATATTGGAACCGATCTGCAACTTTGCGGTGACACCCTGGCGAAAAAGTTTGCTGCTGATGTTTTGCACTTTCGTTTTATGACCAATCATGCCAGCCGTAGTGGAGGCATTTATCCTGTGAACGATATGAAATCTGATTTTTCGACTGAAATTAGTTTTGTGCAGGGCTATCATCCTGAAATTTACAAGGTAGAATCGCCGGATGCGATTGAACCCAAAGGCGACAAATCTAAAGTTCTGTTTCGCTATCAGGTGGATAATAAAACGGCAGGTGTTTGCTACAATGGCAGCTACCGCACAGTGGTACTTGGATTTCCATTCGAAACAATTACCACCACGCAACAACGAACTGAATTGATGGGTCAGGTTTTAAAATACTGGGGGCTGAAGTAAGCGAACCACATAGACACATAGAAAACATAGGAAAACGATGTGTGTCATTTTTAGATGTGTATGCAACCAGTGAATTAAATTAGGATTTGTATTTAGATAAAATAATAAAAACTATTGTGGCCGATGAGCCTATATGGTTCAATTTGTAAAAAGAAGGAAATGAAAAAAATTACATGCTTTATCCCTTTTGGTTCGCAGGAAGAAACGCTTGCAACCATTCAGGAATTAAGAAAGTCGGACTTGGTTTCGCAGATTTATGTGGTGTGTGGCGCTGAGCAAAATTGTTTGGTTGATGGCGCAGAGATGTTGAAATCGGAACCCATGACTTACGGAAAAACAGTGAAGCGCATGGCCACTTTGGCCAATACCCGATATACATTGATTTATACGCGCCCCGGAGCTTTGCAACTTGGACAAAAAGCGCTCGAACGTTTTGCACAGATTGCCGACGATACTCAAAGTGGTTTGGTTTATTCGAATTATCTGGCTGTAAAAGGCGGTAAGGTTGAGAATCAGCCGGTGATAGACTATCAGGAAGGAAGTCTGCGCGATGATTTCAACTTTGGATCGGTACTTTTTTATCGCACCGAAATCATGAAAAAAGCCGCTGAGGGGGTGGCTGAAGATTTTGCTTTTGCCGGATTGTATGCACTCCGTTTGGGTGTTTCGCAGTATGCCGAATTGTTCCGGATTCCAGAGTTTTTATATACTGAAAAGGAATCGGATCTCCGTAAATCGGGCGAAAAAATATTTGATTACGTTGATCCTAAAAACCGGGCAGTACAAATTGAAATGGAAAAAGCCTGCACTCAACACCTCAAAAATGTAGGTGGTTATCTCGAACCTGTTTTTACTCCCGTGAAATTTGATGAGCAGGTTTTTGAAGTAGAAGCATCAGTGATTATTCCGGTCCGTAACCGGGTTCGAACCATAGAAGATGCCATAAAATCAGTTCTGGCCCAAAAAGCCAGCTTCAGGTTTAACCTTATTATCGCTGACAATTTCTCAACTGACGGAACTTCTGAAATCATTCAGAATTATGCTGAAGCAGATGATCGTTTAATTCATGTTATTCCCGATCGCACCGATCTTGGAATTGGCGGTTGCTGGAATCTGGCAGCTAATCACCCGAAATGCGGGAAGTTCGCCATTCAGCTCGACAGCGATGATTTGTATTTTGACGAAACTACTGTTCAGCAGGTTGTCGATGCATTTTATCAGCAAAACTGCGCTATGGTAGTGGGAACTTATCAAATGGTCAATTTTGCATTGGAAGAAATACCTCCCGGTATAATTGATCACAAGGAATGGACGCCCGAAAATGGCCGCAACAATGCACTTCGGATTAATGGACTAGGCGCGCCGCGGGCATTTTATACCCCGGTACTACGACGTATTCCGGTGCCGAATGTGAATTATGGCGAAGACTACGCTTTGGGATTGGCCATTTCGCGCCAGTACCAGATTGGCCGCATTTATAACCCGATTTACCTGTGTCGCCGTTGGGACGATAATTCGGATGCTGCCCTGAGCATTGAAGTGATGAACGGTCATAATTTGTACAAAGACCGCATTCGTACCATCGAATTAAAAGCACGAAAAAGATTAGGAAAATAGGTTGTTCTATTTATCCCCCAAAAGATTTTTAAACCCTTTTGGGGATATTAAAAGATACGAAACATGGCTCAATTGCTTGATATTATAAAAGAAACAAATCAGTCAGCCGCTCAGATTCTTCGGGAATTTGTTGAGGCTGAAAAGCTCACATGGCCATTGGCTGCAGCTAATTTTAAAGGTCTGGAGAAGGTAAAAGAAAGGAGTTTTCATTTTAATGGATTTGATATTCGGGCTCAGTTTAATCCGGAACGGATGCTGTCGTCGGTGTCCAATGTCGATAAAAAATCGATTGCTGCCCGAAAATGCTTTTTGTGTAATGAAAATCGTCCGGCAGAGCAGGATGCCATTGAGTTTGGCGATCAGTTTCTGATTTTGGTCAATCCGTTCCCAATTTTTAAATACCATTTTACGGTATCGTCAAATAAGCATGTCGATCAGCGTTTTACACCCAATGTGCGCTACTTGCTCGAACTTGCTGTGGCTATGGAAGGTTTTACTGTATTCTACAATGGACCTGAATGTGGGGCTTCAGCTCCGGATCATCTTCATTTTCAGGCAGGCGAGAGTGATTTTTTGCCTGTTAACGAGGATTTTGACCGCTTGAAATCAACAGCCCGAATTCTTTATTCCAGAGCGGAAACTCAGGTTTGGGCATTTGATCATTTTCTCCGGAAAATGATTTCGATTGAGACCAATTCGATGGAAGAAGCTTTGCGGATTATTGGCGTTTATTATCTCCATTTTCAGGCCATGCAAGTCGAAAAAGTTGAGCCTATGATGAATGCCTTGTGCACTTTTTCTGAAGGAAAATGGATTATTCATCTCTTTCCACGGAAAGCTCACCGGCCAACTCAGTTTTTTGCCAAAGGAGCCGAGCATATTTTAATTAGCCCCGGTTCGGTTGATTTTGGCGGAGTTTTTATACTTCCGCGACAAGAAGATTTTGACAAGTTAACGAGCGAAAATATTGTGGATATTCTGACGCAAGTGTGCGTTGATGAGGATACTTTTCAGGAATTGAACGAGAAAATCAAACAAGACTTAAATTGAGTATAAAATGATAAGCCATAACAAACTCGATAAATCTTTTGGACCGGTAGGTTCTTTCTCCGGAATAATCGTGTTTGTGGCTGGTTTAGCTTCAGTCTGGTTTTCGTTGTTCTCGCTGCTTTTACTTGTTATCGGGGCATTTGTCGGGTTTACTTATTCGAGCACCGAAGTTGATTCAGGCCAAAAAAGAGTCCGGTTTCTGAATAATCTGTTTGGAATAATAAAAACCGGAGAATGGCTGAATGTAAAACCAGATATGAAAATAGGAATCAGAAGGTCGGGAAAAATATGGCGAACTTACAGTGGAGGCAACAGAACGCTGGATAGTACCACCGAAGATTACCGGCTGATTTTGTATGATTCGAAGGGTAAAGAGTTAATGCCTTTGGCAAAGGCTGAAAATGTTGATTCTGCAGAAGCGGAATTGGAAAGGATTTGCAGACAGTTGGAAATAAATAAATTGTGAATTTAATAAACGGGAATATGAAATCAATCGGCTTAAAATTAAAACCAGGTTTGTTCCTTAAAATTGGATTAGTTTTTCTTTTCTGGTCAATGCTTCCAGCTTTAGGTGTTGCACTGGTTTCGTGCCAATCGGCGAACGAACAGGAAGCCGAATTGAAGAAAAGGCAACAAATTGAAGCCTCACTGGTCTTGCTCGAGAACAAAAATAACCTGATCCCATTCGCACGTCTCGATACCTTAAGAATTGCTGCACTTTCGGTTGGTTCTGAGAGACCAACTGAATTTCAACATATGCTGGAGAATTACATGAAGGTTGATTTTTTTAATCTTCCTGCGAATTTCACAACTCAGGATTTGGCAGACATGCAATCGAAACTGACTGGCTTTAATTTGGTCGTTGCCGGAATTCATGTTGTCAATTCATCAACGGAACTCCCCAAACTGATCAGTTTTTTGAATCGGGAACGGACTTCAGTTATTACCTTTTTCTGTCAGCCGGAGGCTTTTGCCACTGTAAAAAGTGCCGGAAAACCTGCAGGACTTATTCTGGCTCTGGATAACGATAGTTTAGCCCAGTCTTTATCGGCTCAGTTAATTTTCGGTGGAATCGGAGCTTCAGGAAAATTAACTGCCAACATTGGAACGACGTATCAGCAGGGTGCCGGAATCAACATTGAAAAGCCGGTTCGGTTGAAATACACGCTTCCTGAGGAAGTTGGCATCTCGTCGGCTGATTTGAACAGCGATATCGATTCGATTGTGAATAATGCGCTGGAGAAAAAAGCATTTCCCGGATGTAATGTGCTGGTGGCTAAAGATGGTAAAATCATTTTCAGAAAAGCGTATGGTTACCAGACCTTTGAAAAAGTCAAACCGGCTGGATTGGACGATTTGTATGATCTTGCTTCGGTGACTAAAGTAACCGGTGGTTTGCCGGGAGTATTGAAATTGTACGATGAAGGAAAAATTAATCTGGATAAACCAGTTGCTGACTATTTCACTGACTGGAAAAATCGTCTGTTTCACCGATCCGACAAGTCTGATGTGACTGTCCGCGAATTGTATGCTCACCAGTCGGGATTGGTTCCTTTTATAGGCTTTTACAAGCAGACTATGGAAAATGGGAAGCCATCGCCCAAATGGTACACGGCGGCACCCGACAAAAATCACACGCTCTGTGTGGCTCCCGGAATGTATCTGCATAAGAAATTTCAGAAAGTTGTAAATCGCGAGATTCGCCAGACTCCGCTTAAAACCAGAGGTAAGTATGTGTACAGCGATTTGCCTTTGGTAATTACTCCTCAAATTGTTGAGCGCATTTCGGGGACTGATTTTAAGACCTATGTGGAAGACCAATTCTACAAACCTTTGGGCGCTTATGCCATTACCTATAATCCACTCGATCGTTTTTCGCGCGACCAGATTGCACCCACCGAACTCGATACTTACTACCGTTATCAGTTGATTCAGGGAACGGTTCACGACGAGTCGGCTGCTGTTTTGGGAGGAATTTCAGGAAATGCGGGTGTTTTTGCTTCGGCTAACGATTTGGCAAAACTGATGCAAATGTATTTGCAAATGGGAACCTATGGCGGAAAACAATACGTGAGCGAGGCAACCATGAAAGAATTTACCCGAGCTCAGTTTCCGCAGAACAAAAATCGCCGGGGTGTGATTTTCGATAAACCTTCGCTTAATCTCGATTCGCTGAAACCTTCCGAAGCTTATCCTTGTCCGGAAGTGAGTCCTGAAAGCTTTGGCCATTTCGGGTTTACCGGAACTTTTGTATGGATGGATCCAAAAACCCGGTTAATGTATGTTTTCCTGTCGAATCGTGTTTATCCAACCCGCAACAATAGTCTTATCAGCGATTTGAATGTGCGAACTGAAATATTATCGGCCATTTATAAGCAATTGAAGGACTGATGGATTGAAGAGTTGGAAATGTTGTCAGGTTATCAAGTTGACTTGTTGATTTAACTCCGGAGGAGTGAAATATTTGTAGAATAAACGACAAACAGAAAGAATCCGTCCGCGATCAAAATTCAAAAGAGCAATAATGATCTTTCGGACGGAATAGCGTAAAACTAAAATAAATTAAACCTAGCAATGAAAACAAAAACCTTTCTGATTACCCTTTTATCATTCCTGATTTTGAATGCCTTTGCCGCTTCAAAGGTGAGAACCGGAATTGAAGTATTGCGTGAAAGCAATTTTAAAATACTTCAGGGTAAACGCGTTGGGTTGATCACGAACCCAACAGGAGTCGATTCGCAGCTGAAATCATCCGTCGATATTCTGAACGAGGCTCAAGGAGTGAAGCTGGTAGCACTTTACGGGCCGGAGCATGGCGTGCGTGGTGATGTTTATGCTGGAGATAAAATAGAAACCACCATCGATAAACAAACCGGAATTCCGGTGTATTCGCTTTATGGCAAAACCCGCAAAGCCAACGCTGAAATGTTGAAGGATGTGGATGTGTTGGTTTACGACATTCAGGATATTGGTTGCCGTTCATATACCTACATCAGCACAATGGGGCTTGCAATGGAAGCTGCTGCCGAAAATAATATCGAATTTGTTGTATTGGATCGTCCAAACCCGGTTGGTGGGTTAAAAGTGGAAGGCAATCTGGCCGAAGATAAGTTCATTTCTTTCGTTAGTCAATTCAAAATTCCTTACATCTACGGACTTACCTGTGGCGAATTGGCAAAACTGCTGAATGGCGAGAATATGCTGAAAAAGCAATGCAAACTCACTGTTGTTCCAATGAAAGGCTGGAAACGAAGCCTGACTTTTGATCAAACCGATTTGCCTTGGGTGCTGACATCTCCTCATGTTCCGCAAGCAACTTCGGCTTATTATTATGCGGCTTCAGGAATTTTAGGTGAGTTCAGCTTTATGTCGATAGGAGTGGGCTACACCCTTCCTTTTCAGCTATTCGCTAAAGACTCGATTGATGCTTCAGCATTAAGTCAGCGTTTAAATAAGCTGCAATTGCCCGGAGTTTTGTTTCGGCCTATTTTCCTGAAACCCTTTTATGCGGTAGGACAGGGGAAAAATTATTCCGGAGTTCAGTTTTATTTGACCGATTATAAAAAGGTCCGATTGACTGAAATTCAGTTTTACGTGATGCAGGAAATGGCTTCTCTTTATCCTGATAAGAAATGTTTTGGTCCGGAAACAGAGAAGCGCTACGACATGTTCGACAAGGTTTGTGGCTCAGATCAGATTCGTTTGCTGATGGCCAAAAATATGAAGGTAGAAGATATGTTGCCCTACTGGCGCAAAGATGAGCTTGCTTTTAAGCAACTATCGAAGAAATATTATTTATACAAATAAATGGTCTTAACCCGAAAATATCCCGCTGACTTTCATCAACTGGAGAAAGTGCTTTGTCGTCAGAAGCCTGATCGGCCAGTGCTTTTTGAATATTTCGTCAATGGCGAACTGATTTCATTTGTGAACGACAGGCCATTTGCTGGAACAGATAAACGGGAAGACCAGATTCGGGATATTATTCAATTTTTTCATCGGGCAGGATATGATTATGCCACAATTCCTTCGCGCTACTTTAACGCTTTTTCGTTCGAAAACACTGATCATGAGAAGAAAGCCACGGTATCGCTCAATGAAGGTTCTGCAATAACCAACCGAGCAACATTTGAATCATACAATTGGCCTGATCCTGAAAAAGGCGACTTCGAATTACTGAATAAATTATCATCAGAATTGATTGAAGGAATGAAATTTATTGTCTCAGCGCCGGGTGGTGTGCTCGAAAATGTAATCGATTTGGTTGGTTTTGAGCGGCTTTGTTTTCTGATTTACGAAGATGAGGATTTGACGAAAGCCATTTTTGATGAGGTCGGCTCGCGCTTGCTGCGTTTTTACGAAATATGCAGTGCCATAGAAACCGTTGGGGCATTAATCGTAAATGACGACTGGGGATTCAAAACTCAAACTATGCTCTCGCCCGATATGCTTCGTCAATTTGTATTTCCCTGGCATAAAAAGATAGTTGAAGCCATTCACCAAAATGGGAAATATGCCATACTTCATTCCTGCGGAAATCTTTCGGAGGTGCTTGACGATGTTGTTGAGGATATGAACTATGATGCCAAACATTCGTACGAAGACAATATTCTACCTGTAGAAGAGGCCTGGAAGCTTTGGCATGAGCAAATTGCTGTTATGGGAGGTATTGATATGGATTTTTTGGTTCGCAGTACGCCTGAAACTATAGCCGAAAGATGCCTGAAAATGCTGGAATTAACCGGGTCAAAAGCCTATGCTTTGGGATCGGGAAACAGCATACCAACTTATGTGCCCATTGAAAATTACTTAGCAATGATTGAAACAATTAACAAATAGCCTAACCATGAAACGAATCAAATCATCATTATTTACACTGATTTTGGTACTCACGTTCCTGATTTCTTGCGGAAATCCTGTCCTGAATAATTCAAATGCCTCACCCATTAAAACTGGTGCAGAGCAAACCGAAAAGTACCTGCCATTGCTCAAAGGCAAGCGGGTAGCCATTGTTGCCAATCAAACATCAATTATCGGCAAAACTTCGCTGGTCGATAGCTTGAAATCGCTACAGGTAAACATCGTAAAGATCTTTGGCCCGGAGCACGGTTTTCGTGGAACAGCCAGTGCAGGTGCAGTGGTTGCCGATAGCATCGATGCCAAAACAGGTATTCCTGAAATTTCGCTTTATGGCAAAAAGAGCAAACCTTCAAAAGAAGATTTAGCCAATGTTGATGTGGTTATTTTTGATATTCAGGATGTGGGTGCACGATTTTATACCTACATCAACCTGTTGGCGCGCGTAATGGAATCATGCGCAGATAATCAGAAGCAGCTTATTGTATTGGATCGTCCAAACCCAAACGGCTTCACAGTTGACGGACCAATTCTGGATATGAAACTAAAATCGGGTATTGGAATGTTCCCTATACCCATTACGCATGGAATGACAGTTGGCGAACTGGCTCTGTTGTACAATGGCGAAGGTTGGCTGACTAATAAGGTGAAATGTCAGGTAACCATAATGCAGGTTGCTAACTATTCGCATGATACGGAATATGTATTACCAGTTGCCCCGTCACCCAATTTGAATACTGCGCAATCCATTTTGTTGTATCCTTCGCTTTGTTTATTTGAAGGTACAATTATCAGTCAGGGCAGAGGAACTTATTACCCGTTTACGGTACTTGGAAATCCTGATTTAAAAGGGAAATACGAATTTTCGTTCACTCCTGTCGGTATAAAAGGAATGAGTGAAACTCCACTGCATCAGAATAAAGTCTGCTACGGACTTGATTTAAGGAAATATAACCTGACTGAGCTACGTAAAAGCGGCAAAATCAATCTGAATTGGTTATTCGAAATGTACCAGGCTTATCCATCTAAGGAAAAGTTCTTCGATTTCAAACAAAGCAATCAGATGGGGAATTTCGATAAGTTAGCAGGTAATTCGCTCTTGAAAGAACAAATTAGGGCGGGTAAATCAGAAAAGGAGATACGAGATTCGTGGGAACCGGGTTTGTCTGACTTTAAAATGCTGCGTAAAAAGTACTTGCTTTATCCTTAAAATACCTGAATTACATCTTTGCATATGTTTTAGAAAATAATATCATTTTATGATTTTATAATGCGCTGATATTCAAGTGTTAAAAAAATATAAAAATTTATAAAAAATAAATTGGTATTACATGTTACAAAAACACATGTTTTTTGGAAATAAATTTTTACTTTAGTTCCAAAATTTACACTTAATCATCAAGTTTCAGCTTTCCCCCGGGCAACTAAAATTTAAAAAAGTTAATCTGTTTATACTTTGTTTAAATCAAAAATAAAAAATCTGAAATTATACGTATAACCAAAATTAAATGAAATGAAATGAAAGCAATCCTTCTAATGTGTTTAATGGGGCTGGGGATCATGCTTGCGCAGACATCCAGCGCACAACAGACACTTACCTTTAAAGGTAAGGTGGTTGATGCGAGTAATAATGAATCTATTCCTGGTGTAACCGTTTTGGTAAAAGGTACAACCAGAGGTGCAATTACTGGCATGAATGGAGAATATAGCATTCAGGCTTCCAGTGGTCAGGTACTTGTTTTTTCATCAATAGGATACAATCTTCAGGAGATTGTTGTTGGTACAAAAACAACGATTGATGTGAGGCTTGAAGTCTCAAATGTTATGCTAGATGAAGCCGTAATTATTGGTGAGTATGGTATAAAACGTGCTGCCAGGGCTGTTGGTGCAGCAACTCAATCGGTGAAGGGTTCAGATATTGCTGAATCAGGACGTGAAAATTTTGTTAATTCACTGCAAGGTCGTGTTGCTGGTGTTCAAATTACTAACTCTGGAGGTACCCCCGGATCTTCAAGCTCTGTGCTTATCCGTGGTGCTACTTCAATTTCCGGGAATAATCAGCCATTGTATGTTATTGATGGTATTCCGATGAGTAATACAACATTCAACCCTATCGGCGGTCTTGCCGCCAAGGCAGGTTCTGATCCTGTAGTTGCTGACCGTACTCTGGATTTTAGTAACCGTGGTTCCGACCTAAATCCGGAGGACATTGAAAATATTACTGTTTTGAAAGGGGCTGCAGCCGCTGCACTTTATGGTAGTGATGCCTCAAACGGTGCTATTATTATTACCACCAAGAAAGGAAAAATAGGAAGAGGAATTGTAAATTATAACAACTATTTCCGTTTTGATCAGGCTTATCGTTATCCGGAGATGCAAACCAAATATGATAACGGTATGTATAACAATACCAACTACTATACTTCAAGAAGATTTGGTGCAGCCTATGCTCCCGGAACTCAATTGTATAACAATCTGGAGAATTTATTTCAAACAGGTATAAGTCAAAAGCACAATTTGTCGTTTGAAGCAGGTACTGAAGCTATGACTTTTCGCGCGGCTGCCAGTACAACAAAACAGACTGGTATAGTTCCTACTTCCGATTATGCCCGTGATAATATTACTTTATCAGGAACGGCTAAGCTCTCTAAATGGATGAACATTGAATCATCACTGAGTTATGCCAATGTTAGTAATACAAAAGTTTCAAAAGGTACAGGCGGTGTTTTACAAAGAGCTATGAACTGGCCTTTAACAGATGATATGAGTTCATATTTGAATGCTGCCGGGAATATTCGTTATCCGAATAAATATGCTGATGTTGATATTTTAAATCCATATTTTGATTTGTATAAGAACAAAAATTACGATGAGACACAGCGTTTCATTTCAAATATGGCCATTAATATTACTCCAATTAAGGATATGCTTATTCGCGCTCAGGTTGGGTTCGACGTAAGTTCAACTACGATGGTGATTGTACGTCATCCGCAATGGTCTTCCACTGCTACCGGAACTGGATCTTATGATCAGGCCAAGGTAAATGAATCGAATCCTATCATCAATATTATTTCAACGTATAAGAAAGAATTCGGAAAGTTTAATGCTTCTGCTCAGGTGGGTTATCACCAGCTTGAACAAGGATCAAAAACCTTATCTGTACATGGTGAAAAATTTATGGTTCCCGATTTTCAGTCTATAAATAATACAGATATTGCAACTTTAGTCAATATCACAAGGACGATGAAAAGACGTCTTCAGTCAGTAAAGGGATCATTTGAATTCTCATATAACAATATGGCGTTCCTGACCATTCGTGGTAGTAATGACTGGTCGTCTACACTTCCTTTAGCCAACAACAGTTATTTTTATCCTGCTGCTGATTTAAGTATTATTGTTTCCGACCTTCCTTTTATGAAATCGGTTTCGGAGACTTTCAGCTATGTAAAACTTAGAGGTTCAGTTGCTCAGGTAGGTAAAGATGCCCCACCATTATCTATCTATCCTGCCCTTGAAGCTGCAGCTACCTCTTATGGCGGATACCGATACGGTTTTACTGGTCCAAATGAAAATCTTCGCCCCGAGATGAATACATCATGGGAAGTCGGTATGGAAGCTCGCCTTTTCAAAAACAGAATGGACATAGATATGTCGTATTATAACACATTCTCAAAAGACCAGATTATTACAGGTTTCCGAATGAGTTATGCAACCGGCTTCGTATTGAATAATATGAATGTGGGTTCGTTCAAAACGAGTGGAGCTGAATTGAGAGTTAGTGGCGATATTGTAAAGAACCGCAACTGGGTTGTCAATACCAGTGTCAATTTCACTAAGAACTGGAGTAATGTTGAGTCGTTACCTGAAAATGTTACTGAATATTATAATGCTTATACCTGGAATTCAGGGAACATCAGAAATGGTATTAAAGTAGGTTATCCTATTACATCATTAACTGGTCAGGATTATCAAAGAAATACCAATGGTCAGGTTTTGGTCGATCCATCAACTGGCTTGCCTTTAACATCAGGAGTATGGAGTTATTTGGCAGATCGTGAACCTGATTTTTTATTCGGTTTTACCGCTTCAGTTAAATACAAAGGTTTTTCACTTTCTGCATTGTTGGATGGCCGTGTAGGAGCTGCAGTTGTTAATGGAACCAAACGTTACATGATGCAGTATGGTTACAGTGATGAATCTGTGGCTTTGCGGGAAGCACCTCCTGTTGTTTTCACCGGAGTATTGAAAGATGGTTACGAAAATACTCCAACACCAACAACCAATACCATTGGTGTAAAATTGGGTGATCTGCAGTATGGATATTCCGGAGCAGACCCGGATTGGATAGAACAAAATATCAACTACATGAGATTGGCCGAAGTTAGGCTTTCTTATGCACTTGATAAAAAATGGTTAGCAAATACTTCAAAAGGACTTATCACTGCTGCTTCAATTTTCACTACAGGGTCTGATCTCTTTGTTTGGACCAATTATTCTGGAATCGATGTAGTAGGAAACTCTAATTCGGCTGCACTTGGCGGAACTGGTGGGGTTGGTCAGGATATGATGGCTATCGCGGCTCCCAGAGGAATATCGTTTGGTATAAATGTAACATTTTAATGAATTAAAGAGATGAAAAAAATATTAATATCATTACTTATACTTCTGGTCATTGGTATTAGTTCTTGTACTGATACCTGGCTGGATGTGAATAAAAACGTAGATGCTCCTGACTGGGTTAACCCGATTCTACGTTTGGGGCCAGTGCTTGCTTCTTATGAGGGTATTGCTTACGATCTTAGGGCTGTAGCGCCTATTACTCAGTATTTCAGTGGGACTTCAACCTATGTATCTAATTTTGGTGTTTCCCATAATTTTATTTCCGGAAGTGATGCTGCCGGTGAATGTTGGAGAATGTCGTACTGGCTTCAGGGAAAAAATCTGGAGAGTATAATTAACGATGGAAGAGAATTGGAACAGTTTAAACTTGCTGGTATCGGTTTAACCGTTAAAGCCTATTCATGGCATATATTGGCATCTTTACATGGAGATCTTCCGGTAAAAGACGCTTATGTTCCCGGTCTTCTTTCGCACAATTACGATAGTCAGGAATATGCTTTTTCTATGGTTCGTAAATGGGCATATCAGGCAATTGCTGAGTTGGAAAAGACTGATAAAACGGTATATCCAGGTAGCATCTCAACTGCTGATCTTGTTTATAAAGGCGATGCAGCTAAATGGAAAAAGTTTGCTTATGCTGTTCTTGCCAGAAACTATATTGCCATGTCGAGAAAGAATACAGCTTACCTTGATTCTGCAATAATTTGTGCTGATAAATCATTTGCCAGTGCTGCTGATGATGCGTTTCTATCATTTCAGGCGACTGGAGTAGGTACAACATCAAATTTTTATGGAGTACTTAGAGCTAACCTTACCAATGTTTTCGGACAGTCGGATTATGCGGTGCAAGTGATGACAGGTACCATTCCTAATTACAATGCTTCCGGTTTAATTGAAGGATTAAGTGCATACCAGATGGTAACTGATACTGCAACTCTTGACCCACGAGCAATTCTTTTACTTGGAACAAAGGATACGATGCAGGTTAATCAAAATAACATTAAAAAAGGTACGTATAAATTTGATGGAACCAGGCTGACTAATGCTGTAGCCTGTACTTTCTGGGGAGGAACAACAGCTCCTACTATAGCTACTTCAGGAACAGGTAGATGGTTGTACCGCGACGATGCACCTTGGCCACTTTCAAGTTATGCTGAAATTCAGTTGATCAAAGCTGAAGCTCTCTTCTTGAAAGGACAAAAGCCTGAGGCATTTGCTGCATTCAAAAATGGAGTGTCTGGGCACATGGATTTTGTAAAAAAACTTATCGTTCCCGGAACCATTGTTAAAGACAGTAAAAATAAACAAACTTCAGTTATTGGGGATAAAATTACTTCTGCCAGATTTACAACTTTGGCTACCGATTACCTGAATAGTAAGTTTGTGAACAATTTACCTATTGGCGACTTTTCTCTTTCTCACATCATGATGCAAAAGTATGTTGCCCTTTTCCCATGGAGTTTGGATACTTGGAACGATATACGCCGTTATAACTACGATCTGGTTCTTAGTGCGAGTGGCACTGCGATCACAGGAACGTCGTGGACAAACGAAGTAGTCTACCATAAGCTGGATTCTAATCCTGCCAGAGTTTATAAAGGATTCTATCTTCCTTCGGCTGATGTTGTAAACAGAAGAACTAAATTTCCACCTACTAATTTAGGCTCTCCGGCTTATCGTTTACGTCCTCGTTACAACTCTGAGTACATGTGGAATTTGCCTTCTCTTAAAAAGCTTTTGCCAATTGCTGGTGATGCCGATAATTATCATACCTCACAAGTGTGGTTTGCAACTCCGGGTAATTAATAACAACAATATAAAAACGACTGATAATGAAAACAACACTTATATTAGTTTCTGTCTTGATGGTGTTTTTACTGGCATCTTGCGAGACAAATGAAATTACATTTGGAAGTACAGATATTGACTTGGCAAAATCTGCTGAAGTAAGGCTAGTTTATGATATTCCGGTTGTGGCAACAACCACTTTGAATATAACTCAGCTTAAATACAATGACCAACTGGTTTCAGAGGTTTCAACAGCTCTTGGAGGGATTCTTCCCAACAGCGTGGCAAAGTATCACGTTGTTCCTCAAGGTACGGTTAAAGTTGATGCATTCAAGAATGTTACAAATCCTGACTTGAGTATTTCAAAAGTCCTGCAATACAGCAACACGTTTACGGTAGGTTCAGGAAAATTCACAGCTTTTATCCATCGTCTTACCGAAACGCCTTTTGTGATTCAGGATGCTGATGTTTTCCCTGCAACTGATGCGTGGGCTGACACCGTAGCACATATTCAATTTGTGAATCTGCTTTACAAGGCCGATGGAGTTACTCCTTACGGTACAATCTTTCTGAAGGGAAGAAGGGGTGCCGGAACAACTGCTAGTCCGTACAAGTACATTGACATCGCTTCATGCGGTTTCAAAGAGGCTTCTAAGCTAATTCCATACAAATTGGTTAAAAGTGGAACTGTTTGGTCTGGTACTGAAACAGGAATGGTCTTTGTTGCATTTGATGGAGCAGGAAATCGTTTGAAACATTTCCCAACTTCTACCGGGGCTTTGACTGATTGGACTGCGACAGCTTTTTCACTCGGAAAAGGTAGGAATTACATTTTCCATATGAATGGAAAAGAAGGCGCAAAATATGCTGATCAGGCTATTCGTTTAAGTACAATTGCACTAAACTAAACAGTTATGAAGAGATTATTTTTAATGGCCTTATTTCTTGGCTTCACATCAGCAATTTCGTTTGCACAAGATAAAAAAGCCGAAAAGGAAGCAGCCGCAAAAGCTCAGTTTGAGAAAGCTGTTGCCGCGATTGAAGCAAAAGACTTTGTTATAATTGTTGATACTTATGAAACGAGCACCGGAACTATTGAAACAAATACTGACGTTGCAAAATTCATCTCATACGAGCAGGGATTTGTCTTTCTTCAGGGAATGGTAGTTGGCGCGAATCCTCATAAACTTACTGTCTCTGATTACAATCAAGTTCTTGATAAAAAGGGAAATATCAGAATTGAAATGCAGTGTAAAGGTTCTCTTGTTAGTGCAAAAGTTGAAATTTTCATGAAAAAAGGTGGCAATTATGCTGATGTCATTATTTCTCCAACAAAAGGAGATGCAAGTCGTTTTTCAGGAGAAGTAATTCTGAGGGCTGAATCGAAGTATTTTAAAAGGCCAGGTGTAATTTAATAACGGTTATCCTTAAAATAGAAATTAAAGGCTGTCAATTTTTTTGATAGCCTTTATACTTTTTTTAAACTGGATTTAAATGTCAGCACTTAAATATATTCAGGAAAGTAAAATGGTGTATAGAAATCTGCTGGTTTTTGGATTATTTGTACTCATGATTTGGGGATGTAGCGATGATGCCGTAGATCCGGAAATCGATGAAACTACTCGCGCATATGATCCAACAAAGGACGAAATTGTTGTCGATAAAAAGGAAATTCGGGCAGCTTGGATTGCAACGGTTGGCAATTACGATTGGCCAATTACCAAAGGAAATGCGGAAACGCAAAAGATGGAACTTACGATGCAATTGTCACGATGCATGACACTGAATTTTAATGCAGTCATCTTGCAGGTACGTCCGGTTGCCGATGCCTTTTATCCATCAACACTCGAACCTTGGTCGGTTTATCTGACCGGCGTACAAGGCCAAGATCCCGGTTACGATCCAATGAAATATGCCATTGATGAGGCTCACCGCATGGGTATGGAGTTTCATGCCTGGTTGAATCCGTATCGTATTGGAAATGTTTCAGCAGTTTTAGCTTCCAGCCATGTTGCTGTTAAAAATCCTTCTTGGGTAATTGAATACAATGGAGTACGGTATTTTAATCCGGGTTTGCCGGAAGTGAGAGCCCATCTGGTTGCAGTGGTAAAAGACATCATAACCCGCTACGATGTGGATGCCATACATTTCGATGATTATTTTTATCCATCAGGAGCCAAATCAACCACAAATCCATTCGGCTTCGATGATAAGGTAGCTTTCGATAAATATGGAGTAGGGAAGGATGTACATACCTGGCGGGCAGATAATGTTAATTTGATGGTAGCTGAAGTAAGTCGGGTAATAAAAGCCAATAAGCCGAGCGTTCTTTTTGGCATTTCGCCTTCGGGTCGGCGCGAAAACAGTATTGATTTATATGCCGATCCGTTTGTGTGGCTCGACAATAAGTGGGTTGATTACCTCGCCCCACAAATTTACTGGGAGTTTGGTCATGCCGTTGCCGATTTTGGCAAACAGGCTAACTTTTGGAATGATAATGCAAGGGGAGTTCCGATGGTTGTTGGTATCGCAGCTTATAAATTTAAAGATTCGGCTTATCCGGCTTATGGCTCGGTAACCGAATTTGATAAAGAAATTGAGAAAGTCAGGAAAAGCACAAATCTATCTGGTTGCTTCTTTTTCAGGATGCGGTTTCTGGAAAATACAGAGTTGTTCACTTTTTTAAAGACCAAATATGTCTGGAAATCGGTACTTCCGCTCATGGGTGCGTTAACTGCTCCATCAGTTGCTGCGCCGGTTGTAAGTTTATCGGGTAAGCAATTGAGCTGGAATTCAGTTTCCGGGGCTAAAAAATATGTGGTTTACCAGCTCGAAAAAGATACTGAATTAAAGAACATTTTTAATGCACATGCCGTTCAGATATTTACTGACCAGAAGTTCTCTGGTGTTTCAGAAAAGAGTTATTTTGTAACCGCGCTCAACGAAGATCAGGTTGAATCGGCCAGATCTGCTGTTTTTACAATTAAATGATGTTTTACGTGAATACTAATTAGTAAGAATTATGAACCATTCTTATCGCCATATTGGCTTGAATCTTTTGCTTTTGTTGCTGTGTTATTCCACAACCTGGGCTCAGGTTCCAAATTTTAAGGCTTTAAATGCTGAAATTCAGAAGGTACAAAAGCAACTGGTACCCGATAAACGGGTTGCGATTTTGGATATTTCGTTTCAGGATACCTTGCAACCGATTTTTATCTTGAAAGGAAAAACTGACCTGCCTGAAGCTAAAACAAAAATTGTTGACTTGCTTAAAGATAGAGGGATTCAATTTGTTGACTCGTTCGAAGTTTTACCCGAGGTTGCTCTTGACGGTAAAATATGGGGTCTTGCAACGCTTTCTGTTTGCAGTATGCGTTCTTATCCCGATCACGCCGCAGAAATGGTATCGCAAACATTAATGGGAACTCCGCTAAGGGTTCTTGAATTTGAAAATGGTTGGTTTCGGGTACAGACTCCCGATCATTATATTGGCTGGATGGAGGGTAACGGACTTACCCGTTTAAGTCATATTATCCTTGATGTTTGGAAAAAGTCGAATCGGTATGTTTACAATTCGATTTCAGGAGTTGCAACGGATGTACCCGATCGGAAAGGCATGGTTGTGACTGATTTGGTTATTGGTGATTTGTTTGAAGTGGAATCTGAAGTAAAAGATTACCTGAAAATACGTATTCCTGATGGTCGGACAGGCTTTGTAAAAAAAGATGAATGTCTGTCGTGGAAGGAATGGACTACCCGTACACCTGATGTCCTGGCAATGATTTCGTTCGCTCAACATATGCTTGGACTTCCGTATTTGTGGGGAGGAACTTCGAGCAAGTCACTGGATTGTTCGGGTATGACAAAGACCTGTTATTACACGCAGGCAATCATTCTGGAGCGCGATGCTTCCCAGCAGGCAAGGCATGGCAAGCTTCCTGATTTTAAAAATATAGAAACGCTTCAGCCCGGCGATTTGCTGTTTTTTGGTCGCAATGCACAGCGGGTTACTCACGTTGGATTATATATGGGAAATGGAAAGTATATTCACGCCTCCGGCTTGGTGCGCATTAATAGCATCGATCCAAAAGCTCCTGATTATAATTTGAGTCAAACCAAAGAGTTGGTTACATCAAGCAGAATTTTAAATTCATTGAATACGGAAGGAATTACTTTGGTTAAAGATCATCCGTGGTATGTTGTTGTAAATCAGAAATAAGCAATCGTAAATATGAATACCAGACGAAATTTTATTCGAACCACCGGAGTAACAGCCTTAGCCGGACTGACCGGAATTGAAACTCTTTTTGCAGCCATGAAACAGAAAACCGGTAAAACTTCAGGAAAAGGATTGGTGTTGCGGTTTATACCCAATGATTTGCAACTGAGACATGTCTTTACCATTGCAAACAATTCGCGGAAAACTACTCCTGATGTATTAACCTCGCTCGAATTTGAAGGGGTAACTGGTTATGGTGAAGCTTCCATGCCTCCTTATCTGGGCGAAAGTATTGAATCGGCTTCTAAATTTCTGTCCTCGCTGAATTTAAGCCAGTTTAAAGATCCATTTCAGATGGAAGATATTCTGAGCTATGTTGATTCAGTAATGCCCGGAAACTGTGCCGCAAAAGCATCGGTTGACATTGCTCTGCACGATCTGGTCGGCAAAATAATGGGGCAGCCCTGGTATAAAATATGGGGATTCGACCCGGCAGATACACCCAATACTTCGTTTACCATCGGTATTGATACTCCGGAGGTTGTCCGACAAAAAACTGTTGAAGCTGCACCATACCGGATACTGAAAGTGAAATTGGGACAAAAGACGGATCGGGAAATGATTGAAACTATTCGATCGGTGACTGATGTGCCGCTTTGTGTAGACGTAAATCAAGGTTGGACCGATAAGCAAATGGCTTTGGACATGATTCACTGGCTAAAGGAAAAGGGTGTGGTTTTCGTCGAACAACCAATGCCTAAAACTGCAATCGACGACATGGCCTGGCTGACTGCAAATAGTCCGCTGCCAACCATTGGAGATGAGTCGGTACAACGACTTCCTGATGTAATGAAGGCCAAAGGAGTCTATCATGGCATCAACATTAAGCTAATGAAATGTACCGGAATGCGCGAAGCTCATCAAATGATGACATTGGCAGAATCGCTTAATATGAAAGTGATGATTGGTTGTATGACCGAAACTTCTTGTGCAATTTCAGCTGCTGCACAACTATCGCCAAAATGTGAATGGGCCGATTTGGATGGTAATCTGCTTATTTCGAATGATCCATATAAAGGTGTTCAGGTGGTTGATGGAAAAATAATTTTAATTGATCAGCCCGGAATTGGGATTTCTGCATTGGATTCCAAATGGAAGATTTAATTTTGTTTTTCTGAGAATAGTCTTTTCAAGCTTTGGTGTATTTTAAAATCGAATTTCTGAGAACCCAAAAAGTGTCAAAATGAGAAAAAGCTCCATTCTGCTAATCCTTTTGCTAGGAATGACCAGTTTGCAGGTTTCGGGCAAATGGTTTCAGCAAAAAACCATATACAGCAAAGCGCTTCAAAAAGAAAAGACATACTATGTTGGATTGCCAGTCAATTACAACCAATCGGATACTACAAAAAAATATCCGGTAATTGTGTTTCTTCATGGAGCGTCGATCACTGCAACCGACATGGTCAATTCACTTGAGCCATTTCTCGATAATTTTTTAACCAAGCTATTTTTCGATAAGCTTTTCAAGGTAATTTTTATCATTCCTGATGGATCTTGCGAGCCTTACAAAGGGAGTTTTTATACCAATTCGGTACTCTATGGAAATTATGAAGATTACATCGTTCATGATTTGATTGATGAGATTGACAAGAGTTACAATACATACAACCACCGGGCGAAATGGAGCATTATGGGGCATTCGATGGGAGGATATGGTGCCATGAAAATAGCTTTAAAATATCCTGAAAAATTTATTGGTGTGTCGGCTTTAAGCGGGCCGCTTAATATTACTTACATTGATGAATTACTCTCAGATATAAGGGCAGAACATGGTTCAGTACCTCCCTATAATTTTACCTATTCAGGCAATGTCACAAAGTTAATATATTCAATGGCAGGCGCATTTTCGCCCAAGCCTGATGCTACTCCGCCCATTTTATTTCCTTTAAATTCAGCAGGAAATGCTGATAAATCAGTTTTGGACATTTGGGAAAAACACAATCCAAGCAACTTAATCAGGGGTTGGAAAGGAAATCCGGCAATGGCCATTTATACATACTGTGGCGAACTCGATGAATTTAAACTGGCAAAGCCCAACAAAATGTTTTCAGACTCTCTTGATAAATACAAGCTGCCTCATACCTACATCCAAGATCCCAATGGCGATCATTCGAACAGTTTGTTTACAAGTTTTCCGCAAGGACTCAATTTTTTGTACAATGTGATGGATACGTCACAACTCAAAATTGCAACCCGAGTTAACCAAAATATTTTGGTAAGTAACTACTGTATTTATCCAAATCCGGCAAGCGATCATTTCTTTTTGTCAGGCACTAGTGACGATCTTATTCAAATCGATATTTTTAATCTTTGGGGACAAAAGATCATCCAAATTGAGAATCCGATCATTGAAAAGGGCATCGATATTAGCAGTTTAGAAAAGGGAGTATATTTAGTATCATTAAAGACCACAAAGGGAATTACTACTGGATTAAAGCTGATCAAGAGATGATTTTAGGTGGCTGAATATGAATTGATTAATCGCTGTTTTGGTTGGTTTATAGTGCAAATATTTATTGGGTAAATATGTTATATTAGTAATGAATTAATCTGATCATCTACTCATAACTAATCTTTAAAATACCTTCTATGGAACTCTTAGGAATTATTGGTCCGCAGGAATTAATTCTTGTTCTAATCGTAGCTTTTGGTCTTTTTTTGCTCCCGCTCTTAGCAATTATAGATATCGTTCGCAGTCGATTCGAAGGAAATATGCAATTGATATGGGTAATTATAGTTGTTTGCTTCAATCTTATAGGAGCCATTTTGTATTTCATCATGGGCAGAAACCAAAAGATTAATTATTAATTAGTGCCCAGTTTTTTAGACACTCGTGGATATTGAATTGATTTGAAATTTTTAAGGAACTAAAATATAGATAAACCAATATGAGAAAACTAATTTTAAGTATGGCTGCATTGATCGTTAGTCAGGTGCTTGTTGAGGCACAGGAAAATCTGAATTACCAGAAACCTTCGCGTGAAATCCTGGAACTTGTTGACTATGTTCGATCTCCCGGTGTAATGATGGATGAAAAGAAGGAGGTTATGATTTTCACCTATCAAAATACCTACAAAACTCTCGAAGATCTGAATCAGGAGGAATTGCAATTGGGTGGACTACGGATCAATCCGGTTACCAATATTGCAAGCGCAATTACTTATTTCAACAACCTGAAAGTTCGTAAAACAACCGATCAAAATCCTTTGCAGGTTCAGGGTTTACCTGCAAATCCGCGAATTACAAATTTAAGTTGGTCGCCCGACGATAAGAGACTGGCTTTTACCAACACAACCACCAATGCAATTGAATTGTGGGTGCTTGATGTGGCAACAGCTACTGCAACTCGTTTGTCGGCAAAACCTCTTAATGCAAATTTGGGTAGGCCGTTTAGCTGGTATTCTGATAGTCAGAACCTGTTGGTTCGCCTAATTCCTGAAAATCGTAAACCCTTGATTGATGCAAAAAAAGGTTTGCCTTCAGGTCCTATTATTTCGAATAGCGATGGTGCCAAAGCCCAGAATCGTACTTATCCTGACATGCTAAAAAACAAGACAGATGAAGCTAATTTTGAGACTTTGGTAACATCTGAATTGTATAAAATAAACCTGAGCGGACAAGCCGAACTGTTCAAAGGCCAGGCCATGTACTCCAACGAAAGTTTCTCACCTGATGGTAGTTGCCTGATGGTTACTACGATTCAGAAACCATTCTCATATATCGTTCCTCTTAGCCGGTTTCCCTCAAAAACTGTGGTTTACGATTTAGCAGGGAAAGAGATAAAACAGGTAAATGAAGTTGGTTTAAGCGAAGTTTTGCCTAAAGGTTTTATGGCCGTACGTAAAGGCAAACGAAGTATGAACTGGCGAAGCGATAAACCTGCAAGTTTGTATTTTGTGGAAGCTCTGGATGGAGGCGATCCGGAAACAAAAGTTGAATACCGTGATGCTGTTTACCAATGGGATTCACCCTTTTCAAGTGAGCCAAATCTTTTGGCCAAAACAACAGATCGTTATGCCGGAATAATCTGGGGAAACGAAACAACCGCTGTGCTTTACGACAATTGGTACGATACCAGAAATACCCGAACATACTTGTTTAATCCGGCTAATTCCTCTGAGAAGCCGCAGGTAATTTCGAACCGTAATTCGCAGGATATTTATTCCGATCCGGGAAATTTTGAAACCCACAAAAACAGTTTCGGTCGTGAGGTTTTGTTATTTGAAAAGGATAATGCCTTCCTGATTGGTGATGGATTTACCAAAGAAGGACAATTTCCGTTCATTGATCAGCTTAATATCAAAACACTGAAGACTACCCGAATTTACAAATCAGCTTACACCGATAAGATGGAGCGAATCATGTCAATTTTGGATGTGAAAAAGGGCGAGGTGTTGGTTAATATTCAATCGAAATCGGAGTATCCGAACTATTATTTGAGGAATTTAAAAAAGAAGATAGCCCTTGTTCCTTTAACCCAGTTCCCGAATCCGTTTGAGAGCATAAAAAATGTTGAGAAATCGGTAATCAAATACAAACGTAAAGATGGAGTTGAGCTTTCAGGAACATTGTATTTACCAGCCGGTTACGACAAAGTTAAAAAAGGAAAATTGCCATTGCTGATTTGGGCTTATCCTACCGAGTACAAGGATAAAAACAGTGCCGGACAAACATCATCGAATCCGAATGAATTTACATTTCCATATTACGGGTCGTTTGTTTATTGGGTAACTAAAGGTTATGTGGTTTTAGACGATGCTGCTTTTCCTATTATTGGAGAAGGAAAAACAGAACCAAACGATTCGTTTATCAGCCAGTTGGTTGCCAATGCCGAAGCTGCTATCGAAGCTGTTGATGCTCTTGGTTACATCGATCGTAAAAAAGTGGCTGTTGGCGGGCATTCTTACGGAGCATTTATGACTGCAAATTTATTGACTCACAGTAAGCTTTTTGCTTGCGGAATTGCCCGCAGCGGAG
Source organism: Prolixibacteraceae bacterium (assembly GCA_019163175.1). Taxonomy (GTDB): domain Bacteria; phylum Bacteroidota; class Bacteroidia; order Bacteroidales; family Prolixibacteraceae; genus Aquipluma. Next base: position 15,192 of record JAFLKN010000053.1, on the reverse strand, counting down.
CATACAACCGCACGTTAACACCGTTTGGGTTTCAAAGCGAACAGCGAAATTACTGGGAGGCAACTGATGTGTACAACACGATGTCGCCGTTTATGAATGCTGAAAAAATGAAAACTCCAATACTTTTGGTGCATGGCGAAGCCGATAACAATCCAGGTACATTTACTCTGCAAACCGAACGCTATTTTCAGGCGCTGAAAGGTTTAGGCGCACCAGCCCGAATGGTTTTGCTGCCAAAAGAAGCTCACAGTTATGTGGCAAAAGAAAATATCATGCATTTATTGTGGGAGCAAGATCAGTTTTTTGAGAAATACTTAAAAAAATAAATTCAGACCTGAATTTAGGATAATCCTGCATGGCTCTTTCAGATAATTTATGTTGTTTGAAAAAGCTTTTTGAGATCAGGAATTTATACTTAGGCTGTTTTATAAGTTGGTTGCAATTTGGGTGGACTAGCTTGTAAAACAGTCTTTTGTTACAGGGCTCTTTGCTGATATTCTGCAGGTCGAAATTTCAATTGGTCAAAAATACCAATAAGGATTTCAGTCAATGAAAAAGTAAATAATTAACGATATTCGAATGAAAAAATTTGTCATTTTATGCGGATGGCTATTCGCAATAAATATGTTGGTTGCACAACCGGCGAGTAATCCTAAAGCATCTGATTTGATTCCAAAACCGTTGAATTGTATAGACAAACAAGGTGTATTTCGACTTTCTTCTGTGCAAAAAATATATGCTCCTATTGAGTTTACTGAGGTTGCGCTGCTTCTGGCGGAACAATTGAATTTGGGCAATCCTGTTGTGAAACAAAACAAAGGTGCTTCTATTGTCTTCTTCAAAGCCGATGAGGGCGAAAATTTAGGTGCTGAGGGTTATAAACTGAATATTTCACCCGATAAAATATCCATTTACGCATTTACCCGACAGGGGGCGATTCGTGCGTTGTTTACACTCATTCAGTTGCAACTGTTACAAGCCGATATAACTCAAATTCCCTGTGCAGAAATTACCGACTCCCCGAGATTCAGCTATAGAGGGATGCATCTGGACGTGTCACGAAATTTCTTTCCGGTAAGTTTTATTAAAAAATATCTGGATTTGATGGCGCTATACAAATACAATACCTTCCACTGGCATTTGACTGACGGGCCGGGATGGCGCCTCGAAATCAAAAAGTATCCTGAGCTTACTTCCAAAGCGGCCTTCCGTACGCACAATACCTGGAAAGAGTGGTGGAAAAGCACGCGAAAATATATCAACGAAGGAAGTCCAAATGCCTATGGCGGATTCTACACCCAGGAAGACGCCAAAGAAATTGTTGCTTATGCTGCGCGGCGTGGAATTACCGTAATTCCGGAAATTGAAATGCCCGGTCATTCCGAAGAAGTTCTGGCAATTTATCCTGAACTTTCCTGCTCCGGAAAACCTTATCAGAGTGGTGAATACTGCATTGGCAATCCCGAAACCTATACGTTCCTTGAAAATGTTTTGGTTGAAGTTATGGCGATTTTTCCTTCAACATACATTCATGTTGGTGGCGATGAAGCCAATACAAAGCACTGGGAACAATGCGATAAATGTCAGAAATTGAAGCACGAAAAGGGGCTGAAGAATGAGCATGAATTACAAAGCTACTTGATTAAGCACATGGAAAAGTTTTTAAAGGCTCACGGACGAAAACTGCTTGGCTGGGATGAGATTATTGATGGTGGACTACCTGAAGATGCTACAGTTATGAGCTGGAGGGGCATTAGCGGAGGTATAAAAGCTGTTCAGCAGAATCACGATGTGGTAATGACTCCCGGCGAAACCTATCTGGATGCCTACCAAAGTGATCCGAGAACGCAACCTGAAGCTATTGGAGGCTTTTTACCCATCAAACGGGTTTATGATTTTGAACCTGTCCCTCAGGAATTAACTTCCGATCAGGCTCGACACATTCTGGGAACTCAGGCCAATCTTTGGACGGAATTCATGCCAACTTCCTACCAGGTTGAATACATGGCTTATCCGAGGGCATTGGCTTTGGCCGAAGTCGCATGGACACCAAAGGAGAATAAGAATTTCGAAGATTTTCACCGTCGTCTTCAAGCTCACTATCGCCTTTTGCAGCGAAAGAATGTAAATTACTACCGCCCTTCAACTTTTCTGACTGTCACAGCACAGCCTGACGATATAATGCAACAGGATCAGATCAGTTTTCAAAGCGAACAATATATGCCCGAAATACGATTTACCCTTGACGGAAGTGCCCCAGTTGCAACTTCAACGCTATTTGAAAAGCCGTTTTACACTTCAGGAAAAACTGAAATTAAAGCTGCCGTTTTTTCTGATAGAGAAATGAAAGGCGAGGTGACCAATTATACAGCCGAATATCACCTGGCGGTTGGCAAAAAGGTTGTTTACAATCAACTTTGGAGCGATTCTTATCCGGCTCAAAAGGAACAAACCCTAACCAATGGAGTAAAAGGTTCGTTAACCTATTCGGATAAACAGTGGTTGGGTTATTTGAACGACTTTGATGTGACTGTTGACATGGAAAATAAACAGGCTATTTCGTCGGTTTCTGTGCGATTTATGCATCAGCCCGGACCAGGAGTTCACTTACCATCATTTGTCGAAATTCAGTTTTCGGACGACGGAAAAAATTTTACTTCATTTCAAAAACAAACTCACGATATTCGACCCGACAATCCTGAACTGATCTTTAAAACATTTACATTCGACTGTAAACATACCGGAGCAAGATATATCCTTATTGTTGCGCCAAATGTGATGAAGGGATTTATGTTTGTTGATGAAATAGCGGTGTATTGAGTAGTACTATAGTTTGTTATATCTATCATTTCGTATTACCGGGATACTGAAATAAAAAAGAAGGAAAAGTTTGTCAGTTTGGCAATCTTTTCCTTCTTGTAAATTTAATGAACGAGACTCAGAAATGAGTTTAATACTGGTGCCTTTTGTGTCGGGGTAGCCGGATTTGAACCGACGACCTCGTCGTCCCGAACGACGCGCGCTACCAAGCTGCGCTACACCCCGAAATTTAATTTGAAATCAAACTTTCCATGCAGGAAAGTATCTTCCGGAACGAGTGAAAGACAAATTTCTAATTGCGTTGCAAATCTAAAATTTTCTCTTGAAATAATGTCCTTTTAATAGGATAAAATGGGTTGTAGATTTTCATTTTTTACGATCAAATGTTACTGCTAAAATAAAAATAAGAAACCGTTTCAAACTATTGTTTGAAACGGTTCTTCTAATCCACACAATCAATCCACCTAACTAAACCAACCACCACCTAATTGCGTAAAATGATCTGTTTTACCACCAAAACTATCCACCAACACTACAAATCACAGAATATTTTATCTCGGAAGGAAAGAATCTGAATCGCAAATTTGTACAGCTATAAACGTAATTTGACCAAAAAAGTTCTAGGTTTTTGGGTCTGTTTTCCGATTATTAAAAGATGATATTTGAGATATGCTATACAATGAGCACTGTACCTGCGATTATTCTCTTGCATAAAATAAGAAAATCCGACTCAATGTTGAGCCGGATTTTTCAATATGCGGTATGGTTATTTAATCTTCCTTCAGGCTCAATCGGGTTCCCCGGGCCATTGAAATAAGATTGGGGTTAGTAATCAGAACCTGACTAACACCATTTCTCATGGCATTAAATCCGTTGTCGAGTTTAGGAATCATTCCCTCTTTGATTACTCCTTCTTCCTGAAGAAGCTTAAAACGATCAAAACTTAATTCTGAGATAACTGAATTCTCGTCTTCAGCATTAAGCAATACACCCTTTTTCTCGAAGCAATAAAAGAGATTGACCGTAAAATAATTCGACAATTCGATAGCCAGATCTGCCGCAATCGTATCAGCATTTGTATTTAGCAGTTGTCCATGACAATCATGTGTGATTGGCGCCATTACAGGTACAACCTCTTCGTTCAGTAGCAACCTTAATTCGGATGTATTTACGCCTAGAATATCACCAACAAACCCGTAATCAATATCTTTTACAGGACGTTTTTTTGCACGGATTACATTCAGATCGGCACCGGTTAACCCAATGGAATTGCAACCTCTGGCCTGTAATCCGGCAACAATATTTTTATTAACCAATCCGGCGTAAACCATCGTAACAACCTCGAGAGTGGCTTCGTCAGTAATGCGGCGACCTTCAATCATCTTGGTTTCAATCCCCAACTTTTCGGCCAGAGTAGTGGCCAGCCGACCTCCTCCATGAACTAGAATTCGTTTTCCCCTGATTTGCGCAAACTGGTTCAGTAATAAATCGAGTGATTCTTTTTCTTCAACGACTTTTCCACCAACTTTTACAATGGTCAATCTTTCCATAAATTTCTTTTAAGTACGAAGTGTCTAAAGTGCCTGGAGTTCGAAGTTAAAACTTTAGGCACTCCGAATTCTAGGCACTCTGAACTTTTCTATTTTATTTCGTCTAAAATCATTTTTAATACAGCCTGTGCCGAATACAAGCGGTTTTCGGCTTCCTGAATAACAATCGAATTTGGTCCATCTATGACTTCGTCCGTCACAATCATGTTGCGGCGAACCGGCAAGCAATGCATAAATTTAGCGTTATCGGTCACTGCCATCTGCCGTTCAGAAACGGTCCATGAGCGGTCTTTCGATAGAATTTTTCCGTAATCACTGTACGATGCCCAATTTTTAGCATAGATGAAATCTGCACCTTCAAAAGCTTTCATCTGGTCATATTCTGGTTTCAGGTCTCCCATAAATTCAGGGGCCAACTCATAACCTTCAGGATGAGTTACTACCAATTCATAGTCGGTCTGACGCATCCACTCCACAAACGAGTTTGGAACTGCCTGCGGCAATGCCCGTGGGTGCGGTGCCCAACTCAAAACTACCTTCGGGCGAGGTTTAGTCTTGAATTCTTCGATCGTAAGCTGATCGGCAAACGATTGCAACGGATGCCGGGTTGCTGCTTCCATACTTACCACCGGTACTCCAGAGAAATCGACAAATTGCTGGATGATTTTCTCCTGGTAATCATCCTCACGATTTTCGAATTTTGCAAAAGAGCGAACTCCTATAATGTCACAATACCGACCAATTACAGGAACAGCTTCGCGGATATGTTCTGGTTTATCACCGTCCATAATTACGCCAAGTTCGGTTTCCAGTTTCCAGCCACCTTCGTTGATGTCGAAAACAATTACATTCATTCCCAGATTTAATCCGGCTTTTTGAGTGCTTAAACGGGTGCGGAGACTTGAGTTAAAGAAAACGAGTAAAAGCGTTTTATTTTTACCTAAATCCTGGTATTTGTATGGTGATTTTTTTATTTCGAATGCAAGCTTTAATGCTTCGTCCAGATTTTCCAAATCATAGACTGATGTAAAATGTCTCATTTTAGTATTATTTATCTTCTGAAAATATTGTTTTTCAATGTTTTATGTAGAAATTGGTAATTGTATAAAGATACAGCTATTTTCAATTCTGAAAAGGATTTTTTGTTTTTTACCACAGAGAACACAGAGTTAACGGAAACAAAGAATCTGTTCTTTACCAACTTTAGTCACTCCGAACTCAAGCACACTTTAGTCACTTTTTTTATTTCGGTCTGATTTGCCCATCGCCGTCAACAATCCATTTGTAACTGGTTAGCTCTTCAAGAGCCATCGGTCCGCGGGCATGAAGCTTTTGTGTGGAAATGCCAATTTCAGCGCCTAACCCAAACTGCGCACCATCGGTAAAAGCCGTTGAAACATTGCAGTAAACGGCTGCTGCATCGACTGATTTCCGGAATATTTCAAGCGCATCCTGATTTTCGGAAATAATAGCCTCTGAATGTTTTGAGCTGAATGTGGCAATGTGATCTAAAGCTTCATCCAGATCGGCAACTGTTTTGATTGCCATTTTGTAGGATAGAAATTCAGTTCCGAAAGATTCTTCGGTGGCATGTTCGAGGAGTTCTGATGGATATTTACCATCAAGCATCTGATAAGCTTTTTCGTCGGCATAAATAACCACCTGGCTTTGTGGAAGAAGTTCGGTAAGTAAAGGCAAGTCATTCAGTCGGTTTTCATGAACAATCAGACAATCGAGCGCATTACACACACTCGGACGACGTGTTTTTGCGTTGTACACAATGTCTTTGCCTTTTGAAATATCGCCAAACTCATCGAAATAAGTGTGGCAAATTCCGGCACCGGTTTCAATTACCGGAATCGATGAGTTTTCACGCACAAAATTGATCAGGCTTTGTGAACCGCGTGGAATTATCAGATCGACTAAACCATGGGCATTCAAAAGTTCGGTTGTAGCTTCGCGATCGACCGGCAAAAGTGATAGGATATTTTCATCTAAATCATGTTTTCGGAGGACTTCTTGAATAACTTTTACAATGGCCACATTCGAATCGTTTGCATCACTTCCTCCCTTTAAAACACAGGCGTTTCCTGATTTCAGGCACAAGGAAAATACGTCGAAAGTTACATTTGGACGAGCTTCATAAATGATTCCGATGACTCCGAATGGTACACTTATTTTTGTGATTTGTAGTCCGTTTGGTCGGCTGGTTTCGCTCAAAATCCGGCCAAGAGGAGAGGGAAGTGAAGCCACATTGCTGATGTCTGAAGCAATTCCTTTTATCCGATCAACTGTCAGCATCAACCGGTCATATTTTGGATCACTTGGATCCATTCGACTCAGATCTTTTGCATTTTCCTGAAGGATAAACGCAGTATTTTCTATTGCAGCTTCGGCCACATCCAGTAAAACCTGATTTATTTTCTCAACTGAAACGAGGTTCAGTTTTCGGCTGGCTTTTAAAACCAGTGTAAGTTGTTCTTTTACTGTCATAATTCTTAAATATAAAGCCCCCTTCCAGGGGGAGGAAGGGGGAATATAACTCAGGAAATGCTGCCAAAAGTTAAGGCAAAATTTAAGGGGTCTATGAAAAGGGTATCAAGTACACAAATCCCGAGTCAATTTTCATTATTCCATGATGTATAAATAGTCGTAATGAACCACAGCTTTTTTGTTTTTATTTCCTTTGTATTTTTCCGCTTTCTCCGAATTGTACTCCGATTTTCCAATTCCGATCAGCTTTCCGTCTTTATCTTTAATTTTAACCAAATCTCCTTTTTCAAAAGTACCTTCAATCGAAATCACGCCAACCGGTAAAAGACTAGTCGCCTGACTTGAAAGTAGCGCATCTCTGGCTCCTTGATTAACGACCAGTTCTCCCTTTGCAAAGCTTTCAGAATATGAAATCCATTTCTTTACATTGGACGACTTCTTGTTTTCTGACAAGAATGTGGTGTGAATAAAATCCTCTGCCGGATTCATAATCTTTAGGAGCGTATTCTCCTTCATTCCGTTGGCAATGTGAACGTTAATACCACCTTTTGCTACTTTCTTGGCAATATGATATTTGGTCAACATTCCACCGCGCCCGAAACTGGATTTGTTTGTTGAAATCGCCTCGTTGAGTGGTTTGCTTTTTGAGGTGATTTCGCGAATCACTTTAGATTCAGGTAATTCAGGCGAACCATCGTAAATTCCGTCGATGTTGCTTAGGATTATTAGTGCTTCCGAATCTTCCATCGAGGCAATTAATCCTGAAAGCTCATCATTGTCGGTAAACATCAATTCGGTGACCGAAATCGTATCATTCTCATTCACAATCGGAATAACCTTGTGCTCAATCAGTGTCGAAATGCAGTTTTTCATATTCAGGTAATGAACCCGGTCACTGAAATTCTCTTTGGTAGTGAGCACCTGCGCACACACAATTCCATAGTTATTAAACGCTTCAGCCCATTTGTTGATCATTTTAACCTGACCTACAGCCGACCACAATTGGCGAGCCGAAACCGTATCCAGTTTCCGGCCATTCCCGATTTCTCCGCGACCTGCAGCAACTGCACCTGAGGATACCAGCACAACTTCAACACCATTTTGATGCAGAAAAGCGATCTGGTCAACCAGGTGAGAAATGTTGGCATCATTCAATGTCCCATCAGACTTGGTTAGAACGTTACTGCCCACTTTGACAGTTATTTTTTTATAACGCAAATTTGTTTTCAAAATCAGCATTTATTGTATGAGGCGATCAGTCCTTGTATCAGCGAAGAACTGAACCCTTTATGCTCCATTTCATTCAAACCGGTTATGGTGATTCCGCGTGGTGTCGTTACCTTATCAATCTCCTGCTCCGGATGTCTGCCCGATTCCATTATCAAACCGGTTGCACCTTTTACTGTTTGCGCGGTAATAAGCTGAGCCATTTCAGCACTGAATCCCATTTCGATTCCGCCCTGCATAGCTGCCCTGATGTAACGCAATGCAAATGCAATTCCGCACGAACCGAGCACTGTTGCAGCTGCCATTAAATCTTCAGGAATAATAAGCGCTTTTCCCAATTGATCGAAAATATGGACAACTACATTCTGAAGTTCTTCCGATTTTACATTGGTGGAAATCAGGGTCATAGATTCCTGAATGGCAATTGCAGTGTTGGGCATAATCCTGAAAGTATGTACACCCGAACCACTAACAGCCTCTTCAAGTTTTGGTAGCCCCAGGCCTGCAACCGCAGAAATGAGAATTTGATTTGCATTCAAAACAGGTTTTATCTCAGCAAGGATGTCGCTGGCCTGATAGGGTTTGATAGCCAGAATAATAATATCGGCATTTCTAACAGCTTCAATATTGTTATCAGTAGTTGTTGCACCTTGTTCCTGAAATTTTTTCAGAACACTAGTGTATCGGTCGGAAACAGTCAATGCCGATGGTTGAATTTGCTTCGATTTAATTAAACCAAATGCAACAGCACCTCCAAGATTTCCTCCTCCAATAATGGTAATTTTCTGGTCAATCATATTTTTGAAATTAGCTATCAGATTGTTTCAGCCAGTGCTTTAATGAATACATCGGCTTGTTCTTTGGACAAAGTTAGCGGAGAAAGTAACCTGATGGTATTTACTCCACTTACGCCGGTAAAAATATGATGTTTTTTTAATAAAACATGACGAATGTCATTAATTTGTTGATCAAATTCGAGTCCGATCATCAAACCAAGTCCTCTGACCTCCTTAATCTGGGTAAATTCTTTCAGCTTATTAATCAGATATCCACCCACTTCGGCCGCATTTTTGACCAGTTTTTCGGTCTCCATAATTTCCAGAACAGCCAAACTCGCAGCACAAGCCATGTAATTTCCACCAAAAGTGGTTCCCAACATGCCGTGCCATGGCTTAATTTTAGGGGCAATCAGCAATGCGCCGACTGGAAATCCGTTGCCCATTCCTTTGGCTACGGTAATCAAATCTGGTTTTATGGTGGTGTATTGGTGCGCGAAGAATTTCCCGCTACGGCCATATCCCGATTGAATTTCGTCCAGAATTAACAATGCTCCGTATTGTTTGCACAATTTTTCAGTTTGAACTAAAAAGCCCTCAGCCGGTACATGTATACCGCCAATTCCCTGAATTCCTTCAATAATTACTCCGGCAATTTCGTTGGTTTTTAGTTGTTCTTCGAGCAGTACTAGATTGTTGAATGGAATTATAACGGCGTTCGAAGTTTCGTTTACGGGAGCAATCAGTTTTGGATTGTCGGTCACTGCCACTGCAGCCGAAGTTCGTCCGTGAAATCCTTTTTTAAAACTCACTATTTTTTTGCGGCCAGTAACGAATGATGCCAGTTTCAAGGCATTTTCATTGGCTTCTGCTCCTGAATTCACCAGAAAAAGCTGATAATCCGGATAGCCTGAAACTTGCCCTAACTTTTCTGCCAGTTCCTGTTGTTGCGGAACCTGCACCGAATTGGAGTAAAAACCAATCTCGTTCAATTGGCTAGTGATTCTTTTTATATAATGCGGATGCGAATGTCCTACTGAAATTACAGCATGACCACCATATAAATCAAGGTATTTGGTTCCGTTTTCGTCCCACATGTAACAACCTTCTCCTTTTACCGGAGTGATGTCGAGTAACGGATATACGTCGAATAAATTCATAATAAAAATGTTACGAGTTATGGGTTGCGAGTTTCGTGTTGGGATTGACTCGTAACCCGCAACCTGTAACTCGCAACATTTATTTTAAAAAGCCACTGCTTTTAAATTCAGTCCAAGCGTTTCTTCGAGGCCAAAAATCAGGTTCATGTTTTGAACGGCCTGTCCGGATGCGCCTTTCAACAGATTGTCGGTTATCGAAAGAATCATGAGTTTATTGCCATGTTTTTCGAGGTAAACAATCGCTTTATTGGTGTTTACCACTTGTTTCAGATCGGGATTAGTTTTGCTCACAAACACAAATGGATGCGAAGCGTAATAATCCTGATACAGCTTGACTGCTTCTTCTAACGAACCGTCAAATTGGGTATAAACTGAGGCAAAGATGCCTCGGGTATGGTTTCCGCGAACCGGAATAAAATTGATATCGAAATTAAAATTGGGCTGCAATTGTTTGAAACTTTGACCGATTTCGCCCAAATGCTGATGTTCAAAAGCCTTGTAAACCGACATATTGTTGTTCCTCCAGCTGAAATGCGAAGTTTCACTCGGTGCTTGTCCTGCGCCAGTTGAACCTGTGATGGCGTTTACATGCACTTCATCTGTAATCAAACCAGCAGCGGCCAAAGGCAAAACAGCCAACTGAATTCCGGTTGCAAAACATCCGGGATTAGCAATGCGGTTTGACTTCCGGATAATTTCCCGATTCAATTCAGGCAAACCGTAAACAAAGTCATTTCCTTCGCGCTTTAATCTGAAATCGTGGCTCAAATCAACGATTTTCACGCTTTCAGGAATGCTGTTTTTCTGAAGAAATTCTTTTGATTTTCCGTGTCCCATGCAGAAGAAAGCCACATCAATCAACGAAAAATCAGCTTCGGCAACAAATTTGATGTCGGTGTCGCCAAACAAATCGGTATGCACATCCGACAATAAATTGCCGCTGTTGCTGCTGCTCTGAACAAAGGTCAGTTTAGCCTGTGGATGACTCAGCAAAATACGGATCAGTTCGCCGGCAGTATAACCGGCACCTCCTATGATTCCAACTTTTATCATTTTCTCAAATATCATTTAAAAAATTTAATCAAAGCGTCATGCTAAACTTCCTGCCCGCTCGCTTGGCAGGCGGGGTTTCAGCATCTCAATATTGATCAGAACCCGAAACAAGTTCTGGGTGACTTTTTTACTCGGTTGCTAGAAACTATGGTTTACCGAATTGTGGATTTTCAGCGAAGTAGAAAGTACCTTAGTGAAGCCTTTCACATCATCGGCAGTCCATGCTGAGTTTTTTTCGCCATATTCACCAAATTCTGAACGCATGAGGTCGTGATCAGATTCAACACCAACCAGCACAAAGTTGTATGGTTTGAGTTTCACAATCACTTTTCCGGTCACATTTTCCTGAGAGTGTTCGAGGAATTTCTCGATGTCGCGCATCACCGGTTCGAAATACAAAGCTTCGTGAAGGAACATTCCGTACCAGTTACCCAGTTGTTCTTTCCAGTATTGCTGCCATTTGGTCAAAGTATGTTTTTCGAGCATCTGGTGAGCTTTTATGGCAATAATCGGAGCAGCGGCTTCGAAACCCACGCGGCCTTTAATTCCAATGATGGTGTCACCAATGTGCATATCGCGGCCAACAGCATATGGCGAAGCAAGAGCTTCCAACGCACGGATTGCATTCACCGGATTTTCGAAAATCTCGCCATTCACACCTTTTAATTCGCCGGCGATAAAATCTATGGTGATTTCTTTTTCTTCGGTTTCGGTCAGTTGCGATGGATATGCATCTTCTGGCAAAGTCTTGTTTGATTTCAAAGTTTCTTTTCCACCGATGCTGGTACCCCAAAGTCCCTTGTTGATGGAGTAGTCCATTTTTTTCCAGTCGGCTTCAACACCGTGGGCTTTCAGGTAATCAATTTCTTCCTGACGGCTCAGTTCCAAATCGCGGGTAGGAGTGAGGATTCCAATTTCAGGAGCCAAAATCTGGAAAGTGAGGTCGAAACGAACCTGGTCATTTCCGGCGCCGGTACTTCCATGAGCAACATATTTGGCACCAATTTGCTTGGCATATTCGATAATCGCAATGGCCTGAAATACGCGCTCGGAACTCACCGAAATCGGGTAAGTATTGTTCCGGAGAATGTTCCCAAAAACCATGTATTTGATACTTTTTTCGTAATACGAATCGGTAACATCGAGCGCAACATGCTTGATTGCACCAAGCTGATAGGCCTTTTTCTCTACTAAATCCAAATCAGATTGGGTAAAACCTCCTGTATTGGCAATGGCAGTATATACGTCCATGTTTTTTTCGACCGACAGGTATTTGGCGCAATACGAAGTATCTAAACCTCCGCTAAATGCTAAAACTACTTTATCCTTCATGATATAATTGCTTGATTTTAATATTTTAGATAAAAACGATGACTCACCAGCAGATTCGCTTAATACTTACAACTTTACTAAACCTTACAAATTATTGGCTTGCTGAAGGCCAATTCCTATGAGAAATAATCCTGAAAAATATCTGTCAGGAGCCATCGTTTATTTTTTGTTTCTGAATTAAAAAATGAAAAATCTTCGACCTTCTTTAGTCTGAGTTCCGTTCTTATTTGGTTTTAATTTATTGATAATGTCGAGCAAAGTGTCTTTAATTGCCCAACTTTTTTTCTCTTCCACTTTTTCTTCCACCTTTTTTTCCTGCTCCCATGCCGGATCATATAACATTCCGGTGCATAAACATTTACTTTTACCTGTCCGTTCCAGAATGTCGTGATTCACACAGCTTTTGCAACCATTCCAGAAATCTTCATCGTCGGTTAGTTCCGAGAAAGTAACTGGGCGGTAGCCCAATTCGTGGTTGATTTTCATCACTGCCAAACCGGTTGTCAAACCAAAGATTTTGGCACTCGGAAAAAGTTGTCTTGAAAGCGAAAACGCTTTGCGTTTGATTTCGGTTGCCAAACCAATTCCACGATAATCTTTCACGACAATTAATCCGGAGTTGGCCACGAAGCTTTTGGCTCCCCAAGTTTCAACATAGCAGAACCCGGCGAAAGTCTCGTTGTTTTCGAGGGCGATGATTGCTTTTCCGGCAAGCATTTTATCTGCAATATATTCGTAGGTACGTCGGGCAATACCTGTTCCGCGTTCCTTAGATGCAACGTCGATGGCATCGTTTACCGCGTCAACGTATTTCAGATGCTCTTCGGTAGCGACATAAATTTGGATATCTTTTAAATCTTTCATTTTCGTAATTCAATAAATTTTCATTTTCAGGAATTTTAAAATCCTCACAAATCGTTCTTTCCTGTATTAATTTTTTCTTCATATCCGTTGGCGAAAGCCTAACGGCAAAGTATTGTCTCATTTCAAAATTGCAATCTGTTTGTCAACTGAGACTGAAAACTGATCACTCTTTAACCCAGCTTATCTTCCAACTTTGGCATGATTAGTATCAGACTGTTAACCAGATCGCTGTGGGTAATACCTTCGCGCAAAATGACCAGAATGGTGTCGTCTCCGGCAATGGTTCCGATGATTTCATAGGGCTCTGCATTATCAATGACAACTGCAATACTGCTTGCATAACCGGGCATGGTTTTAATAACAGCCAGATTTCCGGAGAACTGTAAATCGCGAAACCCATCGGCCAAAAAATTGATGCGAGAATTTTCGCGCTGATTTTCTGTATTCACACCTTCAGGAATGACATATATATAACCCAATGCCTGATCCGAAACCTTTGCAACTTTCAGTATTTTTAAATCGCGGGACAAGGTTGCTTGGGTCAACTCAAAACCCTGATCTTTCATGATGTGTAAAAGCTCATCCTGACAGCTGATCCGGCTATTGAGAATTGCCTGTTTAATTGCAAGTTGCCTTTTGGTGCGATTCTTCATTTTGTATATTTATACATTTTCGATGCAAATTTATGCAAAAATATTAATTGCAAGCTTTTTTTTCAGAAAAAAAACTCTATTTTTGTGGCAGAAATAAAACACATCAACAAATTGAAACTTGAATTGTATCGGGTAGAAATCCCGAAGATCCATAGAAAAGAAAGTTTGTTTAAAAATAACAACCATGCGTTTGCCCTACAGCCGTAGCCAAACGCATTTTTTTTAATATTTAGCATTGCAACGATGACACAACTTAGAAAAGTCAGATTGATTCTTGAAGACGGGACAACTTTTGAAGGAAAATCGTTCGGATATGAAAAATCAGCAGCCGGTGAAGTGGTTTTTTACACCGCTATGACTGGTTATCCGGAAAGTTTAACAGATCCTTCATATACGGGTCAGATACTCGTTTCAACCTTCCCGTTGATTGGAAATTATGGTGTGCCAAGTGATTCGAAAGATCAGAATTTGTACGAGTTTTATGAGTCTGACAAGATTCACATCACCGGTTTAATTGTTTCAGATTATTCGTTCGAATATAGCCACTGGAACGCGATCAAGAGTCTGGGCGATTGGCTGAAAGAACATAAAGTGCCCGGATTGTTCGGAATTGATACTCGTGCACTAACCAAAATTATTCGCGTAAAAGGTTCTTTACTTGGTAAGATTGAGTTTGATGATGAAGTGATCGATTTTTACGATCCGAATCAGGAAAATCTGGTTGCCATTGCCAGTACCGACACAGTTGAAGTTTATGGAAACGGAGAACACCGCATCGTTTTAGTCGATTGCGGCGTGAAATACAACATTATTCGCTGTTTGATCAATCGCAATGCAACAGTTATCGTGGTACCTTGGGATTACGATTTCAATAATGAAGATTTTGACGGCATCTTCCTTTCGAATGGCCCGGGTGACCCTGCTTTGTGCGATGCTACGGTTGAAAATATCCGCAAAACGATGGATGCCGAAAAACCAATTATGGGAATTTGCCTCGGAAACCAGTTGCTAGCACGTGCTGCCGGAGCTGAAACTTACAAACTGAAATTCGGTCACCGCAGCCATAACCAACCGGTATTGTTGCAGGGAACCGACCGTTGTTTCATCACTTCGCAGAACCACGGTTTTGCAGTTGATACCAAAACTTTGCCTGCTGATTGGGAACCTTTGTTTACCAATGTAAACGACCAAACCAACGAAGGAATCCGCCACAAAACCAAACCATTCTTCTCGACTCAGTTCCACCCTGAAGCTGCCAGCGGAC
>JAFLKN010000021.1 GCA_019163175.1 Prolixibacteraceae bacterium | reverse complement strand
AAAACCAGCAGATTGTTGCTACCGAATGGATGGGCCGCTCGCCCAAAGACATTCAAGATCAGGTGACTTATCCGCTCACCACTTCGCTGCTGGGCGTGCCAGGTGTAAAAACCATCCGGAGCACGTCCATGTTTGGGATGTCGTTCATTTACATCATTTTTAATGATAAGGTTGACTTTTACTGGAGCCGTTCGCGCATCCTCGAAAAGCTCAATTCGCTGCCTGCCGGAACCTTGCCGCAGGGCGTTCAACCCACCTTGGGACCCGATGCCACCGCGCTCGGACAAATATTCTGGTACACGCTCGAAGGTCGCAATCCTAAAACCGGTGAGCCAAGCGGTGGCTGGAACCCGCAGGAATTGCGCACCATTCAGGATTTTTACGTCAAGTACGGACTTTCGGCTGCTGAAGGCGTTTCAGAAGTCGCTTCGGCCGGAGGTTTCGTCAAGGAATACCAGGTTGATCTCAATCCGGAAGCATTGAAAGCATTCAGTGTTTCGGTGATGGATGTAATGAATGCCGTGCGCAAAAGTAACCTCGACATTGGCGCCGAAACTATCGAACTGAACCAGGTGGAATACATCATTCGCGGCCTGGGGTACATCAAAAACCTAAGCGATCTGGAAAGTTCGGTCGTTGCTGTGCGCAACAATGTTCCGGTCAGGGTGAAAGATGTGGCTCACGTTTCGTTTGGTCCGGCAACACGCCGCGGCGGTCTCGACAAAGCCGGCTCCGAAGCAGTTGGTGCAGTGGTTGTAGCTCGTTACGGCTCCAACCCGATGGATGTCATCAACAACGTCAAGGCCAAAATCAAGGAACTGGAAGCCGGGTTGCCTCAAAAAACACTGGCTGATGGCTCTGTTTCGAAAGTAACCATTGTGCCGTTTTACGACCGCACCGGACTAATCAAGGAAACCATCGGAACACTCGAATCGGCGCTTTCGCACGAAATTCTGATCAGCATCATCGTCATCATCATTCTGGTGATGAACATGCGGACATCGCTGATCGTGGCTGGACTGCTGCCCATTGGCGTACTCATGACGTTCATCCTGATGCGCTTTTTCGGCGTCGATGCCAACATTGTCGCCCTTTCGGGTATTGCCATTGCCATTGGCGTGATGGTCGATATCGGGATTGTAGATGTCGAAAACATCCTCCGGCACCTCGAAATGCCTGAGAACAAAGGTATCCGGGGCAAAAGGTTATTGGATGTCATTTATCAGGCGACCACCGAGGTGCGCGATGCTGTGGTTACTTCCATCGCAACCACCATCGTCAGCTTTTTGCCGGTTTTTGCCATGGAAGCCGCCGAAGGAAAACTCTTTCATCCGTTGGCTTTCACCAAAACATTTGCACTGATTTCAGCCTTTTTGCTCGGAATTATCGTTTTGCCAACGCTTACTTATTTGTTCTTTAATATCCGGTTCGACGCCAAAAAGATCAGCAAAATCTGGAACGGAACGCTGATTGCCGCCGGAATTCTGTTTGTTACAATCTGGCAAGCTTGGCCTGCAATGGCTTTGGTAGCTATCGGCATCAACAATCTGCTCGATTATCGCTGGCCCGAAGACAAGAAAGAATATCCGAATTACATTAATATTGCCATCACGGTTTTGACCGCTGTTTATTACCTTTCAATCGAATGGCTGCCTCTGGGCGCGCACAACAGCACGCTGGTCAATTACCTGTTTGTCGCCGGAATCGTGTCGGTCATCCTTCTGGCGCTGATGTCGATGGTCCATTTTTACGAGTCGATCATGCGCTGGTGCCTCATACATAAATGGAAATTCCTGATGCTTCCGGCGTTTACTTTACTATTCGGATTGCTCGTTTGGCAGGGAACCGACCGTATTTTTGGTTTTGCTGCTTCTGGAATGGAAAAAGTGGGATGGAGCAGTTTCAGGCAAACAGCCCTTTGGCAAAAATCGACCAAAGCTTTTCCCGGAACAGGCAAGGAATTTATGCCCTCGCTCAACGAAGGTTCGTTCCTGCTGATGCCCACCAGTATGCCGCATTCGAGCATCGAAATGAACCTGAATTACATCGAAACACTTGATAAACGCCTGTCGGCCATTCCTGAAGTGGAAGTAGCCGTTGGCAAATGGGGTCGCGTAAATTCGGCACTCGATCCCGCGCCTGTACAGATGTTCGAGAATACAATCAATTACCGGCCTGAATATATTCTGGACGAAAACGGTCACCGGATGCAGTTCAAAACCGATCGCGACGGAAGTTATCTCCTGAAAAACGGCGGAAAATACAATCCGGAGAAAGAAGCTTTCCGGATTATTCCTGCCGATAGTCTGATTCCTGATAAGAACGGCGATAATTTCCGTCTGTGGAGGCCCGAAATCAAAAGGCCAAACGACATCTGGAGTGAAATCGTGAAAGTGACCAACATTCCGGGACTGACTTCCGCGCCCAAATTGCAGCCGATTGAAACTCGTTTGGTGATGCTTTCAACCGGAATGCGTGCGCCCATGGGACTGAAAGTTTACGGTCCTGATTTGGAAAGCATTGAAAAAGCCGGAATGCAGTTCGAGCAGGCGTTGAAAGAAGTGCCTTCAGTGAAAGCTTCATCGGTGTTTTACGATCGGGCGGTTGGTGCGCCTTACCTCGAAATTAAGCTGAACCGCGAAGCCATGGCGCGTTACGGCATGAGCGTGAGCGATGTTCAGGAAATTTTGCAGGTGGCTGTGGGTGGCATGGCACTGAGCAATTCGGTGGAAGGCCGCGAGCGGTTCCCCATCCGGGTGCGCTACGCCCGCGAACTGAGGGATAATCCCGAAGACATTAAACGTATCCTGATTCCGGCTATGAACGGTGTACAAATTCCACTAAGCGAAATTGCTGATATCGACTACACACGCGGCGCACAGATGATCCGCAGCGAAAATACATTTCTGGTTGGCTATGTCATTTTCGACAAGCTGGAAGGTAAAGCCGAGGTGGATGTGGTGGACGAAGCCGCCAAAATCCTGAAACAAAAAACCGAATCCGGAGAATTGAAACTAGCTGCCGGTGTGTCGTACAAATTTGCCGGAAACTATGAACAGCAAATGCGCGCCACCAAACGACTGGCCATTGTTGTTCCGCTAAGTTTGGTGGTGATCCTGCTCCTGCTCTACTTCCAGTTCCGAACGGTAACCGCTTCATTTATTCATTTTTCAGGCGTGTTCGTGGCATTTGCCGGAGGTTTTATCATGCTCTGGTTGTATGGTCAGGACTGGTTCATGAACTTTTCGGTTGCCGGAATCAACCTGCGAGATCTGTTTCAGATGCACCCGATTAACCTAAGTGTGGCGGTCTGGGTCGGGTTTATTGCCCTCTTCGGAATCGCCACCAACGATGGCGTAATCATGGGAACGTATATCCATCAGGTATTTGAACAGCGTCACCCGGCAACCGTTCACGAGGTTCGTGAGGCTGTGGTTGCGGCAGGTTTGAAACGTGTGCGCCCGGCAATGATGACCACCGCAGTTGCGGTAATCGCTTTGCTGCCTGTTTTATCATCGAATGGAAAAGGTTCAGACATCATGATACCGATGGCCATTCCCATGTTTGGTGGAATGATCATTCAGGTAATGACCGTCTTCGTTGTGCCCATGTTTCAGTCGATGTGGCGAGAAAACGCAGTAAAAAAAGGTTCAACACAAAGACACGAAGAACCGAAGGAATTATAAAAACCTTAAGACTTAGTGCCTTCGTGTTTAAAATAAAAAACAGATGAAAAAACTAATGATACTTGCCAGCATAATTACACTCAGTGTTTCCGCCTATTCACAGGATTCGCTGATGGTTTATCTTGAACTGGCGGCGAAAAATAATCCGACGGTTTTGCAGAAACTGGCTGAATATGAAGCTTCCCTGCAAAAAGTTCCGCAGGTTGGCAGTTTGCCTGATCCGGAGCTGAGCACCGGCATTTTCCTTAGCCCGATGGAATTGGTAGCCGGAAAATTGGTGGCCGACATCCGGCTGATGCAGATGTTTCCGTGGTTTGGCGTGCTGAAAAATGCCAAAGACGAAATGAGCCTAATGGCCAAATCCAGGTTCGAATCGTTTCGCGAAGCCAAATTGCAGGTTTATTTTGATGTGCAGCAAAGCTGGAATGAACTGCAAAAGGTTCAGCAGTCTGTTCGCATTTCGGAAAAGAATCTGGAGATTTTACGCACGCTTGAACGACTTTCTTTGGTGAAATTTAAAGCTGCTTCGATTAGTGGAAGTTCATCTTCTGCCCCTTCAACTTCCGGAGGAAATCAGCAATCCACAACATCGGGTTCTTCAGGAATGAATGCAATGGGTGGTGGAAATGCCGGAAATTCTCCGACTTCTACTCCGGCAGCAATGCCATCGAGCCCGATGGGTTCTTCCGGAGGATCAGGATTGGCCGATTTGTATCGCATACAAATGGAAATTGCCGAACTAGAAAACAGCATTTCATTGCAGAAAGATCAGTTGCAAACCATTGCTGCGCGTTTCAATAATTACTTGAACCGCAAAACACAAACACCTGTACAACTGAATGAAAAGCTGGTTACCGACTCGTTGAGTTTTTCTTTGGAAACCATTTCCGACAGTATGCTTTTGCATAGTCCGATGCTGGGAATGCTCGAATACGAACAACAGTCGCTCGATGCCCGGCAGCAGATGGTAACAAAAATGGGATACCCCATGGTTGGGCTCGGTGTAAATTATTCGCTGATCAAAAAAAATCCGGCAGCAATGGCTCCCGACATGAACGGCGTTGATATGATTATGCCGATGGTGACGGTTACTTTGCCCATTTACCGGAAAAAGTACAAAGCCATGCAGAAGGAAGTCAGGCTTCAGAAAGTGGCGACACAACAGGGCTACCAAGCTACGGCCAATGCGCTGCAAACCGAATATTACGAAGCCATTCAGCTTTATCAGGATGCCCGGCGACGGATGAAACTTTACCAAAATCAGGCTGATTTGGCCAATAAATCGCTCAATATCCTGCTGAAAAGTTTCTCCGCATCGGGCTCCGGCCTGTCCGATCTGCTTCGTATCCGTCAGCAAATGCTTGATTATGAAACAAAACAGATTGAATCGATTTCTGATAACAATACGGCCATTGCCTGGATCAAACGCCTGATGGCTTGTTCACAACCACAATAAAATTGACAAATCATGAATAAATTACTTTCAAATCAATATGTCCGCAGCGGATTATTTGTCGTCATCGGATTGTTTTTGGGCTGGCTGTTTTTCCATTCTCCTGAAAAGGCGGAAGAAAAGCACAACCATTCAGCCGAAGAGGCCAAAGCCGAAGTTTGGACCTGCTCGATGCACCCCAACATTCGGATGGATAAACCCGGTAAATGCCCGATTTGTGCGATGGATCTGATTCTCCTCAACTCCGGAAGTTCATCGCAATCAGATGCGATGGCCATTCATCTGACCAAAGAAGCGGCCCAGTTGGCCAATGTGCAAACCTCGGTCGTTTCGCGCGAGAATCCTGAAAAAGAGCTACGGCTTTACGGAAAAGTTCAGGCCGACGAACGTTTGCTGCAAAACCAGGTAGCGCATATCTCCGGAAGGGTTGAAAAACTGCTGGTGAATTTTACCGGAGAGCCTGTTCGCAAAGGACAAAAGCTGGCCGTGATTTATTCTCCGGAACTGGTCACTGCCCAACAGGAATTGCTCGAGGCGGCAAAAACAAAACTTGCACAGTCCGAAATTTACGAGGCGGCCAAAGAAAAACTGCGTCAGTGGAAGCTTTCAGAAGCTCAGATTTCAGCAATTGAAAATTCGCATAACATACAATCAAACATAGACATAGAGGCAACTACTTCAGGCATTATTACAGCTCGTCGCATCAACATGGGCGACTATGTGAGCCAAGGTTCGGTGCTGTACGAAGTTTCCGACTTGTCGCGAGTTTGGATCTTGTTTGATGCCTACGAAAGCGATCTTACTTTCCTGAAAAACGGCGATCAGATTGATTTTACCATTCAGGCACTGCCCGGCACAGCTTTCTCCGGGAAAGTAAAATTCATCGATCCTGTGATCGATCCCGTGAACCGTGTGGCCAAAGTTCGGGTTGAAATCGGCAATCCGGGCGGCAAACTGAAACCTGAGATGTTCGCTACCGGAATCGTAAAATCGAACCTTGCCGAATACAAAGACAAACTGGTCATTCCGGCCTCTGCGGTGCTTTGGACCGGCAAACGCTCCGTAGTTTACGTGAAACAAGTGGGCGACGAAGCGATTTTTCATCTTCGCGAGATTGAATTGGGTCCAAAACTGGGCGAAAGCTACGTGATTAATGACGGTTTATCGGATGGCGAAGAAATCGTCACACAAGGCGCGTTCAGCGTTGATGCAGCGGCACAGTTGGAAGGCAAGCCAAGCATGATGAACCAGCCCAATATAACTACGAGTGCTACTCTGAGTTCCGAATTCAAAGTTTCAGGAAACTGTGACATGTGCAAAGAACGGATTGAAACTGCTGCCAAATCAGTTTCCGGAGTTGGTTCGGCTGAATGGAGTTCGGAAACAAAAATGCTGCAAGTGAAATTCGATGCATCCAAAACAAACTCGGACACTATTCAGAAAGCAATTGCCAAAGTTGGCCATGATACTGAAAACTTTAAGGCACCGGAGAATGTTTATAAAGAACTTCCGGAGTGTTGCTTGTACCGAAAATAACAAGCTGCTGGAATTTATTATTTTGCTAAAATCAAACACTTAATACTTATAGTGATGAAATACTATATCAGCAAAAAGATTGACGCCACGTTTGAACAGGCTATTGACGAGGTTAAAGAAGCATTGGCAATTCAAGGTTTTGGAGTGTTGTCAGAAATTAATATGCACGAAAAACTGAAAGAAAAACTGGATGTTGATTTCAGGAGATACACTATTCTGGGTGCTTGTAATCCCGTATATGCCTACAAAGCATTGCAAAGCGAAGATAAAATAGGGACGATGCTCCCATGTAATATTATTATTCAGGAATTGCGTAAAAATGTAATTGAAGTGGCTGCCATTGACCCCATTGCCTCGATGATAGCCATTGAAAACCCGAAATTGGCCAAACTTTCCGCCGAAGTAAAAGGTAAACTGGAAAAAGTTATTGAATCATTACACAGCGGAGTAGAATCATTTGGACTGGTTTAATTTGTTTGGCTATCCGAAATTAATCAACATTTCATTCGGATAGGCTAACAAAAGGTTTTTTTTCTTGTTTTAATGACGATTTATTACCATTTACAGATGCTTCGAGATATTCGTACAAATTATCAGAAATATGAACTTACCGAAAGTTCAATCCAGAAAAACCCTATAAAGCAACTGACTAAATGGCTTGAAGAGGCCGTAAAAGAAAAGGTTCAGGAACCAACTGCAATGGTTTTGTCAACAATTGATTCTGTAGGTAATCCGGAGTCAAGAGTTGTCCTTTTAAAGGATTTAAACACCGGTGGACTCGTTTTTTACACAAATTACGAAAGCAAAAAGGGTAGGCAGATTGAATCCAATAAGCATGTTTCGGTTGTCTTTTTCTGGCCTGAATTGGAAAGGCAGGTTAGAATTAAAGGTACCGCAGAAAAAATCAGCACAGAGGATTCTGAAGCATATTTTTTGTCGCGACCAGTTGATAGTCAACTTGGAGCATGGGCTTCGCCTCAAAGTAGGGTAATTGAAAATCGGGAATTTCTGGACGAGAATTACCGCAGATATCAGGAACAATTCAAAGGTCGTGAAATACAAAAGCCTCCGCATTGGGGTGGCTTTTGTATTCGTCCATCCTATTTTGAATTCTGGCAAGGACGGTCAAACCGACTCCACGACAGGCTTGAGTTTATTCTTGCTGAAGATAGTTGGCAGATTAACCGGCTAGCTCCCTGAAAATCATCATCCTGACAGATAGCTTTTTCATTTTTATTGATTGTATTGAGTCAACAGAAAGTATGAACCCGGCTTTCATCCTCTTCTTTTTTGTATTTTAGTGCAAATTTTCAAAAAATGACAACAAAAAATATTCAGGAACAGATAGCTGAACTCCGCCACCAGCTTGATGAACACAACTACAATTATTACGTTCTTTCACATCCAAGCATCAGCGATTACGAATTCGACATACTCCTGAAAGAGCTTGAAAAACTGGAAGCTGAAAATCCGGAATTCTTCGATTCAAACTCGCCAACTCAGCGCGTTGGAAGCGATTTAAATAAAGAGTTCGAACAGGTTCGGCATCAATACCCCATGCTTTCGCTTTCAAATTCCTATTCAGAAGAAGAATTGCGCGATTTCGATCAGAAGATCCGAAAACTCACCGATCAAAATTTCGAATACGTTTGCGAACTTAAATACGATGGTACTTCCATCAGCCTACAATACAAAAACGGCATTCTGTTTCGCGCCATTACCCGCGGCGACGGTACGTTGGGCGACGACGTTACAGCGAATGTTAAAACCATCCGGAGCATTCCTTTGAAACTGAAAGGAACCGGGTTCCCCGATGAATTTGAGATCAGAGGAGAAATACTCCTTCCCTTTTCCGAATTTGAACGTATTAATCAGGACCGTGAAGAAGAAGGTGAAGCTCCGTTTGCCAATCCTCGCAATGCTGCATCCGGCACCTTAAAATCGCAAAAATCATCAGTTGTTGCAGAACGCAAACTGGATGCCTATTTTTATTATATGTTGGGCGAAAATCTGCCAACTGACGGACATTTGGAAAATATGATGGCAGCCCGGGAATGGGGATTCAAAATTTCTCCGGATACCGAAAAATGTGGCAATATCGACGAAGTGGTCACTTTTATCCGGAAATGGAACCAGAAAAGGTATGATTTACCAGTTGCTACTGATGGCATTGTGATTAAGGTAAACTCACTTAGTTTACAACAATACCTCGGAACTACTGCAAAATCGCCTCGATGGGCAATAGCATACAAATACAAAGCCGAGCAGGCAAGCACCATTTTACAATCAGTTTCTTATCAGGTTGGACGCACCGGAGCAGTAACCCCTGTGGCCAATCTCGATCCGGTTTTATTAGCTGGAACCACCGTAAAACGAGCTTCATTGCACAATGCCGATATCATTAAAAATCTCGATCTCCATATGGGTGATACAGTTTTTGTTGAAAAGGGAGGTGAAATTATTCCAAAGATTGTTGGGGTTGATGCTACCACACGGCATCCAATGGCACAAGCGGTTGATTTTATAAGGAACTGTCCTGAATGTGGAACTGCATTAATTCGTAAAGAAGGAGAAGCCGCACATTATTGCCCGAATGAAGATGGATGCCCACCTCAGATTAAAGGGAAAATGGAACATTTTATTGGACGAAAAGCCATGAATATTGATGGTTTAGGTGCTGAAACCATTGATTTACTTTACAATGAAGGACTTATCCGAAATATTGCTGATTTATATGAATTGCGCAAAGAACAAATCAGTCAGCTTGAACGTTTGGGCGACAAATCGGCTGAACGAATATTAAAAAGTTTGGATGAATCGCGACTGGTTCCGTTTGAAAAAGTACTTTTTGCACTCGGTATCCGTTTTGTCGGAGAAACTGTCGCTAAAATTCTGGCAAACCGTTTGATTAACATTGAAACGATCGAATCTGCCAGTCTGGAAGAATTAACTGCCATTGATGAAATTGGTGGACGAATTGCAGAAAGTGTCAGATTGTATTTTTCGAATCAAGGCAATATTCAATTGGTTGAAAGACTGAAAGAAAAAGGACTTCAGATGCAAATTGATGAAGAAAGCCTGGCCAACCGTTCTGAAAAATTAAGTGGATTAACAATCATTATTTCGGGAACATTTGAGAAAAATTCGCGTGATGACTTAAAGAAAATGATTGAGCAAAACGGCGGAAAAAACGTCAGCTCTATATCAAAGAATACCAGCTATTTACTTGCTGGAAACAATATTGGACCAAGTAAATTGGAGAAAGCAGAAAAGCTAAATATTCCGATTATTTCTGAAGACGATTTTCTGAAAATGATCGACTAAAAGTAATAGATTAATATTTTATTAAGCTTTTTAGTATCAATCTAAAACTTTTGGCATTTTTAAACATCGAAAAACAAACGAATTGTTATTTTTGCACGAAATTATGGGTTTAAAATCAAAGATTGCCAATCGGATGCTGAGCTCCAAATTGAGTTCGGTTATCAGAGAAAAAAAGGTTTTCAACCTTGAATCAGCCAAATCGGCAGGAGTTCTTTGGGAAATTGATCAAAAGGAATCATTTGACCGGCTTGAAACGAAATTGAGATTGGCCGGTTTGTCTGTTGACAGCATCTGTTATGCATCGTCGAAAAAGGCTGTTCTACCCGAAAACATTAAAGGTTTTACACGAAAACAGACCAGCTGGAGCGAAATTCCAAATTCAGATTTGGCCGAAGATTTCACTCGTTTAAAATTTGACATTTTAATTGATCTGACCGGACAAAAATATTTCCCGATCGTTTACCTGACAGCATTGTCTGAAGCGGCATTCAAAATCGGATTTGCAGGACGATCAACCAACTATTTTGACCTGAATATTGAATTTAATGAACAGCCAGAAACCGATCAATTGGCCGATCAGATTTTGTATTACTTAACACGGATTAATAAAACAACGATAGAATGACACATCCATTTACGGGAGCAGGAGTTGCTTTAATCACTCCTTTTAATGAGGATAAGAGCGTTGATTACAGCGCACTGGAGAGATTGATTGAAAATCAGATTCAGGGAGGAATTGATTATTTAGTGGTGCTGGGAACTACAGCCGAAACCCCTACTCTTACCGATGAAGAAAAGAAGGAAATCGTACGTTTTGTAATAGAAAAGAATGCCGGTCGTTTAAAGATCGTTGTTGGTATGGGCGGGAACAATACACTTGGCTTGGTAAAATCTATCCAAAATGCCAATTTTGACGGCGTTGATGCCATTCTATCCGTAACTCCTTATTACAACAAACCCACACAGGAAGGGCTTTTTCAGCATTTTAAAATGGTGGTTGAAGCTTGCCCCATTCCTGTAATTCTGTATAACGTCCCCGGACGTACTGGCGTAAATATGGATGCCGACACCACGCTTCGGATTGCCAGATTATCCGAAAAAGTAGTGGCTATAAAAGAGGCATCGGGCGATTTGGGGCAATTTGCTAAAATCATCAGCAAAGCACCTGCTTATTTTAAATTGATTTCGGGAGACGACGGTTTGACTTTGCCATCAATTACCATGGGTGCTGTTGGCGTAATTTCGGTTATAGCCAATGCTTTACCTGAAAAGTTGAGCCAGCTGACACATACCTCGCTTCACGGAGATAATGCAACAGCCGGAAAGTTACATTTACAGATGGCCGAAATGCTGAAACTTATTTTCAAAGAAGGAAACCCAGGTGGAGTTAAAGCTTTAATGGAGCTGATGGGTTCAGTTAAAAATGAGTTGCGCTTACCACTTGTACCGGTTTCTATCTCAACCAAAGTCTTAATAGAGACAGAGTGGAAAAAAATTGGGTAAAAGATTCTAGTAATGTTTTTCCAAGTTCTCCTCCGTCAATTATTTGACAATAAGCTTTTTGCCTATTCTAAAACGTAAATCAGGGGGGGGCATAAATGTTATATTTCTGTACGATTCCTTTATTGGCAGTTGGGTCATAAAAGTTAATCCAGCCCATTAGCTGATGTAAGGATAAATTGCTCGCCAATTACAATACATACCTCGGTATTTCCCAGAACAGGTGATTCTCGATAGAAATGGTATAAATACTCTCATTTTGAAACAACTATTTTTTTATTGATTAACCCATTATAAGTTTGAATTTGCAGAATGTAAATTCCTTCGGAAAAATTAGCTAATGGTAGGTGAAGTGTTTTGGGTTGATCGGTTAAGCTTGTTAAATATACCCTTCCTCCCTGGGCGTTGAATAACGCAAGTTGGTTTAAACTAGCATTAATATCATTAAAATCGACTATAACAAACTCCTTAGCAGGATTAGGATAAACCTTTAAATTATCAGCTAAAATATTTTCGACTATTCCTGTCGATTGAGTTCGAGTTATTGTCATTTCAAGCATATATGTTCCAGTCAACCCGGCAAAATACGGTGCGACATGGAAATACACTGTTTTACCTCCATCAAGTATAATATTACCAGGCATAACATTATCATATACATCCGACCAGTTATTTCCATCCAAAGAATATGAAAACAAACCATCAAGGCTATATGAACTTTTCTTATCCGATGAGTCATCCAGACGAGGTGTTATTGTGTATTGGTACCCCGAAGGCAATTCAACTTTATAAAAATCATTATCGGATGTAATATGGCAATTTGAACCACCTGTAGTAACCTTGGCATTATTCCCTGAAAATGCAACAGGCAGCTTAAAGGACTGTGCAATCGTATTATTAGACTCGTATATATCAGGTTGAATACTTGGAGCAACAACTGTAACTTTAATCGGATTCTTATAGTCAGTTGAACCTGTAATATACCAATCATCACTTTTCGTTGTATATTGAGAAACCAAAAGATAGGTACCCGGGGATACTGTAACAGAAGCTGTCGAAAACGTCAAACAAGGATCTTGATAGCTGTAACCTGAAGGTAGTCCATTATCCTCAGGAATTGAATCAATATCTTGCGCCCAAGTACCATCTAGGTTATAAAGTCCCAGATAATATTTGCCTGTGAAAGTTGTTTTTCCACTATTTAAAACATTTAAATTTACGGAGATAGGTTGTCCCTGTGTCAATGTTGTGCCTGAAGTGATTTTCATTTCAGAATATAATTCAATATCATTGGGATTGATTACGGTAATTTTCACAAAGTTTTTATAGCTACCATCAGCCACTTCGATCCAATTACCTCCTTCTGGCCTGTAAAATATACCTATGTAATAAGTTCCTGGCAGCATGCTTACTAAACCTTCAGTTGAAAACTTTAAATTTTTGGTGTATTGCGAACCCCCAGGCAATGAATACCCCGTAAATGTCTGAATATAATCTACAAAATTATAAGAATCATCAAAAATTGCAGCCGTATAATCGCCTTTAAAAGAGCCTCCACCACTATTTTTAATATTTGTTGTAACGGTAAAAGATTCGATAAAATAGATCTCTTCGTACGATGGGATTATTTCAGCAGAAAGAGCCAAATCATACGTTTGTGTTCCTGTGAGTGGTTTAATACCTATTATAGCTTCCTGCCCTGAATTATACCCACCAGAACCGCCACCAGTTCCAACATCATCTGGATTTAAAGCATTTATTCTAAAATAACCATCATAAGCACCGCTCCAACCCCAATTAAAATGAATATAATTATTGGTGTCATAACCATCAGCTACAAAGCAATGACCACCATCAGTACCATAGCCATCATAAAGAATTGGCCTTCCAGCATCAAGTTCTTTCTTCAATAAGCTAATCCATTCAGATTGAGTGAAATTGTCTCTAATAATCCCCTTGAGAGACTTATCATAGCCAAAATATGTTTTTAACGCATATTCTGAACAATTGGTTTCTGGACTAGTTTCAGAAAGTACGTATGCTCCGCTTTCATCAGGACTGTAATTCATGTCAACACTTATACCTACCTGGTACATTAAGGTTGCAACCGCATTGTTTGAGCTATTTACCGAATTAGGCATAGAACTCCATTGATAAGTGGTGCTGCCAAAATTCGCGGATAGCGTTCCATAAGTACTGTGTCTATAAGAATGAAAACCAGACCCAGTTGCAGGATAATTCCAATATTTCATGATTTGTGCCATAGCTGTTGCTACACACCCTGTGACAGATTTATCAGGACAAAGAGCATTGTAATAGGGTGATTGATCCCATTTCGTTTTCATCAATGGACTAACACTCGCAGTTGCATTAACTCCAATCGTCGCACTTTTTAATTGTTTCCATTCGTCTGAAATTTCCTGATTGGCATGAATATTTTTATCAATAACATACCGTATTTCGGTTTTATAACCTTCAAGCCATTTTGCCACATTGTATGGTATCTTATCGGGGTCAAATGTTCTTTCATCAGAATAACCCAAGATTGGAGATACATTATCATCGCCAGCAACAATTACAAAACCGCCCGTTCCTGCATTTAATACATAAAATAGTGTTCTTGGCTGCTGCGATGCCAGTACATTGCTATTTTTTGAACTAGCTTTGTAAACCAATTGTAAAGTAGTCGCAGCTTTTAATTGCGGTGAATTTGTCTTCGCTGAAAGAAAGTTTCTTCCAATTTGTTGCGCTGTATTTTCGTCAACTTGCTTTGCAAAGGCTGATGTACCTATAATAAGAAGCAGCCCGATGAGCAATAGTTTTTGTTTCATCTTTATTGTTTTAATACTTAAAAATGTATTAGGTTAGTCTTTGAGGCAGCGAACTGAAAAGCCATTTTCTTTAACAACAACAGAACCGCCCAAAACGGAATCATGATCTTCCAGATTTCTAAACCAAGCGTATTTTACATCCTTTTGAGTACTGGTCCACATATAAGTACACTCATAAATACCAAAAAAATCTCCAAATCCAGAAAAACATCCAGCAGGAAGCGCTGAAAAACCACTTTTGTTATTGGTTGTTGTCTCATGACCGATAGTCCCATCTAATGAGAAATAGTTCCAAATAGAATTAAAGGCCATAGATTTTGCTAAATCATCACCGGTACCCTCATAGCCATATCCATTATTTATCAAATAATTTTCTAAAACATCCCATTCATCTGCAGAAGGTAGGTGCCAACCCTTAGGGCATGCTTCAGTAGCTGCATTCCAATTATAAAGTACTCCATAAATAGAATAATTTTTAGTCTGTTTAGCCTCATTTACATTTATACCATCATAACCATAAATATAAAAGCAAGAAGCCGTTCTGGATATTTTAGAAGGCTTACAAACCATTGGAAGATACGCCAGGTTCTCAGCCATCCAGATTTGGGTACCTATCTTAATTGTCCTATAAACATGCTGGTCGCGCGAATCAGTATATGTCCCGTAACTTTTAACGCCTGAGTCAACTCCGTTTTTTTGATCAGGACTGGGATCAACCTCTTTGTTACAGGATACAAGCAGTACAAAAAAAACTGAAGCAATTAATAATTGCTTCAAAGTCCCCAGAGATGATGCTTTCATAAGTATTAGTTTAAAATGCTAATCTTTAATGCAACGTACGGAAAAACCATACCGTTTATCGTAGTAAGATCTAGTCACATCATTGTAATTGTAGCATAAGCTTCGCAGCCATGCATTGCTTGTATCGTGTTCTGAAGCACTCCACCAATAACCGTAGTAACTAAAATTATAGAATAATGCTGTGTAGAATCGGGAGCCTCCAGGAAGACCTGTAAAGCTCGAAGAATTTGTAGCTCCAGAATTGGGGCTGATCCAATTGGTAGTACCAGATTCTTTCATTTTGATTCCGGCAATGCCTTCTCCTCCAAGATAGGAAGTTAAAGTTGTCCATTCTTTATCAGTGGGTATATGCCACCCTTTGGGGGCAAGTTTGCCGGTATTTATTGCATACCAGTTATATAACCTACCATAGGTATTTGTACCAGAGTTTTCAGTATTATTATAGTTACAATATGCACCTGTTGATAAACTAGTCCACTCTTTATTGTCAGTAACATTTGCGATTAGGGTACCATCGTTATATTTAGTTGTACAAAGGTTTTCTCCCATCCATATTTGGGTGCCTATCGTTACTGTTTTGTAAACATTTCCATCTAGATCAGTCATTTTGCCGCTGGCACCATTGTTCTCTGGATCATCTATGTTACTTTCGTCCTTTGTACAAGCAACTATTGTGATGGCAAAAACTGACATCAAAATTGTTCTCTGGATAATTTTTTTTAGTAGGTTTATTTTATTTTGTTTTCTCCCTACTTGATTAAGAATTTGAAGTTTCATTCTTTTCTATTTTTATAAGTTAGAATTTAAAAGGTTCCTTTATCTTTTTGCAGGACTTTACAGTTTGGTTTATATTCAGGTTGGTTGCCCAAATACTGTCGATAGTAACAGATCTATCTTGGGGTTTAAACCCAACTTTAACATTTCTGCATTCAGGGTTATTGCAGTTGCAAAAAAGAGAGCTGAAATGATATTCTTTTTCATGATAAACAACTTCGTTTTCAGTTTACATTAAAATCTTCACACAACATAATTCAGAGTGATTAGCTTTAGTCAATATAGGACGATTGTTTAACACAGCCCTTATTTTCTGTTTTGCATTTCAAACTCAACCCTGCGATTATTTCGGCGACCTTCCTCCGTATCATTGGATGAAACCGGATATTTGGTACCAAAATAGGCGTATGATAGTCGCTCTGATTTAATGCTCTGACTGATCAAATAGTTGTAAACCGCGAGTGCTCTATTCTTCGATAGTTGTAAATTGTATTCTTCAGTACCAACGTTATCAGTATGGCCATTGATTTTCATTTTTGTAGTCGGAAATTTCTCCAGTAAATTGACAATCTGTTTCAAATATTCCATTGATGGCTTATCGATAATACTCTTAGCTGTTTCAAAATTAATGGTGTACAAACAAATTTTTCGGTCGTTAACATCATATCCTTTATCCAGATAGGAAAGCATTTCTTCAATTGTGTAGCAATCTTTATTCGGAATCTCAGGCTTTTTGCTTGAAATTATTTCCGGTTGATGGTTGATTTTCTCAACAATTTGCTGTTTCTCTTTCTTGGCCAATAGAGAAGCAAAGTTCTTCAATGGAACGGCAAATGATACTGTTATTCCCAATCCTCTGTTTTTTCGCGTACCATCAATTGAATAAGAGAATCTATTTAGGGCAATAGCTGTTTCATCTATCTCTTTTTTCGAATAGGTGTCAGATAATCCAACATTGTAGTTTACCTCAGCGCCAATTAATACATCATAGTTCATTATTTTCACTGGACATTTGGCTCCACAACCTAACATTAGTCCAAAATCGGCCGATGCAATTGAGGCATTTGTTATCTCCTTTTTCATATCCTGAAATTTAATCATACCACCAGTGGCAAATCCTAATGTTGGGGCTAAGAATAAATAGGGTTCGAAAGATGACATTTTTCTAAGGTTATAAATAACTGGTAATCTGACATCAAAGTAGTTGGAACTAAATTTATATTTAATGCCCAGGTCATCTATTATTTGCCCTTTGCCGATAAAAGCCATTTCAGGACGTATCGAGAAATTCTTTTTAAGTTTTATTTCAGCAAACAGGCCAACAATCCCTCTTGGAAATAATGAAGATTGGTATTTTATATCCTGATCAGAATAATACATCGATGGGAAATTGATGCCGGTACTTATGCCGACTGAAACTTTATTGAGGATAGAGTCGAGTTTCACTGATTGCGACATAACTGGCTCTGTAAAGAGTATAACTAAGAAACATAACGCGAGAATAAGATTCTTGATTGACCTTGTAAAATATAATTGATTCATTGGATACAATATTTATTTATGATTGAATATTAAAGAATTGAAAAGAAAGAACCATTGTTTAATCTACTTACTATTGGAAGTTTTCATATTGAATACTCCCTGACTATTAATCAGTGCAGATTTTACTGAAGTCCAGGTAGTGTTACTAGCTAATCCATTTCCATCTTTAAAAATACGGTAGTCATTAACTGCCATAAGTATTTTATTTGGATCATTTTTTTCCAGCATTACAAAAGCAGAAGTTAGATTTCTTATGCCTGATGGACTTATTGTTCCCGATATAATTGTGGCTGTTTTGAAAGTAGTAACCTTATCATCATATTCCCCAACCGTATTAAAATATGCAGTGAAATTATCATCTGATCCACTGACAGAAACATCGTCGCTTGATTCTGAAACCGCCCCTTGTTTAGTTTTATAGGCAATCATATTTGTCACACTATTTTGTCCACTGAACATTATTGTCTCATCTGTAAAAACCTTGCCCACATAATACTGGCCATCAGAAGTATAAACCAAAGCATCAGGATTAATTAAATAAGTTCCTTCTATATCAGGCGGGGTTGTGCCGGCATAAATTGGCATATACACTTTTAGTTGCTGCTGAATGGCCAAAGGAACAACCTCCTCAATAGGTTTTGCATACATAACTTTGGGTAATACTAAAGTTTCGTTGTCATCAGTTAAACATGAAGATAATGAAACTGTTAAACAAATAAATAGTAAAGATCTAAGCTTATTCATGGGTGTGTTTTTAGGTAATTAATATTGTTTTCTATATCATTCGGTCGTAACGTTCTTTAAACTTAGCCAGCTTGTTTCGGGCTATCTGGTATTTCAACTTATCGAAAGGAGGAACCATAAGACAATCACGGTTTTTATAATCGACATAGCTGAGGTAATTCAAGTTAATGATGGTTCCGGAATTTACCATAAAGAAGTCGGGGGAGTTAAGTAGCCCTAGTAAATCCTGACCTTTTACATTCCGCCGCAAGGTTATTTTCTTTGTGTCAAATGTCATTACCGCCCAATAAGGTTTTACGCTTTTCTCGTATGCGATATATTCGAGTGAAACAATTTCATTCTTCTGCAAAAAATAAACGCCATCGCTTGTAGGAAGCGACACTCGATGATTGCCCTCAGTTTGTATCCGGTTGATTTTATCGCGAAAACTGCTTTTGTACTTTAGGCTAAGAAAGCGGTTAATCATGTTACTCAAATCGGGTCGCTCAACTGGTTTCATGATAAAATCGAATGCGGCTTCACGAAGCGCTTCAACTGTATATTTTTCGTAACCGGTTTGGAAAACAACATGGCAATCAAAATCAGATTCATCGCGAAGGTCTCGTAACATTTCAATACCACTTTTGCCAGGCATCTCGATATCAAGAAAAAGAATATCAGGTTTGTATTCTTTTGTCTTTTTTAGCCCTGCAATAGGATCAGTGGTGGTGAATAAAATATTGAGTTTGGGTTCACGGAATGTTTCAATCTCTTCTTTCAAAAGCCTGATGGCATTCACTTCATCGTCAATAATGGCTACATTTATTTCGCTAATTGGCATTTTAATGGGGTATTGAATAATTATGAAGCAAGGTTAACTGAAATGCGAGTAGAAGTTGTAATCGATAATCAGCAAGGGGCACTATTTGGTTTAATTTGGGTATTAAATTGTCATTCCAGGTAAATTATAATTGTATTGCAAAGGAATTTTGATAATCACTTTAGTTCCTGTCCCTCCATTTTCATTTCGGGTTAATACTTCATAGCTCATCTTCTTTTCGTTTTTTTCATTCAGAATGTGCATTGTTTTCGTCAATACTTTAAGCCCGGTTCCAGTTCCTTTAAATGGAGATGGAGCATTATAGAATCCATCGCCATTATCAGCAACCATTAATATCAAGAATTCCAGATCAGAGCAGATGTTAATTTTCAGTTCTCTATTTTCAGGCTTAGGAGCAAGTGCATGTTTGATGGCATTTTCGACAGGTATTTGGAGGATCATGCCTGGGACATGTCTCATGAAATTCACATTCTCATCAATATCCCATTTTACGTCCAATTCGTTGTTCAATCTAAATTTCTGAAGTTCAGTAAAGCTTTTAACGAATTCTATTTCATCTTCCAATGAGATTGTAATCTGATCGGTATGAATAAGGCTTCGGCGGATTAGATTAGTTAAGTTACCAAATTGACTTCTGGCATTTTCCCGGTCATCAATAATGGCCCAAATATTATTCAAGACATTGAATACAAAGTGTGGAGAAATGGTATTCCGCGTGTTTTGTAAACGTAAAATAGCAATACTATCTAATTGTTTTTGATGCACAGCTTCTCTTCTTTTACGAACGTATAATGCTAAAATTGAAACGGAGAGTAGAGTAAGGAAGAACAATATTACAATGAACCAAATTATGAGTTTTTGCTGTTTTGCCTCTGTTTCTTTTTGTTTAATAATCTCACCATTTAGTTTTTTTGTATTTTCCAGATTGTTAATTTCCTGCTGTTTCTTTTCAACATTCCATCGGGCTTCCGCAAAGGTCAAGGCTTCAATTTTGGCTTTGTCAAGGATGCTG
Source organism: Prolixibacteraceae bacterium (assembly GCA_019163175.1). GTDB lineage: Bacteria > Bacteroidota > Bacteroidia > Bacteroidales > Prolixibacteraceae > Aquipluma. The sequence goes on along the minus strand of JAFLKN010000021.1, from coordinate 60,177 downwards.
TCAGATAAAGCATTATATTCTTTAGAGTAAAATAGAGCATCTGAATATTTTTCCATTTTCTCGTAAATTTTTATCAAAGTCTGGCTTGCTTCCTGCATCGCTGGTTTTAATCCAAGATGTTTTGCCATTTGGTATGATTGCAGTGCAGTTTTTTCTGCAAGTTGAAGTTTTGGCAGATTAGAATCCCTTGTTTCGAATTTTGATTGGTCGAGATATAGGTTAGCAAGGAAATTATAGACCAGCATTACCCCTACTTCGTCGTTTAATTCTCTTTTGGAATTTAACGCTTTAAAAAAATACTTCTCCGCCTTTTTGTAATCAGTTTTAACTCTGTAAACATCTCCCAAATTGATATATAAATTTGTCAATCCCAGTCGGTTTCCAACTTGCTCGTAAAGCTCCAAGGCTCTATTATAGTAAACTTCCGCGCTGTCAATCTTCTCTAATCCACTCAAGGTATTTCCAATATAACTATATGCTCTGCCTACATCTTCTTTTAATTCTTTATCGAGAAATATAGCAAGTGATTTTTTATAATATAGCAGTGCCGCTGTATAATTATTTCTGGTATAATGTAAGTTTCCCACGGCAAGGTATCCATATGCCAAACTATATTTATCTCCTAATTTTTCCTTAATCTTTATCGATTTATCCAGCAATTCGGTAGCCAGAGTATTGTCGCCAATGCGTGCATATAATTCGGATAAATTGTGATACCCATCGGCCATATTTGATTGGTCACCCATTTCAATAGCCAAATCCAAAGCCAATTGAAAATTCTGGATGGCATTATTGTAATCGGATATGTTGTAATAAAAGCTCCCTAGATTTTTATAGCATAATAATTCACCATTCCTGTCATTGATTTTTCTGAAAGCTCCAAGGGCTAATTTATTATACTGCAAAGCACTATCGTTTTTGCTCTGATTAATATATACGATGGCTAGATTCAGATAATTACCGGCAATAAGCATTTCATCCTTTATTTGTTTACCGGTTTTAAGAGCCATCCTGAACCCAATTATTGACTTCTGTATATCGCCCTGGTTAAAAAAGATCATCGCCATATTTGCATATAACTTAGCCTGAACTGCAAATTCGTTCTCCATCTCTGCCAAGTTCATCGCATTTTCATAGCAATCCATAGCTTTTTCGAATTCGCCTAACCTGAATAGGGTTAACCCTTTTGAGGTTAAAGCTTTCGCTTTTACGACTTGATTTTTAATACCTGAAGCAACGACTAAAGCAACTGAATCGTTTTCCATGGCAAGTTTATATTCTCCAGTCGTTGAATATGTTGATGCGATTCCAGTATAGGTTAAAGCTAATATGAGAGAATCTGCTTTTTTAATCTCCGAATGTGAAATTTGAGCAATTATTTGATTGTAAATAATCAAAGCTGAATCAGGCATTGAATTTCTTATACTGTCTGCAAGTTCAACTAACTTCGGAATCTCTTCGTCAGAAGTCTTTTCTTTTTTATTACATCCTGCACAGAAGAAGACCATGCTGATTAAAATGACCGCAATGTACCTTGTACTATAAACAAAATTTACCCTTTTCATCACAATAAGATTATCATCCATGATTAACTCAAAAGCATTTCAGCATTTTCTCATTTCTTATGTTAGGTCAGCAAGTGTCGTGTCATTTTTTACTGAATAATCAAATTGTTTGCAATGGGCAGGTTTTAGCTAACTTTATTGTCAGAATAAAAAAGTTATGATGAGCCGAAAAGCACCCACAAGAAATAAGATAAAGCCTTAACGAATCAAAAATTTATTCGTTAAGTGAGTATTTATCTTTTCAGAAAAATTAAGAAAATCCAGATTTGATATGAAAACTTGATATATGCAAACAAAACATGACTATTAAAAAGTCACATATAATTAAGCAACATATAAATTTATGACAAGCAGAATTTAAAAGCAAGAAACTAATTTATCAGACCTCTCACTTAACAATTTAGTAACAATAAACGGTGCGATAAATGAACAATAGTTTAATAAAAGGAGAGTATTTATTGCTTCTAACTTAGCAAACACAATTCTCACATAAAGAATATTCGTATTGAAATGTAGTATGATAGATACCAAAGCGGCTGCTCAACAGCTGCTTTGCTTTTTGCGTAATAGCATGTGATTCGGAAACCGGCAAGTTTTCACATAAAACCAGATGCGCTTCAAAGTATACCTGATGATCGGCTAATTGCCACAAATGGACATGATGTACGCTTTTGATTTCAGGGATATCCTGAAGCACTGCAATAAGCTCCTTTTGATCAATCTCCGCTGGGGCAAACTGCATTAAAATGCCCACACTTTCTTTCAGAATTTTGAAAGTATGAACTAAAATATAAATGCTGATCAGAATTGTAACCAACGGATCTATCCAATAAACCTGAAAAAGCCAAATGCAAGCTGCGCCGGCAATAACGGCAAGTGAGGTCAGCGCATCACCAATCAGATGCAAATAAGCGGCCCTGATGTTCAGATTTTCTTCCTTATTATCGTGTAAGATAAAAACCGAAAGTCCATTGACCAAAAAACCAAGAATGCCTAAACCCAACATCCAGATGTAATCAACCTCCTTTGGATTCAAAAACCGTTTCCCGGCTTCAACAATTAAATACACAGAAATGGCAATCAGCGAAATGGCGTTGATGAATGCGGCTAAAATTTCGGCTCGTTTATATCCAAATGTTGATTTCTGAGATTGCGGCCTAAGTCCTATCCGATGAGCCACATAAGCCAATATTACTGATACAACATCGCTCAGGTTGTGTATGGCATCTGAGATCAATGCCAGACTTCCTGAGATAATTCCACCTACAAATTGACTGATTGTAATTATTCCGTTTAAAATAACCGTGATGGCCAGATTTCTTCCGGTATGTTCGTGCTGATGTGACATCTGTTTTTTGTATTTTTAACAATCGAAGAACGGGGTGGTTTCGGAGTAGCAAACTTTTACCAAAAGTAACTTTTATGCGGTTGTTTTTACTTTTCCCTTTAATCATTTTATCCTTGAGTAGTTTCGGCCAGTATAGAACAGACATTAGTAATGCGGTTGCTAAACTAAATCAGGATAAATTTAATGATCAAGTAAAAGGAATTGACTATGAGCAAATTGAAGGAAATCCGTTTCTGGAAAAAGAATTTAAGCCTGCGGTAATCATTAAAAACGACGGAATTGAGATTAGAGATTTTCTTTTGCGGTACAATGTTTATAAGAATTCAATGGAATTTAAACAAAAGGAAATCGTTTTATATATCGCTGATCCTTCATCGATTAGCAAAATTATACTTGCTCATAGGACTTTCGTTTACGCTTCTTATACCGACTCCAGAAAAATTCGGCTTTCCTATTTTCAATTGTTAGTCGATGGAAAATATCAGTTACTCAAAAAGTACAATACAGTTTATAATCCCGGTGAACCCAAATCAAATAAATCGCCAATGTTTGAAGAACTTCAATCTGGCTTTTATTTGCGCTACAAAAATGGAATGGCACACGAGATTCACTCAAAAAAAGAACTAATTAAAATTCTTCAGCCCATTTCATCTGAGATTACATCATACATTCAGAAAACGAAAATAAATTTCCGTAATGAGACAGAATTGGCTAATACAATTACATACATCAATAAATCAAGCAATTAAACATCAACTCCACTCTTACCGTTTGAATTCTCCAATCGATTTTTGACGAGTTTGGGATTATTTTCTTAGTCCATGCAACATTCGCAGATACACATTCGTCCTTCAATCAGAAAACAATAAATTACTTGGAAGCGCAGTATCAAAATATTCATCACGACGTGGTTGAAAGGTGTCGGAAAGGCGACTCCAAAGCACAATTTGAGCTTTACAAATTGTATTATAAGCCTATGTACAGCGTTTGTCTGCGCATGCTGGGCAACGAAGTGGAAGCTGAAGATGTGATGCAGGAAGCCTTTCTGAAAGCGTTTACCAAAATAGACACCTACGAAGGAGTTGTAAGTTTTGGAGCCTGGCTGAAAAAAATTGTGATCAACCGTTCATTGGATCAGCTAAAAAAAAGAAAAGTGAAGTTTGAAGAACTGAATGAAAAGATTCCGGATGAAGAACCGCCTAAACTTGAAATTTCGGAGATTCAGATGGAACAATTGAAGAAAGCGATTCAGCGCTTGCCCGATGGATACCGTGTTGTTTTAAGCCTCTATTTGCTGGAAGGATATGATCATGAGGAGATTTCGCAAATACTTGGAATTACAAACGTATCATCGCGATCGCAATATTTACGAGCCAAACTGAAACTTCGGGAGATGCTGCACAAGGAAGAATTGTTTGAATACAACTAAAAATGACTGTCATGAAAGACCAATTAGAAAGATTAATCTTAAATAACCAATCTTCTTTTCAGGAAGAAGAACCACTCGAAGGACACTTTGAGCGATTTGAAGCACGCCTTCACAAAGCTGCAAAACCAGGCAGAAAAATCAATTTTCAACCATTTCTGAAAATTGCAGCTTTGGTTGTATTTGCTCTTTTAGTGGTGAATCAGGCACGCATATACTTAATTCCTGAAAAGAAAGAAACGCTCTCTCTCGGATCAATTTCGCCCGAATATCGTGAAGTTGAATTCTATTACACCAATGCCATTCAGGTTGGAATGAGCCAATGGGATAAACTTAAAGATGAAGGTTTTATCTCAGATTCAGAACAACAAATGATGCAAAAAGAGCAGCAGGAGTTTGATCAGATGTATCAAAAACTTCAGGAAGACCTGAAAGCAAATCCGGATGATGAAAGAGTCATCAATGCTATGCTCGATTATTATCAGGCTCGAATGAATGTCATAACGATGATTATTAACAAATTACAGGAAGTAAAACAACAAAAATACCAAAACGATGAATCGAGCATTTTCCTATAAAACCCATTTTGAAACTAAAATTCAAAATGCGAGATACATGAGAACGCATAAATTTTCAAATTAATCAACTAATTTATATTCGAAATGAAATCAAAATTTAACCTTACAATCGCTCTGCTGATCTTTTCGACCATGCTTGCCAGTGCTGTTGGAGCTGATTATACCAAGCAATACCGAAAGGGTTGGACAAAAAGCAGCGTTACCGCCTTGAAAATAACCAACAAATTTGGCGAAGTGAAAATTAACGATACAGGTGGCGACTCGGTTACCATTAAAGTAATAATTACGATAGACAATCCGTCATCGAGCAGGGCCAAAGAATTGCTCGATAAAATAAGAATCACTTTTGATAAAAGCGGCGGATTGGTTACCGCAGAAACAGAAATCGAGGATAACTTCCGAAGCAAGCAATCGTTCTCAATAAATTACTTGGTAAATATCCCCAAAGACCGTGAGCTGAACATTACCAATAGGTATGGAAATGTAATTGTAAACGAATTGGAGGCCAAAGGTTACTTCGAAGTGAATTACGGATCGATGACTGCTGGTAAAATGAAAGCACCAGCAGGAAATCCGGTACAAATCATTGTAAACTATGGAAAAGCTGATCTGGAGACCATAAATGATGCTGATTTAGAGTTCAAATACTCCAAATTATATGCTGATGAGATCAATAATTTAGTTCTTGATACTAAATATTCAACGGTTAATATCCACAAAACAGGCCACTTGACATTAGATTCGAAATATGATGGCTTTTCAATTGATGAAATTGGTAGCCTGAAATCCATTTCGAAATACACCAACTACAAAATCGGTTTGCTGACTGAAAGTATTGACCTTGATACAGGTTATGGTTCTGTTCGGATTGCAAAAGTGGGTGCAAAATTTAATAAGATCCGTATTATTAATAGCTATGGTGGTATCAATATTGGCTTGAATGAGTTGAGTTACAAGCTTAAAGCAGAATGCGATTATTGCGACGTAAACTACCCGGAAGATCGCTACAAAGGCAATAAAATAAGGGATAACCACCGTTTTACACTCGACGGTAATGTTGGAAACGGAACTGCTGAGGTTTCAATTACAAGTCGCTACGGGGGCGTCAAACTATTTGAATAATTGCTTTGACTTAAAATTCAAGAAAACCACGAACTGTTAACCGGTTCGTGGTTTTTTATTTTTTATATTTAGAATAAAATTTCGACTGTGGAAACAGCACTACAACTGGTTGCATTTAATATTCCTTATCCACCCGATTATGGTGGAATAATCGATATATTCTATAAAGTGAAAGCGCTTTCAGAATGTGGCGTTTCTGTTTTCCTCCATTGTTTTGAATACGATCGTCCGAAGGCCACTGAGCTTGAAAAATATTGTGCGAAGGTTTTTTACTATTCCAGAAAGTCCGGCATTCGCTATTTGCTATCAACTAAACCATACATTGTAGTAACTAGGGATAATAGTCAGTTATTAAATAATTTGTCACTAAATAGATCGCCCATTTTATTTGAAGGATTGCATACTTGCCTGTATCTTGAAAATCCTATGTTGAGTAAGCATCTTCGCTTGGTCAGAACGCACAATGTAGAGCATGAATATTACCTGAATTTAGCCCGATCAGAGCAAAATCTGTTCAAAAAAATATTCTTCCGTGCTGAATCGTGCAAGCTGAAACGGTATGAAAAAGTTATAAAAAAGGCCTCTCAATTGCTGTGCATTTCGCCAAACGACAACTTCTATTTTGACCATTTGTACGGTCATTCACTTTTTATTCCGGCATTTCATCCGTTCAACGAGATTAAATCTGTTGAAGGCAAAGGCAAATACATCCTGTTTCATGGAAATCTTTCGGTTTCGGAGAACATTCAGGCAGTTGATTACCTCATTAAAAATGTTTTCTCAAAAATTAAACAGGATGTTATAATCGCCGGGAAAAATCCATCAGAACGATTAATTCAAAAAATTAAGCAGTATCCCAATATTCAGTTAATTTCTAATCCAGAGAATGAGCAAATGGAAGGCATTATTCAAAATGCACACATTTGTTTGATATCGACATTTCAGGATACCGGGCTAAAGTTAAAACTGCTCGCCTCGCTTTTTTCTGGTCGTTTTTGTATAGCCAATGGTCCGATGATCCACAAAACTGGTCTGGAACACCTTTGCCATCAGGCTGACACACCCGAAGAAATAATCAGCTTAATCAACCTATTATTTGATCAGGATTTTACATCTGAAGAAATTGAAATGCGTAAATTAATTCTGGAAGATGCTTTTTCAAACCACCGTAATGCAATGAAAATAATTCGATTAATTGAAGAAGGCCAAAAACTTTGATACAGACCGGTTGAATTCGACTATTTCTTTTTTGCAGCTCTTTTTCTTAGTACACCGCGGTTTTCGGGTTTATCTTTTCGAGGTTTCCGTTCACCGGGACCACCCAAATTTACCTTTTTGTTTTTTTCTTTTTTCTCATGAAAAGCACCCTGAGATTCGGCAATCCCTTTTGGTTTCCCGATATAATCTTTATCGAACAACACAGGCCTTTCCTCGTCAGTAAAAACATTTGAGATTTTCAAGCCTTCCGGAAGTGGTTTCTCTTCCATGTCCCTGTTCATGAATTTCTCTATTTCCGATAAAAATTTCATTTCAGGTTCGTTCACAAAAGTTATCGAAATGCCAGTCTTTTCTGCCCTTCCGGTACGCCCAATACGATGGATATAATCTTCTGGCACATCAGGGACATCAAAATTTATGACATGCGAAATATCGACAATATCTAAACCTCTTGAAGCAACATCGGTGGCTATCAGAATTCGGTTTGTACCGTTTTTAAAGCGTTCAAGAGAATTGATACGGTAATTTTGCGATTTATTGGAATGAAGAACACCAATCTGCTCCGGAAAGATAGGCTCAATCAGCTCCGAAATCCGGTCGGCAAGCTGCTTGCTGGTTGCAAAAATCAACACACGGGCAAATTCATCGGTATTTGAAAGCAAACTTTCGAGCAGATTTATTTTGGTATAAAAATTTGGAACGGCAAAATAATACTGTGCAATCTGCTCCAGTGGAGTTCGCTGATTTTCAATCTCAATGGTTATTGGTTCATAAAAATAGCTGTCAATCAAAGCTCTCACTTCATCAGTTAAAGTTGCCGAAAACATGAGGTTTTGCCTGCGAACGGGCAAACTATCCATAAAGCTCATTAGCTGCGGGCGGAAACCGAGATTCAGCATTTCATCAACTTCGTCAATAACCAATTTCTGTATAGATTTCAGACGCAACACGCCTGTCATTACCAAATCAACCAATCGTCCGGGAGTGGCCACCAAAATATCCATTCCATTGTAAACAACCTGTCTCTGAGTATTGATATTGGTTCCACCATACACGCCAATCACTCTCAGATTCATGTATTTTGCCAACTTTTCGGCCTCGCCCACGACTTGCAAAACCAATTCGCGGGTGGGTACAACAACTAAAATTCGCGGGTGCTTTTGTTCCGAATACTTCAACTGGCGCAAAATAGGCACCAAATAGGCAAAGGTTTTTCCGGTTCCGGTCTGTGCAATTCCAACAGCATCGCGGCCCGACATCACCACCGGATACACTTTTTCCTGAATGGGTGTTGGATTCACGAAACCCAGATCGTTCAAAGCATTCAGTATTGGAGTATTTAAATTTAATTCGAGAAAAGTCACTATTCTATAATTTTATGAGCCACAAAGGTAGTTTAAAAAGTGTTCAGTCGCAGTTTCCAGTCTCAGTGCTTGTATTTCTGAACACTGCGACTGAACATTGCCCACTTTATTCCTTCCCGCCTTCTTCCCTGATCTGAACCCGTCGTATTTTTCCACTAATGGTTTTCGGAAGTTCACTAACAAACTCAACTATACGCGGATATTTATAGGGCGCAGTTACCTTCTTCACATGCTCCTGAAGCTCTTTCGCCAATTCGTCGCTGGCCTGATAATTTTTGGAGAGTATAATGGTTGCTTTCACAACCTGACCACGATCAGGATCAGGAACAGCAGTAATGGCACATTCCATAACCGCAGGATGTTCCATCAGTGCACTTTCCACTTCAAATGGACCAATCCGGTATCCAGAGCTTTTTATAACATCATCGGCGCGGCCAACAAACCAGTAATAACCATCCTCGTCGCGCCAGGCCATATCCCCGGTGTAATAAATATCATCGTGCCAAACCTTTTGGGTGAGTCTTTCATCGCGGTAATAGCCATTAAACATTCCTACCGGCCTACTTTGATCGGTATAAATGACGATTTGCCCCTCCTCTCCTATTTCACACGAATTTCCATCATCATCAACCAGATCAATGCGGTAACCCGGCGATGGTTTGCCCATTGAGCCCGGCTTGGGTTCCATCCACGAATAAGTAGCCAAGGCCACAGTACATTCGGTCTGGCCGTAGCCTTCCATGAGTTTTATGCCAGTTGCCTCTAAAAATTGTCTATATACTTCAGGATTAAGTGGTTCACCTGCCACAACACAGTATTTAAGGGCGCTTAAATCGAATTTAGTTAGGTCTTCTTTGATGAGAAACCGATAGATGGTTGGTGGCGCACAAAATGTTGTAACCTTATATTTTTCGATAACCTGCATGAGGTTTTTCGGTACAAATTTATCCAGATCGTAGGTCATTACAGCGCTGCCCGACAACCATTGTCCGTATAATTTTCCCCAGGCAGATTTCGCCCATCCCGTGTCAGCAACCGTAAAATGCAAGCCATTATCCTGAACATTCTGCCAATACCTGGCGGTAAGAATATGCCCAAGCGGATAAATATAATTGTGATTCACCATTTTGGGCATTCCTGTCGTTCCTGAAGTAAAATAAAGAAGCATGATATCTTCATTTTTTGTGGAAGCTTCTCCCGCAGGACGAATAAATTCTTCAGGACTACTTTCCATTCCGGAGTTAAAATTGAGCCAACCGGGACGTTCTTCGCCAATTAAAGCCTTCACTTTGAACGTTGGCGATTTCGGCTCAGCTTCTTCCACATGCTGGATAACTTCAGCTTCAGGAACGCAAACAATCATCTTTATATCGGCTGCATTGTTGCGGTAAACAATGTCTTTGGTACTAAGCAAATGAGTTGCCGGAATTGTTATAGCTCCTATTTTATTGAGCGCCAAAGTGCAAAACCAAAATTCGAAACGTCGTTTTAAAATCAGCATAACCGGATCACCTTTCCCGATTCCGGCTGATCTGAAAAAATTGGCGGCCTTATCGCTGTAGGTTTTCATCTGGCCAAAAGTAAAAATGGCCTCTTCTCCATTGTCGTTGCACCAAACCATAGCCACTTTTTCAGGAGTTCGACTTGCTATTTCGTCAACCACATCAAATGCAAAATTGAAATTTTCGGGTATCTGTATCTTAAAATTATCAGCAAAATCCTGATAGGAAGTAAATTCTGATTGCGAAAGAAATTTATCGAGTATCATATTGAGTTGAATCTGATTGGTGTTTATACAATTACAGCCAAAAATTTGGCGCGCTGATTATTTAAAGCCTTCATGGCATGCTGGTAGCCAGAATCGAAATAAACCGAATCCCCTTCTTCCAGAACTATTTCGTGCCCATCGACTACAATCATAAGTTTTCCTTCGAGCACAAAATTGAATTCCTGACCAGGATGAGCGTTGAACTCAAGTTTTGAATCGGATAAATCAGGTGAAACAGTTACAATAAATGGCTCAGCTTTTTTCTGTATGAAATTTGAGGCCAGACTTTCATATTGGTATTGTTTCCGACGATTGACATTTAAGCCTTTTCCTTTGCGGACAATAGAATAAACGTGCAATTTGGGTTCATCACCTTTTAAAAGCGAGGAAAGTTCCAAATTAAACCGATGTGCCACTTTCATCAAAAAACCAACAGGAATATCGATAGTGCCACTTTCATAATTGAGGAAGACTTCGGATTCGATGTTTAGCTCGTGTGCGAAGCTTTCGGCAGAAATACCTGCAATTTCGCGTAGTTCTTTTATTCGTGAAGCGATCAGTTGTATTTGTCCGTTCATGATGTAGGTTTTTTGTTTTCAATATACTGATTTTATTGATTTTTTATTATTCCGCATAAAAACAGAAACAGCATTCATTATTAACAATTTAAAGATAAATTTTCAACCTTTATTCCTAGGAACACAACCTCCATGCTTCAATTTTGTTATCATTCTGAAAGATTTTTAATTAATGCTCAACAGAAAATATCATGGACTTTACAATCACTCAATATGAATTTGGCCAAAGGCCACCTGTTTCACTGCCCTCACCTCTATTTTTGGAATTACTTTCAGAAAGCGGCATTCGGAAAATGGTTAGCGATCATTACGACCTTTTAAGCAAAAGTGAAATAAAGCATCTGTTTCCGCGCATTGAAGAAGCATTGGACAAAGCCAAACAAAGATCCTCAGATTTTTTTATACAGATTTGCGGTGGACATCCGTACTTTAACGAAAACCGGGGAAAACCCATGCTGGCAAGACGTCACGCAACGTTTGCCATTAATGCCGAAGCACGTGTAGTTTGGTTAAACTGTTATCAACAAGTACTTTCAACGCTTGAAATTCAAGATGATGTAAAGCAATCTTTTTGGAATTATCTGAACGTGTTTTCATTTTGGATGGTTAATACGAACAAATAATCATGTTCAGGAGCACTGTAAAATTATAAGAGCGAGTAAAATAATTTTCATTCAAATCTTCCGATTTTAAATTTTCAAACTTTTTTCATTAGCATATATGCAACTGTTTAAAAGTTGTATTTTATTGCCATATTTAAACTTCATTTTGGAGCTTAGTATGAAACAAGAAGACAATATCCAAAACGGCATTGAAAGTTTGTTTTCAAGTGAAGAACTTTACCAGATTCTTTTTGAAAATGCCACAGATGCGATCTTTTTTATAGCAAAATCAAAAGTTATAGACTGTAATAAAAATGCATGTTCTTTACTTGGCATTCATTTCAAAGAAGAAATTTGCGGAAAACATCCGTTCGACTACAGTCCTGAATTTCAACCCGATAGTTTCTACTCAAAACAAAAAGCACTTGAAATCCTGGGAGCAGCCTCACCAGGCGAAACTTTCAAATTTAACTATGAATTTCGTGCATCAAACGGATCTCTTGTTGACACCGAAATTACGATGAATTGTTTCGGACGCAATGATCAGACCTTTGTACAATTAACTATCCACAACATCACCTCTTTAAGAACCAGAGAAAAGGCTTTAAGCCAAACCGAAGATAAATACAAAAAAATATTCGAGAATGTGCAGGATGTCTTTTATCAGACGGACTTGAATGGTAATATTACAGCAATCAGTCCGTCAATAGAAAGGTACTCCAAATATATTCACTCAGATATAATAGGCAAGCCAATTGATAACTTTTACTTCAATCCTGACGACAGAAAAGAACTGATCAAAGAAATTGCCGAAAAAGGAGAAGCACACGACTTTGAGGTACTTTTAAAAGGTCGAAACAATCAACTCGTTTGGGGTTCGGTTAATGCACATTTTACATTTGACGAATTCGGTCAAACAAATGGCATAGAAGGAACAATCAGAGATTTGTCGGAGCGAAAAGATGCTGAAGAAAAATTAAAACATTCTCTTTCACTGTTGCAGGCTACACTCGATTCAACGGCCGATGGCATATTGGTTGTTAGCCGCGAAGGAAGAATTACCAGCTTCAATAAGCAATTCAAAAAAATGTTTAAACTCACCTCCGAAATTATCGAGTCAGGTGAAGATACAGCTGCCATTGAATTTGTATTGAATCAGCTGGCAGACCCTGATCAGTTTGTTTCTAAAGTAAACTACCTCTATGATCATCCAAAACTTGAAAGCTTTGATACTATTGAATTAAAGGACGGACGAGTATTAGAACGTTTTTCATGTCCTCAGTATTTAGATGACAAACCAATTGGCCGAGTCTGGAATTTTAGTGATATAACCACCAGAAAAAAGGCAGAACAGCAATTAAACCTAATGGCTCATGCCCTTAAAAGCATAAATGAATCGATTAATATAACCGATACCAATAACCGGATTTTGTTTTTGAATGCGGCATTCCTGAAAACCTACGGATACGAAGACGAAAATGAATTAATCGGGAAGGATATAACAATTTTAAGGTCTCCCAATAACGATCCGGAAGTCGTTGACAAAATATTGCCTACAACTTCCGATACAGGCTGGCAAGGTGAAATTCTGAACAAAAGGAAGGATGGTACTGAATTCCCGATTTCACTTTCAACTTCCGTTGTTCTGGATGAAAATGGCAAAACATTAGGAATGGTTGGCGTTGCAGTCGATATTACTGAACGCAAACAAACGTTGGAATTGCTTCGCCAAAGCGAGATGAAATATCGGAACCTGATTGAAACAATGCCAGATGGGTATTACCGAAGTACTTCTAATGGAAAATTTGTGGAAGTAAATAAGGCAATGGTTAAATTACTTGGATACGAAAGTGAAGAAGAACTAATGTCCATTGATATCAAAAAGGATCTGTATTTTGAACCTTCTGATCGGGAAAGCCTGACATTGGAAACAAATCCAGAAGAGCTTGACGTGTACCAACTTAAAAAGAAAGATGGAACCGCTGTTTGGATTGAAGACCATGGTTGGTACGTGAAAGATAAAAGTGGCAGGATAATCTTTCATGAAGGAGTCTCAAGAGATATAACCGAACGCAAAATAGCTGAAATACAGTTGCAGAAATATTCAGAAGAACTACAGGAAGCGAATGCCACTAAAGACAAATTCTTCTCCATTATTGCACACGATCTTAAAAGTCCGTTTAACAGCGTGATGGGTTTTAGTGAAATTATAAAGAACGAAGCCCGAAATCTGGATATCGCAACTATTGAGCAATATGCCGGATTAATCAGTGCAACTTCAACAAATACTTACCGATTGCTTGAAAATTTATTGGACTGGGCCCGAATGCAACAGGCGCAAATATTATTTAAGCCAATTTCATTTATTCTAGTCAATATTGTGAATGAAGTACTTGAAATTATGATTGAGAAAGCAAATAGCAAAATGATTGCTATTATCAATTACATTCCAAGCAATTTGATCGTATGGGCCGATGAAGATATGCTAAAAACAATCTTGAGAAATCTAATTTCTAATGCATTAAAATTCACATCAACCAATGGAAAGGTTGAAATAAAAGCTATTATAAGGAACGATGAAATGGAGATATCAGTAGTGGATAATGGCATTGGAATTAAGCCCGACGAAATTAGTAAAATATTCAAAATAGGCTCGAGCTTTTCGAAACGTGGAACCGAAAATGAAAAAGGAACTGGGTTAGGATTGTTGCTGTGCAAAGAGTTTGTTGAAATACATGGAGGCAAAATTTGGGTAGAAAGTGAAGAAGGGAAAGGAAGTACTTTCGTTTTCACCTTGAAGCAAAACCGATAAACTGGAAGAGGAGAAGGAAGATTTAGAAATATTACCAGATCACAATAAATTTTAAAGATAAACAGCAAGGCAAAAATGGAAGAATCTATTTTAAGTGGATTACTGCAGAACATCGCGATACTGCTTACCTTCAGTATGCTGTACGATTATTTTTGGGCAAAGAATAAAAATACGCAAAGCATATTCTTTAAGCTAGGCGGCGGAATAATTATTGGAGGGATTGGGATTGTTTTGATTTTAACGCCATGGACATTCGTTCCCGGAATTTTTTTTGATACCCGCTCGGTAATGTTATCTATTTCCGGAATATTCTTCGGCACAATTCCAACACTTGTTGCAATTTTAATTACTGCAGGATTTCGGTTATTTCAAGGTGGAGCGGGCGCTATTATGGGTATTGCAGTTATAGCCTCATCTGGAGCTGTGGGCATATTGTGGCGCAAGTCAAGGCCAAGTCTTAATTTAAAAAACTCTTTTCGTGAACTTTTGACGATGGGAATTCTAGTTCATCTGGTCATGTTAAGCTGTACCATTTTTCTACCTGCCGGCATAAGACTTGAAACTCTTAAAAATATTGCGATCCCTGCACTTGTTGTTTATCCTTTCTTTACAGTTTTGCTTGGCAAACTTATGCTCAATCAAAATATATATGAAGAAAACAGGCAAGCATTAAATTTCAGTGAAGAAAAATATCGGGCGATCATTGAGCAGGCGACCGTTGCAATGTTTCTGGCCGATTTAAACGGGAATATAATTGATACAAATCAACAGGCATGTTTAAGTCTGGGTTATAGCAGGACTGAGATTTTAGGACTTAACATTACCCAAATTGACACTACAAACAATTCAGAAGAAAAGGTAAAGGAGATGTTTAAAAAAATGATTCCCGGAGAAGCAATCATATTTGAGAGTGAACATCTTCGAAAAGACGGAAGTAGATTTCCCGTTGAAGTTAACACAAGCATGGTGCAAATAAGCCAATCGCCATTTATCTTAGGTTTTGTGCGCGATATAACTGAAAGAAAACAAGCTGAGCTAAAGATAATTCGCATTGGCCAACATTATAAGGCTTTAATTGAGAAGGCTCCTGATGGAATTACCTTGATTGATGCCGATGGAAACTTTAAATATGTAAGCCCGGCAGCCCACAAAATGTTTGGTTATTCCACTGCTGAAGAAATTACTGGGAATCCTACTCAATATACACATCCTAATGATTTACCCGGAGTTTTATCTGCTTTGCAGAATTTGATACTAAATCCGGAATTGGCAATTACATTGCAATATCGCTTTGCAACTAAGAGTGGCGAGTGGAAATGGATCGAAAGTACCTTTAGTAACTTACTAAGCGATCCGGGAGTTGAGGCAATTGTAATAAATTTCCGCGACATAACCGATCGCAAAATTGCTGATGATGAGATTATTAAATTAAATAATGAACTGGAAAAAAAAGTAAATGAGCGAACCGCTGAACTTGAAAACCGCACAAAAGAATTAATCGAAAATCAGGCTGCTTTACTAAATATGGTCGAAGATTTAAACATTAAGTCTGATGAATTACATCAAAGTACAACTCAACTAGAAATTGCCAATAAAGAACTCGAAGCGTTTAGTTATTCTGTATCGCACGATTTAAGAGCACCATTGCGGGCAATCAGCGGGTTTGTATGCATTTTACGCGAAGATTACGAAGATATACTTGATGAAGAAGGTAAACGAATTTGCAGTATCATCAATTCGAATGCTACAAAAATGGGACAGTTAATTGACGACTTGCTTTCATTTTCACGCTTGATCAGAAGCGAGTTGCACAACACATCTATCGACATGGGAAAAATGGTTAAAACTGTACTTTCAGAATTCGAATCGTCGCAGGATTTGTCTCAAAAAAACATCTTAATTCACGAACTTCCTAAAACAAAGGGTGACCCAAATTTAATCAAACAAGTTTGGATCAATCTGATAGCAAATGCATTTAAATATTCCTCAAGAAACACAAATGCAACAATAACAATTGGCTCGTTTACCAAAAATAATGAATTGGTATATTACATTAAGGACAATGGCGTTGGATTCAATATGGATTATGCCCATAAGTTATTTGGCGTATTTCATCGTCTACATGCCGGAAATGAGTTTGAAGGAACAGGTGTTGGATTAGCTATTGTTCAACGAATAATAACCCGACATCATGGGAAGGTTTGGGCAGAAGGAGAAGTTGGTAAGGGAGCTGCATTTTATTTTACTATACCTTTCAACTAGGATGCTGCATTTACAGAGCGATTTATTGTAAATTCACTACATTTAAAAGAATTAATAGAATTCAAAGTAAGTATAAGCAAATGAACCAAATATATCATGTTTTACTTGTTGAGGATGAGTCGTTTGATGCGGAACTCAACATTAGAGAAATAAAAAAAGTATTGCCATCCTGCATTTTTGAAGTTGTTGACAATAAAGAGGCGTATCAATACCAACTGAAATCGTTTCTTCCTGATATTATCATTTCAGATTATAACCTGCCTTCTTTTGACGGACTTTCTGCACTTAGAATTGCCCAGAATGTATGTCCTTTAATTCCATTTGTAATAGTAACAGGTTCAATAAATGAAGATACTGCTGTTGAATGTATGAAAGCCGGTGCAATGGACTATGTACTGAAAGATTCATTAAAACGATTGGGTTCTTCTGTTTTAAGTGCACTTGAACAACGCAGAATCAGACAGGAACGAGCGGAGGCCGTTGAAACAATAAGGTTAAATGAAGCAAAATACAGGTACATGTTTCATAATAACCCGCAACCAATGTGGATTTATGATATCACAAGCCTGTCGTTTCTCGAAGTTAACGAAGCGGCAATCAGACATTATGGATATTCCCAGTCAGAATTTCTTTCAATGACTTTGAAAGATATACTTCTGGCTGAAGAATTAGAAAAAGACATTCAATCTACAGATAATCAATTTAAGCAGATTAAAGAATGGACACATATAAAAAAGAATGGTGAGCATATTTTTGTCGAAATTATTTCTCATGCTTTGATTTTCAATCAACGAAACGCAAAACATGTATTAATTAATGATATTACTGAACGAAAAACGACTGAGGAAAAACTAAAACAGGAGCGAAAACTTCTTCGTACTTTGATTGATAATTTACCTGTAACCATCTATGTAAAGGATGCTGAATGTCGCAAAATAATAGCTAATCGGGCTGATCTTGCCATAGTTGGCGCAGAATCAGAAAGTGATGTAATTGGGAAGACTGATTTAGATACATTTAATAATGAGATAGGCCAACGTGGATTTGCTGATGACCAACGCGTAATTGAAACTGCACAGGCAGTACTAAATCGGGAAGAAGATTTTTACGACAAAGACGGAACTCAACGGTGGTTGGTAACTTCTAAAATACCTCTGCCTGACGAAAATGGTAAGATTGTTGGATTAGTAGGTATCGGACGTGATATTACGGAGCATAAGCTTGCTCAGGAAAAAATATTGAAGCTTTCCAAAGGTATCGAACAAAGCCCTACAACCATAGTTATTACTGATACATTAGGAAATATTGAATATGTGAATCCTAAATTCTATGAAAGCACAGGATATGAAGAGAATGAAGTAATTGGGAAAAATCCCAGAATACTTAAATCGGGGTTAACACCGCCCGAAACATATGCTGAATTATGGGATACCATTAAATCTGGAAAAGTATGGAGTGGCGAAATGCTGAATAAAAGAAAGGATGGAACGAATTATTGGGAATGGGTAACAATAACTTCAATTAAAAATGATAAAAACATAACAACCAGCTACATAGCAATAAAAGAGGATATTTCGGAACGAAAGAAGATGGAGGCAGAACTCGTCGCAGCAAAGGAAAAAGCTGAAGAAAGTGATAGGCTGAAATCTGCATTTCTGGCGAATATGTCGCATGAAATTCGAACTCCACTTAATAGCATTATTGGTTTTTCTGAGTTATTGAGTGATACTGATTTCGATCAGGAACAAAAAGCAGAATTTATTAAAACAATTATTGAAAACGGAAATAGTTTGCTACTAATTATCAGCGACATAATGGATTTCTCCATGTTGGAAGCTCATCAGATTAAAATTAGAACAGAAAAAATTTCGAGCAAGAAACTTTTAAAAGATGTACTGATTGATTTTACAAATAAAGCAAATCAAAAAGGCATCGAACTTCGCATTGATGAATCATCAAATGATTCGGATGTCTGGATTGAAAGTGACAATTACCGAATCAAGCAAGTTTTTAATAATCTTGTAGGTAATGCACTTAAATTTACACAGAATGGCTCTATTGAAATTGGCTACAAACTGAAAGATGAACTGGTTGAATTCCGCGTTAAAGATACCGGAATTGGCATTTCACCTGCAAACTTTGAAGCTGTTTTTGAGCGATTCAGACAAGTAGATACTGCACGCACTCGAAAGTATGGAGGTAACGGCTTAGGATTGGCTATTTCAAAAAATATGGTTGAATTACTTGGCGGAACCATTTGGGTTGATTCGGTGCTTAATGAGTATTCAGATTTTCGATTCACCATACCCATTAAGAAGTAAAACTTTACATGCTTCTTTTCCTACGACGGCTTCGTATAGTAACAAAAAGTACGACGAGCCCAATAACAATAACCAGAACAAGGTAAAATTTCAAATTTGAACTGGCTATTTCGGTATTCGTCTGCAGCGTTGTTGGTGACTTTGGGGCATAACCTCCAAACCATCCGGAAAGGTCGGCCCTACTCTCCAATTTAGTTTCCAAATCATCTGGCAGTTGCGAAAAAAAATCAAATCCGGTAAGTTTTTCTGCTGCATCGGTTGACACAACAAAATCGGTCAATGGCCTGTTGCTCTTTTCATTTGGGAGTACAAATGCAATTAGCTTGGGCGCATCAGTGGCATCATAGATAATTTTATAGAAATATCCAGGCACAAGAACTTCTTCAGTACCAATCGACCCTTTGTTATCCTTAAAAATTGGACCAGTAACAATATAGATATGATGCTCTTTTTTAGCCCATTCGCGCACGGTTGTTTCAAGTTCTTTCCAGATTCCCCTGTTAAAATCGGGCGTTTGAGGTGAAACGTTCGACATCATGAAGCTTTCCTGCATAGAAATAGGACTAAATCCCATATCTGCAGCCGGGCATAAGTGGCCACGATCGTAACCGCTTTTTGTATAGTCAGATGATTTTGCTGATCCGGTAGGAACCAATTGATCCATCTTGAAACTATTGCTTCTCTCTTCCCCACTATTCAGAACCATGCTATCTGTCAGGCTATAGTATACCCAGTTTGCCTGTTCGTACTTTTCGTTGTACGACAGCATATAATAAGCGTGCTTAACAAGGTCTTTTGATGGAATAGGAATGTAATTAACGGATTTTGCCGTCAATAAATTGGATATAAACAGGACTAAAATGGTGAATAGAAGTCGCATAATTTCAGTATTTATCGGATAAAAATAACGCTTCAAGATAAACCCTTTCCTGAAAACTAAAATTATTTTTGTGGAAAATTTTTCACAATATGACCACCGAAAATAAGCATTTTACAGAAAACGATCGTATTTTTTATTCTGATGGTTACAAGCTGGCTCAATCGGCCATCCAAAAAGGTTTTTCTGAAGAGTCCCTATTTTCAGCTATAGAATCTCTGTATGAAGCTATTGATGGATTGAATGACTCGATTCTGGACTTGGCCAAACGCCAGCAAATAGATGTAGCCTGTCACAAAGGATGTCATTGGTGTTGCCATCAGGCGGTCTTTGCCAATTCGTATGAAATGCACTACCTCGCTTCACAAATAAAAAGAAGTTTCAGCGAAGAAGAGCTTTTGTCATTAATTCGTCAAACAGAAGTTAAATATTCAAAAACATCAAGACTTTCAGAAAATGAAATACTTAAATTCAAATCACCATGTCCATTGCTGAAAAATGGTGCATGTTCAATGTATTCAGCCAGACCAATGGCTTGTAGAATTTATCTTTCCACTAAACTTGACACTTGTCTGGAATTTTATAAACATCCTGAAAGAGAAGAAAACTTTCCGGCATTAATTGACTTTCCGCTAAGGGCAGGACGAATGATGAATGAAGGCTTTAGAGCTGCTTTAAAGGAAATTGGTATTGAAACAGCAGAATTTAGACTCGAAGAAGGTTTAAGAATTGTACTAAAGAATAATCAAGCCATTTTTTAAGATTCAAAATTGTTTATAACCTTGATAAAGTCACTTTATAAACAAATAAAAAACATGAAAATCAATCAATTAGATGCATCACTAGTTATTAACAATTGTTGATAACTAGTGATCAAATACGGTTGAATCAAAATTGACTAAAAGCTTGACTTTGGGGTATCTAATGTATTAACTTTATATCATCAGACGAGCGATAAAAAGTTGCTTTGATTGAATGGAAGAGGAAGAAGGTACTTAATTGACCCCCAAACCCGATCATCCGGATCTTCGGATCTGCATTCACGAAAAGCTGAAGTTCGAACCGAAACAGAAATGAATAGGTTCATCAGCAAACAAATGATCGCGAAAACGTTCATATCAATGTTGATTCAAAAAAAGCAGGAGACAAAAAGAAACCTTGGTTTCCGGAAGTCGAACTGAAAATGAAATGATCCTCGGATCAAATTAGTTTTTCACCTATCACCAGATCGAAAGAAATGATGAAAAAAGGTGGCTAAAAAGGAACTTCGTTCAGGAAGGCACTTCTTCGGAATAGTCGAATGAACAGCTGGAACGTAATGCTGTAACAAGCAATACAGGAAAGCTCAAGGCTGCAAAAAATGGTTGGAGAAACCGGATGGAGCCGCCGGCTTAAATAACCGTAGTCTGGCACTGAGGTAAGCCCTCGGGCGAACCAAAAGTGAATGGGAACTATCTGAAAGGATTGTTCCCATTCGTGTTTTTAGCAGTACTCAATTCAAGCTTTCTTATTTTCAGCATACAATATTTACTAGTTTTGCGTCCCGTAATCAGAACAAGATGACATCGCTGAGAAAACAGATTTCCATCAAATTATCTGGGAAATATGCATTATTCTCCATTGATATGACAATTGATTTGCAATTGTTGAAAATGATGCAAAAGATCAGCATGCTATGAAGATAATTTGAATTTTAACTCTAACCCTGTTGCTTATCAGTGAATTTGCAAACTGAGCACCTAAAAACAGGCAACATTTTGGTTTTAATAGCGTTTATCTGAAGTATATTTCGGTCTTACAAATTTGCATTTTCAATAATTTGAATTTCAACACATTGTAAGTCCGTTAAGTTTAATTAATAAATATTTACTACCGGTTTCTGTTTAAAATATTAACTTTGGAACTTAACAAATAAGTAGTTTTTGTATGGGAAAAGTAATTGCACTTGCTAACCAAAAAGGTGGAGTTGGAAAAACCACAACTGCAATAAATCTGGCAGCAAGTCTGGCTGTTTTAGAATATAAAGTTTTGATTATAGATGCTGATCCACAAGCCAATGCCACTTCCGGAGTTGGATTTGATGTACGAAATGTAAAAACCAGTATCTATGAATGTATCGTTGATGAACTTGATCCAAGAAAAATCATATTAAATACTGAGATTCAAGGTTTAGACCTTATTCCATCGCACATCGATCTGGTTGGTGCTGAAATTGAAATGCTCAATCTTCCGAACCGGGAAAAAGTCTTGCGCCATGTAATCGAAAAAATAAGAAACGACTACGATTTTATTTTGATCGACTGTTCTCCTTCATTAGGTTTGATTACTGTGAATGCGCTCACTGCAGCCGATTCGGTTATTATTCCTGTACAATGTGAATATTTTGCACTGGAAGGGTTGGGTAAACTTTTGAATACTATTAAGATAATACAAACCAAATTGCATCCGGAACTTGAGATTGAGGGATTTTTACTTACCATGTTCGATTCAAGGTTAAATTTATCGAACCAGGTGCAGGAAGAAGTTAAGAAGCATTTTCAGGAGATGGTATTTGAATCAGTTATTCAACGCAATATTAAACTTAGCGAAGCTCCAAGTTACGGTCAGCCTGCAATTTTGTACGATGCAACCTCAAAGGGCGCCTCGTCTTATATGAACCTGGCCCGCGAATTATTGCAGAATAATGGTATGACTAAATTGAAAAATTCCGAAAAAATTATTGAATAAGACCTTTTAATTATGGCAAAAAAGAGCGCATTGGGAAGAGGTTTAGGTGCTTTAATTGATGGGGCCAATACTCCTGAAAAAGAAATTGGTTCTTCCATCAACGAAATTGAAATTTCGAAGATTATAGCTAACCCTTTTCAACCCCGTACAAAATTTGATGAAGAAGCATTAAACGAATTAGCTGCTTCAATAAAGGAAATCGGGATTATTCAGCCCATCACGCTGCGTAAAATTGACGACAATCAATTCCAGATTATTGCTGGTGAAAGAAGATTCAGAGCATCGAAAATTGCCGGGTTAACATCAATTCCGGCATATGTCAGAACTGCTGACGATGAAGGGATGCTAGAAATGGCATTGGTTGAAAATATTCAACGCGAAGATCTTGATGCCATTGAAATTGCACTTAGTTACCAGCGATTAATTGACGAATGCAAACTGACTCAAGAGACACTGAGTGATAGAGTTGGGAAAAAGCGGTCAACTGTAACCAATTACCTTCGTTTGCTAAAGCTGCCGGCAAAGATTCAGAAAGGCATTGTTGATAAAAACATCAGCATGGGTCACGCCCGCGCCTTGGTTAATATACAGGATTCGGAAATGCAGCTGATGATTTATGATGAAATCATAAAAAATGAATTTTCGGTTCGCCGGGTTGAAGAAATTGTGCGAAATTACAACGAAGATCAGACAAGTTTTCAATCGGAAGAAAAAGTGAAAGTTCCCAAATTTCCGACCGAATATCAGGATTTATACAATCATTTGAACAAATATTTTCAGTCGAAAATTGATTTCAAGATGGATCAAACAGGAAAAGGAAAGATTACCATTCCATTTTCTTCAACCAAAGACTTGGAACGCATATTAGGAATCCTTGACAAATTAGATGCATAGAAAAAGAAATATCATTCCATCCAAACTATTTGGTACATGTCTTTTTATAATCCTGTTTTTCGCAACAGGATTTTCTGCCTATAGCCAGAAATCAGCTGTTGATTCAACAAAAGTCGGTAAACCCGAAGTTTTACATTCACCTCGAAAAGCAACAATTTATTCGGCTGTTTTCCCCGGTATGGGACAGATGTACAATCGGAAATATTGGAAAGTTCCATTGGTTTATGGTGGTTTTGCAACTCTAGGATACTTTATTAACTTTAACAACGAACAATATACACTATACAAACAAGCTTATTCTGACATCATTGACACTGATCCTTACACAAATTCGCATCTTGATTTGAAGGTTAATGAATACCTACTTCAACCTGAGCGAATTTCGAATTTTACGGAAGCTTTAAGAAGGCAAAAGGATTACTGGAGAAGAAATCGGGATTTGGTTGTTATTGGTACAGTTGTTTTTTATGCAGTCAATATCATTGATGCGAGTGTTGATGCACACTTTTTCAACTTCGACATCAGCGACGATTTGACGATAAATTGGGTGCCTGGCCCTGTTATGTGTATGGATAATAAATTGATAGGAATACATTGTAGATTTACATTTTAAGATTAGCTTATGAAGATATTACAACTGACAGTTATTTTACTAACCATTACCGGACTGCAAAGCTATGCAGCTGGATTGAGGAAGGAAAACCTTCGGAAAGCATGTACCATAAATGTTGCTTCATTAGATACCTTAAACGGATATGAAAAGTACTATTATATTCCTGATGAAAATCTGAATAAATACTTTTCGGACAAGCTTGATAGTATGTTGAGCAGCTGGTACGTTCAGAATGCTTTTTTATTGGATAGTACAGAACTTGCAGAAGCTGATACACTCAAACAAACCCTACCCGATTCAGTTTATATTCAGCGGTTGCAATCGATGCAATCAGCTGTTAGTCTTTCCTACAACAATACGGTTAAGAATTTTATTGCAATGTATACCGTGCGCAAACCGAAACAGGTTGCGGTTATGCTAGGCTTAGCTAATTATTATTTCCCGATGTTCGAGGAAGCACTTGCCAAATATGGCTTGCCTATGGAATTAAAATATCTTCCAATTATTGAATCGGCATTGAATCCGGGAGCAAACTCGGTAGCAAGCGCGGTAGGTTTGTGGCAGTTTATGTATGGTACCGGCAAAATGTACAAGCTTGAAATCAGCACATTTGTTGACGAACGCCGCGATCCATTGAAAGCAACCGATGCCGCAGCGAGATATTTGCGCGATTTATACAACATTTATAAAGATTGGCACCTGGTAATTGCCGCCTATAATTGCGGCCCAGGCAATGTAAATAAAGCTATAAAGCGTTCCGGAAATGCTAAGGATTACTGGAAAGTTTATTACAAATTACCCAAAGAAACCCGTGGATACGTGCCCGCATTTATTGCAGCAAATTATGTGATGAATTTCTATCAGAGTCACAATATTTTCCCAAAGTCTCCTGACTTTCCAATTATTACAGACACTCTAATGGTTAATGATTATCTTCATTTCAACCAAGTCTCTGAAGTTATTGGGATTCCGGTTGAACAGATCCGTAGCCTGAATCCTCAGTACCGCCGGGACATTATTCCGGCCAGTAAAGAAAAGGCCTACAGCCTTGTTTTACCACAGGACGAGATTTCTGCTTATCTGGAGAACGAAGGTGAAATTCATGATCACCGTCGCACAGAGTTTTTTCCCAACAATCAAATTGTAAATCCACAGAATAGTTTTGCAAGCCAAAGTCCGAGCGACATTAAAGGGCGCGATAAAATTATTTACTCAGTTAAATCGGGCGATAATCTGGGAATGATTTCGGCATGGTTCAGAGTCCGGACCTCGGATCTGAAATTCTGGAATAAAATGCGAAGTAACTTCCTCAAAGCAGGACAAAAAATAACAATTTATGTACCTGAAGGTCAGGGTGAATACTATAGCAATGTCAGTAAAATGAGTCGCGCTGACAAACAAAAATCGCTCAACAAAAAACCTATTGTAAGTTCTTCTCAAAATCTGGCAAGTACTGCAAAAGCTAAAACTCCTGAAAAAGTTGCTGAAGTTAAAACCAGCGAAACAAAGACTACAGACAAGAGTCTGGCTGAAGTTGTAGAAACAGGTAAAAAAGACAGCAGCTTAGTTAAGCAAAATAATGAGTCTAGCGGAGACGAAATTGTGTATTATACTGTACGTAAGGGAGATAATTTTTGGTCAATTGCAAAAAAATTTCCAGGAGTTTCGAATCAGGAGATCATGAAGATTAATAATATTAAGGCTGCTAATAGTTTAAAGGTCGGTCAGGTTTTAAAGATTATACCAAAAGCTTAGCACAACTGCTACCAAATATTGAATTAAACGATGAGTTTTTTATATCCGTTTTTCCTGTTTGCTCTACTGGCTTTGGCAATACCGGTAATTATTCACTTTTTTAATTTTAAGCGGTATAAAACAGTCTATTTTAGCAATGTTCAGCTTTTAAAGCTCATCAAACAAGATTCTAAAAAAAAAACGCAGCTTAAGCAAATCCTTATTCTTATTGCCCGATTACTTGCCATTTCAGCTTTAGTTTTTGCATTCAGCCGTCCATATATTCCTTTAAACCAAAAAGTCACTCACGCTGCACAACAGGTTGTCGTAATCTATATCGATAATTCCTTTAGCATGAAATCTGAAGGCGAAAAGGGATCTTTACTTGAACAAGCCAAACAACGAGCTATTGAAATAGCCAATTCATATAAAGTTGGAACTCAATTTATTATTTTGACTAGTGATTTTTCTCCGCAGCATCAATTCCCGCTAAATAAAGAGCAATTTGTGCAGCAAGTTGCTGAAATTAAAGAGAGTGCACATTCTCCAAAGTTATCTAATGTATATTCTCGGGCTATACAACTGGGCTCTGAAACTCAGAAAAAAATTGAGAAAAATATTTTTTTATTGTCCGATTTTCAGAAGAATACTTCAGATTTCGATGCTATAAAAGCAGATTCCTCAGTCTTCACATATTTACTGCCACTTAAAAGTAGTGTAACAAATAATCTTCTGATTGACTCTTGTTGGTTCGAGGTTCCTGGAAGGAAAATTGGACAAAGCGAAATACTTTACGTCCAGATAAGCAATCGATCTGATCAGGCTTACCAGAATATACCAATCAGATTAACGATTAATGATTCGTTAAAAGCGATTTCAAACATTTCGATTGCCGGTCAGGAAAAGACCATTTTGGAACTTAATTACACCAACAATTCTGAGGGAATTCAATTGTGCAAAGTTGAACTTGATGACTATCCGGTTATTTATGACAATTCCTATTTCCTAAGTTATCTGGTTCGCGGCAAACTCAATGCATTGGGCATCTATAATCCTCTGGAAAATGGCTCTGACTATCTGAAAAATCTTTTTGCTGAAGATGAGTTAATCAGCTATGCAGATTATCCTGAGAATAATGTACAGATTTCTCAAATTAAAAACAGCTCTTGTATATTCCTGATCAACAACCAAAAATTTAGTTCCGGGTTAATTAACGAATTAAATTCGTTCGTTGAAGAAGGTGGAACCTTAGTTATTTTTCCAGGTAGATTGGCAAATTATAACGAATTAAATTTACTCTTAACGAAACTAAATAATAGCACAATAGCTTCTTTTGACACTGCTACCGTGGGCATTTCAAAAATCAGTTATGAGCATGACCTTTTTAAAGAGGTATTTAAAAAACACGAAGATGAAGCTGATTTGCCTTCGATAAAAGGTTATACGATACTGAACACTCAAATGCAAGCTAAAGGCTCAGAAGTAATGTCTTTGAGAAATGGGAAAAGCGCCTTAACCTCCAGTTCGCTTGGAAAGGGAACCGTTTACTTCTTTGCTTTTCCAATTAGCAAAGCTAATTTCAATTTTATCAGGCATATTATTTTTGTACCAACCGTCTACAACATGGTTTTACAAAGCGGAGTGCAGCAAAAATATTCGTATTCAATTGATAGCGATGAACCTATACTTTTAAATAGCAGCGCACCAATCAGCGAGCTCAAAACAATAAACCAGCAGACCAAAGATGAATTTATCACCTCAGTTCGGACAATTGGAGCAGGAAAACAGCAGCTAATTCTTGATGAACTACCTAAAAGTGCTGGACATTATTTGATTCGCGATGGTAATCAGGTGATACAATCTATTTCTTACAATTACTCAAGAAAGGAATCGGATACCGAATTTTATGCTGATGAAGAATTACGAAAACTCATGCAATCGAGTAACTTCAAGCAATTTCAACTGATTGAATCATCAGAGGCCGGACTAAGCGAAAGTCTTCAGGATTATAGCAACGGGAAGCAATTATGGAAGCTCTTTATCATTATAGCCATTCTTTTCATGATGTGCGAAATGGCCATTATCCGATTCTGGAAATAAAATGCTTGAGTAAAAGTGGTTGATGAAATAATTTTAAGCAAGGCGGTTTGTATCATTTAGCGGGATTGAAAAAGAAAACACTGAACCGTGTCCGACTTTACTTTCTACCCAGATTTCTCCCCCATTTTTTTCAACAAATTCGTGGCAGATTGCCAATCCTAGTCCGGTTCCTTGTTCACCCTCCGTACCAAATCCGGTTTTATTTTTTCCAACCACAAACAAGCTGTCAATCACCTCTGGAGCAATTCCAATTCCGGGGTCAACAACTTGGATATGTGCAAAATCTCCGACCAATTTTGATTTCACCTGGATTAAAGATCCCTTGGGCGAGAATTTCACTGAATTAAATATCAGATTGCGTAAAACTGTCGAGATCATGCTTCTATCAGCAAAAACTGTCAATTCAGTAGCTATGTCAGCAAAAAGTTGCTGATCCTTCGAAATCAGGTTTAATTCAACCAAAGATCGCACATCGTTATAAACGTCGATCAAGCTGAAATTTGATTTATTGATCTGTATTCGATCGGTTTGAGTTTGACTCCAAACCATTAAATCTTGCAATAAGTTAAATCCATTTTCAGACGCCTGATTCAGGTCTGAAAGGATTCGCTGTAATTCTTCTTTGGAAAACAAATCTAGATCAGTCTTCAACATGCCTGTAAAACCAACTAAAACATTGAAAGGATTAGTCAAATCATGAGCGATGATGGAGAAAAATTTATCTTTCGAAACATTTAAATCCTTCAATTCTGCCGTTTTTAACTTCAATGCCCGTGCAAGTTTTTTCTCCTTGACCAAAAGATAAAATGTTGCTACCATAAAAACTATTACCAAAAAAGTAATACTAAACAGATAGATTTGAATAGATTTTGCCAGGTTAATTGCGCGTAATTGGGTCTGATTATTTTGCTTCAACACTTCCAGTTCCCGGGCATTTTTATTGAGTTGGTATTTAGCCTGAATCTGTCTGATCATCTTATTCTTTTTCTCTCCACTCAGGCTGTCATATATCGCGCTATATTTGGTATTACAGAGATAGGCATTTTTATAATCTTTTTGTTCTTCGTAATACGAAGTCAAATTTCCATAGATATCTCCGACAAAATCGGTCATTTTTAATTCCGTCGCCAGATGGAGAGACTTCATGAAAAACTCCAGAGATTGTTTATACTCCTTTTTATCCAGATATACCAAAGCGATATTATTGTAGGCCATAGCAACACCTGGCATATCTTTGATTTTCAAATACAGATCAAGGGCTTTTTGGTAACAAACCAGACTCTCATCAAATTTTTTCTGATCGTAATTAATGGTGCCAAAATTATTGAGTGCGTCGATAATTCTTGTAGTATCCTTGCGGAGTTTCGCCAATTGATTGGCTTTATCATTAAATTCAAGCGCTTTCGTTAAATCCTTTTTGTTCTGATAGCTGATTGAAATGTTTTGATAAGTTTTAGTCATCAGATCAGAATCCTTTTTCATCGTACTAATCTGCAATGACTTGTTGAAATAGCTTATTGCTTCATTGTAATCTTCCATTTCATCGTAAATCATCCCCAACGTATGATTTACTTTTGCAATCAGCAAAGAATCATTCGATTTTTCTGACAAATCAAGCGCTGTATAGTAATAATCAATGGCCTGTTCATAATTCCCAAGAAAATATTCATTTAATCCTTTAAGAATAAGTATATTATTGGAGGCATGCTGGTTGTTTGCAGCTTTAGCTAACTGATCCGCTTCATTCAGCATAAACACAACCGTATCATGATTAGTCGCAACTGGTAAAAGTTTTGTTGCTCTTTCAATAAGAAAATCAAGCCTGGAATCTTCAACAGATGGCGAAACTGATTGATTTGAATAACCTGCAAAAGCTGAAATACAGAAAATCAGGATCAGAAAAGAATATCTGAGAAAACGTTGCGGCATAAAACTTTATCAAAAGTTGTGGTATTGTGCGCAAATATAATACTTTTTAACCCGAATTTGTGTCAGAAAAAAAGCTCAATTGGTTTCTGTAAATTGAATTGACACAGAAAAAAATTACATATAAATGTTTCAATATTTAATAACAGATTAAAATCATTTGAAATAGCTTAAAATATACCTAATTCTGTAGTTCAATAACTTAAAATTCAAAACGATGAACGTATTGTCAGCCAAAAACTACATGGATCGTGAATCCCAATTCGGAGCTCATAATTATCACCCGATACCAGTTGTATTGGAACGAGGTGAAGGGATTTATGTATGGGACGTTGAAGGAAAGAAATATTTTGACTTTTTATCTGCTTATTCAGCAGTCAATCAGGGGCATTGCCATCCAAAAATTGTAAAAGCACTTATAGATCAGGCTCAGAAACTTGCTTTGACATCAAGAGCCTTCTACAACAATGTGTTGGGCGAATGGGAAGAGTATATGACCAAATTATTTGGCTATGACAAAATGCTCCCTATGAATTCAGGCGCTGAGGCTGACGAAACAGCACTGAAACTGATTCGCAAATGGGCTTATAAAGTAAAAGGGGTACCAAAAACTGAAGCCAAAATTATAGTGTGCAATGGCAACTTCCATGGACGAACCATTACGATCATCTCCATGTCTTCTGATCCCGATTCGTACAATGATTACGGTCCCTATACTCCCGGATTTATTAATATTCCGTACAATGATATGGATGCGCTGGAGAAAGCACTTGAAGACCCCAATGTAGCAGGCTTTTTAGTTGAACCCATTCAGGCTGAGGCTGGAGTCTATGTGCCGGAAGATGGTTATTTGCGGAAAGCTTTTGAGCTCTGCAAGAAGAAAAATGTTTTGTTCGTAGCAGACGAAGTGCAGACAGGACTTGCCCGCACCGGTAAAATGTTGGCCTGCGATCACGAAGGTATAAGACCCGACATTTTGGTACTCGGAAAAGCAATTTCTGGTGGCATGTTGCCTGTTTCCTGTGTGTTGGCCGACGATGAAATTATGCTGACAATTAAACCCGGCGAACACGGATCGACCTACGGCGGAAATCCGATTGCAGCCAAAGTTGCTATTGCTGCAATGAATGTAATCCTGGAAGAAAATCTGGCAGAGAATGCAGAAAAGATGGGCAAAATATTCAGAAAGAGATTAAAATCAATTGACTCGAATTTGATTGAAATTGTTCGCGGAAAGGGATTATTGAATGCAGTAGTTATTAAGTCAGTTAACGGAATAAGTGCCTGGGATGTTTGTATTGCTTTGAAAAACAATGGATTGTTGGCAAAACCAACCCACGATCATATTATTCGTTTTACTCCCCCACTCATTATTAATGAAGAACAGATTTTGGCTGCTCTTGATATTATAGAAAAGACTTTTTCAGAACTCGGGGCATAAGAAATAATCAGATTCTGTCAAAAAGGGTCAAGCAAAAGGCGGTAAATGGCATTTGATTTATTTAAATGCTGTTTACCGCCTTTAATTTCATCAAAATTACAAGCCTTCAATTCTATTTTATTTTTCGATTAAAGCAACTTTTTTCATAATATTAAGGTCTATATAGAATGTTGATTTCAGGAAAATAAATTTGGTCTGAATCAGGCACAAATGAAAATATAAAAGCGAATGACTCTGCTGGGTAAAAAAATAGCAAAACTCTCAATAGTAATTCTTTCAACACTTATAATATTTGTGCTGGCTGCACTTACGTTGGTTTATTTTGAAGCGCAGACTTATCTGAATAAAAATCTATCTGATTTTGTCTCAAAAAAATCGAAAGGAAAATATGAGCTGACATTCGAAAATCTGGAGATCAACTTTAACAAATGGGGCTTTGAAATTAGTCAGGTTTCGTTTCACCCCTCTGATTCTGTTATCCGGACTTTAAATGAGACCGACACGATCAAACAGCAATTTTATTCGTTTTATTCGCCCAATGTGCAACTTGGCGGAATTGGACTTTTGCAACTGGCTATAAATAAAAATCTCGAGATTGGAGAAATCCTGATCAGTCAGCCTGAGCTAAATATTCATGGAAAACATAGTGCAAGTGTCGATAAAAAGAATACCATCAGCACACTATTTCTGGAACTAAAACCATTGGTTACCAAAAAGTTTAAATCGATAAAAATCAACAAAATCGAGTTAGCAAACGCCAGTTTTGATTTTTACAATCTGGTTGGCGATTCAAAAAAGCTGTCGAATGCTGAAAATATAACGATTGGCATTCTGAAGTTTTACACAGACTCACTGCTACTGCCCAATCCAGATCGCTTGTTTGATGCCGAAGATATTTATCTCCGCATGCAAAATTATCAGAACAAACTTGCTGACAGCATTCATACCCTAAGCGCGGAAGTGGTAACCTACTCATTGAAACGGTCGCAAATAGAAGCCCAAAATATTAATCTTAAACCCATTAACAATACAAATACTGAAAAGAGCCGCTATTCTATTTTTGTTCCACAAACGAAAATGACCAGCAGCCAAATTCACGAGTTTTACAAAAATGAAGAAATCCCAATCGACTCGTTGATTTTATCCGGAGCACAGATTAAATACTGGCCAGGACTGAAACGAAACCGGAAAATACTGGAATCGATTGATGAATTTGATTTGTATGAGTTAATCAAAAAGGAATTTCCGAGTGTGAGTATTCACAATTTCAAGCTGAATAATGCACAATTGACATTATTTAAAACACAAACCGATCAGACCGGATATCAGGAATTAAAAAATATTAATATTAATCTCGAAAATTTTCTCCTGGATTCGCTTTCCCTACAAGACACCAGTCGTATTTTTTATTCAAAAAACATCGATTTTTCGGCATCAGAATACGAACTGACTTTGGGAGATAATGTTCATCGCGTCAGAGTTGGTAATTTGGACCTTTCAACACACCGGAAATCGGTTCTCGTAAAAAACATACAGATATATCCTTTGCAGTCGGGTAATAATCTTGCAAATGAAAAAAATACCATTGATGCCAGCTGTGATAGTGTGCGACTGGATTTTTTCAATTTTAAAAAAGCATACCATCAAAAGCGATTCATATTTCAGCGGATCAATTTGTTTAATCCTGAATTTAAGCTTACTCAAAATGAGATATGGGTTAAAAAGGAGGAACCTGAAAATCCGAGTTTCGTTTATAATCTGATATCAAGCTATGCAAAGGGCATTTATTCCAGCCAGGTTTCGGTTCAAAAAGGTAAAGTTCAGCTGGTAAATAAGACAGGTACCCTACAAACTGGAAACATAGAATCAACAGTCAAATTAAATTTAAATGGATTTGCATTGGACGAAATAAGTGCAAAAAAGACTGACCGTTTGTTTTTTGCCAACCAGATTGAATTGAATTTCAGCAATTACCAAATGCAGTTGGTCGATCAGCTACACAAATTAAGTATCGAAAATGTATCCATTTCGAGTCGGAGGAAAATAGCACAAGTTCAAAATCTGCATTTGTCTCCGGTTTCAAACACCAACATTCAGGATATATTAAAACAATATAACCGATCTGAATTGTATGAGTTTACCATTCCGGAACTCACCTTAACTGATGTAGATTTCCATGAAGCTTTTTATAACAAGAAATTATCTGTTGATACGCTGAGAATAAAAACTCCCCAGATTTATTATGAGAATTTTGCTTTCCTAAAATCCGATGAACCCAAGGTTGAATTCGAAGACCTGTTTCAACTTTTATCCAACTATCTTGGCGACATTTATTTAAATAAGGTTGACATTCCGGATGGGACTATTCGCTTAATTAATCACAGCCGAAATGGCAAAACAATTTCCCTCGACAATCATTTCAGTTTGGGACTCGATAATACGTTGGTAAACAAAGACCAATTCGGGCGACACAAACTTCTTTTTTCCGAATTTGTCGACTTTTCCGTGCGCGATCACCTCATCAGGCTGTCTGACAATATCCATGTTTTTAAAGCTGGTGAAATCGGATTTTCAACGCGAAGAAAAGAGATTTTTGCGCTCAATTCAAAACTTTATCCTGAAACCAACAGCAGAGATTTATCTTCCATTTGGAACATTCAGCTTGCAGTTCCGGAGATCCGGATTAAGGGTATAAACATTGAAGAATTGTATTTTAACCACAAAATTGAGGCTGATCAGGTTCTGATTACGTCACCAGATATAAAGCTCTATCAGAAGCGCAAAAAAGAAGATGTAAAAGAAATTAAGGAAATGACTGTTCCGTTGCCAAAAGAAATTGAATCAATAGCAATCAGGGAATTTAAATTAAATGATGGTTCACTGAAAGTATTTTCAGAAATTTCAGCACAACCCTACTTATTGGTTCAGTCAGACCTGAAAATGGATGCACAAGATATCGTAATGCTAAGAAATCAGCAGGAAGGAAAAACAGAATTCAAAAGTGGAAATTACGTATCGAATTTGCTGCAGTTTAAATTTACACCCAAAGACAAAAATCAGGAATTTAGCATTGATGAATTAACTTTTTCAACGATTGACAAAAGAATATTGGTCAAGCAACTTGTTTTAAAACCAAAAACAAAAAGCACGAAGCAAGATCAGTTTGAGTTGCGCATTCCCCTACTTTCGATTAATGGATTCGATATGGACGCGGCTTACCGGAACGATCAATTTTTCTTCGAATCCATTGAAGTCAATAAGCCAGCCTTTCAACTTTTTAATAACGCCAAGGATTCGTTCAGGATTAATCCTTTTAAACTGAATCTTTATCCTCATTTCGAAAGCTTTGCCAATGTTTTTGCTTCTAAATCGCTCAATGTAAAAGATGCTAATATTGCTATTTTTAAGAGTGGACAGAAGAAGTTGCAGGAAACAATCAGCTTCAATCTTTTCAATGTCAGAATAGATAATAAACCAACGCAAGGGTTCATGCATTCCTCCGATTTTTCATTTCAGATCCCTCAAATTGTTCGAAAAGAAAAGCTTTATCAATATTCTATTGCCAACGCATCTTATTCCTCATCTTCCAATCGTTTTTTGGTTAAGGACATTCAGATTACGCCTAATTTCACTAGAGAAAAACACCAAAAGCAAGTAGGTTTTCAATCCGATTATTTCAAGGGAAATATTGATTCCGTTTTAATTCATCAACCGAATATCAGGCAATGGTTTGAAAAAGAAATATTGAATGGAAAATACATGTTGGTTAGCGGATTACATATGGATATTTACCGCGACAAACGATTAACTTTCGACGAAAAAAGGCGCCCCAAAATGCTTCAAGATTTGTTAAAGTCCATTAAATATCCATTTACTCTCGATTCGTTCAAACTGGTTAATTCAAACGTAACCTACTTTGAACAACCAGCTTCTGGTGATGCCGAAGGGCAAATCAGATTTTCGAAGATTCAATCTGTGCTAAAACCTTTTACCAACGCGAAATTGGCTACTGGTAAAATTCCAGATTTTACATTAACCGGAGCTTTGACAATTATGGACTCGTGCCAGTTGAGCACTACTATGAACTACCAGATGAATAGTCCTGACAATATTTTTAGCGTTAGTGGAAGTCTAAGTCCGTTTAATATGCGCATACTGAATCCGGTATTGGAGCCACTGGCTTCTGTTTCGATACGTTCAGGAAAGGTTGACCGTTTTCAATTTACATTCTCGGCAAATCAAACCAACGCAAATGGCCACCTGCTATTTGGATACAATGATATGAAGATTGCTGTATTGGAAAAGAAAAACGGAAATACGAAGGAATCCAAATTTGCCAGTTTCTTAGCCAACAGTTTATTGCTTCGGTCAAAAAATCCGAGAGGAAAAGAATTGCTTCCAGACGAAATAAACTTCCGGCGGGATGAAAAACGATCAGTTCTGAATTACTGGTGGAAATCTGTTTTCAGTGGCATTCGAAACACACTTGGCATAAAGGAAAACAAGCAGGAACAGCCGGCTAACGACAAAGAGTAATCCTATTTTTTTAGATCAAAAATCAGCGAAAGTTTAACTGTCCGATAAGTCCAATCGCGTAAGCCATGCAAATACTGCAACCTGATTGTTTTATTTTTTAGCCGATGCTTTACATCAAAAGTATAGAGCATAGGCTTGTCCCTCTCCTTTTTATAGCCTGAATAACCCGACAGTGAATTGGAAACCGACCATTTTGACCATTTCAAGTCTGCACCTAAGGCATACATAAAAGCGTCGTTTTGCAAATTGGCGAGATCGTTGGTCTGCCAGGAATAAAAGCCGAAGGAAGCAAAAGGTAAAAAGGAGCGATTTTCTTTGGTGCCCTGATATTCTTTTGAAAAGCTAAAATCAAAATAATAGCCCGGACTATCAGTATACCTTGCTCCTTCCAGTTGCCCTCCGGAAGCAGTTCTGCCAGCCATACGAACCATGGTATCCGGAAATTTTCGGCCCTTTACCAATTGAATCAAGGTTGAAAAATACAAGTCTCCAACAGCAAATCCTTTTCCGTCAAAATCCCTTGCAAATCTTTCGTCGCGTGTAAATTCCGACATAGAATAATGCTCTGCCACAACACCAAATATTTCAATGGCAATTTTATTCTCAGCAAAAGAGCGGTAGTATTTGGCAAAAATATCCTGCGTCGGATCACCTTCACGAAAATGCAAATCAGTACCAAACTCGAAGTTTGCACCCGAAGGTACAACACCTTTTTTCACTTCTGGAACTGGCAGTGCATTGGGACCAAGATATCCGGGCGTAATCCGGATATAGCTTCGCCAGCCGGGCATTCCGGTTTCCCAGCCATGCTTGATATTCCACCACATATAATCTTCGGAAAAGCTAAACAATGGAATAGCCAGCCATAGAAAAAGGATAAGTTTTCTCATAGCCCAAATATACAAAAGGACTTTAATTGGCAGATTTATTTAAAATAAAAAACCTCGCCGGTTGACGAGGTTTGTATTTTAAAGATTCAATTTCTTCCGGATGTTTTTCGGTATAGCATCTTTGTGAACCATAATGGACATTGTTTTATACTTTACATACGGTTTTGAAGCATAAAAGAAGCCATCGTAATCATTATAGTCGCCCCACGAATTTTTTACTTTATAATACAGGTTGCCGTTTTGATCTTTAGCTGAGCCAACAATCAACATTCCATGATCGTCAGTAGTCTGATAATTATCAAAATCGATCTGACGCATTTCTTGAGTAATTACTTTTTCGGCACTTGGTTTCGACAATTTATAGAGTTCTTCGTTTCTTTCCTTTTCGGTTTGCTTTTCCCATTTGGTGATTTCAGCATCAGTCATATTTGCTTTATCGACAGCAGGAATCACGGCAACTCCCTTTTGTGAAGTAGCAAAACCTTTTTCGCTCACATCAGCGGCCCAAGCCACAGTATAACCAGCGCTGATTGAATTGTCGATAATCTCCTCCAATTCGCTCATCGGAACATTGTAAACTTCGTCCCATGACCAGTTGTCGGGTATTTCAATAATAAATTTTGAATAGAACGAATGATGTGTGTAAGAAGATATTTCAACATAGTCGTCCATATTAAGACCTACCACCTCTTGAGCAAACGTTTGAGGAGTATAATCTTTACCCTGAAATTTAAACTTTTCGGGAAGTATTCCCAGATAATTATCAAGAGTTCCATCTAAAGCATCGTGCCAGGCAGTTGTCAGTTTTTTGTTTGGATTATCAACCACAACTTTTACCTGATCTATCAAAGTACGGTCGAGTTCACCGTGAACATGTTTTTCTTCGCCGTAATTCAATCCATTGTATACTTCTTCAGGAACAACGCCGTATTTTTTTATAACATTGGTTACATCGTGAAAAGCTCCGCCGGCACCAAAATTAAGACTTCCGTGCAAACGCACATATTTAACAGCTTTGTCTGAATAAGTATGATGAACGATAAACATCTCAGACAGATCGACTATTGGTTTTCCAATCCGTAACATTTCAGCTTCCAAAAAACCCAATCCTGAAAATGACCAGCATGTTCCGGAGCGGTATTGATCTTTAACTGGTGTACATGGAATTTCTTTGATCGCAGTAAACTGAAAACCCTTTTCTTTTTCTTCTTCCTTTTTTTCTTGTGCTGAAACAACGAAAGATACCAACACAAATGCGGTGATGAGAAGATTTCTTAATTTAAGCATACAGATTTATTAACATTAGACCCCCTAAATATTGAGGCCAAATATACTAATTTTAGAAAGCTTCATTTGTCAGAATCTCATATATTCAGGTAGATACAAATGATTTCAGAAAACATTCTGGAAACTTAAAAAGAAAGCTTGTAGGCTGAATAATAATACCTTCCGACTTAAAACAACGCATTAACTTGAGGTAGAATTAACAAAAACATGTTTTATAACAAGTTTATTAAGATCTGATTACGCCTTTAAATTACAGAATTCCGAATCCTTAGGCCAATAAATAACCTAATGAAGAAAGTTTTCTAACTTTATCAGTCTCAAACAAATTCAAAATGAAAAATTATCTGATATTATTCCTCATTCTTATCACAAGTTCAAATTTCATCTTTGCGCAACATCTCATTAATCTTAATCAATGCATCTTTACCGATGATGATAAGCATATTGCAGAAAAAAAGCTGAATTTATTGGTTTCAAAATCGGGCTTACCCATATCTGATCTGATTGTTGAAATTGGCTTGTCTTTTCTGGAAACACCTTATGTGGTTGCATCGCTCGAAAACGGATTGGAGGAGAAACTGGTGATTAATTTGCGCGAACTGGACTGTACTACTTTTGCCGAATCCTGTTTGGCTTTGGCACGAACTGTGAAACTGGGGAAAACGGATTTTGAATCATATATTTCTGAACTCGAACAACTTAGATACCGAGATGGAATTCGTGATCAATATCCTTCGCGCCTGCATTATTTCAGCGAATGGGTGCATAATAACCACACAAAAGGTATAATCGACGAAACAGTAAATAAAAAAGGTGTAAAATCAGATAAACTGATCAATTATATGAGTACGCACCCGGCAAGTTATCCGGTATTAAAAGACCATCCTGAATTGATCCCGACTATTGCCGAGCAGGAAAAGAAGCTTTCAGCAACCGGATTTATGTATTTTCCGAAGAACAACATTCCTAACTTGTATAAAAACCTAAGACATGGTGATATTATAGCACTTACCAGCAGTATTGATGGTGTTGATGTAAATCATGTGGGAATTATACTCAAAAAAGGCAACGAACTTTATTTACTTCACGCACCGCTAAGTGGGAAAAAGGTATTGGTTTCGGAATGGCCAATTACAGATTTCATAAAACCTGAATCCAAAAACAACGGAATTATAATCGCCAGACCCATCTTTTAGTTTTAACCGAAATAAAATAATGGAGCTTCAAAGCCTTTTTAGTTAAATTTGCAGCTTCAAATTTTGAAAATACATGAGCTCTATTCTTGACCGTCTTGTTGTTCTTTTGTGCAAATTAACTGCACGTTTACCATTTTGGGTAATTTGGGGAATGGCTGATATTTTTTACGTTCTGCTTTATTATGTCGCCAGGTATCGTCGCAAAGTTGTTCACGAAAATCTTGTACTTTCCTTTCCTGAGAAAAGCCCGGAAGAAATCAGAAAGATCACGAAGAAATTTTACCACCATTTGAGTGATTTGGGACTGGAAACCATCAAGTTTAATCAAATGACCGAAAAGCAGATTGACGAACGCTTGATTGTTCACGATCTGGATATTTATGAGGAGTATTACAATCAGGGTAAAAGCATCGTTTTATTGGGTCAGCATCACAACAACTGGGAATGGAGCGGATCAATTCAACAGTATATAAAAGCACAATATTTGGTTGTATATAATCCCGTAAGAAAGAATAAAGCCCTCGAAAAATTCATTCTGGATACACGCGAACGATTTGGGGCAAAATCAATACCTGTTAATCATTCAGTTCGGACAGCACTCGAATTCAATAATGCCAAACGACCAGGTGCATTAATCCTTGCTGCTGACCAAACTCCTCCTGCCAATTCGCAATTTTGGACCACTTTTTTGAACCAGGAAACTGCTTTTTTTGCAGGCCCCATGAAAATTGCCATTAAAACCAACCAACCTGTAGTATTGCATCATACACGAAAAGTTGGACGTAGCAAGTACGAGGTTTTCCATTATAAGCTGATTGAAAATCCATCAGAAGTAAAACCTGAAGAAATTTTAATGGCTTACATTCAGAAACTGGAAGAAATTATACAAACAGAGCCTGAGTACTGGCTGTGGTCACATCGGCGTTGGAAGCACAAACGGCCTTCAAATATTGAATTACATTCCAGAAATACAGATTAAACTGCATGAAAAAAGTACTGGCCCAAATTGGTGTTTCAATCCTGAAATTGCTCGGACATACTCCGTTTTGGCTACTTTATATCTGTGCAGATATCATTTACCTGATTAGTTTTTATCTGGTTGGATACCGAAAGAAAACGGTAATTCAGAACCTAAAAAATTCGTTTCCGGAGAAAACAGATCAGGAAATCAAAGAAATAAGACGCAAATTTTATCTCCATTTTGCTGATCTGGTGGTTGAAACCATCAAAGCATTTCAAATGTCGGAAGACACATTTAGAAAGCGATTTCACTTTAAAAATCCTGAAGTACTAAACGACCTTTACGATCAGGGGAAAAGCGTTGCTTTGCTATCAGGCCACTACGGAAACTGGGAATGGACCATCGCCTTGCCCAAAATCATCAAACATGAGGTAAATACCATCTACCGTCCTATTCAGGACGAAACGTTTGATCATTACATGAAAAGTCTGCGTTCGCGATTTGGAATGTTTATGATGCCCGCACGAATTTCAGGCCGCACCATGCTCGAACTCGAAAAGGCAGGCCAACTATCAGCGACTTATTACCTCACCGATCAAACTGCTTTGAAAGATACCGATTACTGGATGATGTTCCTGAACCAGGAAACTGCCGTTTTTCCGGGAGCTGAAAAAGTAGCGTCAAAGTTTAAACATGCAATTGTTTTTATGGATATTCAGAAAGTTCGCCGGGGATATTACGAAGTGGAATTTACCAAACTTATTGATGATGCATCCACTACCAAAAAGTACGAAGTAACTAAAGCACATACCAAATTTCTCGAAGACATCATCCGAAAACGACCTGAATTATGGTTGTGGTCGCACAAACGATGGAAACATACAAGGCCGGAAAATATTCCGCTTAAGTAATCCAAGACTAAATTACAAGTTTAGAATTCACACTTTCTACATTAAACATTTGTAACACCATCATTTTTTGGAACTCTGAAAAATGTACTTCGGAATACTACAAATTGAGTATTTCCGTAGATATTCCTATACCCTACTTTTGGTAAATACTA
Source organism: Prolixibacteraceae bacterium (assembly GCA_019163175.1). Lineage (GTDB taxonomy): Bacteria > Bacteroidota > Bacteroidia > Bacteroidales > Prolixibacteraceae > Aquipluma. The sequence goes on along the minus strand of JAFLKN010000021.1, from coordinate 18,968 downwards.
AATGATGTCGCATGAAAAAGCCATTCCTTTTTTTGATTATATTCTTCTTTTGGGCGAATCTGGTTTCAAATGCTCAATGGTCAGTGGATACACAACTTACAAACGGTCCCGGAAATTCTCAAATGGATGGCTTACCGAATGCACGCTGTATCGCTTTAAGCGGAGATACTGTACATGTAGCATGGAGAGACAACCGTGATGGGGCAAGCGGAGAAATATATTATAAACGCTCTACTGATGGAGGCTTGAACTGGGGCCCGGATATGCGGATTTCGAAAAATGTTTTTACTTCAACGGCGCCTTCCATATCCGTATCCGGTTCAGTTGTTATTATTGTCTGGTCTGATAAACGAGATGGAATCTCTAACAATAACTATGAGATCTATTACAGTCGTTCAACAGATGGAGGTACAAGCTGGGGGACTGATACACGGCTCACCAATGACTCTGCTCAATCAGATAGTCCGTCTGTGTCAGTTTTCGGTCAACTTGTGATTGTGGTTTGGGATGATTATCGCGAAGTCTCTACCAAATCCTATTACAAACGCTCAACAGATTGTGGTGTAAGCTGGGGTGCCGATACAAAACTAGTTGAACCTGGCGGTAGTCCTTCAGTATCCGTTTCCGGTTCAATGGTGCATGTGGTATGGAACGCCTTGGGTAAAACTGGCTATAAACGCTCTGCAGATGGAGGTTTAACCTGGGAAGCCAGTAAACTGCTTACGGTGGACAATGTTGTTACAAATTCACCTTCTCTCTCAGTTTCAGGATCATCGGTCCATGTTGTCTGGCTCGACTCACGCAATAATTTTAAATACGAGATATACTACAAACATTCAACAGATAGTGGTGTAACCTGGAATCTTGATACCAGGTTGACAACGAATTACACTTCTGCTACCTTATTTTCATCTGTAGCGGCATCTGGTTCAGATGTCCATGTGGTATGGGACGACAACCGTGATGGAAACTACGAAATATACTACAAAGGTTCAAAAGATGGAGGACTGATCTGGGGAGCCGATACACGGCTAACGTCTAACGCATCAATATCAATGCACCCATATATCTCAGCCTCAGTTCTGGCGGTGAATGTTGTTTGGACTGACACCAGGAATGGGTCTGATATTTACTACAAACGCAACCTGACAGGCAATCCGGTAGGACTAAAAGACTTGGCATCTTCGGGTTTGCCGTTTAAGGTTTTCCCGAATCCGGCAAGTACCGAAATTAATATCCGGAGTTTGGAGAATATTAATGAACTAAGCATTACCAACATTTTAGGTAAAGAAATTTATTATTCCGGAAGTTTGAATCCAACACCTGAACTACGCATTCCGATTTCCGACTTTCAATCCGGAGTATATTTTATTCAGGCAAAAATGGGGAACAGAAAAAGCATACAAAAATTCATTAAGTTATAAATCAAAGGAACATCGAAATAAATAATCCAGAACTTACAACTATGACAAAACAGCTACTATTGTCAATGATCTTTTTATTGGGATCGCTTATTTCTCAGGCACAATGGCAGCCTGATATGCGGTTGACCAACGACCCTGCTCTTTCTGGTACAACAGCCTATTCCAACGCACGGTGCATCGCCTCGAGTGGTGACACAGTGCATGTGGTATGGCGCGACAACCGGGTTGGAGGAAATTATGAAATATTCTACAAACGTTCAGTTGATGGTGGCTTAACCTGGGGACCGGATACCCAAATTTCGAATAATGTCTTTTTCTCCTCGAATCCTTCCATATCAGTATCTGGTTCAGTTGTACATGTGGTTTGGGAAGACAATCGCGATGGAATTACTGACCAGGACTATGAGATTTACTACAACAGCTCATCTGATGATGGCAAAAGCTGGGGAACAGATAGAAGGCTTACAAATTACTCAGCTATTGCCCAAAATCCATGTGTATCGGCTTCCGGGTTGGTGGTACTGGTTGTATGGAATCAGCGCGATGCTAGTGGAGTTTACACAGGCGTAAATTACAAACGCTCCACAGACGGAGGAAAAAACTGGGGAACTGAAACTCAACTGGACGGTACATGGAATCCTGCTGTATCCATATCAGGTCAGGTCGCACATTTGGTATGGACAGATGGACGTGGAGCGCATCCAGGTGTATATTACAAACGCTCCACGAATGGAGGTATCACCTGGGGAGCGGATGTTCCGCTTACAAATAACGACTTCGCTTATTCCGATTCTCCGTCCCTGTCTGTTTCCGGTCAGAATGTGCATGTAGCATTCAGAGACAGTCGTAACAATACAGGAACAGGCTATGAAATTTTCCACAAACATTCAACAGACGGGGGCATAACCTGGAATCAGGATGCACAATTAACGAATTTCAATGTTACTACCTATAATCCTTCCATCTCATTATCTGGTTCAGGTGTGCATGTAGTTTGGACTGACAACCATGAGGGGAATTTTGAAATATACTACGACAAGTCCACAGATGGGGGGAAAAGTTGGGAAACAGTAACCCGGCTAACAAATGATGCGGCTGTTTCATTTTATCCTTTTGTCGCAGCATCAAATTCGGGTGTGCATGTAATTTGGATGGAAACCCGTGGTGGTAACAACGAGATATATTACAAACGTAATCCGACAGGTAATCCGGTTGGAATAAAAGACTTGGTATCTTCGGGTTCGCAGTTTACGGTTTTCCCAAATCCAGTCGGTTCTGAAATTAATATCAGGAGTCTGGAGAATATCAATGAACTAAGCATTACTAACATTTTAGGTAAAGAAATTTATCATTCCGGAAGTTTGAATCCAACACCTGAAGTTCACATTCCAACTTCCGACTTTCCTTCCGGAGTGTATTTTATTCGGGCAAAAATGGGGAAAAGAATAAGCATACAAAAATTCATGAAGTTTTAAACTTGAAGGCCAAAATTTACAATTCAAAACCTGAGTAATATGAAAAAGTATCTACTAATAGCATTAGTCTTTTTGCTGGGAACTTTAGTTACACATTCACAAACCTGGGAAAAGATAAACACGGGCACGACCGTGGATTTCTGGTGTACCTGTTTTATTGATGCAACCCATGGCTGGCTGGCGGGAGGAACTGGTGGCAAGACAACAAATAATATTTTAAAAACGACCGATGGTGGATTGTCTTTTGTGACCTGCTCCACCGGTTATTACAGCGACATATCGGGCTTTGCTGCCGTGGATATGAACAACGCCTGGGTAGCCGATGGCAGCATCATGATCAGGCATACCACCGATGGTGGAAAAACATGGAAGAATCAGACTCCCGGGCCATCTCCAACTTATCCCTATAATTTATTGCACGACGTTTTTTTTAAGGATGCCAATAACGGATGGACCGTTGGCGATAATGGCACGATTTATCGCACAAAAGATGGTGGTGCTTCATGGGTCAAAGCGCCAACTGTAACTGCGATAAATTTAAAAACTGTCTTTTTTGCGACTCTCAAAGATGGTTGGGCTGGTGGCGATTTCGCATCGGTACTGAGAACAAACGACGGAGGTGCAAGCTGGGCCGTAGTTGTCACTCCAACTGCTTTTGGCCGGGACATTTACGGAATCAGTGATATTTTCTTCGCAGATGCCGGCCAAGGTTGGGCCGCAATTTCCGGTGCAGTTCTCCGGACTGGTGATGGAGGTGTAACCTGGGTTCCTGCTGAAACTCACGATGCAAACTCCAGTGTATTTTTTACCAGTAGTGACGGATGGGCCGTGGGTTCTTTTGGGGCTATTTCTCGCTCCGGAGACGGAGGAATTACTTGGAAAACACATACTGACGTTGGCGATACATTTTTATACAGTGTATCTTTTCCTGATGCTGATCACGGATGGATAACCGGAGGTGGCGGGGCTCTGTATAAATACACGAACCAAAAGACTACATCATCTGCAAACTCAGTAAACGGACCATTTTTCACATTGGATCAGAATTATCCAAATCCATTCAATCGTTACACAACCATTCGCTATAAACTCCCCCACTCTTCCTTTGTAACACTGACGGTTTACAACACATTGGGGCAACAAGTAGCACAACTTGTGAACGAACATCAGGAGCAAGGTGATCACGAACAGGTTTTTCAGGTCGATAGGTTGGAATTCGGAACTTATTTTTACCGATTACAGGTTGGCAACTATACATCAACCAAGAAAATGACACTTCTTCCATAAATTTTGACAAACATTAATCAGACAGTTGTCAATTTCATAGTGAATCAATTATAAGGAGTATTATTAATTTCCATATCTTGTAAAACAAACTATTGATCTATGGTTCGTTTAGCCGTTGCTTTGATTTTTATCATAGGTTTTTCATGGGTAGTTAGCTCCCAAACCGGTCATATCGATAGCCTGAAGCAATTGGTTTATGATGCAAAAACCGATCAGGAAAAGCTGAAAGCCATTCTATTATTGTGCGACGAATTTCAAAGCCTGAACCGGGATACCTTTGATTTGTATACCATTCAGGCAAAGCAACTTGCCTATAAGTCAGGCGAAGAACGTAACATGAAACTGTCGGCGATTGTGACAGCAAATAATTATTACCGATGGGGTTGGATGGATAGCGCCATGGCAGTAATAACGCCTGTATTAAAAGAATCACCTGTTGAAAACCCACAAACCAGAGATATCTATTTTAAAGCAGGAAGGCAGAAGGCTCTGTATTTTGGGAGCAAATCAAAATATCCCGAAGCATTGGAATTGTTTTACCAACTGGTAAAAGATGGAGAGAAATTTCAAGACACACTTGCGATCAGTTCCAATATGAACTCCATTAGTTCCATTGAACTGTTTAGGGAAAAACCACGGGAAAGTCTGGAATGGTGCAGAAAATCACTGCATTATGCAGGTAAAAACAAGCAATTTGACCAGATAAGAGCTGCAGTTTATGTGAATATGTCGGAAGCGTTTAAAATCCTTAATATACTGGACTCCGCTATCATTTACAGTGAAAAAGGAGTGGCACTTTTAAAAAAAGGAAATAACCTGATGAGTCTGGCACATTCCCTGCAACGGCAATCAGATATTTTTCTAAAAGCAAAAAACACAGACAAAGCTGCTACTGCTCTGATAGAAATGATTGCTGTCAGGAAATTGCTTAATGACGGTGAGATGTGGACGGACGATAATATGTCGCTGATAAATCTTTACATTGAAGCGAATGAAGTTGACAAAGCGATAGACTTCTGTAATAAGCAATTGATAACTGGAGATCTGTATCAAAGAACCGACTCGACACGAGTTTTTGTGAATGATATCGGGCAGAAATTACTTTATTATGAAGCTTTGGCCCGCTGTTACAAAATAAAAGGTGATCAGAATGCCTATCAGAATATGCTGGAACAGATTATTCAGGCCAAAGATTCGTTCTATACGGCACGATCAGAAAAAGCCATTGCCGAAGTGCAGACCAAATACGATGTTGAGCAAAAGGAAAACACCATCATGCACCAAAAGGTAACTATTGCGCAAAAAAATAACCAAATGTTACTTGCATTGTGGCTTGGGTTGGTTGTTGCCGCCGCGGCCTGGTTCTTTTTCAGAAATTACCGGAAGAAACAAAAAAACAAAGTAGCCGCTGCGATCGGGAAAGAAAAGGAATTATCGATACTTGCTGTTGCTGATGCAGAAGAAAATGAACGCAAACGGATTGCGGCTGACTTGCATGACAACCTTGGCGCTTTTGCTGCATCGATTGCTTCCAATCTCGATTTATTTAACATCGGAGATTTTGACGACCAATACAAAACAGCTTTACAGGAATTAAACAAGAATTCGCAGTCAATCGTTTCTCAATTAGGCGATACCATCTGGGCTCTGAATCGCGACAACCTAACATTAACTGCCATCAGCGACCGGATAAAACTGTTTCTTAACCAACTTAAGAAAAGCTATAGTAACATTGACATGATTGTTCTTGAAAATATAAATCAGGATATTGAATTGAAATCGACCCATGCTTTTCATCTTTTTCGAATCATTCAGGAAGCTGTAACCAACGCGGTAAAACACAGCAGAACCAACCGTCTGGAAATCGTCTTTGAAGAGAATCAGGGCTGGAAGGTTGAAATCCGAGATTTTGGCAAAGGAACTTCCGGAGAAAACGAAGTTAAAAAGTCGGATGGCAATGGACTTCGCAATATGCGGGCACGGGCTGAAATGGTTGGATGGAATATCATCTGGAGCGACAATAATCCAAGCGGAACAATCGTAACAATAAGCGCGGACAATAAACAAATTTTAAATTGAAAAATCATGGAATTCAGGATAGCAATTGCCGAAGACAATGCCGTAAACCGAAATACATTCATGCAGAAATTGAGTTTATCAAGCAAACTTCGACTTATTTTTAGCGCAAATAACGGAAATGAATGCCTCGAAAAACTTAAAGGACTGTTCCATACCGAAATGCCGCAGGTTATTTTTATGGATTTAAAAATGCCTGAAATGGATGGCATAGAAACTATCCGGATTGCCAAATCGCTTTACCCGCAAATACATTTCATTGTATTGACCATTTTCGATGATGACTCAAAAATCTTTGACGCTATTAAAGCAGGCGCTTCCGGCTATTTGTTAAAACACGAACCTGCTTCTGTGCTCGAGGAATCAGTCATTGATATTCTGGAAACCGGCGGAGCACCGATGAGTCCGGCCATTGCCCGAAAAGCTTTGCAGCTGTTAAGCAGAACCACCAGTCCTGAAAATGAAGCAGTAGCTGAGAATGAAATGCCAGGAAATGTCACTCAACGAGAAAAGGAAATTCTGCAAAACATGGTAAGCGGCTGGGATGCCAAACGCATTGCTGCAGAACTAAATATTAGCACGCTTACTGTCAGGAAACACATCGCCAATATTTACGAGAAACTGCATGTTAACTCCCGCGCACAAGTGATCATGCTGGCACAAAAGCATAAATGGTTATAAAACAAGGGCTTTATCCTAAATTGATAATAAATTAGGACAAAAGCCAACGACAAACATCAATGTAATCAACGTCATAAATGCCGTTGATTAATGAAAGAACACATATAACCGATAGTTCCGTTTAGTAAATTCCGACATCTGATTTTCCTGTAAGGATATATTTCGTCCAAATAAAAAATGGGAACAGGATAACATTCAGAAATTCATATAATTTTAAGTAATAAAATTATTACTGATAACAGAAAAAGCTGAACAAGAAGAGTGTAATAACTGTTAATCTTTTGATTAATAACTAAAAAAGGTAAATACTATGAAACATTTCGCACTACTTCTTTCATTATTTTTATCTGTTGCAGCATATGCACAATGGTCAACCGACCCAAAAGCAAATACCCCCATTGGAGACATATCCTTTGCACAGGATGGACCTTCCATTGTATCCGATGGAAGTGGGGGAACAATTATTTCATGGAGTGATAGCCATAACGATGGATCAACCATTGTTCAGCGATACAATGCCACAGGTCTTCCACAATGGAAATCAGGGGGTATCTCTTTATCAACAGATGCATTCATGTTTCCCAATATGGTGGCGCACAGTGTTCGTAGCATCAGCGATGGAACCGGTGGTGCATTTATAGTCTGGCAGGGAAGAGACTCCTCAATCCCAGGCGTTTTAACTACTGATGTATATGCTCAACATATTAATAGCAATGGCCTGATTATGTGGCAGTCAGGAGGAATTCCTGTATGTAAAGCTACCAATGGTCAAACTGACATCCAAATAATCGGAGATGGATCAGGAGGCGCATTAATTTCATGGACAGATAGCCGTGATGGAATAGATAAAATTTATGCCCAGCACATTAATCAAGGAGGCAATATTCTTTGGACTGCGAACGGCTTAAAAATTAGTCCAAGTATTGGAATTCAAAACTATTCGAGAATGGTTAGTGATGGCTCTGGGGGTGCTCTTTTTGTGTGGCAGGACATTCAGGGAGGGCTCTCTGGCACCCATAATATTGCCGCTCAAAGAATTAATGGGATGGGCGAAAAACTCTGGAATACAAATGGTATTATTATCTGTAAATTTTATTCAGAATCTCCGTGCATAGCAGTAGACGGTAAAGGAGGTGCATATATCATTTGGCAGGATGTCGACAGAAGTGGACGTGCTGTATATGCTCAGCACATTAATAGCAATGGAGAAGCGCAATGGACAGCAGATGGAATACCAATAGGGTTTAATGCACAATCGAGACAAATACCACTTTTAATTGACGACAATGCAGGCGGAGCTATTCTCGCGTTTCATGGTGGAGACCAGAAAGGGTACTACCATGTATATTTACAACGCATAAATTCTTCTGGCATACCGCAATGGACAACGAATATAGATACATATTCAAAATGTGTAAATATATGTCCAGAGCCAGTTAATCCGGGTGGCTATGCAGGCTATATTTCGCAATTGGCCTATAGCATCGAAAAAGATGGTTCTGGTGGTGCTGTTATTGGATTTGTCAACATGAATGAAACTACCGGACCATATAAGGACATTTACGCACAAAGGATCAATGCCAATGGCGTATTACAATGGACCACCCATGGAGTTGCTGTGTGCACCGCTACTAATCACCAAACAGATCCGGTATTAGCCACCGACGCGGCCGGCAATACTGTTTTAGCCTGGGATGATTTGCGTAATAATCAAACCAAATATAATGTTTACATCCAACAAGTCAGTAAGAACGGCATATTAGGAACCATTACAACTGGATTAGATAAAATTCAATCCGACGTTAACTCTCAGATCATTCAGAATTATCCAAATCCTTTTAGTCATAAAACTACCATTCAATATGCCATCAGCAACAAACAGCCGGTTCTGTTAAAGATTTACGATATTCTCGGTAACGAAATTGCAACCTTAGTTAACGAAGAAAAACCAAGGGGTAAATACACAGTTAATTTTGATGCTACAAATATCTCGAATGGAATTTATATAGTCAAACTTTTGTCTGGAAACACTACCTATTCAAAAAAGATGATTTATGAAAGGTAATATTTTATCTCCCCTTTATCAGTGATAATAATTACAATAAATTAAGGATATAGATTGATATTTATATCCTTAATTTATCAAGCTGGCTTTATACAATTCCAAAATTTTCATAATGGTACGGTGCATTTTATAGAACCCAGCAATGCACAAATTGATTTTCATGACGATCAACTTACATCGGATCAACATCAGCATAAACAATTAACTGGCTATTATTAGGCTGTGATTTGGCGTGGTTGATGATTTCCATGATTTTCGTCTTAGCCTCCTGAACTTTGCCGTCACGCGGTAATTTGATGAGTATTTCTTTCTGAAACCACATTTGAATTCTACCCACAACCGGATATTCCGGACCCAACACATTCTTGTTAAAGTGCGTTTTAAATGCTGTGGTTAAATGCAAAGCTGCCAGATCAAGCCTTTCTTTATTCTGATGTTTTACCACGATTTTGATTAAACGATAATACGGTGGATAGCGAAACATCTTCCGTTCTGCCATTTGACGGCTAAAAAGCCGGTAATAATCATTGGCAATTACATCCTGAATAACCGGATGATTAGGCTGGGTGGTTTGAATGATCACTCTTCCCCGTCTGTTTTTACGTCCAGCTCTCCCACTCACCTGCATGATAAGCTGAAAACTACGCTCGTACGAACGAAAATCCGGATAATTTAGCAGATTGTCGGCATTCAGCACTCCAACCACACGAACATGATCAAAGTCAAGCCCTTTGGTCACCATTTGTGTGCCAACCAAAATATCGATTTTACCTGTTTCGAATTGCCAGATCAGTTGATCGTAAGCTTTCTTTGCTCGTGTAGTATCTAAATCCATACGGGCTACCCGTGCCTCAGGAAAAAGAAGCTGAATTTCATCCTCTATTTTTTCAGTACCAAAACCACGGGGTTTTATTTCATCCGAACCACATTCTTCGCACTTGGTGACCAACGAAGTGGTATGGCCACAATAGTGGCAAATCAGGCTCGACCGGTTTTTATGGTAGGTTTTACTTACATCACAGTATTTGCATTTCGGAATCCAGCCACATTTTCCACATTGCACAAAAGGTGCAAACCCTCTCCTATTCTGAAAAAGGATGACTTGTTCTTTATTCTGCAAAGCCATCGCAATTTCATCATAAAGTTCAGGCGTAAAAACTGATCGCATTTGCTTCCGTTTGTATGCTTCCTGTGTATTAGCCGGAATTAGCTCTGGCATTTCAATTCCCTTAAAACGTTCGGAAAGATCAACCAGCCCGTATTTGTTACTTCGGGCATTGTAATAGGTTTCGTACGATGGAGTGGCCGAACCTAACAGCACTTTTGCACCATGAATATTTCCCATCAAAATGGCCATATCGCGGGCATTGTAGCGCGGAGCAGGATCGAATTGCTTGTACGAATTCTCGTGCTCTTCATCAACAATAATTAACCCCAAATCTCTGAAAGGCAAAAATATAGCCGACCTTGCCCCAAGTATTACTTTATATTGCTGGCCGGTCTTGCCTGATTTCGTGTTCAGCACATTAAACCAGATTTCGACACGTTCAGCGTCGTTAAATTTGGAATGATAAATTCCGGCCAAATCGCCGAAAGCAGTTTTTAGCCGGGTGATAATTTGAGTCGTTAATCCGATTTCAGGAACGAGGTAAAGCACCTGTTTTCCCAGTTTTAGCTGCTCTTCGATCAAGCGAATATATATTTCCGTTTTTCCGCTCGATGTCACGCCGTTCAGCAAAACAGTTTGTTGTGTTTCAAATTGCTTAATTATTTCATCATGGGCCTTCTGTTGAGGTTCTGAGAGCTCCTTTATCAGCAATTCGCTGTTTTGCGGGCGATCAATTCGCCCAATCTCATTCTGATATACTTCCAGAATTTGCTTTTCTTCCAGGCCTTTCAGTGCACCTTCAGATGCATCAGCCAATTCAAGCAAATCTTTTTTACCGATCTCGGTTCGTTCCAGGTCGCCATAGAGCGTTTCAGCCAAAAATATTTTCAGCAGATGTTCCTGTTTTTTTGCTTTTCTCGAGAGCAAATCAAGGATCGTATTTAGCTTTTCTTCTGAACGAAATTCCGGATTTAACCGGACTGTAGAAATGACTTTCGGCTTGTAACTCTCGCGCAGTTGCTCTTCAACAATTACGGCATTTCTTTCGAGCAACAATTTCAGCACTGCAAACGACGACTGCTGCCCTAAAAACTTGTTCAAATCCAGTATGCTGGCTGTTTTGCGGCTTTCAAGCAACAATATAACTGCGGTTTCCTTTTCGTTTAAACCTTCAGTCAGAATGGCATCGGGATTAAGACTAATCTTAGTCTGACTCTCCAATTTAAGCCCTGATGGTAAAGCGGCTTTGTACACTTCGCCTAGCGTACAGCAATAATAATTTGCAATCCATTCCCACAACTGAAGTTGTTTTTCACCGATAATGGGCTCATCGTCAAGAATGGCTTCAATATCTTTAATCTCAAAATCACCGGTGGGCATATCCTGATGAAGTTTATAAACCAATGCCGAAAAAAACTTGCGTTTTCCGAATTGCACAATAACCCTGACACCGGTTTTTACACGCATCTGGAAAGCCGCCGGAACCCGATAAGTAAATCGGTAATCGAGCGGTAAAGGCAAAATCACATCAGCAAAAAGTACATCATCAATCATAGGTGCAAAATACCGAAAAAGATTCCGGATTCGAATATTTACGCAAAAGTTTGTAACAGAAAATTTCTCCTGAAAATACAACTCCAAATGGATCTTTTAAAGGCTCCCAACCGGGAACTTTCATCGCTTCTTTTGAAATCAAATTATTAATTCTACCTTAGTCAAACTTCATGAACTGGTATGATGAAGAACCTATATTGAGCCTACAATTCAATCTTAATTTTCAAAAATATGAGCCGGGGAAGATTTAATCTCAAACTAAAACTGAATGTGTACATTCTTACCGCAGCAACCATAATTTACGGTATAACATTTGGCTACATTAGCTACCGGCTAAAAGAAATTACATACAGAAACTCCGTTGAAATTGTAAAAGGTTCGAGCCGCGAATATCAGAATAAAATTTCTGCCGAATTAAACGTTATGATGGAGTCGGCTCGCACAATGAAAAATTCATTCGAATCATACCAAAAGCTAGATCAAAAAAACCGCGACATATTCTACGACAACTTGTTAACCAGCAATTTTGCCAAACATCCTGAATATTTATCGATTGGAGTTTATTGGGAATTAAAGGCTCTTGACAAAACTTACAGGAAGAAAAACGGTCGTTTCTGGAATGGTTTTTTTCGTGAAGGGGGTAAAATTGTCAATCAAAAGGCGATTGAAGATACCACCAACCAGGAACTTACAAGCACCTATTATCAGGTTCGTAAAATGAATAAGGAAACCATTGTTAATCCTTATTACGATCAGTCGACCAAAGAGATGAGGGGAATTCTGATGACAAGTATGCTTACTCCTATCCAGAACGAAGGCGGACAATTTGTAGGAATGGTTGGAATTGACATCTCACTTTCACACATGAATCAACTTATATCCAGCATCAAACCCTACAATGAAGCGGTATCTTATATCATTTCAGAAAACAGGATTGTTGTTGCACACACCAATACTTCACTTACCGGTCAGAATTTCATCAGCTCACTTGCTGCGGACTCCACAGTATTTAAAAATGAGGCATTTGCTGATAATCTTGGGGCGAATAAATCATTCACCTATAAAAATTCAAGCAATGGCGAAGAGTATTTTGTTTCGTTTGAGCCAATTATGATTGGAAATATAAATACCAACTGGATTATTGGTGTTGAAGTACCCACTAAAGTTATTTTGAATGAAGCCCAAAAGGTTTTGGCAAATACTGCATTGACAGGTGTATTGGGCTTAATTCTTTTGTACATTATTATTTATTTTATTGCCGGAATGATAAGCGCTCCAATTGTTAAAGGCGTAAAATTTGCGCAAACAATTTCAACCGGAAATCTAAATTCAACGCTGGATATTCAGCAAAATGACGAGATTGGTGACCTTGCTCAGTCTCTTTCTATGATGGCGTCAAAACTTACGACCATCATGGGCGAAATAATTCAAAGCTCTGATGTTATTGCTGAAAGTAGTCTGGAACTCTTGGATTCATCAGTAAAATTGGCCGACGGAGCAAATAACCAGGCATCGTCAGCCGAAGAGATTTCAACATCAATGGAACTCATGCTGGCACGTATTCAGCAAAACACACTAAACGCCCGCGAAACCGAGAAAATTGCAATTAAAGCGGCTTTGGGAATGCAGGAAGGAAATGAGTCGACCAAAGCTTTAATTCAATCGATGAACAACATTATCCGGAAAATCTCGATTATTGGTGAAATTGCCAAGCAAACCAATCTATTGGCAATCAACGCTTCCATAGAAGCTTCAAGGTACGGCATTCAGGGAAAAGGTTTTAGTGTTGTAGCTGCTGAGATTAAAAAATTGGCCGAAAAATCGCAACTAGCGGCGAAAGAAATCAACGAATTGTCGTCTCAGGGCATTCTTCAGGCGCGCGAAACCGGTGCTAAGCTGATGGAAATTATTCCTGACATTGAGCAAACTGCACGATTAGTTAAACAAATTTCAGCATCAAGTCTGGAACAAGAAGTCAGTTCAGAAGAAATTAACCAGGGAATTCAGCAATTAAATATGGTTACGCAGCAGAATGCCGAATCATCCTTTGAACTGTCAATCAATTCAAAAAGCATTTCAGGCCAGGCTCGAAATCTCAAAAAACTGATATCTTACTTCAAGATTGAAGGTTCAAATTAAAAAGGAATACACATATAAAATAAGAGTGCCTAAAGTATCTGGTTCACAGTTTTACTTTAGGCACTCTGGTTTTGTATAAACCGCTTCGGATTTTAGAAGCTTATGTATTGAGCAACTTATGAATTTCGAGTAAATTGGTATCAATACTGTGGTTTAATTTCACTGCTTTATTGAAAGGCACATGCACAATCTTTTCATTGTCGAGCCCAATCATAATACTTTTCTGATCGTCGAGTAAAGCATCAATGGCTGCAACACCCATTTTGGTTGCGTTTACACGGTCTTTAGCGGTTGGTCGCCCGCCACGCTGAATGTGTCCTAAAATGGAAACGCGAACGTCTAAATCCGGATGATCTTTACGAACCTGCTCTGCAATTTTAAGTGCACCACCGGCTTCATCACCTTCGGCAACCATCACAATTCCGCTGGTCTCCTTGTTTTTATATCCCTTGTTTATAAACTTCTTCAGCTGTTCGTGTTGCTCATTCGATTCAGGTATAAGAATAACTTCTGCGCCACAGGCAATTCCGCTATTGAGAGCAAGCAAACCGGCTTCACGCCCCATAACTTCAACAAAGAAGATACGTCCATGCGAACGAGCTGTATCTTTAATTTTATCCACGGCTTCAACAACTGTATTCAAAGCTGTATCGTAGCCAATCGTATAATCAGTGCCGTACATATCGTTATCAATTGTTCCGGGAATTCCAACAAACGAAACATCGTATTCCTGGGAGAGAACCAAAGCTCCGGTAAATGAACCATCACCACCAATCACAACCACTGCATCAATTTCAGCCTTTTTAAGTTGCTGATACGCTTTTTCGCGACCTTCCGGCGTTCTGAACTCGGCACTGCGAGCTGTTTTCAGCATGGTACCTCCAGTTTGCAGAATTCCGCTCACATCCGATGATTTGAGGTTGATAAAATCACCTTCAATCATTCCCTGATATCCACGACGAATGCCAACCACTTTTAATTTATTTGCAAGTGCAGCGCGTGTTACTGCACGAATGGCGGCATTCATTCCCGGTGCGTCACCCCCTGAGGTAAAAACACCTATTTTCTGTAATTTTTTTCTTTTGGGAGTCGATTCCATGCTATTATCTTTCATTGTCATAATCAAATCTTTTAGCTGATAAATAAATCAAACTAAAGGTAATTGAAGTAATTGGAATAAAAGCCAGCCGTGATTAAATTGTGACTGAAGATTAATGAAGACTTAAAACTGTTTGATCATTTCTGCCACCTTTTCCATAAGCCATTGGGGCGTTGAAGTTGCCCCGCAAATACCTACTTTTTCGGCTTTTGTAAACCAATCTGACTGCAAATCTGCTGCTGAACTCACAAAATAGCTATGTGGATTGTTCCTTTTGCAAACATCAAAAAGTACTTGTGCATTGGAGCTGTGCAAGCCTCCAACAAAAATAACAACATCAAACCTGACAACAAATTTTTCAATATGCGGAACACGGTTTGAAACCTGACGGCAAACCGTATCATGAGTTTCTACCCTTCCCTCTGTGGCTTGTTCCTGAATGTTTTGAGCCAGTTTTTTGAAATCTTCAACCGATTTGGTGGTCTGTGAAAAAACCACAACTGGCCGCGAAGGATCTATCTTTTTAATATCATCCGGATGATCAATAACAATCGCTTCATTATTCATCTGGCCAGCCAGTCCGGTAACTTCGGCATGACCATGGTGCCCAAAAATAACCACTTGTCCATTTTCTTCGTGCATCGTTTCAGCAGCTTTCTTTACCCTTTGCTGAAGTTTCAAAACTACCGGACAGGTTGCATCAATTAAAGTAATATTATTTTGCCGGGCATATTCGTAAGTTGAAGGTGGTTCTCCATGCGCTCTGATCAGAACTTTACAATCTTTAAGCCCGAAATATTCGTCGTGTGTAATTGTCTTTAAACCCAATTTCTGAAGTCGCTTTACTTCCAGTTCGTTGTGCACAATATAACCAAGGGAATAGAGCATATCTTCGGTATTCAGCGTTTCTTCTGCTTTTCCGATGGCATTCATTACCCCGAAACAAAAGCCCGATTTTTGGTCAATTTCTACGATCATCTGTTTTAATATTTTGCATTTGATTCAAACAGACAGGGCATGCCCTGTCTCTACGAATTCAACCCAATCGTTCCATCACCCTTTCAGTCACCCACGCCATCTGCTCCTCACGAGTCATGTTGCTGTTATCCAGAATCAAGGCATCGTCAGCTTTTCGCAACGGACTGGCTTCACGGGTCGAATCAATTCGATCGCGCTCCTGAACATTTTGCAAAATTTCGGCATACGAAACCGATTCTCCGTTTGCGGTAAGTTCATCAAAGCGGCGCTGTGCGCGAATTTCAGCCGATGCCGTTACAAATAACTTCAATTCTGCTTCAGGGAAAACAACCGTTCCAATGTCGCGGCCATCCATCACAATTCCTTTGTTCTTTCCCATTGCCTGCTGCAAACGAACCATAGCAGCACGAACTTCTGCTATAGTTGCTACCGGGCTTACATTCTGCGATACGGGCAACTGCCTGATTTCGTCTTCCACATTTTCCCAATTCAAATAAGTGTCACTCTTTTGTTTTTCAGAATTGTAACGAAATTCGATATTTATTTGAGGAATAAGGCTGATCAGTTTTTGCTCGTCAACTTTACCATTGGCAATTAAATTATTTCTGAGGGCAAATAAAGTAACAGCGCGGTACATAGCGCCGCTGTCGATAAAAACATATCCGAACCGGACAGCCAGCGCCTTGGCAATTGTGCTCTTTCCGCACGATGAATGCCCATCAATGGCTATTACTATTTTTGGAAGAATCATTTTTCAAAGTTTGCGACAAAGATAAATGGATTTAACCACAAAGAACACCAAGTAACCATCAAGTTTGATGAATCTTAAAATCGGACTCTTCATAAATATGCAATTCCTCATAGCTATTTTATCTCGCTAGTTGTAATTTAGGACGCACTAGTACAACCAATTTGCTCAGAAACAAGTTTTACTAAATTCAAGATAACATGCAAAAAATCTCATTCAAAGTACTGGCTTTGGCCTTAGTGGGTCTTAGTTTTGTTCTGAAAACCAGTGCCCAGGACGAAGCCCGTCTGATGCGTTTTCCTGACATAAATAAAAACCTGATTGCCTTTGTATATGCCGGCGACATTTGGTCGGTAGATTCCAATGGAGGCGAAGCCCGCCGCCTGACTTCCCATTCGGGACAGGAGCTTTTTCCTAAAATATCACCAGATGGCCAATGGATTGCCTTTTCAGGCGAATACTCCGGAAGCAGGCAAATTTTCGTGATGCCATCGAATGGCGGAACTCCCAAACAACTCACCTTCTACAATTCAGTAGGTGTAATGCCACCACGCGGAGGTTTTGATGATGTGCCGCTTGATTGGACTTCGGACAGCAAAAACATTCTGATTCGCGCCAACCGCACGCCTTTTGGCGACCGGAACGGAAAATACTTTTTAGTGAATATTGAGGGTGGGCTGGAAAAACCACTTCCGATTGTAAACGGAGGATTTGCTGCTTTGTCGCCCGACAACAAAAAGATTTGCTTCACACCGGTTGACCGCGAGTTCCGCACCTGGAAACGCTACAAAGGTGGTCGTGCTTCCGATTTATGGATTTACGATTTAGATAAGAACACTTCGGAACAAATTACCGATTTTAAAGGTACCGACCAGCTTCCCACATGGTTTGGCGACAACGTATATTTTGCGTCTGACCGTGACCTAAAACTGAATATTTACCAATACAATACCAGCACGAAAGCGCTGAAACAACTGACCACCCACGCTGATTTCGATTGCATGTGGCCGTCAGGAGAAAATGGCCAGATGGTTTATGAAAACGGTGGATTTTTATACAAGCTGAATTTGCAAACCGGCAAGGAAGACAAAGTGAATGTGAGCATTCATTTCGACAACCCGAACATTGTGCCTTACTACAAGAATGTAAGAGATTTTGTACAGGCTTATGAAATTTCGCCAAGCGGAAAACGGGCTTTGATCTCTGCCCGCGGAGATATTTTTTCGATACCAGCCGAAAATGGTCCAACCTATAACCTGACCAGCACCCAAGGTATTCGGGAGATTTATCCGCGCTGGTCGCCCGATGGCAAATACATTTCGTATTATTCTGATGCTTCAGGCGAATACGAGATTTATCTGCTCGAAAATAAAAAAGGTGCAACTCCAAAGCAATTGACCAGTGGTTCTTCCGCTTGGAAATACGATTCAGAATGGTCGCCAAACAGCAAATACATGCTTTATTTCGACCGCACTTTACAACTGAAACTAGTTGATGTGGAAAATGGAAAAACCACCATTGTTACTCATGCCGACCGTGATGAAATTCGGGGCTATTCGTTTTCACCGGATTCAAAATGGATAACTTACGAAAAAGAAGGTGCCAATGGCTTGGGTGCCGTATGGGTTTATAACCTTGAAACGGCCAGGAACCACCAATTAACCGATGATCGTTTTAACGATGGCTCGCCTGTTTTCTCAACCGATGGCAAATACATTTATTTTGTTTCCGACCGCGATTACAATCTCGATTTTTCAAGTTTCGAATTTAACTACGTGTATAACAAATCAACACGTATTTATGCAGTTGCGCTGAAGGCTGATCAACCCAAGTTATTCAAGGACAAGAATGACCTTGAACCGGTGAAGGAAAAAGAAGCCGAAAAGCCAAAGGAAGAACCGAAGAAGGATAAAAAAGCCAAACCTGAGACAAAACCAGCTTCAGAAGAAGCGGTAAAAATCCAGATTGACTTTGAAGGAATTAATTCACGGATTACTGCATTTCCGATGAGTGCCGGCAGTTACCGCAACCTTATCGCTGTTGATGGTGGCATTCTTTACATTGGGGAAGGTTCGCTGCGGAAATTCACCATCGAAGATAAAAAGGACGAAGAAGTGATGGATAAAGTTGGTCAGGCTATTGTAAGTGCTGACGGAAAAATGATGATTTACCGCTCTGGCAGAGACTTCGGAATTGCCAAACTATCTGCCGGACAAAAATCGGGAGCTGGTAAACTAAACCTTGATGATATGGTGATGAAAATTGACCCAAAGAAAGAGTGGGCACAGATTTACACCGACGGATGGCGCATTTTCCGCGACTATTTCTATGTGA
>JAFLKN010000045.1 GCA_019163175.1 Prolixibacteraceae bacterium | reverse complement strand
GCACTTTGAGTTCTGTTGCTGGTTGTGACAGCATCATAACTACTAATCTTACTGTTGCTAGCTTACCTTTAACAACTGAAGCAACTCTTGTTTCACAAACTATAGAACTTAAAAAAGGATATAATATTGTTTCTACTTATGTTATAGCTGCCAACTCAACTATTGATTTCGTTACAAAACCATTGTCTGATAAAGGTTATCTGGTTAAGGTTCAGGATGAAAATGGTAACTCATTTGAGAATTGGGGTAACTTGGGTGGCTGGATGAATAAGGTTGGATCTATAGAAAAGACCGAAGGATATAAAATTCAGGTAACTGAAAACTGTACCTTAACTATTACTGGTCGTCCAGTTGCCTTACCACTTGATATCCCATTGAATGCAGGTTGGAACATCATTTCTTTTCCACAGACTACTATGTTAGATGCCATGTCAATAATGCAATCTTTAATTGATCAGAATAAATTGATTAAAGTACAGGATGAAGTTGGTAATTCAATTGAAGACTGGGGTGTTTATGGAGGTTGGAAAAATGGTATCGGAAATTTCCAGCCAGGGAAAGCCTACAAAGTTAAAATGAGTTCTGATGCTGTTCTAACACTAAAGGAAAACTATACAAAGGGAGTAACAATTCAACCTACAACTGAAAAAACATCCTATTTTATGTCAAAAGTTGAAGGCAATGGATCGGATCATATGAATATAAACATAACCGGTATGAGCAAATCTGGTATTTCTGCTGGTGATGAGTTAGCTGCTTTTGATGGAGAAATTTGTGTAGGAACTCTAAAAGTCACTGAAGACCATATCTTTAATGGTATTGCAAGTCTAGTTGCTTCCAATTCAAGCGATTTCAAGAACCAAGATGGGTTTAAAGCTGGTCATGAAATTAAAGTTTATGCGTGGAATCATGCAACTGGAGACGAATCATTGGTATCCGTAGAGGCTATTACTGGACAATTAGTTTATGAAAAAAATGCAAGTATTCTGATTCGTACAAAAGCTCAGACGACTTCTGTTAATGCATTAACTGACCTTGTAAAAGTTGATGTATTTCCAAATCCATCAGTAGGTCGTATAACTGTTCGCTTTGCTCAATTGCCTGATGCCGGAAGTAGAATTGATATTCTGGATTTGTCGGGAAGAAAAGTTACTTCCAGAATTATTTCTGAAACTTCTGAAGAAATTAATTTGGCTCAGCAACCTTCGGGTATTTATCTTGTGAAATGTGTAATTGGATCACAGGATATTATCCAGAAATTAATTATCAATCATTAATTAGTGGTTTAGTTCGATATAAAGTCTCCGGGAGCAATGCTTTCGGGGACTTTTTTTAGTAATGAAGTCGATTATCTAATTAAAGAATACAGCATTTGATTTTTGAAGATTTTTGATACAAATGGTATCGAAGAAAAAGCAAATCCTTATTTTAATTTTTGCTTAAAAAGCCAGTTTAATACGTTTTCATCTTCAAACGGCAGACTGTTTATTCCATGTCCAACATTATTGTATTCGGTCTTTTTGGCTACTTCTGTGCCATTTTCAGTAAGTGTTAAAATTGTTCCTGAAAATGGCGATACAACAGCCTTCTCGGATGTTTCTTTAGCTGCTGGGTGATTTTCTTTCAAAAAATCGTAAGCTTCTCTGGTAACTTGTATTCTTATGTCTCTGTCGGTTAATCCAATGTGAAGCCACACCGAAGTATTCTGAACAATTGGTGATTCTAATTTAGTTTCACTTTGACCAGCTAAACGAATGATTCCCGCAAAAAGATGGTTGTTGTACTTGTAATAGGCATTAGCCAAAGCATAGGAACCAGATCCGCCCATGGAATAACCTATTAAATAAATCCTACTCATATCAATGCGATATTCATTTTTGAATTTTTCAATCAATTGAATGAGTTTATTATTGTCCCATGAGCCTAAAGTTTGTGGAACTAAGACAAAACAGGGATGATTGAGCTGAAAATTTCGGGCCTGAGTATTATCGAAGAAATTCTTTGATTGATACCCCAAATACTTCAAATAATTTATTTTACCAGCACTTCCGGCACCATGTAAGTATACCACCAATGGATATTTCCTGTTTAAATTTTCATTTTTCTCATAATTCCATGGTTTACATGAATAGTAATCTGTATCAGAATTGTATTCAAAATATGGTCTGTCTGATTTATTAAATAGCTCTGATTCGATCGTATAATTGCTTTTTGAGCATGAAAAAATCATAAGGGAGGTTAGAAAGATCATTATTGTTTTCATTTATTATTTGTTTAAATAATTTGAAGCATGAAATTAAACGGTATTATTCAACTTTCTGATTGAAAAGCCAAGTAATTATATTTCCGTCACTAAAAGGGAAGGTCATAATGTCATGTCCCACATTAACGTATTCAGTTAATTTAATCATAGATTTATCGTTTTTGGTCAACGTGTACGTGGTACCTGAATTTCCTGCTATTGAAATAGATTGAGTAGTTTCAACAGCCGTAGGATTTAGTGTTTTTAGAAAATTATAGGCTTCTCTGGTTATTGTTACTCTAACTCCGACATCATTTAACCCGATTTGAAGCCAAACAGCAGTTTTATTAGCTATTTCATTTCTTAAAATAGTTTTACTCTGACCAGATAATCTCACTATACCAGCAAATAGTTGCTTGTTATAATCAAAATAAGCATTGGCTAAATCGTATGATGCTGGTCCACCCAAAGAATATCCTATGATATAGATACGTGAGACATCAATCCTGTATTTCGATTTATATTCTTCAATAAGAGCAATGATCTTGTTGCTATCAAATTCAGTCAGAGTTTGGGGAACTATTATAAATGAGGGATTTTTTGTCTGAAAGTCAATTGCTCTTGTATCATCTACACCATCATTGGTATCATAGCCCAAATAGTATAGTCCTAAGTTTTTTACATTTCCAGCTGCGCCACTAGGATGTAAATAAATGACCATTGGATATTTTCGTTCTGAATTCAATGATTTATTATAATTCCAAGGCAAGCAGTAATAATAATCTTTTTCCTGATTATATTCAAAATATGTCCTGTCAATACTATTGAATGTTTCTGTTTCAGTAATTTTTTCTTTTTCTTTTTCAGAACAGGAACAGAAAAGTATTATGAATAAAATACTTGTAACTATTTTCATCTTTCATTTTTTAGTTTGTAAATACACTTTTAAATCACAAATTCTTTGATTTATTGCAAAAGTCCAATGATTATAGTTTAATTCAAATTTATGAGAGAATAATAGTATTAATTGATTCGATCACTATTCTATTTTCTGATTAAAAAGCCAATAAATTAAAGTTCCATCAGAAAACGGAAATGTCATAATGTCATGACCTACATTAAGATATTCAGTTTTTTTAGCTATTTCTTTGTTGCTTTTATTCAAGGTAAAAGTATTACCTGACTTTCCAGCAATCGATATAGCCTGTGATGTTTCAGCGGCAGTAGAATTTATATTCTTAAGAAAATTATATGCATCTCTTGTAATGCTAACTCTAATGGGTAAATCATCAAGTCCTATTTGCAACCAAATTGCTGTTTTATTTGCTATTTCATTTCTGACTATAGTTTCGCTTTGGCCAGATAATCTAATAATTCCAGCAAATAGTTGCTTATTGAAATCAAAATAGGCATTAGCCAATGCATAGGAAGTTGGACCGCCCAAAGAATATCCAATGATATAGATGCGTGTTTCATCAATTCGATATTTAGATTTATAATTTTCGACTAATGCAATAATCTTGTTGATGTCAAATTCTGTTTGTGTTTGTGGAATAATAACAAACGAAGGATTATACATTTGGAAATTTTTAGCTCTTGAATCATCAATTCCATCATTAGTATCATACCCCAAGTAATATAATCCCAATTTACCCAAATCGCCAGCACCACCGCTGTAATGTAGGTATACAACTAACGGATATTTTCGATCAGAATTATACGATTTTTCGTAATTCCAAGGAGTACAGTAATAATAGTCATTTGCTTGATTATACTGATAAAACGGACGATCAATATCGCTAAAAGTTTCCGGAGTTTTCCATATTGGGAGTCCCGTAATGGAATTTACTCCTAATCGTTGACCGGTATTTCCGTTTGGATTTACTACCCATTTTGAACCATCAAATTGGGCGATTCCATTGGTTGATGCTGGAATAACAGTTGGATTATAAAGTATCGGTTTATTACTTAAATCAGTAAAAGTTCCGGAAACAGCTAAATCCACAGGCCTATTTGTTAATGAATTGTACGATCCATTAAAATTACTTTTTCTACTCCAATTTAAGGTGTCAGCCGAGGTTATAGATTTAGCAGGTGAACCTGCAAATGAAGGATCATTCTCACTCTTTAATCTCCAGGCCGCAATATCTGTGTCCTTAAAAACAGCAGACGATGATAACTTAAATTTTGGATCTGTTTCGTTGGAACTTTTAAAGTGAACCAAATTGCTAATCTGATTCTCTTTGATTACAATACCCGTTGTTTTGTCCCATTTTTGAAAAAATGGATCAGATTCGATCGCAATGTCGGTTGATTTGGCATATTCAGCAAATGGCACTTCCAATAGTTGTGATATACCCGACAATGCATAATTTGTACCACCTGAAATGTCAATTTCTATTTTCATAAAATGGATATTCTCTTTCCATTTTATCAGGGTGAATTGGCTGGGATTTATACTTCCAACTTCAATTGTTATCAATCCAAATTCATTAGTTTTTTCAGTTAAGACTTCGTTATAAACAACTTCGCCATTTTCACTGCCTTTTATTATATTTAAACGAATCCCTACTGTTTTGTTAATCAGGGTATTGTTTGATTTGTCATTCACAAGTAACTGAACTTTATAGGCCTCTGGAACTTGTGCATAAATTATATATGACAAAACTATAAGTATATATGTAAAAAAAAGTCGTTTCATTTTTAATTGAATTACTTAATGAGCCTGCTTGAGAAATAATTTAAGTTATGGACTAAATTATCGTTTGTCCAATATTCTTTAGATTGATCCGTGTTTAATTAATTTTTGACTATTTCCATATAGGAAGTCCTGTCAAATCTATTGTAAGAAACTGACCTTCTTTCCCAATTGGTAATCTTGTCCATTTAGTTCCATCAAAATAGAGTATGTCTCCTTTTTGCGGAGCCTGACTTATTGAAATCATATTTGCAGGTTTATTCAAAAGATCATTAAAATCTCCAGAAAATGCTATTTGATGAAAAGTTGGTAAGCTAGTTAAGCTCGTAAATTTTCCGTCAAAATCACTTTTTGCATTCCACCTCAAAATATCATTTGATGAAATGTTCTTAGCTGGAGAAATATTAAAAACCGGATCAAGTTCCGGTTTATTCCAGTTTGTTATATCCAGTGCTGTGATTTTTGATGCAGGCGATACCGAAAAAACCGGATCTGTTTCATCTGAATTTTTAAAGTGTTTTAAGTCTGTAATCTGACTTTCTTTTATGTATATTCCGCTACTCTTATCCCAAGCGGTGAATAGGGGATCTGATTCATTTGCCGATTCTGCCTTTCTTGCATGAAAAGCATATGGAACCGATAAGAGTTGAGATGTTCCAACAAAGCTGAAATCCGTTCCTCCTTTTTCATCCACTTCAACCTTTAAAAAGTAAGGGCCTTTACTCCAATCAATCAATTTAAATGAGGCATCAAGGCTACCAATCACCAAATTAACTAAGCCAATTGAACTTGTTTTTGTTGCAAATATTTCTGTGGAAACTGGAATTCCTGATGTTGTTTCTTTCAGGATACTAATTCGCATTTTTACATCAGAATTGGCCAAAATAGATCCGCTCACGCCCCTGACAACTGTTTGGTAACTGAATCCGGAGGGAATTTGTGCCATTGTAAGTTGAATTATAAATAGAGCAATTGCAAAGCAAGCTAGTTTTTTCATACACGTTTTTAAATTAGTACTTTTCAATTTTAAAATTTTCAATAATTCTGTTTTTCTCCTTAATGCTCAGAAGATAAAGTCCTTTAGGTAAACGATTAACGAATATTTTTATTTCAGGATTAGTTATCTTTTCTTCCACCAAAATTGCTCCGGATGAACTAATCAGTTGATAAACCATATTTTCATGTTTTTCACATTTTAAGGTTAAAGCTTCATTTACTGGATTTGGGAAAACAGCGATTTCATATTTCAAATTCATCCTTTCAATCGTCCGGGTAGGTAAAAATTTAGGTTGGTAAAATCCTTGTGTTAAAGTTGCCTTTTCATTTTTTATTGTTTCTGATGTGAATTCACCAACAGCCCAAAAAACAGTTGCATTGTTATTCTCAGCAAAACTTCCGCCTGATGAAACAAGGCTTTGGGTTTTAGCTAATATTGAATTTAGTAGAAAT
Source organism: Prolixibacteraceae bacterium (assembly GCA_019163175.1). Taxonomy (GTDB): domain Bacteria; phylum Bacteroidota; class Bacteroidia; order Bacteroidales; family Prolixibacteraceae; genus Aquipluma. The sequence goes on along the minus strand of JAFLKN010000045.1, from coordinate 81,187 downwards.
CCACTTAGAATTAGAATAAATTTTAATTTAACCATTTGTTTCTTCATTTCCCGTTTGGTTATAATAAAAAATTAATACTGTAAGTATTCTATTAACACTGAGTTGTTTGTTTGGGTTCAAGTTCTTTTTGAAAGACATGTTGATTTTATTTATTAAATTTTTGTGCTCTCAGTTTAATTGTCTCTTTGTTAGTGTTTTATGTGTTTGTACTCATGACCTATGAAGAATAACTATTTTAAATGATAAGAATTATTAACATTTGAGCATCCAGATGCTCCTTTAATTTTGTGTTTAAGAGTTGAAAAAGGAGTAAAAAAAATCGTAAAGTCTGTATGAAAATAGTTTACAGACTTTACGGATCTAAAGGCGGAAGAAATTCCTTTCATACAACCACTTGAATTAAACTCAACAAACTTTGATTTTTATGTAAGTATTATACGAATCAAAAATCAGAAGTCTTTTAATGGTAAATATTGCACCATATTATTTAACGAGTTTAACCGGCATTCTAAAACACGTTAGACTTGGTCAATGTTTGCTTATTGTTTGTTCGAATAAGATTTTTGCACGTGATCCAGAATTTCATTGATATGCTCAACCATCAGATCAATGTTTTCTTTTTCTCTGATGATTTGCATGTGATTCCCTTTTAGTTCAAGCAAATCAACTGATTGCGAATGTTCGTCCCATCCCAGATATTTGAATTTTGAACGATTCTCAGAAGACTTGAATAGAGTTAGTTTACCTTCAAAGCGAGTTGGCTTGTATTTATTCCACAGGTTAGCATAAACACCCATAATATAGGCATTTCTGTAATCAATAGGCATTGATTCTCTTTTGTGATTGGCGATGAGATAAATACTCTTTTTATAAATTGTCTTTAAGATATATTCAGCACCCTCAATTGAGATTCTTCTTTTTCGTTTAAGTGGGTTTAGTGAATCAATCATAATAAGCATGGGTACATCTAAACCACGCTTCTGCATTTGAACAGCCATCTCAAATGCAACAATGCCTCCAAATGAATATCCTCCAATTAAATACGGGCCTTCAGGTCTGTAAGCTACTAATTCATCTACATAAGACTTAGCCATTTCCTCAATGCTCCGGAACTCTATTTTTTCACCATCAGAACCGGAATGCATAAAACCCCAATATGGATGTTCTTCTCTGACTCGACGTGGTAAATAAGTGTTACAAATGTCACCAAATATCATAGTGAAAGGAAGATTCTTTCCATGAGGTTTTAAAATAACCATGTTTCCTCCCGATTTCAGCTTTCCCACGGTAGTAGTAGTTCGGCTACTTTTTTCTTTGGAAGGCATTCTTTCATCAACATACCCGGACAGTTGCTCTAAATTTGGGTATTCCTGTATTAATTGTCGGAATTTAATTGTGATTTGGAAACGTTTCTCAATAGCTTGGGCATATTGAGCAAGAAAAAGCGATTCTAGCCCCAAATAGGTAAAAGAAATTGTATTTTTTACCTCAATAGGTTCTATCCCAGATAAATCGCAAAGCATTTGTTTTAAAATGCTTAAAGTATCTTGATTTCCCGACGTTGTCGATTCATCAGCTAGCGAGTCTGAATTTTCTTGCCCATTCTGAACTTTGCTCTGAATTTGTTCTGTTTGAATATTTGATCCCTTAAATTCAACTTTTTCTATCCAATGCTTTTTTTGCTCAAAAGGGTAGGAGGGTAGTACTATTTTTTGTGGATTTTCAGGATGATGAAGCATTTCAAAATCAGGATCAATACCTTTAGCCCAAAGTTGTCCTACTGATATCATCATTTTGACCTGTTCGTTTTCATTTTCTGGTTTCCCCAATGTAAACAATACCGGACTTTTTGCACCAGCACCAATACTTCTTTTTGCAAGAGAATTTAGATGTGTATTTGGACCTACCTCCAAATAAATAAAATCACCAGATTCAGAAATCGTACGAATTCCTTTCTCAAATAAAACAGTATTTCTCAACTGATCTGCCCAATATTTTCCTTTACCAACCAGTTCTCTATTGGCATAGCTCCCTGTCAGGCAGGAAATAAATGGGAGTTTAGGTGTTTGCAATTCAAATCGGTCGACAAATTCAGCAAATTCAGCTAAAATCGGATCAAATGCGGCAGAATGAAAAGCATGAGAGGTATTTAAAGGAATACTATCGATATTGTTTGTGGCCAATGTTTTTTCAACTAGTTCTTTATTTTCTGGCTTAAATGAAATGGTACAATATCCAGGCGCATTAATTGCAGCCAGTTCAAAGAGATTATTTTTTATCGAGTTTAGTGTAACCTCATTACTTTTGACAACCATCATATGGCCTGATGGCATTTTTTGCATTAGTTCACCTCTTTTTATGACTATTCTTAAAGCATCGGCCATCGAAAATACTCCGGAAAGGCAAGCTGCTGCATATTCGCCAATACTATGACCAATTAATACATCTGGTTTGATATTAAAAGACTCCAGATATTTGGCTACAACATATTCTACAATGAACAGGGTGGGCTGTGTATATTTGGTTTGTGCCAATATCTTATCTAATTCATCTCCCGGCTGATCAGTAAAAAGAATATCTTTCAGATTTATTCCAGTCTCGGTTCTGAAAATGAAAAAACATTCATCAAAAATTGCTCTACAAACTGGCTCATTTTCATAGAGATTCTTTCCCATATTTACATACTGAGCACCTTGGCCGGGAAACATAAAAGCTAAAGATCTACTTTCATTTACGCCAAATGAATCCATGAAATTCTCATCCATACTGACAGTCGAAAGATCTTCAGTCTTTTCAAAAACGCCAAAACTCCTGAAAGGCATTTTACTTCTTCCTGTTTGTAAAGTAAATGCAATAGCCTGAAGATCAGTGTTAGTATTTGCTTCACAAAATTCAGCAAGTTCTTTCTTTTTTCTATTCAAAGCGGCCTCCGATTTGGCTGACAGCACTACTAGCTGAGGCTTAACAGTCTGTTTTATCGAATCGCTTTTACGTTCAGGCTCCTGAACAATCACATGTGTATTTGTACCTCCAATACCAAAGGAGCTTACTCCCATTATCAGTGGTTTTTCACTATTCCATGTCATGTTTTCATTCAAAACATAAAATGGACTTTTGGCAAAATCAATATTTGGATTTGGTGATGTGAAATTAATGGTGCTTGGAATCTTCCGGTGATAGGCAGCCAAGCATGTTTTTATAAATCCGGTAACTCCTGCAGCTGTATCCAAATGACCAATATTGCTTTTTACAGATCCAATTGCACAAAACTGCTTTTTATCTGTTTTTGAATTAAAGGCTTTTGATAAGGCTGCTATTTCAATAGGATCACCCAAAGGAGTTGCAGTTCCATGTGTTTCAATATAGCTTATATCTTCAGGATGAACATCTGCAATATCTTGGGCTAGCATGATCACTTCAGCTTGTCCATCAACGCTGGGAGCCATATAACTTACCTTTTTATTCCCGTCGTTATTTATTCCCCATCCTTTTATTATTGCATATATATTATCATTGTCAGCTAATGCATCATCCAAACGTTTCAGCACCACTGCGCCCACGCCATTACTTGCAATTGTTCCATTGCTATTAATATCAAACGGACGACAATGTCCATCAGGTGAATTAATAGCCCCTTTTTGATAGGTATATCCCGATTCCTGAGGTAAAAACAGACTTACACCGCCGGCAATACAGGTGTCAGATTCAAAACTAAATAGACTTTGACAAGCTTGAGCAATAGCTACAAGTGAAGTAGAACAAGCCGACTGCACATTGATGGCAGGACCTTTAAGGTTTAACTTATATGCCGTTTTTGTTGCCAGGAAACTGCTGTCGTTATTAATCATGACCTGAAATGAATCTGCTTCATAAAGGTGTAGATACTTTTCTAAAGCCTCTTGATCACGTATTACATGATTAAGTAAATAGGTATTATACAGACTTCCTGCGAAGACTCCGATTGATCCTTTATAGCGATTTGGATCGCATCCAGCATTTTCGAGAGCATTCCAAGCGGTTTCAAGCCATACCCTATGTTGGGGATCCATTGTTCTGGCATCCATTGGTGTGTAACCGAAGAAATCAGCATCAAATTTATCTATGTCGTCAACAATACCTCTAGCCTTGATGTAGTTTGGATCATCTTTAAATTTACCAAACTCCATATTTTTTTCGGCTAATTCTTCGTCAGTAAAGTAGGTAATCGTTTCTTTTCCTTCTAGTAAATTTGCCCAAAATTCATCTATGTTTTTTGCCCCAGGAAATCTTCCTGCCATTCCAATTACTGCAATTCCATCAGTATTCGATTCCATATTTTTGCGTTTAAACAATCATAATCTATTAATCTCTACGCTTTAAATTACTTTTGTGAGCATATTTTAATGCTCTTCGGCTAGCTGTACTTGCCAATGAAATTGTGTTTAAATTACTTTTAATTGATGACAAAAAACCGGCTAAATCTTTGATGGTTGGGAATTCGAATATTTTGACAACCTCCAGTTTAAGCTCATATCGCTCATAAAGTAAACTGGTCAACCTTATTGCCATTAACGAATTTCCTCCCAGATCAAAAAAGTTATCAGTAATTCGTACTGTTTTTATTCCCAGTAATTCAGTAACCAAATTACTAAGGTTTTGTTCAATAACCGATGGATTTGAATTAATTATTTCTTCTTTTCCTGAATCAAAAGTCATTAAAATTTTTCGATCAATTTTTCCGTTAGCAGAAACTGGCATCTTTTCTAAGATGAAAATCTGATTTGGAACCATATAATTTGGTAGTCTTTCTACAAGATATTTTTTAATGTCTTCAGATTTTGTTTTTTCGTCAGGAAATAAAACAACAAATGCTTTTAAAACTGGATTTTCACTATTTGAATTTTGCAAGATTACAGATGCTTCCTTAATTTTTGAAAACTCCAACAATTTGGCTTCGATTTCGCCTAATTCAATCCTAAATCCTCTAATTTTAATCTGATTATCTACCCGTCCTATAAATATGATATCTCCTTCTGAATTCCATTTTGCCAAATCTCCGGTTCTGTAAATTCTCAGATTACCTCCTTCATTAAGGTGAATATACGGGAATTTTTTGTTTGTCAGTTCTTCGTTATTCAGATATCCTCTTGCCAAATTAACCCCGGCAATTACCAATTCTCCGGGAACACCCCAAGGTTGTAATTTGTCACCTTTGCTCAGTATATATAACTTTGTGTTATCAATGGTTTTCCCAATTGGAATTTCCTTAATATCATCAGCTTGTGAACATTTGTAGATTGAAACATCAATTGTAGCCTCAGTTGGGCCATATAGATTAATAACTTCCGGAAGTTCTGAGTATGCACGGAGTTTATTAAATTCATTGACTGTTTTGGGCTGTAATGCCTCACCGCTTGCAATAATCCATTTCAACCCTGAAATTGAATTTACAGTATGTGATGCCTTTAGATAATCTATGAAAACCGAAAACATAGAAGGAACAAAATGGATAACTGTAACTTTATGAAAGGCTATTTCACTTACAATTTTAAGAGGTTCACGTTCAGCTCCGGGAGGTAGTATAGCCAAACTGGCTCCGTTAAACGACCACCAAAAAAGCTCCCAAACGGAGACGTCAAAAGTAATCGATGTTTTTTGTAGCAATACATCCTCAGAAGAAATTGGAAATTGTTTTTGCATCCAGTTTAGCCTATTCATTAATGAATGATGTTCGATCATCACTCCTTTAGGCTTTCCGGTTGATCCGGATGTGTAAATTATATAGGCTAGATTGTTAGATTTTACTCTAATGTTTGGATTTGAATTATTACCATGAAAAGGATGCTCAAGAATATGATCCAAGTAGATTGTAGATGGAAAAGCTGGTAGGTTTGTGTCTGATTTTGAGTCAGTAAGAATTATTTTTGGTTTTGCATCGTCAATTAATTCATTCATCCTGTTTTGAGGATTTTTGGGATCAAGCGGAAGATAAGTGGCTCCGGCTTTTAAAATACCAAATATTCCAATCATCATCTCAAATGATCTCTCAACGCTAATCGCTACAATATCTTCAACCTGAATTCCCTTTTCTATGAGGTAATTGGCTAACCTATTGGAATGATCGTTTAATTCATTGTAATTTAATATTTTGGTCTTAAATCGTAAGGCTGGAAGATCTGGATGAATCAAGCTTAGTTGTTCCAATTTATGATGAACACAGCTATCTTTCTCATAAGGTACAACAGTTTGATTCCAATTCTCAATGAGTTCAGCTTCTGCCTGAGGTAAAATATTAAGTTGATCGATAGGTTTTGTTTCCGGGTTGAGACATGAGCAAATTAATTGTTCATAAAGTTCTGACCAATGTTTTATTGTTTCTTTATCAAATAGGTCTGCGTTGTATTCAAAAGCAAGAGTTAGACTTTCTTCGAGATCTATTATTTTTAGGAATAATTCAATTTGAGCACCATGTCTGTCAACTAAAATAGATTCTGAAAAAATGCCATTTAGATCAATTTTAGCTAGAGGTTCCTGGGTAAATCCAACTTGAAAAATTGGATTTGTACTTCGGTCGTTCCCAATTGTGAGGTGATTAATAATTTCCAAAAGTGGAACTTCCTGATTACGGTGTACAAATAGAAATTCTTTCCTGATTTGATCAATTAATTGCTTAAAATTTAGGTTCTCTGAAAAATCAATAGTTATTGGCAGATTATTGACATAGCAGCTAATAACCAATTTATCCGATTCTCTGTTCCGATTTGGAAAGGGTACACTTATTATGATCTTATCCTGAGAACTTAGACGATGAAGCAACACTGCGTAGCAGGTAAAAAGAAATAAAAACGGTGTTATAGAATTCTTTTGAACAAAGCCTTTTATTTGCTCTGTTAACAAATGATCAATTTTTAGAATTTGTTGATTTCCTGCTGGGGTTGTGCGAATAGTTTTTTGCCGGTCGAAGGGTAAATTTAAAAGTTCTGTAGGATTATTATATTTCTTCAGCCAGTTATCCAATTTTTGTTTTCCCTGATCAGTGGTTAGCCAGTTATTCTCTCTTTCAATGTATTCTTTATATGGAGTTTTCGTTTCATCTGATAAAACGGGTTGACCAGACTGAAGCATATTATAATAGGTTGATAAATCTCTACAAAACAGATCTCTAGAGGTTAGATCTATGATAATGTGATGAAATACAATCGTTATTAAAGATTTTGAATCAGCAAAAAGGATCAGTTTTACTCTAAGTAATGGGAACTTACTCAGATCAAAGCAATAGTCTGATTCTGTTTGAATAAGTGAATTTATCTCATCTCTATTTAAGTTTGAATTGCTCTTTTCAACTATAATTTTAATTTCTCCAGTTTCATCATTCGTTATGGATTGTATAAGTTGCCCATCAACAATATCAAAATTAGCTCTAAGCGATTCGTTGTTTTTTATAAGCAGGTTTAATGCTTTTTCCAGACTATTTAGGTTAGGAATATCATTCAATATAAATACTAAGGGAACATTATATGCAATATTATTCGGATACATACTGGTTGCCAGCCAGAACTGCTCCTGAATTTTTGATGGGGTAAATAACAGAGCCATATTGTTGATTTTGATGAGTTTTGGGGTAGATTAAAGTTAATGATTTTCTTCCTTACTACAATTCTTTTTTGAATGTATATCTAAATACTGATGATAATTTTTGTTCTTTTTAGTTTCTGGAATATGAATAAGGAGTTTCATTTTCAGCGCTAAGTTACGCTAATTGGAGAAAAAATAATATGAAAAGTAATTTTAATCATTGTCAATATTCAATTTTATAAATTGATGCTAATTATTAACTGCTTCCATGTAAAGCATCACTCGATTGCACATATTATCAAAGTAGAAATCGTTTCTTAAAACAGGAGAAGCACTTTGTTCTGGTGCGGAAAGATAAATTGTTTTAAATCCTGCCATCGAAAGCATTTTATGAAGTTTGTTTGGATTCCACCAATTGATGTGTCTGTTCCTGTATTTATTTTGCAATTCAACAGGACATCTGGCGGTACAGTAGTCTAGCGCATCTTCATAAGGTAGTGAACTAAATACTGATCGTAGTTCCTCATCTGAAATTGGATTTTTTGCACCATCAGGAGTCAGTGTCGATGCACTTGCAGCAAAATGCTCCAGAAATGCTTGTTCCAATGAAATTGAGGGGCTATTTTGAAACCAGAAAAAATATTCGCGATCATTATTTTTTAAAGCTCGGTAATCTATATCTGTATTTATAGTATGAACCCGGAAGATTGCATCTTTTTTTAGGATGCGTTTAATTTCAGTGAACATGAAAAGTGCAGCTTCATCAGTGATGTGCTCAATACTCAATCTGGAATGCACTAATTCAGCGGAATTGGATTCAACAGGAATTGGAGTACAGGTGAGCAAATCATGAGCTATATCCTTCGACGGATCATAGCACTTTGCTGATTTCCAATTTCGGTCCATATCAATATTTGTCCAGCAAGGATGATGAATTCCACAACCGAAATCAAAATGACCACCCGCACTAATGTTGTAAAATCTTCGGGCCTCGACACTATCTTTTCCATATAATTTTATATACAAATCAGTATCGTTTTTCTTGGCTACCAGTGGTTTTATAAAATAACCTGCAAGTCCTAAATATTCAATTGTTTTGTTCTTAATGAATTCATTCATATAGTATTCTATTACAAATTTGAGAAAAATATTTTCTTCAAATTATATGTTTTGTATTCAACAGAATTTTATACAAAATCGCATTAAATGAATTCCTAAGTCAGTGAGGGCAGTTTAATCATTCACTGCTTCCATATAAAGCATTGTTCTGTTTGTCATGTTGTCGAAGTAGTTATCGTTTCTTAAAACAGGGCAAGCGCTTTGTTCTGGTTGTGATAAATAAATTGTTTTAAATCCTGCCATCGAAAGCATTCGATGCAATTTCTCTGGATTCCACCAATTCATATGCCTGTTTCTGTATTTATTTTGGAGTTCAACCGGGCATCTAGAAGTAAAATAGTCTAATGCATCCTCATACTTTTTGGTTGCCAGTACTGATCGAATTTCTTCATCTGAAAACGGATTTTCTGCACCATCAGGAGTTAAAGTAGAGGCATTTGCCGCAAAATGCTCCAAGAATGCTTGTTCCAACGAAATTGAAGGATTGTTCCGAAACCAAAAGAAAAATTCACGATCATTATTCTTCAACGCTCTGTAATCTAAATCTGTATTAATAGTGTGCACTCTGAAAATAGCACCTTTTTTTAATATTCGTTTTACTTCCTTAAACATGAATAAAACTGCTTCATCAGTAATATGCTCAATTGTAAGTCTAGAATGAACTATCTCTGCGGAATTCGACTCAATTGGAATAGGGGTGCAGGTAAGTAAATCATGTGCAATATCTCGTTCAGGGTCGTAGCATTTTGCTAATCTCCATTTTCTATCCATGTCTACATTTGTCCAGCAAGGATGATGGATTCCGCATCCAAAGTCAAAATGTCCGCCAGCACTTATATTGTAGAACCTTCTTTTTTCAACACTTTCAAGTCCGAATAATTTGATGTAATGCTCTCTGTCATTTCTGTTTTCTATATGTGGCTTTATGAAATATCCAGCTTCACTAATTAGTCGTACAGCATTTCTTTTTATTAGTTTCTTCATTATTAGGGTTCAAAATTTAATATCTGTCCTGTCTTGATTGTCGAGATTGCCTTAGTTCTTTTCGTCTTTCCAGGTTCGTATTCCTATTTGTTTCTTGAGAATGATTTCCGGATAAATAGTTTGCAAATACCTTAATGTTAGGATACTCCATAATTTTAACGACATCCAGATTAATTCCTAATGTGTCTTGTATTTTAGTGATTAATCTAATTGCCAAAAGCGAATTTCCACCTAGCTCAAAGAAATTATCAGTTATACTAATACTGCTAATATTCAGCAGATCTTTCCAAAGCTCGGAAAGGTGTTTCTCATATTTTGAAGTTGGCGCTAAAATTTCAGTTGATGCCTGATATCTTGGAACAGGAAGCCTTCGTCGATCAATCTTTCCACTAGTGGTCAAAGGCATACTTTCGATTTCGACTATATGAGAAGGAACCATGTGGTTAGGCAGAGTTTTAATCAGGTAGTCGTTAATACTGGAGGTCAGATTTAATTCTGTCGTCTTTGAAACAACATAAGCAATCAAAAATTTGTTTTCTGGATCTGTTTCCGAAACAATAACTGCAGTCTCATTTACATTAGGATGTTCAAGAATTTTTGATTCAATATCTCCAAGTTCAATACGATGACCCCTGATTTTAATTTGATTGTCAACCCGACCAGTAAAGGAAATCTCTCCATTTTTCTCCCATCTGGCAATATCACCGGTTTTATAGGCTCTTATTTGCTGCCCATCAGGAGTTGTCAGTTCGAAGAATTTAGCATTTGTTAATTCCGGAGAATTTAAATACCCTCTAGCCAAATTAACACCAGTAATGATTAATTCACCTGGAATACCAACTGGTTGCATTTTATTTTTGCTATTTATAACCAGTAATTTTGTATTGTCAATTGGTTTGCCAATGTATATATCTTTTATTCCGGGTGTTTTTGGACACTCATAGTACGAAACAGCAATCGTTGCTTCTGTCGGCCCATAAGTATTTACAAGTAATGGTGAATTATCCCAGTCAATGATTTGATTGTATCTATTAACCAAGGCGGGGGTAAGAGCCTCTCCAATAAGGAAAATCCATTTTACATTCTGCAAACAATCCGTTGTATTACTAACCTTTAAATAATCGATAAAGGTTGAAAATAATGAAGGAACAAAAATTAATGCAGTCGGATTCTTTCCTCTAATTTCATTTACCATAACTCCTGGATTCTTCTCTCCGTCGGGCTGAAGAAGAATTAATTCTCCACCCTCAAACATCCACCAGAACAGCTCCCATATTGAAACATCGAAGGTAATTGGTGTTTTTTGAAGTAGCTTTTCACCGGGTGCCAAAGAATATTGCTTTTGCATCCAACCTATCTTATTTAAGACGGAATGATGCTCAATCATAACTCCCTTTGGCCTTCCTGTTGACCCTGATGTGAACATCACATAGGCAAGATTTTGTGGTTTTACATCAACTTCAGGATTTTTGTCATTTTCTGACAATGGACTTTCCAGAATATTATCAAGATAGATGCAGTTTCCATCCTCTGGCAGATTAGTGCTTTTTTCTTTTGTAGAGAATATAAAGTCTAACCTGGCATCACTTATTACCATGGCAATTCTTTCTTTCGGCGATTTTGGATCCATTGGAACAAATGTTGCTCCAGCTTTTAATGTTCCATATATGGCAATCATCATTTCAAAAGAACGATCCAAGCAGATTCCAATCTTATCTTCAACTTTTACCCCTTTTTCGAGAAGGTAATTTGCAAGACGATTCGCATGTTTGTTAAAATCGCTATAGGTCAGAATTTGGTCTTTAAAATATAAGGCATTTTGATTCGGATTTTTCTGAACCTGTTTTTCAAATTTTGTATGCAAACAAATACTGTTCTCATAAGGAGAATCAGTATTATTCCATTCAATTAAACTTTCCCTATCTTCCAGAGTTAATGTTTCCAACTGATCAATCTCGGCCTCAGGTTGTTCAATTAAAGACTTCAGTGTATTTATGAATATATCTTTCCAATGTATGGCTGTTGATTGCAGAAATAATTCTTCGGAATATTCAAGTGATCCCTGTATTAAATCTCCATTTTCAAACATGGTCAGAAATAGTTCTAACTGAGAACCTTCACGTTCGAATATTAATGGTGTGACATTTAAATTATTTAATGACAGCGTCATTGGTGGTTCAAATGTAAAGCCCGTCTGAAAGATTGAGTTATTAATATCTTTCATTTTTGATTTAGCCCTGTCAATGAGATATACTAAAGGCAATTCCTGATTTCGGTGAGCTTTAAATAATGCAACTCTTATCTGTTTAATGACCTCTAGGCCTGATATATTATTTAAAAAATCAACTTTAATAGGAACAATATTGACAAAACAACCAAAAATATTTTTGTTTTCTTCTCTACGCCTGTTCGACATAGGTACTCCAATAATTACCTGTTTCTTATTGCTTAATCTACTAAGCATTGAAGCATAGGCACTTAATAGAATTACAAATGGAGTAACCAGATTTTCAGCAGAAAATGCTTTTACTTTTGAGGCGAAATCAGATTCAATAGCGAATTTTACTGATCTTCCTTTTAAGGACAATTGTTTGGGTCTTTCAAAGTCGGTCGGAAGATCTAATGACAAGTTTGTATTCTCAAGTTCCTTTAGCCAATAATCGAGCATTTCCTCTGCATTTGGCGATTCGAGCCATCTCGTATAATTCTCAACATAGTTGAAATAACTGTGTTCAACTGATCTCAATTCAGCCTTTTTTCCTTGGCATAAAGAGTTGTATATTTCAGAGAGCTCTTCTCCAAACATTTTCTTTGAGTGGAGATCAACAATAATGTGATGAAAAACAATGGTCAAAATCGACACCTTATTCTCAAAAGCAAACAAGGTTACCCGAAACAAATTTCCCCCCATCAAATCAAAAGGGAAATGAATCTCTTCACTTACTTCTTTCGGAATATCTACTCCGGAAAAGGCGGTCGGAATATTGATTACATTTACTTTTAAAACATGCCTAAGTCCATCAAGTTTTTGAAAAACATTTTCCTTTTCAAGAAAGAAAATAGTTCTTAATAACTCATGTCTTTGTATTAAAACGTCAATCGATTTTTGTAGATATTCCAGATTTGGAATACCATCAATTTTAAATACCGAGGGTATATTGTAGGCAGTATTATTCTTGTGCAGAAAATTTAAAATCCAGAATTGCTCCTGAATTTTAGAAATATTCATTTTTTCCATCTCATTAATAAATTGATATTAAAGCTGATGACAAAATAATTCAATGCTGAAACTGGTAATTAAGAGTGTGTTAGGAATTAAATTTTTGCAACTGGGACTCGTCAATTTTAAGATCCTGCATCGCATATTTAATCTGATCCATTGGCTGATCCAATAGTTTTGAAAGAGCTTCTTCTCTTGATAATAGATTTTTCCTTATTAAGTGGCTTAGCTCAAGTTCATACGGGCTGTATCCATATTTACGTTCGTGTACATAATTGTTAAACGCATTAATTCTACAATTAGACGAACATCCATCAACATCTTTAGGAGGTACCCAACCCAGAGGGAGGATTTCATCAATAATCTCCTTTTCAGTATAGGATTCTAGACATAAGATGTTGATGTTAACTGGGTATTTTTTTACACCTTCAATTATTTTGTCATTAATACCCATATATTTATCCACATCGTCGCCTAACAATGCAGTCAGCTTATCCATGGTATTCTTTCTGCTTTCTTTCAGAAAAGCATAATTTGTTGTGTAATAAATTGCGTTTAAGGGAATTTGTCCAAGTGTAAAGCCAGAAAGAATGAACGGTACATTCTTTTCCAGAGCATATTTAAGCGCAGTATTATTAACGATAGAAATACACGAATTGCAATTGGCCGATATTCTCGTCAGAGTTTTCTTGTTGTAGATTTCATAAATAGAGCTTACCTTATACAGATCTCTCATGAATTTTTTGGAAGGCCGAAAAGTAATGTGGTCAACTCCAAGGGCAGAGACTACACGTTCTATATTTTTATTTGCTTCAGGTGATGTAAAACCATTTTCGAGAGTGAATGAAAGTACTTTGAGCTTATATTTTTCAACAGCTAGTTTTAGTGTTAAGGTACTATCTTTTCCTCCACTATAACAAACTATAGCATCGTATTCTGATTGGCCTTTTTCTTTATTCAGCATTTCAGAAATTGCAACTGTAGCTTCTTCAATATAAGACTTTTCTGTGCTATGAAAAAGCTCTTCCCTACAAAAGTTGCACACCCCTTTTTCGTCAAATTCTATTCTTGGAAAATTTTCTGATAACACACAATGTGTGCATCTTTTAACTGAATTATGCATGGCGGAAAAATTAAATATTATTAGTTTATATCCTTTTCGCGTAAAATGAAGTCAACTATTTTGACTACTGAACCGAAATTATTCCGATTCATTTTTTCTTCAGTAATTTTAATTTCATATTCCCGCTGCAAATAGGCCGAAATTTCAATTAATCCCATAGAGTCAATTATTCCGGTATCAACAAGAGATTTATCGAGTTCAATATCTTCTTTTTCAACTAAAAATTGCTGACATAAAAAATCAAGCAATAATTCCTGAATTGCATCCTTAGTTAGTACTGTTGTTTTCATAATTGGCAGTTTTGTAATCGTTAATCTTAATTTTAAAATCTTTCTCACATAACGCATATTTGATTGGATTGTTTATCCAATACTGGACAATCTGTGTGGACAGCATAAAGCATACTAACATATTATCTCGGTATCCTACGTTTTCAGGAACTCCATTTTTGAATTTATTCAAAAATCTTGCTACATATTTAGGATCCCATATCCCGTAATCCTTGACAATTGAGTCATTTAAAAAGAATGATGTATTCTCAGTTGGCTTCCCATCTCTGAAAAATGAACTCAAATCAGGAGCGATATAGGGTTTTTTTGGTCGATTAATTATTGAATCTGGTACTTTTCCGCTAAATGAATCACGTAACAAGTGTTTCTGAGAAAGACCTTTCATTTTGAATTCATCATTCATATAGAATAATGAATCTACAATACGGTGATCAAGAAACGGATATCTACCTTCAATACTATGCGCCAATGACATTCGGTCTCCTTGAGAAGATAACAGATAGCCCGAGAGAAGGGTCTTCATTTCGAGAAATTGGTTTTTCTGATAGATATCCCACGTGTCATAGTTTGAAGGAAGATTTTGCTGAACTTTAGATATGATTGAGTCTTTTTGAAAACTTACATTAAAGTCCTTGTTGAAATAGTTCTCAATGGCCTTGTTATTATGAATACGAATATTTAATGACGCCAATGGATTCTCAAAATCGTTTAAGAAACCTTCATAATACATTTTCATTAACCCATACATTTCATTGTTATTGTAGTGGTTAAGATGCGGGTAAAGCTTTTTTATCAATAGTGGCCGATATTTTGATCCAGGAAATTTAGACCAGAATTTGAGCATCTTTAATTCTTTATATGAATCATATCCATAGAGCAATTCATCTGCTCCCTCTCCAGTTAGAACTACTTTTATATTATTCTCTTTCACTTTTTCTGACAGTAGAAACAATGGTACTGCAGCGGTCCTAAAAATTGGTCGCTCAGCATGATATACAGCCAGAGGTAGTGCGTTATCAATTTTTTCGCTAGTTATGTTTAGGAATACATGATCTGAGTTGATTTTCTGAATCATTTCCTTCTGATATTCTGACTCATCAAACTCTTTATTCTCAAATGTAATTGAGAAGGTCTTTAGCCTGTCAGGTTTGTTTTTATGAATCAAATATGTAATTACAGAACTATCTATCCCTCCACTAAGATAGGCTCCAACCGGAACATCACTTCGCAACCGAAGCTTAACTGCATCATCAAGTAGTCCATTAAATTCATCTTTAGCTTCGTTATAAGTTTTTGTTGTAGATGAATTATTCCCACCAATTTCATAATACTTTTTCTCACAAACGACCTGCCCATTCTTATATAATATATAACTACCTCCAGGCAAACTGCGAATATTCTTAAATACAGTTGCATCTCCAGTTGTGTTCCAGAACAGGGCGTGTTCAAATAAATTGTCTATATCGAATTGCCTATTAAATTTCTGGATTGTATCAAATGCCTTTAATTCCGAGGAGAAATAGAAACTCCCGTTGTGATCTAATATGTATAATGGCCGTATCCCAAACCGATCTCTGGCTGCAAATAGTTCTTTTTTTTCCTTATTCCAAATCAGAAATGCAAATTGACCATTAAATTTTGTCAGACATTGCTCTCCATAGAATTCGTAAGCCCTTACTATAACCTCAGTATCACTTGTCGATTTAAAACGTACTCCGTGTTGTTCAAGCTCTTTCCTGATTTCAATGTAATTATAAACTTCACCGTTATACACCATTACACTTTTTTCAGTAGTAAATGGTTGATCTCCGGTTGATAAATCTATAATTGAAAGTCTTGTCTGGCCTAAAGCTATATCTGGAGAAATATAATAACCGAATCCATCCGGCCCCCTATGTTGAAGAGTAGATGTCATTCCCATTATTTCATTTGTCCGATTTGCTTCTTGGGGCTCAAATCCTAAAATACCTAATATTCCGCACATACTTTAGTCCCTTTCTGTATTTATAATTAATCTAATCTCTTGACTTTATTATACTTCTAATTCCTTTTAATTATAGATTTAAAAAATGTTTAAATTCTAATATAATAACAAAGGACTATTTCTAAGGTAGTCCTATGGGGTGTAAATTCAAATCTTTCAACTTCTAAACTAATTTTAGCTTTAACCGAATTTCATATTATCAACATAAACATTTGAGAAATATGGGGGCTGTTGTTAAATAGTATTTTCGACTCGATTTACAATCATTCTGTATAAAGTTTCCCAATCAGGTAATCCGGGTAGATTTCGGTCGTCAATATATACATCAGCATAAATCTTCCTGCTATAAGTAAAATCAAAATCCTCATCATTTGAATTATTATTTACAGCAAAGAATTCTACCCCATGTTTTTTACAATATCTCACAGCTTGTTTAAGCTCTTCACCCGATCGATAGGTCCATAAAATTAACACATGTCCATCAGCTTTAAGCCTTTTAAGTACTTTAATTGCATTTGGAATTTCTTTTCCTATTTCAGGATACTTGTGTTCTACAATGGTTCCATCAAAATCGACTGCTATTATCATCCGAAAATATTCTAAGTAATTAATAGTAAAATGAATACCCTTTGTTAAAATATAAATCTATAAACTGTAAAATTGTAATTTTGTTCGTAAAATGTACGAAAATTTAAAAATCATTCGATACGTTAAAAGTAAATTCAATTACAATCAGGCTTTGACGGATGCCTTTATATAGTTGCCATAACCATTTTTCCAATATTTATTACCATATCCAAACTTATTCATAGGTGCATCATTAATAACTATTATGGCATTTTTTATTCCGTTTACATCGATTGTTTTATTAATTTCCCGAACCTCCTTTTTTCTACTATAATTTAAACGGAGTATGAAAATATTAGCATCAGCATGTTTGCTTGTCATCAACCCATCCGGAACTAATGATACAGGAGCGTTGTCTAGTATAATGTAATCATATTTTTTTCTAGCTTCTTCAATGAAATGAGAGAATCTTCCATTCTCTAGAAGCTCTGTTGGGTTAGGAGACATTTCACCAGCGGGCACAAAGAATAAATTCTCGTAAACAGTTTTTATAATAATTTCGTCAAAATTATTATTGTATAATAAGTATGTGCTAAGGCCAATTCCATTGTTAGTGCCGAATAACCCATTTAGCATAGGTTTCCGTAAATCACCTTCAACTAGAAGTACCTTTTTGTTGTTTGCTCCTAATGATAATATGGATGCTAAATTGGAAGAAATAAAAGATTTTCCTTCACCCGGAACCAATGAATTTACTGAAATAACTTTTTTGTCAGCACTATTCAATGAATTCTTAAGATTTACTTTTAATACACGAAATGATTCAGCAATACCTGAATGTGGATTATTAAAAACAGGCAAACTATTTTTATAGTTTGAGTGAATAATTCCATCCAATGTTGGTATTTTTGAGAGCTTTGTTACTTCCTCAATTGTTTCCAGCTTTGTATTGAATAAATCTACTATTAATATGAATAAGAAAGGAATCATAAATCCTATCCCCAACCCACCTATTAAATTCATATACAAATTTGGACCAACCATTGAAGCGGCTTCTACCATTGCGTCATCAATAATCTGAACTTGAGGTATATTTGACGCTAATGAAATTGAAGCTTCCGCTTTTTTCTGTAACATGTACGTATACAATTCGTTATTAAGAGTAAAATCACGCTGAATGCTGACTAATTTTCTTTCAGTATCAGGCAATTTACCTAGCCTTTCCTGTATGGCAGCAAACCTATTTTCCATTCCTTGCATTTCAATTTCTGCATTCTTTAGCAAATTATTTAAGTTTTCTAATAACGCATTACTGGTTAACTGTATTTCTTTTTCCAAAAGAATCAGACTTGGATTGTTGGTTTCTACACTATATAAAAGAACTTCCCTTTTACTATATAGGTCTGTCAGTTTTGGAAGCAAACTTGTTAATCCAGGATCTGTAACTCCAATAATTGATGGATTAACCATTTGTTTTATTTTTTTTGCATCACCCAGATAAGATTGTAAATTTCGATAATAATCAATCCGCATCTTTGCAAGATATTTTTCATTTTCAATCTCCTCCAGTTTCTGATAAATTACAGTTGCTTCTGTTCCCATATCCAGAACCT
This sequence comes from Prolixibacteraceae bacterium, assembly GCA_019163175.1. Classification (GTDB taxonomy): domain Bacteria; phylum Bacteroidota; class Bacteroidia; order Bacteroidales; family Prolixibacteraceae; genus Aquipluma. Next base: position 62,733 of record JAFLKN010000045.1, on the reverse strand, counting down.
TGTTTTCCTTTCTATAATTACTTAGATTAAACTCAGCGTTTTTGAGTGAATTGGAAATTCCAATTAATGTTGTGTCTATAAAATTAATAGAATTCTCCGATGTTTGGTTTTTCTTTTTCATTCCAAACGAGATGAAAACTTGATTCAATTCATTAATGAAGTCTGCACTTTTTTTTGGGATAGGGCCAATTAAATGAACATTAATTAATTCAGATTTTTGATCTTCAAGATTTATTTTTACGTCACTCAGATAATTCTGTGTCAAATTGTTAAAATCATTAAAAATCATAAGATACTTTTCTCCAATCTCGCAATTTTTTTTGTTAAGTATAAATTCAAAATGCTGATTCTTGTATGTGGAGTTAAATTTTCCCCTTTCGTTAAATTGAAAAGCTTGCTTAATCCCATCCTGATAAATTTTATCATCACCTGATATTTCGTATTCAAAATCATTTAGTGGCACAATTTTCAGCATAAATCCTGTTAAATTATAGGCATCTTTCGAAACCTTCACATCAAAAGGCTTATTTTCATATAATTCAAATAGCTGGAACCTATCATTTTTAAAAAAAGTAACTTTCCAATTTAGATTTTCTAAGGCTTTTTTGTATAAAGTAAAAGATTGAAGAATTCCAATCTGATTCTCTATTTTTTGATTTTTTGGCATTAATGGACTATCAAAAGGAAGTAATGCACTAATCGCATTATCTTCTGATGGAATTAATAATCTACTTTGAACCATATATGATGGAGGTGTAAGTTTAAAGATTACAAATCCTCCTGAAATTCCCAGTAAACAAAATATTAAAAACCAATACCAATTTTTTATGTATTTTAATACTATGCTTTGTCTAATCTCTTTGTTTTTTGATTCCATGGAATCAAAAAAGTCTTCAAATTTTTCCATTATGTACTTTGTTTTTTTTTTTGTTTAGCGTAAAACAAATTTGACTATTATAAATAAATTGAATGAAAGCTATTTAAATATACTAATGACAAGTAGTGCAGTTGTAACTGTGGATAAAAATAAGGAATAGGAGGTTGTATTCAATTCCATACGTTTATTTTTGCTAGGTTTTATGTATACCATGTCATTTGGTTGCAAGTAAAATGCTTCGGAGGCAAGGATATCTTTTTTTGTTAGATTAAGATTGTAGCTGTTAGATCCATTGGTTGTTGGTCTTATTACTATAACCTCTTCGAGTTTTGCATTGTCAGTAACTCCGTTGGCCATACTTATTGCTTCCAAAATACTCAATTTTTCATTGTATGAGTAGTAAACTCCAGGATTTCGAACTTCTCCGCTAATGTTAACCTTGAAACTTAGTAATTTAACTTTTATAGTTGGATCCTTAAGGAACTCAAGTGATTTTTTTAGAATTTTATTTTGTATCTGCTTTAAAGTTAATCCGATAACCTCAACACTACCGATTATTGGCAAAGATATTATTCCTAAGGAGTCAACTTGATAACCATTAATATATTGAGAAACATTATCTCCATACATCATTGTTGTCCCTGATCCATAACTAGATGAAGATTGATTTGGATCAAACAATACATTTACTTCTGGATTTAGTGTCTTTATACTGACATATAAGTTGTCGTAAGTTTTTACCTTATATTCTTGTACATTGTTTGAAACACCTGCAATGTGCTGGTCGGTATTTACATCCTGAAAGTAAGTAAACTCTTTTGGGGACCGGCATGAACTTAATATTGATATTACAATTAGAATTAAAATTAGATTTTGGCTTTTCATTTTTATTTGATTATGGTTGTCAATTTTGGTTTATTTATTTAATAAATCGAAGTTTAAGCTTTCTATTATGCGAAAAAATCAGATTTTGATGCAATAATGCCACTTGGTAATTTAATCTTTCTATGCGGTCCATTTGAACTCGCATCTTTATCCTGCTTGTCTAATGATTCAAATACTGAATTGTTTGATATGAATTCAGGAACAAGATCTTTCATTCTCGCAACCAAAGATTCATCATTTTCTCTTGTAATACTATTAAGTAATTCAGTTACTTTTAGGTTCTGGTCATTGTAGTTATAGTGTCGGATCTTTCCAATCAGGATTTTATTGTGAAAGGATGGCAATGTGTCTTCAGCAGAGGCTAAAAGTTCTTCATACAGTTTTTCACCTGGTCTTAATCCTGAAATTTCAATTTTAATGTCTTTGTGTGGTGTTAAACCTGAAAGTAATATCATTTTTTCAGCCAGATCATAGATTTGCACTGGCTGACCCATATCAAACAAAAATATTTCTCCACCCTTACCCATAAACCCAGCTTCAAGAACCAGCTGACATGCTTCAGGAATAGTCATAAAGTAACGGGTAATATTTCTGTGAGTCACAGTAATTGGGCCACCTTTGCTAATTTGCTTTTTAAATAAGGGAATTACAGATCCATTGGAGCCCAGCACATTTCCAAACCTAGTGGTTATAAAATGTGTTTTCATGTCTGGAATTTGTGAAAGTGATTGAACATAGATTTCACAAATTCTTTTGGTTGCTCCCATCACGTTTGTAGGATTTACAGCTTTGTCAGTTGAAACCATTACAAATTTGTCAACTCCAAATTCAACAGATAGGTCTGCCATAACTTTTATTCCGCCTATATTACATTTTATCGCTTCATAAGGTTGAATTTCCATAAGTGGAACATGTTTGTAAGCAGCAGCATGGAACACTACTTCAGGGCGGTATTTCTGAAATATTTTTCTCATCCTGAACTTGTCGGTTACACTTCCAATAACAAAAATGGTATTCAAACCATTTAGCTTATCCTTAATTTCAGTTTGAAGATCAAAGAGGGCAGACTCAGCCTGATCAACCAAAATTATTTGGCCAGGATGAAAATTTAATATCTGTCTAATAAGTTCTGAACCGATTGATCCAGCAGCTCCAGTGACCAAGATGGTCTGTCGGTACAATCCTTGAGCAATTCTATCTTTATTTAATACAATGGGATCCCTTCCAAGTAAATCTTCAATTTGTATTTCTTTTATTTGCTTTACCGATAATGAACCATCAATCCATAATGAAGTGTCAGGAACATCGCTGACCTTAATATGCTTTTCCAGACAAAGGTTAATGATCTGTCGACGTCTATCATTCGATATTTTGTCATGGTTAATTGCTATAATAATTTCTTTTACTTTTTCGGACCCAATGATCATTTCAAAGGCCTTTTCTTCTGAATAAACCGGTAATCCACCCAGAATTTTATTTTGCAATTGCCAATTGTCATCAATGAACCCAATAAGTTTTATTCCCAAACTTCTATCTTTCTCAATAACCTCGCGAGTAATTTGTCCTTTATTGCCAGCTCCGAAAATTAAAACCTTATGAACTTCACCTGGAAGAACTGATAAATAGTAAAATATAAACTTTATGGAGAATCTAAAGGAAATCATTATCAATACAGAAATGAAATAATGTATCAATACGATTGAATAAGGTATAGCGAATTTATTTGCAAATACATGGCCTAAAAGTGATACTGTCATCAATCCCATGGTTATTATGAGATGTGCTAGAATAATTATCGCCGCATCCTGTGTTGTTGAATGGCGAATAATTCCCCTATGGGGTTGAAGCATATAATATGCAAGGTAAAAGAATGGAACTCCTGTCAACATCTGAAGAAAAATCAGATTCATGTCAAGAAAATGACCAGAAATATTTTGAGATAATAAATAACTGAAAATAAAGGATATTGAAAAAATGGCCAAATCACAAAACAAGACCATCCAGGATGGCAAGTAACTGTGATTCATTAATGATGTAAATATTCTTTTCATAGATCCGTTTTTTATTTTTATTTTCCGCACTAATAGTTGTTTCCTACACAAAAATTTAGCGGCATTCTTCAATCAGTTGAAATTCAACCTCCATCTATATATTTCAGCTCTAAATTAAACAGTATTAAGGTTCTTTTGTTTATCAACCTTTTTATTGATATTAAACCTTAACCCAATAAATATGATTGTGATCAAACTTAAAGAACAAATTCCAAATAACCAATTTGTTGAGCCTGAATTATCGTTTTTTATTATCAGAAAAGTGACTGCACAAATCAGAAGTTGTAGGGTAGAATAGACAAAAGCTACATGTAATTGAGATATTTTAAGTTCGTTTGACACCAATTGGTAAAGATGTTTGCGATGTGCTTCGAAAATATTTTCTTTTTTCCATAATCTATAGATAATTGTCGAAATTGTGTCAACCCCATATAGGCTAAAAAAAAGTATATAGAGCGGATTGCTTGTTAGTAAAATCAGTTTCGCAAGTATAAAAGTTAGTATAAATGCAATTGAAACAGATCCAACATCTCCGGCAAAACAAATCGCTTTTTTTCGAAAATTAAAAAATCCAAAAATTACCAACGAGATGCTAATTAAATAAATGAACTCGTTCTCTATAAATTGATGCTGATAATTATTGACCAACCAAATTCCGGACAGAACAGAAAGACTATATCCACCTGTAATACCATTTATACCGTCCATAAAGTTAAATGCATTGATTATACCAGTAGCAAGAATTAAAATAATCAGCCAAGCCCACCATGGTAATAGATCAATGCCCAACTCCATGAACATCAAAAATATAGCGGTAAGCTGAACTGTAAGCCTGATTCTTGCACTTAATGGTGATATATCATCCCAAAAACTAATCAAGCTTATTAAACTTAAACCTGCAAAAAACATAGGATAGTGAAACCCAGACCAAATAAACCAAATTAATGCGGCAATTGGGAAAATTATACCACCACCTCTTATCGTATTTTTGCTGTGAGAACTTCTATTATTTGGTTTGTCAATAATATTAAATCGATCTGCTAAATTGATATATGTTTTCAATATAATTGTTAGAATAATACTTAGTATTAAATAGTTCATAAGTGAAAACTAAATTTTAAAAATCAGTACTATGTATTTTGAACCTATTCAATGTAATTTTCATCCCATCTTTTGCTGAAACTGGTAATGAAACTTGAAGCGAGTCTGTTATTTTTTTATTTGAAACCACATAGTTCTCGGTCAGCTTTTTTAGTTTCTCAGAGTTTAAAGGTATTGGTAAAATGTCGCCTAAACTGGCGACGACTTTTACTAATCCAATCGGTAGTTTCCAAATTTTTGGATCTTTACCAATTGACAAAGCTATAAGTTCAATTAATTGATTTGTCGATAAAGGTTCACTGTCGGCTATCTGATAAATTCCGGATTGAATGTTCCTTTGCATGAGTTGTTCAATGATAAAATTCAAATTATCGATTGAGGTGAAAGAACGTTGATTTATAAATGCACCGAGAGGGTAGGGAATACCTTTTGAAACAAGCTTATATAGTAAGTTCAAATTGCCTTTATTCCCAGGCCCGTGAATCATCGCTGGCCTTAAAATGTAAATTTTCTTTCCTTCCGGTAATTCCTGACTCAAAATATACTTTTCAGCTTCCAGCTTCGATTTTCCATAAGGTGTTTGCGGATTTGGAATATCATCTTCAGTAAGCATATTATTTTTGACAGAGTCTGTTACTGCTTTTACCGAACTAAAATAGATGAATATTTTAGCTTTTGATTCTAAAAATTTGTCGAAAATTAATTTGGTTAAGCCAACGTTTATTTCGAAATATTCCTCTGCCTTACTCGTATTTTTGGTGTCGTGAGCCTTTCCAGCAAGATGAATAATGGTGTCTATTCTATTGAAATCCATTTGTGGCAAATCCTGCCATACAAACTGCTCATTATAATTAGTCAATTCCTTTTTTTGAATATCTAAAGCAAAAAGGTTGTATTCCTTCTTTGCTCCAAGGTATTTTGAAAGGTTCGATCCCACAAATCCATAAGCCCCACTCACCAGAATTGTATTCATATATTTAGGAATTTCAGAACCCGAAACTTATAGTTTGATCAACGATATGGTTTCTTCTATGTGTTTCTTTGAAGATGCTCCAAAAACTACCGATTGAACATTTTGCTGATTAATAAATTCGTAAGCTTCCTTTGCTCTTATTGCTCCTGAGGCTAAGGTAGACATTGCCATAATCTGATATTTTGATGCATCATTTTTAGTTGCAGCATTTGTATAACTTTCAATATTTGGCGACATTAAATACCCTATTTTATTGAACGAACTGCAGATTACAACCTCTTCAATTTCCCATTCCTGAAGTTTCTCCAGCAGCTTTGGCATATTCTGTGTGATTAAACCTGGCAATACTTTGTATTTGATTTTAATGTAGTGACAATATTCTACGAATATTTCTTTTACATCATAGCCCAACAATAAATCTGTAATGATATTCTGAAGAAAAATAGCTTTTATATTTAAGCCTTTATACATCCTCATTTCAACATCAATAAGCATCTTCATCATCTTAATTGCATCTTTCCCAAAAACAGCAGCACTTCCGGTTGCAATCATTCCAAGCAAACCCATTGCCGAGTTATCTTTAAAGAGGATTTCGTTTATTGTGGGGATAATTCCTTTTTCACTGATCAGATTGGCATATTTGTGTGGATAGGGAATTGACGGATACCAACTTAATTCAGGATATTTAGATTTGTTATCTTTAAAATGTTCGCAAATACTTTTTGCTCTGTCGTTGCTATTCAGCATGATTGCCCTGATTCCGGAATCGAATGCCATCTCGTAAACATTTATAATGCTTGACAGATCATGAAATTTTTCGGACAATTGTTGAGCTTTTTCTTGTGACATGTGATTGATGCCAAAAAACTGATTGTCTCCAAAAACAATTTTATCAATAGGTTCCATAGTTAAAATTTTCCGTTCTGTTCGTAATCGTTTAAAATTGCTTCAATGGCTTCCAGTGTTCCGGTTGCATCGCCAAAACTGCATCTGTTTTTTATTTTTCGATCGTTAATGCAATCAATAAAGTGATACAATTCACTGGTGAATTCATTGCCTCTAACATAGAATGGAACCGGTTTAAATACATCAGTAATATAAATGCTATTCCAACCTTCTTTCAAATTGTGTTCTGAATTCGCATTTTTCATGTAGATCTTAATTCCATGCTGGTCGGCTAATATCTTACCTTCAGTCCCAAATATCTCAATTTTATTGGTGGGCTTACGATAACTTTCGTCGCTCCAGTTTACATTTAGTGTGCCAGAAATTCCGCTCTTATAAAGCATGGTGGCAAAAACGGTGTCTTCTACATTTTTTGAATAGACTTTGGATAGGCTCGATCCGGTTATTTTGTCGGGTTTTCCAACCAGAAAAATGATCAGGTCTATTGCATGTGAGGCAACTTCAAACAATGCACCGCCACCATTTTCATGCGAGTCGCGCCATGTATTTCCTTCTTCTGCCTTGGTTATGGTTCGGCTAAACATTTCCGATTTAAAGCGTATCACGTTTCCGATAATTCCCAATTCGAGATATTCCTTGACTTTGGCAAAAACATCATTGAACCGATTTACATAGCCAACTTGATTTACCAGACCTTTTTGTTCAAACAATTCAGCAAGTTCCTTTCCAAGTATCTTTTTTGTAGTAAAAGGCTTTTCCGAAAAAACATGAATGTTTTTCTTTGCAGCTTCTATTGCAATGGGATAGTGTAGCGTGGGAGGAGTGCAAATAATGACAGCGTCGAGTGTTTCAGATTTAAAAAGATCGGTATAATCTTTATATGTATTTACTCCCTTTATGTACTTGTCAAACAACGACAGGATAAGTCCTGAAGTATCAACTACTGCTTTTATGTTTACATCTGGATGACTATTGATAATCGAAAAATGAGTTATCCCCATTCGTCCAATACCGATTATTCCAAGATTGATTTTAGATTTTGTCATATTTATACTTTTTTAAGCCTAGAAAGGCTAATAATAAATGTCCTAAAAATATTCCTATATTAGGGTATCTTTTGATAATTTCTGGTCGTTGGATAGTACGGACTAGCCATGCTAACCGTAATTTCCACCAAATGGGAGCAATTGGCTTGCTATTACCAGCATACCAATCAAAAACGGCGCCAACACAACATATCAATGTGGAATTTAAATTTTTTCTGTTGTAGTAAGCCCATTTTTCCTGTTTGGGACATGTCATTCCGACTAGGAGTAAATCGGGAGAAAAGGTATTAATTGCTTCTATCATTTGATGGTTATCTTCATCTGAGAATATGTTTTTATAAGGTGGGGAATAAGTTTCAACTATAATGTTAGGGTAATCGACTTTAGCCTTAAATTTTATTTTATTCAATGTTTCTTTGCTAGAACCTAAAAAAAAAACTTTACCTTTTTTTAAATTTACTCGATTCATAAAATGATAAAATACTTCAGGGCCTTGATTTTTTTTTATATTCTTACCTGATAAGAATATTGAAGCCAATGCAAAATAGACGCCATCGAGAACTAAATAATCACTATCCAATAATGCATTTCTAAAATTGTTATCTTTAGTAGAAATCCCATAAGAATTTGGGCTCATCGTATTAATTATTATACATTTTTTATTTTCAAGAGATATTTTTGATAATTCATCTGAAAAAATATTAAAACCGATAGTATTTATAAATTTCATCATTTGCATTTATTTTAATTATGAATTGTAAAAAATAGATTTTAAATTTTGAAAAATACATTATTAATCTGTTTAAGTTAATACTTTGCAAGTCAATATTAAAACTTTATAAGATAAATATAATAATTCTGTACTATTTTATTCTTTCCAGTTTCAACTCTATAAATAATTAGGAATGAGATAACTCATAATAAAGGTTGTCCAGTTGGTCTGAAATATTTACTAAGCTAAAAATTGTTTGACTTAAACGTTTGGATTCACAGGAAATTTGATTCCTTAACGTCTCATCATCTATCATTAATTCAAGGGCATCAGACAATGCAGAGATATCACCAGGGTTTACTAATAGAGCATTTTTTTTATCACTGAGTATATCTGGTAATCCACCAACTGGAGTTGTAATTACAGGTAATCCGTATGAAAATGCATCCAGCACAGCCATTGGAAATCCTTCTGCATAACTAGGTAAACAAAAAATGGATGCATCTCGAAATAGTTTATCCTTTTGTTCACCAATTATCCAACCCATAAAAATTACTTGATCCTCAATTTGATAGTCATTCGCCAGTAGTTTTGCTTTTTCTATTTCACCATTACCTGCAAAAATAATTTTCCAATCTCTTTTTGATTTGGCTATTAATGCAAAAGCTTTGATTAAATCAGAATATCCCTTTCTTTGATTAAGTATCCCAGCATAAATAATTGTTTTCGTTTTTTTGTTAAAACTTTCTTTAATTTCTGATAAAGGGCATGGATTATATATTACTCTAATTCGTTGCTCAATATTAGGCCATTTATTTTTAATCCATTTTTTCCACTGGTCAGATAATACAACAATTTGATCAGAAGAAAAAAAGATTGCATAATAAAGTTTTTGATATTTACTATTAATTGTTGTTTCAATACTAAAGGAATGGAAATGAGTTATAATTTTTTTTCCAAAAATTTTAGAAATATAGACAAAAATTAATTTTCTTGCTGCTGAAGCGGGTTCACTAAAATGTATATGAATAATTGAATAGAATGGTAACAAAAAGCAGAATTTAATAAGAGAAAATAGAAAAAATAAAATTTTTACAAATTTATTTTTATCAATATGAGTAGCCAACCAATAACAATTCCAATCTATCCATAAACTGGTTTGTTTATATGCTTTTATAACAGAAGTGATTCCTCCCTTTGTTTTAATGCTTGTTGCTATTATTAAGACTCTTTTCCGCATAAATAGTTGAATAAACTGGTTTTAATCATTTCTCGATAACTCTAAAATGAATATTTAAATTTCTCGTAGATTTATTTTTGGAAAAATAGAATATCTTCATATTGTTTTACAATTTGATCAAGATCAAATTTTTTTGCTGATTCTTTTACCTTGAAATAGTCAAACTTTATTTTTGCGGTAGCAATATCAATAATTGCATCCGCGAAACGTTGTATGTTTAAATATTCCACAAGTATACCATTTACCTCTGGTTCAATAATGTCTATTGGACCACTTGGGCAATTAAATGAAATGACAGGTGTACCTTCGGCAATGGATTCTACTAAAACATTTGGAAATCCCTCATAAATGGATGTTAAAACTGTTGCAATGGATTTTTGGTAGTACAATTTAGGATTTGATTGAAATCCAGCAAAACTAATCGAATCTTCAATTTTAAGTCTTTTAACCTCTTCAATTAATTTTGTTTTTTCAGGTCCTTCACCAACAATCGTTAGATGTATTTTAGGTTCTATTTTTAACGCAATATTAAAAGCTTCAATCAAATAAAATATTCCTTTTGGTGGAAATAATCGACCAATAAATACAAACTCGAGTCTATCTTTATTTATCAATTGTTTACTATTGTCGTTTAAATCTAGATTAATTGCAGGATTATGTATTAGTTTAATTTTTGATTGAGGTATATTAAAGTAGTTTATCAAATCATTTTTCATTCCAGAAGATTGTGCAATTATTGTATCTGTTCGATTCAGAAAGTACTTGGCTAATGGTATCCAAATCAATTTTTTCCAAAATCCTTTTTGATCTTTGTAAGCAATGGAAAGTGTATTTATACTACGCGCAACAATTTTAAAATTAAAATTTAAAATACTCCTCAATAGGTGTATGAAAATTAGAAATTCAATATCAAAAACTAAAATAATTTCTGGCTTTCTTGATTTTATCAGTTTTATTAGTGGAATAATGCTTTTCCTTACTCGATCGCGATTCATATATGAAACGTTGATCCTTTTATCTAAAATTTTTGAAAGAGTTGTCTCTTCACTTTTTCTGACCCAAAGATCAACCTTATAGCCTTTATTTGCAAGTTCATTGCCAATTGTAGTACAGACCTTCTCTGCTCCGCCAGAATCTAATGTATTAATTAGAAGGCAAACAGATTTTTGTTTCACGTCATTCATTTTATGAGATTGTATTTTCACTTGTTCTAATTGGAAAACTTTTTTAATTCTTCTTTTATAATTATAGATGCAAATTGCATATTAGAACTATCAACATGAATTGCGTTTTGGATAGCCTTTTCTTTATATTGAGCAACTGTTTTTATCATTTTAGCAGGATTTCCGGCATAAATGCAATTGGATTCTAAAGACTTGGTAACTACACTTCCAGCTCCAATTACTACATTATCTCCTATTTTAACATTTGGCAGAATAATTACATTGCTGCCAATAAACACGTTATTTCCAATATTAATTGGACCATAAATATTTATTTGTGGAAATTCTTCTCTAAAAATCCATATTCCACCGTCATGAGTGTGGAAAGTTACGTTATGTGCTAGCGTTACATGATTTCCTACTGAAATTAAAAATGGCTCTGATCCAAAATTTATCTTCCCGGTTATTCTAACATCTTTACCAAATTTCACCCCAAGATATTTTTGATATACTTTTGCTTTCTTGTAACAATCAGCCAAATATAGTTCAATTATAAATGAAATTTTTTTTATCATATTTTTAGAAATTTTTCTAATTGAGTCCTGTGGCTTTTTATGTCAAATAACTTCAATCCCAGATAATAGGAATTGTTTGATATATCATTGAGACATTTAGGATTATTTATCGCCCAATTTAGCTTTTCTGAATAACTTGTTGTATTAAATTCGGATGCAACAATAGCATTTTTCTTATCAACGAAGTAATATGGAATCTCACCGAAATTGGTTGTAATAATTGGTCTTCTAGAGGCCATGTATTCGCAAATTTTTTGAGGAAATCTCGCACAATCTTGAAATGTATTTCTAACAGGGATTAACAGTGCTTCAGCCCCTTTGTATTTAGAAATTAGTTTATCGTAAGTAAGTCCTGAAAAAATATTGATTTCATCTTTATTGGCCTCAATTAATTTAATAACTATTGAATTGGTAATTTTACCGCTTAAAACAAGATATAAATTGAAATTGTTTCTATCCACAATTCTTAAATAGGATTTTATTATAAACAATAAAATTTCATCATAACTTGCCGATCCACAAAATAAAAAGTATTTATTTTGTGTTAATTCAGCTTGTATTGAATCAAAATAATCAAAATCACAAATAGGGGGAAGTATATACGTTTTTGCATTTGGCTTAAATCTCAAAATGTGGTTATTTAAAAAGGTGCTTATCGGAATTACTGAATCACTCAGGTAAAAGGAATACCGATCAAAAAGATAATCATTGACTTGATATAAAATATTTCGGCTTCTTATTTTTGAACGATATTCTACATAATGAAGGATAATTTTAAAATTAAAAACTTTAGATAATAAATAGTAGAAAAATAATACTCCAAAATATTGGGTATAAACATTTACCCAATCGATTTTTTTCCTCATATTTAATCTATAAATAACTAAAAATTCACTTAAAAATGAACTTAGTTTTAACAGATTTCTAAAAAGAAAATTTGATGGTCTATATTTAATTCTGCAAACTTCAATAATAATTAAATCAGTAATCTTGATGGATTGATATTCAAATTGTTTCTGTAAAATTGGAATTCTATTGAGGAAAATTATCTCATTATTCATTGCCATCGCCTGCGCAATTGCCATATATCTATTTTTGGGGGCAGATGATTTATCAGGGAACCCAGATAAACCACAAAATAATATTCTCATAAAATTGATTTAAAAATCAATGTTTCTAATTACTTTACAAGGATTCCCTGCAGCAATAACATTTGCTGGAATATCAGAAACAACAACACTATTTGCTCCAATTAAAGCATTTTTTCCGATTTTGACGCCTTTTAAAATAACGGAATTAACCCCCAACCAAACATTCTCTTCAATATATACTTCTTTAGGAATACTGGACCGTGGATCTTCTAAATGCCAATCCGAATCAGTAATTAGTGTATTTGCACCACATCTAACGTTGTCTGCTATATATACGCCTTTAAAGCATCCGATAACTGTTCCACTAAAACCGCAATTATTTCCAATCTTTATTTTGGCATCTGGAGAGTGTGTTGAGATCATACAAGGTCTATTAATTCCAATCCAGTTTGACGTTTTTTTACTTCGAAAAGTGCAATCATTTCCGATAGATATATGAGATAATCTACATTTGTTTATTTGCAGTTTCCCGTAAAAGTTGATAGAATTACCAACCTCGATGTCCCATAGCCAAATAAAAATATAGTTGTATTTGTAATAGTATTTTTCTAAAATGTAAATTGCATTGTAAAATTTACGTATAAGCATAGTAATGTATTAGTTGTATGATTGTGGTCTTTTACATTTATATATTTAGACTGTTTGAAATTTATATCAAACAGGTCAAGCTTAATGTAGAGTAAAGGATGCCTTTATTTCGTTATTTAATTGACATTAAAGTTATTGCAAAATATTTGTTTTAAAATTAGATCTTGTTAACACAAGATCTAATGATTTGTTTTTTAAATGAATTTCTGATATTATGTATATTGTGATTATGAATCCCTATTCTTTGAGCGGTTTTTGAAAATTGAACTCTTCTTTTATAGTCATTTCTAATCTCGATTAAGATATTTTCAATATTTTTTAAGTTTTCTGAGTTGATTGTAAATGCCCAAGATTCTTTTTTAGCATATTTATATAAGGCTGTAATTTCATGGGCAAATACAAGAATAGGCACACCAGCTACAAGATATTCTGGAACTTTTGTTGGCATTGATAATTTGATATATGTAAGACCGTTAATCTCAAAATCCATTGGTAAAACAAGTAAATCAGCACTAGCAAATCGATGTGGCAATTCTTCGTAGGGAACTAAAGATTGAATTTTTACACATTTATAGCTTGATATTTTTTTTAAAACTTCTGGAACTTTAGAGGTTGTCTGTATTTGAAACTCAAAATTTGTATCATGTTTATCATTTAAATTTTGAATGGCTTTTGCAAGTATGAATAGGCTATTTTTTGTACCTATACCAATCCTTCCAGCATATAGAATAATAAATGGTTCTGGATTTTTTCTAACCTGATAATTTTTATGCCAAAATTTATAATCAACCGCATGTTGATATGCATAAAAAGAACGTTTAAACCTCTTTTCATATTGTCTAGACATTTCATCACAAATACTAAGACATAAATTTGAATTTTTAATTAATTCATTAAATAACAATTCATTTTTATTTTTTAATAATGTTTCTTTCAATACAATATCAAAAAAATTATCCATAATATGGACAACGTAAGGTACTCCTGTTTTTTTGTTTAGTTCTATTAGAAATTTTATATTCTCAATACTACTAGGTTGAAAATAAATAATATCAGGCTTTATTTGGGTTACCCAATTTATTAGTTCAGGAGATACTTTTGTAGTGAAGAATAATTCATAAATGCCAATAAAACGTATAATTGAAATGAAGAAATTCTTTAAATATATATAGAGAGAGTGTGAGGATTTTTTTGAAATCATTGAAGATTTCGATGGTTTAATATTTTCACTAGTTTCTGAATCTTTTATATTTGTTTTCTTTATTCCAATTCTATTTAAAATGGTTTTAGTTTCAAGATTTCCAATTTTATAGAAATCTACAAAATGAACATCTGATGAGTCATTATATTTGTCGCATAGCATATAAATATTGTCAATCGGCCAATCCCCAAAAAGTGTTTTTAAAGTAATACCACCACCACCTAATTTTCGGAACGTTTCACCATATATAAGTACCCTTGGTAAGTTTAATTCTTCTGGCATGTTTGTTTTTTCTTATCTATTATGTGAAATTCTCGCACTTTGTTCTGCAAGGTGCTTGTATACGCTCATAAGCTGATTAATTATTATTTCTTTTGAATGTCTTTTTGAAGCCGTATCAATAGAATTAATCGATAATTCTTTTAAAATAGAAGCATTTTTAAACAGATGTGTTATTTTCGATGCTAACAAATAGGGGTCATTTGCAGGTACTAAAAATCCGTTTTTTCCGTTTTCAATTAAAGAGGAAACACCTCCTACATTGGTCGCTATAATTGGTACTCCCATAATTTGTGCTTCACATATACTGTTAGGACTATTGTCAATATAGGATGTGTGAACGTATAGAGTTGTTTCTTTTAATAATTGAATAATCTCTTCTGCATTTCTAATGCCAATTAGCTTAATATTTATTGAGTTGTAATTACAATTAAGTACCTTCTTAAACAATTTTGCAGTATTAGAATTCTCTTGTACACCGATTATTCGCCATTCAAATAAAATATTTTCATTATTCAAAATTGAAGCAGTTTTTATTACCAGGTCCAACCCTTTATAAATCGTATCTGAAAGCGTTGATGTTATAATTAATTTTTTACAGTCATAATTATTCCATGAAACTGTTTTGTAAAATGGATTTCTAAGAATTTCATCAACGTGAAAATATTTTGACTTCGGTGAGAGAAATTCGGATATACTTTTATCCCAATCTGTACGTCCCATAAAATAAGTTATTTTTTTTAAAAAAATGTATTCTCTTTTTGCTTTTTTTTCAAAAGCTTTTTTAAAATGCCACATACTTACCCCTTTCAAAAAATCTGCCCAATTTTGTCGCATTAAATCAGTAGCTTTAACGTCATAAGGCAAATAGGCATTTAAGTATGGTTGAAGTAGACCTTGAATATGGACAACACATGGAACATCCGTTAAAGTAGAAGCATAACATAACCAACTCTCTGTTCCAAAAACATGAATTAAATCTGGGTTAAAATCTTTAATAATATTTTCTAAAGAATTGATTTCAAGCTTATTCTCAATCTTGCATCTCCAATTGGATAAAATCCATGAGACAAAATTATTTGGGTTGGCTCTTTTAATAGGATAATATGTAGTTTTGATTTCATTAAGTCTTTCATAATCAGTTGAGTGAAGAAATGAGATACCTAATTGATCTATATCACTGATTTCTTCAACCATTGTTTGCAGAGATTCTATCCAACCTCTTCCATTATAACTATTAAGTTGTCTCTTATATTTTGATGGGGTCTCAGTTAACCAAAGAATTCTCATTTGCTAAGAAATTTTAGTGATTTAATAATTTCATTTTCTGACAGTATTCGTATTTCTTTTGAGTAACATATTCCCAAACATATCCAAAGGATTATATATCGTATATTCATTACTGGCATCCCCCATGGAATCATATCAATTAACCAAAGAAATACAACAACTCCAGCGGCACGTCCAATAGTATTATTTGATCTTACAATTCCTAAATAAGCTCCTGGTAATGCAATTAGTAAAAATAGTGTAAGACTAATATAACCCCCTTTTAAAATAATCTGTAAGTATCCATTTTCAATTAAATATCTATAATCTCTTTCCGGATCTATTCCTGGACAATAATATGTTCCATCAAAACCTTTTCCAAAGATTAGATCACTAGAGGACATGTCATTAAAAAATGCTAAATAAACAAATTCACGACTTTCTTCAGTAATCCTATCGGTTATCTTACTAAATAGATCATTTTGATAGTTTATAAATAAGAAATAAATCGAAATTGAGGAAAGAATAATTAATGCGAATAAAGAAATTTTATTTCTTATTGAATGATTAGAGTTAAAGATAATTATTAGTATTGAAAACAGTATAAAATTACTAAATGTTAGCATTATATTCCGTCTAGCCATTACTGTTGATATAAATAAACATAACAGGACGATAAGTAAGCCAATTAATTTTCTTGCATTTGTATGGTATGCCCAGGTTAGAATTATAAAGCCGCATCCTGTGCCTAATGTCCAAACAACTTGCTCTGAGAAATTTGAATTCGTAAAAAGTATTTCACTTGAAAAAAATAATAGCAGAGGAAAAATAAAATATCCTAATATTTCAAAATAATCAAATGTCTTTTTGGTATAAAATATATTTGCAGGAATAAGAATGACAAGAGGAACAAGATAAGGCAAAAATAAGTATGGTGAAATTATGAAAGTTATAATTCTGGTAAAATTTATATCATAAAATGCCTGAAATAGAATATAAAATTGTCTAGTTGAGTAAATAATGAAAATGACTCGAAGATATCTATTATTTATGTTTAAATTTGCTAAACTGATAAGCGAATACGAAATCCCAATCAGACCTATAAGCATAATTAGTATGCATAATTTTTCAGGAAATAATTCAGAAGTTCTTGCGAGGTATCCTGAAGAATAGAATATTATGGATTTCCAAAGTGCAGAATATTTATTTCCATTGTAGATACTATACGTATATTGTTTTTTTATAATATTTAAATTCAACATTCTTATTGAAATATTTGTTTATACATCTATACTTATCCAGTCATTTGGAATTAACTCACAACAATTAATCTCTTTTATCCAAACCTTAGGAGTAATAATTATTTTATTCTTATTTTGATTTAACCATGCTCCCCACCAACTAAATGTACTGTTAGCAATAATATTATTTTTGCAAATACTCATAAGATACATATCTATGTAGCTGTACTTATTTTTGTTATGATCCACATATATTGCATTTGGTATTTGTAAATTTTCTTTTGTCCAACTTATATCATCTGAAAATATAAAAAAAGTTGGTTCCGAGACATGATTCTTAATAAATTTTATTGCTTCTGTATAATATCTTGTGTTTTTTATAACATTATGTGTTAACGACCAATTGGAATTCAAATAATCTCCCCTTCTAACATGAATACTAACAGAATTTGACATTTTTATTCGAGCCACTATTTCTTCATTTCGTTTATCCCTTGGGTCACAAAATACAAAATTTTCTACTATTCTATTTTCTATATTTTGGAAGTATAATAATGACTGCCAAGTTCCTATTATTAATGATTGTCTAAGATTTATGATGTTATTATCTTTCACGAATTCCTTTTTCTCAATGTAAATTTTTAGCTTTTCGGTTTTAACCTTTGGGATTATTCGGCGAATCAAGTATTGAGAATATTTATTATAAATTATAAATTCACAATATTCTGTTATGAAAAATAAAATCTTATTTTTTAAAGACAGATTTAATTTAAAAGCCCTCGCAATGTCAATGCCATTATGATGTTTTTGTAATAAAAAATTTGAAAATGAAATTTTAGTATCAATATGCTCATTCTTTAGATATAAATATAGTACATATTGAAACATTTGATTACCTAACCCCCCATACATGGATATTATATTCTGTCTTTTTTTCATTGATGCCAAATCTTTGAACTATTTTTGCTGATAATTAGTTTATAATATTGTATTGGTGCTATAATATATCCATAGACATTTGCTGCTATTGATGCAATCATAATCGATTCAATTCCATAATGTAGTATTTTTATCATTGTTAAAGAAATTATAATGAAGAAAATTGAAGTAATAATTGATGAGAAGAATTGAATTCTTAAAGCACCAACACCATTAATTACAAATACAAATATTGAGGCAAACATTCCAGTAGTAAAAAAGATATAGCACAATAGAGAGATTTTGAAAGATATATTAACTACATCTCTTCCTAGCCACAAGTTATAAACTGGTTGAGCTACAAAAAGCATTAAAGCTCCTAAAATTATAAATGGGATTAAAATGTATAGATATTTTTTTACAATGTTTTTTATCCAGGCTTTATCTCCAATATTATATGCTTCAGTAACTCCACTCCATAATGGAGCAACTAAAATCATAAAGACCATCTGTAAAATTCCAAAATACTTATAAGCTATGTTATATGCTGTTACCTGAAGTGTATCGAAATAGTGAGCTATTAAAAATAAAATTGTTTGATATTGAACAATTGCTGCCATCTGAAGTATGAAGAACTTAAAGCCGAGATTCATTATTCCATTGGCACATTCTTTTTTGACAAATTTAATTGATGGGGAATAATCTTGATAATTAGTTTTAAAAAAATAAACATTTGCTAAAATAATAATTAATGTGGGGGCAACCCCTAATGCTAATCCAAGAAATATGAGTGAGCCTGATGTGAATTTGGTCAGGAGGAACACGCACAAAAGTGAAAGTGCCTGACCAATAAGATCAAGAAAAGAAACTATTGCCGGTTTTTGATCAGCTATTAGAATGGTATTAATAATTCTGAATACAAATTGAAAGCTAAAATAAGTGAAAATTATTGTTGCTAATGTTGATACTTCTTTTGATATGGCTATATCAATATTTAAAACATGACTCCAATCAATAAAATTATTAACTATGATTAAAATTATCCACAGACAAAAGAATATTATTGATAAATATAAGTATGCGGTACTTACATAATTCCTTGCCAGAAATTTATCTCCTTTGGCTTTTGCTTTAGCAAAATTATTCCGTAACCCTTGAGTAAAACCGATATCAAAAAATGAGATCCAAGTAACCATTGAGCTCAAAGTAAGCCAAATCCCATATTGAGTTGGGTTTATGTAATGTATTGTAAGTGGCACCATTATTAGGCTAATTAAGATACTTAATCCTTTAATAAAAAGAGATGCTAAAATATTTTTTTTTGCTTCAATACTTCTTTGATGTCCGGATGAGAAAAGGGAAATTGTAATTTGTTTTATATATTTCATTTAGATATTAAAATCAATATGTTAATTTGATTAGGGTACATTATAAAATTTACAATACCAACTTATAAATTCTTTAATTCCTTCATCAATCGATGTTGATGGTTTATAATTACAATATTCGGTTAATTCGTTGGTATCGGCCCAGGTTTGTTTAACATCTCCTGGCTGCATTGGCAAATATTGTAAATTTGCTTTTTTACCTAAATTATCTTCAATAGTTTTGATGAATTTTATTAAGTTTTCTGGAGCTCCACAACCAATATTAAATAGTTTGAAAAACTCTCCATTATTAAAGCTAATTTTGATAACTCTTCCAATACCTTCCACAATGTCACTTACATGAGTAAAGTCTCTTTCCATATCTCCATTATTAAATACTTCTAATTTTTTTCCTTCACAAATGGCATTGGCAAATAAAATTGGAGACATATCTGGTCTTCCCCAAGAGCCATATACTGTAAAAAAACGTAATCCAATTGTTGGTATCTGATATAAATGACTGTAAGCATGTGCCATAAGTTCATTACTTTTTTTTGTTGCAGCATATAAACTTACAGGCTCATCGGTTTTGTCACTAATTGAGAATGGTATTTTAGTATTATTGCCATACACGCTTGAACTTGATGCGTATATTAATTTTTTTGTCTTAAAGCGACGGCATGCTTCCAAGATATTAAAGAAACCCACAATATTACTTTGAATGTATACATCAGGATTTTCTATACTATATCTGACACCTGCCTGTCCCGCTAAATTTATAACATAGTCGAATTTTTCTGTTTGAAATATGTTTAATAGATTCTCTTTATCTTGAATATCTAACCTCTTGAAGCGATAATTATTATATTTTTTTGAGCTAATCTCTAGTCCCCATTTCATTTTTTGAAAATTATCATCTTCGCATTGCGAATCAATAGGTGTTATTCCCATTTCCGCCAAACGGGCATATTTTAAGTTTACATCATAATAATCATTGATGTTGTCAATTCCATAAACTTGATAATTACTATTGATAAGTTTCTTTGTCAAATGAAATCCAATAAAACCTGCACTGCCTGTAACTAAAATCTTTTCCATTTGCTTAAAATTAATGAAATTTTCAATCAATAATGATTTCTTTTATTGATGAATGGGAGTAAAAAAATAGACGGAATTTAAATAAAAGTTCAATATTAGTAATTCATTTTAGACTTTCATAAAATTATATATACGGACACGTAGAAATAATTCTAAAATCTAAAAAAATGATTGGCTATTGAATTATTTGGCAAATGATTTATTTTTTTTGTTTGTGTGGGGTTACTCAATTTCTAGAAAAAGATTAAGTTCCAAATTTTTTATTTTAAAAATTAACACTTTCCTTCAATATTTTCATTCCTTCTAGAATCTTTACCTCTTCTTTTGAAATATTTGCATAAAGACTACAACTTAATGAATCAACACGAATTAAGATTCTGGATTGCCCATAAATATTTAGCACTTCGCCATAAACTCCTTTTAATGAACCATGAGTAACTTCTACGTTTACCCCCTTTTGAATTCTTTCATAAGTAAGTGAAACTTCATGATCCGTTTGGATCATAAAGGATCTGACATTATTAATCTGTATTTCAGGTATGGATTGAGCTTTACCTCCAAAACTTACAAAACATACAACTCCTGGAGTATTTAGTATGACAAAAAACTCTTTATAGCTTACTTTAACAAATAAATAGCTTTTGAATATAGGCTCTTCAATCCATTTTTTTCGATCACTCCATGTTTTTAATACTTTTCTGGTCGGCAGATAACATTCAATATTCTTTTCTGTAAGTCTTTCAGAAATCTTTTTTTCCGAGTTTGCCTTACAGTAAACTGCGAACCATTGGTAGTTTGGTTTTTCTAAAAGCATAATAACATGAATTAATCTCGTTAATTAAATTTCTATTTAAATTGGAATAAATTCTAAAATGAATAAGAATTTATAATAAAATAGATGTATTAGATGTTTTCAGTGTAAATTTATGCTTCAGAATCTAGAAAATCAATACGTAATTTCCGACTCTTTTTATTGAAATTAAACTCAATTTTTTTTTAGATTTTATTCTATTAAATAATTGTATATTATATAGTTGTATCTTGTGTTTGTATTTTTTTGCTTTAGCATAAACTCTAAGGCAATTAAGAAAATTCTAATAAATTCTAATTATTTCGTTCTTTTAGTTGCTTCAAAATTTTTATGATTTAAATTAGAAATTTATTTAGAAGTTGCAAGCAGCTTCATTTAACTACTATCTTTCTTTTTCTAATTTACCCTTTAAAACTAAGTTTTCTAAGCTTAGATCAGCAAACATTCTTTTTAATCGGTCATTTTCTTCTTCCAACTCATTAATTCTTCTAATTTCCGATATATTCATGCCGCCATATTTACTTCTCCAATTATAAATTGTTGCCTGGCTAACGCCATACTTTTTGATTAGAGCTGAAATAGGTACACCCGATTCATTTTCCTGAAGAATCCGATAAATCTGCGATTCTACAAATCTTTTTTTTGTCATAGCATTAATTTTTTTTGTTAAAAATGGGTTAATAACACTGATTTTGCGATCTAAATAGAATTCAATATTTAATTTGCATAGAATTCGATTTGGAGTGGTAGATGTTAAATCAAATTTCAGCAAATTAAAATTCAATTAAGCTCCATAAAATTTTATTCTCATGCATTAATTTCCATATTAAAATTATTATTTAGGATATTAATGAATGATTTGAAATTCGCCTTTATTGGTACAAATTTTTGGAAAAAGGTTATAGTAAAACTAGTTGTTAGTCACATATTTGTGTAATAACATTAATTCTATACCCTTGAGATTTTGAGAGCCAAAATTTGAATAAGTAATTTATGTCAAATTTTGATTTTAATAATTTAGAATTATGGGGTTTAATTCTAATTGCAAATTTAGAAAAAGTATTTGGATTCTCCAACTTACGACTGAATAACTTTTCTGTTTACATAGAATCAGAATATTTGATTAATTCTTTTTGTGGTTGTAATATTTCAGCTTTCTGATTATTAGGTATTATATTAATATCATTGGAAATTAGTAGTTTTTATTAAACGTTTCTTCTTTTCTTCTCCTAATTTATATTTTTAGATACAGTTAAAATGATTATTTATAAATTCTATAAAGATATTTTCTAAAACCTTCTTAACACGCGCACAAATACGTAGCTTGACTTTACCAATTGTTCTGTTTTGTATCCCGAACACTATATATAACTCAGAATCTGAGATTTTTATCTGCATTAGCCTTTTCTATTTGAGTTGATATATTTATTTCTATGTCCATTTTATTGAGAATTGCCATATAAACGATTTCAGCAATGTCGTGAATAGGTAGTTTATTGCTTTTCGTAAATGTTTTTTTGCACAACGGGCATGCTGTTGCCAGCAGGTCAGGTTGATAAGCAAGGTATTCGTCAAGAGCAGTGTCGCGTATCTGGTTGCGTTCGTTCATTTGTATTTTAATATTTGCCAAGCTTCCCCCGCAGCATAATGCTGTTTTCTTCTCATTTTTAATTGGAATTAGTTCCACATATTCGTCGAGCAGCAAACGTGGTTGATGATAAATGCTACTTCCTCGACCCAGTTCACACGGATCATGATAAACAACCCGCAAGGGCAATTTATTTATTGGCAAACGTTTATCGGCCATTAGTTCGAGCAGGTACTCGGAATGATGCATAACCCTAATGCCCGGCAGGGCATAATCTTCGTTAAATACTTTATAGCAAATGGGGCAGGAAACCACGATTTTTTTTACTCCCGAACTTAGAATCTGCATGCGGTTGTGTTCAATCAGTTTTTTTGCAGCTTCATATTGTCCAACTTGCATCAGAGGACGACCGCAACAAGCTGTTTTTTCCTCGTCCATAAACCAATATTTAACGCCTGCCACAGCGAAAATTTCCTTCACCGATTTAATAATAGCTGGGGTTAAATGTGTCATACATCCGGCGAAATAAATCACTTCAGTTTGCGGACTGACAGCTATTTTCCCATTTTTAAGGTATTCATAGGATGAATTGTACTCCTTGGTCGATTCAATACGCTGAGTTATACGTAAATTATTCAACTCCAGTCCAACCGGACAATCGGGTTGACAGCGTCCGCAAAGCAAACAGTTGAAAAGTTTTTCGTCGGTCAGGTTTTTATTTCGGATGTGTTTAAGTATGTAAACCGACTGTGTGTCTTTTATTGCGGCATGCGACATTTGGCAACTATCGAGGCAAATACCGCAGCGCGAACATGAATAGACCTGGATTCGGGAATATCCGCCAATGCGCTTTTGAACCTTAATGCCATAGTTCCGGAGAAAAATAAGGACTACTTCGACCGGAATGTGCATATATCGTGAAACAGGCAATGCAAAGAAAAACAGACCAAGTGCTCCCGAATAGGCCCACCACAAAGGCATCTCAAATGAGTGAACCGGAAAAATTGAAGCAAGCAATTCGCCGGTTGGATGACTTATTATGCTGCCATTGTGATGTATACCTGCGGATACACTTTCCGCAAGAAACCGAAGAGGAAAAATAAGCCAGAGTGATATTAACGCAATCCGATCTCCCAATTTTAATTGTGTGGTTTTTTTCATTCCGAATAAACGGCTGTTAGCTCTTTTATAGTAAGCAAGCACTACTCCTGAAAGAACAAAAAGAAGTAACAAATCCATGCTGGCAGACAGAATTTTTCCAGAAAGAGTGGTGGATGGTTCAGTAACAAAATAACGCATAAAAATGGCCATGTATGCCGGAACAGAAAAGGTTTGATAGTGATTACATGCTTCAATGTGGCCAACTACGATAAGCAGAAACCAACCAAAAGCAAGACTCATATGCATATAACCAAGAACCGGGTTTTTTCGGAATATTTTTCGGTGAAGCAGCGATTCCATTACAATTTCGCGAATTGCAAACCAACTTTTTTTTGTTAAGATGCTGTGAATAATCCTGCTTTTATCGATGCGTGACAAACTGGAAATCCAGATTCCAATGATGATCACCAGAAAACAGGATATAAACAGCAGTCCGATTGTAAATGGTAATATAAACGGAGTCGTTTCCATAGCTAACTACGAATTGATGGGTTTGTATTTAGCAATACTCTTTTTAATGAGCATTATTACGTTCCGGAGATTGATTCCGCGGGGGCAAACCAACATGCACTTGCCACAGAGCATACATTTTTGTATTTCTGATTCGAGTTCGATGGTTTCTCCACGCCGCAACAAAAGGTTCATTCGCCTGACATTGAAACTGACCAGATCGCCAGCGCTGCAAGTAGCAGTGCATCCTCCGCATGAAAGACAAACTTTAAACGATGGCTCCATTTCGAGAACCTCATTCAATAGTCGTCCATCAAACTGATCGTAATCAATGGTGCGCTGTTTTATTAT
This sequence comes from Prolixibacteraceae bacterium, assembly GCA_019163175.1. GTDB lineage: Bacteria > Bacteroidota > Bacteroidia > Bacteroidales > Prolixibacteraceae > Aquipluma. The sequence goes on along the minus strand of JAFLKN010000045.1, from coordinate 37,731 downwards.
GGAGTAACCAAAATTTTTCATCTTTTAGATAACCAGTGTTTCACTTCCATTGCAGCCGAACGGGCATGTAAAATGGTGTCGTTGACCGACATGGGAGCAGTACAGCTTCCGGCCAGAAATATTCCTTCCTGTTCAGAAAAATTAGATTTCAGGAATGTATCGGTAGTTTTTAAAAAGCCTGATTCTTCGCATCCAATTCCACAAGCTTTAGCAGCATTTGCTGTTCCTTTTCCGGCCTCCATTCCAACGAGCAATACCATTAAATCAACATTCATTTTTAGCGGTCGTCCAGACAGTGTATCTTCTGATTTGATCAGCAAACTTTTGTCGATTTTTTCGGAAGCTTCAGACAAACGTCCACGAATAAACTGGATATCGTATTTTTCCTGTGCTTCGCGGTACAGTTCTTCGAAATGTTTGCCATACATGCGTAAATCCATATAAAAACAGAAAATTTCGGCGTCGGGTAAACGCATTTTTAGCTCGATGGCCTGTTTAACACCTGTAATGCAGCAGACTTTTGAGCAATAATGGTTGCCCGATTTTTCGTCGCGCGAACCGACACAATGTACAAATGCAATTCTTTTGGGGTATTTTCCGGCAGCAACAGTAAGGTCGCCGCCTGGTTTAAGTAATTCTTCCAGATCGGCCGAGGTGATAACATGATCGTAGATTTTGTAACCGTATTCTTCTTTTCGGTGGGCATCAAAAAGTTCATAGCCAGTAGCAACAACTACGGCATCAGCTTCTAACTTTTGGTCGCTTGAAGTTTCAATGTTGAATTTGCCATCTTTCCTGAGAATAGTGCTGATTTCAGTACTTGTAAGTATTGAAAAATCCTTATCGCGGCATTTGGCTTGAAGTTCGACTGTAATTTTCTCAGTTGGAGTAAAGTCTGGGAACAAATAGGACCAATTGTTTAATTTTCCACCTAACTGTGAATCTTTTTCAATCACAGTTACCCAATGTCCGGCATCAGTAAGTGCACATGCCGTTTCAATTCCTGCTATTCCGCCTCCTATAATTACGATGTGTTTCATGTATTATTTTTTTTTCTGTAGAGACGCACGGCAGTGCGTCTCTACGTGGTGTACTACCATCCACAGCCAACCATCATTGGTTTTCCGATCATCTTTCCATCCTTTCCGGCATATTTCAATTCAGGATTATACTGAATTCCAATCTTGTTGAGAAGAGGTTCAACATTAGTTTGGTGCATTTGCAGTCCAAGATCCCAGGGATCATAACCCAGAACTAATCCGGCCATTTCTTCGTAAGTCAGCACCGGAATTCCTGCTCCATTTTCGCCAAACGTTTTACCTTCCATTTCTTCAATTACATATTGCCAGCGATCTAAAAACATTGGGCAGCCTGGGCAATTGCATAGAATTGCATCAGGTATGTATGGTTCCATCGATTCAAATTTCTTGCGCGAATTGGAGACCGAATAACCACGATTAGACATGACCAGATATTGCCTGAATCCAAATCCGCAGCAATGGCGTCGTTCCGGGTAGTCGATTACCTCGCCACCCCATGATTCAATCATTCCAACCAGTACATGGGGGAATTCGGCACCTCCAACCCCCTTTGATGGAAACATTTTGGAATAATGACAACCAATGTGTTCGACAATTTTTAATGGTTCGCCGGTATGTTGATTGATTAGCGAAAATTTCTTTCGGGCAGCAATATCATCCCTGAATTTGTATACAATGTCGCTTGCATGTGCTACATTCTGAGGAACTTCAAATTCGCGGCCAGTGGCACTTTTAAGAAAGTTCCGCACTTTTTCCAATTCGGAAGGAAACTCTTTCCATGTTTCAATAATTTCATTGTAAATACCAAATGAGGTAATGCACGAAGCTGCAAGATTTTTATATCCGGCTTCGGTCATTAGAGCAAATTGACGCGCAACAATTGTTTGAATGGTATCGAACGGAACGACATCGGAGTGGTAGCCGATACCCGAACATGTTGTGTGGTGCGGATTTTCATAAATATCTTTACCCAGTTCTGTGCGTAAAATTTTCAGGAAAGTTTGTTCAGAACCGGGAAAAAAATTTTGTCGTATGCAACTGCGTACATAGAAATAATGATCATCGGCTATTTCTTTCTGATAATCTTGCCAGACTCGTATTTTGCCTTCTGCTTTCATTATTGTCGGCTGTGTTTACCGTTATTGGTAGAATAAATGTGGTTTACATAGTCAGGATATACTTCTTCCGGATCAATAAACCCCATGCCTTTAGCCTTCTTTTTCGAGAAGTATTCAATCTTATCAAACCGTTCGAAACCACCAGTCAATTCAAAAATCCGATAGATTTCATCAAGCGATTCCTGAGGTATTTTGCGCAATGCACCTTCACCTTCGCCATTATAATTGGCTCCAACACGTTCGTAAACAGCCTCTTTATTTTCGTAGATCCATTCGCCAACCGGTCCTTGCTCAGGATGTAATTCGGGAACCAGATTTTCGGGAAGAACGCAGTACCCGCGATAAACGATGTTCTCACCAACTACGCGTTTGATTGCCAGTTGTTGTCGTCCTTTTTCCGATTCGGTAAAGTAGCCTAAATCTTGTGAAAGGGATCGTAAAGCCATAATGATCAATCCGGTAGTATTGCCACGCGGGCATCGTGTTTTGCACGACATGCATTCGCCACAGTACCAAATTGTTTCGCTTTTCAGGAGTTCTTCTATCCGCTTTTCATCTTTTGATTGAACAATGCTGGCAATAATTCGGGGGTCGTAGTCGTAAAATTCTGCTGCGGGACAAATGGCAGTGCAAACCCCGCAATTCATGCATGAATTCAGACCTTCAACAAACCGGACATCTTTGGTAAGTTCCTGATAGAGTTCCATTTTTGGTTTTCGGGTAATGACAACACAAAAGTACTTTTTCAAAATTCGGGATAGTTCAGTCTAAAACCTTATTCGGGGTAAGCATTTGTGCGTATTTTGTTAGAATATTGAAACAAATATCATGAATGAATCCTTTGTAATGATTTATTTTGACGCGAATTTTAAATCTGACCAATGAACTCAAAAAGTAGCATTAGACTCAGTCATATTTTCTTGTTTATGCTTGCCTGTTTGCTGTTTAGCTGCAACTTGTTTGGCGAAAAAACGATCGAAAAACCCGAATATAAAATCATTATTCCCATTTATGGAAACAGCTGGCTGATCAATGAGCCTATGAGATCGGATGAAATGATTACCGAAACCGGCATCCGGGGCTGGAGTCAGGAGAGCGATCGTCTACGAACTAATTTCCGCGTTGAAAAAACTGGTCTTATTCAAATCGCTATCAAAGCCAAAGTCGTTTCCGGAAAATCAACATTGAAAGTCACTTTTGGAGGCAAAAGCAAGGATATTTCTTTGTCAAATACCGAATTTGAAATTATTGAAATTGGCTCTTTTCATGTTGAAAAAATTGGATATCAGTTTCTGGAATTGCAGGGTATTCAGAAGTCTTCAACAGAATTTGCCCAAATTTCCGAGCTTTTGATTGGCGGTGAGGTCACTTCAGGAGCAGTATATTACGTGAAGGATGATTTTTACTGGGGCAGGAGAGGGCCTTCGGTTCATTTGAACTATGAAGTTCCTACTGAGGCTGGAAATCTACGCTGGTTCTACAACGAAATGACTATTCCGGAGGGCAACGATGTGTTGGGTTCATATTTTATGGCTAATGGATTTGGTGAAGGTTATTTCGGAATCCAGGTGAACTCGGAGACAGAGCGACGCATTTTGTTTTCAGTCTGGAGCCCATTCAAAACCGATGATCCCAACGCTATTCCGGAAGATCATAAGATTAAACTCCTGAAAAAAGGTAAGGACGTTTATTCAGGCGAGTTCGGAAATGAAGGCTCGGGTGGTCAGAGTTACCGTAAATATTTCTGGAGGGCAGGAACAACTTACCGGTTTTTACTGAAAGGTGAACCTTCAGAGAATAACTCAACAGATTATACAGCTTATTTCTTTGCTCCTGAAATCGGGAAATGGGAATTGATTGCCAGTTTCCGCCGCCCACAGACCCAAACTTACCTGAAACGACCACATTCTTTTCTGGAGAATTTCATTCCGGAAATGGGCTGTATTACCCGTCAGGTGAGATACACCAATCAGTGGGTTTGCAATTCGGAAGGCAAATGGACGGAGTTAAACCGTGCTAAATTTACTGCAGATGCTACGGCTAGGAAAGAATCGCGGCTGGATTACTCCGGTGGAGACGATGGTAGTTTTTTTTTTCTGAAAAACTGCGGATTTTTTAGCGATAAAGTTACGTTCGATACCTGGTTTTCCAGGTCTGGTTCAGGGAAAACTCCTGAAATCAATTTTTCTCTATTGCCATAAATGAGGAAGCCGGTTTGTACTTGAGACGAACCGGCTTTCATATTTATCTCAGTTTGATTATTCGTGTTTATTAAAGTCGAAATAGAGTGTTATGTACTTTTCGTAGAGGAACATGTTGGGTTGGCTCATTGGGCCCAATGTTTCGGCTTTGGTGAATTTTGTGCCGATGGGATTGATGCCATGCAGAAATGAAATTTGTCCTGCCGGAAATTCAGGAGAAGTGTTGTCATTGGATGCTCCTTTGGGTTTTTCAGGGGTATAAAGGCGCAGAAAAACATCTTCATCAGGACAAACAATCGTAAAATTCTGTTCTTTCGATTGAATAGTTGCCCAGTTAAAATTGCGGTGATACCCTTTAAACTCCGGATATTGCCAGCTTTCGCCGGTAATGGTATTGTTGTAGGCTTTTTCCCAAACATTCAGTGTATTGCCTTTCATCCGGTTTTTCCATACCCGATAAGGTCCGTAACCCATCCATCGGACGCCTGAAACCTGATCTTCCGGATAATCGAAACTGATTCCCATGAATTTATTCTGGTAGGGTGCTTTGTACAGAACTTCCAGTTTTAACCAGCCTGATGCCAGAATAGTCCATTTTACTTTTTTCAAATCACCTTTGTAAATGCACTCAATAATGTGGTTTGAGCCATCAGAGTAGTTTTTCAACTCCTGAAATTCTGCTGATCCGGTTGCTGGCATTGGTCCGTTGATAAACCGTATGAGCTGATTTGCATTTTTCACTCCGGCCAGAAAACCTGTTTTTTTATCCCATTTGAAAGAAAGATCATTGATTTGAGCGGTAAGTCCTATAACATCTTCAATAATCCTGATTTTTCCTGTTTTATCATTATAAACGATCTCTTCAGCAATGGCTTTTGCTTTTTTTATAGGCCAACACCAGGTGTAAATTTCGCGACCATTGGGGTCGCTTGCCGTGATATAAAGTACATCACTAGTAAAGAAATGAACAGGCATAAACATTCGGAGTTTTCCTTTTTGTCCGGGCGCTAAATCAGGAGATTCAATAATTCCGGTTTCGTTCACTTTTTCTGAATTTTCGTTGGGTTTTGGCAGATCAACTAACTTGTAGGTGAATTTGCAGTTTCTTAGATTGGTGTATATGTATCGGTTTTCGATCGGAAATTCGCCATTGAACGTTGATGTGATATAACGTGTTTCAAAGAACACCGGCGACCAGATTTCCTTAATGGCATAATAACTTCCTTCTTTTTCCAAATATGGGCCGAGAATTCCATCGGCGGCATTATTGCCTCTGGTATCCAGAATGCCTTCTTTGTCAGTCCTCACAACTGCTTCATCAGCATAATCCCAAAGGAAACCACCAGCAGAAAGTGGATTTCGAAGCATCATATTCCAATAGTCTTCCAATCCGGCGCCATGCCCACCATCGTACAAGCCATGCAAAAACTCGGTTGGAAACACGATATTCCGTCCTTGCTGATGGGTGCCAACTCCATAGTTGTAATCTTTGTAATGTTGGGTGTCGGTGCCTCTGAATTCGGCCCAGGGATGAATGAGTGGCCTTTTTTGAGGATCGAGTTCATCGAAAAAATGGTCAAGATCTTTATTCCAGCCACCTTCGTTTCCATTATCCCAAACCACAATTGAAGGATGATTCAGGTCTTTCACAAGCATTTCCTGGGCTAAAATTGACCCAACGCGCGTATCATAGGCAGTTTGCCAGCCGGCTAATTCATCCAATACGAATAATCCAAGTGAATCACACGCATCAAGAAAATGATCGTCGGGCGGATAATGCGACATTCTGACCGCATTCATATTCATATCCTTAATCGTATTTACATCTTCAATGCTGACTTGTTTATTGAGAGCACGTCCGGTATTGGGGCGGAACGAATGGCGGCAAACCCCTTTGAACATGACTTTTTCGCCATTCACATAAATCCCGTCACTTTCGCGTAATTCAACTGTGCGAAAACCAAATTTTTTAGTGACTTCGTGAATCACATCGAGGTAGTCAATTAACTGAATATCTAGCCGATATCTGTTTGGTGATTCGGGAGTCCAGGCTTTTATGTTTTCGGCAAAAGTCTGCAGGTGTGCAACCGTCTGAACCTGATTCAGAATAACAGAGAATGGTGAACTGACAGGCTCTCCGGAAAGCGTTTTCAATTGCGCCTTCAATTCCATTCGTTCACGAATGTTTGTGAGGTGAACATCCATCTGGAAAGAGCCGTCGGCCTTGGCATCCAGTGCGATTCGTTCTATATGCGCACGTGGTTTGGCTTCCAAAAAAACCGGACGGAAAATTCCGCCAAAAATCCAGAAATCGCATCGGCGTTCGGCTTCATTTACACCTTCATTTTCTGAATGTTTGGCTACCGAAACTTCAAGCAGATTTTCTTTCCCGAATTTAAGCAAATCGCTGATGTCGTATTTAAACCGGTAAAAGCTACCCTGTTGCAACTTTCCGGCCGAAATGCCATTGATTTTGACTTTGGTGTCAGTCATCGAACCATCGAAAACAATGTTAATCTGCTTATTTTTCCATTCTTTGGGAACCTGAAACTCGTATTTGTACAAGCCCATTTCTTTGCCTCGGGCTTCATCTTTGTCGTGCCCGTAGTTGTAGGTTCCAAATCCCTGAAGTTCCCAGTTGGATGGAACCGGAATCTGTGTCCATTTTCCTGAATTACGACCTTCGGTGCAGAAAAAATCCCAGTTTACGGTATGATCACTTCCTGTTCCTGATAAATATTGAATTTCCGTTTTTTGTGCCTGACTGAATGAAACACTTAGAAAAAAGGAAAGTATAACTGGGAAAAGGTATTGTTTCATGGCTTGTAGATTTTGGTCTGATTTGGTTTCTCAAAAGTATCAAAAAATCGAATAGGGATTTTGATTTGACCGCACAGGTTTTCAAAAATACATGTAGATTATTTGTGTTTGAAGTACCGTTTAATGTCGGCTTCAGGATGAATGTAATCTGAATTCCCATTCAAATAATCGGCAAATTGATGGGCGAAATATGGGCCTAGCAAAACTCCTTTTGAACCCAAGCCGTTGAAAATTCCGATTTGCGGATTATCCGGAAGCAATCCAATCACAGGTTTTCGGTCGTGCATGGTTGGGCGTATTCCGGCTTTCTGATTTACTATTTCCGGCTTTAATGAAATGATTTTTCCAAGTTTGCTCAGCAATTCCTCACGGGCAGAATCGGTAGTTTCGTGATTCAATTTATCCCAACTGTAAGTGGCTCCAACCTTGTACTGGTCATCACCAACAGGCAATACAAATACTTCATCACTCACAATTCTGTTCAGTTTTAATTCCGGAATTTTTACCTCCAGTAGTTCTCCTTTGGAGTGCTTAAACTTCAGATTTTTGAAAAATGGATTCTCGGAAGCTGACGGACCTTCGCAAAAAATGATCTTTCGTGCGAATATATTATCATAAATCACCGAATCAGGTTGAATAATCAGTTTTTCGTAGTCAATCCTTTCATTTCTGATCGAATTCTGTTGACTTAGAAATTTTTTGAATGCAGAAATAAGTTTTTGAATGTCAAGTCTTCCGGCTGTGTTAATGCAAGCAAAACTAAAAGCTGATTTAATATTCGCGTTTTCGAAGAATAAATCAGGTTCTACTTCAATATAGCTTTCCAATTTATTGGCGAAGGTTTTTTCTTTCCAAAAATTCAAGTCATCTTCGCTTAAGGATTTCATTATTTTAACGGGATAATACAACTGCTCTTGCAGTAAATTTTCCAGTTGCAAATAAGCAGATTCCATTTGCGGAAACGCTTCATCAACCAACCAGCTTTTGGTCATTCGTCGGAAAATAATCGGATTTATCAGCCCTGCTGCTACCGCTGATGATTTGGATTGATCGGGGTTGTCAATAACCATGAAGCTTTTGTTTTGCCTGTAAAATTCATTGGCAAGCAATGTTCCGGCCAAGCCCTGGCCCACAATTAGATAATCTACTTTCATAGCTACTGAAAGCGATAGATTGAGGAATTTGTTCAGATTAGCTAATTATTTCTTCCCCGACTTCAGTTCAATGTTTACAAATATGGGTAAATGGTCTGATGGATAGCGCAGATCTTTTGAGTCGGCAAGAACAGCGTATTGCTTCACTTCAACCTTGTCGTTTACAAAAATAAAGTCAATACGTTCTTTTAATGGAGCATCGAATTTAAAACCGTTGAATGTTCCAATTGGTCCGTAAGGTGCATCTTTTGTAATAGCGCGCGAATCCTTAAGTTCTTTCGTAATTACCGCAATAGGTTCTTGCTCAGGAGTCAGGTTAAAGTCACCGGTTAGGATCACTGGTAGTTTTGATGTGTTTAACTCTTTGATTTTTTTAAGAATAAGTTTTGCCGATTCAGTCCGCGCTTTAATTCCCTGATGATCGAAGTGGGTATTAAATACCATAAATTGCTTATCTTTTTTGTCGGTTTCGAGCAAAAGCCAAGTGCATATCCGGTTGCAGGCAGCATCCCATCCTAAACCTGGTTTTTCTGGCGTTTCTGAAAGCCAGAAATACCCACTTTTTAACCCTTTAAATTTCTTCGAATTGTAGAAAAGAGGAGAGTATTCGCCAGCTTTTTTGCCATCGTCGCGGCCAACGCCTACCCATTTCATATTTGGTAATTTGGCCTGAATGTCTTCGATCTGACCAATAAGAGCTTCTTGTAAACCAAAAATCTCAGCCTGATGAAAATCGAGTAAAGCTGCCACCTGTGCGCTTCGGTTGGGCCAGGCATTTATTCCATCGCCCGGATTGTTGTATCGGATATTGTAAGTTATTATGCGGATATTCTGGGCCATAATTGTATTGCAGGCGAAAATTAAGATGATAAAAAAGAAGCGTTTCATTCGGTACAAAAGTTAAAGGTTTGGTATTCACACGATTTATTTTCGGATTTGATAACCGTAGTTTTTTGCTCTGTTCCTTTGTTGACCACATACGAATAGCAAAAATCAACGATTTCGTTAAAGTTAGCAGACATGGGTTTTCCAGCAATTTCGTGAGCTGCATTGCAGTATGTATATAGCCAGTATGGTGTTTCGAGTTTTTTTAGTTTTTCGGCAATGGTATATGAACCATGCAAAATCAAATAACCGGGTTCCGATTTCTTGCAATAATGATGCGGTGCAGAAGCATAAGGAACCAGATTATCGCAGGTGCCATGAAATAATAAGGATGGTATGGCCGATTCCTTAAAAATCCGTGAAGTATCAGGAACAGCTCCAGCCATTGAAATAACTCCGGCATAAGAAACAGGTCCGCTGTCTAGTCCATAGCAATAGGGCGGTTGATAGGCTGCATTCAAAACGGCCTCAGCACCAGCACTGCTGCCTGAAAGAATAATTTTCTGTGGATCAATTCCCATTTTATCCCGATTTTTGATCATAAAAAAAGTGGCATCCTGAACGTCTTCAACAGCTTCGTTAAAGGTATTCAGCTTATCAATTGCCGGACAGTCGCACCCAAAAGCTGTGGCAGTACCCTGCCGGGTAAGTCTGTAAGTAATAGATGAAACCACATAACCGTGTTGAGCCAGTTTTTTGCAGAAGGTATGGATTCCGGGTTCGTTTCGTTTCCCACCTGAAAAACCACCACCATGCACATAAAAAATTAAAGGTCGCAACGACTGATTATCGAATGCCGGAGTATAAACATCCAGATCTAGTGACTTTCCGTCTTTGAAAGCATAGGTATAGGTTTCGATGCGAACTGAGTCGGTAATTTCATCTTTATAGCGTTCCTGTGCGTTGATTTTCAGGCTGAAAAATAAAATGGGAAGGATGATTTGCAGAATAAATGCAGTATGCTTCATGAATGTGATTTAGGCGTATAGATAATTATTGAAAAACTGCTTAAATTTATAAAAAAAAACCGAGCCATGGCAATCATTACCAGCAGAACCAATGAAAATGGTTGGATCAATATTTTGTACGATCGCTGCAATTCGTGCGGACTTTGCGTTAAAGTATGCAAAGATTTTTCGCTCATCATGGATGACAACAAACCAGTTGTAAGTAATTTTCCCCTTTTTGGTTGTATCGCATGTGGACAATGCATGGCAGTTTGTCCAACGAATGCCATTGAAATTTCAGGACGGGAAATGACCGTAAATGACCGGATTGATTTGTCTGAAATGAAAGACAAATCATCTTATATACAGCTTAAAAACCTGATGATTGGCCGAAGGAGTATCCGTGATTTTAAAGAAGTGGAAGTTGAAAATGCGTTGATTGAAAAGATTATTGAAGCAGCTGTTTCTGCGCCAATGGGTTTACCTCCATCAGATGTTCATCTGGTGGTAATTAAAGGAAGGCTTAAAGTTCGCGAGTTTTCGTTCGATGTAATCGACTATTTCCGCAAAATCAGTTGGGTGTTTTCGCCAGCTTTTATTTGGCTTTGGCGATTGTTTGGCAAAGAAGCCTATCAGGTTATGAAGAGTTTCGGACAGCCTTTAGTCAATTTTATGACCGAATCTAAAGAAAAACAGGAGAACTATTTATTGTACGATGCTCCTTTGGCAATGTATTTCGCTGCATCGCCATATTGCGACCCGGCCGATCCGTATATTCCGGCTACTTATGCCATGCTGGCTGCCGAAAGCCTAGGCCTTGGCTCGTGTATGATTGGCAGCATTCATCCGATGATTCAATATGGAGCCAAAAAGTTAAAACAAAAATGGAACTTACCTGAAAAATCACCAGCTGGTATCTTTGTTATTTTTGGTCACCCCAAATACAAATTCAAATCAGGAATAAGAAGAAGTTTTGCAGAAGTTGCATTTATCCAGAATTGAAGATACATGTAGTTTAGTAGTCATTGATCGCATAGCATTTACAATCAATGACTACTGAACGACAGCATTACACCATCAACTTAATTACCACTTTCTTTACTTTCTCCGGACCATCAATCTGCATGCACGGACGGTGAACATCTTGCGGAAAGAAAACTGCAAACAGGCCTGAGTCAAGAATAAGTGGGGCAGCTTCTCCTGAAAAAAATGCGATATCTTTATCCGGATTGTATTCTGAAATTACGGTTTGATTGTTTAAAGTTACAAAGCCAATTGCTTCACTTCCTGTAACAATGTATTGAATATCGGCATAAACCTGATGGGCTTCAAGCCTGCAATCTTCGGGCTTTTTACTGTCGTATTCGCTCACAAGAGCAAATACATTTTTCCCATCTATTTCGTAACGACCGACTTCCAAATTAGCCAAATCTGTATTTTTCAGGTATTCAAAACCTTTCTTCATATTTTCGCTGATACCTTCATATAGTGCAGCATTCTCAAGTTTATCCAGAATCATGATGTAATTGTGTTGAAATGAATGATAATTGTTACCCATGCAATCGATAGCAATTGGGCGCACAAATATACAGTTTGATTTTAAAATTTAGCCAGAGGTACAAGTACAAAAACGAAGAACATAATATGCTTTGGTAACTTGTAATTTTCCAGTTATTCGTCTATGTTGGAAAAAATGGGAGTAATATTTTTTATATGTTGTTTAAATTAAAATAACTTAGCTCAGTCGGAAATAACCTAAACCTAACTACTATAAACCATGGAAAATAAACACATTGATCGTCGTGTTTTTATCAAAACAACCAGTATAGTTACAGCTGCGACTGCACTGACCGGAAATTTCGCTATTGGATCTTCACTTACGCCTTCAGTAAAAAATGCAATTCCACGCTGGAGAGGATTTAATCTGCTCGATTATTTTGGCGCTTCTCCTTCGAAGGGCGACGACCGTTCTAAAACAACCAAAGAAGATTTAAAGTGGATGGCTGACTGGGGTTTCGATTTTGTGCGATTACCTATGGCTTATCCACGATACATTAATTTCGACCGGCAGAAAAATGTGACACCAGCTGATGTTCTGAACATCAATGAAAAAGTAGTTGATGAAATTCAGGAACTGGTTTTTCAAGCTCAGGAATTTGGGTTGCATGTGAGCATTAACCTGCATCGGGCGCCTGGTTATTGTGTGAATGCCGGTTTTAATGAGCCTTACAACTTGTGGAAAGATCAGGAGGCACTGGATGCTTTTTGTTTTCATTGGGAAATGTGGGGCAACCGGTTTAAATCTGTTTCATCAAAAAAGATCAGTTTCGATCTGGTCAATGAGCCCAGCTGGCGCGAAGATATGAACGATCAGTTTGCCCCAAGAACAACGATTCCAGGTGCGGTTTACCGGAAAGTAGCTTTGGCTGCGTCAACTGCCATCCGTAAATCAAATCCCAATCATTTGGTGGTTGCCGATGGGAATGACGTTGGTGCATCGGTTATCCCTGAAATTACCGACCTGAATATTGCTCAAAGCTGTCGTGGCTATTTCCCGCACTACATTTCGCATTATCGGGCGCCGTGGGTTTTTAAGAATCCGGATGACGCGCCAAAACCTGTTTGGCCAGGAACTATTGAAGGGCAATCATTCAGCAGAAAAAATCTGGAAGAATTATACCGTCCCTGGATTGAGTTGGTAAAGCAAGGAGTTGGTGTTCATTGCGGGGAATGTGGTTGCTGGAAAGAAACACCTCATGATGTATTTTTAGCGTGGTTTGGCGATGTGTTGGATGTATTAACTGAAAACCAAATTGGATATGCTTTGTGGAATTTCAGGGGTGATTTTGGTATGCTTGATTCAGGACGCAAAGATGTTGAGTACATTGATTGGTATGGCCATAAACTGGATAAAAAAATGCTCGATCTGCTGAAGAAACACTAACTCTTACTTCATCCAAAACATTTCTTTCCAAAGGATCTCGTATTCTTCAGCGTATTGTTTTACAATTTCGTAGTTGGAGGTTACCAACAGGTTTTCCTGATTGTGTTTGGACGCGGTATAAGTCCAGTTGAAGCTTCCTGTAAAGACAATTCGGGAATCGATAATTCCAAATTTGTGATGCATGTGATATTGTGAATGATCAATTTTAATAGGTATTCCAGCGTTTTTTAGATTATGGATTGCTGAGCCATGGTCGTATATTTTATCATCGTCGGTAATCAATCTAACCTTTATGCCGCGATCCAGACATTCAACTAAATCGGTGGCGAGTCGTTCGTCTGTAATTGTAAAAACACATAAATCAAGAGTCTCTTGTGCCTGTCTCAACAATTCAGAAATCGACTCCAGAATTTCGGTTCCCGGGCTGAAGTATACCTGATGCATGCGAAACATGTTGTTGTCAATCAGGTCGAAACAGTTTTGAAGCCAGAAAAGAGTTTGCTGTCCATGATCGCTAACGTCAAATTTCCGGGCCTCCTGAAACAGCCTATGCCGAAGTTCTATCAGTTGCAGGCGGTTTAACCGATTGATTCGTTCTGCAATTGCTGCATCGGGTTTATGAGGAAACGTTTGACCAAATTTGCTGGTCAGATAGTGTATAATTTGATCCATAGGTTTGTTGTTACCAGTTGCAAGTTACGGGTTTTTGGTTCCATCGACTGGGCCTTATCTGGAACCTTGAATTTGGAACTTTTTATGACTTTTCAAACGAATAAACAACCCAGTTATTCTTTTCGTGGTATCCTGTTTCCAATAGTCCCACCGATTCGGCTTTGGCTTTTACATCGGGCATGTCGTGGGTATAGAAGCCACTCAGGTAAAGTTTTCCGCCCGATTGCAATACACTTTCATAAATAGGCAAATCGTTGATGATGACATTTTTATGGATGTTGGCAAAAATGATTTCGTAAGTCTCATTACCGAGCAAACCGGCATCACCCAATTTGGCTTCCAGATTAAAGATGTTATTCAGGCGGGCATTTTCTACTGTGCTCTCGAACGACCAGGAATCGATGTCGATGGCCGTAATATTTTTTGCGCCTTTCAACGAAGCCAGCATCCCAAGAATTCCGGTACCGCAACCCATATCCAATACTGTTTTGCCAGTCAAATCCATATCCAGAATTTGTTCGGCAACCAAAGTTGTTGTTTCGTGATTGCCGGTTCCGAAAGCCATTTTCGGTTCGATGACCAGTTCAAATTCAGCGGTTTCGTATTCGGTATGAAATGGCGCCCGAACCAAACACTTGCCACCAATCAGCAAAGGTTTGAAATAGTTTTTCTCCCATACTTCGTTCCAGTTTTGATCCGGAATAGTTTCATCCTCAATTGATACCATAAAGGGTAGGAGAGCAGTTATTTCCCTGATTTCATCCAGATTTGCAGATTCACCGGGAATATATCCCATAACAGATTCGTCGTTTTCATCGAAACTTTCGAAGGCTATATCAGAGAGAAGTGCAATTAAAATTTCGCGATTTTCCTGGCTGTCAGGAGTTAATTTAAAGCTTATTTGAGTGTAAATCATTGTTTGTCTCTTTTAAATAAATTCTACTTTCCAAATTATTCGACCATATAAATGTTGGCTTTAATTTTTAGCCATTTGTTTTTCCAATCTTTCGAAACCACCCTGCAAAAGAATAATTTGCCTGCGTCCATTAACCGTGAACATACTAAATTCATTTCGGCAGGAACAAACCCGACGCGAATTGAATCGCAATAAATGGCGATTGCAAACTCATCGAATTTATTGTTGGGCTCCCTTTTCATTGGTAAAACCTTTTCAGGAACAATTTTGTCTTCAATAGTTTCTAATTCTTTGCAAAAACTTGTACCCGCAACCACAATTTCCAATAAAAATATTTCCTGTGTAAAAGGAGTTATTCCTGTTTTTTCACTGCTTAGCAGTGCCAGCAATCCGGGAGTTACCGGCAGTATAGATTCATTCATCGATCATTATGCTTATGATGTTGCTGTATTTATCTATTTCTTTTTCAATATTTTTAATCTGATTTTGTATTTCTTCCTGTTTCTGTAGAACAGCTTCTTCATTGAAAATCAGTTCTTCTATGCTGAACGGAAAGCTCTGTTTTAATTGAGCTATTTTTTCTTTCAAATCAGAAATATTTCGTTCCAGATGTTTTATTCTTCTTAGTTTTTCATCGCCCGTAGTCAAGGTCAGGTTTTCTGTACATGACTCATCCAGAAAGAGTAAAATCTTCTGTAATTCGCTTAATTGCTGCAAATCGTAGGCAGCTTTAACTTTGATGAACAAATCCTTTTCAGCTTCAGTTTGATGCGTATTCAAATCGGGATGCAGCCTTTTGCAAAGTAACCTGAAGATTTCTTTCAGCTTTCGGACATCTTCTTCAGAGATTAAATGTGAAAGTACCTTTCTCGCTGTATCCAATTGCGCCGATTGCGCTGCTATTTCAGCATAATAGATTTGCAATCGGGTATTTATTTCCTTATCAATGGCATATAAATCAGGCTTTTCATCGCGGTTGATTGCCGCCTGTATCAAATTCATTTTCATCTTAAGCCGGGCAGCTTCGGTTTGCTTTTCGAGCAATTCGAGTTGAATTCGGCCCAATTTTTCGAGGTAAAGCGAGGTGAGAACGACCGATTCATTTTCAACCATGTCTTTGTGACAAGTAAAAAGATCCAGAAATTCCTGATGCAGCAGTTCTAATTTTCGGGTTAATTCTTCGTTTTCGGCAGTAAAAGCGGGTGAACTGTCGTTCATAGTCAGCAGGTAAAAGTATTATAGCAATAACAGATATCCAAAGATAGCATAAAAAAAGACCATCCGTTGCCGAATGGTCTTGTATATAGAGTAAAGAATTTTACCTCAGCAGAATGTTAATATGCATTGATGATAGGAAGGAAATCTTCGGCTTTCAACGATGCTCCACCAATTAAACCACCGTCGATGTCGGGTTGTGCAAATAATTCGTTGGCATTTTTAGCGTTGCAGCTACCACCATAAAGAATTGAAGTTTCTTCAGCAACAGCCTTCCCGAATTTTTCTGCAATCAAACCGCGGATGAAAGCAAGCATTTCCTGAGCCTGTGCGGTTGAAGCAGTTACGCCAGTACCGATTGCCCAGATTGGTTCGTATGCAATTGCAAGTTTCGAAAAGTCTTCAGCACTCAGGTTGAAAATTGTTTCTTCCAACTGAGTTTTTACATAGGCGTTTTGTTCGTTGGCTTCGCGAACTGATAAAGCTTCGCCGCAGCAATAGATTGGAGTTAAGCCATTGGCTAAAGCAAGAGCAACTTTTTTATTCAGTGTGGCACTGGTTTCGCCATAATATTCGCGACGCTCTGAGTGACCTAAAATTACAAATTCGGCACCTGTAGATTTTACCATAGCAGCCGAAACTTCGCCTGTAAATGCACCTTTAGCTTCAGCAGCACAGTTTTGTGCGGCTACTCCAACGCGGGTAGAATCAACAGCAGCAACAACGCTGGTAAGGTGAGTAAATGGAGTTCCAAGAACAACCACAACATCTTTTGCACCAGTAGTAACAACTAATTCGTTTACAGCTTTCGCCAATTCAATACCTTCCTGAATGGTTGTATTGCATTTCCAGTTTCCGGCAACAATCTTTTTTCTCATTATCAATGGTTTTAATAGTTTTTATTGAAAATTTTCTCAAAAGTAGAAAATAGCTTCCGAACCACCTAACATGATCCGAAGGCATTTGCTTTTATTAACTTTAGTTTAAAGCGCAAAGTGCTTGGGGCGAATGGGAAAATAAACAGCTATGTAATTTTCTTATCTGAAGTTCTTATTACCAAATCGCTCTGCCATCCCAATTGCTTTTCAATCGCGCTTATCATCATTCCGGCAATGTCTTTTCCTGTGGCCTGCTCAATGCCTTCAAGTCCGGGCGACGAGTTCACTTCCAAGACCAATGGACCTCTGTTCGAGCGAATGATATCGACTCCGGCAATTTGCAGTCCGAGTACTTTGGCTGCCTTTACAGCCAGTTTTTTTTCATCTTTCGTAATTTTAATGAGCGATGCTTTTCCTCCCTGATGTAAATTGGCCCTGAATTCGCCTTTGGCCGCTTCACGTTGAATCGATGCAACGACTTTGCCGTCAATTACAAAGCAGCGAATGTCTCTGCCTTCGGCTTCCTTTATAAATTCCTGAACCAAAATGTTGGCCTGAAGGCTTTTAAATGCATTGATCACGCTTTCTGCAGCTTTGGCATTTTCAGCCAGTACAACTCCTTTCCCCTGAGTTCCTTCAAGCAATTTGATGACCAATGGCGCTCCATTTACCATGTTGATTAAATCGGTGGTGTCGAGTGGCGATTTGGCAAAACCTGTAATTGGAATGTGAATTCCATTTTGAGAAAAGAGCTGAGATGAATACAGCTTGTCGCGCGATTTGCTGATGGCTTCCCAGGAGTTGGCACAAAAAATACCAAGCGCCTCAAATTGCCTGATTAATGCCAAACTGTAGAAGGTTAGATTGGGTTTTATGCGTGGCACAATGGCATCCAGATTGGTAAGACTTTTGCCCCCACGATACCTGATTTCAGGATGGGTGGCATCCAGTTTCATATAGCATTGCTGCACATTCAGGAAAACCATTTCGTGGCCACGTTCTTCTCCTGCTTTCATGATTCGCTGGTTGCTGTATAACAATGGATTACTAGCCAGTAATCCAATTCGCAAACCGCTGCGGACATCTTTTACATGCTGATACAACTCGTTAATTTTTCCTTCAGCATAATCGCCCAGCAAAAAACTATTTGCGGGATCGACTAGTACCCGGTTTTCCATGGCTTCACGGCCCAACAGCATCCGGAAACCCATCGAGTCGCGGTTAGCTAAGGTCAGTTCAATGTTCCATTGGTGGCTACCAATTTTCATAGCCGATTGTATTACATATCTTTTCTCGGCTATTCCGCTCGAACTTTTTACAATCCGCTGATCGATAACTTTGGCTTCACATCGAATGGTAATCCGCCGTGACTCCTGAATGGGATGTACTTCAAAACTGACCCATTTCTCACCTTTCCGGTTAATCTTTTGAATGTTACTGGCATGTAAGGCTGATGTTTTTGCACCTGAATCGACCCGTGCTTTTACCGCCGGAATATTCAGTCCGGGTAAGGCACACCATTCAGCGCCGCCAATTATAATGTGATTTCCTAATTCCATGAAGGTAATTTTATCCTTTTTCCCGATGAATAATTTGCGCAGCAAATAAGGCATTTATTTGATGCTATTTGTTGCAGTTTAGTTAATTCTTTGCAACAGAAATTTGCTTTTTAGTAAAGCTAAACTTTAAAAACGGAGTTTCTGGCCAGTTCGTCGGTAATGCAGAAAACAACCGGACAAACTTCGCAGTTTTTATGTGTAAGGTTGAGTATTTGGTACATGCGTTTGCGGTCGGTATGCGGGTATTCACGGCAGGCTTTGGGCCTGTCTTCGTAAACCATGCAATAATTGTCCGACATCAGAAACGGACAGGGTGTTTGCTTGAAAACGTAATCTTTGTCTTCGTCGATGCGTAAGTATTGGGAAATAAAATCAACGGCTTTCATCTTAAGTCGTTTAGCCATCCGTTCTGCATCTTTCTCTGTTATTACCGGGCTAATTGTTGAGCAGCAGTTGGCACAGGTCAGGCAATCGAACTGGTCGAATGCTTCATTGTGTAATTCGTGAACCACATCATCCAGATTCTTGGGTTTTTTAGCTTTCAATTTTTTGAAAAGCAAAGTGAAATCCTGTCTCCGGTTGTTGGTAAATTCTCTTAATTTTTCAGGCTTGATATATGGGATTTGATCCATTCTTTTTTCGTTTCCAGTTAATTTGAGCTAAAAATAATCCGGAGATAACAATGGCAATTCCAACCATCTGGTGAAAATTAAGTTGGTCGCCTAAAACGATGTAGGCAATAACCGCCACGAATACCGGTATAACGTTGATGAAAATATTTGATTTGTTGATTCCGATGTTCCGCACGCTGTAAGTGAACAGCATAAAAGCGAATGTTGACGCAAAAATAGCCAGTTTAATGATGGCCCAAAAGGCTTCGGCATGAAATGGAACCTGCGTGAAATCTTTCATTTCGAAGCCCATCCAGAACGGAAGAAAGAAGAAGGCGCCAATCAGGTTTTGGTAGGTGATGATGGTAAAGGTATTGTACCTGTGCGAAATGCCTTTTAGCACGCTGGCATAGCCAATTGCTCCTGCTACCGCCAAAAATTCGAGTGATACACCCAACGGTGAAGCATTGAAATTAAACGAGGTATCGAGCACTACCAAGCTAACTCCCAGGAAGGTAATTATTAAGCCATAAAGGTTTGTGCGGCTGAGTTTTTCTTTGTAGAAGTACCAGGCAGCAACAGGCGAAAACAACGGAATAGTTGCTACAATAACCGACGCAACTGTTGATGAAACGTATTTCAAGCCGTAGCTTTCGCCCATGAAATAAAGAAAAGGCTCGAAAAAGGCCATCAGAAGAAAAAGCTTCAAATCGCCGGTTTGTATTTTTTGAAGTTTGCGGCTGAGGATGGTGAAAATGAGCATTAATCCGGATGAGATGAGCAGTCTGAATAGAACTGTTGTCAGTGGCCCGTAAGCTTCGTAAACCACTTTTACCCAGACAAAAGAAAAGCTCCAGAAGATCATGGATAAAAGAGCTGCTCCAAAAGGAAGCCAGGATTTATTCTTCATTTTTGTTTTTGATTGAGCCGCAAAAGTATGGATAAATGGGAAGATAAAAAAGCAGAAAAAAGTCAAGGCTTCACTGTAGACTGAAACCTTGACTTACACGAATACAAAGCGTACTTTTTAGAATTTACCAAATTTAAAAACGATGCCGATGTTGGTTCCTTTCAAAATATCGGGATTGGTATTTACAATGTCAATGTCGGATGTAAACCGGTACCCAATCGAGCCTGCAAGCCGCAAATGGCGTGTCATGTTAAATTCAAGTTCAACCGATGGCTCAAAAACAAGGTAAATATCGTCATTCGATTCATCGAAAACCCAATCGTCCCAGTTTCGGTGATCTTCGATGTTGGTAATTGCCCCAATACCAAACAGCACAGGAAACGAAAGATGCACGGGCAGGCGGGGGGCTAGGATTGGTTCGAGGTACAGGCCTCCATAACCACCGGCCATGTTGTAGTTCAGTTCATTGTTCAAAACATTGTGGTAATTTACGTCGTTTATGAAACCACAGCCCCCGAGACCAATAGCAAACGAGTGGTCGATAATCCATGAGCCACGCGCACCCATCAGGAAAGCATCTTTACCATCAATCTGGGTGTAATTAAATGAGAGAGCGCCGTAACCGCCATTTTTGCGGTTCTTTGAGAAGATTGTCGAGATCTGGTCATTGTCGTTGTATTCCTGGGCGGTAGCCAATAGGAAACCTAACCCCAGAAAAATCAGGAGTGTTAATTTTTTCATTCTGAAATGTTTAATTGTTGTTTTTTGAAGTTAAAAAGTACCTGAGTAACTAAGTCGCAAGGAGTCTTTCTTGTCTTTTGTACTTTGTAACTCAGGTACTTTGTTTCTTTAATGCTGGTTTTCTTAAAATGTATATTTCACGGTGAACGCAAAATCGAATGGCTGTAACTGGAAGAAATTTTTTCCGAAGAGGTTGAAATAGGGTTTGGCTTCAATACCAACTACAAGAGGAATCTGAGGGATTGTGTATTCCACGGCAGCCAGTCCGTCGAGCCCGGCAATTGGTCCTGATTTTCTATTGCTATACCATACATTTGGATATTCAACATCATAGTAACCTGCGTACCACGATTCGAACCCAACATGTGCTCCGAAACCATAAATGAACGACAAATCTTCATTGAACTCGAAGGCGTTGGGCATATGGAATTCTTTCATACCAGTAAGCTGCAAGCCTCGTTTCCGGGTTGATAGCAATACTTTGTACGAGGTCAAATCACCCGAAAATACACGGTATTCAAATCCTGAAGAGATACCTCCTCGGATTCCAATGGCTTTTTCGGGTCCCTGAGAATATCCGGCCAAAGCCGTGAGCATCATTGCGATTAGAATATAAAACTGTTTCATTTCCTTATTTTTTGCAAATATAAACTGTGCTGCTTCTATACGGTTTTAGTTTTTATCCACTAGGCCACCTGATCCGGAGACACTGGAACGTATGGTTGGGAAATTAATGTAAAATATTTTGCCGCTGCCAGATATACGTGCGTCAATGGCTTCGTTTACATTAACATACATATCGCCGGATCCTGAAATGGCAGCTACGCAAATTTCCTGTTCCAACTTGTACGATTTGATTTTACCCGAGCCGCTGATCACAAATTCGCTGGCAAATGCATCGCCTTCCAGATATATTGTGCCTGATCCGGAGACATTGGCTTTTAGCTTATCTGAGCTTATTAGTGCATCAATATCACCCGATCCGGAGAGCGTTGCATGGAAATCGTCACTCATAAAATCACCCGTTCTCACAATTCCTGAGCCGCTTAAACTTATGCCGTTAAGTACAGGTGTAGTAATGAAGATTTCAATTTTATCGTTCTCGCGCAGTGAATACAGTCCACGTGTCCGTATTTTAAGTGTTTTTCCAACAACATCAGTTTCGATGTAAGAAAGCAGGTTCGATTCGGCGGTTATTTCAACTGAATATTTGCTGCCTGGAACGATGGTCACATCAAAATCTCCGTTCGAAGCAACTTCATCGAAGCCTGAAGCTCCGCGTAGTTCAGTTTTTACAATTCCGTTGCCTTCCAGAAATATATCATCGATACAGGAACTGGTGGCAAAAAGTAAGGCTAACAAGGCTAATAGGCCGGTAATTTTAATTGTTCTCATGGCTTTGAGTTTTTAGTGTTTCTTTAATTGTTTTGTTTCTGAAATTGTTTCTGTTTTTGTTTTCTGAATTTATAGACAGGGTTTTCTTTTTGTGGTTGCAAATACCGAGAAAAAAGTTTTATTTTTTTCTCTACAGAACCATTAATTTTCAGGATACAAATTTTATTAGATTTGAAATATTTGCCTAAAAGTTGTTTCTAAATTGTCGGTAAATCAAGCTGAAGTACCCAATTCAGCCGATGAACTGAGAATCTGACTTTTGATTAGCCTCAAATCCTAAATGGAGCGATAAAATCAAAAATCACGATTCTGTAAGGAGTGTAAATATTGATTTTTAGTACTGTTTTCTGATGAAAAGAAGTTCCTGATTTAGTTTTAATATGAAAGGACATTGGTTTCGCCGCCAACAGCATTAATTATGAGCTGATCTTCTTTCATTTTCTTGCTGAAATAGCCAGTGTGGCGAACTTTGTTCTCCTTTGCATCCAGAACCTCTTTATCTTCCACTTTAAGCTCGCGCCCCAGGTTCAGATCGGTTTTAGTTTCGGTAATCTGAAAATTGAATTTGGCTTCGGGAGCGAAATAAAGGTTCAGATCGGTTGAACGCGATTCAATGTAAATGCTGCTGAAGTCTGTTAGTATCTTTTCCATGTCGAGACTGCCGTAACTCATTCGCATATTGACCTTTTCTTTCAGTTCTGAGACCATAAAATGACTGAAATTTCCGGAGGCATCCACTTTATTGGCGATCCGGATGCGGTATTTATCTCTGCGCGAATCGATACTTAAATCATTTGAATTGAGAATTTCGATAGTCGACGATTTGGTTTCGAGCCGAAGGATGCCCGAATTTCTAACGTTAATGTCGCTGTAGTTGCTAATAATTCTGGCATTAGGCATGTTATTGATTGTTGCATCGGCAAAACTCAGATTCAAAGTTGCCCTTTTCGTGAGATCGCCACATTTTAGCTTTCCGTTGCTCAATATGATTTGAGACTCACCCTGAAAATCGCCCATAATTATATCGCCAAACTTGTTTTCGAGGCGCAATTCGTGATCCTCGGGAAGCCAAACGACCAGATCAATACGAATGCTGCCATTGGTTTGAAGCATGGTTTCCTTGAATTTCAAAAGTTCACTTTCGATTTGGCTCCGGTTTTTATCCACCTGAGTTTTTACGATCAGGTAGTGCTGACTGTTGCTGATGTCAAAGTCCAGATTATCCAAGGTTTTCTCCAGTTTTATGGGCTTTTTCTCGTTGATTTCCATCTTAAAAAAGATGACCACCGAATCCTTTTTCCAGGTATTCAGTTCCACCCGTCCATATTTATTGGTGATGTCAATCCGGGTTTCGGGCTGTATTTTGAATCGCCTGACGAACTCACGGGTTTCGGTAAACTGGGCATTTGTGGTTAAACTAGTCAGGAAAAGCAATCCTGATGCCAGTAGAAAAATGCCTTTGTTGAATAAGTTTTTGTTCATAACCTTTTGGTTAACAGTTTATTTGTTCCAGAACATCTTCAACCAGTTTCATCCGGTTTCGGTTGTTCTCAATCATGGCTTCAATCACTTCTTTGTTCGAGATGTTCTCTTTCAGGTCTTTTTTTAATGAAATGTACATCGATTCGAGCTCGTTCAAATCTCCTTCAATCTCGCCTTTTAGTTCAGGATAAATTTTGTAGCATTTCTGTATTTCTACCAATTTGCCCGAAACTTCCTGCGCATAAAATGCTTCTGCTTCCATCAATTCACGAACTTCGGGATCGACTTGAACGGCTTTTGCTGTTTGCGCCCGATCCGAAAATTTGACCTGATACAATATTGTTGGGATGAGTGCAATTACAGCAGCCACAGCGGCCACTTTCATCCAACCAAATTTCCTTGCTTTTTGTATCGGTTGTTTGTCCAGATTGTTGCTGATGGCTTCCCACAATTTATCCGAAGGCTCCATCCGGTCAAACTCATGCCGGTTTTCGTTTACAAACTCTTCAAATCTGTCTGGTCTCATATCGCTCTTGATTTTGTTTGTTTCATTAATTCATAAACTCTTCGTTTTGCGCGCATATACTGCGTTTTGGATGTCGATTCGGTGATGTTCAGAATCTGAGCTATTTCGCCATGATCGTACCCTTCAAGCAGGTAAAGTGAGAAAACGATTCGTCCGCCTTCGGGAAGTTGATTCATGGCCTCCAGTATATTTTCAGTAGTGTACAATGCTTCTTCGGGTTCTTCTTCTACCGCATCAAAGCGGTGCATCTCATCAAAATATTTTAAATCCAGTTTTCGTTTGTTCAGCGCATTGATGCAGGTGTGAATCGTGATCGTTTTTAGCCAGGTTCCGAAGCTGGATTCATTCCTGAACGTTTCAAGCTTCTGAAAGGCCTGAATGAAAGCCTCCTGCAGCATATCTTCAGCATCCTCGCGACTATTCATCATGCGGAAACACACGTTGAACATCGCTTTGGAATACAACTGATAAAGCTGGTAGCGGGCCTTATTGCTGCCTTTTATGCTATCGGCTATCAAATCCTGATGTATGAATGCAGTCTGACTCAAATGCTTTAGATTTCGATTATAGTGACAAGGTTTTTTTTTTAGGGTTGCAAAGGCTCAAATATTTTTTCATCTTTTCCGTTTTCAGGATCAAATTTGGATATTTTTGCCTTTATAAAACCAGTAATTTCAAAGATAATCCGATAAAATCAAATTATGAATAGTTCAGATCGCAGAAAGTTTATTAAAACCAGTGCGTTAGCCGGAATGGGTATTCTGGCAGCTGGTAAAACAACTGTTATAGCCAATACTTTACTTCCGGTTTTCGAGAGCAAACGTCCACCGCTTGCCAAGCGTAACTTTGTAAGCGAATCGGTCGAAAAAACCATTGCCAAAGTAAAAGCATCGATTACCAATCCTGAGCTGGCTTGGTTGTTCGAGAACTGTTTCCCGAATACGCTGGATACCACTGTCGATTTTGAAATTATTGATGGTAAACCAGATACCTATGTGATTACCGGAGACATTGATGCCATGTGGTTACGTGACAGTACAGCCCAGATTTGGCCATATCTGCCTTTTGTAAAAGAAGATGCCAAGTTGAAAGAATTGGTGAAAGGTGTAATTAACCGTCAGGCTAAATGTATTTTACTCGATCCGTATGCCAACGCTTTTTATAAAGATTTCACTAAAGAAAGTGAATGGAAACATGACCTGACCAAAATGAAACCCGGCATACACGAGCGGAAATGGGAGATTGACAGTTTGTGTTACCCAATCCGTTTGGCTCATGGCTACTGGAAACTAACTGGAGACACTAGTTTGTTCGATAGCAAATGGAAAGAAGCTATGCTTTTGGTATTGCAAACATTTCGCGAGCAGCAGCGCTTCCTCGATAAAGGGCCTTATACATTCCAGCGCGAAACGGCCTGGGCAACCGATGGCGTTCCCTTAAGCGGTTACGGCTATCCGGTTAAACCTTGCGGCCTGATTGTTTCAACTTTCCGCCCGAGCGACGACTGTACCTTGTTCCCATATCTGATCCCGAGCAACATGTTTGCCATTGAGGTGCTCGGTTATCTGGTTGAAATATTCTCAACTACAGCGTTGAAAGACGATGCGGTGGTTGCCAAAGCCAAAGAAATTCAACAGCAGGTAAAACAAGGATTGAAAGAGAATGGAATCATTGTTCATCCAAAGTTTGGCGAAGTCATTGCTTTTGAAGTGAATGGTTTCGGAAGTTTCCATTTTATGGACGATGCTAATGTGCCTTCGTTGTTGTCGCTGCCATATTTGGGAGCCATTGCGCCCGATAGCAAGTTGTACCTAAATACCCGTAAAGTTGTGCTTTCAGAGAACAATCCATTCTTTTACAGAGGAACGGCAGGCGAGGGGATTGGTGGTCCGCACACCGGTGCTGATACCATCTGGCCGATGAGCATTATTTTAAGAGCGATTACAAGTATTGACGATGCTGAAATTAAACATTGTATTGACGTATTGCTTAAAACCCATGCTGATACTGGCTTTATGCACGAGTCGTTCCACAAGGATGATGCGAAGAAATTTACCCGCAAATGGTTTGCCTGGGCCAATACACTGTTTGGCGAAATGATTCTGAAAGTGTACCACGAACGTCCGCATTTGCTGAAAGGGTAGGAGGTTTATTCACTTTAGATTGCTCAGATTTATCCCAAAATCTAATAAAATAGGAACTCATGTTCGTTTGCTATCAGGCAGAGGACATGAGTTTTTTTTGAGTATCCGTCATTTTAGCCGCGAGCGCTAGTTTTTCGAGCGAAGCGGGCTGAGCCTTGACTTTTTTTGATTCCTTTTTTTGTCTTGACACAAAAAAGGAATTGGGGTATGGGGCAAAGCCCCCACCATCCAAATTTATCGGATGCTCCTATTTTTTATTTCCCTTTTGATTGAATAACATCGTATCCAATACCTAGAATCAGATGAAAAGCCAGATTAAAAACATCGGCACGGCCTTCTGCCACCTGAATTGAGCCATAAGCAAACGTAGTTTTGGCTTCGGCATTGATAAACAGGCGTCTACTCAGGCTTATGGGTTTACTTATGGCCATATTTACAACTGGTCCCGAAATGTAATAACCCATGTCCCAGTCGTCAGTAGTATTTCCAAATTCTTTTCCACGAATTTTCGATTCCGGATGAGTTAAAACAATTCCGACTCCCGCGCGATACCTAAATACTCTTTTGTCGAATCCACGGTTCAGCATCAGCATGTTAAACCCGTGCGAAATGTTGAATTTCTGCACTTCAGATGTGGTATTTTCCAGATAAAGTTTGTGGTGAATGACTTCGAATTCCCAGGATTTATCTTTTCTCCAGCGACTGAAACGTATGTCCCAATACACCGGAAGAGTCAGCGGTTCGGTATAATATCGTGCAGTGAGTTTAAGTTCGGGGTAATCCTCTTGTCTGATTGAAAGTGGCATGGGCACATTGTAAACTTCACCACCATGCAGCTCGATTGACCAGCGTGACTGTGCAAAAGCCACGTCAAATGATAAAAGTAAAAAGCAAGTTATTAAATTCAGGTGCTTCATGCCCAAATTTAATACATATTCACAAATTTTCGAATAGTTGAAATATCATGTTAGATGATAATATCTCTGGGAATTTAAAATATATTGGAGTTTTTCAAAACTGAAAAATGCCATCCACCGGAATTTATATCCGAAAAAATGGCATTTGTCAGTAAAGCTACAGCACAAAGTTTTATTCGCCTTTATAAACTATTCTACGGGTTGATTTTTGTCCTGACAGGTTAAGTTCACAGAAGTAAACACCGTTATTCAGTCTGGCATTTGCTGTATTGAAAACTGTACTGTACATTCCTGCATTTTGGTATTTATTGACCAGACTAGCCACCTCAATACCCAGAATATTGTAAACTTTCAGTACTACCTGACCAGCTTTTTCAACCCGGTATTCGATGTTGACTGCATTTCCGAACGGATTGGGATATATATTGCTGAATCCATCAATAGTGGTATTTGAAGCCATTTTATCCACTGAAGTAATTGTTGCTCCCCGTTTCATCAATCCGGAACCTGAGGTGAGTAATAATAAACTTCCACCACTGGTTTTTACCAGTCCGTTGAGGTTTCGGGAAATGAGTCCGGTGGAAATTTCAGTATGTGAGGCACCAAAATCTGTAGTGGTAACCACATGGTAGTTAGATGCCACAAAAAGCGAATCTTTTTGGCCAAATATGATTGATTTTATATTGGTGATATCTCCAATGGTAGGAATATTCACCTTATTCCAGTTTGCACCATTATCGGTAGATTTGATGTAAAATGATCCTCCAAAATTGATGTAAAGGTTGTTTTTCGAATCTTTAATGTAATCAATCACTTCAATGTTCCCATCGAGGTCATACGCTGGGCTAACCAGTTTCCCTAATGAAATCTGCGTCCAGGTTACGCCATCATCGACCGATTTATAAAGTTTATAGTTGGCAGAGGCATAAAGGTCTCCGTTAGCCCATTGAATAATGGAACGTACTTTTGTATTGCTCCCAAAAACGGTCATTTTTGTCCATGCATCGCCGTTGTTTGTGGTTCGAAACATGCCGCCTCCGGTTGCTGCCAAAATAGTTCCTTTGGATGTAACTACGAGTTGGTGAACGTACTGCTGGGTTCCAATGACAAATCCATTTTTAACATACCCCCAGGTACTACCTCCGTCAGCGCTGCGCATAACTCCATCATTTCTGCCAATAAAAATGTATTTTCCATTTTCGCAAACGCTGGAATGATTGAGCCCAAAATCAATCATTCTTTTCCATGTTTTACCCTTGTCGGCACTTGAATAGGCCGATCCGTTGGTGGCGGTGTAAAAAGTTCCGCTTGCTCCTTCAAAGAAATGATAAATCCATGATGCTTTAAAACCTGCATGTGACAACTTAAAGCCGGAAGCTGCCTGTGGCGATTTAAACAACCCAAATCCATACTGACAAAGAATTACTTCGTTAGATTGTGTCGTACCAATTGTAAGATTTAAACCTGTTATATCCAGCCCGTTGAAAAAATTGTTCCAGGTAGCACCTTTGTCTGTCGATTTAAGAATTCCTGCTAACCGGCAACTTACATATATATCACCATTATCGGCGGCTGCCCAGTCCACAGGCTCAAGCGGAAACGTAGGTGGATTATAGGTGTATTTCCAGGTTTGCCCGTGGTCGTTTGATATTTGGATAGTGGTACCCGAAAGGCAATACAATACTTCGTTGTTGAAAAATAAGCGGGTATTAAGTAAGCTTAATGGCTGGGTGGTTAGTTTATTCCAATTGTTTCCACTGTCGGTCGATTTGTAAATGCCTTTTGCATCAGGGAAAACTACATATAGCTCGGTATTGCTGACCGGAACAAAATCATATATGGTTTCTTTTGGTAATCCGGTATTGGTAGGGAAAGTCCAGCTGACTCCATTGTTGGTTGATTTGGCAAGCTCATTGTTTAGTACCTGATATAGTGTTCCATTGTTGGTATCGGTAGTTAGGCCGGCGCCAAAGACTTGCTGGGTAAGCATGGTCCAATTATTACCATTGTCAGTCGAAACAAAGGCACGTTTATCATTGGCAAAAGTGGAATGAAAATAAAGTTTACCAGACAGCCCTTTTTTTAGTGAAATGATTTTGGTGAATGCTTTCCCGTCGGAAATAAGACCAATGTTTGAACTATACCAACTATTACCATTGTCGGTTGATTTGAATATACCTCCAAAATCAGTTGAAGCAACAAGATGTCCATTATCTGAACGTATCAATTTTTCAGCATAACCGCCTTCAGGACCACCTGTTTGAACCCACTGAGAAAAGCTTGAAATGGAAAATGCTAAAATAGAAAATGCCAAAAGAAGTAGATTTTTTCTCATAAATGGAAGGATTTAAGTTTTACATATGACTCATTTCCCTTTTAAAACAATGCCAATGTTAAATGGTTTATTAAGTTGATCCATTTTTCAAAAAAAAATACTTTTATATCCTAAATTGATGATTACCCACTTAAAGTAAATTCGGTCAGTAATTTACATTTCAACTAAATCTATTTTAGCTCTCTCTCTTTCCGTGCAGCAGAAGATTAACAGCGTCGTCTAGCGAACCGGCACGAATAACTTCGCCCGAGTTGACGAAGAAGATTTCATCAGCATTTTCAATTGTATTCAGACGGTGGGCAATAATTACACGAGTTGTGGTTGCCGGTAGTTTTTGCAGAATACTTTCGAGTAATTGTTCGGTAATGGTGTCGATGTTAGCGGTTGCTTCGTCCAAAATAAGTAATTCAGGCTTGCGAAGTACTGCGCACATAAAAGCGATCAGCTGTTTTTGTCCCAGGCTGATGCCGTCGCCGGTGGTCTGAATTTTCGATTCCAGTCCATCATCAAATCGAGCAAGCAGTGTTTCGAGTCCAGATTCTTTAATAACCGAAGCCAGTTCGTCGTTCGACACATTTTTGTATTCCGGATTGCCGTATAAAATATTGTCGCGCACAGTTCCGCTAAACAAAAACGGTTCCTGAAGTATAAAACCGATTTTGCCGGTTCGTTCTTCTGGAGTATATGAACGGATGTCTTTACCATCGAGAAGCACCAATCCTTTGGTAGCATCGTACAAACGGGCAATCAGCGAGGCTGTTGTTGTTTTCCCTCCACCGGTTGGTCCAACAAATGCATAAGTTTTTCCACGCTCCAGATCGAAGCTGACATGATGCAGAACTTCTTTTCCGTTGGGATAAGTAAATGAAACTTCGCGGAAGGAAAGGTATGCTGCACTTGAATCTTTTACCGTATCTTCAACAAGTTCGAGGTTGGTGTCGAGCGACAGAATTTGCGAAATGCGGTCCCAGCCTGCCATTGCGGTCTGGAAACTGGCCCACAATCCAGCCAATTGTCTAAGTGGATGATAAAAGTTATTGACGTAAGACAAAAATCCGATGAGCAAACCAACCGTGAATTTTCCTGTCATAATCAGGTAAATACCAAAAGCAAGCACGATAAGCTGCCCGATATTTGACGAAAGTCCGTACACCGGAGTAAAAATCGTATTGGCCAATCCGGCGCTGACCGAAGTGTCGTAGTTCTTCTGATTTGCTTCGTTGAAGCGCTTGCGGAAATAATCGCGGCGGTTAAAAGCTACGATAACTTTAAAATTGCTAAGGCTTTCCTGAATTTCGGCACTCAACCCACCAGTACTTTTCAGGTTGGCTGCGTTCTTGCGTTTTACCCAGGGCGAAATAGCCCGCGTAAATATCCAGATGACAAGTGCCGGCAAAAGGGCTGCGGCTCCAAGTTCAGGATTAATACCTACCAAAAATATACCGGCGCCCACCATCGTAAAAATACTGCCAATAAAATTCATGAGCGACTGCGAGAAAAACAGGTTTAATTTGTCGGTATCGTTGTTGATGCGTGAAATTAAATCGCCTGCTTTGTTTTGGTTGAAAAAGTCGACTGGCAGTTCTTGCAACTTGTTGAATACGGCATTTCGCAAGCTAAACAGCATGCGCTGCCCAACACCACCCATGATTTTTATCTGCAGGTAGTTGGTAACAAATGCCGTTAAATAAATGCCAAGTAAAATACCTGTAAATAAGATAACACCTTGATATTGTTTCGACTGAATATAGGTGTCAATTGTGTATCCGATCAGGTAAGGCCCCAACAGGCTAAGCCAGGCGTTAACGAAAATGATGACCATGGCCAAAATGATCGTTCGTTTTTCTTCCTGAATTAAATCGAGCAATTTTTTAAGTGCAGCCAAAGTGGATTTCTTCTGCTCCTTTGCACCAGATATGTCGTTGAGATTATAGTTCATAGTGGCTGGTGCTTCGTTGTGAATTGGAAATCTGAACGTATTCGGTGCAGGTTTCCATTAACTCTTTGTGTGTGCCGCTGGCAATTATTTCGCCTTCCATTAGCAGAATAATCTGCTCGAAATGCTTTACAGAGGCTATCTTTTGTGTGACCGAAAGCAAGGTCAGCTCAGTATAATAAATGGCCAGATTTTCCAGAATTTTTTTCTCTGTTTTACGATCGACACGGGCTGTAAAATCGTCGAGCAACAGAATTTTTGGATTGATAGCGAGTGCCCGTGCCAGCATTATCCGTTGCTTTTGTCCTCCTGAAAGGCTGGTTCCACGCTCCGAAACAATGGTGTCGAGTTTGTCCGGAAGTGAATCGACAAAGTCCATCAGTTCCGCAGTAGTAATGGCTTTTTTGAGCGATTCATCAGTTACTTTATCGCTGAAAGCAATATTTTCGCGAAGGCTCATATTAAAAATGACGCTATCCTGAAGCACAAATCCTACCTGGCTCCGAAACGATTCTTTCTCGTAACTTTCAACTTCTTTTCCATCGAATAGGATTCTCCCACTGTCTGGCTTGACCAAATCAGTCAACAGGTTTAGCAATTGACTTTTTCCGGCGGCAGTCGGGCCAATTATAGCCACTTGAGTTCCACCTTTTACCGAAAACGAAATATCTTTCAGAATAGGTTTTCCGTCGTATGAAAGTGATACCTGATCGAGTTCAATATTTCCCTGAAGTGTTTCTTTCAAAGTACCGGTCTCAGCAAGCTCGGGAGCTTCCAAAACTTCGTTGATACGCTGGTATGAAGCCGAAGCCTGTGCAATAATGTTACCCATAAAACCCATCATGATGATTGGAAAAATGATAAGGCCCAGGTAACTGTAAAAAGCTGCAAAATCTCCCATCGACATACTTTCGGTAATTACAAAATGGCCGCCAAGCATCAGAATGGTTAGTATGGCCAGGTTGAATACCAAGGTGACGATAGGTATGAGTACGGCAAAAAGTCGCAAAATGGCAAGTCCCAGATCGCGCGCATTGGTATTGGCATCCAGGAATTTATTGTATTCTGATAGCTGCGAGTTAAGCACCCGAATAATCGCCGATCCCATAATGCTTTCATTAATTACCTTGTTGAGCCAGTCAATAATTTCGCGGCTTCGTTTAAATAAAACCTTTGCTTTCCGAAGTACCAGATAGAAAGTAGTGCCAATAAGGGGAACAGTCAAAATAACCGGAATAGCCATTTTGTAATTGATCATGATGAGCAATGTACAGGTTCCGATAATCATAAACAGCGATGAAAAAATCATAACCACCGCCATTGATACAAACATTTTGATGGAATCGATGTCGGAAGTGAGGTTGGTTAAGAGCTTCGATGGATTGGTTTTAAGTATGTAGCTGTAACTTTGCTGCGAAATTTTGTCGGATAATCGGGTGCGCAGATCACGTGCCACTTTCTCTGAGGCAAAAGTTTGCAGGATACTTTGCAGATAGGTGAAGAAGAAAATAACGAGTGATGCGATCAAAAACTCAAGAATGACTTTTTTTAATTCGAATTGGCCGCCAGCAAAGTCATCAATTGCGTGCGAAATGATTTTGGGCAGCCACAAATTTACTCCATTGCTCAAAAGGGCAAATAGCACCATAAAGGTGATCATTCCTGAATAGGGTTTCAGTAAACTAAATACACTTGGTTTGGATCTCTTAGCGGAGGGGTCCTTAATTTTTGACTGACTCATTGATCGGATAAACATGAAAATACTAACTACAAAGAAACTGCAAAAGAGTTTAGAAAGTGATTAAAAATACAAGAAAAGACACGAAGATTCCAAGTCGCGAATTAAACTGTGTTTTAGTTTTGTTTCAGGATCTGGTAGCTTCGTGTCAATAAAAGCTTTCTGCTAATATTTTAGCCTTACTTTACTTGTTCATCACCACTAAACCGATGCGCCCATGGCGGACGGTGCATATGGATATGTTGCTGAAATTTCTCACGTTCTTCGGGAGTCATGTTTTCCCATTTTTCGTGCAAATTCTTGTTGCAATGGTGATGATGGCCATGACCATGTCTGTGTTTATGACCGCCAAAGCCTCCGAAAAAAATCCGTGACAGAACTAACAGACCAACTGTTTGCCAAAATGTAATCTCAGGCAAATGGAATAATACGGGCATAAGCCAGTTCCACAAATACATAGTAACGAAGCCAAAACCAACAAGGGCGGCTAAAATTAGCGGTACGAAAAAATACCATCTTTTTTTGAACATTGTTTTCATTGTCATTATTTTAAAAGTTTAATAATTCATTGTAAATAAGCAGCAGTCGTTCGCGCAAATGCAGCACCGCATAACGTTTTCTTGAAATGAGCGTGTTTACAGGTTCACCGGTTTGCGTGGCAATTTCCTTAAACGATAGTCCTTGCATTTCGGTCAGTTCAAATATCCGGCGCTGTTCTTCCGGAAGTTCGCTTAAAGCTTTTTCCAGCTCAATCCAGACCAGAGACCTCAAATATTCAGTTTCCGGATTGCTCCCATTGTCAAAGATCAAATCGCGTAATTCGGCGAATACCGGATCATCGTCATCTTCCGACAAAAGTTCAGGAAGCGATTCAGCTTTCTTTTTGCGGTATAAATCGGTAATGCGGTTGCGGGCAACAGTAAACAACCATCCTGAAATCTGATCGATTGGTTTCATCAACCGGTCGGCGTCTGCCAGCTGAAAGTAAACTTCCTGCAAAATATCATCGGCATCTTCGATGGTGCGCACACGTTTACGAATAAACCCCTGCAGGCGGCTACCGTAATTCTTGATGACCTCCGATATATTTTGTTTTCCTTTCACGCTTGTTTCTGTCCATTGAACCGACGAATCGTCAGAAGATGGACTTAAAACCTCAATTCCAGTCATTTTGTTTTGCTTGAACGACAACCAAGTCTGATCCGAAATTCCGAGCCTGTATACCGACTTTTTATTTCATTCAAACCCAATTGTACTGCTTATACTGTGGTAGACGAATGAGGCTAAAAGATATTTTAAATGAAGTGATTTTTTTATTTGATCGAGTATGCCAGCAAAGTCTGTCCGTGCCTGATGTACAGCACTCCATTGTGGATAACCGGATGTGCAAAATGTTCTTTGGTTCCCTTGGTCACTTTAAATGTACTGACGAGCTGCATGCCTTCCGGCTTGGGATTTACCAGATTCATATCACCTTTTTCGGTATAAACGTAAAGCATACCATCCGCCGCAATGGTACTTCCCCTGAACATTTTAAGCGAATCGGTAACCTGGCCTGTTTTCATGTCGAGGCACTTCAAATACATTTGACGGTGACCAGTTGCGTATATTTTATCACCCATTCTGACGATTCCACCCATTATATTGTCGAATTTTGAATTTCGCCATACTTCAGAAACGGATTTGCCATCATCAGAAAGATTCAGTTTTACTGCACAGTTGCCATCTCCGGCCACATAAATCAGATCGTTGCCTTCCAGAATCGGGATATTTCCATGCAGGTTTCCGGCTGTATCCTGAGGGTGAGTCCACAAAAGCTGTCCGGTTTGGCCGTTAAGTCCAATGAAACAGTCTTCAGAAAAAGTAAGCATCAGATCGAGCTGGCCTCGTTTTACGATGATAGGTGCGTTGTAGGCTTCCAGTTCTCCCTTGGCTTTTTGTTTCCAGATCAGCTTTCCGGTGAAACGGTTCAGCGCCACAATGTTGTTCTCGGTTCCGCCAGGTGCACAATAAAGCAAATCTCCATTGACGGTTAACGATTGAGAATAGCCAAACATGTTTATTTTACCCTGAAGATCGGTAACCATATTGAGCGACCATTTCTTTATTCCTGAATGTTTATCGAAACAGGCAATGTCGCCTTTTCCGGAGCTGACATAAACCAAATCGCCAACTACAGTTGGCGTTGAGCGCGCTCCGGGGAAGTTTTTCACCCATTCCTGACCGTACGCTGATTTCCACTGCAATTTTCCTTGCAGATTATAGGCATACAAATAACTTGTGCTATCGGTCTCTCCGTTGATGAAAAGTTGATCTTCAGTAAAAACAGGCGATCCGTAGCCGCGTCCGGTTGAATCAACAGCCCAAATTAGCTTTGGCCCTTCTGCCGGCCATTGTTTCAATAAACCAGTTTCGTTATACACTCCGCTTCGGTTTGGACCACGCCATTCGCTGACAGGTTCTTTTTTTTTTGAAAATGAAAGCAGAATAAATGCAATCAGGATATAGAGCAATGGTTTCATATCGGATGTGGATTTTTGGGTTGTTTCTTAAAGAAGTATTCCAATTCGTAAAATCATTACACGTATTAAAACTTACGAATCCTTCAGAATCTCAAAATAAACAATATCTTTGAATAAGACGTACAAAATTTGTTGCTTAAAGGCTTAGCGCGAATCTTTTACAACTCTGCCAGTTTGATTGAGTTATATCCAAATTTTGCAATGAATACAAAAAAAACTGAACATCAGAAATCTACTGATAAAATAGAGATAAAACCACCTCAAGACCAAATGTTTACGAATGTAAAAGTCAACGATTTTCCTATTGTTGGTATTGGTGCGTCGGCCGGTGGATTGGAAGCATTGGAACAGTTTTTCGGGAATGTTCCTAAAAATTGCGGAATTGCATTCGTGGTCATTCAACATCTCGACCCAAACCATGTGGGTATTATGCCCGAACTTTTGCAGCGAACTACCGAGATGAAAGTGTTGCAGGTAACCGACCACCTGGTAGTGCAGGCCAACCATGTTTATGTAATACCACCAAACAAAAGCATGTCGATATTAAACGGCTGTTTGCATTTGTTTGAGCCGGTTGAATTGCGTGGTTTGCGTCTGCCGGTAGATTATTTTTTCCGTTCGCTTGCACTGGACCAACACGAAAAAAGTATTGGTGTAATTCTCTCGGGAATGGGCAGCGACGGCAGCCTTGGACTAAAAGCGATAAAAGAAAAAAACGGTATTGTCGTGGTGCAGGATCCCTCAACAGCAAAATTTGATGGGATGCCGCAAAGTGCTGTTAATTCGGTGATTGTTGATATTCTGGCATCAGCAACAGAACTGCCCTCAAAATTAATTTCATTTCTTAAACTCAGCCCCGCAATTGCACAGAAAACCACAATTGATGATAAGAGCATAAGCAATCTCGAAAAAATTGTGATTTTGCTTCGGGCACAAACCGGACACGATTTTTCGCTGTATAAAAAAAACACCTTGTTCCGGCGTATCGAACGACGCATGAGCGTGCACCAAATTGATAAAATTGCCAATTACGTCAGGTTTTTACAGGAAAACCCCAAAGAACTGGATATACTTTTTAAAGAGTTGCTGATTGGCGTAACCAATTTTTTCCGCGATACTGACGTTTGGAAAAAACTGAAAGAAAAAGTGATCCCCGATTTATTTGACGAATTACCCAACGGGCACATTTTAAGAGCCTGGGTTACGGGCTGTTCTACAGGTGAAGAAGCGTATTCGCTGGCTATAATTTTTAGGGAAGCCTACGAAAAGATAAAACACGACAAAACCTTCACCTTACAAATATTTGCCACCGACATAGATAGTGATGCTATTGAGATTGCCAGAAAAGGATTTTTCAGCGAAAATATTGCTGCCGATGTATCGCCAGAGCGGATAAGCCAGTTTTTTACCAAAGAAGAAAATGGCTTTCGTGTAAATACAGCCATTCGCGAAATGGTGGTATTTGCGCCGCACGATGTGATAAAAGACCCGCCTTTCACAAAATTAGACCTGCTTTCGTGCCGCAATCTATTAATTTACCTGGAACCCGAATTGCAGAAAAAACTGATGAATTTGTTCCATTACAGCCTCATTGCCGGGGGAGTGATGGTACTTGGCAGCGCCGAAAACGAAAACTCTCAAAACAACCAATTTGTTCTTCTCGATGCCAGATTAAAACTCTATAAACGTTCTTTAATTTCTTCAACCAACGAAATGATAGACTTTCCAAGTTCATTTACCCATTCAAAAGCAATAATACCAAAAGAAATAAAACCAGTAAAAGTGACAGAAAACATTCAAATTCTTACCGACCAATTACTGTTGCAGCGTTTTGCACCCGCCAGTGTTCTGATTAACTCCGAAGGCGACATATTATACATTACAGGCAAAACAGGCAAATATTTAGAACCGGCAGCAGGCAAAGCGAACTGGAACGTTTATGCCATGGCACGCGAAGGTTTACGCAACGAACTTCCGGGAGCAATACGCCGGGCTAAACAAAATTACGATGCAGTAAAATTACATAACCTAAAAGTTGGAACAAATGGCGGAACTCAGTTGGTTGATGTAACACTTCAACTCATCGAAAAGCCAGATGCTCTGAAAGGAACAATCATTATTATCT
>JAFLKN010000043.1 GCA_019163175.1 Prolixibacteraceae bacterium | reverse complement strand
GAATCGGAAGACTGGAAAGACTTTACCGGCGCGTTTATCGACGAAACTTTCCTGATTGGCTACCTCACTGCCGAAGAATATTTTGGATTTATTGCAGGTTTGCGCAGACTGAATAAAGCCGAAACAAACGCTTTTTTGGAAAAATATACCGACTTTTTCAACGGCGAAATTTTGGGTAAAAAGAAGTTTATCCGCGACTTTTCGAAAGGAAACCAGAAGAAAGTTGGCATTGTTGCCGCCTTGATGGGTAAACCCGAAATTGTAGTTTTAGACGAACCTTTCGCCAATCTCGACCCCAGTTCACAATACAAACTCCGGAAATTGATCAAGGATTTTGCTGCTGAAAACGGCACTACTTTCCTGATTTCCGACCACACCCTCGACAACATTGCCGATGTTTCCACCCGACTGATCATCCTCGAGAAAGGGTTGGTGGTTCGCGATGTGCCAAAAACTGAAACCACACTTCAGGAAGTGGAAGCATTCTTTAAACCGGTGGTGGAGGCGAATGAGTTTTAATCAATTAAAACAGGGTAAAGCCAAGGGATTTTGAGTTAATTATTAATCGCTGGCTAAAGCTGATGGGGTTTGAGGCAAAATTTTCCTCGCATTGTGCCTTGCCGAAAAATACAATGCCATCGCTGCAGTGCAGAAATAGAAACACATTTGCAAAAGCATCAGGAAATATTCGTGTTTAATGGCGTCTATCCCAACACCCATGCTACGAACCCGCAGATAAGCCGGCATCATTATGGTTGACGGAAACAGGTGGGCCAGATTGTAAACAATCGGAGGAATAGACGAGGCAGGCCATGAAATCCCACTCAGGAATACCACGATAGGCGATAGGAAAACCATAAACATGATCGATGATTCGCGGCGCTTAAACACTACTGAAAACGTAATTCCCATAAAAATTACCGACAAAAGGAATGGTAAAGTCAGCATGAGCACCGTGAAATAACTGCCTTGATTGGGATAATTGAACCACGAATGAATCCAGATCATTGTAATTACACAATTAACCGCGTAAATGGTGAGATACGACAAGGTTTTCCCGAACAAAATTGGTAAAACTCCACCTTTCTTAAGAGCAACGGGAACCATAAAACTATCGCGGTTTTTCTCTTTGGCGGTACCGCCAAGCATACCGATTCCGATCAGCAACGTTTGCTGCAATATAATAATGATGATTCCGGGCATCACAAACGAACCGTATCCGGAGGAAGGATTAAACCAGAAATGAATATCGGCAGACAAGGGATCGCGCTGCTGAATAGCCTGATCGTAAGTTTTGCCTTCCATCATTAGCTTTTTGATCTCAATTCCGGCCGAAAATGTACCGACTGTTTTCACCGATCCGGCAACCAACTGGCGATAAATAAGGAAATAACTTCCGTCAGCAAACACCGATACATTGGTCTGCTTTCCATTCAGGATGTCTTTTTCAAAATTCTGCGGAATTACAACAATCCCTCCTGAATTGCCTTCGTAAAAATCATTCTTCGCCTCATCCAGACTTACGGCTACATGATCAACTTCAATCTGTTCGGCTCCTTCGAGCATTTTAATCAGTTGATGGCTGGCCGAGGTCCGGTCCAAATCGACAATGGTAGTTTTCAGTTCGCGAACGACCTCGTTTTTGTAGGCGATTGAATAAATAACCGGGTAAATCATCAGCGCACCAACCAAAATCAGGATAGCTCCGCTGTCGCGGCGAATATCACGGAATTCTTCACGGTAAAACTGCCCCGTCATTTCAATGCCTCTGTATATTTTTTTGAACATGGTTTTTTGATTATATGTATTGTAGAGAAGCGATTAATCGCGTCTCTACGTAAAATCGGGTTATATTTTTCCCCAATATTTTTCTTCTTTCAACAGTCTCTTCAATCGGGGCAAAAAAGCAACCGACAGCAGAATAAATGCGATAAATGCAGTCATTGGGCCAACAACATGTACCAGCGATTCACCGCGCATCGCCTGCGAAATAAATATCTTAACCCAATGCGTGAATGGGAAAAGGTACGAAACAGCCTGTGCAGCAAACGGCATCGCAAACTGCGGAAAGGTTAATCCGGAGAATGTAAGCGCCATCATGGCATAGGCACTGGCCAGCGAAAGTGCTAAGCGAAGGTTTGCCGTCACCGAAACCAGCAAGGCTGCAAGCAGTTGATAGGTCACGATCATCATTATTTCGCCCAGCACAATAAAAACAAAACTACCCTGAAGCGGTGTTCCCATTCGGATAAACAGTACCACATTCATCACCACCGTATCGATAAGAAGCAAAATGGTGTATGGCAGTAACTTGCCAGCAAGTGCAACAATCACGCTTCCAGCCGAATGATCGAGCCAATCGGGCCCGGTTCCTTCGCGCACTTCTGTTCCGACAGCAAAAACTCCCGACAACAGTGTGAAAACAACAATCATTAGCGGCAAAAGTGCACTTAGCAGAAAGTAGGAGTAATTTCCAAATGGATTAAAAAGAACGTGTTGCTGTAACCTGACTGGCTGTATTTTAGCCTTCGCTTGTCGTTCAGGCATGCCGCTTTTATTGGCCAGTTGTAGTTTTATTCCTCCTGAAAGAGTTGCCAGCGATTTGTAAATTCCCTTTTGCAGGAACCCACCTTTCAGCATGTTGGCATTGTTGATGAAAACCGGAATACTTTGGCTGCTCCCTTTCAAAATGCTTTTTTCAGTTCCTTCCGGAATAATTACAATGGCATCCAATTTTCCCTGCTCCATCTGCTGGTAGGCTTCCTCCTGATTCGGAAAATGCATGGCAACCTCTGCTTCCGGGGAAGCACCAATCCACATCGTAATTTTCCGCGAAAGGTTGGTGTGATCTAAATCGACAATTCCAACCGGAAGATTCCGCGGAACTCCGTCAGAAAAAATCGATAACAGAATCACAAACGAGATCAGCGGCCCAATCAGGGTGGTGAACAGGTAAATAGTCGAGCCTGTCATCCGGTCTATTTCTCGAAAGAAAACCATGAAAAAGGGATTTGTCCGAAAGAAAGATTCACTCTTTTCCCCTGTATTTGATGCTATGTTTTGTTTTTTCTTCATTAAAGATTGGAGTCTTTTGTTGTCATTAATCTACGAAGTCGGTTTAAAATGAATGTCCCAATGACTACTAGTGACTCTTTAACGTTTCTTGATACTGAGACTGACCATTGATCACTTTTTAAACTGTTTCCAGTTAACCAATACACTCATTCCGGGGCGAAGTCCTTCGATCGGAGATGTAGGTACTGCGTGAATTTCGAACGATTTCATATCAAAACCTCCGGAAGTTTTGGTCGCAGTCCATGTCGCAAAGTCAGCCAGCGGACTGATGTAATTCACTTTCAGTTTAACTTCCTTGTTGCCCAAAGCCGGAATATTGGCTTTAATTTCGCTGCCCATACGCACATCGGCCATCAAATCTTCGCGAATGTAAAGCGTTGCCCAACTGTCGGCCAAATCAACCAGGGTAATTACCGGGTAACCCGTTGGCACCAGCTCTCCACGTTCTGAAACAATATTGGCCACCTCGCCCGATGCCGGAGCTTTTGCCTGAGTTTCGGCCAAATAAGCTTCAACCTCGGCAATCCCGCCTTCTGCCTGATTAACCAATTCCTTAGCAGAACGTTTATCTTCAAACCGGGCGCCTTTCACTGCTTTTTCCCATTGTGCTTTTGCGGCCTGAGCCGTCTCGCGGCCAGCTTTGGCCTGAGTTTCGGCCTCATCCTTTTTTTGCTCCGAAACCACACCGTCATTGTACAGGTTTTCAATACGAGTAAACGTCTTTTCATACAAGCGCGCAGCAGCTTCGGCCTTTACATACAAGTTGTATGCGGCCTGAATATCTTCCGCCTGAGCACCATTTTGCGCTTTCAGGCTTTGTGCCTGTGCAGCATTTCGAAGTGCGGTTACCTGCAACAGTTTGGCATCAATCTCCGGGCTGCTGATTGAAAACAGAAAATCACCTTTGGCAACCTGCTGACCTCTTTTCACCGCAATGCTGTCGATCCTTCCCGGAATCTTGGAAGCTACACGAAACTGTGTTGCTTCAATCTCGCCTTGCACTTCAAGCGGCAGCGGACGGGTAATCAGCCAAGTTGTATAAAGCAGGAAAATTAGTAAGGCCGTAAAAAACAGTCCGATTATAAAATTTCTGGTTTTGTTCATGGTATCTTGTATTTTAAAATGATTCGGTAATAACCTGATTACTTGTCTGGTATTCCAGAAACAGATCAGGACTTCCGCAAACCTGCACCAAACTAGCGAGGGTTACATCGTAGTTATAAATAGCTTGCAACCGCTCAATTTTAACTTTGGCCAACAGTAGATTTGCATCAACCAATTCTGTTGATGTGGATAAGCCTTCGTGAAAAGCTTTGTCACGACTTTCAACGTAAGTTTGGGCAAATTCGAGGGTTTTGTCGAGCTCTTCCAGCTGTTCCACCTGCATTCCGAGTTGCTGATGCAGCTTTTTAATGACAGTTTTAATGTCTTCCTCGGCTTTCAATCCAGCTTGTTCAACCTGATCTTCCTTGAATTTGGCCGCCTGAAGATTACGGTAACGCGAGTTTCCTTCAAAAAGAGACCACTTTAATCCAACGCCCACCATCCAATCCGGAACGTAAGGCGACAAATCCTTATTTGCCATATCGTAAGTTCCGGTGAGGGCAACCGTTGGTAAATAGTTGCTTTTTTCGAGTTTCACCCCTGTCGAGGCCAATTCCCGTTTCGAATCAACTTGCTGCAATTGTGGGTTGTTTCTCAATGCCATAGTGATGAAAAAATTCTCATCTTCAATACTTTTCAGAATAAACAGTTTGCTGGCAGGCATCAGATCGCTGCTATCGCCCACGGCCATAGTGTTTTGAAGCGCACGTTTTACGATGGTAGTCTCGCGCTTGGCTTTTTTCAATTCGCGATCGGCATACGAATTGGCTACCTGTGCATGAAGAAATTCCACTTTGGCAATCTGACCCTGTTCACTCAACTTTTGCGAATCGAAAAGATGCTTTTTCATGGCCTCCGAAACCTGTTCACGTACTTTACAGGCTTGTTCAGCCAATACCAGTCCGTAATAACGGGTCGCCAGTTCGCTCAGTAATTCACCTTGTTTTTGTTTCTTCTCCAAACCTGCTTCTTCTTCGTAAATTGCTGATGCTTTGTTAGCTGCATTAATCTTTCCACCAGTATAAATTGGCCAAATCAAGTTCGCATTTACCGCTGCAAATTGTTTCTCCTGAATCA
Source organism: Prolixibacteraceae bacterium (assembly GCA_019163175.1). Classification (GTDB taxonomy): domain Bacteria; phylum Bacteroidota; class Bacteroidia; order Bacteroidales; family Prolixibacteraceae; genus Aquipluma. The sequence goes on along the minus strand of JAFLKN010000043.1, from coordinate 88,585 downwards.
TCTGATCCCATTCAGCAGCATTTATGCTGGCCTGTCCTTCCTGAATTTTTGTTCGCAAAATCTGGGTGCTGATATTATCCGGCAAAATGGGCATCACTCCAGAAGTTTTCGGATCGGGATTCGGTACACCTGAAAAGTTTCCGTATTTGCCCAAAACCTCGTAAAGTGGATTAATCGCATCGCGAACCGGAGTGAGATCGAGCGTAAGTGGATCGGCCATTTGAACCGCATTGGCTGTAACAAAAACACGTGGAGCATGTAATCCAAATGCAGCTTTTCGTTCAGCCTCTTTTTCTTTAATCTCAAAGTTGGCACGTTTTAACACGTGGCTGTTGGTATTCATGTATTCGTAAGCATCACCAAAAGTCAAAGCTGCAGGATTTTGTGCAAATCCATTGATCTGTGTCAGAATAAGGAGCAATACGAGTGTACCTTGTTTTATTATTTTCTTCATAACTTTCTATTTTCTGCCACAAAGAAAATTAACTTATTTGAACAAATATGTTTTTAAGTCGAATAAATCGATGAATGATTCGCGAATTAAACTTCACTTAATATTTAGATCGCCGAATTTTGAAAGTCGTCACCCCAATCAAATCTGCAGATGTTGTATCTTTCGGATAAAATTCAGGGCATGAAATTATCGCAGGAACAAAAGATCGCATTCAGCAAGGCGGCATTTTTTTGCAGCCAGGCAGAAAAATGCACATCTGAAATCCAGGAAAAGCTAAAACTTTGGGGACTGAACGAAGATGATTCACAGGCGGTAATCGATGAATTGAAAACTGAAAAATACATTGACGACGAACGTTTTGCCCGTGCCTATGTGAAAGATAAGTTCCGGTTTAATCATTGGGGAAAACAGAAAATTGAATTCATGCTTCGTGCAAAGAAAATCAATCAGGAGATACTGGAACTGGCTTTTGAAGAAATTGAAGATGAAAGCTATTTAGACGAAATAAAGAGATTGCTGACCGAGAAAGCCAAATCGATCAAGGCTAAAGATCAGTTTGACAAACGTAATAAACTAATGCGTTTTGCCTTAGGACGAGGTTTTGAATCAGGAAAAATTTATGCTGCGTTGAAGGAATTGGGAATATAACAACCAACATGTTATTCTCTATTTCTATTTCTCATTCAGGAAACTGCAAAAAACAATCACAGATTGGCTTATTGCTTAAAGCAAATTTCAGGCATGTTTAGTGTGTAGAAGAAGGTTCATGCGAATGCATGATTTTATCTGTATAAGCTAGAAGTACTGCTGAAATTAAGAACACCAAATGAATTCCGATTTGTAATAAAGCATCTTGCAAAGGGATATTATGAATGTCAACAAATGTTTTTAAAAGATGCACTCCGGAGATACTTACTAATGAAATAATAAGTTTGATTTTCAATGTACTGGCATTTATTTTAGTTAACCAATCCGGTTTATCTGTGTGGCTGTCAAACTCTATTTTACTTACAAAAGTCCAATAACCACCTATAAATACAACAACCAATAAGTTAATTACCATTGATATATCTATCAGACCCAGAACAGATAGCATGATGGTATTTTCGTTCAAAACTGAGAAATTCGTGACAAGATGCCACAATTGCACCATAAACTTAACGGCATATAGTAATGATGCCACAATAAGACCCAAATAAACAGGCATTTGTAACCAACGGCTAAAGAAAATAAATTGTTCTATCTTTTTCTCAACAGTTCTCATATTCAATCAGCTTGTAAATAACATGTGTAAATATTTATAAAACATCTTTAACATCTTAACAAACAATTTGTTCTCAAAATGAAAATACAAATTACGATCCTGCCATTATGCGGCGAGATTGATATCGGGACAAAAAAGGTCAGCATTCTCATGCCGACCTTTTTCAATACGTTGGTTTATATCAGAACGAATCAACCTCCCTGTAAGCTTTTATAAAAGCAACTTCGCCTTCTTTCCCTTTGATGCTTCGGCCATGTTCGCAACACAAAACCCCGTCGTAGCCTTTGCTGTGAATGTGTTTAAACACATTCTTGTAGTTGATTTCGCCGGTAGTTGGTTCGTTGCGGCCCGGATTATCACCAATATGGAAAGCTGCAATGCTTTTCCATGCTTTATTAATATTCGGAATCAGGTTTCCTTCTGTAATTTGCTGATGGTAAAGATCATCAACCAATTTGCACGACGGATGGTTTACCGCCTCGCAAATCATGTGCGTTTGCGGAATCTTGGTCAGGAACAAACCCGGATGGTTTGTCCATGCATTGAGTGGTTCCATAACCAATATCAAACCACTTTTCTCAACCACTTCACAGCACATACGCATGTTGTCAATTACATTAACAGTTTGGTACTCCCACTCCAAACTCTCGTCGAAACGGCCTGGAACAACCAGCGCCCACTTGGCTCCTGTTCGTTTGGCACATTCCACACCCTCTTCCATCTTCTTTTTCAGCATTTCTTTTATAGCCGGGTCCTGAGTCACCATCGATTTTACAGCGAAGTCAGCATACAAAACAAACGGTCCCAAATCCATATTCCGTCGGGCCAGTTCAGCAGCAATTTTTTCTTGAACGGCGGGCTCTTTTTTCATCAGACCATTGTCGAAAATAGCACGGAAACCCTGATCGCTCATAAATTTGATCTGATCGAACAAATCTTCCCCGGCATGTTCTTTAAATGTGCCGAATCCTGGGGCATATTTGAGTTTGAATTGTGCTTCATTCGAAACTTTTCCTTCCGAAGCAAAGGCTTTACCAGATCCGGCAAGTCCTACAGCAGCCAGTGTTCCAGCAGCATTGCGTAAAAATGATCGTCTTTCCATGTTGGTGTAGTTTAGTAATTCGCCCGAAGATAAGAATCTGTTTGTCTGCACACAAATTCAAATTCAATTTTACCCATTCTGGTCTGGTAGGTTTTTCAGAAATTTCGGGACTCCATCCGAAAAAGTTTTCTAATTTTATCCGTCCAAAAACCGAATACATAATTCATAAACCAATTAAATTATACCGATATGATGAATCGTAAATTACGCATGGGAATGGTTGGTGGTGGCAGCGATGCCTTCATCGGAGCCATTCATCGTCTGGCAGCTTTTATGGACGGACAAATCGAACTGGTCTGCGGCTGTTTCAGTATCAATCCTGAAATTTCACTTTCCTCCGGAAAATCGTATTACCTTCCTGACAACCGGGTGTACAAAACCTATCAGGAAATGTTTGAAAACGAGGTGAAATTACCCGAAGGCGACCGGATGGACTTTGTAACCATCGTTACGCCCAACTTCGCCCATTTTGGCCCGGCTATGATGGCTCTCGAAAATGGCTTCAACGTTGTAATCGACAAACCTATCACTTTCACCCTTGACGAAGCGTTGCAACTTCAGACCAAACTGGAAGAAACCGGATTATTACTTGCACTTACGCATACTTATTCGGGCTACCCGGCAGTAAAACATGCCAAACAAATGGTTGCTGAAGGTCAATTGGGTAAAATCCGCAAAATATTTGTTGAATATCCGCAGGGATGGTTGTCATCAAAACTCGAAGACTCCGGAAATGCGCAAGCCTCGTGGCGAACCGACCCAAAACGTTCAGGAAAAGCCGGTGCCATGGGCGACATCGGAACACACGCCCATCATTTAGCTGAATACATTTCAGGCTTACAAACAACCTCGCTTTGCGCTGAACTGAACATTTTTGTTCCCGGTCGTTTGCTCGATGACGATGGCGCTGTTCTGCTTCGTTTCGACAACGGAGCCAAAGGTGTTTTAGTTGCAACTCAAATTGCCGCTGGTGAAGAAAATGCGATTCGGATTCGCCTGTATGGCGATAAAGGTGGCTTGGAATGGGCACAAATGGAACCGAATACTCTGATTGCCAAATGGACCAGCAAACCAACTGAAATATTACGCGTTGGTACATCAATGGGATCAGCTGCTGCTGCAGCCAATACACGCACTCCGGGAGGACATCCTGAAGGTTATCTGGAAGCTTTCGCCAACATTTACCGCAACTTCTCCTATCATCTTCGCTCAAAAATGAACGGAGAACGTCCAAAACCGGAATGGCTCGATTATCCAGGAATTGAGGATGGCGTTCGCGGAATGCAGTTCATCGACACAGTAGTTGAAGCTGGCTACAATGACGATGTAAAATGGGTACCATTTAAATAGCTTCGTGATGCGTGTTAAGAGTTGCGAGGTTTTACCCGAAACACGCAACCTGTATCTCGCAACATTCTTAATTACAACACTAAAACAAAAATATCATGGGCAGACCAGTAACTTTATTTACCGGACAATGGGCCGACCTTCCCTTTGAAACAATATGTGAAAAAGCTCTTGAGTTTGGCTACGATGGACTCGAATTGTGCACCTGGGGCGATCACATGGAAATCGACAAAGCCGATCAGGCGTATTGCGATGCACGCAAAGAAACAATGGATAAGTACGATCTTCAATTATTTGCTATCTCAACGCATTTGGTTGGACAATGTGTGTGCGATTTAATTGATGAGCGCCACAAAAGCATTTTACCTGATTACATTTGGGGCGATGGCGATCCGGAAGGTGTACGCCAACGTGCTGCTGCCGAAGTAATCAAAACCGGAAAGGTTGCCAAAATGCTTGGGTTGGACGTTGTGAATGGCTTCACAGGAAGCTCAATCTGGCACATGTTGTATGCTTTTCCTCCTGTTGGACAAGACACATTGAATAAAGGCTATGAAGATTTTGCGAAACGCTGGATTCCCATTTTGGATGAGTACCAAAAAATGGGCGTCAAATTTGCCTTGGAGGTGCATCCTTCTGAAATAGCTTTCGACATTGCTACGGCACGTCGCGCCCTCAAAGCAGTTAATTATCATCCTGCATTTGGCTTCAACTTCGACCCAAGTCACCTCGGCTACCAGGGTGTTGACTATGTGAAATTCATCTACGAATTCTCCGACCGTATTTTCCATGTGCACATGAAAGATGCCTATTGGAGCGAACACCCAATGGATATTGGCGTTTTCGGCGGACATACCGACTTCGGCGACAACCGTCGCTACTGGAACTTCAGGAGTTTGGGCCGTGGAAAAGTTGATTTCGAAAACATTATTCGCGCTTTGAACGACATCAAATATCAGGGACCACTTTCTGTAGAATGGGAAGACAGTGGCATGAACCGCGAAGCCGGAGCTTCTGAAGCCTGCGACTTTGTTCGTTACAGCGACTTCGATCCTTCGGATGTGGCCTTTGACGATGCCATGCAGAAATAAAAGAAGTATCAGGTATAGAGTCGCAAGTATCAAACATGTTTTATCTTGATACTTGTGACTTGATACTTGTTTCCAAACTCAATATCTAAAAATCAACGAATGACCAACCGACGTAATTTTCTTAAAAGTACAACCACCGCAGCCGTAGGTTTAAGTCTTGCTGCTACCATGCCAATTCCAATCAGTTCGTGTGTAGGCGCCAACGATAAACTTCGTTGCGGCGTAATTGGAATCAACGGAATGGGATTTGCCGATCTGGCAGCTTTCCTCCGCCAAAAAAATACCGAATGCGTTGCTATTTGCGATGTGGACAGCAATGTTTTGAATAAACGTGCTGCCGAAACCGAAAAAGCTCAAGGCTTTAAGCCCAAATTATACAGCGATTACCGCAAATTGCTCGAAGATAAAGATGTTGATGTGGTGATCATTGGCACGCCCGACCACTGGCATTGTTTGCCGATGGTAGAAGCTTGTCAGGCCGGAAAAGATGTGTATTGCGAGAAACCACTCGGTAATTCCATCGAAGAAATCAACATCATGGAGCGCGCCGCCAACAAATACAAAACTGTTGTTCAGGTGGGTATGTGGCAACGTAGCGATCCGCACTGGATGTCAGCCGTTGACTTTGTCAAATCGGGCAAACTTGGTAAAATCCGTACTGTTCGCACCTGGGCATATCAGGGTTGGATGGAACCAGTGCCAGTAAAACCAGATGGTGAGGCACCTGCAGGAGTTGACTACGATTTCTGGCTCGGGCCAGCAAAAAAACGCCCGTTCAATCCCAACCGTTTCCATTTTAATTTCCGCTGGTTTTACGACTATGCCGGAGGTTTGATGACCGACTGGGGCGTACACATCATCGATTACGGTTTATTTGGAATGGGTGATCCATCGCCAAAATCGGTTATGTCAATGGGCGGCAAATATGCTTATCCCGATGATGCTGCCGAAACTCCGGATACTTTACAGGCTTTGTTCGAATTCGATGGACACACCATGCTCTGGGACCACGGAACCGGCATCGATGGCGGATATTATGGCCGCAATCACGGCGTTGGCTATGTAGGAAATAATGGCACTTTGGTTGTTGATCGCGATGGATGGGAAGTTATTCCGGAACGTAAGAAAAATGCCGACCTGATTGAGCGCGTGCCTTTACAAAAAGGAACAGGGAAAGGACTCGATTACCATATGGCCAATTTTATTGAAGGCGTTAAAGACCGCAACCGCGATCTGAATGCCAGTATTGCTATTGCTGCCAATACTGCCCGTGTGGCTCATTTGGGTAACATTGCCCTACGCACAGGTCGCCGGTTGTACTGGGATTCCGAAACCAGCAAATTTATTAATGACGAAGAAGCCAACAAATTTTTGGTTCCCGAATACCGGGCCCCCTGGGCGCTGCCAAAAATCTAATACATTTTTTAATCTATAGAAAAACCCGAGACAGAAATTACATCGGGTTTTCTTTTTTATTCCACCGTTTGGGAGGGGTACAGGACTCAAACTGAAAAATTCAATTCATTCTGTCATTTTTCTTCAGAAGAGGAATTCTTTTTGATTCCATTATACCCAACTATTTTTCAAAAATCGCTCTTATAGTTGTTGCTTTTGTAAGGTTTAGCTCAATTGTATTGTCCAAAACTTTTGCCCCGTTAATCTCCCAATAGTGAAATTTGTGATCATCTTCCGGCATAGCAGTTAACATTATCGGCACATTTTCGAAATACTTTCCTTTCCAATTGTTACCGGAAACTTCAATAGAGTTTAATAGTATATATCCTGATGAAATGGGCAAATTTGAAATAGTAACTTCGTGTATCCCTCCAAGTTTAAGCTGTTGATTAATATGATTTTGAACATGGTAAACCCTCTTTTGAGCAAAAAATCTCATTGTTTGCACTGCTTTTTCCCATTCCTCGGGACTTGGAGTTTTCCATTTCTGATAATGCTGTTTAATTTCTGGCTTTATTATAGCCGCAATGCTATCAATGCGTTTAACTACCGACTCTGCCACAAATGTGGTATTCAACATATCAGCAAATCTATTAACAAATCTGTATTTAAAAGATTGGTTATCAATCAATTTTCTAAATAGGAGTGTTGACCATGGTGGATTTGGCCAATAGGGACCATTCGGTTCCAGGGCAAATCCAAGTGTGTTAAGCATGTAGTCAGTCTCACTTTCATAACCAAAAGCAAAATCGGTATCAAACAATATCCATCGCCATTTACCGTCCTTTGTTTGCGGTCTCCAATACTTAAGGTTATTTCCTGGCCAATCACGATTATTGAAATAAATCTGCGAGAGTTGATAATCAATAAAGTTTTTAACGTCAATCTTACTTGCCGCAATATTATAAATAGAATCGTCGACTAAACTATTTTTTTCAATGAAATCAACTAATTTGAGGTACTTAGCATTACTTCCTGATAGTATCCTGTATTTGTATTCGAGAAAATCCAATTTTTCTGCTTTAACACCATGATTACTCTCCAGAAAGTCTTCATTTATTTTTTCGCGTAAATTTATATGCCCCCAATATTGGCCATTTAAATATAAAATTGCCTGCTCAAAAGCCGCAACATCAGTTTCCATGTTTTTTACCAGATCGGTCGACAAACAATCCCTGAAACGCGTATTATAATCGTTCCCTGCATTTCTTAATACCAATGATTTAAAGTCAGTAATTGGCTTAGAATGGAAAAGCTTAACGTTTTCTAAAACAGGATCACCATATTCCCCTTTGAAAAAGACAGCTAAAGATTTTTGATCGTTTGCACGACTTTTAGCACCAAAAATCTTAATTCCACAATTCAACGAAAAGATACACTCTCCATTAACGCCAACCATTTCCATATTGGCTAGCTTTACCCAATCTTTCCAGAAATTTGCACCCTCAAAAGGACTTTTGTTGTCATAAGTATTTCCCAAAACATAAATTCCGGTCTCATTATCCCATAAATTCATGGAATCAGTTGAAATAGAAATAACGGGTAAAGTTGGAGGTGTATCAAAAATATAAGTTCGGGTGCCAATTTTTCCAGGAATGGCTCCCTTCTTAAAAATACGCGCTCGAACTACTGTGTTTTTTGTCAATTCAATAGGAACAGTGTAAGAAAAACTATTTTGATTGGGTTCACTTCCATTTAAAGTGTACTTTATTTCTTCATGTAATCCGGCACCCGAAATTTCAAGCTTCTTTTTTGATTTCAGGAACATTTCTTTTACTGAAAACTGAACTTCCCTTTTTACAATTTCGGAAGCTATGCTTGTTTTATTTAGCTGCCCCGGTGTTGACTCACCGAAATATCCCAGGTTAGCTATGTTCTGTCCTTCACGACCAAAGGAAAAATTAGCAGGAACATTCCCATAAGTAATTGAATCAACTATATTCCTATCCTTAAAAGTCAAGGTCAAATGCTCTCCAGAGGCTGATAGTTTAAAGTTTGTATGAGGATATTGAGGCGGTAATTTTATATATTTTGAAACTGTTGAATCTAATCCCATCATGTTTTTATAGCCAACTGTTAAAAAAGGAATTGCAGTTAAATCACCTGCAGTTGAATCGGAATTGTGAACCTGAATCGCAAGTACATTTTCCTCCTTCCTCAACAAATAGAGAAATGGAGAAATATTAAATCCTTCCGCCAATCCTCCAGAGATAATTTTTGCTTCGTGTGTGTTTGCCAAATGATTATAGGATATAATTGTTCCATAAATGCCCATTTGTGACCTACACACTTCAGTTCCATTAATATAGGCAACAAAACCATCATCATAATCCATATGAAGCCAAAGTGATTTTATATCATCAAGGTTGGATACAGTGAACTTTTTACGCATAAATACCGACAATTTCCCCTGAACATCAATTGCCGTATCTACAGTGTCAACAAGTCCCATGTGACTCGAACCTTCTAACCATCCGGAATCATCAAAAATTAATGACTTCCATGATTGTGATGGCTCACTTGATGGAAACATATATTTCCAGTTTTGCCCAATATTGATAACAGGAAACCAATACAATGGGGAACTTGGTCTGTCTTTTCCGGAAGCATAAATAAGTAAAGTCTTTTGGGGAGCCAGTTTTAGATCGGGTAACTTCCATTTCAATAATTTGTCAGGATTCTCACTTAAATAGTAATCCGATAAATTGACTTCTTTTTTACTGCAGTTAACAATCTCCAACCAATCCGGGGTATCACCGTCTTCGTCAAATAACATCGTGTTTGACGGCATGATCTCACTAATTTTTATATCCTGTGCTTTTGTTTTAATGTATATTTCAAAAAACAGAATAAGTCCAAAAATTAGAATTATCAAAATTAAATACCGGTAAAAGCGGATCATAACAACCTTGTTTAAAAAAAATAAAAAAACAAAATAAAAAGGATTAAAACAAACATATTAAAATGTTGGCATACTGATTTTTAAGATAAATATTACATAAGAGAAAACTATTTTCCCCTCGAAATGAAGAGCATAATCAAGTCTGTTGCACCTGAAATTTAAATATTACTACTTATAAAAAAAGAACACTGACTCAATTTGTATTTTCAGGGTTGAAGCTTGGTAAACTTTAAAGATATATCTTGTGTAAATTAAACTATAGGTATGTAATCCAGTCAAAAACAAACCTTAACTAATTTCCTAACTACCAAACCAATGAAATTCCATTTCACAAAGAAATTTTGCTTTCTGTTTTACCTTATCCTTGTTATCAATCTTCATACTTTCGCACAAAAATCTACTTTAGAACGCTACAAGTGGAAGAGTGTTCAAATGACTGGTGGTGGATTTGTTGACGGAATTGTTTTTCATCCGTCGGCCAAAGGTGTGTGCTACTGCCGTACAGATATGGGAGGCGCTTACCGAAGAAATCCCAAAACATTGCGCTGGGAATCCCTGCTGGACTGGCTTCCGTACAAAGATGTTAACCTGATGGGCGTTGAAAGTATAGCTCTCGATCCATCTGATCCTGATAAAGTCTTCCTTTCCTGCGGAACATACTCCAATGATCGATCGCCAAACGGAGCAATTCTTCGTTCCAACGACCGCGGCAAAACATTTGTGCTAACGGATGTGCCATTTAAAATGGGTGGTAATGAAGACGGGCGTGGCAACGGCGAGCGAATGTCAGTAGATCCGAATGATGGAAGAATTCTTTATTTAGGGACCCGCCATGCCGGTCTCTGGAAAAGTACTGATGGGTCGGTCACATGGAATAAGGTTGAAAGCTTCCCTGATGTTACTGAGAATGCGCCAGCCAATATGCGTGATCAGGACAGCATTATGCGGTGGCGGAGAATGAATCAGGGAAGTGGTGTAATTTTCACCCTTTTTGACCCGCAAAGCGGACAAGCTAGAAAAGGAAGTTCAACAATTTATGTCGGTGTTTCACTTATGAACCACAACAACCTTTTCCGGAGTACTGACGGTGGAAAAACCTGGCAACCTCTTCCCAATCAACCATTGCAATATCGTCCAACTCATGCAGTGCTTGCTTCTAATGGGAACTTGTTTGTTACCTATGGCAATTCTCCCGGACCATCGCGAATGGTTGATGGCGGAGTCTGGAAACTAAATACAAAAACCGATGAATGGACAGAAATTACACCCGATAAACCTGATCCGAAGTCGCGTGCATTTGGATATGCCGCCGTTTCGGTTGATACGCACAATCCGGATGTTCTTATTGTAAGCTCGTTTAACCGATATGGAATTGAAAAAGGCGATGAAATTTTCAGGAGTTTGGATGGTGGGAAAAGCTGGAACAAGGTATTTGCCGGTGGTGGAACTTTTGATTATACGCTGGCCCCGTACGTAAAACGCACTGGAGTTCACTGGATGTTCGATATTGAAATTGATCCTGCTAATCCTGACCATGCACTATTTACTACAGGTTACGGTGGGCATGAAACCTTCAACCTGAGCGATATGGATGAAGGAAAACCGATCAAATGGAGCATAATGAGCACAGGCATCGAAGAAACGGTCGCACTCGAACTGCTTAGCCCGGGTAAAGGCGCGCCTTTGATTACCGCCATTGGCGATTATGGAGGTTTTGTACACTGGGATTTGGATAAATCTGTTGCGGAAGGAAATTTTGACAATCCACATTTTGGAAACACCAACGGGATAGCTTGTGCCGCAAAAAATCCGGAAATCATTGTACGTGTTGGACGGGCGACCAACAATAATCCAGGAAAAAATATCGGTTATTCAATAGATGGAGGCAAAACATGGCAGGCTACCAGCACAGCGCCAACACCAGAAAGCAGCTTGGGTTACATTGCAGTTTCATGCGACGGAACAACCTGGATTTGGGCTCCGGCAGCTGTTCGCGGTGGTTTTGGACAGGGGCGCAGGCCACCGACACTGATTCCGGTTTATTTCACGACCAATAGAGGCGCAAGCTGGACGGAATGCAAAGGCATTCCCGGAAATACACGTGTAATCGCCGACCAGATTAATTCGACCAGATTTTATGCCATGGATCTTTTCGGTGGAAAACTTTACCTCAGTACCAATGGTGGAGCCGATTTTGCAGAGCAAAGCCTGAATTTACCCACAGGGTTACCTCAACGTGGACAGAACCGGGGCGATTCGCGTGGGGGACAGGATCGCATTTACGCAAGTCCGGAACATGAAGGTGACCTTTGGATAGCTGCTTTTGACGGACTTTATCACTCAACCGATTCCGGTAATAGCTTTATAAAACTGAATGGCGTTCAGGAAATTCATGCGTATGGTTTTGGCAAAGCTGCTCCAAAATCCGAATATCCGGCAATCTATCTGGTCGGTGTAATCGATGGACTTCGAGGAATTTTCCGCTCAACAGATGAGGCAAAAAGCTGGATGCGCATCAACGACGATCAGCATCAATGGGGTTTGGTTCTGCATATAACCGGTGACCCTAAAAAATATGGTCGTGTTTATGTTGGAACTCATGGTCGCGGAACGGTATATGGCGATCCGGAAAAATAATTTAGCATTTGGTCGGGGCGCGGCAGTGGCTCTGACCAAACAATATCTTTACCTAAATTACGGTCACCCTAATCTTTTTATTCTTTAATCTGCTGTTATCAACCAGTCGAATCAGCCGGTTTACTTCGGAAGCGTGAATAGCCACAAATGCGCAATCTGTTTTAATTTCAATAGTACCTATCTGACCATTGCCAAGTTGGCCTTGTTTCATAAATAATCCGGCAATATCACCTTTCGAAATTTTATCCTTTCTTCCTCCCGAAATGTAAATGGTTTTCCAGATCGAAGGCGATGGGATTTCCGCTTTCTCTATTTTTTCAATTTCAGCATTTTCGATAAAATCAGGCAGATTTTCATTCATTCCCTTAAGCACATAAGCCGTTCCATCGCTAAACATGCGGGCCGTGCGACCATTCCGGTGTGTGAATTCATGCGCTTTTAGCGGAAGTTGATAATGGACGATGAATCTGATCTCAGGAACATCGATTCCCCTGGCGGCAAGGTCGGTGGCAACAATTAGCCGGTGAGTTCCGTTCCGAAACTTGATCAACGCCCGTTCGCGGTCTTTTTGTTCCATCCCGCCATAAAAACAGCCGTGCCCAATGTTGTTGTCATTCAAGAAATCGCTCACTTCCTGAATGGTATCCTTGAAATTGCAAAATATAATTCCGGGCTGATTACCTAAATGACAAAGCAAACGGGCAAGCGTTTCGAGTTTATCAGGCGAAGTCGCCAATATTGTTCTGACTTTCAATTGCGAAGTTCCCTGATTCAGGTAATCGATGATCGTTGGATTCTTTAACCCGACAAACTTCGGAATTTCAACTTCCTGCGTGGCTGAAGTCAGGATCTTTTTATGAATCTTAGGTAATAAAGACAGTATTTCCTTCATCTCCGTTTCAAAACCAATCTCCAACGATTTATCAAACTCGTCGAGTACAAGCGTGCTGATAAATTCCGATGCAAAATTTTCTCTTCGCAAATGATCGGCAATTCGTCCGGGGGTGCCAATTAAAATGGCAGGCCGGTGCTTAATCTCTGCTTTATCCTTCGAACCAGCTCTCCCACCATAAACCGCATTGGCTTTGTACCCGGTTCCCATTTCGCGAATAACCTGCTCAATTTGAATCGCCAGTTCGCGCGAAGGAACTACAATAAGCACCTGAACTTCAGAACAATTAATATCCAGTTCGGCAATTATTGGCAAGAGAAATGCCAATGTTTTGCCCGTGCCGGTTGGAGAAAGCAATACAATTTCAGAATTTGCAAGAATAGTCTCCTGAGCCTCTTCCTGCATGACATTGAGTTTTTCAATGTTCAGTTTCTCCAGAATATTTGTTTGATTTTTTATTGGACTTGTCATCCGGCAAAGGTACAGTTAATTAAAACGCGCCTGTCAAATAAGATGCTCGACACAATTTGCCGGAGAACCAGGGATTGATTTTCACAAACAACAGGTCGGCAAACAAAAAGAGGTCGTCTCAAAAAACTGAAACGACCTCTGAATATATTTTTTAAAATCTGAAACTTGATCGAAGCTTTGATTATTTATCGAACAAGTTGCTCCAGCTTTTAGGTTGGCGATTTTTCCAGGTTCCTTTGTGGTACACGTAGCTAACAATTAATGGAAGTACTGAAGTAGCTTCGGCATAAACCATTTGTTCGTCGGTTACCTGAACTTTTCCCCATGAACTGGCTTCTTTCAGGGTTGAAGACGAGCAAGCTCCGTCGCGAACATCGGCCACGGTAATCTGAACGGCATATTGGTGCATCGGAACTTCTTTTCCTAAAATTTCGGCACAAACAACAGTATCTTGAGCAAAGTTCTTTGGAACACCACCGCCAATCATGAACAAACCAGTTACACCAGCTGCCATTTTAATTTTAGTAAGTTCCAAAAAGTCGGCTACAGAGTCAATCGAAACGTGTTTTTCCGGATTTTCCCATTGGTGTTTTGCCAAGCCAAAACCAGCACTTGAATCGGAGAATGCAGGACAGAAAATTGGCACATTATTTTCGTAGCAAACCTGAATAAGGCTATCTTTTTTAACTGAATTTACAGTAAGCCATTTACCCATTTCTTTAATGAATTCGCGTGAAGAGTATGGTCTTCTTTCCAGCGAATCGGTAATTTCTTTAATCGTTCCGTCGCAATTCTGCAATTCTTCTTCGTCTATAAATGTATCGTAAATACGATCAATATAGAGGTCGCGCAAAATTCCATCGTTAATTTCGGTTGAGCCACGGTAATGTTTGTGACCAAGCGCTTCGAAAAAATCCATGTCAATTATTGAAGCACCAGTGGCAACAATAACATCAATCATATTATTTTTCACCATTTCCACATAAACCTGCATACAACCTGCAGCGCTTGTGCTTCCGGCAAGAGTAAGAATGTTGGTACATCCGGTATTTTCAACCATTTTCAGCAATATATCGGTGGCAGTTGCAGTATCACGCGAGGTGAACGACATTTTCCGCATTGAATCGATAATTGGAGTTGAGTCGAATGACTTAATATCGATGTGTTCGATAGTTTCTTTTAATAAATCTGATTTCTTCATCGTTCCGTATTTTATTCTTTTATTTATGCTTATTCAGCATTGTATTTATTTAAATATTAGCCAGATAGACTGGATAGCTTTTTTGAAAAAGTGTGCGAATATAGTATAAAATTTTTGGTTCTGCCAAGCATCTCATTTATTTTCCTGAAGGCATAACCATATCTTTCAGAAAGGTCTCAGCAATGTCGGCAATTGATGAGTCAAGGCTTCGGTAATTAAAGCCGATGGTTCTTGAAATTTTCTCTCCGGAATAGTGGTACTTCTGATTGGAATTGGAAACAGTGTCGCGAGTAATTAATGGACGCTTCCCGGTAAAAAAACTTGCAGCTTTGGCCATTCGCCATGCAATGTGTAATTTAATGTCGGAAGCAAAACTGCGGGGGCGTGGTTTGTTAAGACCATCAGCAATTTTATTGAAAAAATCCTGATAACTCAAGTTTCCGGCATTCAGTATAAACCGCTGACCTTCAACCTGTTCAAAACGACTGTCATCCATAAGCAAAATCATAGCTTTAACCACATCACGCACATCAACAAATCCGGTTACTCCTTTGGTGTAATAATTCAGCCCTTTCCATATCGACTGAAAAAGTTTCGGGCTGCCAATATCCCAGTTTCCCGGACCCATTATGATTGAAGGATTAACAATCACCGCATCCAGACCTTCTTCAATACCTCGCCAGACTTCCATTTCAGAAAAGAACTTGCTTAAAGAATAACCCGATTTTCGTTTGGAAGGAGTCCAGTAGGTTTCTTCCGTAATTTCACTTCCATCCTGTGTTTTACCCAGTGCTGCAATTGAACTTACGTGGCAAAAACGGCTGACCCCATTGTGAATAGCTGCATCGATCAGGTTTCCTGTACCTTTCACGTTGTTGTTCAGCATCATATCATTATCATCGCCATGAAAAGAAACGATAGCGGCGCAGTGATAAATGCTTGTAGCCCCTTTCAGCGCTTCTTCAAGACTCAGATAATCTAAAATATCACCTTCAACCCATTCAATCTGGGCATACAATTCTTCAACCCTGTTGCTGTAATAGGAAAAGATTTTTTTTACCCACTCTGTATTGCTTTGTTGACGGCGAAGTGCCTTCACCCGAAGGCCTGAATTTGTCAGTTCGTATAATAAATGAGCTCCTACGAGCCCTGTTCCTCCTGTTACCAGTATCATAGTTAATGTATTAGCGTTTCGTCCTGAAAATAAATTAATTGGATGAATTTACAGAAAGTTCCTCTCCTATTTCTAAATTTGTTTGAAGCAACCGGAACAAAACAAATACAAAAATAAAGAAATAAAACATACCAGTGAAACGACTGATTTACCTAATATTCCTGTTCTTTTCTTACGGTTCCCTGCAGGCACAGGTTTTAACCGGATTCAAACCTTCCGGATTATTTAACGAACAGCAAATGGTTATTGAAAATTCATCTGCCGGAACGCGAATGCTGATTAATGCACCAATCCGGGGATTTGATGATGGACAGAAAGTGCAGTTGATTTTTTATGCCCTTCCGAATGGAAATACCATTGAACAAACATTTGGCAAAAAGCTAAAAGACGGCGACGACTGGCATTATAACATCCAGCATATTGGGGCACAAACCCGTTTTTTACGATCAGTTGTTAAAGATCGGACTATTGTTGTAGTTTATCTTGAAAATGTCAGAAAAAGCTGGCCACTGTGGAAGGCAAATACGCCTGATTACGAACAACAGGTAAAAAAAATGGTAGATGATGTTAAAGCGATTTTTGCCCGATGGAATCCGGAGGTTGTTTTGAACGGGCATAGTGGCGGAGGCCGTTTCATATTCAGTTATCTGGATGCCGTAAATGAAATTCCGGATGATGTGGTTCGAATTGCTTTTCTGGACAGCAACTATGGTTATGAGGACAATATTTACGGACCTCAACTTGCACTTTGGCTAAAATCAAAAAATCACAAGTTTTTATGCACATTGGCCTATAACGATAGCGTGGTTGTTTTAAATGGTAAACCCATAGTTTCGCCAACTGCCGGAACCTGGTACCGCAGTAAAATGATGCTAAAGTATCTGTCCGCTCAGTTTCACTTCAAACATCAGGATCGGGACAGTTTGATATGGAACACTTCAGAAAAAAAGAGCGTAGAAATAATACTGAAAACCAATCCGGAGAAGAAGGTATTTCATACCGTTCAGGTGGAGCGCAATGGATTTATTCATAGCATGCTGAGTGGAACAAGATTCGAACAAAAAAATTACACTTATTTTGGGGCAAGAGCCTATTCCGAATATATTGCCGATTCGATTCCTATCCCACTCCATTGCCTGAATGTTCCAAAACGAACAGCTGATTCAGAGACAGGCACTGCTTTTATGAAACGCGTTTCAACTTTACCCTTAGCCGAGCGCGAAGAAGAGATTTATAAAGCTATTGCATCGGGTAATATTCCCACCTTTTTGCGAAACACGGTTAGCTTAGAGGGTGAATTTGTTGATTCTACAGGCGTTCGGCACCAGGTTAAATACGAAGTGATGCCTGATTATTTATCGGTTGGCAGCGATTCCTATTTTTGCCGGATACCAATGAATCCTTATACCGCTCAGCGAGTTGCAACGATCTTCGGAGCTTCACTGATTACAGCAAAATTGAGTGATCATATCTACCAAAATGCTCAGATTAAACTTACACCCTTTAATTATATTCCGGTCAGAAATGCGAACGAACTGGTTTCGAAATTCGTGGATCACAACCAGGAAATTGAAAATCAGCGTGTCAAGGTTGGTGGAAAGAATGGCCAGCTAATTGCCGGAATTAAGAAAGACATCATCCTATCGTCACGAATTGCCATGCAACCGGGAAAGGTTGTTATTTATGGCTGGCACAAACCCGATGGGAGATCCATTCAACCAGTCTATTCAGGTCATGTTGACTGGTATGTAGATTATAGCCACGGAATTCGGCTCATGAACAATCAGGTATCAGTTGATGGGAAGCTGATGCTGGTTTCTGAAGTATTAAAACATCCTGTACTTTATCGTCTTTTAAGCGACGAAAAACAGCCAATGGAGCAAACTATGTATATTAAAACAAAGCCGTAACCTGTACTTTTAAGAATTCCACGGAGTAACAGCCTTTGCGCCAAATTCCTTTGCCGAAAGCTTATCGATGGTTACCAGAATAATGCCCACATTCCGGATAGCAGGTGCATTAAACTTAAAGGGCAGATCGCTGTATTGTGTCATAAATTGTTTGACGATCCGTTCCTTTTCCTCAAAATCCTCAACAAACTCGGCAGTTCCCTCAACAATTACCGATTTTGATTTTACCCTATAACTGCAACCAACAAGCTCATCCTGCCAGGCCAGTTCTTCGCCCAGCGTCCAGTTGATGCATACCTTCGGATTTTTTTTAATGGTTTCCCACATGCGCCCGTGCGGTGCCGAATGCAGAATCACTTTATCGCCATCCATGGCAAAATTCAGGGGAAGCACATACGGAACATCATTGTCCGACATGGCCACATAACAGGTTTTGCACTGTTTCAGAATAGCATCTATTTCGTTTCGGTCATGAATAAAATGTGTTCTCATAATCTTTTAGCTTATCGTTCGGAATCCCAGCAATTCCGATAATTCTTTCATTATTTTTTTCAGATTCTGGTACTGATTCAGGCACTCCATCAACTTCTCAGTCTCATTGCTCTTATTGGCCTCGTTAATCTGGTGTTCCAACTTTTTCAGCAATATTTTTACATTTTTCAATTTGTATTCCTGAATCAGTTTCGGGACCAAAAGGTACAGCAATTCACTTTCGCTTTCGATAAATGCCCCACCTTTGCTCCAGCGTTTGCTCTCGACGTATTTTTCAGACAACAGGTTGCTGGCATACTGACTGATTTCATTATCTGGATGCTGAGTGAAATATTTAACCGGATCAAAATCCTTGTTGTTCAGATTTAGTTCCATGTCAGTCAATATCGTTTTTACTTTGGGATTTACCGAAACGAGTCCGTCGTTATGCAGTTCCGAGAGCACATAAACTCCAACGGTATAGGTTTTTACCTGATGTGTTTCTTCGTCCTCCATTTCAAATACTTCCTGATGGAAATACTTTAAAAGAACCCTGACAATTTCTCGTTCTTCGGTTTCGAATGGGTTAACCGTTTTCTTTTCCGTGGATTGTACAATGGGTTTCGCAGCCTGCACCTGAAGATCCTGAAGTTCTTTCCGGGTATGGTCTTCCGATTGCTTATTCTGTATTTTCCTGATTTCTGAATACAAAACGGCTTCCTGAACATCCATCAAACGGCTGCATTCTTTGATGTAAATGGTTCGGGTAATGGTATCCGGAATAACAGAAATCGACTTCACAATTTCATTGATCAGACGAGCTTTCGAAACCGGATCATTTTCAACGGTTCCCATCAGCAATTGCGTCTTAAACTTTATAAAGTCGGTTTCGTTGGCTTTGATGTACTCTGTCAGTTGGCTGGCGCTCATCGACCGTGCAAACGAATCAGGATCTTCGCCACGAGGCAATGGCAATACTTTTACGTTGATGCCTTCTTCCAAAACCATATCAATTCCGCGAAGTGAAGCTTTTATACCGGCATCATCGCCATCATAAACAATGGTGATATTGGGCGAAAACCTTCGAATCAACCTAATTTGCTCAATTGTAAGCGATGTACCCGAGGAGGCCACCACATTCTCAATTCCGGCTTGGTGAAACGATAAAACATCAGTATAACCTTCAACCAAATAACATTTATCGAGTCGTGTAATATCGCGTTTAGCCTGGTAAATTCCGTACAAAGTCCGGCCTTTGTGGTAAATTTCAGACTCTGGTGAATTCAGGTATTTCGCAACTTTCTTATCATTGGTCAGTGTTCGTCCTCCAAAAGCAATCACTCGGCCGGCCACATTGTGAACCGGAAAAATTACACGTCCACCAAAGCGATCCCGAACCCAATCGTCACGCTTAATGGTCAATCCGGTTTTCTCCAAAAAATCCATTTTATAGCCTTCGCGCTGCGCTGCCTGTGTGAAAAGATCTTTCCCATCCGGGCAAAAACCCAATTCGAATTTGGCAATAATGTCGTCGCGAATTCCTCGCTCCCGCAAGTAACTCAGACCAACGGTCCGACCTTCATTTTCGTTAAGCAAATATCTGCTGAAATATTTCTGAGCGAAAGCTGATACAATCATCATACTCTCGCGTTCGTCTTTCAGTGCTTTTTCTTCCTGCGATTCTTCTTTCTCTTCAATTTCGATATGGAACTTTTTAGCCAGCCAACGCAATGCATCCGGATAACTTAGTTGCTCCAGCTCCATAACGAAGTTCACTGAGTTGCCGCCTTTACCACAGCCAAAACATTTAAAAATTCCTTTTGCAGGCGAAACCGTAAACGAAGGTGTTTTCTCGTTATGGAAAGGACACAATCCCAGCTGGTTAACACCCCGTTTTTTGAGTGTCACAAACTCCGAAACAACATCCGAAATGTTTGCTGCGTCCAGTATTCGCTCGATGGTAGAAGGATCAATCATTGTTGCAAATGTAAAAATTTAAACCATCAAACGAGCAGATGAAAGGAGAAGCTCATAGCAGGAAGAGAAATCTTTTTATCCAAAAATTGCTGAACGGGAAGCTTTATAACATACTATTATTTTCCTGAAATGCAGAACTCATTTCAATTTTAAACGTTTAATTTTTAAACATTTAAACCAAATAACCATGAAATGTAATGTTGGATCAATAGACCGTATTATCCGCTTGGTAGCCGGACTCGGAATCGCCATAGCAGGAGTTGTTTTTGAAAGCTATTGGGGACTTATCGGAGTTGTTTTTATAGCAACCGCTGTTTTCAGATTTTGCCCGTTTTATCCGCTGCTCGGAATAAATACCAACAAAAAAGAATCCTAAACTACAATCATTCTGAAACGAACAAGAGAGGCTGCCGAAATCGACAGCCTCTCTTAGTATATCTGTTCTGACAGGTCTTCGAAAGCCAGTCAGGACTTTATCAATTTAATTATCGGGGCATCGGATAACCCTTTAATTTTGCCAGGTTTGATTCAATTTCGTGTTCCGGATATTCGTAATCCGAAAGCTGGCCTGTCATGTATTTGTCGTATCCAACCAAATCCATCCAACCATGTCCGCTGAGATTGAACAGAATCACCTTTTCCTTGCCTTCTTCTTTGGCTTTCAGGGCTTCGCGGATAGTGGCAGCAATGGCGTGAGTCGATTCAGGAGCCGGAATAATTCCTTCTGTTTTAGCGAACAAAATACCTGCATCAAAACATTCGCTTTGGTGAATAGCCTGAGCTTCCATCAATCCATCGCGCAAGGAAGCACTAACAAGTGGCGACATACCGTGGTAGCGCAATCCTCCGGCATGAATTGGTGCTGGGATGAAATCGTGTCCCAAGCTGTACATTGGCAGAAGCGGTGTCATTTTAGCCACGTCACCGTGATCGTAAAGGAATGTACCTTTCGTAAGCGTTGGGCACGAGAATGGTTCGGCACCAATAATCTGAATGTTAGCTCCATGAACTTTTTCATACATGAATGGGAATGCGATACCTGCGAAATTACTTCCACCACCACAGCAGCCAATCACTACATCAGGATTCTTTATTCCGACTTTGGCCAATTGTTTTTTAGCTTCCAGACCGATAATGGTTTGGTGAAGCATAACATGGTTTAACACCGAACCTAAAGCGTAACGGGTTCCTCCGGTTGGATCGGTTACAGCTGCTTCAACAGCTTCTGAAATGGCAATGCCCAAACTTCCGGGAGTATCCGGATATTGAGCTAAAATGTCGCGTCCGGCCTGGGTTTCCATACTTGGACTTGATACACATTGACCGCCCCAGGTTTGCATCATGATTTTCCGGAAAGGTTTCTGGTCGAAACTAACACGAACCATGTACACTTTACATTCGATACCACCAAGCTGTGCACAGGCATACGAAAGAGCAGATCCCCATTGCCCTGCGCCAGTTTCGGTAGTCAGTTTTTTAATACCAAACTGTTTGTTATACCAAGCTTGCGGAACAGCAGTGTTTGGCTTATGGCTTCCGGCTGGTGAAACACTTTCATTTTTATAATAGATTTTTGCCGGTGTTCCCAAAGCCTCTTCCAATTCGTAGGCACGAATAAGCGGGCTTGGTCTCCATTGCTTTAAAATCTGACTAACTTCTTCCGGAATGTCGATCCAACGTTCCTGCGATACTTCCTGTTCGATAAGGTTCATTGGGAAAACCGGAGCAAGCATCTCGGGAGTTACCATAACTCCACCAGGTCCAAGTGGTGGATTCATTGGTGAGGGTAGATCGGGAGCAAGGTTATACCACTGTTTTGGCATTTCCGATTCGTCGAGAAAAATCTTTTTTTGTCTGGCCATGATTTTCGTTTTTTGATTATTTATTAAGTTTATTTTCAATCTTATCATCTCTAAAACAGAAAAGGGACTTACTGCATGAACGCAGAAAATCCCTTTTCCCGGCCTTTACGGCCGCAAAGCAATATGTAATTCTCGCGTTTCCATTTTAATGTTACGCCAGTTCCATTCTTTTCCGTATAGAGGTGATTTGTACATATCTTTTTCAAAAAAGCGAGTAAAACTAACGATATTTTTCATGTTTTCAAGAAGAAAAAACATCGATTTGATAGTTTTTATTCATTCTTAATTGCAATCATCTATTTTTTTGCCAGAAATTCAGAAAGAGTCTGCAAAATTCAGGAGGATTTTAAATTCAGATTAAGAAATGACTTTTTACCTGTTACCCTTTACATAAATAAAACGGAACGATTTTTGTCTTTTAGCATAGTGCGTTTTCAATCCCAAATTCTTATCCAAATGACCAAGAATCTGATCCATCAATTCGCTCTGCTTTCTTTCCTGGTAGCAGGAATCAGCTGGTCTGTCAAAGGAGATTCATTGTTTCCCAAAGTGGATTCCATTCAAATCGTTGTCGATAATCAACAATTGATTCTTCCGGGAGAGTCGTTTCAAATCGGGATTACTTCGTACTACAAAAATGGAAAAATCAGGAAAACAGTTGGCCTGACTAAAGGAAAAACCTGGTGGTGGAAATACAAAGTTGAGGTTTCGGGAGGAAAAATTTTTGCGGGAAGAATTTCTGTCAACGAAGAACTTATTCCATCAAAAGGAAAATATATCGACATAAAAGCCTGGCCACGAAGACAGCCTGAGCTGAGCAAAGAACGGTTTCTTCCTCTTAACTACGAAACAAAAATTGAATATCGTCCAACTGTTGATTTTGATAAAGCGCCTGGCGGCCTGATTAAAGGCGAACTTTTAACCGAATTTAATAACGGAAGTCAACGTTTATGCACCGATTTGCGCAACAGTCGTGAGTCGGCAAATTTTCAATTCTCAGGCGAGGGTGGTTCGTGGAAGAACGGACGATTTACTATTGATCCGGATTTCACCCGAATTAACGAGCATCGTTCATCCATAATTGTTAATTCCCTGCGGAACAAAACAGTGTCTGATACCTTTTCAGTTTTACTCGACTACAAACATGCCTATAAACTAAACTTCAGTGGTAGTTCGGGCGCTCCGGGACTTCCCGGAATGAGGGGAAGTTCAGGGTCAGCAGGCAACAATGGTTATCATGGACAGGCGGGCCACGATGGTGAGTTTGGTAGCGACGGACCTGAAATAGGCGTTTGGACTGATCTCTACCGCGACTCACTTTTAAACTGCGATTTACTTTACGTATATGCTCAAAATTTATGGACCGGAGAGGAATTTCGTTACCTGATTAATCCGGATGGAGGTAAACTCGATGTTTCTTCAAATGGCGGATCGGGTGGTTTTGGCGGTCCAGGTGGAAATGGTGGAAATGGTGGCGAAGGGCTGGCAGGCAGAACGTGGATTGAAAAACATATCGAAAAACGAACTGTAAAAAAACCGGTTACCAAAACCGTTACCCGAAAAGAAAAGAAAAAACGAACTGACACCGAAGGAAAAGAATATGAAGTGGAAGTTGATGTTCAAGTTACCGAAACAGTGTATGTTGATGAAGTTATCGATGTTGAAGTTGAGGTGGTTAAACAGGGTCCGGGTGGCGATGGGGGCGACGGTGGCTGGGGTGGACACGGCGGATTAGGAGGCCAGGGTGGATATGGTGGAAACATCACACTGTATTTTACCAACGATGCGATGCCTTACCAATATCTGATTACTGCAAGAAGCGAAGGAGGTTCGGGTGGAATGCATGGATCTGGAGGCATGGGAGGATCAGGAGGACGAGGCGGTTATGGTAATCCAAACGGCCAAAGTGGTTCGGGCGGGCAATCGGGTCCTTCAGCAATGGGCTGGGGCGATAGCGGCCGCAGTGGGCAAATTAAAATAAGTTCGACAGAAGAGTTTTTCTTTTATGTACCAAAAGAACAAGCTATGGAGAAATGAATAGGTTATTTTGCTATTCTAATCTCTGTTCTTCTGTTCTTCTGGCGTCCTTCTTCGGTTTCGTTTGTTGCAACCGGAACTCTTTCTCCTTTTCCTTCTGAACTAATTTGACGAGGATTAATACCCATTTCAATAAAATAATTCATTACCGCTTTTGCTCTTCGCGAAGAAAGGTCAAGATTATAGTTATCATCACCAAAATTGTCGGTATGTCCGCTAATTTCAATTTTGGAGAAATTATGACTTTTCAAACTTCTCACAATACTATTCAGCTCAGCAAAGGCAACTGGCTTTAGTGTAGATTTATCGAAATCAAATAAAATATTGTTGAGAGTAAACATGTCCGGAAGTGAAATATCTTTGGCTTTGGGAACTGCCTTATGCCTTAAAGTTTTCTCATAATAACTCCATTCTTCGGTATAATTATACTCCAGATTTAGCGCTAAAGTATATCTTCCATCACCCAATTTTGTTGAGATTTCGCCAAAAGGAACACGGTTTCCTTGTTCTATTAATCTGATGCCATACACTTGTTCTTTAGGTAAAAGTATCTGGAATTTGCCGTCATCACTCGTTTGACCCACAAAGACCTCCTTAGAAATTTCATTTCGAAACAACACCGAAGCCTGCCTTATCGGCTCTTTTGATTTGTCGGAAAGAGTCACACGAACAAGTATCATCGAATCGGTAGGCTGCAAAGTATCAACGAGGCTAAAAAAATTAGTTTTAAAATTTTCGCCTTCACGATCCTCTTCAAAAATATCACATTTTACATCATAATTGGTAGTTACCAAACCTTTCATTCCCGGTGTTTCATACTCATAGCGTGCAACTTGCACCGTTCCATTCATAACCTGAATCTCGAATTTAGTATTCTTAGGCAAAAGGAAAGTAGCTTTCCCAAAACTATCGGTAACCTCTGCCAAAGATTGCCCGTTAACGCTATTGCTAAAAATTATAGTTCGTGATGAATAAGGAACATTTAGATTACTTGTTAGCCCAAAAACTACCACGCATGAATCTGCCACAGGTTTTATTTGAGAGAACGTACATAAAAAAGTCATCAATAAAAAAGGAAAGAGAATCAAACGCTTCATAATTCACATTTAATATTTTAAAACAGAAACGGTATTTATCAAATATAATCATTTTCAAAGTTTCTGACTTATCCTTTCATAAAATTAAACAACCTAAGTTGATCAATAACTCCAAATTTTTAATTCTCAATTCCTATCTTTGTCACCCTCAATAAAATCATTTTACAATGACTGACTTTAAGCGTACCCTCATTACCTCGGCTTTGCCGTATGCCAACGGACCGGTTCACATTGGTCACCTGGCCGGTGTATATGTTCCGGCTGATATTTATGCCCGTTACCTTCGCATGAATGGCGAAGATGTGGCTTTTATCGGCGGCTCCGACGAACATGGCGTGCCAATTACCCTGAAAGCCAAAAATGAAGGCGTTACCCCGCAAGATATCGTGGATAAATACCACAACATCATTAAAGATGCTTTTGCCCGCTTCGGTATTTCTTTCGACGTGTATTCGCGCACCAGCGCACCGGTACACCACCAAACAGCTTCTGATTTCTTCAAAAAACTATACGATACCGGTAAATTCATCGAAAAAACATCGGAACAATATTACGACGAGGAAGCCAAGCAATTTCTGGCAGACCGTTACATCACCGGAACCTGCCCCAAATGTAGCAATGAACGCGCTTATGGCGACCAATGTGAAGCCTGC
This sequence comes from Prolixibacteraceae bacterium, assembly GCA_019163175.1. Lineage (GTDB taxonomy): Bacteria > Bacteroidota > Bacteroidia > Bacteroidales > Prolixibacteraceae > Aquipluma. Next base: position 62,588 of record JAFLKN010000043.1, on the reverse strand, counting down.
GGAAGTACGCTGAATGCTACCGATCTGATCAACCCGAAATCGACTTTGAGCGGAAACCCACCAGTGATGAAGGAAACCAAACACTGGTATTTGCCACTCGACCAATACGAAGGCTGGCTGAAAGAATGGATTCTGGAAGGTCACAAGGAATGGAAATCGAATGTATACGGCCAATGCAAATCATGGATCGACAGTGGTTTGCAGCCACGCGCCGTAACCCGCGACCTCGACTGGGGCGTGCCTGTTCCGGTTGAAGGAGCCGAAGGAAAAGTGCTCTACGTCTGGTTCGATGCACCGATTGGTTACATTTCGGCCACCAAAGAATGGACGCCCGACTGGGAAAAATGGTGGAAAGATCCGGAAACCAAGATGGTACATTTCATCGGGAAAGATAATATTGTATTCCATTGCATCATTTTCCCGGCCATGCTGAAAGCCGAAGGAACTTTCATTTTGCCTGAAAATGTACCGGCCAACGAGTTCCTGAATTTGGAGGGCGACAAAATCTCCACTTCGCGCAACTGGGCCGTTTGGCTGCACGAATATTTGGATGAATTTCCGGGCAAGGAAGATGTGCTAAAATATGTACTCACTGCCAATGCTCCAGAAACCAAGGATAACGATTTTACCTGGAAAGATTTTCAGGCCCGCAACAACAACGAATTGGTGGCTGTGCTTGGCAACTTCGTGAACCGTGCTTTGGTGCTGACTCAGAAATATTACGATGGAAAAGTTCCGGCTGCCGGAGCGTTGACCGAAACCGATCAACTGGCATTGGCCGAAATTTCAGTAATTAAAACTGAAGTTGAAAAGAGCATTTCGCAATACCGTTTCCGCGAAGCATTGAAATTTGCCATGGATCTGGCTCGTTTGGGTAACAAATACCTGGCCGATGCCGAACCCTGGAAAGTGGTAAAAACCGATCCTGCCCGAGTGGAAACCATCATGAACGTGTGTTTGCAAATTACCGCCAACCTGACCATTATTTTCGCACCATTCCTTCCATTCAGTATGGATAAACTCCGTGTTTTCCTGAACATGGACGAACTGAACTGGAGCAACCTCGGCCGTACCGATTTGCTGAAAGTCGGTCACCAAACCAATACTCCGGAATTGCTGTTCGAAAAGATTGAAGATGATGTAATCGAAAATCAGGTAAATAAGTTGCTGGCTACCAAAAAAGCCAACGAGGCAGCCAATGCAACCGTTGCTCCGGCCAAAGAAAACTGCACTTTCGACGATTTTTCGAAAATGGACATCCGCACCGGAACAATTATTGAAGCGGAGAAAGTTGCAAAAACCAAGAAATTACTGAAACTGACTATCGACACCGGAATAGACAAGCGTACTGTGGTTTCGGGCATTGCCGAATATTACAATCCGGAAGAAATTATCGGGCAGCAGGTGAGCATTCTGGTGAACCTCGAACCACGCGAACTGAAAGGAATTCTATCGCAGGGAATGATTCTGATGGCGCAGGATGCCGATGGCGCACTTAAATTTGTGACTCCAACCACACCGGTTAAAAACGGGTCGGAGATAAAATAATTGATGCATAGGTCATCCCCGAATTTATTCCGGGATCTGCTATTGGTTGAGATCCTGAAACCCTGCCTGACAAGTTAGCGGGCAGGAAGTTCAGGATGACCTTACAAAAAGTTTTATAAAAATATAATTGCGCCAACTACTGTTGGTGCAATTTTCGTAAGCCTCAGTACCGCTTCTGGCGGATCGGTTGCTTACTCTCTATAAATCGAACCCGCTTTCTTACGAGAAGGTGGGTTTTTATTTTATGAATGGCATTGCAATAAAAACCAGCATAACTTTCTGACAATGGGATTTCTTAACTGTCAATAAATTACTTCACTATTTTTTTCTTCTAATCCTGTAGGTTATTTTAGCAGCATGGAACAGGACAGTTGTTGAGTTAAATTGCTTATTTTCGAGCTGTAAATAATTCGTAAAACTAAACCCGATGAAAACCAAATCAATTCTATTTCTTCTGCTGGCAATTCTGGCCAGTTCAGCACTGGGATCAGCAAAAGAAAGCCCCAATCAGTTAAAACTCTGGTACACCCAACCAGCAAAAAAATGGACCGAAGCCTTGCCTATTGGTAACGGACGACTTGGAGCCATGATTTTTGGTGGTGTTGAAAACGACCGCATCCAGTTTAACGAAGAAACGCTATGGACAGGTTCTCCAAACGATTACGCACACAAAGGAGCAGTTCAACATCTGGATAAAATCAGACAATTACTTTTTGCCGGAAAACAAAAGGAAGCCGAAGATTTGGCAATGGCCGAATTCATGAGCGTTCCGTTAACCCAGAGAACTTATCAGGCTTTTGGCGATCTGAATTTACATTTTCTGAATCAGACTTCGTTTACCAATTATAATCGCGAACTCGATCTGAAAAATGCCGTGCAACGGGTTTCATACCAATCGAACGGGGTAAATTTTACCCGCGAATATTTATCCTCAAATCCTGATCAGGTAATCGCTATACGCTTAACCGCCGATCAGAAAAAGGCGCTAAATTTTACCATCGGTTTTGATGCTTTGCACGAAGCCAAAAGCATGGAAGCAAACGGCAATAACCTGACTTTGAAAGTTCAGGTGAAAGATGGTGCATTGCACGGAGTCGCTTCTCTTAAAGTTGTTTCCGACGGAACTGTTGCCGTAAAAGGAAATGAGCTTTCGGTTTCAGGAGCAAAAACGGCAACTATTTATTTAGCAGCCGCTACCAATTACGTCAATTACAAAGATGTGAGCGGAAATCCGGAGTTAAAAGTACAAGCAATTTTGGCTAAACTCCAAGCCAGGAAATACGAACAAATCCGATCTTCTCATGTGGCCGATTATCAGAAATTATTTAACCGTTTCGATGTTAAGTTCACAGAAAACGAGCGGGTAAAACTACCTACCAACGAACGGATTATTGAATTCAGCAAAAATGCGGATGATCCACAGCTTTTAGCCCTTTACATTCAGTATGGCCGGTACTTGTTAATTTCGAGCAGCCGCCCGGGAACACAACCTGCAAATCTTCAGGGGATTTGGTGCGACCAGCTAAAACCGGCATGGGATAGCAAGTGGACAGTAAATATTAACACCGAAATGAATTACTGGCCTGTTGAAGTGGCTAATTTGGCCGAATGTCAGGAGCCACTTTACGGCATGATTGCGGATTGTGCCGAAACCGGAAAATCGGTGGCAAAGGAGCATTACAATGCCACCGGATGGGTACTGCATCACAACACCGATATTTGGCGAGGAGCAGCCCCAATAAACCATGCCAATCATGGGATTTGGGTTTCGGGTGGTGCCTGGTTGAGCCGTCACTTGTGGGAACATTACCAATTTTCGCAGGATAAAGAATTTCTGGCAAACCGAGCTTATCCGCTTATGAAAGGTGCTGCCGAATTTTTTACTCAATTCCTGATTAAAGACCCCAAGACCGGATACCTGATCAGCACTCCATCCAATTCACCGGAAAATGGTGGTTTGGTTGCCGGACCAACCATGGATCACCAAATTATTAGGGCTTTATTCCGCTCCTGCATTGAAGCTTCCGAAATTCTGGGTACCGATCAGGCATTTGCAAGCAAACTGAAAGATATGTTGCCCAAAATTGCACCCAACCAAATCGGGAAATACGGTCAGCTTCAGGAATGGATGGAAGACAAAGATAGCCCAACCGATAAACACCGCCACGTATCGCATTTGTGGGGCGTACATCCCGGAAACGAAATTAACTGGAAAGAAACTCCAGAACTAATGAAAGCTGCCCGTCAGTCGCTCATTTACCGCGGCGACGAAGGCACGGGCTGGAGTCTGGCATGGAAAATAAACTTCTGGGCGCGATTCCTCGACGGCAATCACGCTTATGAAATGATCAAATTGCTTTTCCGCCCGGTACAAATTGAAAATACGGTTTACACCGGAGGAGGCGGTTCTTACACAAACCTGTTCGACGCCCATCCACCATTCCAGATTGACGGTAATTTTGGTGCACCTGCCGGAATGATCGAAATGCTGGTTCAAAGTCAGTTAAACGAAATTTCAATACTTCCGGCGTTGCCCGATGCGCTGCCTTCAGGTAAAATTTCAGGAGTTTGTGCACGTGGCGGGTTCGAACTCAACTTCAACTGGGAAGCTGGCAAACTGCAAAAGATTCAGCTTGTTTCGAAAGCCGGACAAAAATGTACGCTTCGATATGGCGAAAAAGTAATTGAACTTGCTACCGAAAAAGGCAAAACCTATTCGTTTGACGGAAATTTAAAAAGTTTATAACTCTGATAAAAATAAATGGACTGAGGATTTTTAATTTATCCTCAGTCCATTTTTGTTTTATAATGAGTGGATTGATGATAAAAGAGCGCTAAGAACCCAGGCTCTTCGCAATTAACCGCAATGCTTCCTGCAATACAGACCGCGGACAACCCATATTTAAGCGCATAAATCCACTGCCCTGTTTACCAAACTGCACCCCGCGATTAAGTCCAACTCCACCATCAATCAGTTTCTGATTCAGCTCCTCATCCGTAAGTCCTAAAGCTGAGAAATCGATCCAGATTAAATATGTGGCCTCAGGTTTCATCACTTTCACTTCAGGAAGATTGTCTTTGAAAAACTGCTCCAGAAAAGCGTAATTTCCCTGAAGGTATTGAAGTAATTGAGCCAGCCACTCGTCGCCATAGGTATATGCAGCTTCAAGAGCAACTGTACCAAATATATTTCCCATGTGTAAATGCGGAAGTCTCATTACCCGTTCGTAAGCAACAAAATGTCTTTTGTTGGGAATAACCAGGAATGATGTGGTTAAGCCCGCAGTATTAAAAGTTTTACTTGGAGCCATGCAAATAACACAGTTTTGGGCTATTTCTTCAGATATGTTAGCCAAAGGAGTATGACGGAATCCGTCAAAAATCAGATCCGAATGAATTTCGTCTGAAATGATCAGTATTTTATTTTCGAGACAGATTTGAGCAAGCGCCGTCAATTCCGCCTCATTCCAGGCCATTCCACCTGGATTATGCGGATTACTGAGCAACAACAATCTGGTGGTTGGTGTGATTTTACTTTTCAGGTCTTCCAAATCAAAATAATAGCGTCCGTTTTCAAGCCGAAGTGGATTTTCTATCATTTGTCGTCCAGTCCCCTTTACTGAATCAAAAAATGGGAAATAAACCGGTGGCTGCACAATAACACCATCTCCGGGTTTCGACAAAGCTTCAATGGCCATTGTTAGACCGGCCACCACTCCCGGACTAAAAGAAATCCACTCGGGTTTAATTTCCCAGTTGTGCCTGCGTTTTAACCAGTTTACAATTGACTGGCTATAGGATTCAGCACGGAAAGTATATCCGAATATTTCGTGTTCAGCACGTTTCCTGATGGCATCGAGAATAAAGTCGGGCGTTCTGAAATCCATATCGGCCACCCAAAGTGGCATCACATCTGCATTTCCGAAAAAAATTTTACGTCCGTCGTATTTGACCGTGTTGGTGCCCGTACGATCAATCAGTTCGTCAAAATTGTATGTTTTCATCTGTTTACATTTTTACCAAATAGAACACTTGGGAGAAAAGAATTAAAAACAAATATAACTATGTGCCCTATGTGTCTATGTGGTTATTTTTCTTAAATAATTTACTCCGTTCTCCTGTTCTACTTTAAGCACAAAGTTGAAGCGATTTAGTGAAAGGCAAAGATCAAAATCGGCAGCCGGTGCCCATTCCTGCTTTTCAGGAGCAAAAAAACGTGCGCCATCTCCCTTTCTGATTTGGTCAACCATCGCCTGAAAATCATTTGGTATTCCTTCCAGCTCGTTTTTAACGTAAACAGCCAGAAGTGTATCTTCGTCGGTGGGATACTGGCAACTGTAGCCCATACAAACCAACGAAACCTGATTGGGATTTTGCTTGCGTATGTAATTAACAATAGCCTGTGCATTAACAAAACTCCCGGTAATTATTTCATCTGCTCCTTTTGCATTGGCAATTCCCTGCGTTCCTGAACTTGTTGTATGAACCATTGTCTTCCCATTCAGATCGGTTTCCAACAATTGGGAGGGAGAATTTCCAAAGTCAAAACCTTCAGGTTTTTGCTCATTACGCTCTCCAACCAATATATAATCAGGGTTTATTTCTTTTAACTGATAAGCTATTTCGAGGTCTCCAACCGGAAAAATGCGCTTTACGCCATTGCCAAATGCATAACAAGCCGTTGAAAAAGCCCTGAATACATCAATTATTACGGTCAATCCCTGTGCTTTTTTGGCTCCGTCGAGCAATTGTAAGATCTCAATCTTCATAATTTTCTATGTATTTCTAATTTTAAACATCTAAATACCAAATATTTAAATAAAACTATTTACAATAGATTAATATACAGGTTATCCGTTAACAAAAGGATAATAGATCATTAACGTATGTTTTTCAGCATGTATGTTGCAAAACATGTATGTTTGTAATGTATTTAAACACAGAAAAACATGAAAACAATTAATTCAATTTCAAAAGTAACAATGTTGATTGCATTTGTAGCATTTGCAAACACATTAATGGCAACAGGAAACTTAAAAGTTAACATCCTTCCACTAACAGCTGAAAAAGCTGTGGTAGCAATTTCAAACACAGCAGCAGCCAATTTCCAAATAAGTATAGCAAATGAAAAAGGTGAAGTTGTGTATTACAAAGAAACCGATGCCGATAGCAAAGATTTCCGCAAGGTTTTTGATTTTTCGAATCTCGACAAAGGAGATTACAAATTATCAGTAACCGTTGATGCCTTAACTACTGAGCGTTTGTTTAAAATTGAAAGCAAAAACATTGCTGTTGGAAAAGAAAAAAGCATTCTGGAACCTTTCTTTGCTTACAAAGATGGCGTTTTGAAGCTTTCTTACCTGAACTTCCCGGAAGAAGACCTTAGCCTGAACTTTTATGACAGGGATAACTTGGTTTATACCAAAGAAATTGGTAATAAATTCAATGTTAGCGAAGGTTTTAATCTTTCGAAACTTGAAAAAGGAACCTATTCAGTAGTTCTTTCATCAAACGAAAAAAGTTATACATACAATCTGAATGTCGAATAATCAATTCGTATATCTCCTTCAAAATTGATGCGGTCTAAATTGGACCGCATTTTTTTTGCCCAATTGTGAGACTTGCCTGATAGAGAATAAGTCATCTGAATTCAAGCCAAATAAAAATTAAATTTGCAGCTCAATAATTCATTTAAGTATGAGAAGAGATGAGGTTGAAATAATGGCACCGGTTGGTTCATATGAATCACTTATGGCAGCTATTCAGGCAGGAGCAGGATCGGTATATTTTGGTGTGGAACAACTGAATATGCGGGCACGGTCATCGAACAATTTTACCATTGAAGACTTAAAAAAAATCACTGAAACAGCTCATTCAAAAGGAGTAAAAACCTACCTGACTGTTAATGTGGTTGTATTTGATAACGAGCTTGATCAACTTCATCGGATTATTGATGCCGCAAAAGAAGCTGGAGTTTCGGCCATAATTGCTGCCGACATTTCGGCCATTATGTATGCGCGCCAGGTTGGTGTCGAAGTCCATATTTCAACTCAGGTAAATATTACCAATATCGACGCTGTTAAATTTTATGCGCAATTTGCCGATGTTGTGGTTCTTGCCCGTGAAATGAATATTGGCCGTGTTTGGGAAATTTCCAAACAGATCAGAGAACAGAACATTAAAGGGCCAAAAGGCGAACTGGTGAAACTCGAAATGTTTGTGCATGGCGCGTTGTGCATGGCCATTTCAGGCAAATGTTACCTTAGCCTCAACGAAATGAACTCGTCGGCCAACCGCGGAAGTTGCATGCAATCGTGCCGGCGTGCCTATATCGTTACCGATAAAGAGACCGGCGCCGAACTAGAGGTAGACAACGAATACATCATGTCGCCCAAAGATTTGAAAACCATTCATTTCCTGAATAAATTACTCGATGCCGGAGTTTCGGTGCTGAAAATTGAAGGCAGGGCACGTTCTCCCGAATATGTTTATACCGTTGTTGAATGCTACAGTGAAGCCGTGAAAGCCTATTTTGACGATGAGTTTATCGACGAAAAGGTGGCTGACTGGGATAATCGTCTGGCCAGTGTTTTCAACCGTGGATTCTGGGATGGTTATTATCTTGGGCAACATTTGGGCGAATGGAGTAAAAATTACGGTTCTCTGGCTACACATCGGAAACTCTATGTAGGCAAAGGACTGAACTACTTTTCGAACCTGAAAGTTGCTGAGTTTAAACTTGAAACCGGGCCACTGAAAGTTGGCGACGAAATTTACATTACTGGCCCAACAACCGGTTTGGTAAAAACTGTGGTAACCGAAATTCAACTTGACAAACAGTCGGTTACAGAGGCGCCAAAAGGTTCGTATATCTCTATTCCGGTTGATACAAAAATCAGGAAATCGGACAAACTGTATAAAATTGTGGATGCGTCGGAAGTGAAACAGCAATAATGTTGAGTGATGAATCTTGAATCTTGAATAATAAATGAATTTTTGTTCATGATTCAAGACTCAAAACTCTTTCATTCAACAATCTTCGTATTTTTGAGATAAATTTTTACCCTGTATGCGAAAAGTTATTCTTATTGCCGGAGTTGTTATCGTGGTTGCAGCCGCAGCCTTTTTAGCTATTAAATATTTCCCGTCAAAATCAGATCAGCCAGTTATCCAGACTTTTTCAACCAAACAGAACCCTGCATTCAAAGCAGTTCCACGAAAAAGCCCACTGGTAATTGAAGTAAAAAATCAGGATGGACTTTTCAATCTGCTAAAAGGAGATGCACCTGCCTTTGCCGAATTAAGACGCATAAAAGAGTTCGAGGACCTCTTCTCGAACATCAGCCGATTCAGGGATTTTATCACGGCAAATTCAGGAGTAAGTAAGCTTTTAAAAGGAAAATCGATTATCGTTTCAGTAAATCCTACCGGTAAGAATCAGCTCACCAATCTTTTTCTGGTTCAGTTAAACGATCAAAGCGAATCAAATTCGGCCACACAGATCGTTTCGGGCGACCTTGGCTCCACCTACACCATAACCAGTAGAAACTACGATACAACACCCATCTATGGAGCAAAATCAGCAGAATTAAATTTCTACTTCGCCTGCACCAACGATATTTTTATGGTGAGCGAAGATTTTATTCTGGTAGAGGAAGCCATTCGGCATTCGAATTCGCAAAATTTATTGGAGAACTTTGAATTTACCGAGTTGTACAAAACAATTGAGGAAACAGCCTTGGCCAATATTTTTATCAACCATGCTACATTTCATCAGGTTTTGGCCAGATTAGTTACTCCTGAAATTAAAAAGATGATTGCCCAGACCGCAAGTTATTCGAACTGGACCAATCTCGATTTGTCAATGAATTCAAACGATTTGCAATTGAATGGATACAGTCTGACCAAAGACTCAAGCGACAATTTTCTGAATATTTTTCGCCAACAGGAAGCAGAAAAGATGACGATCGAGAAGGCCATTCCGGCAAACGCCTCTTTCTTTGTTGCGCTAAATCTGAACAATACAAGCACGTTCATCGATCGGTATGAGTCTTATCTTAAGGCAAACGATCATTATTATCCGCGTGAGATGAACCTGATTGAGTTTAAAAATAAAACAAATACCGATCCGGTAAAGCTGATTAAAGAGATCAGCGGAACTCAGTTTGCAGGTGTTTACACCAACATCAATAAATCGAATACCACACAAAATCGCTTTTTTGTGGCCGAACTGGTAGATCAGACTTTGGCTAACGAGAAATTCAAAAAAGCGGTTGCAGAACTTGGTCGCACTGACAAAACCGACGTGAATAAACTCCACACTGAGTATAAAGCTGACGGGAAAAAGACATTGGATATTTACCAGTTGCCCATCAAAAATATGGCTGAATCGCTTTTTGGACGGGCATTTTCAGGAATTCAGGGTGAATATTTTGTGGTGTATGACAAGTACCTGATATGGGGTGATAATTTGCCAGGACTGAAAAGTTATCTTCAGAGTCTGGCATCCTCAAAAACCATGGCAAACGATTCCATTTACAAATTATACAGCAAAGACAGGTTGTCAAATCCTAACTTTTACCTGTATGCCAAAGTCCCAAAAACTTTCAGGCTGAAAAATGATTTTCTGAAACCTGAAATCTGTACCATGCTATCTGAAAACGAAGATATCATTCGCAAGTTCAGTACTTTTTCGTGGCAGTTTTCTGTTTCCGATAACATGATCAAAAACCAGATTAATCTGAGGTATGATCCCAACTTCAAAGAAGAACCGCAGGCTGTATGGCAATTAAAACTGGCCGGGCAACTGGTAAAGAAACCAGTACTTGTTTTGAATCACAAAGATTTGCCCAATCGTGAAGTTATTGCTTCTGATAACCAAAACAATGTTTCGCTTATTGACAAAGAAGGACTTGTACTGTGGACGATGACGCTCCCCGGCGAAATCGTTTCCGATGTTCATCAAATTGATTTGTACCGCAACAACAAGTTTCAATATATTTTCAATACCAAAACGCAACTGTTCGTTGTTGATCGTATGGGAAATAAGGTTGGAAAGTATCCGGTTACCCTAAAGTCAATGGCATCAAACGGTGTTTCTATTGCAGAATATGGGCAGAATCAGGAATTCCGTTTCTTTGTTGCCGGTGAAGATCAGCAAGTTTATGCCTTTGACCGCGATGGAAAGATAGTTCCGAAATGGAACTTTGCCGGAGCAGAAAGCATGGTCACAAAACCTGTCAGGCATTACGAAATCGATGGCAAAGATTACCTAGTTTTTTCTGATAAGCAAAATACGTATTTCCTTGACCGGCAAGGTAAGAGCCGCGAAATTCAATCGGCTCCGTTCGATCACTCCGGAAATCAAATGTATTTTTTCCAGGACGGCAGTCCAAGAATAATCACAACCGACCCATCAGGGAAGATTCATATTCAGGATTTTACAGGGCAAGCCGAAATCAAAGAGCTTGGAAAATTTGGAGCAGGACATCGTTTTGCTGCCGAAGATCTGGATGGAAACGGATCGCCTGAATACCTGTTTGCTGAAGGGAAAAAACTTACTGTTTTCGCAACCGATGGCAAAAAGCTATTTGAACGTTCTTTCGCTGACAATATCACAGAAACTCCTTTTGTCACCTCATTTGGTCAGGATATCCAAAAAATCGGAGTTGTTGTTGGTGGCGAGAATAAGATTTATTTGCTTGACAAAAATGGATCAATTATGAAAGGATTTCCACTCGACGGCAATAGCAACTTCATTCTCGGTAAATTTAACGATGCTTCAAGCTGGCACAATCTGGTTGTTGGCGCAGAAGGAAATTCCTTAGTGAATTACCGGATTGAATAAGATTCAAATTTTCAGTAAAGTCTATGACTCCATAAAACAGAAAACCCGGACTCTTCCGAATCCGGGTCAGTAAATGATTCTCTCGGGATCAAATACATTGATTATCATTTCAGCTTATCAGGCTTTTTTCCATTGTTCGCGCATCAGTTTTACTGCTGCGGGCAAAGTTATTTTCGAATCGCCTACCGAGCCACATTCAAAACTCACGTAATCCTGATAATTAATTTCTTTCAGACCACGAAATCCGTTGATGTAGTTATCTGCTACACCGTCTTCTCCGGGCATTTTGCGGCGTTTGCGGCTGGCAATATGCACATGATGAAGGTAATCCCCAGCAGCCAGAAATGCTGCGCGATCATTGGTTTCTTCCCAGGTCATGTGCCAGAAATCGCCCATTACAGCAACCCCGGCACTGTTTACATCGCGCACGATTGCAGCGCCATCAGCAACCTGCCGACAGAAATAGCATTCCTGACGGTTCAGAGGTTCGAGTAAAATTCGGGTTTTATGCTGAAGTGCATAATCGCCGAGTTCTTTCATTTGTCCAATTAGCAATTCGCGCGCGTATTTGTCGGGCAACGATTTCTGATTGTTGAAAGCAGGTACAAAAATTACCCCGGTCGAGCCCAGTTCACCAGCGGCGCCAATAATCACCTTCAGCGAATCCATGCACTTTTTCTGAATGGCAGGATCGTCGGCAATAAGCCAACCTTCAAAGCCGGCGCAAATCGCACTCACTTTCATGTTGCGGTTCTGCAAAGCCTGTTGGATTTCGTTCACTCTTTTTTCAAGACCGCCACCCCAAATTTCAAGGCCAACAATATCCAGAGATTCCATGAAATCGAGTTTTTCGGTCAGCGTATTGCCTGGGGCAACACCTTCCTGACACGAAATTTTCAATTTGCCGGATTTCTTTTTGCCTGAGGCAGATTCACCCTTAAAAGAAGAGAAAAGGCCGCCTGATGCTGCTAATGCAGCACCAGAAACGGCCGTTCCGATAAAAGATCTTCTGTTAAGCGACATGCCTATCGTGTTTGGTTTCCTTGCGGTGTTCCTGCAATGTGAATAAATTCAGGTAGCTTAAATTCTTTCCCAGCGCCATACCCGTTTTGGACAGCAGCCATACTTTTTGTCATGTCAATATCTTTCGGGAAAAGATCAAGCGGCGAAGCAGTCATTTCATCCCAAGTGACTTTCTTTCCGGAGTATGCCGATTCGCGTCCCATGATAGCAGCCATGTTGGCAACAGCTGTTTCGGATGCCTGATCAATCGGTTTTCCGGCGCGGATATGGTTAATCCAATTCACGTGTTCCAACGTATATGGGTCGATCTGTTTGAATTTAGCTTTTTCAGCATCGTGGTCGTATTTCCAAATTTCGGTTCCTTTCAGGTCTTTGATAATATGTCCGTCGGAAGTTGCAGACCATGATCCTTTGGTGCCCTGGATAAATTCCCAAACGCCACCTTCTGTTCCGCTGATCTGGCGGCAAGTGCTGTGAATGTGAATGCCGTTTTCCATTTCAAAATCGACGCTGAAATTGTCGAACTGGTTACCGGTAACACGGCGTTGGCGCGAACCGAATCCAAGTGCTGATTTTGGTTTCAATCCAGAGAACCAAGTGAATACATCCAGATTGTGAACGTGCTGTTCAACAATATGGTCGCCCGAAAGCCATCCCCAGTTTACCCAGTCGCGGATCATCCATTCCAGATCCGACCATTTTGGGTCACGGTCCCTGAACCAGAGCATACCACCACACCAGTATACCGTTCCGCCGGTTATTTCACCGATAGCTCCATTCATGATTTGTTCGTATGAAGCTACATAATCGCGCTTATGGTGACGTTGCGTACCGGTTACCACGCAAAGGCCTTTTGCTTGAGCCTGTTTGGCAGTAGCCACAATGGTGCGGTAACCTACCGGATCAACACAAATCGGTTTTTCGAGGAAGCAATGTTTGTTTTTCTCCACCGCGTACTTGAAAATTTCGGGGCGGAAATTGGGTGGCGTAGCAGTAATAATCACATCCACATCGCTATCAATAACTTTTTGATAAGCGTCGAGCCCCACGAACTTTTTGTCTGCTGCAATGTCAATATTTTTCTCTTTTTTCAGCTTTTCAGCTAAGCCTTCCAGACGGTCAGCATAAGTATCGCCCAAAGCCACAATGGTAACATTATTGGCCGCGTTGAGGAAATTAAACGCTGCACCAGAGCCTCGCCCGCCGCAGCCGATTATTCCAGCTTTCAGCGGTTTACCGTCTGTAGCCAGATCAACCAAGTTGGGTAAATAATAAGAGCCAGGCTCTTTCAAAGGCTGTATTTTTGGAGTACTGCTACACGATGCTAAAGTTGCAACACTTCCAGTACCAATTGCGCCCAATGCCCCGGCCAAAGCCGAGCTTTTCAAGAATGAACGTCTGTCAACACCTTTTTTCATAATGGATAAATTTTAAATGTGGATAGTCAGTTATCTATTGAATTTTTATTGAATTATCTGGCTCACAAACAACCCTGAAGCCGATGCTTTTAATATCGGAATACCACCAGATACTTTTGGGTTGTTGCGGGTCGGTTTTCAGCCATGCGTCGTGCTGGCTGTGGTCGCGGGCTGCTGCGCGTACATCGGCGGCATCCGAACTATAATTGCCTCCTCGTACAACCCATTCGTCGCCTTCAGTTGCAAGTGGGTTAGTCACATTTCCACTGTTCTTGGCATAAGCATCCGGTGCATAGTGGTCGGCACAATATTCCATTACATTGCCCAGCATATTTTTCAGGCCGAACGGATTAGACTTAACCTCTTCGGGCAAATGCGTTTTGCCTTTGCCATTGTTTGTGTATATGATGTACTGCGAAATCGGGTCGGTATCGGCGTCCGAGAATTTACGCCATAATCCTTTGTTAGAGAATTTATTTGGTTTGCCATCAAAGAAATACGGCGTTTCGGTGCCACCGCGAGCAGCGTATTCCCATTCAGCTTCTGTGGGTAGGCGGTATTTTTTGCCGGTTTTCTTTGAAAGCCATTGACAGAAGGTTTCCGCCGCATAATGGGTCATGGTAATTGCCGGGCGTTTACCAAAACCCCAGTTCTGATCGGGTCGTCCATAAGGCGGGGTGGGGCCGGAAATGGCATCCACGTCAGGGTTACTGTTGTTGGCATAAATCTGTTCGGGCGGAGTGCGTCCTTCGCTCATTGTGTTACCGTAAAATGCCCAGTACTCTTCCCAGGTTGTTTCCACTTCTGCCATGAAAAACGGGCTGACCGTAACCTGTCGCACCGGCGATTCGTCGGGTTGGTGGAAAGGTTCTTTTTCGGGGCTACCCATGTTGAAGGCGCCGCCTTTTAAAGCAATCATCTTGAACGATACCGATGTGCCGGGAATTTGCTCGGTGTAGTCGGCAAAAGTTGTTACGCTGGTCGCCTGTTCAAAAGCGGGTTTCGAACTGTCGGTTTCGCCCTCTGCCTGCCCCGGTATGCCGGTCATCTTGCCGTGCTTGTAGTTTGGGTTATAATGTCCGACGTCGAGGTGGCAACTAATGCACTGCAAATCCAGTTTCTTCTCGTTATTCTCGTAGTAAAGGTGCGCAGCTATACCTGCGTCAACTAAATTTTTCGGGAACAGGTTCTGGTGACAATGTTTGCACGATGCATTCGGGATATACTTCACAGCATGTTCGAGTTCAGACTTCATCTCCCAGTTAAATTCGGCTGAATCTTTGAAGATGTAACCATAAAGATCTTTAAGCCCAAGCTTGGTTTTTTCTACAAGGTAGCCTTCGCCTTTGGGCGGTAAATGGCAATCGACACAATGCACCTGTATTCCACCCTTATTGTCGTAGTGAGATGACAGTTTCCATGAAGGAAATACATGTGGATGAACATGGCACGAAGCACAAAACTCGTCGGTTGAAGTATATTCGATGGTGCGATCAGCAAAAATAGTAGCTAAAATTCCAATGGTAAATGAGAAGAATAAAACGAGCAGAACCCGTTTACGAAGGAAGTTTCCTATCTTTTTGAACATTGATGGTTTAGTTATGGGTTAATACATAAGAATTCAAGTGGTTCAAAAATAATAAAATTGGACGGATGACAACAAACCTGCTGGATTTAAAAGTCAAAATGGAATAAATCTCCATTATAAAAATGAATTTGTCCATGCCTTAAATCCAGACTTGGAGCAAAAAGTAGGATTATCGTAGTTGTAGTTGCGCAGATTGAAAATCATTCAATGATTTGATTTCTGAAAAAATTGGCAGGCATGACTTGTTTCAGTATTAAAACTCGGAAATGGAATATATCTTTGGTTTTTTAAACTATTAGACATACAACCATGGACCTAAAAAAAATAGCAGCAAATTTTAAGCTTGAAGGAATAGTTGATCGGGTTGAGCAACTGGGTGAAGGATTTATAAATGATACCTTTATCATTCACACGCAGGATGTGCAGACTCCAAATTACCTGTTGCAGCGAAAAAATAAACGGATATTTACCAATGTTCCGGCCATGATGGAAAACATCCAAAAGGTGTGTAATCATGTAAAGGAAAAGGTAATTGCAAGAAATGGCGATCCGACCCGCGAAGCTATGACTATCGTTCCGGCAACCGATGGAAAGTTATATTTTCAGGATGAAGATAGAGAATTCTGGGCTGTCTGTGTTTATATCAGTGATACCATCACATACAGTTCGGCAAAAACTCCGGAATTGGCTTATCAGGGCGGAAAAGGAATTGGCATGTTTCAATCGATGGTTGCTGATTTGAACGAACCGCTTACCGATATTTTACCTGGATTTCACAACATTCGTTACCGGTTTAATCAGTGGGATGCCGTTTTGGCAAAAGATCCGGTTGGCCGAAAAGCAAACCTAAGCGAAGAAATCAGCTGGATTGAAAGTCGCCGCGAAGAAATGCTCAACTTCTGGAAACTGGTTGAAACTGGCGAAATACCTACACGCATCACCCACAACGACACAAAAATCACCAACATCTTGTTTGATTTGAAAGGCGATGTTCTTTGTGTGATCGACCTTGATACAGTTCTGAACAGCACGTGTCTGAACGATTTTGGCGATGCTATGCGTTCGTACACCAATACCGGAGAAGAAGATGATGAAAATCTGGATGCAGTTTCTTCCAACATTTCCATATTCGAAGGATTTACCAAAGGATATTTGTCGCAAGCCATCAGTTTTCTTACCAGGAAAGAGCTGGAATATCTGGCATTCTCGGCCAAATACATTACCTACGAGCAGGTTCTTCGCTTTTTGATGGATTACATTGATGGCGACAACTACTACAAAATTAAAGGTCCGGAGCACAACTATCAACGCACATTGGCCCAGTATAAATTATTAACCAGCATGGAGGAACAATACGATGAAATGTGTAAGATTGTGCGCACTATTGCTGATGAGTTGGCTTAGCCGGTCTCCAGAATCTGTAAATTATCAAAAAGCAAATCAACGTATTACTACTGAAAAATCCGATCCTAAAAACCAAAGCATGAAAGTTCAACAAATACTCGAAGGTTTTTCGAATCCGCCCTTGGAATTGATCGCCGAAACACTCGATCTGGAGATAACTCCTTTAAAACTTGAAACAGTGAACTGGGAAGAGTTTCCTTACCATCCGGATGTTGCAGTGCAAATTGCATATAACGAAGATGAGCTTTTCCTGCAATATAAAGTAAAAGAACAATCGGTAAAAGCAGTTGTGAGCGAAAGCAATGGGCGGGTATGGACCGACAGCTGTGTTGAGTTTTTTCTTTCGCCTGAAGGAAACGACGAATATTACAATTTGGAAATGACCTGCATTGGAACAGCCCTGCTTGGCTTCCGGAAAAAAGGAGATGCCACAGTTCATGCTTCGGATGAGCAAATTGCAAGCATCCGCAGAGTTTCTTCATTGGGAAACAAGCCCTTAGCTGAACGAAAAGAACAAACAGAATGGCAAATCACCATTGCAATTCCGTGGAAAGTATTCTTCAAACACGAGCTGAACTTAGCTTCAGGAATGAAAATGCGTGGAAACTTTTACAAATGTGGTGACGAACTTACTGTTCCTCACTTCGTTTCCTGGACTAAAATTAAAACACCTCAACCTTCGTTTCACGTCCCTGAATTTTTTGGTGGCTTAGAATTTGAATAGTTTGCCGATCAACTAAATTTAACTTTTTCTATCCCCTATCCGATTTCAATCGCTTCAGAAATTATATCGAACAGGCCAATCTCGTTAAACCAAGATTGGCCTGCTTTATTTTGGATCGCCTAAGTATCCTAATCCTGAATAATTTGTATTTGCCGGTAAAAAAAGGTCGTTCAACGAAAAAAATGCACTTTCATGAAACTCAGGTCATAATTTTGGTAACGAATTTAATTTTCAAGCGTCTATTCATCTAAAACAATCAAACTATGAAACGGAAACAATTTCAACTTATCGGGATTTTTGCTTTGCTAAGCATCATTTTTACATCCTGTTGGTTTTTAGGTCCATCAGTAAAAGGAAATGGAGAAGTTACCGAGCAGATCAGACAGGTTGGCCAATTTGACCAGATAAAAGTAAGCCGTGGAATGAATGTATATATTACTCAGGGCAGTCCCGCAAAAGTTGTAGTTATTGCCGACAGCAATCTGCACGAAATAATTGAAACTGAAGTAGAGGGTGATGTTTTAAAAGTAACTGCTAACGAAAATATACGTTGGGCCAAAGAAAAAAAGGTGATGATAACCGTCGAAAAACTTACCGGCGTTGAAGCCAGTTCCGGATCCAATGGCTATACACAAGCCAAATTTACCGCTGACAATCTTGAATTAAAAGCTAGTTCGGGCGCAAACCTGAAAATGGAAGTTGACGCACAATACCTGAAAGCCGATTGTTCTTCAGGCGCAAACATCAGGCTATCGGGGGCGGCCAAAGAAGCTGAACTGGAAACTTCGTCGGGAGCAAACCTGAAAGGTGAAGAATTAAAAGTTGGCCAATGCAGAATGCGTGCATCCAGTGGTGGAAATGTAGCTTCAACTGTAATCGATAAGCTTGAAGCCAAGGCCTCAAGTGGCGGAAATGTAGTGTATTACGGCGAACCAGGCTCAACCGATGTTGATACTTCTTCAGGAGGAAATGTTCATCGCAAATAAGAAAACTCAGTTATAAACGCTCAGAACAGAAACACATGAAAACAATGAAAATTTTTACACTTATTCTTATTGGCACAGTCCTGTTTCAGGCCAACCAGCTAAAGGCCGCCAATGAAAATGATGGCCGCCAGAAACGACAAATAACCGGATTTCACGGAGTTTCGGTTTCAAGTGGAATCGATGTTTACCTCACACAAAAAAATGTTGAAGAAGTTTTTGTCGAAGCCGATGCTGACGATCTGGAAAAGATAATTACAGAAGTAGAAGGCGGCATCCTTAAAATTTACGTGAAAGAAAAATCCTGGTTAAGTATGAATTGGGGAAATGATCCCCGAAAAGTCTATGTTTCATTCAAAGATCTGGATAAACTGGAAGCTTCAGCAGGTTCGGATGTCAATTCACAAGGTGCCTTAAAGCTGACTAAACTTAATCTGGATGCCAGCAGCGGATCTGATATTAAGCTTGAATTAGAAGCTAACGAGTTGAGCGTGGAAACAAGCAGCGGTTCCGACATTTTTGTAAAAGGGAAAGTCGATTTTTTACAGGCCAGTGCTTCAAGCGGCAGCGACATCAATGCCAGCGAACTTCTGGCTAGAAAATGCAATGCCAGCGTTTCTAGCGGATCAGACATTCGGGTAAACGTTTCGGAGGAACTCGATGCCAATGCCAGCAGCGGAGGCGATATTACCTACTCCGGAAATCCAAAAAGCAAAGACATAAACGAATCAAGCGGCGGCGACGTTCACGGAAGATAGCCAAACTCCCCGATCTCAAATATCCTTTTTCGTTCAAATACAGTCAGTTTAGTACTGACTCAGGATGTCTATGCCTTTTTCACAGACAAAACAGAAAACAAAAGTTCAGAGAAAAACAGACCTGACGCCATGCAGGTCGCACAATTAAATAATTAAAACAATAAACAATTTAAAAGCAGAAAACCATGAAAACAATTTTGAAAGTGACTTTAATGTTCGCGTTTGTAGCATTTGCGAACACCTTATTTGCCAGCGGAAACCTGAAAGTGAACATCCAACCGCTATCAGCAGAAAAAGCTATTGTAGCCATTTCGAGCCTTACTGAAAGCAACCTGAAAATTAAAGTAGAAGACAGTCGGGGACTTATCGTTTATTACAAAGAAGTTACCGACCCCGCTGGAGACTACAAAAAAGTGTTTGATTTCTCCGACCTTGAAGCTGGTCAGTACAAACTTTCGGTAGAAAGTGATAGGTTGACCGCCGAACGTGAATTCGAAATTAAAAGCTGGAAAATCGAAGTTGGCGACGAAAAAACGGTCCTTGAACCTTATTTTGGATACAATAATGGATTACTAAGATGCAGTTATCTGAATTTCCCCAAGGAAAACCTGACTCTGAACTTCTATGATCAGAAGCAATTGTTATACACCAAGGAAATGGGCCGTAGTTTCAATGTGAATGAAGCCTTGAACATTTCAAAGCTAGACAAAGGAACTTATACAGCGGTTCTTTCGACCAAAGACAAAGATTATACCTACGATGTTGAAATCAAATAATCAGGCAAACGGCATGTTATAAGTTGATTCAGTTAAAACCTTTCAGAGCGCTGCTCTGGAAGGTTTTTTTACGACAACCTGATTCCACTGACCATTCTTCCCGTATCAGCACCATCACGGCGGGCCGAATAAAACAGATCGGCATGTTCGAACGAACAAAGACCCATCACTTCAATATTTTCTTCCGGAATTCCAGCCTCAATCAGCACCGTTTGGTTCGCTTCCCACAAATCGAAATAAGCCCTACCTGAATTCATCGATGGCTTAAGCAAGGCAGACGAATTGCTGAAATTATCCCGAACGGCTTCAACAACTTCAGGTCCGATTTCATAGGCATGCATGTGAATTGAAGGTCCGATACCGGCAACAATATCTGCAGGCTGGCAACCAAATTGAGCAGTCATTTTCTGAACTGTTTTCAGCGCAATTTTTGAAATTGTTCCCTTCCATCCTGCGTGAATGGCAGCCACCACTTTCTTTTGCGGATCGTAAAGCAAAATTGGAACACAATCGGCAGTTTGTACACAAATAAACAAGCCCGGCTCGCTGGTAATCAAAGCATCGGTATCAGTAATTGTATTTTCATTTTCTGAAGTAACAACGACAACGTGGTCAGAATGGGTTTGACGTGGGAACACAAACTGGCTGGCGTCTGACTCACACGAAATAGCCAGTTCTTTGCGAAATTCACTGTACTCCGATTCGCGATCGCCGGTAAATCTTGATTTACGGCCCGAAACCCAACCCTCTTTCGTTGTGATAAAATGGGTGATATCTTTATATTTTTTGAAGTTCTCGAATTTAAATACCGAAAGCCGTCCCTGAAT
This sequence comes from Prolixibacteraceae bacterium, assembly GCA_019163175.1. Taxonomy (GTDB): domain Bacteria; phylum Bacteroidota; class Bacteroidia; order Bacteroidales; family Prolixibacteraceae; genus Aquipluma. Next base: position 41,692 of record JAFLKN010000043.1, on the reverse strand, counting down.
CAATTTTCTCATCGTTAAAAAATTTTTGCGCAATTATAGGCAGTGTAATTAGAGCAATATATGACTTTTGTCGCTTTAAGTATGAATGACCGTTTCGAGATTCAACACTGAACCTGACCGCTAATCTACCCTAAAAGCAATTGATTCATCCTTACTTTATCCAGAATTTTAATGTAGCGACGATCTGTTTCGATCAGGCCCTCCTGGCACATTTCGCCCAAAGTTCGGGCCAGCGATGGTCGGGTAACGCCAAACATCTCAGCCAGCTGCCCCTGCGATTGTTGAATTTCAACCGTCTGAAGCCGGTCGCCAGCCTTTTCCAAAAGGTAATGGGCAATTTTTTGCTTGATGGTTTTGAAGGAAAGAAACTTCAGCTTTTGCGATAAAAACTGTGCACGTGTGGAAATTGTATTCAAGTAATTGTTCAGAATCAGCGCATTCAGCTGCAGCATTTTTACAAACTCTGGCTTGGGTATCGACACCATTTCAACATCGGAAGTTGCCGAAACGGTTACGGGGAAGCGATTTTCCTTTCCGAACAGGAACGCAGTAGCCAAAGGCCACGGTGCCATCATGTCTTCAATTTTGATGGTCTTCCCTGAATAGTCAGTCATTTCGGCTTTTACACTACCTTGCTGAATAATGAGCAGGCGGTCGCAAATTTCACCGCCAATTGTGATCAATTCGTTCTTCTGGTAGCTTTTGACCTGGTAATGTATCTTGCTAAATAATTCCTGAAGACCATCAGAAGTAATACCCCGGAAAATGGGCGACTGGCAAAGTATTTCGGTTTGTATCATTTTTTAGTCGTTTCTGTTGTTCCTAAATTGTTTCTATTGTTTTTTTGTGTTTGTAACATTCGTTACAGTTTTAACAACCGAACGGCTGTACTTTTGTTTCAGAAAAATACAAAATTAGTAACTGAAAAGATGAATCAACATTCATCAATCATAAATAATCAATCAAAATGATACGCGAAATTGTAAATATAGACGAAGACTTGTGCAACGGTTGTGGAGTTTGTGTTCCAAATTGCCACGAAGGTGCATTGCAAATTATAGATGGAAAAGCCAGGCTCATTAGTGAATTGATGTGTGACGGATTGGGAGCCTGTCTTGGCCATTGCCCCGAAGGTGCGATTACCATTGAAAAACGCGAAGCCGACGAATACGACGAAGTGGTTGTGGTGAAACAAATCATCCCGAAAGGCAAAAACACACTGGTTGCCCATATGAAGCACCTGAAAGAACACGGCGAAACCGGGTTCCTGAAACAAGCTGTTGGCTATCTGAAATTACATGCTTCGGAAATTCCGTTTAGTGTTGAAGCAGTGATTGCCGAAGTTCATTCCACCAAAGTTGAATCATCGGGTTGTGCCAGCGGTGGCTGCCCTGGCTCACAAGCTGTCAGTTTCGAACCACAGAATTTACGTTTTGCACCGGCAGCAGCAGCAACTGAAGTTCCTTCAGCTCTGCGTCAATGGCCAGTTCAAATGCACTTGATTAATCCTGCCGCTTCAAGCTTTCAGGGAACCGATTTGCTTTTGGCTGCCGACTGTGTGGCTTTCAGCATGGGAAATTTTCATTCGAAACATTTGGCCGGAAAATCATTGGTCATCGCCTGCCCCAAACTCGATCAGGGTAAAGAAATATACGTGGAAAAAATTCGCCGCCTCATCGACGAAGCCCGTGTGAATACAATAACCGTGATGATGATGGAAGTTCCGTGCTGCGGAGGTTTATCTCAATTAGTGAAAATGGCTGCAGCCCAGGCAACACGAAAAGTTCCGGTAAAAGAAATCATCGTCAGCATCAAAGGCGAAATTCTGGACGAAAGCTGGGTGTAAAACCAGTTCCAAGTTCAAGGTTTTAAGTTTCAAGTTATGCTGAGTTTGCCTATGTTTAACTTTAGGCATTCTAGGCACTCCAAACTTTAGGCACTTAAAAAATCAATTAAAATTTTAATAATCAATTGAGAATCTGATCTGCAAATTCATGCAGACAGCCCTTCTCATTTCCAAAAAATTAGCTATGAACATGTTTTGTTTTCAATGTCAGGAAGCAGCCAAAGGAATTGGTTGCACAATTAAAGGTGTGTGCGGAAAAGACAGCAATGTCTCAAACCTTCAGGATACGTTATTATTTGTACTTAAAGGTGTTGCCGCTCTAAACAGCGAATTGCGCAAAGCCGGGTTGGCCGAACCCAAAGTGAATAAAGTAATTTTTGATGGGCTGTTCAGCACCATCACCAACGCCAATTTCGACGATGTGGCTTTTTCGATCCGCATCAAAAAAACGCTGAAAGTACGCGACGAATTGCGTTCGAAAGCTGAAGCTGCCGGAATCGCATTACCGTCTCACGAATCGGTTAATTGGTCGGCCTCAACAACCGAAGAGTTCGAAGCCAAAGCCATCGAAGTTGGAATTTTGAGCGAAAAGAACGAAGACATCCGCTCGCTGAAAGAGCTGATTATTTATGGCTTGAAAGGGTTGGCTGCTTACGCCGAACATGCTTACAACCTGAACCACGAAAACGAAGAAGTATTTGCCTTTCTGGAGCGCGCACTGGCCGCTACCGCCCAGGATTTATCAGCCGACGAGTTGGTTGCACTGACCCTCGAAACCGGAAAATTTGGTATCGATGTGATGGCTTTACTCGATAAAGCAAACACCACCAGTTACGGAAATCCTGAAATGACCAAAGTAAACATTGGTGTCCGTAAAAATCCGGCAATCCTGATTTCAGGTCACGATTTACGCGATTTGGAAGATCTTTTGGTTCAGACAGAAGGAACCGGTGTGGATGTTTATACCCACAGCGAAATGCTTCCGGCCAATTACTACCCGGCATTCAAAAAATACAAACATTTGGCAGGCAACTACGGAAATGCATGGTGGAAACAAAAAGAGGAATTCGAAAGCTTCAACGGCCCGATTCTGTTCACGACTAATTGTATCGTTCCCCCGATGGAAAAAGCAGGTTACCGCGACCGTATTTATACCACTGGAGCAAGCGGATTATCGGGAGCCGTTCATTTCCCCGATCGTAAACTCGGACAGCGCAAAGATTTTCATGCCATTATAGAACATGCTAAAATATGCGGTACACCAACCGAAATCGAAACCGGTGAAATTATTGGCGGTTTTGCACACAACCAGGTTTTCGAGTTGGCCGGACCAATTGTTGAAGCCGTTAAAACCGGAGCAATCCGTAAATTCTTTGTGATGGCCGGTTGCGATGGCCGCATGAAAGAGCGCGATTATTATACCCAGTTTGCCGAAAAACTACCAACCGATACTGTAATTTTAACAGCCGGCTGTGCCAAATACCGCTATAATAAACTGCCTTTGGGCGACATCAACGGTATTCCGCGCGTGATCGATGCCGGACAGTGCAATGACTCCTATTCTCTGGCAGTAGTGGCTTTAAAGCTGAAAGAAATTTTTGAGTTGGAAGACATTAACGATTTGCCGATTGCCTACAACATCGCCTGGTACGAGCAAAAAGCGGTAATCGTATTGCTGGCCTTGCTTTACCTGGGTGTGAAAAACATCCACCTTGGGCCAACATTACCAGCCTTCCTGTCGCCAAACGTAGCCAATGTATTGGTGCAGAACTTTGGAATAGCCGGAATCCAGTCAGTTGATGAAGATCTAAAACTGTTTCTCCAGACAGAAAAAGAAATGGAAGAAGAATTTGAGAAATAACAGAGTGGTGGATTTGTTATGAATTGAGAACCTCCGGATCGAATTGATCTGGAGGTTTTTTGCTTTTTATTGGTTTTTATTTTCAATAATTCAGCATTTTTCAGAACTTTTTTTGCTTCAACGCAAGCTTCAAAATGCCTTTTTTTAACTTTTCACATCTCTCAGTAAAAATTTTTTGTTTTTATTGAATTTATATAAACTTGAATTTCAATACATTAAAAAATATTTTAAAAATAATTTAAAAATTTTAGTACTTTGTGTTGCATAGAACCATTTAAACTTCGTATGTTTGTAAAGCCAATAACAATGTAAGAGAAGGTAGAAGTTTAAAAAAAGTTCCTTGCAACTGTAACGAAAACATAAACCGATCGTCTTACAAACAGAGAAAACAAGAAAACAACATCAGAAAACAAGAAAACGTGTTCGAAAAACAAAAACAGAAAACAGAAACAATTCAGAAACAAAGCTCAAAGCCATGAAAACAACAAACAATGCACAGAAAACAGAAAACAAGAAACTTGAAAACCCGGTAAGCAAAACTTTCGCTGTAGTATTAAGCCTGGTTCTGATTAGCCTTACCGTAAGTGCCAACGGATTTTGGAAACAATTGCTTGTAAACAACACTTACGGTAAAATGGCCACTTTGATGGTTGATCAGCAAAAAGAAAATGAAGCACTTTTGGCCTTTTCTACGCAGTCAGCTTTTGCTCCAGCTTCAGAATCGACCATTGCAACAGGTCTATTCGGGATTGAAACTGCCAAGGAGAAAAATCTGGAAATTGAAAGCTGGATGACCAATGAAACCTATTTTGGTTCAAACCTTATGAACAACCAGGTTGCACAGGAAAAACCTTTTGAAATCGAAAACTGGATGATTAATAACATCTATTTCAATCTTCCGGTAGTTGCAGCTGAAAGTGAACCTGCTTTGCAAACGGAAGCATGGATGCTGGACGACAAGATTTGGAACAATTAATTGTTGGGATTACGGGGTAAAAATTTTGAACGAACTTTAAGGAGGAAAAATAATGGATCTGAACAATACAAAAGCTCAAATGCGCAAGGGGGTTCTCGAATACTGTATCCTACTGGTAATCGACGGAAAGCCCTTGTATGCAAGCGACATCATTGATGAACTCAGCCGTTCGAAGATGATTGTTGTGGAAGGAACGCTCTACCCGCTGCTTACCCGTCTGAAAAATGATGGATTACTGGCCTACAAATGGGAAGAATCGACCCAGGGACCACCACGCAAATACTACGAACTGACCGATGAAGGTCGCTATTTCCTGAACGAAATGGGCGCCTCGTGGGATGAGTTGGTTGAAGCAGTTAGAATGATCAAGGAACATAAATAGGTCATCTTCAGTATAAAGAAAATAAATCTGAAAAATTATCCGGAAATGAAAAAGACATTTACAATCAACATAAGTGGAAGCATTTTTCACATCGACGAAGATGCCTACGAAAAGCTACAAAAATACCTACACATGCTGAACCGCCACTTCGGCGCAGTCATCGAAGGACAGGAAATACTTCAGGATATTGAAGCACGTATTGCCGAGCTTCTTATCGAAAAAACCAGCAATAAAGTAGAAGTTATCACCGATGTGATGGTTGACGAAGTGATTGCCCGTATGGGAAAACCTGAAGATTTTATGGAACCGGGCGAAGAAGAAGCCTCAGCCAAAACGCAAGCCGAAGCTCCACTGGAAGGCGAACAGAAAATGCGCCGACGTTTGTACCGCGATGGAGACAGCCGCGTACTTGGAGGTGTTTGTTCAGGTATGGGAGCTTATTTCAACATCGACCTGGTAATCCTTCGCGTAATATTTGTTCTGGCCTTCTTCCTAAGTGCAGGTACAGCAATGATCGTTTACATTGTACTTTGGATTGCAGTACCGAAAGCAAAAACTACAGCGCAAAGGCTCGAAATGAAAGGCAAGGAAGCCACCGTTTCGAATATCGAAAAATCGATAAAAGAAGAAATGAACGAAGTTGGCGAAAACTACAACAAGTTCATGAATTCGCCATCAAACGATAAAGGACAATCGCGGATTGAACGGTTTGGTGATGTGGTAACCAGTGTATTAAAAGTTGTTCTTCGGGTTGTGGTTCTTCTATTTGGCGCCGCCCTTATTATTGGAGGAATAGCTGGCCTGATTGGCTTTGTAACTTCAATCGCTGTCGGACATTCTATTATGCACGGAGGGCCATGGAATTTCGGATGGGACTCGGACATTAATATGACCGGATTGCTCGAGCACTTTGTAAGTCCAGGTGCCTATACCATTTCGCTGATCGCCATTTCGGTTCTGATCGGAATCCCGATCTTACTAATCCTTTTCGTTGGTACAAAACTTTTATTCAGGTATAAAACCAACAACAAACTGATCGGCTTGGGAACTTTCGGACTTTGGCTGGTAGCCTTAATCACACTAATTGTTGTGAGTGTAAATCAGGTTGGAAATTTCGGCAAACAAACAAGCCAGACCATTACCCAAAAGGTAGATTGTACGACCTGCAAAACCATTTACCTCGAAACAACCGACGATTTGTACGAATCGATGATTGAAGACCATATTTCGCTCGACCGGATGAAAATAGCCATGGTTAAGGGAAAAGAAAAACTGCTGGGACATCCCCGATTTACAGTAGAAAAAAGCAGTACAGGCGAATATTTACTCCTGATAAAAAAACGTGCCCGTGGAAGCAGTACCGAAGATGCACAGAAGAATGTAGAACAAATCGAATACAATTTCAGCCAGAAAGATTCGACCTTAAAGTTTGATCCCTATTATTTCCTGAAAGAAAATTCAAAATGGCGCGAACAGGAAGTCTCCATGATTCTGAAAGTTCCGGAAGGAAAATCGGTTTACCTGAACAACAACCTGACCGAAATTATCTACGACATTGAAAATGTGGATAATATGTGGGATGGCGATATGGTTGGCAAAACCTGGACCATGACTGCAGATGGGCTAGCCTTGAAAAAGGATACGCTGAGTATAAAGAAGTAAATCTCCAAAATACCCTGATTCTTTCGTGAATCAGATTAAAGGCTACCAGTAAATTGGCGGCCTTTTGTTTTTATTACTAATTTAGCTAATCAATTAACCAACCAAACCTCGACAGTCATGACCAAAAATGTGCTATTCTGTCTCCTTATTGCGCTTACACTTTCAGCCTGTGATCCTGCTCCAAAAAAAGAAGTTGCTGTTCAGGATGCCTTTATTAAAATAGAAGGCCATAATCTGATTTCACCCAATGGCGAAAAGTTTTTTATCCGGGGAATTAACCTTGGCAACTGGCTCAATCCTGAAGGTTATATGTTTGAATTTAAACGCACCAGCTCGGCTCGGCTGATTGATCAGGCATTCCGCGAAATGGTTGGCCCCGATTTTACCAATCAGTTCTGGAAACAGTTTAAAGACAATTATGTGACCCGCGATGATATCCGGTACATCCGAAAAACAGGAATGAACACCATCCGAATCCCATTTCATTACAAACTTTTTACTGATGAAGATTACATGGGTTTATCGGTTGCACAAGACGGATTTCAGCGAATTGACAGCTTGGTGAGTTGGTGCCGTGAGTCAGAAATTTACCTGATTCTGGACATGCACGATGCTCCCGGCGGACAAACCGGCGACAACATCGACGACAGTTACGGCTATCCGTGGCTAATGACAAGCGAAGAAAGCCAGAACCAGTTTGTGGCTATCTGGAGAAAAATTGCTGAGCATTATCAAAATGAACCCGTTGTATTGGGTTACGATTTGTTGAACGAACCTATAGCCACCTATTTTGGTGACGAAAAAGATAAACTAAATGCAGCCCTCGAACCCGTTTATAAAAAAGCCGTTGCTGCCATTCGCGAAGTAGATAAAAACCACATTGTTTTGCTGGGAGGTGCGCAATGGAACAGCAACTTCAGGATTTTTACCGACTCCAAATTCGATGATAAACTGATGTATACTTGCCACCGCTATTGGTGCGATACACTTCAGGCAAATATTCAGGATTTTGTGCATTTCCGCGACTCGGTTAACCTGCCAATATATATGGGCGAAACCGGCGAAAATACGGATCAGTGGATTGGTGCATGGACACGGCTGATGGAACGCAACAACATTGGCTGGACTTACTGGCCTTACAAAAAAATGGGTCGCCCAAGTTCAATGGTAAACATTGCTCAACCCGAAAACTGGAACAAAATTGTGGAGTTCACCGAGGCATCCAGAAATGGCTTTGATGAAATTCGCAAAGCGCGTCAAGATCAGGAGCTGATGAAAAAAGCCATGCTTCAGTTGGTTGAAAATTGCAAATACAGCAATTGTAAAGTGAACGAAAGTTATGTGAAAGCTATGGGGATGAAGCCCTAACGAGTTCCAGATTTCAGGTTTCAAATTCCCTTAATTCTCATTTTATGCGAATAATTTTTTTAGTACTTGTTTTGCTCTTTCTGGCTTCGTTGGGCTATGCCCAAAAGAATTCCATTATTCCGGAACCTGCTTCATGCCAGTTTTCAGAAAGCCGGTATCTGTATATTGATCAAATCAGATTTTCGTGTCAACCTGCGCAGGAAATTTTGATTCAGAATTTCAGTAATCAACTGGCCGGATTCGGAATTAAACTTGGCAATATCAAAAAATCAGGACCAAAAACGGCCAACCTGATTCTCGGAATCGATACCCAAAAGCAAATAGGTTTAGAGGCATATTCACTGACAATTACCCCTCAACAGATTCAACTGACAGCCTCATCAGAAACTGGCTTGTTTTATGGGCTTCAGTCGTTAACTCAACTTGCTGTTTCGAATTCAGTGGCATCCGGCTTTCGGGTTCCTCATGGAACAATTCAGGATAATCCAAGGTATGTCTGGCGCGGATTAATGCTCGATGAGTCGCGGCATTTCTTCGGAAAAGAAAAAGTAAAACAGCTACTCGATTGGATGGCCTTTTACAAACTCAACCGTTTTCACTGGCATTTAACCGACGAACCGGGTTGGCGGATTGAAATTAAAAAGTATCCGAAACTGACTTCTGTCGGCGCTATCGGAAATTTCCACGATCCCAAAGCTCCGGCCGCGTTTTATACTCAGGCAGATATCAAAGAAATCGTACACTATGCTGCTGAAAGGTCCATCGAAGTTGTTCCTGAGATTGACATGCCCGGACATGCGGCAGCGGCCAACCGGGCTTATCCCGAATTTAGTGGCGGCGGCTCAGAGAAATATCCGGAGTTTACGTTTAACCCTGGAAAGGAACATACGTACGGCTTTTTGACCGACATCCTCAGAGAGGTAGTTCAACTGTTTCCATCCAAATACATTCACCTTGGCGGAGACGAAGTTCATTTTGGCAATCAACAGTGGAATACCAATGCCGATGTTCAGTCCCTAATGCAAAAACACCAACTAAAAGATTTGCAGGCTGTTGAGTTTTACTTCATCAACCGAATGACCGATTCGATTGCTGCACTGAACAAAACCATGATTGGTTGGGACGAAATTGTAACCTCAGGAGTACCTGCCGAAAAATGCCTGACTATGTGGTGGCGGCACGATAAGCCCGAACAGCTACAACTGGCTTTAGAGAAGGGTTATCACACTATCTTATGCCCACGCATTCCGTTTTATTTCGATTTTGTTCAGCACAATTCACATCGCTCCGGTCGATATTGGGCTAAAGAATATGCGCCGATTGAGAAAATACTCGCATTTAACCAGACATATGCCGAACCGCTTACAAAATATCCGAATCTGATTGATGGAATTCAGGCTAATATCTGGACAGAAACCATTCATTCCGAAGAAAGACTTGATTTTATGACCTTCCCACGAATGGCAGCTTTGGCCGAAGTCGCCTGGAGCAAAAACAATTCGCCCGATTACAGCACATTCTTAAAGAAAATGCAAGTGTCGTTTCGGCTGTACAAAGAGCAAAAAATTACCTTTTTCGATCCTGTAAATCCAGAAAGAACACCTGAATTGCCCGGACCAAAGAAATGAGAAGAACCCGATGGAAAGAATAACTTTGCGCAGAACACCATAAATGTCTGTTTTATTCCCATTTTATTCACTTACATTAGGTGCAGAAAATAAAATCATTCCGGGTGGGAATGAATCTTTTGGCCAGATTTTGAGTTTTAATAAAAAAAGCGATCATGACTAAACCAATCATCAACAGGACTTATCCGGAAAAAAAAGCACTGATTACCGCACAAGGCGATGTTACCTACAGCCAATTGCTGAAGCATGTAGAGCAGTATGCCCGGCTTTTCCAAAGCAAAGGCTACACTAAAGTTGCCATTTATGCCGAAAATAGTTCGGCGTGGGTTTATGCGTTTTATGCCGCGTTGCAAAACAACTGTATCGCAATTCCTATCGATTTTCTGGCTTCGGCTGATGATGTTTCCTATATCATCGACGATTGCCAGCCCGATATCCTTTTTACAAGTTACGGAATGGCCGAGTCGATTGCCAAAATTGACCTGAAAACCACGCACAAACCGGAAGTAATCGTTTTCGATGATATTATTCTGGATGAAACCTTTCCTGAAAGCCAGTGGCTGGCTCCGGAAGACAACGAAACTACGGCAGTAATTATTTACACTTCAGGAACGACCGGAAGCCCCAAAGGGGTGATGCTTTCGTACACCAACATTCATGAGAATATGGCTGGTGTAATCAACTGCAAGATTTTCATTCCCGAACGGCAGGTTATGATTTTTTTACCACTTCATCATATTTTCCCGCTGGTTGGTTCCATGATAACTCCTATTTACGTGGGATGCACCATTCCAATGGTTCCGTCGATGCAATCAACCGACCTGATGAAAACCTTCACCGATAATGAAGTGGGTGTATTTTTGGGTGTACCCCGCCTGTACGAACTGATGTACCGAGGAATAAAAGCTAAAATCGATAAAAGTTCGGTGGGACGGGCTTTGCTTTGGCTGGTGCTGAAAACCAAAAATCGTAATCTCGGAAAGAAAATCTTCAAAAAAGTACACCAGGGATTTGGTGGACATCTGCAATTTATGATTGCCGGAGGCGCTGCCCTGAACAAGGAAGTAGGCCATTTTTTCTATGGAATAGGTTTCGACATTCTGGAAGGTTTTGGCATGACCGAAGCTGCGCCAATGATTACATTTCCGCGCCCTGGAAGGGTAAAGATTGGCTCAACAGGTGAAGCATTACCGGGATTGACTGTTGAAATACATGATGGCGAGATTGTGGCCAAAGGGCCAAGCATCATGAAAGGATATTACAATCGGCCAGAAGAAACAGCTGAGGTGATTATTGACGGCTGGTTGCACACCGGCGATCTGGGTCATTTGGATAAAGATGGATTCCTCTACATTACCGGACGGAAAAAGGAAATTATTGTATTGCCCAACGGCAAAAATATTAATCCGGTTGAGGTTGAAATGAAACTGGAAGGTTTTTCGAAATCAATAAAGGAAGCCGGTGTTTTTATGCACAACGAAATGTTGCATGCTGTAATTCTTCCTGATTTTAGTTTTCTGGCTGAAAATGCAGTTGAGGACATTAATCAATATTTTCGTGAGCAGGTTATTTCACCATTCAATGCCGAGATGAGTTCGTACAAGCGCATCATGCAGTTTACGCTTATTACAACCGAATTGCCGCGCACACGCTTGTCCAAGCTTCAGCGGTTTAAACTGGCCGAATTACTGATCCCCAAAGAGAATCAAAAGAGCATAACCAAAGAGCCCGATTCTTCGGAATACCTTGCCATTAAATCATTTATCGAAAGTCAGGTCGATATGGATGTTTTGCCCGACCACCATCTGGTCTTCGACATTTCGATGGATTCGCTCAGCAAATTGAGCCTGATTGACTACATCGAAAAAAGCTTCGGGATTAAGTTCGACGAAGAGCAATTACTCAAATTCCCTTCCATCCGTAAAATTGCCGAGCATATCCAAAACAACAAGCTTTTTCACAAAACGGAGCAAGAGTCAAGCTGGTCGGGTGATCTAAAAGAAGATGCTGAGGTGATTTTGCCAAAAACCTCTTTTCTGCTTGGCCCAATTGTGAGTTCGGTTCGTGGCTTTTTTCGCTTATTTTTCAAATTCGAAGGTAAAGGAATGGAGAATATTCCGGCAGGGCCTTGCTTTTTTGCACCCAATCATGAAAGTAAACTCGACGCTTTTCTGGTGCTTTCGTACCTCGACAAACAGACCCTGAAAAACACCTTCTCATACGCCAAAAAAGACCACGTTAAAAGCGGTATCCGTAAATATCTGGCAAGTCGCACCAATGTAATTGTAATGGACTTGTCGAAAGACCTCAAGCATTCTATCCAAAAAATGGCCGAGGTAGTGAAACAAGGTAAGAAGATCCTGATTTTTCCGGAAGGAACCCGCACGCTAAATGGCGAAATTGGCAAGTTCAAGAAAACCTATACCATTTTAAGTACCGAGTTGAATATCCCGATCGTTCCGGTAGCCATAACCGGAGCTTATGCAGCAATGTCGTCGGGCGCTAAAAAAATTAAAAAGGGTGAAAAAATAAGCATCGAATTCTTGCCTGCCATTTATCCTGAAGGAATGAACCCCGAAGAATTGAATGATTTGGTAAAACAACGGATTGTGGAAGCAAAGAAATAAACCAACCCTATTTCCTTTTCTTTATTGCAATTACATTCGGAATTTTCCGGAAATGGTCGTTATCATCGTTGTCGCAGGTGTTCGAAACGTAGCTGCCATATTTGGCTATTACGGTGTCGCCAGTGTTGATATACAAACTGGTTTCGGGTCCTCCTTCCAGGTAAACAGACGTGCGGATATCAAAAGGCAATCCTTTTAAAAAGCCAATCATGGTGCGGTGTGTGTAGGGCGACCGGGTAAATACAATGTAGATATTTCCCTGTACATCGGTTGCTGCTACCACCATACTGCACGACTGATCGGGTCTTTTTGAAAACTCCATTCCCTCACCATTGCAACTAATCATGCGCATTCCCTGGCAAAGTGAGTGGTATTCGTGCTGCACTTTTCCCCAGTCCTGACAGGTAATATCGATAATTTCAAATGGCGCTTTCTGCTTGTCTTTGGGGTGCATGGCCAACATGGCATTGTAGTAGGTGGTCTTTACCGGATTGTTCAAGTGCTCGTAATTCTTCATATAGCCTTTGTTCGACTGCATTTTGTTGTACTTGTACATTCCGGCATTGATAATAACATTTTTGTCGAATTCTGTAGCCCAATCGGGTGCGGTGCGCGGATGTTTGCCCCGCTCAGATGCCGTCAGAAAATCAAAATCTAATTTGTGGGTATCTATTTTCAGGATGCTAAGCTTGGAGTCGTTTACCACCGATTTTTCAGGAGCATCCAATTCTGCATATTGCAAACCATCCATGAGGTTGGTCCAGGGTATTTCACTGATCCAGTGTGTCTGAGCCATACTACCAAAGGGAATCAACAGAACCAGACCGAAAAACAGGCCGAAAATTCTGCACGAGTCTGATTTGGTATTGCTTAATCTACACATCCGTAAAATCGAATCTTGAATTTTTAAAGGGGAACAAATCGAATAACTCTCCTGAATAATAGAATTCGTAAGCCACAGAACCAAATGTATAACTTTTGCCCTTAATATTTATTCCTGAGCCACCAACCAGTGGATTTTCTTTGGGAACCGATACTTCGAACCCAATGTTGTACAGAGTTGCCAGAATCTCAGGCCGATCGCTTATCGGATAGCCTGCCCGCTCCCACTGCGCATTAATCTGTTTTACATTGAGGGCTGCATACATGTACGAGTAGAAGTGATTCTTGTATGATGTAAGTCGGTTAAACCGCTCCTGCTGAATATTTTTGGTCTTGAAATCGAGCAGACTTTCGTATTGTTTGCCCAAATAAAAAATGGACGTACTGTCCTTCAGATTTTTCTCTATGGTTTGGGCCGTTGGAACCTTTATTCCTGTTACCCCCAGCGAAAAAGTTGTTTCAACTGAAAGTATTTTTAATGGGCCGATCCATTTTTTATAGGCCTCGCGGTTCGAGTTAAACAGACGAATTTGTTCGCCCACCAACACTGCAACAATCATTCGGGGTTCAACGCCTGTAAGGATTGCGGCCGAATCAATCAGGTTTTTATCTTTGGCAACGGCCAGTTTAAAATCCTGCCATTCTCTGATGTTCATCCATTCAAAAACACTTTTTGCTTTAATCTTGCTTTGCTGCGGGTCGCTGTTTTCAACAAAATTAGCCACTTCGGCATGGTATTCAGCATTATCCTGCATGTGAATGTTTACCGCTTCTATCATGCGCTGCGCTTCTTTCAGGTTATGGCTTTGGTAGTAGGCATTCTGAATGTAATACGCATTGGCCGGATAATATTTGCCCAAAACCGAAAGGTTATGAAGGAAGCGCGCTTCACTAAAATCTACGGTAGCATCAGCAGTATTTGTTCCACGGCCATACTTGTCTTTTATCTCCTGAAAATACCGGTCGTTCAGGTCAACAACTCCGGGGTCGTTGGTTAAATGAAATTTGACTGCAAAAAAACCTAAGGTCAAACCCAAACCGATTAACGCGAAAAAACCCGCAACTCCAATTCCTAAATACTTCAAAATCTTGCGGAAACCACTATTTTTCATTTCTAAATAATCCTCTTGTAAAACTGCCGCAAATGTATAAAAAGGTGTTATTCTTTGTTAAAAGCACCATGTCTTTTAACAGAAAATGCGAGATTTAATAATGAAAAAGTTACCTTCGCCTCCCGTTCAAATTTTTGAGCTAAGTATTAACCCAAATTTTGAAGATGAAGTCTCTAACATTAACACTATCTATTTGCCTGTTCTTTTCCATCTATAGCCTTGCTCAGCAAACACTTCCTGACACGCTAAAAGCTAAGGTCGAAATCAGCGAAATGGACTCCCTACTGAGCACAATCGAAGAAATTCACGAAGATTCGCTTAAATCGCTTGACGAAACACTTTACAAGAATATCTGGAACAGTACTCAGATACACTACCCAACCAATACCCTGCCCAATAAAACCGACACTATAGCTATTACATTTACCAATCAGGGTGACCGGCCATACTTTCACCCATACAATGGCAAGGTAATTTCTAAGTTCGGTCCACGCCACGGACGTATGCATACCGGAACTGATGTCAAACTAAATTCGGGAGATACTGTACGTTGTGCCTTTGATGGTAAAGTTCGGCTTGCCAAACGCTTCAGTGGGTATGGAAACCTGGTTTTGGTGAGGCATAACAATGGATTGGAAACCATTTACGGACACTTGAAAGCCATCAAAGTTAAAGTAAACGACACCATTAAGGCTGGCGATTTAATCGGACTTGGAGGAAGAACAGGTAGGGCAAGCTGCGATCATCTTCACTTCGAAACCCGTTTGTTTGGACAGGCATTCGACTCGAACAAATACATCGATTTTGAAACAGGCATGCTTCGCACAGATAAAATTTACTATGCCAATAAGCGGTTCGAAATCGACAAGGCTAACTTTAAAAAGAAACCTTTGCCTTCTGATGGGGGCGCTCTGGCAGCTGGCGGAGGCACCAAACATGTGATTCGCAAAGGAGATAACCTGTCTTCAATAGCCCGGAGATACCATACTTCGGTGAGGAAAATTTGTGCTGCAAATAAGATTACAGCTCAAACCACCCTTAAAATTGGACGGGTGTTGAGAATTAATTAATCTTTCCTGTTAAAAGTTATTCTTTCGCTTTTTACCTATATCCGAATACAGTAGGTGGATGTATAATTTTTTCAACCATTGGATCAACCAATTCATTTCGCATTATCTTTGAACGAAAATTGGCTCACGGTATGATAAAAAGAAAAACAGCAGTAGCATTTATTCTGATTGCCAATATTATTTTATTGGCACATGCTGTTATTCCGCATCATCATCATCACAACAATGAAGTCTGCACCGAAAGTTCTGCTTGTCAAACAGACGAAAAATCTCTTGGACACAGCGATTGCGAGCATAACGGCAGCAGCAAAGAACACTACGATTGCTGTGTACTAAAACAAGTCGTCACTATTCCGGTTAATCAAATCAGGCCAGAATTTAAATGCCTGGTTTGTGGCGATGATAACGCTAATTTTGATGCCTTTCATTCTGTACTTTTCACCTCAGGCTACAGTAATTTGCCGATTGATTATCTTACTGTCGAATGGCAGAACTATAAACCTTCTTTTAAACCTCAATTTGTAAGCATTGGCATCGGCTTACGTGCTCCTCCAATTGTTTAAATTTCTTCTCCTGAATGTTTTGATGTAATCTGCTTTTAACATGCAATTACACGCATTCATCATTCAATTATTTCAGAAATTTAAGCAATAAAATTCCATGTTAAACAAGATGTTTTTAACGGCATTGATTGCAATTGCTTTTGCGAGCTGCCAGAATAGTTCTAAACAGAAGCCCAGTGAGACAACAGAATCTCATGATACGCACGATGAAGTAAAATTTCAATACACCGCATACAGTGCCGATTTCGAAGTGTTTGCCGAAGCCGATGCCTTTGTCGTTGGTGAAAAAGCAAATGTGCTGTCGCATTTTTCCAGATTACCTGATTTTAAAGCTTTGGAAAGCGGAAGTATGACAATTTACCTGATGGTGAACGGCAAAGAAGTAAGCCAGAAGCTAGATAAACCAAGCCGAAAAGGCATTTACAGTTTCGACATTCAACCCGAAACCGCAGGGAAAGGTTCTTTAAAATTTGTAATCCAAAGTGATAATGGAACTTTTGAAGTAGTTGTGCCTGAAATTACTGTTTTTACATCTGACAAAGAAGCACTTGAAGCTTCAGGAAAATTGGTTATCTCTAAAACCAATACTACCGTTTTTACCAAAGAACAGACGTGGAAAGTTGATTTTGCCACTGATTTTCCCCGCAACGAGCCGTTTGGTCAGGTAATCAAAACCACGGCACAGGTTCAGTCGTCACAGGGTGATGAGATCATTGTTTCAGCAAAAACAAATGGCATCGTGATGATCTCCGGCAACGCTGTATTGGAAGGAAAAGATGTTTCAAAAGGACAGGTTTTGTTCTCTATTTCCGGCAGCGAAATGGCCGACAACAACATCTCGGTTCGTTACTCCGAAGCCAAAAATAACCTCGAAAAAGCAAAAGCTGATTACGAACGGTCAACTGAGCTGGCAAAAGATAAAATTGTTTCAGCAAAAGATTTGCTTAGCGCAAAGAATCAATACGATAACGCCAAAGCAGTATTTGACAATCTGAATACCAATTTCAGCGCATCAGGGCAGAGTGTAAAAAGTCCGATGAGCGGTTTTGTAAAGCAGGTGCTGATCAAAAACGGCACTTACGTTGATGCTGGTCAGCCAATTGTAGTTGTGGCACAAAACAAAACACTCTTGCTGAATGCCGAAGTTCAGCAAAAATACGCGTCGATGCTGGGGTCAATTGTATCAGCCAACATCCGCACGGTACAAGACAACCAAACGTATTCGCTCGAACAACTAAATGGCAAAGTTCTGTCGTTTGGCAAGGCAACCAATTCAGACAATTTCCTTATTCCGGTCGCTCTGCAAATCGACAATATAGGCAGTTTTACAGCCGGAGGATTTGTTGAAGTGTATCTGAAAACAGTTACCAACACACTTGCATTGACTGTTCCAACCACTTCGCTTCTCGAAGATCAGGGAGCTTTCTTTGTATATGTGCAGGTTACGCCTGAACTTTTCGAAAAACGGGAAGTAAAGATTGGGGCTACCGATGGCGTCCGAACTGAAATCCGGACCGGGCTTAACAGCGATGAGCGGGTTGTAACCAAAGGTGCAATTCTTATCAAACTGGCGCAGGCTACTGGTTCTTTGGATGCTCATTCAGGACACGTTCATTAAAATGTTGAATGATGAATTTTAAATTTTAAATGAAAAACAATGAAAAAAGAAAATATAATTCTCGATAGAAGTTTTGAGTTTGCACTGAAAATAATTGAATTGTATAGGCAAATGACCGAACAAAAGGAATTTGTATTGTCTAAACAAATACTTCGAAGCGGAACTAGCATCGGAGCTAATGTAGAAGAAGCATCAGCCGGATATTCTAAAAAAGATTTTGCAGCAAAAATGTCGATTGCATCCAAAGAAGCACGGGAAACACGCTACTGGCTGCGATTAATAGATAAAAGTCAAATCGCAAGTGTTGACGTTAAAGAATACCTTGATGAGATTGATCATATTGTGAATATTCTAACTGCGATTGTAAAAACCACTCAGGAAAATGTTAAATGATAAGTTTTGAATTTTGAATGAAAAAACATTCAACACATCAAAGCATTTTTCAGCTTTCAACATTTTAAATTTAACATTTAAAATTACATGAATCATATTATCAAATTTTCGCTGAACAACAAGTATCTCATTTTACTTGGTTCGGTGCTGCTGGTGGTTTTCGGGATGAGAACTGCCTCAAATATGGATGTCGATGTATTTCCTGATCTCACGGCTCCAACCGTTGTGGTGATGACAGATGCCCACGGAATGGCTTCAGAAGAAGTTGAACGGTTGGTTACTTTCCCAATTGAAACGGCGATGAACGGTGCGACCGATGTCCGTCGGGTGCGATCTTCTTCCTCTCAGGGTTTTTCGTTCGTTTGGGTCGAATTTGACTGGGGAACCGATATTTTTAAAGCCAGGCAAATTGTAAGTGAAAAACTTATCAGCGTTTCATCGCAAATGCCTTTGGGCATTGGGCAACCCGCTCTGGCTCCACAGTCGAGCGTGATGGGTGAAATTTTCTTTATCGGGATGCAGGCCGACAGCACGAGCATGATGGACATGCGTACCATGGCCGAGTGGAACGTAAAACCGCTCATTCTGGCTACAGGCGGCGTTTCGCAGGTTACCATTATTGGTGGCGATTACAAGCAATACCAGGTTTTATCCAATCCACAAAAAATGAAATACTACCAGGTTTCAATGACCGAATTGGCTAACGTTTGCAAAGGAATTAGTCAAAATTCGACCGGCGGCGTGGTTCGGCAATTCGGCAACGAATATGTGGTGCGGGGCATGGCCCGTTCTTCGGATATTGATGTTCTGGGCAATTCGTACATTAAATCGAATAACGGCAAACCGGTCAGGATTAATGATGTGGCTGAAGTGGTGATTGGAAGCGCACCCAAGATGGGTTATGCCTCTGAAAATGCAAAACCTGCCATTATCATTTCCATATCGAAACAGCCCAATGCCAACACTTTGGCGGTTACTCAACGGATAGAGGAAAACCTTGCGGTATTGCAGAAAACCTTACCGAAAGACGTGAAACTCGATACCAAAATTTTCCGTCAGGCCGATTTTATCGAAACATCGGTCAACAATGTGCAGGGCGCTTTAATCGAAGGTGGTATTTTCGTCATCATCGTTTTGTTTGTTTTTCTGGGCAGTTTCCGCACAACAATTATCTCGCTGCTTGCTATTCCACTTTCTTTGCTGGGCGCCATTTTGGTTATGAAAATGGTTGGAATGACCATCAATACCATGAGCTTGGGAGGTATGGCCATAGCCATTGGTTCGTTGGTTGATGATGCGGTTATCGACGTAGAAAATGTGTACAAACGGCTCCGGCAGAACCGAATGAAACCTGAGCATGAACAGCAATCATCGTTCACGGTGGTTTTCGAAGCTTCAAAAGAAATCAGGGCTTCCATTTTTAATGCAACACTCATTATTATGGTAGCTTTCCTGCCTTTGTTTTTCCTTTCAGGAATGGAAGGACGAATGCTGCAACCACTCGGAATTGCATTTATCGTGGCCTTGTTTATGTCGCTGGTCGTGGCCATGACTTTAACTCCCCTGCTTTCGAAAATGCTGTTGGCCAACGAAAAATACCTTGCAAAAAACGAGAATGAAAAATGGCTGGTACGTAAACTAACCCATTCTTACGAGCAATCCCTTGGCTGGAGTTTAAAGCACAAAAAGTCGATCATTTTTTCGACCCTTGGAATGTTTGTGATTTCACTTATCGCCTTTTCAAGCTTCGGAAGAAGTTTCCTTCCGGAGTTTAATGAAGGCGCTTTAACGCTGTCGGTAGTCATAAAACCAGGCACTTCGCTCGAAGAAAGCAACCGTTTGGGGAATCTGGTCGAAACAGAATTGTTGGCAATTCCTGAAGTATCAAGTACTGCACGCCGGACCGGACGTGGCGAACTCGACGAACACTCGCAAACAACAAACAGCGCCGAAATTGATGTGAATTTCATGCTTAAAGAACGCAGTCAGCCTGAATTCATGGCCGATGTGCGAACTACCTTAGCCCGGATTCCCGGAATTGCGTATACTGTAGGCCAGCCTCTCGGACACCGGATCGACCACATGCTTTCAGGAACGCGGGCAAACATTGCCATCAAGCTTTTCGGGACCGACCTGAACAAGATGTTCTCCATTGGCAATCAGGTTAAAAGTTCGATTGTGGATATTGCAGGCTTGGTTGATGTAAATGTGGACCAACAAGTTGAAATTCCACAGATTCAGATTCGTGCCAACCGTGATATGCTGGCGCAATACGGAATTACAACCGCGCAGTTTAATGAGTTTGTCGACATTTCGTTTGGTGGCGAAAAACTTGCCGATATCTATGAAGGACAACGAAGTTTTGATCTGGTTTTGCGGCTGAATAAGGATTACACCGAATCGATTGAAGGAATTCGTTCGGCATTGATCGACACGCACGACGGCAAAAAAGTTCCTCTGGAACAAGTGGCAGATATCATGTCAGTTTCGGGACCAAGTTCCATCAGCAGAGAGAATGTGCAGCGCAAAATTGTGATCTCAGCCAATGTTGCCGAACGCGATCTGCGAAGCGTTGTGAAAGACATTCAGACCAATATCAATGAAAAGATTGATTTGCCCGAAGGTTATCGGATCGAATACGGCGGACAGTTCGAAAGCGAGGCAAAAGCATCGCAAACACTTATGCTGACCTCGATTATTGCTATTATCATCATCTTTCTTTTGCTGTTTCAGGAGTTTAAAAATTTCAAGCTTGCCGGCATCATTTTGCTCAATCTGCCGCTGGCTTTGATTGGTGGTGTGTTCGCTATCTGGGTAACATCGGGCATTTTAAGTATTCCGGCTATTATTGGGTTCATTACGCTTTTTGGCATTGCCACCCGAAACGGAATATTGCTCATTTCGAATTACCAGAAATTGAAAAACCAAGGTGTTTCGCTCTACGAAACGGTAACCAAAGGTTCGTCCGACCGGTTGAATGCAATTTTAATGACCGCATTAACAGCGGCTTTGGCATTAATTCCATTGGCTTATAAAGGCGATTTGGCAGGCAATGAGATTCAAAGTCCTATGGCAAAAGTGATTTTAGGCGGGTTGTTAACTTCAACTTTGCTGAATATCTACATTGTGCCCATTGTTTACAGTATTTTCAGCAGTCGCAAAAACCTAAAAACAGAAAAGGTATGAAACGTATCATTTTAATCATCAGCATATCAGCATTCACTTTTCCACTTTTTGCACAGAATGCGATTGAACAGGTTTTAACCGAGCTTGAAAAGAACAACACCACGTTGACTGCATTGCGCAAAAGTGTGGATGCTGAAAAAATAGGAAACAAAACCGGAATTTACCTGCAAAATCCTGAAGTTGAATTTAATTATCTCTGGGGAAATCCTTCTCTGATAGGAAATCGGACGGACATAAGCATTCGGCAAACATTTGATTTTCCTACGGCTTATAGTTATCGGAACCAGATTTCTAATTTCCGGAATGAACAGGCAGAACTCGAATACAACAAACAACGAAAATCAATTCTCTTACAAGCCCGATTGATTTGTATCGATTTGGTTTTCACAAATGCAGTAAAATCTGAACTTTCAAAAAGATTGCTTCATTCGCAACACATTGCTGATTCATACAAAGCAAAATTCAATGTTGGTGAAACCAATATTCTGGAGTTCAACAGGGCGCAGTTAAACCTGCTTAATTTGTCAAAGGAACTGGAAACTGTTGAATTGAACAGGAATGAATTGTTGGCAGAACTGGCTAGTTTGAACGGAGGCGCTCCAATTGAATTTATCGGGCAGGAGTTTCAGACAACAGCCATTCCTGATGATTTTGAGCAATGGTACGTTCAGGCCGAGCAGAATAATCCCGTTTTAAAGTGGCTCAAACAAGAAATTGAGCTTCGTCAGAAACAGGAAAAACTGAATCTGGCCTTGGGTTTACCCAAACTTCAGGCGGGTTATATGAGCGAAAAAGTCGTTGGCGAACATTTTCAGGGTATAACGCTGGGCATTTCAATTCCTTTGTACGAAAACAAGAATGCCGTAAAATACGCCAAAGCCCAGACTATCGCGGCCGAAAGTATTGAAAAAGACAATAAACTGCAATTCTATACTGAGCTGAAGAAGCTACACGCCAAAGCCATTGATTTACAGAAAAGTTTAAATGACTATCGCGAAAATTTAAAAGCGCTGGACAGTTCAGACTTGGTTGCAAAGGCGCTGGACAAAGGCCAGATTGAATTGATCGATTACATTCTCGAACTTTCAATCTATTACCAAAGTGTAAATCAAATGCTCGAATCGGAGCGAAATCTGAATAAAGTTGTAGCCGAATTAAATCAGTATTTGTAATTGCAGCTACAAAAGCAATGATCCAATACAAAGCCAAACGGGGTGCCCATTTTACCAGGCACCCCGTTTGTATTTCATTGAAATTATTCTTATTCCACAGCAATCTCATCAACAAACAGCCAGGCGTCTTTACCTTCACCGGCGTGTCCTTTAGGGGCTTTACCCAAACTGTTTGCAACCACTTTCACAAAATTAGCTGAAATTGGATTGAATGAGGCAGAGAAGTCTTTAAGTTGTTTTTCACCCGAAAGCGGATCAACATCATTAACTGCTTCGCCAACTTTCTGAAATTTTACGCCATCGGCCGAAACAAAAAAATCTACTTTCTTCGGAAAGAAAATCCAGGCGCCAACATTCTGCAGTGCACCGACCGAAATCTGATGAATTTCTGCAGCTCCCTGAAGATCGATAACCACTTCCATGTTGCTCCCTGACCAGGCCTGCCATTCTCCATCATGATGATTGGTGGTTCCATGGATGCCATTCACCAACGTATATTCGCCCGAACCTTTGTAGTGTTCGTTGAAAGGAATCGCATATTTTACTGGCTTAACCGTGGCCTTATTGATATTAAACGATTGGCTTAGCGACTTTTCGGCAGGATTTCCATTGATGAATGAACATGCTTTCAGTGTCGAGGTTTTATCGAGCAAAACAGGTTCGGAGTATAAGGTTGACAAAACAGTAGGTTCAGTTCCGTCGGTTGTAAAATGAATATCTACTCCGGCCAGTTCACTGCTCAGGCTTACGCCAAGCTGCTTTTTCTCTGCATTAAACTCAGCTTTAGCAGTTACTTTGTAAGCACTTTTTGCATAGTTAATTCCTAACTGATCGTAGCGTTTCATAAATTGCTGAATCCTGCGTGAAAAGTCTTCCCAGTTGCGCGTTTCCTTCGGACTCCACAATGCTTCGGCCAAGGCTGCAATTCGCGGGAAAGTCATATATTCAGCCTGTTTCAGGTTGGACACATACTCTGTCCACAGATTAGCCTGACCACCCAAAATATGTTTAGCACCTTCAGCGCTCAATTCTTCAGGAACAGGATTAAAGCTGTACACTTTGCTAAGTGGCAGATATCCCCCAATGGCCAGGGGCTCCTGATCCATTGGACCCTGATAATAATCGATATAACAATCCGAATTGGGTGTCATCACCACATCGTGTCCCTGATTGGCAGCTTCAACACCACCTTCAAATCCGCGCCAACTCATAACGGTAGCTTCAGCCGGTAATCCGCCTTCCAGAATTTCATCCCAACCCAGCAGTATTTTGCCTTTCGAGTTGACAAATTTTTCTATGCGTTTGATGAAGTAGCTTTGCAATTCTTTCACATCTTTCAGCTTTTCTGTCTTAATGCGCTTTTTGCAATCCGGGCATTTTTCCCATTCGGTTTTAGTGGCTTCGTCGCCTCCAATATGGATGTATTTCGATGGAAACAAGTCAATAACTTCGCTCAGCACGTCTTCCAGAAACAGGAAGGTTGAATCTTTTCCGGCACAGTAAATATCAGTAATTGGCCAAACACCACCCGGCAGAACGGTGAAAGGTCCACCGGTACAGGAATACTGGGGATAGGCTGCAAGAGCCGAAGTAACATGCGCAGGCATTTCTATTTCAGGAACAACGGTGATGAAATGCTTCTGTGCATAAGCAACAATTTCCTTAATGTCATCCTGAGTATAAAAACCTCCGTATGAAGCTTTTTCTCCGGCTTCCTGTTTGGGTCGGGAGTTCCAGTGTTTGTCTTCGCGATCAACACGCCAGGCACCAATTTCGGTCAGTTTAGGGTATTTCTTAATTTCGATTCGCCAGCCCTGATCATCGACCAAATGGAAATGAAAAGTATTGATCTTGTGCAGAGCCAGATTGTCGATCATGCGAAAAACATCTTCTTTTGGGAAAAAGTGGCGCGAAACATCGAGCATATAACCTCGCCATTTAAAGGCAGGGCTATCGGTAATGCTAACCGCAGGAACAAGCCATTCCATTTTTGCCTGCTCTTGGGAACTTTCAATTTCAGCTGGAAGTAGCTGCCTGAGGGTTTGCATGGCATAAAAGAATCCGGCAGGTTTTGATGCTTTTACTTCAATCCTATTTTTCGTAACCTCAAGCGAATAAGCCTCTGGCCCCATGAGTTGCTCGGTTTTGAAATAAATCTGATTTCCACCTTCGTTGCCTCCTACCACAATCTGAAATTTCCACCCGGTTGCCTTCTCCAAAAAATCGGCAAACTGACTGGCAATTACCTGCTGATCGACGTTTTCAACAACCAATTGGGTTCCCTTCGTAAATTTGAAAGAAGATTCGCCCATACTCATTTTCTGAACCTGAGGAATCAGGGATATTTCATTTTCCGAAAAAGTTTTGTTGGGCTTGCAATTCCATAACATTGCACAGCAAAGCAAAATTAAAACTCCTGCAAATGTTTGTTTCATTGTGATTTCGTTTAGTTTTTGGAACCACCAAGATAGGATATTTTCTTTTTTTTATTCGACGGTTCATGCATTATCATGGAGTGTGCTGCTAAAAATTCGAAAAGAGTGAGTTTTCTATTGAACAGATATGATTCATTGTTTTAAATTTACGGTCAGGAAATAATACTATCAACAATAAAATCACTTGCATGAAATGCTTAAAACTTATTTTTCTGGTTCTGATTATTTTGGCTTTAAAAGTTTCTGCTCAGCACGAAGATCAGACTTATGTGCCCGATCCCAATCCGCGTATTCAGCAACGAATTGATGAATGGCAGGACATTAAGTTCGGTCTGCTTATGCACTGGGGACCATACAGCCAGTGGGGAATTGTCGAATCGTGGTCGATTTGCCCGGAAGACGAAGGCTGGTGCGTACCCGACACAGTGAAAGACTATTTTGCCTACAAAAAAAAGTACGAAAACCTGGGAAAGACTTTCAATCCGACGAAATTTGATCCGGAAAGATGGGCCAAAGCAGCCAAAAATGCGGGAATGAAATATGTGGTTTTCACCACCAAACACCACGACGGCTTTTGTATGTTCGACACGAAATACACCGACTATAAGATTACATCGAAAGGCTGTCCGTTTCACACCAACCCGAAAGCCGACGTTACCAAAGAGATTTTCAATGCCTTTCGCAACGAAGGATTGTGGATTGGCGCCTATTTTTCGAAACCCGACTGGCACAGCCCGTACTACTGGTGGCCGCAATTCCCACCGTTCGATCGAAACCCTAATTACGATCTGGAGCGCTATCCTGAAAAATGGACCCAGTTTGTAGAATTCACACACAACCAGGTGATGGAACTTTGCAGCAACTACGGAAAAATTGACTTGATGTGGTTCGACGGTGGTCAAGTTCAAAAAAACGATCCGCCTACCGAAAAGCCCCAGCGAGTTCCCGGTTACAGGTATAAAAAAATGGCCAACCAGGACATCAAAATGGATGAACTGGTCGATAAAATCCGTTCGAAACAACCCGATTGCATTGTGGTTGACCGCGCGGTAGAGGGCAAAAATCAGAATTACCTTACTCCCGAAAATCAAGTACCTGACAAAATGCTTCCTTATCCATGGGAATCGTGTATGATTTTAGGCGGTGGCTGGTCGTATTCATTCAATGCCAATATGATGCCCTCACGTAAAGCTATTCACATGCTTACTGATATTGTTGCCAAGGGCGGAAATCTCTTGCTCAACATTGGCCCTGGTCCCGATGGAACCTGGTACGACGAAGCTTACAACCGGTTGGAAGAAATTGGCGCATGGCT
The DNA here is from genome assembly GCA_019163175.1 of Prolixibacteraceae bacterium. GTDB lineage: Bacteria > Bacteroidota > Bacteroidia > Bacteroidales > Prolixibacteraceae > Aquipluma. Next base: position 15,596 of record JAFLKN010000043.1, on the reverse strand, counting down.
AAAAATTAATGGCACCGCCATTTATAGCACCCGTACCATTGCTCCTTATTTCGACGGGAAACTGCGCTTCACGCGAGGAAAAGACGGATCAGCCAACATCATTTACCTACTTGATGAAAATGAAAAACTTCCGAACGAAATCCAGGTGAAAGGTTTCATTCCGGCAAAAGACGCCAAAATTTCTATGCTTGGCTCAAAAGGAAATTCGCTGAAGTGGAAAGCCGACGGAACCGGATTCAGGGTTTCAATCCCTGAAAGTCAGTCAAAAGCATTACCTTCAAAATATGCTGTAGTGTTGAAAGTTAGTCAGGTAAATAAGTAAAGCCGAAAACCATGAGGCCACAAGTAATTCTTTTCTTTTTCCTGATTGCTTTTTGCAGTCAGATCGAAGCGCAGGAGTCAGCATTAAAGCTGCATTCAGGCTGGAAAGCTAAAAATGCCTCTGAAATTTTGGTTGACGGAACTGTAATTACAGGCAAGAATTTTCAGTTTTACGGCTGGATGGATGCCGTTGTTCCCGGAACGGTATTGACAACCTTGCTCCACAATCAGAAAATACCTGATCCGTTTTTCGGGATGAATAACGAACTCATCCCAGACATTTACCAAACCGGCGCCAGCGAATATACTTATTGGTTTTACAACGAATTTCAATCCACTGAATTGCTGTCAGATCAGCAGGTCTGGCTGAAATTCAGGGGAATAAATTACACCGCCGATGTTTACCTGAACGGCAAAAAAGTAAACACCGACACCCATGAAGGCATGTTTCTGCGCGAGAAATATCGGATTACTCCCTTTCTGGAAAAAGGAACAAACCGACTGGCTGTTATTGTACATCCTCCTGATCCGCCCGGAAAACCTGATGGACAAGGTGGCGATGGTGTGATAGGAAAATCTGTAGCCATGCAATTCACCGCAGGCTGGGATTGGATTTGCCCGATTCGCGACCGAAATACCGGCATCTGGGACGAAGTTTCTCTTGAAACAACTGGCAACGTCGATCTTCTCGATCCGTTTGTTCGCACCCGTGTGCCGGGTAAACGACTTCCCTCAGGTAAACAGGAACCGGCATTTATTACAACTTCGGCTGATTTGGTAAACACTTCGGCCGAAAAGCAGAGCGGAAAATTAATTATCAGATGTGGGAAACTGGAGGTTTCGAAAACACTTGAACTTGCCGCGGAATCAAAAACCTCAGTCACGCTTCCGGAAATAAAAGTAGAAAACCCCGATTTGTGGTGGCCAAACGGTATTGGCGAACATCCTCTCTACAAAATGGAGTTTTCTTTTGTTCTTTCTTCCGGAAAGCAATCAGATAACGAGGCGGTTTCGTTTGGCATTCGTGAAACCAGCAACCGATACGATGTGAAACTCCGTGCTCAAATATTTTCGGTAAACGGGCAGGATATTTTCATCAAAGGCGGAAACTGGATTGCCTCGGACGCTTTGCTCCGTTTGTCGCCCGAACGCTACGAGGCTGAGGTGAAAATGCACGCCGGAATGAACATGAACATGATTCGCGTTTGGGGTGGTGCAATGACTGAACGGCCTGAATTTTATGATGCCTGCGACAAATACGGATTGCTGGTTTGGCAAGATCTGTGGATCTCGGGCGACTGCAATGGACGCTGGTTCGATCCGATGAAAAAAGAAACCCAGGAACGTCGCCGGGCTTATCCCGACAAACATTCTTTATTTGTAAATTCAGTCATTGATCAGGTTAAAATGCTGCGAAACCACCCTAGCCTGTATTTGTGGTGCGGGGGAAATGAATTTCCTCCACCCGCCGACATCGATAAAACGCTGAAAAACGAAGTGTTCCCCAAATTCGATGGCACACGTTTTTACCTCAACGAATCTACCTCGACCGAGCTGGCCCAAAATACGCTGGGAGGTAATGGTGACGGCCCATATGGAATCCAGATTCCTTCCACCTTTTTTACGGTTACTTCCTATCCGTTCAACCCCGAGCTTGGTTCTGTTGGCGTTCCAAACGTGGAAACTATGCGCAAAATGATGGAGGAAAAAGACTTGGTTCCTCCGGTTGACGACAAGGCCAATCCGGTTTGGCGGTACCACAAATACCTTGGTTACGGAAATTTCATCAATCAGTACGGAAAAGTTACCGGAATTGATGATTTCTGCAAAAAGGCACAATTGGCCAATTACGAGCAATACCGGGCACTTCAGGAAGGATTTAATGCCGGAATGTGGACTAAATACACCGGAATGCTGGTCTGGAAAAACCAAAATCCGTGGACCGCATTGCGTGGCCAATTCTACGATGTTTTTCTGGAGCAAAACGGTGGATTTTACGGTCAGCAGCATGGAGCAGTTCCATTGCACATTCAGCTCAACCTTAACGATTCGACGGCCTGCATCGTCAATCAAACGGTGTTCGACCAGAATGACCTGTCGGTTTCGGCTGAATTGTTCGACATTCACGGAAAACTGATTTCCGAAGAAAAATATCCTGCCTCGGTGAAAGCCAATTCGGTGACTGTTCTGAAAAAAGTGAACACAAAAATGGTAAACGACGATGTTTTCTTTTTGCGTTTCAAACTGAAAGACAAAGACGGGGCAATGAAAGACGAGAATTTCTACTGGCTGGCCAAACCCGGGAAAAGCTTCGAAAAACTGAACGAACTGAAACCAGTTGAACTTCAAATTGAGAGCAGCCAAAATGAGGCACAAATCAGTAATCCATCCGGAGAAACAGCCTTTTTTATCCGCCTGAAACTGGTTGACGAAAAAAGTGGTGAACTTGTTTTGCCAGTCTTTATGAGCGACAATTACATCACCTTGCTGCCCGGCGAAACGAAAAAGATCACAATCGACACTTTCCTGCTACCGGAAAATTATAAATCAAAATCGTTACAACTCATTGCTGAGGGTTGGAACGTGAAACCTGAATCATTAAAAATTCAATAATGAAATGAGTATGATTCCAGAAAACACCATTTGAAATGAATATTTTCTTATCATGCGAATTCCATGTGGCAATAAAAAAAAAAAAATATACACATGAAATCAAAATTATTTTCTGCAATCTTATTTGGCCTGCTCATAGGAGCCGGTAATTTGCTAGCCCAAACAGGAACCGATACAAAGAATGTATCAAAAGATGATCCGATGACCGCAAAACTAACTCAGCAGTTGTCGAACGAATTTGGATATACCTGGCCCAAAGATCCATTGGTAATGGAAAATCTTAAAAAATGGCAAGGATACAAGTTCGGTTTGCTCATTCACATGGGCCTTTATTCCGAACTGGGTATCATTGAATCGTGGGCCTTGTGTCCCGAAGAGTGGATCACGCGCGATGGCTACGACGATTATTACAAGTTTTGCAACGACTACCGAAACACCAAAAATAGGTTCAATCCGGTAAACTTCGATCCGGAGAAGTGGGCAAAAATGTTTAAAGGCTCTGGTGCGAAGTATATGATCTATTCCTCGAAACACCACGACGGATTTTGCCTGTACGACACAAAATACACCGATTTTAAAGTCACCGACAAGGAATGCCCGTTTTCATCCAACCCAAAGTCGAACGTTTTGAAAGAAGTTCTGGATGCCACCCGCAAAGAAGGACTGGTGACCGGCGTTTATTTCTCGAAGCCAGACTGGACAACGCCCTATTTCTGGTGGCCTTACTATCCGCCCAAAGACCGCAACCCTACGTACGACATCACCAAACACCCCGACCGCTGGAAGAAGTTTGTGGATTACACACAGAATCAAATCAACGAACTAACCACCGAATACGGGAAAGTAGATATTCTGTGGCTGGATGGTTGCTGGGTGATGCCCAAATCTTCAATCACCGAAAAGGTAAAGGAATTCTGCGTTTATCCGCACGATATGGACATCAACATGAAACTGATTGCTGAGCGGGCACGGGCCAAACAACCCGGAATGCTGGTTGTCGATCGCTGGGTCCAAAGCGAATACGAAGACTATTTAACGCCAGAGCAAAAAACTCCAGAAAAAGCGCTGCCTGTTCCGTGGGAAAGCTGTATCACCATGGGCGGGGCATGGGGCTGGGTTCCGAACGATCGGTATAAATCCTCCAAAGAACTGGTCAATTTGCTGGTCAACATTGTGTCTAAAGGCGGTAACCTGTTGCTCGGAATTGGTCCAAACGGTAAAGGTGAATTCGAGCCCAAGGTATATGAAAACCTGGAAACGTTCGGCAAATGGCTCAATGTGAACGGTGAAGCCATTTACGACACCTATCCTGTTGAGCCTTTCAGCGAAGGACAGGTGGCGTACACCGCTAAAAACGACCGAACAATTTATGCTATTTACCTGCCTGCAAAAAACGAAAAAGAATTGCCTGCCGAAATATCTGTCAGCGCCAAATTGCCCGGGAAACCGAAAGCAAGCCTGATTGCAACACGGCAAAAACTTACCGTACAGTCGGCCGACGGCGGACTTAAAGTATTGATCCCTAAAAATCTCAGGGCTTCTCTCGCCGCGCAGGAAGCGGTAGTTATTAAACTGGAATGCCAGTAAACAAACTTGACACAAAAAGCCAAACTAAAGCACATGAAAAAAATCACATGGATGATCGGCCTTGTTCTCTTGTCCCTGGCGGGATTCGGGCAAAGCCTCATTACGACTGACGACCACCTGGTCAACGGCTTCGAACGAAAAATTTCGGGTGACGATTTTTCGTACCATTCATCGATTCCGGCAATCGAAAAATCACTGATTATCAGGGCAACCAACGGAAACTATTCGATGGAATGGCAAACCGAAAAGGTGCCGGCAACAATCAAAGAGAAATACGTCACTTTCGCCTGGCTGGCAGGAATTGGCTCTAGTCCGGGTTTCGCTGAAATGACCTTAGCGGTGAATAATAGCTCAAAAATCATATTCCATACCGACGGCAAAAAAGACTGGAAAATCCAATCGAACGATGGTAGCGAATTGTTCTTTCATTCCGACATGGAAGATCAGGTAGGCGATAAATTTGGTTTTATGTTTCTGCGGATTCCTTCGGAAAAGGTGGAGAAAGGAAAACCACTTACCCTTAAAATGACGGGTGGAAACGACCAGAAAACATCCTGGTATATGACTTTCCAGATGCCTGTTCGTTCAGGCCTTACAGTGCGACCATTCCCGGCAATCATCAAAGAAAACGGACAGAATATGCAACTGGCCTCAGGAAATATTCTGTATTTCGGGCTCGCAGAAACGGCCAAAATTTACCTCAATGGCAAATTAGTCAAAGAACAGGAACTTAAATTCGGCGCCAATTACATTCGCTTGGGACTTCCGGAGGTAAAACAAAAGAAAACAGTTAAATTTAAGTTGGAAGCCGGGAATTACTCTCAGGAGTTAAAGCTGGAGCAGTTTCCGGTTCGCCAGTGGCAGGTTAATCTGGTGCAGCATTCGCACACCGACATTGGTTACACACGCTCGCAAACCGACATTCTGGCCGAGCACCTCCGCTACATCGATTATGCGCTCGACTACTGCGATGCCACTGATACTTATCCGGACGATGCTAAATTCCGCTGGACCTGCGAAGCGGCCTGGGCTGTTGACGAATTCCTGAAATGTCGTCCGGCAGAACAAATTGAGCGGTTCAAAAAACGGGTAAAAGAGGGAAGGATTGAAATTGCTTCGATGTATTTCAATTTCGACGAACTGCCCGAAGAACAAGTGCTGGCTGCCTCGCTGCAACCACTGAAACGCTTCAGGGAAAACGGATTGAAGCCGTTAATGGCCATGCAAAACGATGTGAACGGAATTGCCTGGTGCATGAACGATTTTTATCACGATCTGGGCGTAAAATACCTGAACATGGGAACGCATGGTCATCGTGCACTGATTTGCTTCGACAAACCTACCCTGTTCTGGTGGGAATCTCCTTCAGGAAACCGAATGCTGGCCTACCGGGCAGAACATTACATGACCGGAAATACTGTTTTCCAGATCGACAAAGGCGATATTCCGAATTTCGAAACCCGCCTGCTGAATTACCTCACTTCGCTGGGAGAAAAAGGTTATGAATATGACGTAATTTCCATTCAGCATTCGGGTTATCTGACTGATAATTCACCGCCCTCAACCATCGCTTCGGATGTGATTCGCAAATGGAACGAAATCTACGAATGGCCAAAACTAAAGACGGCAACAGCAACCAGCTTCTTCCAGGAAATGGAAGGCAAATATGCAGCTTCGTTCCCAGTTTATCGCGGTGCCTGGCCCGATTGGTGGACCGACGGTTTCGGTGCATCGGCCCGCGAAGTGGCTGCTGCCCGCAAAGCTCAGTCTGACCTGACAGCCAACTCGGGTGGTTTAGCTATGGCCGAGGTGCAGGGTTCTGTTTTGCCAAAAAACATTGCCGAACGGATGGATCAGGTGAACAATGCACTGTTGTTTTATACCGAACACACCGTTGGTTATTCCGAGAGCGTGCGCGAACCTTACCACGAACAAACCATGGAGCAACGGGCCATCAAGGAATCGTATGCCTGGGAATCGTACCGACGTGCAAAAATGGTGGGCGAAGAAACCATGGGGCTGCTCCAAAGTCACATAAAAAACGAAGCCAAACCATCTCTGGTAGTTTTCAACACGCTCAACTGGATCCGCGACGGATTGGTGACCGTTTACATCGACCATCAGCTTGTGCCGCGAAATACGCATCCCAATGTTACCGATCAGGCAGGAAATACTTACAAGGCACAAGCACTTAGTCACCGTTCCGATGGAACAACCTGGGCCATTTGGGTGAAAGACATTCCTGCATTTGGCTACAAAAAATTACAGATCGAACCGGTTGACGGACTTCAGGAAAAGCAAAGTAAAACCCTGACAACAAAACTCGAAAATCAGTGGTATTCCGTTCAGGTTGACCCCAAAAAAGCGGTGTTGACTTCGTGGTTCGACAAAAAATTAAATAAGGAGTTGGTTGACCCCAAAGCGCCGCACGCCATGGGCGAATTTATCTACGAACTTTTAGGCAACCGTCACCAAATGGAGCAAAAAAAACTCGACGATTTTAAGCGTTTCCCGTTTGATGAAGCACGTTTCGACAGCTATGCTGAAGGTCCTGTCTGGAATACCATTCACCTGAAAGGAAAAACAGCCGCTTCATACGAAGGCTACGAAGTTGACATGGAAATCCGTCTGTTTAACACGACCAAACGCATCGATCTGGCTTATTCGATCGTGAAAAAACCGATTGTCGATCCGGAAGGAATTTACATTGCATTCCCCTTCCAGCTGGATAACGGAAAGCTTTTCTTTGATGTGCAGGGTGGCGTGGTTGAAGCCGGAAAAGATCAGATCCCGGGCTCATCGAACGACTGGAATACCGTTCAGCATTTCTCGGTGCTGCGAAACAACGAAGCACAGATTATCATGGGAAGCCCTGAAATTCCGCTCATGCAGTTTGGAGGTATCAACACCGGACGCTACAAAGCCGGAGCTTTGCCCGAAACCACGCACATGTACTCGTGGCCAATGAACAATTACTGGGTTACCAACTTCAATCCCGATCAGAAAGGGCAACACCAATGGTCGTATTACCTCACTTCGGGTAGCGATGTATCGAACAGTGAGGCAAGCCGCTTTGGCTGGGGAACACGCATCCCATTCCTGACCCGAATTTTACCCGGAGGTGGCAAGGGTGAATCGGTTTGGCAAAAATCACTGATTTCAGGCTGGCCCGAAAATGTGATTCTGGTCAATGCCCAACCTATTGAAGGCGAGAAAGCAATTCTTGTTCAGGTTCGCGAAACCAATGGAAAAACGGCTGATCTGGCTTCACTAAAACAAGTTACAGGAACATCGTTTAAAATCAATCAGGTAAATGTTCTGGGAGAAACGATTCCCGATGGAACTGCAGTTTTGAAGCCATTGGGAAGTGGATTTTATACGTTGAACTGGTAGAGAATTGAACCACACAGGCACATAGGACACAATAGAAAAATCAAATCTATGTGATCTATGTGTCTTTGTGGTTTATAAGGTTATTGTCTTCCGTTAAAAGATACCATCTTTTGGATTTGTTCGTCCCATAAGCGGAGCTTCAGCGATTTCAGGCTCATCATGAAAGTTACCGGTTTTACTTCTTTAAAAACGGAGTTTTCGCGGTAGCAGGTGTTGAGGTAATAGTTTGGAATCCGGGCATTCAGGTGATGAATGTGATGAAACCCGATATTTCCGGAGAACCATTGCAGTAATTTCGGAAATTTGACGAACGAACTGCCTTCCAGGGCTACTGTCCGGTAATTCCATTCTTTGTTTCTGAACCAGGTCACATCTTCATATTGGTGTTGCAGGTAGAACAACCACAAGCCGGAAATAGCAGCGATATAAAGAATAGAAAGCTGAATGATCACGAAAGTTCCAAACCCAATAGCAAAGCTCATACCCGTAAAAATTATCAGGAGTGCGGCATTGGTGAAATATATATTCAGTTTTTCCTTCCTGGTCATATCTTTTTTGGTCAGGCGGTTTTGAATCAGGAATACGTACAGCGAACCTATTCCAAACATGACCAGCGGATTGCGGTAAATCCGGTATTTGACCCGACTCCACTTGTCACTCGCCTGGTATTCCTCTTTGGTCATCGTCCACACATCTCCCACCCCACGCTTGTCGAGGTTTCCCACTGTGCCGTGGTGCCGCATATGCTGGTTGTGCCATTTGTCGTATGGAGTAAAGGCAAGAATTCCAAAAAACATCCCGACAAACCGATTGACTTTTTGCGATTTAAAATATGATCCGTGTCCGCAATCGTGAAAAATAATGAACAACCGAACCAAAAATCCGGCTGCGAGAAGGATAAGAAAAGCGGTAAGCCAGTATGAAATGGAAAGGCTGTACACGATTAAAATCCACAACCCAATGTATGGAATAAAGGTATTTGCAATTTGCCATAGACTTCTCCCGAGACTGGGTTTCTGGTACTTTTCTATATTCTTGCTGATTGCAATCCAGGGATTCGTTTCTGTATTTTTGTTTTCTAAAGGATTCATGTTCGTTATTTTTTTATTGAAATACAAATCGTTAAACGAATATAGAGTCCCTTAAGTTTTCAATTTTGTGTTAAATACTGTTAGTGCATTTTCTTTGTGGTAAATCTTCGGATACATTCGTTCATTTTCGGTGTCTAAAACTTCCTGATTGCCGTATTGAATTTCAAATTTTCACTGATTGCAAAAAAAAATGTAACCAATCACGACCCTATCCTACTAAATGTACAAAACCCTTTCAAATGAAGGAACAAAAAGAGGAACAGTTTAAAAAGATCATCGCCGAAAACGGCGACCGGATCGCGCGTATTTGCCGCTATTACAATCCGGATAAGGAAGATCAGAAAGACATGTACCAGGAAATTCTGGTGAATATCTGGAATAGCTTGGATAAATTTCGGGGTGAATCGGCTATCAGCACCTGGATTTACCGGATTGCTGTAAATACTTCGCTCAGTTTTACAGGGAAGGCATTCCGTCACATGAAGATGCAAATCAACACCGAACAGCAAAATTTGACAATGCTACTTGATGACGATGACCTGGAAGCAAAATTGAAACAGGAAGCCGATCTGGAAAAACTACAAACGCAGCTCAATCAACTGTCTGTTATCGATAAAGCATTGATTTCGCTGGTACTTGAAGGACTTTCGATGCGCGAAATCGCCGATGTTATCGGCCTTACCGAGCCTAATGTAAAGGTAAAAATTCACCGGATTAAGGAAGACCTTAAACGGAATATGAGCAAATACAATCAGAATTCATAAAAGCACAGCAATCATGGAAACAAATCATATCAATCAATCACCCATCGATCTCGAATCATTAATCAGTGGACTAAAAACCGAAGATGCACGAAACCTTAAGCTGATGCTCAACATCCAATCAATGATGTGGGGAATAGCAGCAGTCTATGTGTTTATTTCTGCATTGAAATTTATAATGACTACCTCCTGGTATGACAAATTAGGTGGATTTCTGACTTTGGTGGCATTTGTCGCGTTCGCATTACTTTTCAGAAGCTATTACAAGGAATACAAGACAATAGATTACGGAATTCCAACAATTGAAATGTTGAAAAAAGCCGCGATCCGTTATGAGTTATTTCAATGGCGGGGTTTATACGTATTGGCACCGCTCTTACTTGAAGGCATCGGGTTAAATCTAATGATGTTCGATGATTTTACTAATCTTGAGCCACTCAACCGAATTCTGTTTTTTCAAATAAGTTATTTCTTCGTGATGGTGATTGCATTTCTGGTCGGATATATCATCTGGAAAAAACGTCAAAAACCACTGAGAGATTATGCGCTGGCATTACTGAAGGAATTTCAATCCTGAGTTGGTATTTCCCATACAGGAAAGGTTTAAATTAGAAATCCTGTATTTTTTCAACCAGATTTTACCTGAAAAATTACTTCTTTTGTGCAGCAACCTGAAATTTAAATTTCTTCGTCTATGGCATCCAAATTTTTAGCTGTAATCCTGATTTCTGTCCTGTTTGCCTCGTGCGCAAAAAAGCAGCAACTTATTCAAAATCCTGACCGTTTAACCGACATTCAGCGCATGTTGTCGGTTCAGAAAGAGTTGACTTCCAAAAGTCAGGTTCCGATCTGGGACATTTTTAACACGCAACTTTCCATCGAAGAAAAACAGGCTTTGGAATTCGTTTACGCCTACATGCCGCTCAGCGACCTGGCCGATTACCAACCTGAATTTTTCCTGAAGAACATTCAGTACAGCCTGAAAGCCCGTGCCGAAATGCCTTGGGGGAAAACGATTCCGGAAGAAGAATTCCTGCATTTTGTTTTGCCTTTAAGGGTGAACAACGAAAACCTCGATAATTTCCGTGAAGTGATGTACGACGAAATCACTCAACGTGTGAAAGGCATGAACATGAAACAGGCTGCACTTGAAATTAACCACTGGTGCCACGAAAAAGTAAATTACCGCGGAACAGATTCACGCACCAGCGCACCGCTCAGCACGGTGAAAAAGACATTCGGACGTTGCGGCGAAGAATCAACTTTCACCGTTACCGCCATGCGCACCGCCGGAATTCCTGCCCGCCAGGTTTACACACCACGCTGGGCCCACTCCGATGACAACCATGCCTGGGTTGAAGTTTGGATCGATGGCCAATGGCAGTACCTCGGTGCCTGCGAACCCGATGTTGACCTGAACATGGGCTGGTTTAGCGAACCTTCGCGCCGCACCATGCTGGTGCACACCCGCGCTTACGGTCGCTACATGGGTAGCCAAGATGTAGTGATTGCCGAAGACCGTTTTTCGGAACTGAACCTGACATCGAACTATGCCACCACTAAAAGAATAACTGTTTCGGTGAAAAAAGCCGACGGAACGCCTGCCGACAGCGCCAATGTAGAATACCAACTGTACAATTACGCCGAATATTATCCGATTGCAACTGGATTCACCAACACAGTAGGTTTCACAAGCCTAAACACCGGCATGGGCGACCTCGTTATTTGGGCTGCCAAAGACGGCAAATTCGGCTACCAAAAACTTTCGGTTCCTGAAAAAGATACGCTCGAACTGGTGCTAAATCAAACCTCTCCGGTAAACCAGGGCGAAATCTTCGACCTGGTTCCGCCACATGCCGCCAAAGTAGAAAATTCGGTCACTCAGGAAGCGAAAAAGGCCAACGATATCCGCCTGGCCAAAGAAGATTCCATCCGGAATGCCACAATGGCCACGTTTAAAGATTCGGTTTGGATTGCCGGATTTGCAGCCAAAACCCAACTGCCAGCCGATACCATTTTTCGTTTAATCAAACTAAGTTACGGCAACTGGGACCAGGTTTCGGCTTACCTCGAAAAGAATGCTGCTACCAACCGCAGCACCGTTCTCGAATTGGCCATTCAACTGGCCGACAAAGATTACAGCGATGTTCCTGAATCTATCCTGACCGATCACCTCGTTCAAACCGCTCAATCGGGAACCCAAAAATTGGTACCGTCGAAGGAATTGTTTACCAAATATGTGCTCGGACCTCGCATTGCACTCGAAAATTTAAGTCCGTGGCGCAGTTTTCTGGCCACCTCGTTTGGCACTGAAATGGCTCAATCCTCCCGCAATGATATTTCTGTGCTCACCAACTGGATTCGCGAAAACATCCGGATAAATACTGTGGCCAATAAACATTCGCGGGCGCCACTCACTCCGGTTGGGGTGTACAACCTCCGTGTGGCCGATCCGCTTTCGCGCGACATTTTCTTCGTAGCCGTCTGCCGTACGTTTGGCATTCCGGCACGACTAAATCCTGAAACGCAGATTCCGGAGTACAACAAAAACGGCGAATGGCTGCGGGCCGGTTTCGATGCCGAAATCGTTGCTCAACCTGAAAAAGGCTTGCTGAAACTGACCGAAAAGAACAATCCGGTTACTCCGCAATATTACCTGCATTATACCATTGGGTTTCTGAAAAATGGTTTTTACCGCACCCTCGAATTTCCGGAAGGAGCCAGCTTGACGAACACAGCCAAGCCGTTCGAACTGGAAGTGGGACAATATTCGCTGATTACCGGTAACCGGCTGGAAGATGGTTCGGTGTTAAGCAGCATGACATTCTTCACCATCGAAAAAGGCAAAACGACTACCGTTCCGGTAGAATTGCGCAAACAATCAGGAGAGCTGAAACCTACCGGAAAACTCGATTTTAATGCGCTGAACCTTCAAAAGACAAGTGATGGTAATGTTGTGAGCTTATCGTCGGTTGTGGGCGGGAAATTTGCTGTTTTGGTGGTGCTCGACCCTGACAAGGAACCATCGAAACACATTCTGAACGATTTGGGCCCGTATGTCGATCATTTCAACAAATGGGGCGGACAATTCGTGTTTGCCATGCCAGCCGAAAAAGCCGGACAGGCCGGAGTGCTGAAAACCTATCAACTGCCGTCCAAAATGGAGAGTGGCATTGATCCAAACGACCAGATTCTGAATGCAATTTCAGCTATTTACGGCTCAGGATTGAAAGATAAACTGCCTTTAGTGCTGTTTTGCGATGCAACCGGAAATGTTTACCTGTACTCATCAGGCTATAAAATCGGCATGGGCGAGCAACTGCTGAAAGTGATTTCAGCCATCGAATCGAACCCCAAAACGGTTGATCCCAAAGCCTCGTGTAGCAAACCCTAATTCTGTTTAGTGACGGGGTGGCTGGAGTTCATCCAATCACTTAGTCGTATTCATTTTTTGCCTATTTTTAAACGCAGAATTAAGCGAACACTTTTGGGGCTTAATTACCCGGCTCGTCTTTAAATTGACCGTCAGGAAATTGCAACATTCGAACCTAAAACCTAACCAATGACTAATCTGAAACTTTTAGCCCTGACTTTTGCTTTCGCCATTTTTAATGCCACGACAACCAACAACTGGCCCGGTTTCCGTGGACCCACCAGCAATCAGCTCACATCGGAGCAAAAACTCCCTGTTGAATGGAGTAATACCCAAAACCTGAGTTGGAAATATGATCTGACTGGCCGGGGATGGTCGTGTCCGATTGTTTGGGAAAACAAAGTGTTTTTCACCAACGCTGTCTTGGAAGATCCATCGGTTTTAACTTCTTCACCTAGAGGTGGTCGAGCTGAAAATCCATCAGACGTTATTTATAATTTTGAGGTAGTTTGCCTTGATTTAGTTTCAGGAAAAGAAATCTGGAAAAGGGTAGCGTACCACGGTCTGCCGAAATACAAAACCCATCGCGATAACAATTATGCTCCGGAAACCATGGTTACCGATGGTAAAAATGTGTTTGCCTACTTTGGAATGACCGGATTGTATTGCTTCGATATGGACGGGAATAAAGTTTGGGAAAAGGATCTTGGAAATTACCCGATGCAATCGGGATGGGGGACTTCAACTTCGCCGCTACTTTACAACAATGTATTGTACATGCAAATTGACAATGAAGAAAAATCATTTTTGGCGGCGCTTGATTCAAAAACCGGTAAAGAACTTTGGCGAGTCGATCGCGACGAAAAATCGACTTGGGGAACGCCAATTATTTGGAAAAACAGTGTGCGCACCGAACTGATTACCCCAGGCAAAAAAGCCCGTTCTTATAATCCTGAAAACGGCAAATTGAACTGGGAACTCGACCTGAAAGGTGGCCGGACTATTTCATCACCGGTAACTAATGCCGACATGCTCTTTCTGGGAAATGAAAAACGCAGTGACGGCGGTGGCACTTTATTTGGCATTAATGCCGGTGCTTCCGGAGATATCTCGTTAGCTGAAGGAAAATCCTCAAACGAGTTCGTAGTCTGGTCGGTACCCGAATCGGGAATTGCAATGGCATCGCCCCTGTTTTACGAAGGCCTGATTTACCTCGCCGACCGGAACCTGGGCAAATTGTATTGCTACGACGCGACTTCAGGAGCAGTAGTTTACCCCGGCACTAAAATTACCGGCGCCAAAGCTTTTTGGGCTTCTCCATGGGCTTACAAGGGTAAAATTTATTGCCTCGAAGAAAAAGGAACAACCCATGTCATTGAGGCAGGTAAAACTTTCAAAGAGTTAGAAAAGAATACACTGGAGAACGATATTTTCTGGGCATCGACTGCCATTGCAAATGGCTCGTATGTTTTCAGGGGAGAAAAAGCCATTTATTGCATTCGGTAGAAAGTCGACTCCAAGGAACACAAAAGCCGTCTCAAATGGAATTGGGACGGCTTTTTCTTTTGGTTTCATTTATCAAAACACCAATCTCATCGGTATCATGTCCGATTTTACAAATCCAAACTGTTGGTAAAAGTTAATTGCAGGGTCATTATTGAAATCAGTTAGCAGGGTTAATCGCAAGCAGTTCCGCTCTTTCGAAAAACAAATGGCTTCGCCAAGCAATTCCTTGCCAAGTCCCTTTTGCCTGTGATCCTTATGAATAATCATATCCTCCAAAATCGCTACTTTTCCGCCTAAAGCGGTGCTAATGCTATAAAGCAAACTTACCATTCCCAAGATCTGGCCATTGCCCTTCAGCACAAGTATTTCGCCAAATTCTGGATTGTTGATTATTGCCACCAGCCCAGCCTTTTGCTTTTTCAAATCGGGCACAAACTCAATGTCTTGGGTAAACAGATCGTTCAGCAAATTGGCGAGTTCAGGTAAATCATTCATGCGGGCTATTGAAATCTCTTTATTCATCTCATTTACTTCATCTTGTTTATAGCATAATCAAAAGTAATGAAGATCATTACTTTTCACCAATCAACCGGGCTTTTTGATAAATATATTTTGTCTTCCTAGTCGATTGACCGCCTTCGACAAACTCTGGCAGCGGAATGCGATGAGATTTACTTTGTTCAACCAAAACAGTTCATGCTATTTAAAGCGCCGCTTCCTGAGTATCGAAGGGAGTTCTCGCCTCTTCTCCAAAATACGGTAAAAGTCGTAGGCGATTACGGTAAATTCTGTATTTCAGACCTCCTCGTCCTAAACTAGTTTTGATCTTGTAATTGCTTACACCCATTTCAAAACATCATTCTGAAAACTTGACGATATTATCACAGAGTTTCCGGGCAGGTCTCCATTCACTGAGGGTGTTTTGAGGTAATAAGCAATTACACTGCCGGA
>JAFLKN010000033.1 GCA_019163175.1 Prolixibacteraceae bacterium | reverse complement strand
ATGTTTGTTGCAATAATCTGCACCTCGCCAAACTGGCCAATGGCCTGCCTTTTAATCACCGAAAAGCGGGGAAGAATATCATGAATAATTGCCGAGTCACCATCATAAATGATCAGGGAAACCCAGTCGCCAACAGCGGGAAAATCCTCCCGGCTTTTTGCCGTAAAGCGCATATTCCCGGTTATCTCCGCTTCCAATTCGCCTTTTTCAGTCCACACCATGTACCGCTCCTTGTGTTCGGTTATCACACGGCCAACCTCAAAACTAAGGAGATTGTTCTCAATCCTGAACTTCTCAAGGGTTTCGTTATATCCAAAATCTGACAATTTCATCGCTAGTCCAATGTTGAAGATTACATTTTACTGAATAAATATAGCGATTTTACAAATTGGCAGATTCCCAATTGTGCAGAAAATAAACTTTTTGTAGCTCAAAATCTGGCTATTTGAGGTTCAAAATCTGGAATTAATGAGCTAAAAACAGACATATGGAGAGCCGTTAAAAATATCATTACCATTTAATCCGCTTTGTTCTTGTCGGAATTACTTGGTTGTTCTCATATATTTCAATAGTTCCAGCTCCGTGGGAAAGTAAATCAATTGGGGTATCAATAATCCGGTCGGATCCTGAATTTTCTATAACCGGGCCATGAATTAAATTGTCATATTTAATTTTCCAACCAGAATCTTCTCCGTAAATTAAGTTCAATCCCCATTCTGCATATTTAACTGGTATTGGCATATTTTTATCCTTATCAAAACCTCCTCCTCCAATAGAATCTGGAATAAGTTTAACTTTTAACGAAGCGCCCATGGGTAGTTTTGCTGTCACACTGTACTTTATACCTTCTACTGTACCCCTCGAATAATCAGTTTTGTTTTCCACCAATATATTTGATCCTGTTTTCCCATTCTCAGGATATTCAATATCATTCGTAAACTTGTATTTGGTTGTAGCGCTAAACTGACGAACATACTTTCCAAAATTCGGAATATTGGGAGTTTGGCCTAAATCATTATACCTTTTATTTAAATTTGTTTTAATAGCAGTTGTATCCAAAAATCTGGCTTGATTTATTAATTCCGATCCCAGAGTTTCATTATTCAAAATACCATCCTCCTTAATATCTTCACTAATATTTGATAGTAATTCGGTAAGTGCACCTTCGGTGTGGTTCCCTTGTAGTATGGATGTTATGGCTAATAACATTCCATTATCCGCACCAACTTTAGCAATATTTAATTCTTCAGAAGATTTTGAACTTGTGTTTTGAAAGCCAAATATTTTTAATATTTCCTTTTGAGCTTGACTTTTAGAAACAGAAAAAGTCAATCCGCTTTTCATTAAATATTCAACTCTGGCTTTCTCAAGATGAGTCAACAGATTAACATTTACAGAGCTTTTTCCAGACAAGTCACATAAGGCATATAATGTAATTTGAGCAAGAGATTGCTTACCCGATATTTCATTAAAATAAAAGCCATCAGCTCTTAAACCGATGTAATTTGAGCTCAATGCTATATTGTCCAAAAGAAATGTGCCGCTGTTATCAGTAATTATACCATTAAAGGATTTGCCACTAGGTATTAAGTCGGATTGCATATCATATACAATAATCGAACTTCCACTAATAAATGGACCTTTCTGCACATTTCCCTTAATATTTTGTACCAAAGGGGAATTACTTTCATTTTCGCAATTACTCAATAATAAAAACATTAATGATAGAATGAATGCAGCTGAAATTCCAGTAATCTTTTTCATGTTATTCCTATTTTTAGAAGTCTACTTAAATTGCACATTGCCATTCAAATAAGTTGTTTTACTAGTTACATTTAGGTTGTTAGGCCTTCATTAAAATTAAACCATTTTTTTGATATACTAAACAATAAGTCGAAGAATAAATCGCTTTATTTTCAAGACAAATTTCTACATAGATCAACATCTTTCACTAAGGTCATTCGGTCAAATAAGCTTTTTGTATCTTCGCCCTTAAATACGCATTCAGCTATGAGCAACGAAAACAACCGAAAAACCTGGAAACAGACTTGGTCGTACCGTGAAGGAACGATCGTCACGGCGGCAATTCTTTTGCTTGGATTTGCCCTTCAGGCTGCGGGTGGTGGAATGGTGCTTCGGGTTGCTGCTTTCCCCTGGAACCTGGTTGCCGGTCTCGTTTTTCTGGCTTTTTTAATCATTGCGTTTATCCTTTGGCAAAAGAATCCAATCATAAAGTGGCTGGGAGGCGTAAAAGCGGCTTTGCCTGCCATTCTCGGCTTCACCTTTCTGGTTTTGCTGATGGGTTTTGTGAAACAGGATGTGGAACCGAAATCCACACTGGTCAAACTTTTGGGTTTAACTCATCTGGTTAAAACCTGGCCGTTTATCCTGATCAACCTGTATTTGATGATTTTGCTTGGCATCGTCACTCTGAGAAGGTTGACCCCCTTCAGCTTGAAAAACGCTGGATTTTTTCTCAACCATTTCGGATTGTTTCTGGTGTTGTTTTCAACGGCTTTGGGAAGCAGCGACATGCAACGGTTACGAATGAATTGCTACGAAGACCAAACCGAATGGCGTGCAGTAGATACTTCAGGAAAGACAGTTGAATTGCCTGTTGCTATTAAATTACTGAATTTCAACATCGACGAATTTCGTCCTAAAGTAACCATCATCGACAACCAGTCAGGACAAATCGTACTCAATAAAGGCAAAAATCAGTTCGAATTGCTGGATCGGAACTCGCTGGATTTGTTCGGATATCATGTTGAAGTAGAGCAATTTTTGGAGTCTTCTGGGAAAGTGGGCGACGCTTATTTCCCGGTGAACGAACCCGGTTCAGCGCCTTCAGCAAAAGTGAAAGTGACCAAAGACGGCATTGAAATTTCGGGTTGGGTTTGTAGCGGAAGTTACGTCAATCAGCCCGAAGCGCTGAAACTGAACGAAGCCCATTCGCTGGTGATGCTACCTGCCGAACCTCGTAAATTCAGTTCCGAGCTGGACATTCAGACCAAAAGCGGGAAACAGGTAACCAAGACTATTGAAGTCAACCGGCCATTCAAGATCGACGGTTGGACAATTTACCAACTGAGTTACAACACCGAAATGGGTCGCTGGTCGAACCTGAGTGTGCTGGAACTGGTACGCGATCCGTGGCTTCCGGTTGTTTATTTCGGCATCTTTTTGATGATGGCAGGCGCGGCTTTCCTGTTTATTACCGGTAAACCAAAAAATGGAGGGACTGAACATGTGGCTTGATTTTCCAATATATGCTTCTGTCGCCATTCTTTGCTGGTTGGCTGCTTCAGGATTATTTTTGTCTTCAGGAAAAAAACTGATGAACCAAATGGCTGCAGGATTTTCGTTTGCCGGAACAGCCGTTTTGCTGGTTTTTATTGCTATTCTCTGGATGCACATTCAACGTCCTCCCATGCGTACTTTGGGCGAAACACGGCTTTGGTACGCCATATTTCTTTCAGGAATCGGGCTGGTTTCGTACCTCCGCTGGAAATACAAATGGATCGTTAGTTATAGCCTTGGTCTGGCCATGGTATTTTTAATTATCAACCTGCAACATCCGGAAACTTACGATAAAACGCTGATGCCAGCGTTGCAAAGTCCGTGGTTCATTCCGCACGTCATTGTTTATATTTTTGCCTATGCCATGCTGGGTGCTTCATCGCTGGTAGCTTTGCGCAACCTTTTTTTTGCACCTACCGAAAAAATTGTGAAAGGCCCGATCCAAATGGCCGATAACCTGGTTTACCTTGGCTTTTCGTTCCTGACTTTCGGCTTACTTTTCGGCGCGCTTTGGGCCAAAGATGCCTGGGGACATTACTGGACCTGGGACCCGAAAGAAACCTGGGCATTCATCACCTGGATGTTTTACCTCGTTTACATTCACTACCGTTTCCGGCATCCTTCGGAACACAAAAGGGCGATGACTATTTTAGCCGTTTCGTTTGCCATTTTGCTCATTTGCTGGTTCGGGGTCAATTACCTGCCGAGCGCACAAAATAGCGTGCATGTCTATTCGGAATAAATTTTTTGATAGAGGTAGTCTTAAAAGTCAAAATATTCTCTAACCCGGTCATCCCGAATTTATTTCGGGATCTGACATACAATGCATTGGGATCCTGAAACAAGTTCAGGATGACTGAATCAATGGCTTATGAAACAGCTTCGTACTGCAAATCGCTCTGATTGTAACACTTGTTACACTTCGCAAACCGGATTGATTCTACATTTGCTGCATTAGCAGATTTTTCAGATGACCAGAAATAAAATAATCAAGCTGTTCCGTAAGTTTCACAAGTGGCCGGGAATCGTGATTACCCTGTTCGTGATTCTCTTTTCCATCTCCGGAATTTTCATGAATCACCGCGGACTAATTTCTTCCATCGACATCAACCGCTCGTGGCTACCTGCAGATTACAGCTACCAAAACTGGAACAAGGGTGCCGTGAAATCTGTGCTTCAGTTGAGTCCCGACTCGGCGCTCGTTTATGGCAACATCGGCATTTGGCTAAGTACCGATCAGTTCAAAACTTTTCAGGACTGGAATGCAGGATTCCCAAAAGGAATCGACAACCGAAAAATCAGCAAAATCCTGAAAACTCCGGAAGGGAAACTGCTTGCCGGAACTTATTTTGGTTTGTACGAATTCTCGGCAACTACACGCCAATGGCAAAAAATTCTGCTTCCGGGCTCTGAAGAACGCATTACCGATCTTATTCTGAAAGGCAACGAATTCTTGGTCCAAACCCGTTCGCTTATACTGAAATCGGGCGATATGAAAACCTTTGAAACACTTGTGCTGCCGGCACCTGAAGGTTACGATGGGAGGGCCAGCCTGTTTAAAACTTTGTGGTTGTTGCATAGTGGCGAATTGTGGGGATCGGTTGGAAAGCTGGTTGTCGATTTGTTTGGTCTGGCCATTCTGCTCATTTCGCTCACCGGATTGATGCATTTCATTTTTCCGGTATGGCTGAAGCGCCGAAAAGCAAAACAGAAGGACAACTCGTCATATGTCGCTGCACGAAATTTCAACCTGAAATGGCATAACCGCTTAGGTTGGATCTTTATTCCGTTCCTGATTTTTGTGACTATTACCGGTATGTTTTTGCGTCCGCCTTTGCTGATTGCCATTGCCAATTCGGTGGTGTCACCCATTCCCGGAACGGTTTTAAGTTCTCCGAATCCATGGTACGACAAGCTTCGCCGTGTTCTGTACGACGAGCAGCAACATATTTTTCTGTTCAGCACCTACGACGGCATTTTTTTTACCGACGAAAACCTGAAAGAACCCATGCGCCGTCTTCCGGGTGAACCACCGGTGAGTGTGATGGGCTGCAATGTGCTGGAGAAAAAAGGCGAAAGCACCTATTTGGTTGGCTCATTCAACGGACTATTCCTTTGGAATCCGTTGACAGGACAAGTGTTTGATTACCTCAAAGGAAGTCCGTATGAAGCGCCTCCGATTATGGGACCGCCCGTTTCGAAAGACATGATTGACGGCTGGTTCGCCGATCAGTCGGGTAATGAATTTTATTTCGATTACAATCATGGAGTTCTACCCATCCGGAACACAATTCCATTCGAAGAAATGAGTACTGAGGTCATTCAGAAAAGCCCGATTTCGTTGTGGAATCTTTCGCTTGAAGTTCATACCGGCCGCATCTTCGAACCTATTCTGGGCATGTTTTACATTCTTTATGTTCCGCTCGCCGGAATTTGTATTCTTATTGTGCTGATCAGCGGCTTCTTTATTTGGTGGATGGGGTATCGAAAAACGAAAAAAAAGACTTAAAACAACATCCTCAAATCACGTCACCCCGAATTTATATCGGGGTCTGTCTTCCATACCTATGGATCCTGAAACAAGTTCAGGATGACCCGCCATTTATATGGTTTATACAACAATAGAACTCAGAAACCCTGGTGCTTTTCTATGTTTCGTGGCCTGTTCAAAGGCATATGCCAATTTAATTAATGTGGGTTCGCTCCATGCACGCCCGAAAAATGAAATTCCGACTGGTAAACCGGCAATATACCCGGCTGGAACAGTAATACTCGGATAACCCGAAATAGCGGCAGGTTCCGAGCTCCCTCCTCCAAAATGGTCGCCGTTTACCCAATCAATCGTCCAGGTCGGGCCATTGGTCGGGGCAATCAGCGCATCCAACTGGTGCTGATCCATCAAATTTTCGATTCCTTTTTGAGATAACTCTTTTGCTCTGGCAAGCGCCTGGATGTATTCAGGATCATCCAGTCCTTTCGTTTGTTCTGCCTCTTCAAATATTTCCTGCCCGAACCATTTCAATTCGGTGTCAGCATTCTGTTTGTTGAATTCAATTAAATCGGTCAGCGACTTTACTTTCAACCCTGATCGGGTTTTCAGGTATGCATTCAAATCAGCCTTGAATTCGGAATACAATACTTTCCTTTCCATTTTATACCATTCCTCAATGGTTTCAAACTTCAGGTTATCGATAATTATTGCTCCTGAATCTTTCATTTTTTGAATGGCAGCAGCCATTAGTTTTTCTACCTCAGCATTGAATCCAAAAAAATCGGAAGCAATACCAATCCGGGCATTTTTCAAACCGCCAGCATCAAGAAATTGAGAGTAATCCTGATTCTTTTCAGCTAATAAACCCAGCATGGCAGCTGCATCAGCAACTGTGCGGGCCATCGGTCCGGCAGTATCCTGTGAGTGCGAAATCGGGATGATGCCATCGCCATTCCATAATCCCAGAGTTGGCTTGATGCCTACAATCCCATTGATTCCTGAAGGGCAAACAATCGAGCCATCGGTTTCGGTGCCAATACCAATCGCGCATAAATTGGCAGAAACTGCTGCCCCGGTGCCCGAACTCGATCCACATGGACTGCGATCTAAACTGAACGGATTGCGAACCTGACCTCCCCGTCCGCTCCAACCACTCGACGATTTGGTAGAACGGAAATTCGCCCATTCACTGAGATTCGTCTTGCCTAAAAGTACGGCGCCTGCTTCCCTCAATTTGCGAATTATTACTGCATCATCCGGCGCAGGACTTCCAACCATGGCCAAAGAACCGGCAGTTGTTTGCATCCGATCGCCGGTATCAATGTTGTCTTTAATCAGAACCGGAATTCCATGCAACGAACCGCGAATATTTCCTGATTTTCGCTCTGCATCCAACTGCTTTGCAATCGCCAAAGCTTCAGGATTGACCTCAATAACCGCACGTAATTCCGGACCGCTTTTGTTGATCAACTCAATCCGGTCCAAATATTTTTGGGTTATTTCCGCGGAAGTCAAAGCTCCTGAACTCATTTTTTCCTGAAGCTGGACAATGGTCAGTTCATTCAGTTCAAAATCGGCGTAATTAATTGAAGGTTCTTTTTTTGTTGTGGACTGAACGCATGAACTTAATGGCGCAAAAGCAAGAGTTCCGCCACCAAGTGCGGCTGTTTTAAAGAAGTTACGGCGTTTCATATTGTTGGGTTTAATTTACCACTAAGGCTCCAAGTCACAAAGCAGCACAAAGAATTGAAAAAATACTTTGTAAGACTTAAATTTTTCATGTCTTGGTGGCAAAAATACTTTTCAGAATTGATTCTTTTTTGGATCGACAATTTAAGTAAAAGCTTTGGATTCTTTTAGCTATGTGCTTAAAAAAGTCAGGGCTTCACTTGGAGTGAAACCCTGACTTTTTTATATATTTTGACTTTTAACTTTATCCTTTTGACTTCGGATTACCTATTCTGATACTGCTTTTCGTAATAGCTTTGGTAGTCGCCGCTGGTTACGTTTTCCATCCATTCGGTGTTGGCCAGATACCAGTCGATGGTTTTCTCTAAACCTTCTTCAAACTGGAGGCTTGGCACCCAATTTAGTTCCTTTTGCAATTTGGTAGAGTCGATGGCATAACGCAAATCATGTCCGGCGCGGTCTTTCACGTAAGTAATGAGCTTTTCTGAAGTTCCGGCTTCGCGACCCAGTTTGCGGTCCATTATGCTGCACATTACTTTAATCAAGTCAATGTTTGTCCATTCGTTGTGTCCGCCAATGTTGTAGGTATCACCGTTTTTCCCCTGGTGGTAAATCACATCAATTGCACGCGCATGATCTTCGACCCAAAGCCAGTCGCGTACATTTTCGCCTTTCCCGTACACAGGCAAAGCTTTATTAAACTTGATGTTGTTGATAAAAAGCGGAATCAGTTTTTCAGGAAACTGGAACGACCCGTAGTTATTCGAGCAGTTTGAAATGACTGCAGGTATTCCAAATGTATCGTGGTACGCGCGCACAAAATGGTCGGAACTGGCTTTTGATGCCGAATACGGACTGTGCGGATCGTAGCCGGTTTCTTCGGTAAACATTCCCTCAGCGCCCAAACTTCCATAAACTTCATCGGTTGAAATGTGATAAAAGCGCTTGCCATCGGTATTATCTTTCCAGATTTGGCGAACAGCATTCAGCAAATTGACGGTTCCAATCACATTGGTGAAAACAAATTCAGTTGGATTGCTGATCGACCGGTCGACATGTGATTCGGCTGCCAGATGAATAACGCCATCGAATTGCCTTTCGACAAACAACTTCATTATAAAATCGGCGTCAACAATATCACCTTTCACAAACTCGTAATTGGGTTTGTTCTCAATATCAGTCAGGTTTGCCAGATTTCCGGCATAGGTGAGCTTATCGAGGTTAACGATTTGATATTCGGGATACTTATTTACAAAAAGCCTTACCACGTGCGATCCAATAAAACCGGCACCTCCGGTAATCAGAATTGTTTTCATATAATTTGTTTTTCAGTTGTTATCAAAAATAAGCAATTAAACAGAAAATAAAAGCTGTAAACGAAGGAATAAAACGTCAAGTTGGCTGATAAGTTGATTTATGCTCAAGTTTTGGTCCTAATTAGAAACTTTATTATCAGTATCGGAGGAGTAAAAAAAGCAGCTACACCCACGTGTAACTGCTTAAAATTGTCAAACTACAATAAAATCTTGATTCTTATGCAAAAGTATCAGCCATCAAGTTATTGAACCATTTGAGCATGTCTTCGTAATTTTCGGAAGTAGCTCCATTTGATTCGGTTATGCCATTTCCGGCTGGCAACATTGTCTTTGAGACTGGATCATAGCGATATACAACCGACAACCACGACGCAGTTGTTTTTGTAATAGGCGTAAAACATGAAGAATTTGTGATTGGAACCTGATTAATGGTTCCGCCTTTGAATATATTGATAATGGCATCGGCACAAACTTTAGCTTCTGCATTGGCTATATGACCTGCTTTTGGCTGGGTTGTGGAAGATGAATCTCCAATGATATGAATTCCAGCCAAATTGAGATTTGAAGATTCATAAGAAAGTACATTCACTCCAGCCCATTTACCATTTAATCCATTCGCCAATCCAATTCCGGAATCGGTAATTAACTTCCCAGCTTTATGGGTTGGGATAGCATTAATGACTTTTCCGGTGAAAGTAGCGCCTGAAGAAGTTGTTACCTTCATTGTGTCAGCATTAATACTGGCAATTGGGGCGTTTGGAATATAAGTAATAATTCCCTTATGCGTTTCAGTAAATGCTTTTGTAAAGTTCAGAGGTTCTGCCAGAATTTTTGAATTCGCATCCAAAATAATTACTTTACCACCACCTTTGGTTCTTTTCAGATAATCGGCTACAGCACAAGCTCGTTCATAAGGTCCGGGAGGGCAGCGGTATGGTGCAGGAGGTATAGTTAAAATAAATGTATCGCTTTTGGTCATGGCTTTGATTTGATTCTGCAACGAAGTTGTTTGAGTTCCGGTCTTCCATGCATGAACAATTTTAGCCTGATTGGCAACAGTTCCGGTTAACGAGGGCAAAGGTTCAAAATCAATACCAGGAGCGAGGACCAGACGGTCATATGGCAATATTACTCCATTCGACAGTGTCACTTTTTTCCCAACCGGATCAATTGATGATACGGAATAGTTTTGAACTTTAACACCATATTTGCTTTTTAGAATTGAATAGTTAAAAGCAAGCTGACTTAAGGTTCGTTCACCGGTTAAAACCATGTTACTGAAAATATTGGAATAGTAGGTTGCATTGGGTTCCACTAAAGTAACATCAAGACCTGTTCCACCCCAGAATCGGAGATATTTTGCTACAGTTGTTCCGGCCATACCACCGCCAACAACTACTACACGTCCAACAGCCTCAGCGCTAGCCGACAATTGTGCAGCCATAGATGATTTCAAAAACGAAAGTCCAACTGCTGTTGCACCTATATTTTGTAAGAATTTTCTGCGTTCCATAATTAATATTTGACTTGTTTTGAAATATAATCAGCGATTAATTGCATTTCTTCTGTAGTGTAAGCCTTGGCATGAACATTCATGATGTTGGACCTCGGATCTTTGGTTTTCATTTCATTTATATCTGAAATGATACTTGAAGCACTCTGTTCTCCAATTTTTAGTTCTCCGGCATACCCATTCGTTCCATGACATTGAAAACAATTAGAGGCCAAAAGTCTTCCAGGTAAATCAATTGCACCAGCTTTCAGCGTCAAAGCTGCATTCGAATTCGTTACTGTCCCATCCACCTGATTCTCATCTGTAATATCTTTGTTGCAAGAAATTACAAACGTTGTCAAAAGCACTACTGCGCTGAATAAGATTAATTTAAACGATTTAAAGTTCATAAATCAAGATTTAAAGTTTTTCTGAATTTTAACAAGGTCAAGTCAACCAACATACGCTGGATAAAACTTTACTATTTCAATCGTGGTAAGCCACGCTCGATTTTTTAATTGACTATGTATGTGAACAAGAATTTTGATTTAAATTCTGATCATCATAATCATTCCGAAGAGGATGAATGAAGATTTTATCCGAAAGTTGGATTTGATTTTGGTTTTTTTGAAGTATGGGAATCTTGGCTTGATAAATATCTTTTTGGGAAAATAGAATACCGCCAAGATTCTACTATTTATTCTGAGAAACGCACAAAAGTAACCCATTATTGTATAAAATTCTCATTTTAATACATATATATATATACTCACATATTAGAAAACACAAAAACTAAATTAGAATCTTATGC
The DNA here is from genome assembly GCA_019163175.1 of Prolixibacteraceae bacterium. GTDB lineage: Bacteria > Bacteroidota > Bacteroidia > Bacteroidales > Prolixibacteraceae > Aquipluma. Next base: position 83,622 of record JAFLKN010000033.1, on the reverse strand, counting down.
CAAATTTAATCATAAATAACTAAATATCAGATAATTAATGATATAAAATGAAAATTTAAAAATGGCTAAATGAGTAATAAGAATCGATCTCATTTTTATCTATCCGCTTTTTTGTTATTATTGCCTGAAATATTTTCTGATTTATACCTAAATTTATTTTAACCATGATAAACCTAAAAAGAATTGGCCTAATTTTCCTTTCAGTCCTTATTTTGTCAGTTGGCACATTACGTGCAGACGAAGGCATGTGGATGCTTTCCCTGATTCAAAAACTGAATAGTAAAGAAATGTCGAAAATGGGATTTAAGCTCTCAGCAAGTGACATTTACGATATCAATAAATCAAGTTTAAAAGATGCAGTACTCATATTTGGAGGTGGTTGTACTGCTGAAATCATATCGAAAGATGGACTTGTTTTGACCAACCACCATTGTGGCTACAGCACCATTCAGAAATTGAGTTCGGTGGATCATAACTACCTGCAAGACGGCTTCTGGGCAAAGAACCATGAGGAAGAACTTCCGTCAAAGGGCTTGACTGTGACTTTCCTTGATCATTTCGAAGATGTGACAGCAGAAGTTACCAAGGCTTTGGCTGCTGCAACTGACCCAAAAGCAAAAGACGAGGCATTGAGAACTATTTCTGACCAGCTGGCAACTAAAGCTGTTGGCGAAAACAAGTTTCTGCGCGGAAGAGTAATCCCTTTCTACGGTGAAAATCAATATTATCTGGTTGTTTCAAAAACCTATACCGATATTCGTTTTGTTGGTGCGCCTCCTTCCTCGATCGGGAAATTCGGTTATGACACCGACAATTGGATGTGGCCTCGTCATACCGGGGATTTCAGTATGTTTCGGATTTATGCCGACAAAAACAATAACCCTGCAGAATATTCTAAAGATAACGTTCCGTATCAACCAAAGAAATTCCTGACTATCTCACTGAAAGGTATCAAGCAGAACGATCCTGCCATGATTCTGGGTTATCCGGGAAGGACTAATCGTTTTATGACCTCTTTCGAAGTAAAGGAAACCAGCGAAATTAACAATGTAATTACGGCTTATGTCAGGGGGGTTCGCCAGGATATCCTCATGAAAGACATGGTTGCCGATCCTAAAATTCGGTTGCAATATTCGAGCAAATTTGCCGGATCATCGAATTCATGGAAAAAAGCAATTGCTATGAATGAGGCATTTAAAAAGCTTAAGGTATACGAAAGACGGCAAGCTGAAGAAAAGACTTTTACGGAGTGGATTGCAGCCGACCCAACGAGAAAAGCAAACTATGGAGAAGCCCTCTCTGACGTGCAATCAGCCATTGAAGCTCGTGCCAAACTACAATATACGTTGAGATATTATCAGGAAGCGCTGGGATCAATAGAATTAACATCAGCAGCATTACGTTTTGCTCCAAGACCTGAAGGCGAGTCCAGAGAAGGAAGAGGTGGCAGACCAAATTTCCAATCAAACCCTGCAGATTTCTATAAAGACTATAATGTTGCAACCGACAAGAAAGTTGCAAAAGCTATGATTACACTCTTCAAAAATAAAGTGCCAGCTGCTGACCTTCCTGAATTTTATAAAACTATCGACTCGCAGTTCCAGGGCAATATCGACGCTTACGTTGATGCCATGTTTAGCAAATCAGTATTTACTTCTGAAGAAAAACTCAAAGCGGCTCAAGCTGGAGATAAATCAGTACTGGAGAATGATGCTGCATTGGTAACTGGAAAGAACATCACTGACGCTATGATGAAATACACAAAGGAAATTGAGCAATACCGGACTTTGTATGCAAAAGGACAAAAGCAGTATATCGCCGGAATGCTTGAAATGAATAATGGAAAAGCCATGTACCCGGATGCCAATTTCACTATGCGCATGACCTATGGAAAGGTTCAGAATTACTCACCCAAAGATGGCGTAATCTATGACTATATCACCACTCTGGAAGGTGTTATGCAGAAAGAAGATCCGAACAATTGGGAGTTTGTTGTTCCTGAGAAATTGAAAGAATTGTATGCCAGTAAAGATTTTGGTCAGTATGCCTTGAAGGATGGGAGAATGCCGGTTGCCTTCCTGACAACCAATGATATTACCGGTGGAAATTCAGGCAGCCCGGTAATGAATGGAAAAGGTGAACTGATTGGAACTGCCTTCGATGGCAACTGGGAATCAATGAGCGGTGATATCATTTTTGAACCCTCACTTCAACGTTGTATAAATGTTGACATTCGCTATACACTCTTTATCATGGACAAGTTCGGCGGGGCTGGTTATCTGCTCAACGAAATGAAAATCTCAAAATAAAAAAGCACGCTTTTTACCTTAAAAAATAAGCTCAACACCGAATAAGTGTTGAGCTTATTTTTTGCTTATAATTCTACCCAAAGTGAGATATTAGTTCTGTTCTCACTAAATTAATTTCATTCAGTTTATTTTACTGTACTGAAACCAATTTTTATTTTACCGCTTTGATCAAATACCACAGAATTTATATTACTCTGTAATTCTCTTGCTGTTATCATTTTAGCTGTTTTCTTGTCCCAGTATTTATAAATCTCTGAAACAGAAACAATTTTACCAGACGAGTTCTTGAAATACTCAACTTCATTAAATCCAGTTGTAGATATATCATTAAGAGAGATACTTAGGTTTGTAAGAACGACCTTTTTGACTGTAGAATATTCCAAAACACTACCTTTATATTCATCAATATTTTCAGTAAACGAAATATCAGTAATTACCTGGTTTTTAATTAGTCCATTAGTGGTAAAAGTATGAGTACTATTATAAGGAGATTTGCCACTAATTCTGAAATCAGATGCAGTTATTGTGCATGATTCAGGTTTAAAGCTTCTACCAATATTAAAATAGTTAGTTGTTGAATTGTCTTTATAAGTCAAAAAATATTTAAGATCAGTAGTGCTAAAATTACAGGTCACAGCATTGAATAAGCCAGTGCCACAAGTGAGAATCATATTGTTTTCATTGTGCTTGCAAAAGGTTATTTCAGTTGGCTGATACGCCCACTGTCCAAGCAATCCGGCAGCATTACTGCTGGCTTCTGCTTTGCCTAATACATCAATACATTTCAAACCAAACTTGGCAGCTTTAATAAATTTCTCAGTGTATTCACTAAGCTTGGCCGGATTTGTCTCTTTACAGCAGTCAGCAGTCAGTTCGGCAATTGCAGCAGCTTTCATCAACAAAAAATCAAGAAATACACGAATAGCATCATTTGCATCCTTATCCATCGTACGCATATCAATTACTGTGTTAACCATCAGACTATACATGAAATCTGCTACCTTTTTTGCGCACTCATTGCTAAGTGGAAATCCAAATGCACACAACAGTTGGTTGGTAACCAGAACGGCATTGTTAAATCGTGGGCTAAGTAACAGTGAACCAGTATCCCAGCTAGAGGCTCTGAATTCGTAATCGCCTGTTTTATCCAGTTTAAATTCAATTGGATCCGGTGGATTGCAAACACCCCATTTCCATGAAAGAATATTTCCAATGGATATTTTCACAGGATCAGAGGCTAAAAGTGTTTGCTGATCGACCTGTACACCATCTTTGGTCATGGTGATTTGATAAAGTGGGGCACTCCCATTATTGTTAATCGACACTTTATTGCCCGAAGTGGTTACAACCAACGGAGTGATATCTTTATCCACCTCCGCACTTTTTAGACTTCCGGTTAAATCATTAATTAAATTACCACATAATGAAATCAAATCAGTATTCTTTTCTGAAAAGATATCTGTCTCATTTTTTATCAGGTATTCAACTTTCGATTTTATATCAACGAAATACTTGTTCGCCTTTATTTTATTAGCTAACTTATCCCATTCACTTTCCTCAATTCCTCCACACTGAAGCATAAGCATGAGAAGCGCAAGAGAAGTCGTCTCCGAGTTGAAAGTTAAAGTACTTTGATTGCTGTTTATAAATGCAGCCATAAGGATGTCTTTTTTCTGATTCGAAAAGTAGATCATTTGTTGTACAGTCGCACTTTCCACTTTTAGTGAAAAAGAATTTGAAGTAATTGTGGCATCTCCGTATATCGACTGAATATTACATTTCGAAACATCTAAAGTAGAGCCGGTGGGTAAAACAATTGTTCCACTAATTGTTTTTGGTTGATATACTTCAGCCTCATCCTTGTCGTCGGGGAATAAAAAATCACATGCCACAAAAACGAATAAACAGGAGAGCATTGCAAAGGCAAGCCAGGCAACCTTTCTAAGCTTTTTTTGATTTAATTTTTTCATAGAGTTAAGTTTTAAAGTTCAAAGGTAAAAGTTGAATTACGAAGAAAGAAAATTGATAGTATATTACTTGCTTTATCTGAAGGTAAAGTACTAATAAAGTGATTATTTTTTGTTCCATCAGGATTATAGACCTGAAAATAGTTATTTGCACCCACATCGAGCAATACCATAAAATTAACTGAATAATGGTCAGCCCGAAATCTATTTAATATGGCCAAAGTATTGTAGGCTAAAGGATAGTAATTATCTATATCGACAAGAAGATAATATCCTTTTTTTTGAGGGGTAACTACCTTTATCAGGAAACGGCTTTCCCGAGAATTAAGGGGAACATTCTCGGGATTCAGCATTAAAGAATCGTTGTAAATAAGTAATGGTACTTGAAATGCACTGGAATGATTGTTTTTTACACGGATAGTTAGTTGAAAATAACTTTCGAAACTAGTGGTCAGGCTTGTTGTCTTTTCATTTTTTAAGGAAAGAATATCTATTTTTTTATCTTCTAAAAGCACCAATCCATCCCAATGATAATTAAACATCGGATTCAATATATCCCCATTTACAGCATTGAATCCAACAGGGTCAATTTTATTATTTACAAATGAAGCAGTTGTATTAAGCAATAGTTGATTTATTTTTGAAATGCTATCGATAATTGACGAAATGTTTTGTGGAGAAAAATGATAACCGAAGCCTACCATGTTTTCATTTACATATATTAGTTTTCCTATGGGTATATGTTTCTCGTTAAGAATTTGAACCGTGCCCATTTCATTTTCAATCTGAAAATCAAACATTGTACTTTGGAGCGAAATCTTCGGTGTATTTGCACTTTGGGGCGCCATACCATAAATTATAAAAACTCCAGTAGTACTCAGTATTATAAGCATTGGGAAAAAGTATCTTCTCCTTTTTATTTGATTTACAATAAAAATTAAAGACAGAAATCCGAAAAGAGTATAAAAAACTTTGAATGATGTTTGAGAAACGGTTAGTACTACTTGAAGTTGTAGTCTCTTAAAAAGGTAATTAAAATTTTTCTGTTGAATATTAGTCATTATCTTTCTAAAACGACTGATCGGAATGTTTACAGGAACACCCTCTTCCTGTAACACCGTTGCTAACCGTCGGTAGGTTAATGCTTTGAAAATATTAGAGCTGAAATTAAAATCCTCGATTAAATTTGCTGCCTTTTGCAGAAGGAAATTGGCTGCAATAACCGACAATGTGTCTCCAAAAGGTCGATAAGTCTTAACTGCAAATGCGGTTTCAATTAACCTGCCAGGGTTGTTTTCAGATTCAACCAATTTATTAAGAGTAGTTGATATTTTGATTGTGTCAAGTTCAAAATCGGGAAAATTATGACTACCTAAATATAGATTACTCCCTATACCTGAAAATTGATTCAACGTATCAGTGACTTGAGTATTCTCTTTACAGGACAAGAAAAAACTTGCGATCAAAAGAAGGAAAATGAATGTTTTTTTCATTTTCTTAAGGAATTAGATTTTCACCTTTTATGCTAATTACAACTAGTTCATTCGCACTTAACTATATTCACTACTATAAAAGTACTGGTTTTAAATAAATTCAGGCTGTTCAATTCTGACACCTACTTTTTATCTACTATACAATATGCTGCTATTTGTAAATATAAGAAAATCAGTAAAAACACACAACAGCAAAACTTAGCAACCTTAACCAATTTTACCAGCGATCAAGATCAAAGTAACTAAGCAACATTTGCCTTTCTTAACAAGACCAATGGTTGGAAAGTAGATTTCAATACGGAAGAATGGAGTTTGAATTAAATGGAAATAATCATCCTTGAATTAAAGGCAGTGTAAACGAAACAATCGTGCCTTTCCCTTTTTGACTCTCAATGGTAATGGTTCCGTTATTCTTTTCAACGAATTCTTTCACGAGTATTAATCCTAAACCTGTACTCTTTTCATTTTCGGTACCAATTGTATGATGGGTATTGCTAATATCAAAGATTTTTGAGAGTGACGATTCTTCAATACCAACTCCATTATCAATAATACTTATATATGCACTATTCATATACCTCACATCAGATTTAATGATTACCGAACCACCCCTGTGCGTAAATTTAATGGCATTACTGAGCAGATTACGCATTATGCTCTGCACCAAATTGAGATCAACCAACACAAAAATCTGATCGTTTAATTCAAACTTGAGATCAATCTGCTTATTGTCGGCTGATTGCTTTAATCCTCTTATTGAATTTTGAATAACATCGGTCAGCTTCAGTTCCGTAGGAAGGTATTGAATTTTGTTTAATTGTGATTGTGCCCATATAAGCAGATTTTCAAGCAAAATACTCACATTTTCTGCAGATTTATATAAAGACAATAATATCTCTTTTAATTCTGTTGGGCTATGATCATTAAATGTGTCGTTGATATGCTCAAGAAAAGTAGCAAGACTACCGGTTGGTCCGCGCAAATCATGCGCAATGATTGCAAATAATTTATCTTTTGCAGCGTTAGTTTCCTTTAGTTCAAGGTTTTTTAGCCGCATTCTGTTATAAAACCAGTATATCAATACAGAAATTAAAAAGGCAATAAAGATTCCTATAATCATTATTAGTTGCGAAATCCGATGCTGCTTGATTGTTAAGGAGTTAATTTCATTCTGTCTTTCTAATTCTATAATCTGACCGTTTTTTTTGTCAATCTCATAAATAGCTTGCAACTGCTCAATTTTAATATTCGCAGCGCCCGAAAGGATTAAATCCTGAATTTCAATTTGTTTTTTCTGGCTGCTAATTGCATTTTTCAGATCATTTATACTTAGATAAACTTCGGTCAACTTTGAATAAATATTTAACTGGACTTTCTTTTGGTTGTTTGATATGGCCAAAGTTAATCCCTGATTTAAACTACCAAATCCTTGATGCATTTTGCCTTTCCCAATGAGGCATAGTCCGAGGTACTCGTAAATAGTGGGCAAATTAAGTAAATCACCTACTTCATTTTTTATCTTAAGAGACTCATTTAAATACTTTTCCGCCATCTCGTAATTACCCATTGAATATTCAATCATGCCCAAGTTCTTATGTGCGTTCGACAGGCCGTATTTCGATTTATTTGCGGTGTAAATTATAAGGGTACTATCAATGTACCTATTTGCTTCTTTAAAGTTCCCTGAATCTAAATTGAGTAATCCAATCTGCTCATAGCAAATAGCTACACCATCTTTGTTCCCATCAATTGAAGCTTGTTTATTATATATGCCGAGAGCTTCCTGGAAATATTCCAGTGCCTTTTGGGGAAGTTTTAAGTCAGCATATATCCTTCCTAAAATATAAGCTGCCCATGCCTTACCCTCAGTAGAACCAGCTTTTCCGTAATTTAGTTTTGAATTAACAATGTACTCTATCGCCCTGTCGTACAATCCATTTACCCTAAATATGGTACCCATCATAGAATAGGCTGAACCCATAATTTTGAAATTGTTTGATAAACGACTAGCCTGAAGTGAAGCGTTAAAATACTCGAGTGCATGTATTTCCTCACGGCTATTGTGCTTAATTATACCTTTCCGGAATAGGATTTCCCCCTTATTCCAATTATCACCTGAAAATTCTGTGATTATTAAGGCAGTATCATAATATGCTACGGAAAAATCTTTATTATCCAGTGTCTCACTTATTCTGCCCAACATATAATAAGCACGTGCTTCCAGATTTTTATTGTTTTCCGTCTTAGCTGCAATTAGAGCGGAATTTATCAGGGAACGAGCTTCATTTCCCTCATTTTCCATGATTCGAAGTGCAAGTTCCAATTGAGTGGAAATTTTATCTAATCCCTTTTTAGAATCTATTTTTTTTCGAAGGCTGTCTATTTGGGCAATACTAAACCTATCCTGCGAGCGGACAGAATAGGTAAATGCAATAGTTAACAAAAACAGAAAAGGCAAGATAATCTTTTTATTCATCCTTTTTATTGTGCTTAAAATCAAAATATAAACTGGCAGAATTAATGTTTATTGCTTAGTTCAAATTATTATCTCTAATAATTTAAACAACCTCATTCAGGATGAAAAATAAGAATAAAAAAGTTGTTAAGGCATGATTTATAAGAAGTAATGTTTTTAAGCATTCGATGCTCCTTGATCCCGCCGTAAACAAAAAAGAGCTACGAATATTCTTCGTAACTCTTTGATAATTAAGTGGGCCCAACTGGGCTTGAACCAGTGACTCCCTGATTATGAGTCAGGTGCTCTAACCGACTGAGCTATAGGCCCTACAATATTCTGAAGGTCTTATTTTCAGGTAAAAATTTTAAACCGTTATATGAACGCATTTTTCGGAGTGCAAGTTTACTGAATTCATCGAGATTTAACAAGCAAAATATTCAAATTTCATTCGTTTATAATTTGTTTCTCAACTGCATCAAATCACCTCAAAACAATCATTTATTACTGGAACTAGAACGATTTGTTATCTGCAGTTTCCTTTGTTTCATCTTCAGTATGAATAACTACAGCATCTTCGACTATTGCAGTTTCTTCAACTATCGTTTCTTCCGTATCAACCTTGGTTTTATTTTCAGTTTCAGGATGATTCTCTTCCATCGTATTAAACTGTTTTCGGTAAAACAAAATAATGGAGAAAATGCCTATCGAAATTGATGAATCTGCTACATTGAAAACTGGGCGGAAAAACTGGAAATCGCTACCTCCGGCAAATGGAACCCAATCGGGGTAAACTCCTGAAATTAAAGGAAAATAAAACATATCGACTACCCGACCATGCAGAAAAGTCGCATAACCGCCTCCTTCAGGAAATAGCGTTGCAACTTGCCCGTAACTGTCGTTGAAAATGAGGCCGTAAAAAGCACTATCAATAATATTTCCAATTGCCCCGGCAAAGATTAGTGAAACACAGGCTATAAAGCCCATTGGAAGATTTTTCTTCACTAATTTAGTAATATACCAGCCAATTCCGAAAACGGCAACAATCCGAAATAAGGAGAGGAAAATTTTCCCATATTCGCCGCCAAACTCAAATCCAAAGGCCATACCGTTATTTTCAACAAAATGAATCAGGAACCAACTTCCGAGTACCGAAAATTCTTCACCTATAGTCATATGTGTTTTGATCCAAATTTTGAGAATTTGATCAACCAGTAAAACTAAAAAAACGAGGAGAATAGACTTTTGTAATTTCGACATAATCACTAATTATAAAAAATGATTGAAAGAATCGCTCTTCCAATCATTTTTGGCTCTATTTTACGAGTTGTTACTTTTGGCTGTTTTTTGCATCAATGCTTAGCGTGGCATGCGGCACAGCGCGCAATCTCTCCTTGGAAATTAATTTGCCGGTTTCACGGCATATCCCGTATGTTTTATTCTCAATGCGAACCAATGCAGCCTGCAAATACTGAATAAATTTTTGCTGACGTTGAGCCAGTTTACCTGCCTCTTCTTTCGAGAGCGTAGCCGCCCCTTCTTCCAGAACTTTGAAGGTTGGAGAAGTATCCTGCGTGTCATTTCCATCGCTCTGGGTTATGGAGCTTTTGTACATTTCGTAGTCTTTTTGAGCCTTCCCAAGTTTCTCAAGAATTAGTTGTTTAAATTCCTGCAACTCATCGTCCGAATATCTGTTCTTTTCACTCATAACATAAAAGCTTTAATTTTTCCCACCCGAAACAAGTTATTTATCCTTGCCTCAGACTCTAAAAGTATAAAAATATTTCTAAATCAAACAGGCATTTTAGTATTCCGGAAACTTTATAAATTATGAATTCCGTTCAACCTGAATGCGTGCTTCAACATCGGTATCAATCTCTACCAGATGTGAACGTTCGGCATCAACTTCATCAACAATGACCAGTTCTGATGCAAGTGTCTGGTTGCTTATATAATCTTTAAAATTCAAAACTGCAGTATTATAAAATTCATGCTTCTGAATCTTCAATACAATCCGGTCAGTCACCTCGAAGTCACTGTCTTTCCTTATGTTCTGAATTTTATTGATGAATTCACGGGCAATTCCTTCCTGCTTCAATTCTTCCGTTAAGTTGATATCGAGCGCAATTGTCAAGCCACCTTCACTGGCCACTGTCCAACCGGGGATATCCTCGGTCTGAATTTCAACATCTTCCAAACTAAGTGTAATAACCTCACCACCGATATTTAGTTCATAAATTCCGGTTTTTTCGAGCTGACTAATATCTTCCTGGCTAAACCCGGCAATTTCTCCTGAAATCTGTTTCATCAGTTTACCAAATTTGGGCCCAAGTGTTTTGAAGTTTGCCTTTATCTTTTTACTGATAATTCCGGCGGCATCAGTCAGGTATTCCACCTCTTTTACGTTTACTTCCGATAGAACAATATTTTTCACCGCATCAAACTGCAACTGAAAATCTTTATTTAGAACCGGAATCATGATTTTTGCCAATGGTTGGCGAACTTTCAGTTTTTCTTTCCGGCGAAGACTTAAAATCATTGACGAAGCCTTTTGAGCCAGAGCCATTTTTTGTTCCAGATCGCTGTTAATCATCGACTCATCACAAATCGGAAAGTCAGACAAATGAACACTTTGATCGGTTTCTTTTGCTGAAATTTTATTCAGATCGGTGTACAACAAATCGGCATAAAATGGTGCGATTGGTGCAATTAGCTTGGCCACCGTATTCAAACAAGTATAAAGCGTTTGATAGGCCGATATTTTATCTTTGTCGTACGATCCGCCCCAGTAGCGTTTACGGCTCAAACGAACAAACCAGTTGCTCAGGTTTTCCGATACAAATTCAGAAATAGCACGACCAGCACGAGTTGGTTCATAAGTCTCATAGCTTTCGGCTACATCTTTTACCAGCGAATTCAGTAACGAGATAATCCATTGATCCAACTCAGGTCTTTCTTCAACCGGAATTTCAGCCTCGGAGAAGGTAAAACCATCTATATTGGCATACATCGCGAAGAAATTGTAGGTATTGTAAAGTGTTCCAAAGAATTTACGCTTTACTTCATCTACACCTGAAATATCGAATTTAAGGTTGTCCCAGGGCTGAGAATTGGTTAACATGTACCAACGCAATGGGTCAGAGCCATTTTCTTCTATTGCAGCAAATGGTTCAACAGCATTACCCAACCGTTTCGACATTTTATTGCCATTTTTATCGAGTACCAATCCATTCGAAATGATATTCTTAAAGGCAACCGATTCATCAATCATGGTTGCAATGGCATGCAAAGTAAAGAACCATCCGCGGGTTTGGTCAACTCCTTCAGCTATAAAATCGGCAGGAAAAACCTGATTGAATTTTTCTTTATTTTCGAATGGGAAGTGACGCTGTGCATAAGGCATGGCGCCAGAATCGAACCAAACATCTATCAAATCGGGCTCGCGGAACATTTTTTTTCCAGTTGCTGAAACCAGAAAAATGTCATCCACAAACGGACGATGAAGGTCGATTAGATCGTAGTTTTCTTTTGAGTTATTGCCTACTTCAAAACCTTCGAAAATATTTTTCTCCATTACACCTGCAGCCACCGCAGCTTCGATCTCCTTCATTAGTTCTTCGGTAGAACCAATACATTTTGTTTCCGAACCATCTTCTGTTCTCCAGATGGGCAGCGGAGTTCCCCAAAAACGCGAACGACTAAGGTTCCAATCTACCAGATTTTCGAGCCAGTTTCCGAAGCGTCCGGTTCCGGTTGACTGAGGTTTCCAGTTGATCGTATTGTTGAGGGCAATCATTTTATCTTTTACCGCAGTAGTTTTGATAAACCATGAATCAAGCGGATAATAAAGTATCGGCTTATCGGTTCTCCAGCAATGCGGATAATTGTGAACATGTTTTTCGACCTTGAAAGCTTTATTCTCTTTCTTCAGCATCACGCAGATATCAACATCTACGGTAGCATCGTCATCGCCAAGTTTTTCGTTGTAGGCATTTTTCACAAAACGTCCGGCAAATTCAGAATAAGTTTCCAGATTCACGTATTCGACAACAAATGCCTGATCCATATTTTCAACAAGGAAAAAACGTCCGTTGCGGTCAACCATGGGTTGACGTTTTCCATCTTTGTCGTCAACAATCAGTGGAGATATGCCATGCTGTTTGGCAACACGGTCGTCATCGGCACCAAAAGTTGGTGCAATATGTACAATCCCGGTACCATCTTCAGTAGTCACAAAATCACCGGTTATTACCCTAAACGCATCACCTTTGGGCTGAACCCAATTGATCAGTTGCTCGTAACTGACGCCTTCAAGTTGGGTTCCTGTATATTCTGCTAAAATCTGGTATGGTATTTTCTTGTCACCTTGTGCATAATCTTCCAACGGCAATTCTGCATTCTTTGGATCGAAATGGGTTGCTAAAAGATTCTTTGCCAAAATCAAGGTAACTGGCAAACCGGTGTATGGATTGAAAGATCTGACTTTTACATAGGTAATTTTTGGACCAACGCACAACGCAGTATTCGATGGCAATGTCCACGGAGTGGTTGTCCATGCCAGAAAAAACAAATCAGTCTCCACATTGTCAAAAAGGAATTCCGATTTTTCGTTCCGGATAGCTTTAAATTGAGCTACAGCTGTAGTGTCTTTTACATCGCGATAACAACCCGGCTGATTCAACTCGTGCGAACTAAGTCCGGTACCAGCGGCAGGTGAAAATGGCTGAATGGTGTACCCTTTATACAACAAATTCTTCTCAAATAACTGCTTAAGCAACCACCATATGGTTTCGATGTACCGATTATCATACGTAATATATGGATCGTCCATGTTTACCCAATAGCCCATTTGACGGGTCAATTCTTCCCATTCACGGGTATATTTCATTACCTCGGTACGGCAGGCAGCATTGTAATCAGCAACACTTATTTTTTTTCCGATATCGTCTTTTGTAATTCCCAGTGTTTTTTCAACCCCCAATTCAACCGGAAGTCCATGTGTGTCCCAGCCGGCTTTACGGTGAACACGGAATCCCTTCATGGTTTTGTAGCGGCAAAAAGTATCTTTAATCGCACGAGCCATTACGTGATGAATACCGGGCATTCCATTGGCCGATGGAGGTCCTTCGTAAAATACAAAAGTCGGATGACCTTCGCGAGTTGAAATGCTTTTATGAAATGTATCGTCGTCTTCCCATCTTTTTAAAACATCCTTGTTAATCTGGGATAGGTCTAACTGTCTGTAAACCTGAAATTTATTGCTCATTTAAACGTAAATTAATGCCTTATTTTTTGAAAGGTACAAATATAGAAAAATTTAGTATCCGAAACTCAAAAGCAGCAAGCTATAAAATTGGACCATTTTGCGCATAAATATTTGGGGATGAGGATTTAAATGCGGTTAAAATTTTGGAAACATTAAAATTCATTGTACGTTTAATCGTATATAAATCAAAGATTAACGAATCATTAACTTTAAAACCTGAAAAAATGAAATCAAAAATCTTGCTTGCTTCAATCTTGCTTTTTGTTTCCGGGTTATTCTCCTTCTCTCCTCCACTCGTTGGAGAGCCAGTTCCGGGAGCCGAAGTCTATGTAGAACTCGAACCGGATGATGAGCCTATTGCAAACGTGCAAACTAACAATGAAGGTGAATTTGTATTTTCATTTCCCAACGGAATTAAAGTTCCTGAAGTTGGAACCTTGTCGATTACAATTACTCCTCCAAAGAATCTGTTGCAATCAAAAGAAAAACGATTTGCAGGTATGGAAAAGCAAACAATTACGATTCCGTTTAATAAAAAAAATGGTCCAAAATTCAAATTTGTCCTAAAATGGGATTCTACTTTAAAAACAAAAAGTAACAAGGGCGGCTTTGCTGTAAGTGGTAGAAATACTGCATAAAAAACAATCCCCAGCATTTTTAGTGTATATTAAAATGCTGGGGATTTACTATTTTTTTTAGTTATTCTACAAATTTATACCCAATTCCTTTTAATGTTTTGATGTGATCGTTACCGATTTTTTCTCTCAACTTACGGATATGAACATCTATAGTGCGGTCACCAACTACTACATTGTCGCCCCAAACCGAATAATAGATTTCCTCGCGAGTAAATACTTTTCCAGGTTTTGACACCAAAAGCGACAACAATTCGAACTCTTTGCGTGGAAGAATCATTTCTTTACCGTCTTGTACAATAAGGTAACGTTCTTTGTCAATAACTAAAGTTCCAATGGTTACAGTATGTGGATTTTCGATTATTGCAGCAGCTGGCACACCGGGTGCCGAAGTTCGTTTTAAAAGCGCTTTAACTCGGCTAACCAAAACTTTAGGGCGTATAGGTTTTGTAATATAATCGTCGGCACCGGCTTCAAATCCTGCAATTTGCGAATAATCTTCACCTCGTGCAGTGAGAAATGCAATTATTGTGTGCTGCAAAACCGGGATTCTTCGGATTTCTTCGCAGGCTGCAATACCGTCCATTTCGGGCATCATCACATCCAGAATAATCAAGTCTGGAAGTGTTCTTTCTGCCACTTTAATTGCTTCGGCACCATTCTGTGCTGTATAAACTTTATATCCTTCTTTCTCTAAATTGTAACTGATAAACTCCAGAATATCAACTTCGTCATCTACCAGCAAAATTTTTGATTGACTGTCGCTCATAATAGTTTTGAATTTGAATTTAAAAGTAGAGATTACTTTTCAATCAGTTGGTATAATTATACTAAAATCGTTAGAAAATTAGCAATTTCATTCGAAACAAACCTATTTTCATAGCTAATATTTAGGAATCAGTTTGTTTGAAATCATTTTGATCTCGTTGAAGTGTTGATGCTACTTTGCCTTTTCGAGTGTAAAAGTGAAGGTTGTTCCTTTGTCAACAACACTTTTCACATTTATGGTTTGATCGTGAGCTTCAATAATGTGTTTGACAATTGAAAGCCCCAGGCCAGTTCCACCCATCTCACGTGAACGGGATTTATCAACACGATAAAAGCGTTCAAAAATTCGGGGCAAATCATTTTTGTCCATCCCGATGCCATTGTCGCTGATCTCGATCAGAATTGTTTCATGCAGATCGTAAAATCCAACTTTCACATGACCTCGCTTTTTCCCATATTTTATGCCATTGCCAACCAAATTATTCATGACCTCCATAATTCGCTTTTTATCGGCATGAATCATAATTGGCTTATCAATTTTCGTAGCATATTCAAGTGAAATACTGCGTTCATTTGCTAACATTTGGGCAAGTTCAAAAACGTCTTCAGTTAATTTCACCAAATCAAAATCAACAAGATTTATTTTCAGTTCGCCCGATTCCAGTTTCGTAATCGATTCCAGATCTTCAACAATAGAGATCATTCGATCGATACTTTTTTCGGTTCTTTGCAAGTATAATTTATTGATCTTCGGGTCGTCAATTCCACCCTCAAGGAGGGTTAAAACATAGCCCTGAATATTAAAGATCGGTGTTTTTAGCTCGTGTGATACATTTCCAACAAATTCTTTACGGTAACGCTCCAAATCTTTCAACCGTGTAATTTCTTCGGTCTGATTTTTAGCCCATTCCTCAACCTGTTTCTGAACGTCCGAAATATTTGTGGTTCCGATCTTTTCGAGTAACTTATTTTTTTTACCGCTGATCGGCACTTCCCGAATGGTTTTATAAATCGGTTTAATTTTTTCGTTGATATATCGGTTAAGGATAAAAAGTACAAGGAAATAAGACAACGCACAAAACAGTACAATAAAAACGATGGAATATACCGGGCCAAAATCCTTTTTAGAATGCACCAAAAAGAATCCGAAATTCGAAATCAATAATAAAACGGTGATATACAATGAAAGTCTTTTGGCAGAGTATGTCTTCATTTCTGTGAAATTGAGATTAAGCAGCTACAAAATTAATCGATTTAACGAGTTATTGATTTTTAGAAGTTCGTCAAACAAAAAAACCGGATCCTATTAGATCCGGTTTTTCACTTTCAGTATGAAGATTAAATGTTAAAAGCAGTTTTTATCTGATCAACATAGTCGAGTTTTTCCCAGGTAAACAGCTCCACTTCAGTTTCAATCCGGCCATTGTAAGGCGATTCGAAAACTTTGGTAACTGTTTTGGGTTGGCGTCCCATGTGTCCATAAGCTGCCGTTTCGCGGTAAATCGGGTTGCGAAGTTTGAGCCGCTGCTCAATAGCAGCCGGGCGCAGATCAAAAATTTCCTGAATTTTTTCTGAAATCAGGGAATCTGAAAGTCCTGCAATAGCTGTTCCTTTGGTTTCAACATAAACGCCAACAGGTTTGGCAACTCCGATAGCGTAGGAAAGTTGAACCAACATTTCTTTGGCAACACCTGCTGCAACCATATTTTTAGCGATGTGACGGGCAGCATATGCAGCCGAACGGTCAACCTTCGAAGGATCTTTTCCGGAGAAAGCGCCACCACCATGAGCACCGCGACCTCCATAAGTGTCAACAATAATCTTGCGCCCGGTCAACCCAGTATCTCCGTGAGGACCACCAATCACAAATTTTCCGGTCGGATTAACATGATAAATAATCTCGCCAGCAAATAAATCCTGAACACGTTGCGGCAACTGAGCTTTCACGCGAGGAATCAGGATTTCGATCACATCTTTTTTGATTTTGGCCAACATGGGTTCGTCGGCATCAAAATCGTCGTGCTGGGTCGAAACCACAATGGTATGAATCCGCTTGGGCGAATGATCGTCATTGTATTCAATCGTTACCTGCGATTTGGAGTCTGGACGCAAATACGTCATTACCTTCTGTTCGCGCCGAATAACAGCCAGTTCGAGTAAAATGCGGTGAGACAAATCGAGCGGTAGAGGCATGTAATTGTCGGTTTCGTCAGTTGCAAAACCAAACATCATTCCTTGGTCACCAGCTCCCTGATCCATTTTATCGGCTTTGTCAACACCACGGTTGATATCCGGACTTTGTTCGTGAATGGCGCTAAAAACACCGCACGAATCTCCGTCGAAACGATATTCAGCTTTAGTGTAGCCGATCTGGTTAATAACCCTTCGTGCTGTTTCCTGCACATCAACATAAGTGTTGGATTTTACCTCTCCGGCAAGTACAACCTGTCCGGTGGTAACTAAAGTTTCGATGGCAACTTTCGAGTTGGCATCAAAAGCGAGAAATTCGTCTAAAAGAGCATCCGATATCTGATCAGAAACCTTATCTGGATGTCCTTCTGAAACGGACTCGCTGGTAAAAAAATAACTCATAATTTGATCAATTTAAATACCAAAGAATAAATCAGAACAAACTGAATACTCTCAGGTACAAGATTATACAATTAAAAGTTGTGGAATAATTGATCGAAAAGCAAATTGAAAAAGATATTTCGTTTTAGCATTTTTTTTCGTGGTTGCAATCAGTACAAATTTATCCACATAACAGGTGCAAATTTAGAAACTTTTTTAAGACAAGGATGTCTTTATCTGAAAAATCTACTTCAAATTTAACGTGTCAATTCCTGAAACACATTTTCAAGGCTTTGTTGCTGCTCTTTCAACGTAAGTAATACAAGCTGATTGGCAACTGCAAAGTGGAATAACGCCGGACGTAAATCGATGGTATGGTCAGATTCCACTAGGAATGTGCTTGAGTTGATGGCCTCCAGTTTCCGAAGTCCGCTGATTTTCCGGAGCAATTCTACTTCAGGAGCTTTGTTGAACTCGACAAGAACGGTTTGCTTTTGTTCTATCTGCCCCGATTTCAAATCCAAAATTGAGCCATCGGCAACCAATTTCCCCTGATTTATAATTATTACCCGACTACAGATGGCCTCAACTTCCTGCATGATATGAGTCGAAATCATCACTGTTTTATGGGCGCTGATTGTACGTATTAACTGCCTGATTTCCTCCAACTGATTGGGATCTAAACCAGTAGTTGGCTCATCCAAAATCAGTACTGCCGGATCGTGAATCAAAGCCTGGGCCAATCCAACCCGTTGACGGTAGCCCTTCGAGAGCATACCAATCTTCTTGTGCTGTTCAGCCTTCAGGCCAGTAAGTTCAATCATCTTCAGAACCTGCTCTTTTTTATGCTTAAGCTGATAAAATCCGGCAACCATTTCGAGGTACTCCCTCACATACAGATCCGTATAAAGTGGATTATTTTCAGGCAAATAGCCAATTTGCGAACGAATGGAAATGTTCTTTGTTTCAACAGTTTCACCGTTAATTACAACTGAACCTCCATCAGCACACAAATAACCTGTAATAATCTTCATCAAAGTCGACTTCCCTGCGCCATTCGGACCCAGAAAACCAACCAGTTCACCGGTGCTGATATTAAAGGAAACCTGATCAAGAGCCTTCTGGATTCCATAATTTTTACTTACCTGAGATACGCTGATACTCATCTTAAACTTATTTTGTGCAACAAAAGTAAAGAAATCTGCCAATTACCCCACTTCACACTAACCGAACACTTTAATCAAAACTTTTAAAACCAAATAATATTTTAAAGGTTAGTTGGAAAATATGACTTTTTTATATGCTTTTTTTGACTTTATACGGCTATTGTATGCTTTCAGATTTCGTTTTTATTTACTTTAAATTAACTTTGTCCGCCATCTATACAACGGGTTAAATGAAGGATCAGAACTTTAACTACATAGAAGATTTGACTAAGTACCAGCGACAAAAAACATCGTTGGTGCAGATATTGGGTGTTTTGCTTGGCGATGGAAATCCAATACGGATACAATCCATGACGGATACTGACACCAGTGACACCGATGCTACAGTTGATCAAATCATTCGAATTATTAAAAGTGGTGCCGACATGGTCCGGGTTACTGTTCGAGGAGTTCCTGATGCAGAAAATCTTAAAAACATCAAGCGCGAACTTGTCGCTCGTGGATTCGAAAATCCTTTGGTTGCCGACATTCATTTCAATCCGCATCTAGGGGAGATTGCCGCTCAATATGTATCGAAGATTCGCATTAATCCCGGAAATTTTTACGACAGACGTGCCAAATTCGAACAACATTTATACACCGACGAAGAATACAAATCTGAACTTCAGAAAATAGAAGAACAATTTATTCCCTTTCTTCAATTCCTGAAAGATACAAAAACAGCTTTACGGATTGGCGCCAATCAAGGCTCTTTGTCCGACCGCATTATGAGTCGTTACGGCGATACTCCTGCCGGCATTGTAGAATCTGTCATGGAAT
This sequence comes from Prolixibacteraceae bacterium, assembly GCA_019163175.1. GTDB lineage: Bacteria > Bacteroidota > Bacteroidia > Bacteroidales > Prolixibacteraceae > Aquipluma. The sequence goes on along the minus strand of JAFLKN010000033.1, from coordinate 64,173 downwards.
TTCTTCGTATTTGTCAGAAGCAGGATTTCCATAATGTTGTCATTTCCATCAAATCCAGCAATACCCGCACCATGGTTTATACCGTGCGCTTGCTGAATTACAAGATGCGCCTGGAAGAAATGAGCTATCCGCTTCATTTGGGCGTAACTGAAGCCGGAGAGGGAGAAGATGGCCGTATTAAATCAGCGGTTGGTATCGGTGCGCTGCTTGCCGACGGAATTGGTGACACCATTCGTGTTTCGCTAACCGAAGCTCCTGAAAATGAAATTTCAGTAGCACGAAAGCTGGTAAACCATATCGAAACGTACAAAGGACATAAACCGATTAAAGCACCACTTTTTGCGCAGATTAACCCGTTTGAATACGAACGCCGGTCAACCCGACCCGTATTACGGATGGGCGATAAATTTCTGCCCATTGTAATGGCCGATTTACGCGGAAGAACACTTTCCGAAATTCTGCCTTTGCGTGGAAAACAAATTCCTGAATACTTTTTCAACAACCACGAAGTGCTCGATTTGGAAGGAAATTCGTATCCTGTACTTACGCTCGAAGAATATTTGTTCGGCGGATCGCACTGGGGGCAAACCAAGTTTATCCGCACCAACAAGGAAGAGTTTGATCATTTCATGAACGAAAATCCGGAAATCATCACCAAGCTCAAACAAACCCGGAAAACGATTTTGATCCTGGAGAGTTTCAATAAAAATCCTTTTGCCGAGCTGCGAGCTTTCTTTATGACACTTGAATCGCACATCTGGAAAGTTCCGGTGGTAATCTTCAGGAAATATAACGAACGCTACCTTGAAAATCTTCAGATAAAAGCAGCTGCCGACCTTGGCGGATTGCTTATTGATGGTTATGGCGATGGACTTTGCATTACCAACGAACTCGATCAAACCACCTTTACCGACTTGAAAGATTTGAGTTTCTCTATTCTTCAGGCAAGTAGGATGCGAGTTACAAAAACAGAATTCATCTCATGTCCGGGATGTGGGCGAACCTTGTTCGATTTGCACGAAACCACAATTAAAATAAAAGCACATTTCAATCATCTCGATCACCTTAAAATTGGAGTAATGGGCTGTGTGGTTAATGGTCCCGGCGAAATGGGCGATGTAGATTATGGGTTTGTTGGTGCTGGCCCCGGAAATGTAAACCTTTACAAACGACAAGTACTGATAAAACGGCACATTCCGTTTGAGCAAGCGGTGGAAGAACTCGAAGCCATTATTCGTGAAAACGGGGATTGGAAAGATCGCGAAGCCTAATATAAAGTTGACAATTGCAGTTACCAGCCTCAGTTATTCTTGATCAGTATCGAGATTGCATTGAGTGGAATGACTTCGATGTTTCCGTCTCTTCATCGTGGTTTTAAGTAATAAATTACGTCTTCTACTAAAAAGTCAAGGCAAATTTGTCAAATTAAAGAAAATTCGAAAACACTTCTTCTATTTTTTGCCCTGGTTCCAACCAGTATCCCTTCAGCCCGCAACCAATGGCAGCTTCCACATTGGGTAGCGAATCGTCAATAAAAATAGACTCTTCAGGATTTATTCCTGAAAGTCGGATGATTTCCTGAAACGATTCGGGTGATGGTTTACGGTAGCCAATTTCGTTGGAATAGAAATCTATCTCAAAAAGTGATGAAACTTCAAAACCATGTAGTTCTAGAAAATCGGCATGATATTTTGCAACATGAATAGAATTGGTATTGCTGAACAGATATATTTTATAATTATTCCGAAGATTTTTCACCAGTTCAACCCGATTCGCCGGAAAATCGAGCAACATCGCTGTCCATGCAGCATTAATCTGATCATCTGTAACTTCTGCGGAAATTAATTGCCGGACACCATTTCGAAATTCTTCCGGAGTAACTTTACCCTGCTCCATCAGGTAAAAAATGTCGTGATCGTACGAAAGACCTTTATCTCCAATAAGTTGATCCATACCAAGTCGATTGAATGCTTCAATAGTTTTTTTAGGATCTATATTCAGTAAAACACCACCAAGATCGAAAATGATATTTTTTACACCGCTTAGAATTTCCATAAAGTCAGATTTGTGAGACCACAAAAGTCATAAAAAATCCGGAAAATGAAAGGAACACAAATGTTATGAGTAGTTTAAATGATTGGATATTTATCTTTGGGTTTCAAAAAAATGCACAATCATGGGGAATCCGCAAACTATATGGTTTAACCACCAGAAGAATAGTGTAGAAACAATAGATCAGCGCCATCTACCCTTTCTGAATCTGATTTATGAAATTGGCACATTGGAAGAAGCCCGTTTCGCTATAACCGAGATGGTGGTGCGAGGCGCCCCGCTTATTGGTGTAACCGCAGCATATGGAATGTATCTGGCTGCCAGCAACTTCTCCGGAAATGATTTTCAAGCCGAAATGCAACGTGCTGCCGAATGGTTGAAATCATCGCGACCAACTGCAGTAAATTTGGCTTTTGCGGTTGATGAGGCTCTTTCTGTTATTTCAGAACAACATACTATTTTACAGAATACTCACCATTTACTTGAATATGCTGAATCTTTAAAACAGCGCGAAATTGAATTCAGCAAGCAAATAGGAATGTATGGGCTGGAATTAATAAAAGTAATTAGCGAAAAGAAAAATAGGGAACCGGTTCAAATTCTCACGCACTGCAATGCAGGGCGATTGGCTTGTGTGGAGTTGGGAACTGCCACGGCTCCCATTTATCTGGCACACGAAGCTGGTATTCCGGTTCATGTCTGGGTTGATGAAACCCGTCCGCGCAACCAGGGAGCACGATTAACTGCATGGGAACTGGGTGAAGCCGGCATTCCGCATACTGTGATTCCTGATAATACCGGAGGCCACCTGATGCAGCATCAAATGGTCGATCTGGTTATTGTTGGAAGCGACCGTACGACCATGAACGGCGATGTAGCCAATAAAATAGGAACTTACCTGAAAGCATTGGCCGCTGCCGATAACGGTGTTCCATTTTATGTGGCACTGCCTTCAACCACCATCGACTGGACCATAAATGATGGCATTACTGAAATCCCCATTGAGCAACGTAATGCCAGCGAAGTTTCCATGATGGAAGGGAAATTGGGCGATGAAATCTACGAATTCCGAATACTTCCGGAGAAAAGTCAGGTTGCCAATTACGGATTTGATGTAACTCCGGCGCGACTTGTTACCGGACTAATTACAGAACGAGGGATTTGCAATGCTAACCGAGAGGGTATTTTAAGTTTATTTCCTGAAAAAGGTAAAAAATGACAGAAGGATACATCAAATTTAATTGCAACTGGGAGCAAAAGGAAATCCAGATTCAAGATGAAATCTTCGGGCAACTCGAAGCTGCAAGAACCCGACTTTACAAATTGAGACTGATTGGCATGTACCCTGATGGTATAGGCTTTGGGAATATCTCAGTCGAATCTAGAGAAAGCTCATCGTTCATCATTACAGGAAGTGCAACAGGCCAATTCGCTAAACTCGAACCAAAACATTTTGCACTAGTTACCGGATACAATTTCACACAAAACGCCATCTCATGCACAGGCCAAACAAAGGCATCAGCCGAAAGCCTAAGTCATGCCGCAGTTTACGAAACACTTCCTGAAGTCGGCGCAGTTGTTCACGTTCACTGCCTGGAATTATGGAAGGAACTATTGAATGTTCTTCCAACTACTTCAGCAGAAATTGAATACGGAACTCCTGAAATGGCCGGAGCGATTCAGCAACTACTTACCAATATGAAACCTGATGAAAAGGTGATTGTAATGGGTGGACACCGTGAAGGGATTCTTGCATTTGGCCAAAATCTGGAAGAAGCAACATCTGAAATTATCAAAATCTATAATCGACTATCAAAATGACAAAAATTGCCATCATCGGCGGCTCAGGACTCGAAAACCCCGCGATTCTGAAAAATGCTACAGAACTGAAGATTGAGACCCCTTACGGACCTACAACTTCTGATTTCAAATGCGGAGAAATCAATGATCGTGAAGTAGCTATCCTTTCCAGACACGGGCGTCAACATACCATTCCGCCCACGCAGGTAAATAATCGCTCCAACATATGGGCCATTCGCGAAATGGGATGCACACATATTCTGGCAACTACAGCCTGCGGAAGTCTGCGTCAGGAAATTGGACGTGGCGACTTTGTGGTACTCGATCAGTTCATCGATTTCACCCGGCATCGGCCAATTACTTTTTTCGAAGCATTTGAACCCCGTGAAATGAAACACACCCCAATGGCCGATCCGTTTGATAGCTATTTGCGGACAAAAATCATTGAAACCTCCCGAGAACTAGACTTAAAAATTTTTGAGACCGGAACTGTAATTACCATCGAAGGTCCCCGTTTTTCAACCCGTGCTGAGTCAAATATGTTCCGCATTTGGGGAGCTGACGTGATCAATATGTCCACTGCTCCGGAAGCAATTTTGGCTAATGAACTGGAAATTCCTTACGCAGCCATTGCAATGAGTACCGACTACGACTGTTGGAAAACCGATGAAGCTCCGGTAACCTGGGGCGATGTATTAAAAGTATTCAACCAAAATGTAAGTCATGTAATTGATTTATTAACCCATACGATTGGAAAAATATAATTTTCAAGATTTTTTCAAAAAAATTACATCTTCTTTAAAAAAGATCATTAAAATGAAATTTTTTGGCACATGTTTTGTAAAATCAAAATATATAAGTTGTCTCAAAGCCATGAACAATTTTATTTATCGGTCAATTTATAAAGTAGAGAGAGAAAAGGTTTAATAAATTGATTTGATTATATATCGAAGTATAAAGCCATTCCGAAATTTTTGGAGTGGCTTTTCGATTTAAAAATAGCAATCAAACTTACTTAAATAAAAAAGCTCCTTTCGGAGCTTACAACTATTATTCGTTTACATGAATCCAGACACCAGACTGAGGACTTTGTTGCAGAAGCAAATTCAACTCATGTTGTGCTTCCTCCATCGTTGGGAAACCTTTCATCGCCACACGGTGCAAGCCTTTAAAAACACCAAGATCTTTTCCGGTATAGCCTTGTTCGTTTAATTGCCGAACATATTTACTCGCATTTTCTTCACTTTTGAAACTTCCACCAATAATATAATACTTAAAATCTGTTGTGGCAGTAGTAGATGGAACTTTAAATTCAGCAGCGCTTTGTTCCTGAGGAATGACGACAGCAACCGGAGCGCTTTGTGTAATTGCTTCCCACAAGCCCATATCCGATTTCGACAGGTATTCTTTATTGTTCTTCATCGGAATGAGAGCCATAGCTATCAAAAGAGGAACAGCCACAATCAATTTTTGTAACTGGCGTCTTTGGAAAATAACCGGAATTGGTTCACGATATTCAACCTTGAAAGCTGGTTTTGGCATTTGACGTTGGTAGAGTTTCTCATAAGAGAAATTCTGCAATCCATAGGATTCAACTAACAAATTTTGTTTCAGCTGTGGCTCAAATTGAAGGTTTTCACGCGAGTCATAATGCAAATAGCCAACCCCTTCGAAATAAACATTGCGGTTACGTTCCAGATTAAGCAATGTTTCCTCTACAAAATTGTCAAGTTTTCGCTTTGCTTCAAAAAAATTAATTCCCTCATTGTTAGAAATATAATTAACCAATAAGCCATCGTTGGAAGTCAGTTTGTTGTTGAACGCAATTTCTTTCGCCGGAGGTGAAAATTTATTGTTCTCAATGGACGCAGGTTCATAATTGGCAACAAATCCACCAAATTCAGGAATGATTACACAATCATTCAGCAACAACAACTCTTTTATGTATTGATTAATTTCCACGCGTAACTTGTTTAATAAGTCAAAAGTAAGAAAAATTAGCAATGCTTCAAGGCAAAGTTTTCAACAATCAAACAACAACTATAATTAATAAGAATATAACTAAAGAATTAGATTAACCTGACAACTTAATGCTGATTACTTCTTCAGTTCCCAGCTTACGCCGTCTTTGCCGTCTTTAATATCGAAGCCAATCGCAGCAAGTTCGTTGCGGATTTTGTCCGAAGTTGCCCAGTCTCTGTTGGTTTTGGCTTCTGCGCGTAGTTTCATCAGCAAATCAACCACTTCATTCAGCACTTCGCTATTCCCTAACTCAGCCTGACTGTCTGCCTTCAAGCCAAAAATATTGAACACAAAAGTATTGAAAAGCGATTTTAATGCGACTCGATTTCCAGCAGTGATGGTTGATTTTCCGTCGGCAACCGAATTGATGATTTTCACACCTTCGAACAAATAAGCAATAGCAATCGGACTGTTCAGGTCGTCGGCCATGGCAGCATAACAATTAGCTGATAATTCAGCAATATTTACTGATGAGGTTTCAGAAACTGGCAATGATTCGACTTTAGCAGTGGCTTTCATCAGGCGTTCCAACCCTTTTTCTGAAGCCTGAAGCGCTTCGTTCGAGAAATCGAGTGTGCTGCGGTAGTGCGCTTGCAACATGAAAAAGCGAATAGTCATTGGGCTATAAGCCTTTTCGAGCAACGGATGATTACCATTGAAAAATTGTTCCAGCGAAATAGCGTTTCCAAGCGATTTGCCCATTTTTTGGCCGTTCAGGGTAATCATGTTGTTATGCATCCAGTAACGAACGGCCGGTTTTCCGTGCGCAGCCTGTGCCTGCGCCATCTCGGCTTCGTGGTGCGGAAAGGTCAAGTCCATTCCGCCGCCATGAATATCGAATGTTTCGCCCAGGTATTTGCAGCTCATGGCCGTACATTCCATATGCCAGCCGGGGAATCCATCGCTCCAGGGCGAAGGCCAACGCATGATGTGTTCAGGTTGCGCTTTTTTCCAGATTGCAAAATCCAGTCCGGAGCGTTTTTCGTCCTGCCCGTCCAACGAGCGGGTATTGCTGATCAGGTCTTCAATTTTTCGGCCCGATAGTTTTCCGTATTCATTTTCCGAAGCAAATTTTTCCACATCAAAATACACCGATCCTTTGCTTTCGTAGGCATATCCGGAATTCAGGATTTTCTTTACTTCCTCAATCTGTTCAATGATATGACCTGATGCGCGTGGTTCAATGCTGGGCGATTCCAGATTGAGCATGGCCATCGCATCGTGGTACATGTTGGTATATTTCTGCACCACTTCCATCGGCTCCAGTTCGTCGAGTTTGGCCTGTTGGGCAATTTTATCCTCGCCTTCGTCGGCATCGGCAACCAAATGACCCACATCGGTGATGTTGCGGACATAGCGCACTTTGTAGCCAATCTGTTTCAGGAAACGAAACACCAGATCGAAAGAAATAGCCGAGCGGGCATGTCCCAGATGTGGCGGCCCATAAACGGTTGGTCCACAAACGTACAACCCAACCTTGCCGGGAACCAGCGGTTCAAAAACTTCTTTCTTTCGGGTAAGTGTGTTGTAAACTTGTATTTCCTGAATCATGACTTTCGATTTTTTGATGCTGCAAATGTAAAAATTATTGATGAAAACGAGGGATCAGTACTTGTTCTGAAAGGTTCAGTATACATCAAAAATAATACACTCTGTTTTACCAAATACTTTAGTTCGGTTTTGCTGCTTCCTGAACTGGTGTTTTGGGTACAAAAGTGATGTCTTCAAATTTTACATTTCCCATTTCGTCGATAATCAGTAGCAATGATTGGTAAGCGTCGAATTTTAATGTTACGGGTGTATTCTTCCTATTTGAATGAACAACAATCTTTCTGATTAGTGAAGATTCCTGCAATGATTGTCCGTATGACAACGGATATTTTAAGTCTTTGCTGTGGGGATTGGCAAAAAATATCTGGACTGTTTTCCCATCAGACCGACACCAGAATTCTGGCAGGTCTTCTCCTGTAATCAAAGGTTGAAGATTTAAATTTTCATTGAATTTATTTGCTGTGTTAGGCAACTTTTTAAGCTTTTCGAGCAAGGTACCGAACACAATATTCTTTTTATATCCGGCCTGCAAGGGATCCTTCTTCAGGCAAATTGGAAGTCCCTTTTCTGCCAGCTGAAAGACTGTTTTTAGTGCGTCAACATCCATAAAATTCACATCAATATAAAGCAATTCAAACGATAGACCATCGATCCATAGTTTTCCATCTTTAAATTCAGCTTGTTTCAAAAAATGATTGTTTATCCAAAGTGGGTGGTATCCTTCCAGTTCTTTATTGAAGTCAGTGTAACGTAATTCATAGGTCCCCCAAGCCCAAGGCAACTGTAATTCTTTGGGCAATACACCAGCAACCCATGAATCTTCGAGAGGAAGATAAACGGCAACATCCGAATAGGTCTGTCCAAAACGCATTTTCTCGGACACCTTCGTCAGGTACTCGTTAAACGCCGGAATTTCGCCAGAGAGGGCTCCTCTTTTTCCAACATGAACACTGGCATAAAAGTAAATAGTGTCAATTCCAACAGGGTTGAAAGGCATGCCATGCCAGACAATTTGGTTTACACCATTGGCAAAAAGGGCATCGGCTACCATTTTCAGGTCAGCTGTTTGTTCTCTGCGGATGTATTTGGCTGGCCAACCATAAAGACATGTAAACGTTTCGGAACTAACGATTGGTTTTTCGGACAGAGCTGCAGCAGATGCAACAATTTTTGAATACGATGGATTGTAAAGCATGGCCTCTGTTTCAGGAATATCAACCGATGCATAAGCGGTCATCAGGTCGGTGGGGGAACCAGCGCATTGAACCCGACTTAGTGCACCCATCTCATGACACTTTTTATCAAAAGGAATATAAAACTCATTCAGAACCTTTTCAGCAATAAGCTTCATGTAATCATATCTCTGACTGCCATAATTTCCGAAGTAAATGCTATCCATAAATGGTTTGATGTCGTAACCGAACTTTTCCTGAAATTTATTATCAAAACCATCAGTCCACAGAAATTTGGTTTCCACTTCCCATGAGTCACAAAAAACGGATGATTGCGAGCCTGCCAGTGCTGGAGATAAAGCTCTACCCATCACCTTCGCATAACGATCAAACGCGTCCTTATCCATGTGGTTAAGTACATTTCCGGTATCGGGCATGGTCCACGAAAGTCGCAATGGCTGCATAAAAGTGCTATCGCCCCATTTTTTTGTGCGATCGGCATCGCTTACAAAAGTGCCACCAAATGGCCATAAAGTTCCAAAAGTAAAATCGCAGCCAAGGCCCAAGCTGTCACAGCATGTTTTGGCAAAAGTCACCCGATCCTGCCATTCTGCTCCCAGCCATTCGAAACGTTCAGCATTTGGATTACGATTTACAGGGTAAATAAAGGCAATTTCTACACCTCCAAAATTATTGTCTTTAATCCATTTTAGCTGTTCAAGAATATCCTGGTGGGTAAATTTAGAAGCAAACCACCACCACCGGGTATATGGTTTTGAACTTTGATATTCAGTAATTTTCGACACCAAGGCAGGTTTCTTCTCCTGAACAGAACAGGCCACAAAACAAGATAGTAAAGCGATGACAATAAATGTTCCGGAAATTGGTCGTTTCATAATGAACTATTTTTGTGGATCTTCAATAAATCAGAGGGTTGTTTCCCTCAAAATTCGTTTAAATTTTGGATAATTGATACGATCTGTAAAGATATTTGGTCGGCAATTAGCATGTCTGGCTATATTTATTTTAAAACTTTCGGCAAAACTGTGTTTTATTTGATAGTTCGGGTTTTTGAACTTATTTTTGTCTCATTATCAAATAATCCTCACACAAACTGATTGTTTGATTATAAAGAAGAGCGGAGAGATCGGGCTCAGCGAAACTCTGGCAACCAGCTTAAATAGAAAAGGTGCCAATACCCGGCCGGAAACGGAATTATAATTCAACAAGAAAATGAAAAAACAAGCAAATCTTTATTTCCTGAGTTTCATGTACTTTTCGAACATGTGCATGTGCTAGTTACCTTTAATAAAACTACATCAAATTTCAGGAGAACAAACCTTTTTGTTTTCTCCAATAACAATTAATCATTGATAATTAATACGATATGGGCATTCAAAAAACATACGAAGAAATCAACGAGAAAATCCGGCGCGGTGAAGCGGTGGTGCTCACGGCTGAGGAAGTTTCGCAAATGGCACTCACCGCTTCTCCGGAAGAAATCGCGGAAAGGGTTGACGTGGTGACTACTGCAACTTTTGGAGCCATGTGTTCTTCCGGTGCTATTGTCAATTTCGGACATGCTAATCCGCCAATCCGAATGGAAAAAATCCGATTAAATGGAGTGCCTGCCTACGAAGGTTTGGCTGCGGTGGACACCTACATCGGCGCTACGGCGTGCGATCCGGAGAACCCCAAATACGGCGGAGCTCATGTTATTCAGGATTTGGTAGATGGCAAAAATATTGAACTGGAAGCCTGGGGAAAAGGCACCGATTGTTATCCACGGAAACACATCAAAACCATCATCAACAAGGAAACGGTGAACGAAATGATTCTGTTCAATCCGCGCAATGCCTATCAGAATTATCCCGTTGCGGTAAATTCCACCTCGCAAATGAAATACACGTACATGGGAAATTTGCTTCCCAATATGCGCAATGCAACTTATTCAACTTCAGGCGAATTAAGCCCACTGCTGAACGATCCGGAAATGAAAACAATTGGAATCGGAACCCGCATTTTTCTGGGAGGAACGCAGGGTTTTGTAGTTTGGCCGGGAACACAGTTCAACACCTCGAAACCGAAAAACGAATTTGGCGTTCCAGTAGGTAATTCGGCTACATTGGCGGTAATGGGTAATCTGAAAGAAATGTCTTCAGAATTCCTGCAAGCTGCCTACTACGAGAAATATGGCGTGAGTTTATTCGTGGGTATCGGAATCCCGATTCCGGTGCTGAATGCCGACATTGCCAAATGCGTTTCTATCCGGAATGAACAGATTGAGACCACAGTATGTGATTACGGAGTAGAAGGTAGCCCTGCCCTGGGCCGGGTAACTTATGCGGAATTGCGTTCAGGAGAAATTGAAGTTCAGGGAAAAAAGATTCGAACAGCGCCGGTTTCTAGCCTGAGCAAAGCGCGCAAAATTGCTGAAATCCTGAAACAATCCATTTTAGACGGCGAGTTCGAAATCAGCAAGCCCGTTCAGATGTTTCCGAAAAATACATCACTTAAATCGCTTAAAGAAATTAAGGGAGGTGAACAATCATGAAAATGCAGAAAAAAAGATATGTCCTTAAGTTTCCTCCTCAAAGTGGTGATCAGCCGTTTAGTTACCATTTAGTAAAGGATTTCGACATCAGGATTAATATTCTTCGGGCCGAAGTTTGGCCGGGGAAAACCGGAAGTTTGGTGCTGGAACTGGAAGGAACAACCACCAACCTGAAAAACGGCATCGCATATTTGCAAGAAAATCAGGTGAGCTGTGAGCCGCTGAATAAAAAAATTACCTGGGATCATGTTCGATGTATCAGTTGCGGAAATTGCACTGCCGTATGTTTTGCTGGTGCACTACAAATGGATCCGGTAAAATGGGAGCTTCAGTTTGATCCGGAGAAATGCATTGTTTGCGAACTTTGCGTTCCTGCTTGTCCGCTGAATTTGTTTAAGATTGATTTTAGGGAATAAATCAGACAGAAGTTAACAGGCAGAAGAAAAGGTGATAGAACAGCGCACATATCGTAACCAGTTTTCGCAGGAACGATTTCGGTCGTTCGGAATAAATTACAAGGAAACCGATTTGTGGATTGGCATTGATCCGGAATCGTTTCGCGAAGAAATGAAAGAGGTTGCACACTCGAAAGTAGTGCAGTTGCGATCGGAAATGGAGGCTTATTTGCTTCATGATCCCATCTTTGGAAAGACCTTCGAACCGCATCGGGTAGAACCGAATGCCCCTGAGATTGTTAGATGGATGGCCGAAGCAGCTAATCGTGCCGGAGTGGGGCCGATGGCTTCCGTAGCCGGTGGTTTTTCTGAAATGGTTGGGCGACATTTGATGCAACAATTTGAAATTCAGGAATTGGTGGTGGAGAATGGTGGTGATATTTTCCTGAAGATTAACCGAAATTTGCTGATGTCGGTTTATGCAGGAAGTTCACCATTGTCGGAGAAAATCGGGATTGAAATTCAGGCTTCCGAATCGCCGCTGGGAGTTTGCACCTCTGCTGGAACAGTTGGTCCTTCGGTCAGTTTAGGAAAAACCGATGCGACCATGATTGTTTGCCGAAACACCGCTTTGGCCGATGCGCTGGCGACAACGTTTGGCAATTTGGTTCAGGTGCCTGAAGATGTGCAGCAGGTAACACAGCTAACGGAGCAGTTTCCGGAGATACTATCGGCGGTGATTATTTGTCGAGACAAAATTGGTATCCGGGGGAAATTTGAACTGAAATTGATACGATAACTTTTCACTTTCAGTCATCCTGAATTTATTTAGTGGTCTAATGTTTATGCAGTGGATCCTAAAACCCCGCCGGCCAAGCTAGCGGGCAGGAAGTTCAGGATGACTTGACTTTAATTATTGAAAAGATGACAACGAAAAAAAACATACAACACGAACTCGAGTCGCGCGTTTTGGTACTCGATGGCGCCATGGGGACCATGATTCAGAAACACCGACTGTCGGAAGAAGACTTTCGGGGTGCTATTTTTACAGATTTTCAGCACGACCTGAAAGGCAACAATGATCTGCTTTCGATCACCAAACCTGAAATCATCCGCGAAATTCATGCTCAGTTTCTGGAAGCTGGGGCCGACATCATCGAAACCAATACGTTCAATTCAACCAGTATTTCTCAGGCCGATTATCATTTGGAAGAGTGGGTTTATCAGCTTAACCTACAAGCAGCGCAACTAGCTGTTGCAGTAGCAGAAGAATTCACTGCTAAAAATCCGGAGAAACCTCGCTATGTGGCTGGAGCCATTGGCCCTATGAATAAAACCCTGTCGCTTTCGCCTGATGTGAACGATCCGGGATTCAGGTCTGTAAACTTTGATGAGGTAAAAGCTTCATATAGCGAACAGATCAAAGGCTTACTGGATGGTGGGGTTGATTTGCTTCTAGTTGAAACGATTTTTGATACGCTGAATGCAAAAGCAGCGCTATTTGCTATCGAAGATGAATTGGAAGAACGTGGATTGCGGCTTCCGGTAATGGTTTCAGGAACAATTACTGATGCCAGCGGACGCACCCTTTCAGGCCAAACAGTGGAAGCTTTTCTGACTTCGGTTTCGCACATCGATCTGCTTTCCATCGGGCTGAACTGTTCGCTGGGCGCCCGCGATTTACGCCCGTATTTGGAAGAATTGTCGAAGAAATCTTCCTTCTTTATCAGCGCCTATCCGAATGCCGGATTGCCCAACCAGTTTGGCGAATACGACGAAACTCCTGCAGAAATGGCGCATCAGGTCGGCGATTTCCTCGACAATAAATTCGTGAATATCATTGGCGGTTGTTGCGGAACAACTCCCGATCATATTCGCGAACTGGCTAAAATTGCGGATAAATCTGAACCGCATCTACGAAGAAAAAAAGATAAACATACTAAGTTAAGCGGTCTTGAACCAGTAACGATTACTCACGAAGCCATTTTTGTCAACATTGGAGAACGTTGCAACGTAGCCGGATCGCGCAAATTTGCCCGACTAATCCGCGAAGAAAAATACGAAGAAGCGCTGGCCATTGCCCGCAACCAAGTGGATGAAGGTGCTCAGGTGATCGACGTGAATTTTGATGATGCCATGCTCGATGCAAAAAAGGAAATGGTTACTTTCCTGAATCTGCTGATGGGCGAACCTGATATTGCGCGTCTTCCAATTATGATTGACTCATCGAAATGGGAGGTAATTGAAGAAGGGTTGAAATGCTTGCAAGGCAAAGCTATTGTGAATTCCATCAGTATGAAGGAAGGTGAGGATGTTTTTCGGAAACAGGCTCAACGGCTGAAACGCTACGGCGCTGCTGTGGTTGTTATGGCTTTCGACGAAAAAGGTCAGGCCGATTCGTTCGAACGGCGTATCGAAATTTGTCAGCGTGCCTATAACATACTCGTTAATGAAATTAACTTTCCGGCTCAGGATATCATTTTCGATACCAACGTGCTGACCATCGGTACAGGAATAGAAGAACACAATAACTATGCTGTCGATTTTATTGAGTCGGTTCGCTGGATCAAACAGCATTTGAAACACGCCAAAACAAGTGGTGGAATCAGCAATGTCTCGTTTTCGTTCCGTGGAAATGATCAGGTTCGGGAGGCAATCCATTCGGTATTCCTGTTCCATGCTATCCGCGCCGGACTCGACATGGGAATTGTAAACCCTGGGATGCTTCAGATTTACGACGAAATTCCGAAGGACTTTCTGGAGAAAGTAGAAAACTTAGTCTTGAATAAAAAACCCGAAGCCACCGAGGAACTACTCGAATTTTCGCTGACTTTGAAAGAGCAGGATGCTAAAGAAGAGCGTAAAGACGAATGGCGCAACCTCCCAGTTGAAAAACGGTTGGAACATGCACTGATAAAAGGTCTGCCCGATTTTATCGAGATTGATTTGGCTGAAGCTTTACCTCATTATTCTCCGGTTCTGAATATCATCGAAGGCCCGCTGATGGACGGAATGAATGTGGTTGGCGACCTTTTTGGCGCCGGGAAAATGTTCCTTCCGCAAGTGATTAAATCGGCACGCGTAATGAAAAAAGCGGTAGCGTATTTGCTTCCATATATTGAAGCAGATAAAGATAAACTGGATACAACCGACAACCGCAAAACCGTGCTGATGGCTACCGTAAAAGGCGATGTGCACGACATCGGTAAAAATATTGTTGGGGTGGTTTTAGGCTGCAACAACTACCGGGTAATCGACTTGGGGGTTATGGTACCTACTGAAAAAATCTTGGAAACGGCCATTCAAGAGAAGGTTGATATTATTGGGCTGAGTGGATTAATTACACCTTCACTCGAAATTATGGTGGATGTGGCCACAGAAATGGAGCGCCGAAACATGAATTTGCCGCTGTTGATTGGCGGGGCAACAACCTCAAAAATACACACAGCCGTGAAAATTGCTCCACAATATAAAAATCCGGTGATCTATGTCAAAGACGCCTCGCGTGCGGTGGGCGTAGTCTCCAATCTGGTTTCAGGAAATGAAGAGTTCCTGAAAGAACTTCATGAAGATTATCGGCAAGTACGCGAACAGCATGGTCAGAAAAAGGCTAAAAAATACTTGCCTATTGAAGAAGCCCGAGCCAACAAACTAAAAATTGACTGGAACAATACGCCCATCTACAAGCCCAATTTTGTAGGCGTAAAACAGTTGATTGATTACCCTATTTCGGAACTCCGGCAAT
Source organism: Prolixibacteraceae bacterium (assembly GCA_019163175.1). Taxonomy (GTDB): domain Bacteria; phylum Bacteroidota; class Bacteroidia; order Bacteroidales; family Prolixibacteraceae; genus Aquipluma. The sequence goes on along the minus strand of JAFLKN010000033.1, from coordinate 48,882 downwards.
ACATCGATTGGACGTTCTTCTTCTTTGTTTGGGAGCTGAAAGGCAAATTTCCGGATATCCTGAATGACGAACTTCAGGGCGAGGAAGCGCGCAAACTGTATGCCGACGCCAACCGGATGCTCGACATGATAACTGAGCAGAAAATGGTGCAGGCTAATGGTGTTTTCGGCATCTGGCCAGCCAATGCTGATGGAGACGATATCGTGGTTTACGAAGATGAAACCCACCGGAAAGAGGCCGGGCGCTTTTATGAGCTCCGGCAGCAGGAAGCCAAAAAACCGGGCTCACCGAATTATTGCTTGTCCGATTTTATTGCTCCGGTTGAAAGCGGCAAAACCGATTATTTCGGTGCCTTTGCGGTAACCGGTGGCGTTGGAATTGAAAAATGGATGAAAAAATTCCATGATGACCATGACGATTACAATGCCATTTTACTCGAATCGCTGGCCGACCGCTTGTCGGAAGCTTTTGCCGAGTTGTTGCATCTCCAGGTACGTAAGGAATACTGGGGTTATGTTCCGGAAGAAAAGCTTTCGCTGGAAGAAATGTTCCATGTTGATTACCAGGGAATCCGCCCGGCCATTGGATATCCGGCATGTCCTGAGCACCATGAAAAAGGCAACCTGTTCAACATGCTGAAAGCCGATGACATTGGCATGACTCTGACCGAACACTTTATGATGTTCCCTACTGCTTCGGTGAGTGGAGAATTTTTCGTGCATCCGGAATCAAAATATTTTAGTCTGGAAAAGGTTGGCAAAGACCAGGTTGAAGATTACGCCCGCCGGAAAGGTGTGAGCGTGGAGGTAATCGAAAAATTCATGCCTTCGAATCTGAATTATAAGGGGATTTAGAAAGTTAGCAGTTTCAGTTTTCAGTCGCAAAAAACTTGGCTTGAACAATCTCGTAGCTCCAGAGGAGCGGAATATATGTAGCCCAGGGTTAAATGAGCAAGGAGGAACTCGTCAGCGCAAAAATGAAAATCAAAGCGGATGATTTCTTTCGGTCGGAATGGAACAAATCATCATCAGAAAGACTTCAAAAAGTCAGTATGAGAATTCTGTATTTTTCACTGACCTAATCCATTTACCTTGAAAATCTAAAGTAGAACGTTAGGATTTCAAGGTAATTGTACGATATTGCGAATGAAAATATAATCTATAAATTAATAACCCATGAAGAAGAACACAAAATCTGGATTTATTTTTTTCATTTTAGGTTTGGCTGTTATGTTTGTACTCGATATGATTTTTCATTTCAACAACTCAATTGAGACCCAACTGAAACGTGAAATGAATAAAACTCAAAATAAAATCGAGAACATTTTTAAATGATCATTCGTTGAAAGGATGGCAAAATGCCCCTTTCGACCATTTTAAATAAGCCTGAAATGAAAGTAATTGACATTATCAATCAAAGCAGTAAAACCGTCTTTTCGTTTGAGTTGTTGCCCCCGCTCAAAGGAAACGATGCGAGTAAAATATACAAAACCATCGAAACACTGGTCGATTTTGATCCGAAGTACATCAACATTACCACGCACCGCGACGAGATGATGTACATCGAATTACCCGATGGACGTATCGAAAAACGCACCGTTCGCAAGCGCCCCGGAACGGTAGCCATTGCAGCCAGTATTCAGCACAGGTACAATATTCCGGTAATTCCGCATATTTTGTGTGGTGGTTTTTCGAAAAGCGAAACCGAACATGTTTTGATTGACCTGAATTTTATGGGTATCAAAAATGTACTTGCTTTACGTGGCGATGGCAATAAAGGCGAACATGTTTTCAGACCAGACCCCAACGGACATGCCAATGCCAACCAGTTGGTTGAGCAGATTGTTAACCTTCGTAAAGGAAAATACATGGAGCCTGAACTAAAAAACACGAATCCGATGGATTTCTGTATCGGGGTGGCCGGATATCCGGAAAAACATTTTGAGGCTCCAAACGCAGAAATTGATTTGCAATACCTGAAACAAAAAGTAGATACAGGTGCCGACTACATTGTAACACAGATGTTTTTCGACAATCAGAAATACTACGATTTCGTTGATAAATGCCGTGCTATTGGTATTCAGGTACCGATTATTCCCGGAATCAAACCCATCAATCTGAAAAACCAGCTGACTGTTTTACCAAAGCTATTCAGCATCGATATTCCTCAGGAATTGGCCACCGAATTAGGCAAATGCAAAACCGACGACGATGCTAAGGTGGTTGGTACCGAATGGGCTATTCATCAATCGAAAGATCTTGTTGCACATCAGGTTCCGAGTTTGCATATTTACACTTACGGCGTTTCAGACAATACCCGGAAAATTGTAGAAGCTGTATTTTAATTAGTGACCAGCTGAAATAAAAAAATTAGAGACCCCACAAGTAATACTTGTGGGGTCTCTAATTTAGGCATAAAACTACCCTATTTTTTAGCTGCTGAAATTTTTGTAACCGAATTCAGAACCATTGGAATTACCATATCCTCTCCTGATTGCGGATTTTTCATCTTCATGTTCATATCAAATTTTTGAATCAAATCGGAAGAAGTTAACCAACCATCTGTTGCATTAATGGTCATTTTTCCACTTTGCTTTCCCGCCATTTTCACGTCCATTTTCATGCCCATCTGCTCAATTGAAGTTTCCATATCAACCACTGCAGCAACATTTAAATAAACCTGATTGCTTTCAATAGCTGCAACTTCAAAAACCAATGTAATCTCCGTATTCATTAATGCCGGAGTTTTTATAGACGATTTCCATTGGTCGGCCACAGCAACTTCATTCTCGGGGAAATAATTGAATGTTTGTGCAAAAAAGGATTTGAAGTTTTCCTCATCGGTAAACATCTGCATGGCTTGTGCCATTTGCTGGTTTCCTGAAAGCTTTTGGGCATATTCTTCCAATCCTTCAACTTTCACAACCTCACCTTTAGGATTAAGAATCATTTTCAATTTTAAAGAAAGCAAATCTTTAAGCGGGGCATTCATCGGATTGCTATCAGCACTTTCAGAATCCATAATAAATTCCTGACCACTCATGTTCATTTTCATCTTCATCTTCTGGAATGTATATTCAATCAGGAAGTTTTTATCAGGCAAAACATCTAAAACAGAATATGAAAATACCATTTCAATATTTTGGTCAATCTTCATTTTTTGACCCATCATTTCCTGATCAATCTGGTTGGTCGAAACCATTGTCATTTCGTAGGTCGTTCCTTTCTGAAGATTCAGTCGCAACAGTACTTTTGATGCGGCGTCAGCGTTATTGGCAACGAATAAAATAACCAGTAGAATAAGTGAAATCAGTTTTGTTCTCATTGGAGATAAGTGTTAAAGTTTTGGTTGATCTTTTATGTTATCAAAGGTAAGGTTTTCGGAACTTAAAATTGCAAAAGACATTAAAAAGAAACTGCCATAACTAATACAATTTAGTTATGGCAGTTTTATCAAAAGTGATTTAACCCGGGAGCTTAAATCACATATCCGTTCGGAAGAATTGCACCTTTTTTGATGACCACAATTCCCTCTTTTACCGAATAAAGTTCGTTGTTTGAATCAAGTAAATGTTTACCTCCATTCACTCTGACATCGTTTCCAATATGCACGTTCTTGTCGACTATGCAATTGTTTAAATAGCAACGTTCGCCAATTCCCATTACCTTTCCATCGTTATAGTGCTGATCAATTTCGTCGAGATTCTGATAATAATCGTTACCCATGATGTAGGAATTGACAATCGTGGTGCTCTTGCCAATCCTTGATCTGATTCCGATTACTGAGTGTTCAATGCGGCTTGCATGAATAATACAACCGTCAGAAACAACTGTCTTCTCTAATGTTGTTCCCGAAATCTTTGAAGGAGGTAGTAGCCGGGCACGGGTATAAACAGGTTTCGAATTATTGAACAGGTTAAACTTTGGAATATCGTCAGTCAAGCCCAGGTTTGCTTCATAAAACGAATCGATATTACCGATGTCAGTCCAATAGCCTTCATACGGGAAACTTAAAACCTTGTGTGTTTTTATCGACTGAGGAATAATTTCTTTCCCGAAATCCTTGGTTTCCTGATCTTTCATGAGTTCAACCAGTAATTCGCGATTGAAAATATAAATACCCATCGATGCCAGATATATTTTACCTTCACGCTTCATTTCTTCGCTAGTTTCCGAAACCCAATCAGGGAGCAATTCAGGAGCTGGCTTTTCAATAAATTCCTGAATAATATTTTTTGCATTCGACTTAAGTATCCCGAATTCAGAAGCTTCCCTTGCCACAACCGGAAGAGTTGCCAAGGTTATATCAGCTTTCGCTTTAATATGTGCCTCAACCATTTCATTGAAATCCATCTGATACAACTGGTCGCCAGACAATATCAGTGCATAATCAAACTCATAGTTGAGAAAATGTGGCATACACTGGCGAACTGCATCGGCAGTACCCTGAAACCAATTTTTATTGTCAGGCGTTTGCTCAGCGGCCAGAATATCAACAAATGAGTTGCTGAAAAAACTGAATTGATAGGTGTTTTTGATGTGCTTATTTAACGAAGCCGAATTAAATTGTGTAAGTACAAAAATGCGGTCGATGTCCGAATTAATACAGTTCGAGATTGGAATATCAACCAAACGGTATTTCCCGGCAACGGGCACAGCAGGTTTTGATCTGTTTTCGGTTAGTGGGGACAACCTTGATCCCTGACCACCTCCCAAAATAATTGCTAGTGTTGATTTTTTCATTCTTTATAATTTAAGTGATTGGTATAATTCTATATATTCCAGCGCGGCTTTGTTCCAAGAATGGTCAATTTCCATGATTTGTTTCCTGACCTTTTTAAATGTCCTTTTATTCTGGTATAAAAGCTTTGCCCTATGAATAGCATGCGTAACATCTGATTTCGTACACTGATCGTGACAAACACCAAAGCCATTGTCTCCAATATCGGTTACAGTATCTCTTAATCCTCCGGTTCTTCTTACAATAGGAACCGTTCCGTAACGAAGCGCATACATTTGGTTCAAGCCACAAGGCTCAACCCTTGATGGCATCAGTAAAAAATCGGCACCAGCGTATATGAGGTGCGAAAGTCTTTCATTGTAGCCAATGTACGAACAGTAATTACCTTTAAACTGGTCTTCGAGTTGAAGCAGAGCATGTTCAACATGCTTTTCGCCTGAACCTAAAATAAGGATATTTTGTTCGCCTGGACTATAGTGAAGTACGTCGTAGATAATATCGGGCAATATATCGGCACCCTTTTCGCCAACCAGTCTGCCAATAAAAGTAAATAAAGGTTTTGAGGGATCTAGCCCAAACTGACTGCAAAGCAAATCTTTATTGGCTTTTTTGCCTTCATCGGCTGTTTTTACATCGAAGTTTTTCTCCAGCATCGGGTCTGTTTCCGGATTCCATACATCAGCATCAATTCCGTTTAAGATGCCAAGGGATTTTCCGCGTTCGGTACGAAGCAGTTCTTCCATGCCGTTCATTGAGTAACTGATTTCGTCGAGATAACTAGGAGAAACAGTGGTTACGCGCCATGCACATTTGATTGCTGATGCCAGAGGATTGATCAGATTATGCCACTCAACCAAGCCATTAAAATAGGAGTGAAACGGTGGCAGGTAATACAAACGATCGAACCCGAACTGCCCCTGATACTGCCCGTTGTGGATTGTGAAAACCGTGGGAACATTTTCGAAACGTTGATATTCCCGAACTTTCGACATCATGAAGGGAATGAAACCGGTATGCTGATCGTGACAATGCACCACATCCGGTGTCTTTTCCCGCTCCCGCAGCCAGTTCAGGGCTGCAATCTGGAAAGTTATAAAGCGCTCAGAATCGTCGTGATAGGAATAAACATTATCGCGGTCGAACAATCCTGGAATATCAATCAGAAGCAGTTCGTACCCCAAAGTGTTTGTTTTAGGTTTTAAAACATTAAAGGCAAAATTGGTGTGTCCTAACCTAGCAAAACCTGAAAAAAAAGTCGAAAATTCATTTTCCCGACTAAATTTTCCGTGGTAAAACGGCATTAACACCGTAGCCGAATGCCCCATCAGAGCCTGATACTTGGGTAATGCACCTACAACATCTGCCAATCCGCCAACTTTAGCTGCCGGGTAACACTCTGCACTAATGTGTATTATATCCATAGTCTATTTCATTTCAAATTCATCCAATCCGGAGCTAAGCTCTTGTTGATAAATTTAAAAAAAATATTCAGAACTGGGCAAGAAGGTACTTTCAAACATGTTAAAATTATTGTACTGAAATGTGGAATAAGTGCAAAAAAATCCCGGAAAATCCGGCATTCTATCAGGGGAAATTATAGCACTCGAATTAACCTCCTGAATTTCAGACCTAAGAATTAGTATGCTATTAGGATGTCTTATTTTTTTGAAAGAGAAAATAAAAATTCCAAGCCTCCTTCGGCCCTATTTCTAACTGAGATTTCGCCCTTATGCAGCAGAACGGCATTTTTTACGATCGAAAGACCGAGCCCAGTTCCACCATTTTCGCGTGAGCGTCCATAATCAACCCTATAGAAACGCTCAAAAATGCGTGTCAAATGTTCCTCTGGAATTCCTGCACCCGAATCGGAATACTGGAAATAGTAAAACTTATCATCTTCCAGGTATTTCCTTATTGATATATGGGAATCATTTCCGGCATAATTTACAGAATTTTCGATTAGATTTTGAAAAACGGAGAAGAGCAACGATTCATTCCCATTTACAACAACATCGTTCCCCACATCAATATTACACTCCATATTCCTGGCGGTAAGTCGGCTCTTCAGGTTTTCAATCACATCACGGATTACCGGACTTAGCTTTAACGATTTAAACTCGAATAAGCCCCCGGCATCTTCAATATTGTTGAGCAACGAGATATCGTTGAGCAAATCGGTCAATCTTTCTGACTGCGCAAAAGCCTTCTCCAGAAAATATTTTTGCTTGTCGCCAGGAATATTCGGGTTGTTTAAAATGGTTTCGAGGTATCCTTTGATCGATGATAATGGTGTTTTTAGCTCGTGGGCAATGTTAGAGGTAAGCTGCTGTTTCAGTAACCGCTGTTTTTCCGGACGAGTCACATCGCTAATCAGTACTTCAAAGCTTTTATCCAGGAAAATGATACATCGGATATGAAAGAATTTCTCGCTTTTCTCAATGGTATATTCAATTTGCGGAAGTTCTTTGTTTGGGGTCTGTATCTGCTGAAGTTGATACTGCTCGATAAAGTCTACAACTTTACTGAATTCAGGAATCGAAAAGATATGTTCTGCCGAAATAGTCGACTTATCCGAGATCATGTTGATGAATTGTATAAAATGACTGTTTGCCAGTATTTTATGCTTCTCGGCCGAAAAAATAGAGATACCTTCTTTCAGAACCTGAAGATGACCATATAATTTCTCCTTTTCACTAGTCAAATCGTCTTTGGCCGTTTTCAGGTTATCGTATATCTGGATGATCTGTCGGCGGATTACGCCCAGTTCGTTGTCCTGGAAATTGCTATCCATCTTCGAGATATCCTCATTCTGACCGGCTTTAAGTGCAAAGTCTTTTAGTTTGACAATGAACTCACTCAATCTGCGGGTGGTATAATGCAGTAAAACCCACATTAGACCAAACAGAAAGACGATGAAAACCAAAAATATACGTTCCGTTTTCAGGAATTTGATGATGTCAACGTTGTAAACGGCAGCAGTACGAACGAAATATTTTTTGCAATTCTTGGCGTAATAGTAAAACTTTTGATTGGTAGTATTTGATAAGCGAATGCTTGAGCCTTTTCCGGAATAGAGTGCCTTTTGCACTTCAGGACGACCAAGATGGTTTTCAATATTCTGAACGTCGGCAACAAAGCTGTCATATAGAACTTTTCCCGTCATATCGACTATAGTTAATCGGGTGTTCGCTATAGGCAAAAGGCTTTTAAGCGTATCGAGCGACTTAAAATCACTTGATTCAAAAATTCGTTTATGCTCAATATATTGGTGGGTAAATTCCGAAATATTATCCAGTGTATTTTCGAGTTGACCAGTCCGGTAACTTTTTTCACGATCGTACTGGTAAACCAGAACTGCCAAGGTGAATATAGAAAACACCACAAAGAAGTTGATAAATATTCTGTGTCGGAAAGTTCTTTGTACAACCATATTTAATATGAATTTAAGAATCAAGTTAATAAATTGAAAATTACAAGAAACTGATTCCTCGATATTTTAGTTTTCTAGTTCTCGAAACTGTATCCGTATCCGGAGCGTCCTTTAATGCAATTGCCGAAATCACCAATCTTTTTTCTAAGACGGGCAATGTTAACATCTACATTTCGCTCGGTAACAATTACATCATCACTCCAAATCCGATCAAGGATTTCCTGTCGACTAAGGTATTTCCCTTTGTTCGATACCAGCATAACCAATATCTCGAACTCTTTGCGCGTAAGCAAAACAGACTCTTTGTTAATTGTCACCGATTTTCTATTCAAATCGAGTTCCATTCCATCAATGGCAATAACCTTTGGCTTGATCTCAACATTTTTACCCCGGCGCAGTACCGCTTTAATACGGGCAACCAGTTCTTTGATTGAAAATGGCTTCGACAAATAATCATCAGCACCAACATTAAACCCGGTCAACATATCGTTTTCGGTTTCGCGTGCGGTAAGGAAAATAATTGGAACCGATAGCTCCAATTCTTTTCTTATTTTATCGGCTAGTTTAAAACCAGACATGCCACCCATCATTACATCAAGCAGCAACAGGTCGAATTGGTCAATAGGTTTGGTTAGCGCTTCTTCGCCGGAATAGGCGACTTCAATATCAAAACCTTCGCTGATTAAATTGAACTGAAGAATTTCACAAAGATCCTTTTCGTCGTCAACCACCAATATTTTATAACTATTCATGATCTGATAATTTTGATTTTTCGTCTAATTCTCTCTTCCGGTGATGCCGGATATCTTTTCCTTCAAAAGCGTAAATAGAAGCTTCAGCAATATTTGCTGCATGATCAGAAATCCGTTCGATATTAGACACCATCTCTTTGATGTTGATAAAGCTGACCAGCAAGTTTTTGTCTTCGGCAACAAAGTAAGCCCTTTCGGCAACCTTTTTCAGCATCTTGTGGTTAAACTCATCAACAATTGATTCCGATTTGATGGTCCACATGGCAAGTTCCATATCCCGATTAATAAATGACAGCATCGAACGTCTTGACATCTCAATACTTAAATCCATCATTTTTGAAATAAATCCTGAAAGGCTGGCATAAACCTCCTGATTTTCGATTCGGCTTAATTGTTTTGCAACACTTATAGACAAATCTCCAATGCGTTCGAGACTAATAACAATGCGATAACAGGCTATCAAGTTACGAATTTCTGAGGCTACCGGCTGATAAAGAGCTATGGAGTTGATGATCTTTTCACTGATCTTTACTTCAAGTTTATTTATTTTGCTCTCATTGTCTGTCAAAACCTGAAGGCGACCTGTTGCTGCCAGTCCTTCCGGTGCTAAAATCAATTTTTTAATCTCATCAAGCTGATTGAGTACCATATTCGCAAGTTTCTCATAGTCAGATAGAATGTCATCAATCGCTTCATGTTTTTTTTGAGACATATTTACTTTTTTATACGTTTCTACAATCCGGAACTTAAGGTAATATGTAGTTTACAGTTTAGCTATTAAAAATAGTGATTCTGTAACTGCATTCGTAATAAAATCCTAAAATATTAAAGAATGGTAAAATTCCTGTTTATTAGCTATTTAATTACTAATATTTCAGAGTATAAAAGTCATGCTAAATAATTACAAACTTATTGCATACCTATTACAACTTCATTAATTTTTTGAATCGACGATTAGCTCTTCGCTTTTAAAAACCATATATTGTACTATATTTTAATTAGTTACGCCATATTAAAGCAGTGAAACTTTATTGAATATTATTACAAAATGATCAATTTGGGGATCAACTTTTATTAATCGTTTTGAAATTCACGAAAGAACCACTTTGCATACTTCAATGGCTCTAATTAAATAACAACCTCGCAGCTAGTGATTGAATCTTTGGATTCATTAAAAGGCACTGGCGAGAAGCAAAAGAGGTAAACCTGCAATAACCTTTTTTGCGAAAAATAACGAAACTGATTGACTGTTTAAACTTAGAGGGGAGTCATAAAAATCGCAGTATTTTCCCGTAATTATTTTCGCGGGGTTCACTTTTCTACTAACTTATGGCCGAAACCTTGAGTGCTCACATCCAATTCTTTCGGGTATTTCTATGCGTAATTTCTGCCAAAAATAAAACTCACAATAAAGCATAAAAAGAGACGGATTCAGCACTAAAGCCAAATCCGTCTCTTTTTGAAATGTGAACCTATAATTTAAACTCTAAGGTGCTGTTATTTAGAGGCCTGAAGCTCAATCTTTACTTGATTTGTTTTTGAATCCACCTGCAAAGTTTTTTCGTTTTTGGTATACGAAGTATAGCTTGCAATCAGTTTACATTTACCAGATTTTAAGTTGTCTATTACAAAGTGGCCATCAAAGTCGGTATAAGCTTTTACATCGGTGCCTTCTACTTTAACTTCAACGCCTACCAAAGCTTCACCCGAAACTTCATCAATTACGTTTCCGCTTAGTGAAATTAAAGCTATCTCAGCTTTTGTTTCTGTTTTTGCTTCTGACTTTTCAGCAAATGCTGTTGTTGATGCAAAAGCCACCAATAAGGCTAAAATTACTTTTTTCATAACTGTATCTTTTTTGTTTTATGTCTAAATCACAAAATCAAAAATACGGCTGAAGGATTAAAGTAGGATTAAGCATCAATTAATGTTTTGTTACAGATACCGCCATTGGCTTTAATTAGTTGAAAAACAATATAAATGTACCAATTGGTAAAAGAAAATGTTTCATATTTCTTATCCTTTACATTACTGATATCAATGACAAATTCCATCGTTTAACTAAAATTTCACTAAACATTAATCGTCGTGTAATGGAATTAAGTGTAATTGCGGTCAATTTCAAGTAAAGTACTACATGGAGGAAGTTATCCGGAAACCAGACATCTCAGTTATTTCAGACGTACATCTGGCGACCCTGGCCAGCAAAGCGAAACCCCTTCTTAAATATTTAAAATCGATACAACCTAAAACGCTGGTTCTGAATGGCGACATTATCGATTCATGGCGGTTTAGCCGAAACTATTTTCCTAAATCGCACCTAAAAGTTATTCGTCAGCTGGTTAAAATGATTGAAAGAGGTGTATCAGTGGTTTATATTACAGGAAATCACGATGATGTTTTCCGCAAGTTTAACAACACCAGGCTAGGTAATTTCAGCATTGTAAACCAGTTGGAACTGACTATAAATTGCCAAAAAGTATGGATTTTTCATGGCGATGTTTTCGACAATATTATACATCATTCGCCGTGGCTGGCTAAATTCGGTGCCGCAGCTTACGGCTTCCTCACTGCATTCAATAATATGCTGAACAGAATTCTAAGGGCTTTGGGAGGTGAAGATATGATTCTCTATAAATCGATGAAAGACCGCATAATAAAGGAAAAGAAGGTATTGACAAACTTTGAGAAGGCGATTGCAAACGCAGCCCTCAGCAAAAATGTTGATCTGGTCATTTGCGGACATACACATATTCCGGTTGATAAAACCATTGTTACGGAGCAGGGTCAAGTCAGGTATATAAACTGCGGCGATTGGGTCGAACATTTTTCGGCAGCCGAATGTATTGATGGAATCTGGAGCCTGAATTATTATAAGACTGACTCGACAGAAGATGAAGAATCAGAATCTCCAGGTGACGAACTTTATATTCCGGATAAGAATCAGGTGTACCGATCGATCCTGGAGGAAATGAAAGTGGCAAGTTTTTTATAAGCTAAAAAATGAAGATTTTATATGCCATACAAGGGACCGGAAATGGTCATCTTGCACGGGCAACCGAAATTGTCCCTATACTGAAATCTATGTCCGAAACCGATGTTTTGGTCAGTGGAACACAGGCAGATCTGAAGGTACCCTTCCAAATTGATTACAGCTTCTCCGGAATGAGCTTTATTGTTGGGCAAAATGGAGGAGTAGATATTTTGAATACCATCAAACGAATGCCTGTTCGCCAGTTTTTTCAAGATATCAGAACTCTTCCGGTCAATAAATACGATTTGGTTATCAGCGATTTTGAACCGGTATCGGCATGGGCATGCTGGCTTCGTCGAAAATCCTGTATCGGGCTCAGTCATCAAAATGCGGTTTTGCACCCATCTGCACCTAAGCCAGACATTAACGATCTACTCGGGAAACTAATTCTGAAAAGATACGCCCCGGCAAATATAAAGTATGGCTTTAATTTTAAGGCTTCTCTTCCAACTATTTTCCCACCGGTTATTCGTGCTGCAATACGAAATGCCGAGCCAACTGTAAAACCACATTATACGGTTTATTTACCTGCCTATAGCAATCAACAAATTCAGGATGTGCTATCCCAAATTCCAGATATCGAGTGGCAAGTTTTCTCCAAACATTCCAGGAATAGTTATACGGTCGGAAATATCCACTTTCAGGCAGTTTCGCTCGATGGTTTTACCGAAAGTTTTCTGACTTGTACCGGATTAATTTGTACCGCTGGGTTTGAAGGTCCCGCTGAAGCAATCTTCATGGGCAAAAAACTCTGCGTCATCCCTATGAAAGGTCAGTATGAACAATATTGCAATGCGGCCTACCTTAAGTCAATGGGCATAAAAGTGCTCGATCATTTTACCAACTCTGCGCCTGAACTAACCGATTGGATACAGAATTCGAACCCGTTACAAATTACATTTCCTGATCTGACGAAAGAAATACTTGAAAGCATGCTCAAAAAAAATAGTTAGATTAATCTAAGTGTGTTCGATCTTTAACACCCATTTAATTTGCCCCCGGTACCTTTGTTTTTAAAATTTTAAAAAATGTATCGTGGGTTAATTATTTGTATTGTTTTCTTGTCATTTTCAAATTTTATCTTTTCAGCCAACATTAGGGGCACGGTCAATGATGCCAAAACGAGAGAGGAACTAGTGGGGGCGACCATTTACATTAAGGAGTTGAAACAGGGAACCATTTCAGGACTGGATGGCTCTTTCGTTATTAAAAATATTCCAAAAGGTAATTATACAATTCAGTGCAGCTACATCAGCTATCAAACCATCGAACGTAAAATTTCAGTTACAGAATCCGAATTGCAAAATTCCGATTTTACGTTAATACCACAATACACCGAATTGGATGAAGTGAACGTGGTTGGCCGAAGCGATAAAAGTACCGACATCAGCGCCCGAAGTTCGGAAAGAAATTCCAATCAAGTGATAAATGTGGTAAGCGCCAAAACCATCGAGTTATCTCCTGATTTGAATGTGGCCAATGCTTTGCAGCGAATGTCGGGGGTAACTTTAGATAAAAGCTCGTCGGGTTCCGGTCAATATGCACTGCTTCGGGGAATGGACAAACGCTACAACTACACACTGGTAAACGGCATCAAAATCCCAAGCACGCATAACAAACACCGTTACGTTTCACTCGATATGTTCCCATCGGATATGGTTGATCGCATTGAAGTATCAAAAACGCTTACCCCAAACATGGAAGGTGATGCCGTTGCCGGGGCGGTTAATCTGGTTATGAAAAACGCCCCGGATAACCTGCTGGTGCAGGCTAATGTTTCGGCGGGCTACAGCCATTTTTTCAGTGAAAACGATTTTCAAACCTTCAGCAGTAAAACCAATAATCTGAAATCGCCTTACGAAAGAAATGAGCACGGATACCGCACTGTACCATCCGATTTCCCCAATCAAAACCTAATCATCAAAACAGTTGATGTACCCATTAATGCGTATGGCAATTTAACCCTTGGCAACCGCTTCTTCAAAAAAAGGCTGGGATGGATACTTTCAGGTAGTTACCAGAATACCTATACCGGCGAAAACAGTTTGTATTTTAAAGACGATCTCTCGCGCGACGGAAAAAATCTTCCGGTGCTTATCTCGATGCAGGAACGGATATATAACGAAAACAAACGCAATTATGGCATTCACAATAAGTTTGATTACCAGTTCAATGACAGGCATCGAATTCAGTTGTACGCGGCATACCTCGATTTTGCAACCAACCAGTTGCGCGAAGTGCAAAGTACCGATCTGGCAGTAAGTTACGACCCTGACAATGGAAACCTGAACCGCAGCCATTCTTCACGGTTTCGATTTAATTCGCAGAGCCTTTTCACTACCACTTTACAGGGCGATCACAGGATTTTCGAAATGCTTTCGGCCAATTGGTCGGCGGTTTATTCAAAGGCTTCTAACCAAACACCCGATGAGGCAACCGTAAAATACGGGAATGGGCTGGAAAGTTTCAAACCTGTAAGGCAATACATCGATTTTGATGGAAGTGATCGTATCTGGAGGCGTAATTCTGACGAAGACAAGGCCGGATATTTAAATTTTACATATACACCTACCGTATTTGGTTCGAAAGCCGAAATTATTTCAGGAGCAATGTACCGCGAGAAAAACCGCACCAGCTTTTACAATAAATATACACTGAATGCCATTGTTAGGAAAAGCGATAACACCACCTCGTTTTATTCTGAAAAAGGCGTGGATTGGAATACTTATGACGGCATTATCTGGCAGGTTTATAACCCACGCGGAACAGTGGCCGTTGGAGAAAATTACGATGCGTTCGAAACGGTAATGGCGGCATATAGCATGTTTCGTGTTGATATTCAGAAAATTCAGGTATGTGGCGGCGTAAGGGTCGAAAATACAGAACAGGGCTATTCCATGAAATACCCGATTGGCGAACCAAATCCGGACGGAAGCCAGAAATATACCGATGTTTTGCCCAGTATTCACCTGAAATATTCCCCATTTCAAAATCAGAACTTCAGGTTGTCGTATTACCGGGCAATCAACAAACCTGGGTTTCAGGAAATCGTGCCTTACATTGATGCCAGCGAAGAACCTGTTACCGCCGGAAATAAAAACCTGAGACATGCCGTTGCCGATAACTTCGACCTTCGATGGGAATTTTTCCCGGGTCAGTTGGATCAGGTGATGGTCGGAACATTTTACAAGCGCCTGAAAGATCCCATCGAGTTTGCTTTCGACAAGTTTATGAACGTAAGCCAGCAAATTGTTTACGCCCCAATAAATTCCGACAAAGCAACAAATTACGGGATTGAACTCGATGTGATAAAATACTATCGCGAATGGGGGGTCAAGGGGAATTACACTCTGACACGATCTGAAATTACCTCAGAAAAGCTATCGAGAGGCAAAGATGCGAATGGGAACGACATTACCGAATATGTATCACAAACCCGTCCCCTATTTGGGCAATCGGCTCATGTGGGCAACATCTCGCTGCTGTATAAAGGATCCAACAACGGGTTTAGTTCGCAACTGGCATTCTCATACACCGGCGACCGCATTTATACGGTATCACGCTACATCGACAACGATTTATGGCAAAAAGGCTTCTGGCAACTGGACGCTTCAGCCGAAAAGAAACTCAACCATGGCATCAGCCTGTTTGTAAAAGCGCACAACCTGCTCAACAGCCACGTGAAAGTGTATATCAAAAAAATGAACCCATTGAACAATGATGTTCCTCTTCACGGCGATGATGATAAAAATACACTGGTCAGGGACGAATATTCTATGTCGTCATATTTGATCGGAATCAGGTATAAATTGTAAAAAACCAAATAATTATAACCCATTAATTTATAAACCCATGAAAATGAAAAAAGTATTTCTGTGCCTTATGTTGGCAATTGCTGTTTTAACGGCATGCAAAGATGAAGTTGATCCAAAACCAGTTGACCAAACCCTTGACGGAGGCGATGTATCCGGTACCTGGGAAAAAGGTTCGACGATAACTGTAAAAGGTCATTTAGTCATTCCTGAAGGAAAATCGCTTACAATTGAAGAAGGCGTTACTGTTTTAATGAACGACACTTCGATAGGGCAGGAAATTCTTGTTTACGGGAACTTGTATTGCAAAGGAACTGCTGCAAGCCCAATCACCATTACAGTTCCTGAAAAATTCAGAAAGGCTGGCAATTTTCCGCGTCTTTGGGGTGGAATCCTTTGTGGCCCAACCGCAAAAGAACTGTTGATGGAATATGTACACATGGAATATACAGGTTATGTAACCACTGAAGAATCGCCATCGGTAAAAGCTGGTTTCTTTAAAGCTGCTGCCGGCGAAGGGCTGCCTGCTGTGAATTTTAAGAATAATGTCGATGGTAAAGTGGTTATTCTGAATTCAACTTTCAACAACCTTGGCGAAGATTGCTTTTATCTTGAAGGGGGAAAAATCATTGTTGCCAACAATAAAATCTACACACAAGGCGAAACTGGTGGCGATGCCATTAACCTGAAAGCTGGTTGTATTGCCGATGTTGCTTTTAATATGGTTTTTAGTCCAAATACCAACGCACTGAAATTATCAAACTCGGGCGACAGAACTCCTCAGTGCCATGTGGTTGGGTACAACAATACCATTGTAAATGCCGGATGGAGAAGGCCAACAGTAAAAGGTGGCGGTATCTGGCTCGAAGCTGGTGTTTATGCCGAAATTTGGAACAACCTGCAGGTTAACTGCCGATTTGCAGTTAAAAACAATGCCAAGGAACCGGGCGATACCCGTTCAACCTACGACTATTCTTTCTATTATGCTCATACCCAGGAAGGGCTTGATAGTTATCTTCCTACTGTAAAAGATGTTGTTCGTGGAACTCACGATATTGCTGGCGCTACTCCGGGCGACAAAAATCCGATGTTCGAGAATTATACCCTCGCAACCGACCCGAATAATGCGACTTTCAGTGCCAGTTGGGACTTCCATTTAAAAGCCGGTTCGCCAGCCTTAACTGGTGCTAAAACCGATTTTGTCCGCAACTATTCTACAACGGGGATTGCCATTAATGGGGTAACCTACAAATCACCCGCTCCTGCTGTACATTTTGGAGCTTTGGGTACAAAATAAACATCACAGTTTAATATAAATCCTAAATTTGAAGATGTGTCCTTTCTCAGGATGCATCTTCAAATTTTAAGACCTCTTCATGAAGAAACCAAGTCAAATAATAACAGTTTTTGGATTATTGGCAATTATTATTGCCTGCAATTCAGAAAATAAAAAGGTAATAGAAACATCCGCAAATCCCTTAATTATTACCGACAAAACCCCGAACGATACCGACGATCCTGCTATTTGGTATAACAGCTCAAATCCTGAAAAGAGCCTGATTCTTGGAACTGATAAAGGCGATTCAACCGGAGGTATTTTTGTATTTAACCTTGAAGGAAAATTGGATACCACCTTAAGCATCACCAATCTGAAACGCCCGAATAACATCGACATCGAATACGGGTTTCAATTTCAGGGTAAAACCATTGATATTGCTGCTTTTACTGAACGTGGAAGAGATATGCTTCGGGTCATTTCACTACCCGATTGCAAATTTATTGATGGCGGTGGCATTCCTGTTTTTGAGGACGATTCGCTTCGTTCTCCCATGGGAATTTCCTTATATAAGGATAAAAGTAAAAGTATTTTTGCTTTTGTTGGTCGTAAATCAGGACCAGCCGATGGATACATTTATCAATACCGGCTTGTTGATACTGGAGCTTCGGTTTCAGGAATCAAAGTCCGCACTTTCGGAAAATATAGTGGCAAAAAGGAAATCGAAGCCATTGTAGTTGACGATGAGCAAGGATATATATATTATTCTGATGAAACGATTGGTATAAGGCAATATTACGCTGATGCCGACAAGGGAAACAAAGAACTGTCGCTATTTGCAACAACAGGAATAACCAGTGATCATGAAGGGCTCTCAATATATAGGGAAAGCGATAAAAATGGATACATTATTCTTTCGGATCAGCAAGCCAATAAATTTCAATTGTTCACACGACAAGGAACTAAAAGCAATCCTTTCGATCATCGATTGGTCAGAATTGTTCAAAGTAAAACCATTGAAAGCGACGGCTCAGATATCTTGAATATGCCATTGAATTCCACCTTCCCGCAAGGAATTTTTGTGGCGATGTCAACTGATAAGACTTTTCAGTTTTACAAGACCGAGGATATTGTGGGGAAGAAAAGTTTCTGGCAAAAAATTATAAGCGAATAAAGCTAATTTCTCTACAATCTGTATCTAAAACTGGAAAAGAGTGCCTTATCAGACGCTCTTTTCCAGTTTAATATAGTCGCATTTTTAAATTCTATTTCTTTGCCTTCTTGAGCTTTTTGACACTCGCCTTAAGCTTATCAAAAGCCTTTCCCAATTTTTCTTTCAACGCCTTAAGTTTGCTTTTCTTAACTTCTTTCTTCTTGGCTTTCTTAACTTTCTTTTTTAGCTTATCAACCTTTTCTTCAGCCTTTTTAGTGTTCTTTTTAAGAACCTCTATCTTCTTTTTTCCTGAATCAGGTTTTTCCAGCTCTGTATTCAAATCGAGCTCATTTCCAACAACTACTTCACTTTCAACTCTCTCTGCTTTCGAAGCTTCTTCAACTGCTATTTTAATATCGGTTTTTGTTCCTTTTTCGTTGACGGGTTTTATTACCTTGGGCTCGGTCTTACTTTTATTTCCAACTTCAGACTTCTTAACTACTGAAGGCTTAGTCTTTTCTTTTTTCAAATCATTTTGGGTTTCCGGAGTCGTTTCTCCCTCAACAATCTTGTTTGAATCTTTCATAAAAATCTGATTTAGAATTTTTGTTAAAATTAGTATTTAAAATTTTAAAAATCAATATAGTAACTTGCATTTATTATCGAACAACTAACTATCTATTGAAACCTAAATAGCGGATTATCAAAATAATTTTAAACACAAAATCAAGAATAGACCATCGTTATTCAGTTCGTATACCCGGTTAGCCCCTTTAATCAAACAAACTCAAAACCATCATACCAACCAGGTATATATCCGACCATATATGAAGTTCAGATATACTGGGTGGTCTCATACCTCAAAGCAGTTTTTATCTGACTCGTTTGAGCAAAACAAATCCACCATCCTTTTTAACAAGTTCGAGTTGCTTATATTTTACCAGCAGATTATCTAACGAGGTAATTTTTGCAATAAAATAAACATCCAGGGTTTGTAAAGAATTCAAAAGGTAATCTTTCTCATCACAATCTAAACAAGCCCTTTCAGCCTTTTCAGAATAAAAAAATGGGGCATAACTTTTATATCCAAGTGTCGACACCCAAACATTCTGATCTTTTAACTCCGTAATAAAGTCGATAGCAGCCCCCTGGGAATATTTTTCAATTTTTGGAAGCAACACTATCATAAAAAGCATTACAAAAACAGTTATACCTGTAAAAATCATTAGTATTCGTTTTACTGCATTTAAGAACTGACTGATTATCAGAAACAGCGCTAAAACAAGGCCGGGAAAGAATTCCCACCCACTCCATTGCACCGATCGGGTGAGACAAGCAAGTGCAAAATCATCGTTGATATATTTTTGCACCCTCAAAGCTGGCGAAACCAATAATTGAATTAGTAATGGGCTTATCGCAAAAATACCACCAATGATCAGCAATAATACATTTGTTGCTTTGCCAAGTTTTATTTCGCCTTTGGAAATACGGTACATTGTAATCGCAGCTAAATAGCTTAACGGAAAATAGCAAAGCGAACTATAATGGACAATTTTTGTTTTTACGAGCGAAAAAATAACCAGAACAATCCAAAATAGGATGACCATTATTCGCTCGAATCCAGTTCTTTTCGATCTTTTGAATAATGTTGGAAGTGCTAATACTGAAGCAGGAAAAACTCCTATGAAGAGGACTATCGAATGATAAAAAATACTCCCTCCATGCCCGGCATCTTCAGTTTTAAGTAATCGCACTTGGTAGATAAAAAAATCGTAGATCAATTGCCAGTTACCAATACTCATTTGATAAATATGGTATGCGCCACCGATCAGAATGGTGGTTAAACAAAATAAAAATAAATCGATAAGCTTTATTTGCCTGAATTTTCGTTCAACAGCAATATATAAAACCAAAGTCAGTCCGAATAGCAGTAATGCAACAGGGCCCTTTGTTAAAATTGCAAAACCAAGCATTGCTCCCGACAAAAGAATATCAAAAATACCGTTTTGCCTTTTGTCTTTTTTCTCAAAATGACTGTAAATAAAATAGAAAGCAAGAAAAATAAACAGATTAAACCAGGGATCAATAATTCCAGATTTAAAATAAAGAAAAGGAAGAACAGACGCTCCGTAAGCCAATGCCCAAAACAATCCAAATTTATAATCTCTCTGTTTGTACCCAATCTCGAATAATGCAAGCAAGGTAAAAATACCACATACCGCGTTGGGAAATCTTGCAGCAAATTCATTTATGCCAAATACTTTCATGCTAAGTACTTGCAACCATATATAAAGTGGAGGTTTTTCCCAGAAAGGAATAAAATTTATTTGAACTGTGCTATAATCTCTAGTGACTATCATTTCTCTTGCAGATTCCGCAAAATTGATTTCGTCCCAATCAAACAGATGAATCGACCCGTTAAAGGAGAAAAAAAACATCGAACTAAAAAGAATAATCAGTATTCTTATCTGGTTCTCAACTGATAACATTAGGATTGGGTGGTTAGGCGTATTAATACTTTAAACGGATTAAATACTATTTTTCGATCAATCCATGAGGCCTTTAGCTTTCTACAAAATAGATATGTTAAAATTGTTATAACTACAGCAATCAGCGATCCCGCGATTACATCTGCTGGGAAATGTGCAGAAATATAGATTCGTGAATAACCAACAGTAAAAGCTACCAAAAACAGACCGAATTTTAGGCCTCGGTGCCTGACTAAGAATGATATGTATAAATAAACACTAAAGGCAGTAGCTGTATGGCCTGAAGGGAATGTATGCAACTTAGGTGGATAATATCCTGGAACTAATCGGATCATTTGTTCCCCAAGAAATATAAGTGGACGATCATATTCGACAAAAAAGATTTTTTTCAACAGAGCCGTTATAATAGTTACAAGCAAAGTAATTACCAGCAAGGTAAAAGCCTCGCGGATTGAAACCCACAATAGAATAAAAATGACGAGAAGAGTTATTACACCTTCACCCAATTTGGTAAAGCTTAAAAACCAAAAATCAGCAAATAACGAGTGGTGCTTATTAATGAACAAAAAAGCTACTGTATTCCCTCGAAAAACAAGTAAAGCAATTGAAACAATAAGAATTACTAAAAAAGGAAGAAGAAAGTATCTGTTTTGCTTAAGAATATCTACCATCTCACCCCTTATTAACATACGTGTCCACATAACCAATTAATTAAAAAACGATGATAGATAACTGAAATTATAAAACAGATTCAATTCTATTACAGAATAAATAATTTAGTCATTCGACTCTCGCTATTTCAGTTCCATTTCACCACTTAATTAATCTGCAACGATTTGAAATCGTTGTTTAGCTGTTTAATAACTTAGGTTCACCACTTTGGTAACAATCACCTAACTTAACTTTCTATAGTCATTTATAAGTTTGGATTGAATTGCTGCAACATTTGTTTGCATCCAAAACACATCAAGTCAACAACGGCAATTTGTTAATCAAGCAAAAAAATGAAAAGAAGAAACTTCCTCACAACATCACTTCTAGGAATAACTGGAGTTGCTTTAGCCAATACTACCGAAACTGAAAAGCGAAAGAATAAAAGGTCGTTACGGTTTGTACACTTGACCGATATGCACCTTTATCCCGATGCAGTTCCTGAAAAAGCAATGCAGCAACTTCTGGACGAGATTCACACCATGAAAGACAAGCCTGATTTTGTAATCAATACCGGCGATAACATCATGGATTCGCTGAAGCGCAGCAAAGAGGAAACCGCTGCTCAATGGGAATCGTGGCGAAAATATTACCGGTCGAAACTAAAGTACGACCTTTACAGTTGTGTTGGTAACCACGATGTTTGGGGCTGGAGCCTGAAAGACAAAGAGCTGGAAAAAGATCCACTTTTTGGGAAAAACTGGGCTGTAAATGAGTTGGGAATCCCAAACCGTTATTACAGTATCAACAAAAATGGCTGGCATTTTATTTTTCTCGACAGTTCTTTTTTCGATGAGGAAAATCATTCGTACACTGCGAAGCTTGACAAAGAACAGTTTAGCTGGCTGGAAAAAGATTTAAAGAATACTTCGCCAAAAACTCCGGTCTGTGTGGTATCGCATATTCCAATCATTTCATCTTCAGTATTTTTTGATGGCGACAACGAAAAGTCGGGCAACTGGCAGGTTCCCGGTGCCTGGATGCACATTGATGCCCGAAAAATAAAAGACTTGTTTTCGGCTTATCCCAACATTAAACTTGCCATCAGCGGACATGTTCATCTGGCCGAAAAAACCAGTTATCTGGGTATCGACTATCATTGTAACGGAGCAGCCTGCGGTGCCTGGTGGCAGGGAAAATATCAGGAATTTCCACCAATGTACGCCGTTATCGATCTAAACGAAGATGGTACATTCCATTCAGAATTAATTCATTACGACTGGAAACAGAAAAGTATAAATATACGTCAGGAGGCCTTTAAAAAATCACTTCAGGAGAATGAAAATACACTCTAAAAAATATAAAATGAATACAAAAATTACTTTGGCATTTATCTTATTGTTCGGTTTGAAATCTTTTGCCCAAGATCTGAACAATGTTCAGTTTCCACACATGCAAAAAACCTCTGTACGTAAAGAAATCAGGATGCCCAATATCTTAGGTTATCAAACTCTGAAATGTGATTTTCACATGCATACCATTTTTTCGGATGGGGTGGTTTGGCCAACAGTTCGTGTTGACGAGGCATGGGAAGAGGGTTTGGATGCCATTGCCATTACCGACCACATCGAAAATCAGCCATCGAAAAAATATGTGACAGGCGACCACAATGCTTCCTACGAAATGGCAATCGACCGAGCCAATGAGAAAAATATTCTACTCATCCGTGCTGGCGAGGTGACCCGCAAAATGCCTCCCGGCCATTTAAACGCCCTCTTCCTCGACGATGTAAACCCGATTGACACCAAAGAACCGATTGACGCATTGCTGGCTGCAAAAAAGCAAGGTGCATTCATTCTGTGGAACCACCCCGGATGGAAAGCACAGCAACCCGACACCTGTTTGTGGATGCCAATGCACCAGGAATTGTTTGAAAAGGGTCTGATTAATGGAATCGAAGTTTTTAATGAACAGGAATTTTACCCTATTGTACTCGACTGGTGCCTGAATAAAAAACTGGCAGTAATTAGTAATTCTGATATTCACGATGTAACAAGTCATTTCTTCGACATTGAAAACGGTCATCACCGCCCAGTGACACTTGTTTTTGCCAAAGACCGCAGCCTGAAATCAATTCAGGAAGCAATGTTCGAAAACCGCACTTTGGCTTGGTTCGACAACAAACTGGCTGGTAAGAAGGAATTTCTGGAAGCTATATTTAAAGCTTCGGTAACCGCAAAACCAACCGGGAAAACAGATGGAAAGAATCGGGAAATTTATGAAATCACCAATATTTCAGCTATTCCGTTTATCGTGGAGAACATGAAGGGACAAGTAACTACTGTTCCGGCTGAATCAACAATCACAATGACACTTGATCTGATGGACTATCAGGAACTCACTATCAGAAATTGTTACACAGGATCGAATTCGATTCTACATGTAAATATGCCATAAGCAAGTTGAAAATGAAAAAGGATGGAACAAATACAGAAGGCGATATCAATTTCTCGGAAGAGCGTCAGAAATGGGATCAGGAAATAACTGATTTGAAGAGTCGACAAATCCTTGAAGACGATGCCCGCTATTTTCTGCACCAGTCGATGTCAACACCTTGTCTTGATGTGCTTACAAGCTGCAAAGGCAGTGAAATACATACACTTTCCGGACGAAAGATCCTCGATTTTCACGGAAATAATGTTCATCAACTTGGTTACGGGAATGACTTTGTGATCAGTCAGATTATTGAGCAGATGCAATGTTTATCATTTTCGCCACGCCGATACACCAATCAGCCTGCCGTTGAGTTAGCCCGAAAATTAGCAGACCTGCTTCCGGGTGACCTCAACCGTAGTTTATTTGCCCCAGGTGGAACTTCGGTTATTGGCATCGCTTTGAAGCTGGCAAGGGTTGTTACCCGGAAACACAAAATAGTTTCGCATTGGGATTCTTTTCATGGAGCCTCACTCGATGCCATTTCAGCTGGAGGAGAGGCCATCTTCAAAAAACATATGGGACCAATGATGCCTGGAGTTATCTGCATCCCTCCGCCAACCACATATTGGGGAGTTTTCGGCGACACCGAAGCAGATCAGTTAAACTATGCC
This sequence comes from Prolixibacteraceae bacterium, assembly GCA_019163175.1. GTDB lineage: Bacteria > Bacteroidota > Bacteroidia > Bacteroidales > Prolixibacteraceae > Aquipluma. The sequence continues at coordinate 24,438 of JAFLKN010000033.1, read as the reverse complement.
GATTACCTTGAATATGTGATTGAAAAAGAAGGCGACATTGGAGCTTTTCTGATTGAAACCATTCGAAATACCGATGTACAAATTCCATCAAAAGCATATTGGAAACGGGTTCGTGAAATTTGTACAAAGCACAAAGTTCTGCTTATCCTTGATGAAATTCCTATTGCACTTGGCCGCACCGGGAAAATGTTTGCATTCGAAAATTTTGACATCGAACCAGATATAATTTGTTTGGGCAAAGGACTGGGAGGAGGCATTATTCCATTTGCAGCCATAGTAACACGCGACAGGTTTAACGTTGCTGGTGATATTTCACTTGGGCATTACACCCACGAAAAAAGTCCGTTGGGAAGTGTGGCGGCTTTGGCAACTATCAACTACATCGAAAAAGAAAATCTTCTTCAAAAAGTTGCTGGTGACAGTCTTTGGATGCAAAATGAGTTAACAGCACTGAAAGAACGATTTCAACTCATCGGTGACATTCGCGGAATAGGACTTCTGTGGGGTATTGAACTCGTGAAAGATCGGGAAACAAAGAAAAAAGCGAAAAAGAAATCAGAACAAATTATGTACGAATGTATGCGACAGGGGCTGAGTTTTAAAGTCTCGCAGGGAAACGTGCTTCAACTTTCGCCAGCCCTTACCATCAGTCGTGAAGATTTACAGACTTCTATTTCGATATTGACGGCTGCCATTTCCAAATATTCATAACGCCGACTGGCAAATTATGCAATAGAAATTTAATCTCACGGATTGAAATAGAACGAGGTTTAATCAAAGATTAATTTCTATTCAATCGAAGTTAAATAACTATAAAACAATTTTGCACCAATAAAAACACATTGATTATGAAAGCAATTTTATCTTTAATAACCATCTTTTTTCTACTGAGTGTAGGGAAAATAACAGCGCAGGAAGCACTGGCAATGACTTCCCCAAGTGACACAAAAACGGCAAAATCGAATGCTCCGACCTTACCAATCTTTGAGTTCAGGGCATCGTCTGCTGACATTGATTTGAATTCAGTATCCAAAGATATGATCGGAGAACATGCATTTGGGCAATCGGTCTCCGAAAAATTGTATTTGCTCGAATCAAAATACACCTACGCAGTACCTATTGTTCCGGGAAATCCGCAAACCCGCACCATGATTCGTAAACCTGCAATATATGATGCAGTAAGAAAAATTGAAAAACACCTGAAAAAATCGGTAAAAAAAGGAGAGATTTCTGCTGAAACAGCATCATCAGATTTCAACAAAGTTTTAGATGTTGCCTTCAACGTACTTACAGCTGAAACTGAAGGGTTTGAAAAAGCAATTGCCGAAACCAACGACGTAAATTCACTGACAAACTTGTTTACCAAACGAGTTAAGCTGGTGTTTTAAGTTCCCTCCCCCAAAAAAAATAATTATTGATTTTACTTGTATTTGCAGCGCCAAATGCTGTAAACAGCTATTTCTATGTCCATAATAAAGTATTAATTCTAACCACATTAAAATGCAAAAACAAATCTTTTTACTAATCACGTTCCTCCTGATTGGGGCAACTGTATTTGCCCAAAAGGCAAATATTGAAGGAACGGTTAAGACCAGCAATGGAGAAAGCTTGCCAAGTGCAACCATTCTGGTTAAAGGAACCACCATTGGAACCCTATCGGATGATAAGGGGCATTTTGTTTTACAGGCTGAGCCGAAGGACATTTTGGTAGCTTCTTATATTGGGTTCGAAACTGTTGAAGTTTCTGTTGGTAATCAAAAAGTTATCACCATTATTTTAGAAGATTCGAAACAGGAGATTAAAGAAGTTATTGTTACTGCACTTGGAATCGAAAAGGTGAAAAGCACCATCGGCTTCGCTGTTCAGGACGTGAAAGGCGCCGAACTGGTAAAAGCCAGAGAACCCAATGCCATTAATTCACTTACCGGGAAAATAGCTGGATTGACTATTGGCGCTTCTTCCGAAATACTTGGCGCACCTTCGGTTTTACTTCGTGGAGCTACTCCACTTTATGTGGTCGATGGGGTTCCGGTGCAGACTGATACCTGGAACATCAACCCCGATGATATTGAAAGCTATACCGTGCTAAAAGGCCCTACTGCTGCTGCATTATATGGATCGAGGGGTCAATACGGTGCCATCCAGATTACTACCAAACGCGGAACCACTGATAAACGCGGGTTTACTGTTGACTTTAATTCAAGCTCTATGGTAGAAAGTGGGTTTTTGGCCATTCCTGAAGTTCAGGATGAATATGGCCCCGGCGACCACGGGAAATATGCATTTGCTGACGGAAAGGGAAACGGTTTGAATGATGGCGACTACGACGTTTGGGGCCCAAGGTTTGAAGGACAACTAATACCTCAGTATGATGGGCAATATACACCAGGAACAAAGTACACTACTACGTTTGCTGACGGTAAAACCTATGAAGGCAATATAAAGCCAACACCTTATGTTGCACGCGGTAAAGATAACCTAAAACGTTTTCTTGAAAACGGACTCCTTTCGAACAATAGTCTTGCTCTTTCAGCAAGTGGCGACAAATACGATCTTCGGTTCTCTGCCTCGCACAGTTACCAGAAAGGTATTGTCCCTAACACCAAGCTCAATATCACTAACTTTAATTTAAGCGGTGGATATAATATTTCAAAGAAGCTTCGCATTAGTTCAAACATGGCATACAGCCGCCAATACACCCCCAATGTTCCTGATGTTCAATATGGTCCAAACAGTATAATTTACAACATCATTGCATGGGGTGGTGCCGATTGGAACATTGATGATATGCGCAAATACTGGCAACCAGGGAAAGAAGGCGTACAGTCAATATACGCCGAATACCAACGTTACCACAACCCTTACTTCATGTCGTATGAATGGTTGCGCGGGCATTACAAAAATGACCTTACCGGAAATGCAACCATATCATACAAATTCAACAATTACATAAGTTTGCAGGCTCGTACTGCTATATCGACCTACGATTTGTTCAGGTCTGAAAAGCTTCCTTATTCGGCACACCCTTATGGCCGCGAAGCTGGCGAAGGAGATTACCGCGAAGACAAACGTAACCTGTTTGAAAACAATACCGACGTGCTTTTGTCGTACGACCGCTATGTGGTGCCAAAACTTAGTTTGCATGCTACAGCCGGGGGAAACATTCGCTCATACTCGTTTAGAAGCAGTTATGCTACAACTGATTACATGAATGTTCCGGGATGGTATAACCTAAATAACTCTAAAAATCCAGTTAAATCGTACAACTTTTATGCTCCGATGCAAGTGTTGAGTGCTTATGCCACTGCCGACCTTACTTACGACGATTTTTTGACTCTATCACTAACTGGCCGTGCTGATAAAAACTCGACACTTCCAACCAGCCACAATACGTATTTCTATCCTTCGGTTTCAACCAGTATCGAGATGTCAAAATTGGTTACCATCCCATACGTTAAATCATGGAAAGTCAGGGGTTCGTATGCTAAAGTCGGTGGCGCTTTAACATCAAGCACAATTGGCCAATTGTGGGTTCCTGGTTATGGTGGCAACTATTATTCACCCTACGATGGCCCTTCATATCAGAACTCTGCATCATATTCCACTGGCTTGATCCAGGGAAAACCAGCCGCCGCCTTTACCAACACCATTACGAATCCTGAGCTGAAACCAGAATCAAGCTCGGCTTGGGAAGTGGGTACAGATGTTGGCCTTTTCGAAAACAAACTCCGCTTCGATGTGACTTATTTTTCGAGCATCGATGGCCCTAAAATCTACTCATTGCCAATTTCAGAATCGACCGGATATTCATCGGCTCTCGTGAATGCGATTAAAGTTCAGAGAAAAGGTGTCGAAATCAATGTTTCAGGTTCACCGGTGCACAACATCAATGGATTTAGCTGGGACATTTCGGCTAACTTCTCAACCAATCAACGATACCTGAAAGAAATTTATCCCGGAGTTGAAAAACTGAATATCTACCTTAAGGTAGGCGACCGCATGGACAAAATGTACGGGTCTGACTTTGTCCGCACTACCGATGGCCAGTTAATTAACGATGCTAGTGGACGTCCGATCAGAAATTCGGTTCCTCGATATCTTGGCAATGCCAATTCCGATTGGGCCGGAGCCATTAACAACACGCTTTCATACAAAAATGTAAGCCTTAAATTTCAGTTCGATGGCCGGTTTGGCGGAACAATCCTCGACTATGTGGAGCAAAAAACTTATCAAGGAGGCCGTCATATCAATACTATACTGGGCGAAATGGGCGAAGCCAGAATAAACGATACCAAAGGAATTAAATCATACATTGGCGATGGTGTTAAAGTAAGTAATGGAGTAGCCATTGTTTATGATGTTGACGGAAACGTTACCAACTACGATAAATTACAATACGCGCCAAACGCAACGCCTACCTTCCTGCAAGATTACATTAGCCGCGTTTACGGTACTAATTCGGCTTATGCCATCAGCCGCACGTTTGTGAAACTTCGCGAAGTGGTATTGACTTACAATCTTCCGCAAAAGTTTCTGCAAAAAACCTTTATCAAGCAGGCCAATATCTCGTTTGTAGGCCGTAACCTGTTATATTTTGCCGAAAGAAGCGATATCGACATTGAGCAATATGTTGGAACGAACGGTTCGTCGGGACTACAAACCCCAACGACCAGACGGTTTGGGTTTAACCTGAATATCACTTTCTAATCAAAATCATAAATCATTTTAATCATACAGAAATGAAAAAAATAATCATATTCATGATGGTACTGGCAGTAGCATTGTCGTCATGCCAGAAATTCGAAGAATTGGAAAAAGATACCAATCGTCCCGGAAATGTACACCCATCGCTGGTTTTCACCAATGTTCTTTATAACACCTACTATTCTCCCTGGAACGACGAAATGCGCTGGAACCAATTTTATTGCAGTAACTATGCGTATTACGACGATCAGGAATACGACTGGACAACCATGAGTTTCAACTATACTCAGCTGAAAAACGTTAACCAAATGATTTCGGAAGCCAAACGGATTGGTTTGGCTGATATCAATGCCTATTCAGCTTTGGGTAAATTTTTCAAAGCCTACTTTTTTGTCGATATGAGTATGAAACTCGGCGATGTACCAATGACTGATGCATTGAAAAGCCTAGAAAATACTACCCCAAAATATGATACTCAAAAAGCGGTATTTAAGCAGGCCCTAACCTGGCTCGAAGAGTCAAACACCGAACTTCAGACAATTATTAACAGCGGCGATCGTACACTTACAGGCGATTTCATGCTCAACAACGATCTGAATAAATGGCAAAAAGTGGTGAATACCTACAAACTGCGTGTTTTGATTAGTTTAAGCAAAAAAGAAGCAGATGCAGATCTTAATATTAAGGCTTTGTTTGCCGCTATAGTAAACAATCCAACCAAGTATCCGGTAATGTCTTCGCTTGATGATAACCTGAAATTTACCTACAACAGTTCGACTGACAAATACCCACTCAATCAGGATAACTACGGGCAAACAGCCACTCGAAACAACATGGCGGCAACCTATCTGAATACGTTGGCATCACTGAAAGATCCACGTACTTTCATTGTTGCCGATCCGGCTCTCGCCAAAATTAAAGCAGGGCTAACTGCGGCCGACTATGAAGCTTATGTTGGAGCCAGTTCAGGTGAAAGTCTCGATGATATGTCAACCAAAATGTTGAACGGTGAATATTCGCCTATCAGTAAAAGTAAATACTACAGTTCATATCTGGGAGAACCTTGTATTCAGGTTGGCTATTCCGAATTGTGTTTCAATATGGCAGAAGCTATTAATCGTGGTTGGGTTGCCGGAAATGCAGAAGATTATTACACGAAAGGAATAAAAGCCTCATGGACTTTCCATGGAGTAACCGATGTAGAAACCAAATGGAGCACTTATTATGCACAAAGCATTGTGAAATTAAGCACCACTTCGGCTACAGCATTAACTCAGATTCTGACTCAAAAATATCTGGCATTTTTCCAGAATTCGGGATGGGAAGCATACAACAACTACCGCAGAACAGGCGTGCCAACATTCCTTACCGGCGCTGGTACAGCCAACAGCGGACGAATTGCCAAACGCTGGCAATACCCAAGTTCTGAAAGAACAACTAATGCTGATAATTACAAGGCAGCATTGAAAAATCAGTTTGGCGCCGAAACCGACGACATCAATTCGGAAATGTGGATCATTAAATAAACAGCATCTTATATACCCCCAGTTTTAAAAACCCTGACAGTGTTCGCTGTCAGGGTTTTAGTGTAATTTTTAAGATTGAATGACTTTTTTCCTTATAAAACAGAAGTATAATGAAAATTTTTGCTCTTGGTGGTACTGGTAAAATATGCAGAGAATCGGCACTTGACATAGTCCAATTTGGCGATTTTAAAAAACTGACGATTGGCGATATCAATTTGACCGCAGCAAAAGAAACCGCTGAATGGCTAAATCATCCCAAGGTTGATTATGCTTACATTGATGTAAACAACAAGCTGGAATCTATTGCCCTGCTTTCTGAATATGATTTGGTTATTGATGGCACAACGATTTCACTGAACGCAGCATCGACCGAATGTATTGCCCATGCGGGCTGTCATGGAATTAATCTCAATGGCTTTGGGGAGGAATACAATTTCAGCGAAGTATTTAAATCACATGGGAAAATAATGGTTCCTGGTTTCGGTATGACTCCCGGAACAACAAATATGATGGCCGTTTATGCCTGTGATCAGATGGAAAAAGTAAATTCCGTGAGGGTAAGTCATGGAGCCTACCGGCCCATCGCTTTTTCAGGTTCAATAACCGAAACAACTATTTACGAATACGATCCCCAATTACCTGGGAGAACAGTATTTGAAAACGGCAATTTCATTCAGGTTCCTCCTTTTGCCCGACCTCGCGAAATTGAATTACCACAACCTTACGGAAAAAGTATTCAATATATTATTCCGCATTCAGAAACCTTCACTTTAGCCAAATATCTTGCGCCCAAAGAAGTTGATCTGATTGAGGTTCGCGGAACCTGGCCTAAGGAAAATATGGAACTCATAAAAACCCTTTATAACTATGGCTTTTTTAATAACACCCGGATTTCACTGAACGGACACGAATTTGGAATCATGGAAGCAATCGGCGAATACCTTCAAAAGTCGGATAAAGGGAAAACGACCGAATTGTATGGCTATTCACTGCATGTTGAGGTGGAAGGAATTAAAAACGGTCAGTTGGTCAGGCACACTTTAACGCACACGCATCCTGCATCGGATGGCTCAATTTCCGATTGGGCAGGTTTACGTGCATATACCCGAAATGTAGGAATACCTATGGGAATTGCTGCACAGCTTATTGCTCAAGGTAAATACAAAGGAGAAGGAGCATTATTCCCTGAGTTTGTATTCGACCCCGAGATATTTTTCAACGAATTAGCAAAAAGGCAAATTCTTATCCACTCGAAAGAAGAACAGATTAACTAGAAAATCATGAAGAAACTTAAAAATATTAAAGCGGTCATATTCGATTGGGCCGGAACCATTATTGATTACGGCTGTATTGCCCCAACCCAGGTTTTTATCGAGGTATTCAGTAAAAGGGATATCTACATCAGCATGGAAGAAGCCCGCGGACCAATGGGATTGGCAAAAAAAGATCATGTTCGGGAACTTTTTAAACTTGATACCGTGCAAAAACAATGGATGAGCGAATTCGGACGGATTCCTTCAGAAAACGATGTTGATGTCATTTATGAGGATCTTGAGCCAGCGCTCTCAAAACTTGTAGCCAATTACTGCGAGCCAATTATGGGAGCTGTGGAGTTGATTAACTCGCTCAAAGACCAAGGCATAAAAGTAGGTTCAACCACCGGATATGTTGCCGGAATGATGAATACGATACTTCCAATTGTTACCAGCTATGGATTGATTCCCGATGTAGTCGTCAACTCCTCCGAAGTCCCAGCCGGTCGGCCATCTCCGTGGATGATATTTAGAAACTGCGAAAAGATGAATGTATTTCCCCTTTACCAAACAGTAAAGATCGGCGATACGGTGGCTGATATTCAGGAAGGAATAAATGCCGGAATGTGGGCAATCGGGCTAACCAAATCTGGAAACGAATTGGGCTTATCGGAAGCTGAAGTAGAAAAAGCTGATCCGATCTGGCTAGCAGAAAAAATTGCGTTTGCGGGACGAAAACTATTAAATGCCGGAGCTGATTATGTAACCGAAGGTGTCTGGGATTGTTGGCACATCCTGGAAGAAATTGATTCAAGAATTGACGATTTACACAGTAAATAATTAGTGCAGACGCGATACCAAATCTAGTATTAAACCAAAAAGTATGAATCAAATTCTTTCTCCTGACTTTAAAAGATGGAGGCTGCAAATCTTTGGATTAACCTGGTTGGCTTATTTCGGCATGTACTTTTGCCGAAAGAATTTCAGTGTGGTAATGCCATTGATGAGCCGTGAACTCAACACATCCAAAGAACAGTTCGCCATTGTCATAACCATTTACAGCATAGCTTACATGTTAGGCCAGTTTCTGAACGGATACCTGAGCGACAGACATGGCGCCCGGTTGATTGTCGGAGTTGGTTTGCTCATCTCAGTTATTTCGAATCTGCTGATGGGCTGGATGGGAACAATTGGTTCATTTATTTTCCTGATGGGATTGAACGGTTTCGGGCAATCATCTGGTTGGTCGGGGCTGATAAAAAACCTGACTCCATGGTTCAGAAAAAAAGAGCGTGGTGTGATGATGTCGTTCTGGACGACCTGTTATGTGATTGGAGGAATAGGCGCAACTGCTTTTGCAACCTACTGGCTTTCGAACCAAAATATACTGGAGAATCTGTCCTGGAGACGCGCTTTTCTGGCTCCGGCCATTCTTTTGCTGGTCATTGCTCTGGTTTACATTGCGTTTATCCGTAATAATCCGAAAGATGTTGGATTGGAACCTTTTGAAAAAGACACAAGCACAAAAAAAGGAAAGCGAAAAGAGAGAGAAGCACAGCTGGCAGTCCTAAAAAACGGGGCAGTGTGGATAGCTGCGATCATGTATTTTTTTGTCAAGTTTACCCGCTACGCTTTTCTTTTCTGGTTACCGCTTTATTTATCCGAAGCATTACACTATTCCGATGCCCGCGCAGGTTATACTTCTATTGCCTACGAGGCTTTCGGATTTCTAGGAATTCTTGCAGCCGGTTTTGCTTCCGATTACCTCTACCAAACCCGCAGGTTTCCGGTAAGTTCTATTATGCTGTTTGGGCTGGCTTTTGTGTTGTTTCTGCAACCTTACCTTATTCCGTTGGGCATTGTTCCAACGATATTGGCTATCGGACTGATCGGATTTTTCACCTACGGGCCCGACTCGCTCATGTCGGGTGCTGCAGCTATGGATATGGGCAAAAATCATGGGGCTGCGCTGGCCGCCGGATTGATCAATGGTGTTGGTTCGGCAGGTCAATTGCTTTCGCCGTTTGCAGTGGCATTGGTCTCTGATAAATACGGATGGGATGCCCTATTTCAACTTTTTGTTGTCGTTTCGATTATTGCCGCTTTCTTACTTGTCCTGAAGTGGAATTACGGAAAAGAAAGTTCTGAAGTGGAACCAGAAACAATACAAAACAGAGCACCAGAATTAGTTCAAATCACCAAATAAAAATCAATCGAAATGGATAATAAACTTTTTACCCCCGGTCCTCTAAATACGAAGCTTTCAGTAAAAGAAGCCATGCTTCACGATATGGGCTCACGCGATAAAGAATTTCTGGAAGTTGTGAACGAAATTCGCAGCGAACTATTGGATATTGCCGGTTTAACCCCCGAAGACGGATACGATACCGTGCTGATGCAAGGCTCCGGAACATTTGGTGTAGAGTCAGTCATTTCAACCGTTATTCCCAATTATGGGCATTTACTACTTCTTACAAACGGTGCGTATGGCGACCGAATGAAACAGATGGCTGAAGTTTATGGGATACGGACAACAACACTGAAGTACAAGGAGAATATTGTGCCATTGCTAGAAGATGCCGAAGATGTTTTGCAGAATGATACAACAATAACGCACATGGCAATTGTGCATTGCGAAACCACAACCGGAATTTTTAACGATATCGAAGGAATTGGTTTATTGGCAAGGAAATACAACAAAGTATTTATTGTTGATGCAATGAGCAGCTTTGGCGCTGTTCCAATCAACCTGAAAGCATGTAGCATTGATTTTCTGGTTTCATCATCAAATAAATGTATTGAGGGTGTTCCCGGCTTTTCATTTGTTTTCGCAAATTCCAGTATCCTTGAAACCTGTGCAGGACAGGCAAGAACCGTATCTCTGGATTTATATAGTCAATGGATCGATATGAAAAAGAACGGCCAGTTCCGGTTTACTCCGCCAATTCAAACCATTCTGGCCTTCCGAAAAGCTATTGGAGAACTAAGATCGGAAGGAGGAATTGAAAAACGAGCTGAACGCTACCGGCTAAACTACCAGCGATTAATTGAAGGAACAGAAGCCTTAGGCTTAAAAACGTACCTCAATAAAAAAGATCAAGGGTACATCATCACTTCATTCCTTTTTCCTGAACATCTGAATTTCGATTTCACACGTTTCTACGAAAGCTTACACGAACGCGGACAAGTGATTTATCAAGGGAAATTAAGCGACACCAACTGCTTCAGGATTGGGAATATTGGACAATTATACCTTGATGACATTGAAAACCTACTGACTGCAATTAAAGAGGTTTTGGAAGAAATGGGAATGACATTCTGTATAGCTAACTGAAAATATTTCAATACAAAAAGCCTCCTTCGGATTCACCGAAGGAGGCTTTTAAATATTATTGTCAGGTGATTACTTTGAAGATTGTAATTCAATTTTAACCTGATTCTTTTTTGTTTTCAATTCAACAGTTTTTACCGTTTTGCTGTAAGAAGTGTAATTGGCAACTAAGGTACATTCGCCAGCTTTAACGTTTTTAAGTGTAAAATGACCATCAAAATCGGTATATGCTTTTGAATCTGATCCTTCAACTGTTACTTCAACACCAACAAGGGCTTCACCTGTTATTTCATCGATAATATTTCCGCTAACCGCTGTCATCGCCATTTCGCTTTTTGCGGCGCTTTTATTTTCAGCTTTTGAATCAGACTTTTCGGCAAACGCGCTAATTGACGCGACCAATACAAAAACTGATAGAATTAACTTTTTCATGATTGTCTGTTTTCATTTACTTTACGCTACAAAAATAGACTCACATGATTAGAGCTCAATTGCAATTGCATTAAAGTTTTGTTACAAAAAGAAAAAGTTTAAGGTTCCAATTCCATGATTTGATCACTGCGACTGATCACTGAACACTTTTCTACTTTTTCTCCGGATAATCACGCTCACTAACAATCTCGCCATTCTTACCAAAGTTGCGCCACTTGCCAACTTTTTCACCCATGTTGTAATGCAATTCGTAAAGCAGATTTCCATTGGCGTCCCAAATCATCCACGCACCGTGCTTTAGCCCGTCTTTATAATTAGCCAAACCAATTAAAACTTTTTGCTCGTTGTAAGTAATCCACGAACCATGCATCAGGTTGTTTTTGTACGACCGCACTTCATTCAGTTGCCCATTTTCGAAATACACATTGGCTGTACCATTTTTTAGCCCATTTTCAAGATTCAATTCAACCTTGATTTTGCCATTCGGAAAATGGGTCACATATTTTCCGGTATACGCAACGCTGTCGGCATAATAAATGCCGTTGATTTCTTTTAAATCCTGGGCTTTGCCTGCAAAAGACAATAAACCGATGAATGCGATTAACAAACCAAGTTTCTTCATGCTGTGCTTTTTTCTTTTCTGACTTATACTGTTGCCAGCGTATAAATGTTTAAAAGAGCTTCACCAGCAAATTGCCGATGAAGCTCCAAATTCTTTTCTATGGGTAATCTTCTTATTTTGAAATCATCTTAACTACTTTCTGATTGCTTCCATTCACAACTTTTGCGAAATACAATCCTTTTGGAAGGGCAGTTCCATCAAATGTAAAGCGGTGTTTGCCTTCGGTCAGGTTTCCTTCCTGTAGGTAGGCTACTGTGCGCCCGGCCATGTCCATCACAAATATACGAACATACGATTCACTTTCTAACTGAAGTTCGATGTTGGTGCTTCCGTTAAATGGGTTTGGATAATTCACCAACTTCGTTTCAGTTGAAACAGCCATTGGATTAACAGCAGTAGGAACCCAGTATGAGGCATTAAATACAGGTGATCCGGCAACAGGTGCAAAATTCAAAGCTGAATAATTAAATGGAGCTGCAATTTTTACGTCAGTGTTGTTAGTAAATAATTGATTCCGGCGGCTTGCAGCCTGATACCATGTTTGTAAAGTCGCAGCATCGAAAATAGTTCCATCTTCTTTAAACTTATCAGCACTGCGAATACCGGCAATAATCGAATTCTGAACTGTCAAAACGTCGGTTTGCGCAGCTGTCTGGCTACCGTCTGATTCTAAACGAAGCCCGATGCCCCAACCCAAAAAGGCCGAGTTGTAAATTTGCAATTTGGTATTGCGACGTAAGCGCAAAGCTGATCCACCCAGATGATTGGCTGCCAGTGTTGCTGGTTCGGTTGCACTAATTGCAGGTCCAAATGCACTGATGTTGCTGAAAATCGCTTTGGTAAATGGCTCTGCAGCACTTCCCGTAGCATCGTTGTCCGATTCAAAAGCATTGGCTGCATCGGTATCAACAATCGAATTGTCGCGTGAAACCAATCCAAACTGAACCATTCCACAGTAACCGTTATCGGTATCAAAATCGTCGTCTTCTGTTTTGTACGAAATCAGGTATTTGGCATTTACTGCTCCACCAAACCACTCGAAACCATCGTCGCCCGAGTATGAAACCTGAACGTAATTGATTTTGGTCTGGCTACCCACTGAGTACAATGTCAAACCATTGATTTCTTTGCCGGTTGCAACTTCGTATCCTGGGAATTCGATGCGTACATATTTTAATTCGCCTGAATTATCGGCATTGTCTGTTCCTCCATAAGGCGAGTCGATACCGCCTTCGGCAATACCTTCGCCTCCAGCGTTGTTGTTGATACCTTTTCCGCAGATTACCAAACCGGCCCAGTTGCTCTGTGCGCGGAAACCGACTCCCTGGTTGGAAGTGAATACAATTGGTTTTGCCTCGGTTCCAATGGCGTTAATCTTTCCGCCACGTTCGATAACCAAAACACTCTTTTCTGTTCCACGAATAATAGTTCCCGGTTCGATAGTTAAGGTTGCTCCGGCGTTTACATAGACCCAGCCATTGAGCTTAATAACTCCCGTCCAGGTTTCGTTAGCTGTAATCTGCAAGCCGGCAGAACGTGAAAACTGGCCATTGCCTTTGGTTACTGTTGCTTCAGGATAAGCTGTATTTACCGGATCAAAATTGGTCCAGGTCTTTGTCCAGTCGATTACTCCGTCGAGTGCACCGATGTAACGAACTTTATCAAAAAAGCTATGATTTATAGATGTTGTTTCAGTAGTTGGGTTATACCACGATGATGCATTTCTGGCAGGTGAACCAGCCAAAGGTTGGAAATTAAACGCGGCAGAATTAAATGGAGCTGCAATTTTTACCTCATCGCTGGTAACAAATAACTGGTTTTTACGTGAAGCTGTATTGAACCAGGCTCCCAAAGTAGTGGCATCGAAAATGGTTCCATCTTCTTTAAACTTATCAGCGCTGCGAATACCGGCAATGATCGTGTTTTTCACTGTCAGCACATCTGTTTGCGCAGCTGTCTGGCTACCGTCTGATTCTAAACGAAGCCCGATGCCCCAACCCAAAAAGGCCGAGTTGTAAATTTGCAATTTGGTATTGCGACGTAAGCGCAAAGCTGATCCACCCAGATGATTGGCTGCCAGTGTTGCTGGTTCGGTTGCACTAATTGCAGGTCCAAATGCACTGATGTTGCTGAAAATCGCTTTGGTAAATGGCTCTGCAGCACTTCCCGTAGCATCGTTGTCCGATTCAAAAGCATTGGCTGCATCGGTATCAACAATCGAATTGTCGCGTGAAACCAATCCAAACTGAACCATTCCACAGTAACCGTTATCGGTATCAAAATCGTCGTCTTCTGTTTTGTACGAAATCAGGTATTTGGCATTTACTGCTCCACCAAACCACTCGAAACCATCGTCGCCCGAGTATGAAACCTGAACGTAATTGATTTTGGTCTGGCTACCCACTGAGTACAATGTCAAACCATTGATTTCTTTGCCGGTTGCAACTTCGTATCCTGGGAATTCGATGCGTACATATTTTAATTCGCCTGAATTATCGGCATTGTCTGTTCCTCCATAAGGCGAGTCGATACCGCCTTCGGCAATACCTTCGCCTCCAGCGTTGTTGTTGATACCTTTTCCGCAGATTACCAAACCGGCCCAGTTGCTCTGTGCGCGGAAACCGACTCCCTGGTTGGAAGTGAATACAATTGGTTTTGCCTCGGTTCCAATGGCGTTAATCTTTCCGCCACGTTCGATAACCAAAACACTCTTTTCTGTTCCACGAATAATAGTTCCCGGTTCGATAGTTAAGGTTGCTCCGGCGTTTACATAGACCCAGCCATTGAGCTTAATAACTCCCGTCCAGGTTTCGTTAGCTGTAATCTGCAAGCCGGCAGAACGTGAAAACTGGCCATTGCCTTTGGTTACTGTTGCTTCAGGATAAGCTGTATTTACCGGATCAAAATTGGTCCAGGTCTTTGTCCAGTCGATTACTCCGTCAAAAGCGCCAATGTAATTGACCTTGTCGAAAAACTCGTTGGTGATATTTTGAGCAAAAACTGCTGAAATAACTGTCAACGAAAGAACAATTGAAAGTAAAGTTTTCTTCATAATTGTATAATTTAATGATCTGTTTCTTAATTGTTTTGCTTTTATCTTCTGCCTGATTATTTTAAAGTTTAACTACGACAGCAACAGAGAAATTTCGGTTGGGGGTGTAGGAATGTGTATCCATCTCAAGTGCATCGTTTGGCCCCCAGTATTGTACAAACCGAACATTTTCTTTCAAAATATCTTTCACCCCCGCCTTTATGCTTATCCTTTTCCCGATACCTTTCTCAATAGTCAGGTCGAGAGAATTTCGTGGAAGTTCCCAGGTGTGAGGATTGGTTGGTGTACCCACATAGGCGATACGCTTGCCAATTCGGTTGTAGTTTAATCCGACAGAAAGATTGGATTCTTGTTTCTGGTAATTCATCCCCAGATTGATGATGTAAGGCGATTGCCCTTGCATGATGCGTTTTTTGTCGCGGGCAAATCCCAGCTTTTCGGTATTGATTTCACTTTTAATCAATGAAGTATTAAAAATCAAAGTCAGATCTTTCAGGTTGCGAAGGAAACCTGTTGAATTTTCGAATTCGAGCAATTGCTTCCTGACATCAAGCTCCAATCCCATGCTATAGCCTTTTTCGGTGTTGTGAGGTTTATAGTCATAACCAGTGCCTGCATAGATTAGGAACGCCTCAATTGGATTGGTGAAGTTTTTATAAAAAGCTGCTACCGAAACAATTTCACCGCTTGATGGATACCATTCATAGCGTAAGTCGTAGTTATCAATGTAAGCGCTTGTCAGCGTATCGTTTCCATGGATAATTGCGGCCATCTCAAAGTCCTCGTAGGCGAAATTCGACATTTCCCTGAATTCAGGACGATTAATTGTTTTTCCGTAGGATGCGCGCAGCAGGTTCTTTTCGTTGATGTTGTACGTCAGGTTAACAGAGGGGAAAAAATTAATGGTGTCACTTATTATGTCAAGATTTGTTGCTGCGCTTTCAGTTTTTTCCTGCAAAGCAGCAATCAACCGGTCAAATTTTTCAACCCGAACTCCGCCATATAGACTAATTTTGCTGGTGACGGGAATTTTCAAACCCACATAACCGGCCATGAGTTCATCATGGGCATCGTAACTGTTTTTGGCGTTGGTATTGTCCTTGTACGAAAACCCGTGCTGATTATAGGGAGCTGTTTGGTCAAAATAGAAGTTGTTTAAGTCAAAGACCTGGCTAACCGGTTGGTATATGATATCTTCAGGAGCCTGGCTTCTTGAAACGACCCCAATTTGCCTGTTTCTAAATGCTCGCGATTTCTTTTCATACAAAAATCCAAATTTTAAAGTCCACAGATTTTCGCTGCCTAAAAAATTGAACTGGTGGTCAAGGTCGGCTTTTAAATCATATACCTTTTCGTTCATGTTGAGCCACATACGCCCGCCCATATAGGCATTCGGTTCGTTTTGAAGGTCGAGATAATACTGGTTATACCTTTCGCTCTGCTCATTATCATTAAGAACAAATGTTAACCGGCGGTTATCGGGTTGATCATTTTTGGTATATCCATAACCAGCCATCCAGTTTATTTTGGTGAGGTCGTTGTTGAATTTCTGTTCTCCGGCCAATTGCCCGGAATAAACAAAACGGGTTTCGTATTTCAAGTCAAACAAACGTAAGGTTTCAACATTGTAATAATTAACTCCATTCCTGATGTTGGTCGTTTTATTGCCCATCTGATTGATGAAATTCCGAAACTCCAGCTTTTGGTTTTTTCCGTACAGGATGTTCCAATTGTGAATCAATCCTAATTTTGCAGATTCTTTATACCGGTTGTCTTTATAGTCAAAATTCTTATTCACAAGGTTTTGTTCCTCTGAATAATTCTGATATTCGAGGCGGTTGATATTTAACAAATCGCTGGTAGAGCTGAAGTTTAATGCGGTGATGTTTCCTATTGAAATTTTCCCCAGAACGAATCGTCGCTGAAGCGCAATGGATAAATTCTGATCGGGAAGTGGGCTTCTGTTACTGGTTGTCCAATTGTTACTGAATGACTTTGCTATGGCATTGAGTTTTTCTGTTTTTTGAAAGTAATTGGAAGAATCGAAATTATAAAGATCAACGAATTCATTGCTTGAAGGGACAATTGACGGAATGTCGCGCGTTTTATCTGAAAACCCCAGCCAATCGGTTTTGCCACCTTTATAGGTTTGAAAGTCATTATTAAACGTGGTGTTTTCTACATATTTGGTTCCGTACGAAATAATCAGGCTATTTTCGTCGGCTACACTTTTTGTTTCGACATTAATGGCTGCACCAGCAAAGTCGGCAGGCAGCTCGGGCGCCGGGCTTTTATATATCAGGATGTTGTTGATCATCCCACTGGGAATGGCATCGAATGAAAAAGCCCGTTTATCGGCTTCGAAGCTGGGAGCGGTTGCCCCATTCAGCATAACCGAATTGTACCGTTCAATCAGCCCGCGTACAATTACAAAACGCCCATCGGTAATCGTAATTCCAGGAACACGGCGAATGACTTCAGCAGCATCTTTATCCTGCGATTTGCTGATTTGTTGTGCCGTTATTCCACTTACTATTAAACTTCCTGATTTAAGGCTCGAAAGCATCGAAACATCAGTATTGTCGCGGCGCTTGGCAACCACTTTTACTTCTTCAATATCAACAGATGCCGGCTTCAATTCAATTGTTAGAGCCGATTCAGTTGCACTTGTAACTTCTACGCGTACTATTTGGTTGTCGTAGGATATATACGAAATGACCAGATTATAGCTTCCGGCAGTCACTTTTTCTATTCGGAAATTACCGTCAAAATCGGTAATAGCACCGTTGGTGGTTCCCTGAAGTGCGACGGTGGCTCCAATCAAGGTTTCTTTGGTGTTTGCATCTGTAACTGTTCCTTTAATAACACCAGTTTGTGCTATAGCGGTAATCCCAACGATCATCCACACCGCAACCAGCAAAATTTGTTTGAGTTTCATTCAAAAACGCATTTGTATAAAATTGACTAACCAATAAAGTATAAAACTTGTGCCTTGGTTAGCTTGTTAATTATGGTGCGAAGGAATGGGATAGTCGTTACAGAATGATGAATGTTTGTTTACGGAACAGTTACATTTCAATAACAGGATTGTAATAATATGTGTAAATAGCAATTAATCAGAATAATAGAATTTAGATTTTAGAAAATATCCGTGACAGGAATATTAAATAATTTTTAAAATACTGAACAAAAATTGGAATAGCTCCAAAATCATTTGTTACGCTTTTGTAATCTGCAATCGCTTAAATAACATCAAATTATAAGCGCTGCACACACGTGTAATCTATAATTAATGTTTGTGTAATCAATTTGTAACATTAATAGAAATACTTTGCATTAAAATTTAATCCAAAAATATCAACTTAAAATGAAGAAGATTTTTCTTATTGTCTTTGTGTTTATTTCAGTATTCACCCAAACGGTCAAAGCACAAGAAATAGACCTGAAAGAAAAGGTGACAGAAATTAATGACGTAGTTACAGGAATATCAGAGCGTCTTGCTATTGCCGAAAGTGATCTCTCCAAACTTACCAAAATTAAAGTGTCAGGATACATGCAGGCACAGTATCAATATTTCGAAAATCCTTCAATTCAACCCAACAACTATTTCTCGCTTCGACGCGCACGCGTGAAGTTTACTTACGAAATGACTGACGGTGTTAAATTTGTGCTGACACCGGAATTTGTTCCTGGAAGTTTGTCGGTTAAAGATGCTTATGTTGTTTTAAACGATCGCTGGTCGAAGGCCTTTAGCATTTGGGCCGGAAAATTTAACCGTCCAAACTACGAAGTTGAATACTCTTCAAGCAGTCGTGAAATGGCAGAACGTTCAACAGTTATCCGTACACTTTATCCGGGAGAACGAGCTATTGGAGCCAAGTTGGAATACAACCCCATAAATGTTCCTTTCCATTTTCAATTGGCTTTGCTGAACGGTGCCGATGGAATTATAATCAACAATACTTCAGGAACAAACCTGAATACTACAGAAAATAAAGATTTCGACAACTACAAAGACATCATGGTTCGAACAACTTATAATCTCCAGTTGGGCAACTTCGGTGGGCTCGACTTTGGGGCTCATGGTTATTTCGGATCTTTGAAGTCTAACGCGCTGAAAACCTTAAGCAGCGATTATACTACTATTGAAGATGTAAAATTTGGTGATGCAGTAAAACGTACCTGGGTAGGTGGTGAATTTCAGTTTTTTGCCGACCTATTGGGAGGAATGTCTATTAAAGGGGAATATATTGCAGGTAAAAACGCCTCAATTGGTTATTCTCCGGTTGCTGCTGCAGGAACAACCGCCGCTATTCCAGGTGTTGCCAATTTCCAGAATAATTTCGCTGGTTACTACCTCTATTTTATTAAGAACTTAGGCAAGAAGAACCAATTTGCCTTCCGCTACGATTATTACGATCCAAATACCGATATCACTGGAAAAGATGTTACCATAGTAAAATATACTTCTGCTGATGCAACAACTTTGAAAAGCAGGACAAGCAGTAAAAGCGATCTCGCTACCTCAACGTTCGGACTAGCTTTGCACCATTATTTCGACGATAATTTAAGAATATCTTTAGACTACCAAATCGTTCAGAACGAAAAAGTTGGTTCTGTAGGTATTTTGACCGAAGACTACACCAAAGCCGATGGAACTAAAGTGCTAAAGGGACTTGATTACGGCAAAGTAGTCAATCAGAACTTACTTACCCTTAGAATTCAGGCCAAATTTTAATTGAATAGAATTAACAATCTAAAATCAAAAAAATGAAATCAATAAATATTAAAAAATTCGCAGTTGTTGCTGTTTTACTCGCATTTGTTGGGTCTGCTTTTACCCCGGCACCCGAACGCATCACCGTAAAGGGATCTGATACCATGGTTATCCTTGCTCAAAAATGGGCCGAAGTTTATATGCAGAATAACCCAAATACAGCCATACAGGTTACGGGCGGTGGTTCAGGAACCGGAATCTCAGCTTTGATTAATGGAGCTACTGAAATTGCGAATTCAAGCCGTAAAATGAAACCTACAGAAAGGGAAAAACTTAAAGCCAGGTACAATACTCTTGGGATTGAAGTTGCATGTGCTAAAGATGGTATAACCGTTTATTTGCACCCTTCGAATAAAATTAAAGAATTAACTGTAAAACAATTGGGAGATATTTTCAGGGGTGAAATTACAAACTGGAAAGAAGTTGGTGGTGCTGACCAAAACATTAAATTATATGGTCGCGAAAATAGCTCGGGAACTTATGTTTTCTTTCAGGAAAACGTAGTAAAGGGTGATTATGCGCCAAGCTGCCAAACTTTACCAGGAACAGCTGCGGTTGTAAATGCCGTTAAAAAAGACCCCAATGCTATCGGTTATGGTGGTGCTGCTTATGCCGAAGGAATTGAAATCTGCAAAGTAAAAAAGGATGATAACAGTCCTGCCTACGTGGCTTCTGCTGAAACAATCAAAAGCAACCAATATCCGATTACCCGCTACCTGTTCATGTATTTAAGGAACAAACCAACCGGAGCCATGAAAAGCTATATCGATTGGATTTTAAGTCCTGAAGGCCAGAAACTGGTTGTTGAAACTGGCTACTTCCCTGTAAAATAATTCGTTCGCCTCCACAATAATGAATTAGTTCAGAAAACACAAAAAACGGAAGACATGAAAACAATGAATTTAAAAAAGCTTGCAATCTTGATGATTTTGCTTGGCATAGTAGGTTTTGCTTTTACCCCTGCCCCCGAACGCATCACTGTAAAAGGATCAGATACCATGGTTATTTTGGCACAAAAATGGGCCGAAGTATACATGAAAAGTAATCCCGATGCAGCCATTCAGGTAACTGGCGGTGGTTCAGGAACCGGGATTTCGGCTTTGATCAATGGCGCGACCGACATTGCCATTTCGAGCCGAAAAATGAAATCTTCGGAAATGGATAAAATGAAATCGCTTTATAACACAAAAGGTGTTGAAATTGCTTGTGCAAAAGATGGGATCACGGTTTTTTTGCACCCTTCTAATAAAGTGAAGGAATTAACCATGAAACAATTGGGCCAGATTTTCAGGGGCGAGATTACAAACTGGAAAGCAGTTGGCGGCGCAGACCAAAAAATTAAATTGTATGGCCGCGAAAACAGTTCCGGAACCTATGTGTTTTTTCAGGAGCATGTTTTGGAAGGCGATTATGCAGCCAGTTGTCAAACTCTGCCCGGTACTGCTGCTGTTGTGAATGCAGTAAAAAAAGACCCTAACGCAATTGGATACGGTGGGGCTGCTTATGCCGAAGGCATTGAAATTTGCAAAGTAAAAAAAGATGAAAACAGTCCCGGAGTAGTAGCTTCGGCTGAAACAATTAATAGTGACACATACCCCATTAGCCGCTACTTATTTATGTACATAAAAAGTAAACCAACAGGTCAGATGAAGAAATTCATTGATTGGATTTTAAGTCCTGAAGGGCAAAAATTAGTTGTAGAAATGGGTTATTTCCCTGTAAAATAAATTCAGGGTTAAGAAATTTTTTATGACAAAAAAAAACAAAAAAGGAAAAACATCTGGAGAGTCCGACTCTGGTCTAATTGATATTACCCAACGGAAATTCAGGTGGAGTGATTATCTGGCCGAGAAGATAATAAAAGGTGTCGCTTTTCTTTCCATCACCATTATCATCCTGATTTTCATTTTTGTGTTCAGGGAATCGCTTCCAATTTTTGCATCCGCAAAATCGGCTGAACATACCGAAGCCGCAAGTACTTCAACAGAGGTGCAAGAAACATATGGCGAAGTTACGGATCAGTCCAACGTCGAAGAAGTCCAGGAAACGTACGGCGAGGTCACTGACCAGTCTGCTGTTCAGGAAACGTATGGTGAAGTTACAGATACCTCATCCACCAAATCACCTGCTGAGTCCTACGCTGTAAGTGATGGCAGCGGCTACGACGATAACCAGTCGGCCCTGAAATCTCTGGCAAGTAAAGATTGGTATCCTGTTTCGGAAAAACCCCGTTTCGGTTTGTATTCGCTCATCATCGGAACCTTCAAAATAACAGTCATTTCAATTCTTTTTGCTGCACCTCTCGCTATTCTTGCAGCCCTTTATACTGCTTCTTTCGCCGGAAAGCGATTGAAAGAAATCATCAAGCCAACCATCGAAATGCTCGCCGGATTTCCCTCTGTGGTTATCGGTTTTTTTGCACTGATGGTTTTGGCTACTTTTCTTCAGGAAGTCTTTCATTACGATACCCGCCTGAACTCCTTTGTTGGGGGTATTGCCATGGGCATCGCAGCGATCCCGATTATTTTCACCATTACAGAGGATGCACTGACTGCCGTACCAAAAACGTTTTACGAAGCCAGTCTGGCACTCGGAGCTTCAAAATGGCAAACCGCCTTTTTTGTGATCCTTCCGGCAGCGACTCCGGGGATTTTTGCAGCTGTACTTTTAGGAATTGGCCGTGTATTTGGCGAAACCATGATTGCACTGATGGCAACCGGAAATGCTGCACAAATGGGAATGAACCCTTTCGAATCGGTCCGCACTCTGGCCGCTACCATTGGGGCAGAAATGGCTGAAGTGGTTTTTGGCGACACCCATTACAATGTGTTATTTCTCATTGGATCGGTGCTGTTTATCTTCACTTTTGTGATCAACGCCATCGCTGAGTTCTATGTGAAAGGAAAATTAATGAAACGAATTCAGGGAAAATGATCAAGAGCTTCAAAAATAACATCAAAGGTATTCTGATTGAAGGTCTTACACTTTCATCGGCCTTAATCATTATTGCTATTGTGGTGGTAATGTTTGCCGTAATCTTCATCGGTGGAAAAGATCAGATATCATGGGAATTTTTGACCAGTTTCCCCGAAGACGGGATGACCAAAGGTGGAATTTTCCCGGCCATATACGGAACCGCACTTCTGGTGGTTTTAATGTCGGTTGCGGCAGTTCCGTTTGGAACCATCACTGCCATATACCTGACGGAATACGCCAAAGAAAATTCAATAATTGCCAAAGCCATTCGCTTTGCAGTGCGCACTCTGGCAGTTATTCCATCAATTATTTATGGTCTGTTTGGGCTTGGCTTTTTCATTAAATTCGTTGGTACGCAAATGGATGAAACATTCTTGGGTGGCCAGCTCAAATGGGGACAACCCAATATCTTGTGGGCAAGTCTGACCATGTCGCTGTTAACTTTGCCGGTGGTCATTGTATCGGTTGAGGAAGCTTTAAAAACAGTTCCCCGTGAATTGAGGGCAGCCAGTCTGGCCCTTGGTGCAACTAAATGGCAAACCATATGGAAAGTGGTGATTCCTGGATCTATTTCGGGAATTCTGACTGGTACAATTCTAGCAGTAAGCCGTGCCGCCGGTGAAGTCGCGCCAATCCTTTTTACCGGGGTAGCCTATTATCTGGCCACATTGCCGGGTTCGCTCAGCGACCAGTTCATGGTTTTAGGGTATCATATTTACGTGATGAGCACCCAGTCGGCCAACGTCGATCAAACCATGCCAATCCAGTTTGGAACCACGTTTGTACTTTTAATGCTTACATTCATCCTGAATTTTTCAGCCATCATCTTACGATACCGAATCAGAAAAAATAAAAGAGACTAACTATGAGTTTTGAAAAAATACATACCGAGAACATGTTTCTGCATTACGGAAGCAAGATGGCTCTCAACAACATATCCATTAGTATTCCGGAGAATAAGGTTACCGCTTTCATTGGCCCTTCCGGCTGTGGAAAATCAACTTTTCTTCGTAGCCTGAACCGCATGAATGATCTGATTGACGGTGTTAAGATTGAAGGAAAAATTCTGATCGACAACATCAACATTTACGATAAAAACATCGATGTGGTCACCCTTCGGAAAAAAGTGGGAATGGTATTCCAAAAATCAAACCCATTTGCCAAATCGATTTATGAAAACGTGGCATACGGTCCCCGGATCAATGGTGTAAAAGATAAAAAACAGCTCGACGAGATTGTTGAAACTGCGCTTCAGAACGCAGCAATCTGGACCGAAGTGAAAGACCGTTTGGCCGATTCGGCGATGGGGCTTTCAGGAGGACAACAGCAACGACTTTGCATTGCCCGTACATTGGCAGTAAACCCTGAAATCGTGCTGATGGACGAACCTGCAAGTGCGCTCGATCCGCTCTCCACCTCAAAAATAGAAGAGTTGATCGTACAGTTAAAAGAGAAATATACGATCGTTATCGTAACACACAACATGCAGCAGGCCGCCCGTATCAGCGATATGACCGCCTTCTTTTACCTCGGCGAACTCATCGAATTTGATAAAACAAAGAAGATCTTTACCAATCCGGATAAAAAACAAACGGAAGATTACATCACCGGAAGGTTTGGTTGAAAACTGTTACGGGTTGCAGGATGCGAGTTACGAGTTTACCCGCAACATGGAACCCGCAACATCCAATCAGTCCTTCAATCCTTTAAAAAATCATTCCTATGGAAAACAGAATATTCGATTCGGAACTTGAAAAGCTTTCAA
>JAFLKN010000011.1 GCA_019163175.1 Prolixibacteraceae bacterium | reverse complement strand
TAAAAAAAAGGCCATCCCCTAATTTGAGAATGGCCTTTAAAAGCTCTTTATAGTTTTACCCATACCATCCTCAATCGCGCATCCAAATTAGGAGAATACCGAGAATGAGACCTAGAAGGGAAATGTTAGCAAAATGTGTCATTTCTGAATAATTTGATGCAAATATGGAACTAATTTTTTAAAATGAAAACAAAACAGACATTTTTATTCGGATTACTAATAAAAAGATGAAATTGTCTTTAAATTGAAATTGAATTCACTTTTTGTTTTCGCACATAAACAGTATTACCGGAGTAATGTTCAGATTGTTGAACGATGAAACTAAGAATTTGTGTTCCTTCCATTTGAAGCATTCTAAATCTCCATCAACCTTTTTACCTGTTCGCCATAACCACGCCCCGATTGCAGCTTGGTTTGGCTAAGGTCGTCTATTTTGATGATGAAACAGCCGTTAAAGTGTTTATTAATTTCTTTAATGCGACTGACATTAAGCAGCAGGGAACGGTGAATGCGCAGAAACCCTTCACCCAGCTTTTCTTCAAGACTTTTTAGCGGAAAATCGCATAGGTAGGTTTTGCCCTCTTTGGTGAATATTGTAACATACTTTTCTTCGGCTGAGAAATAGGCGACATCTTCAATCCGCACAAAAAGCATCCGGTCGCCCAGTTTGACCGGAATGCTGGTAATCTCCTTTTTTGGAGTTTGGCTGATGTAGCTTTCTATGATGCGAAGCAACTCCTGTTTGTCCGAATTTCGTTTCAGCGAATCCAGTTTTTCAATCGATTTTTGGATGCGTTCGGCTTTTATGGGCTTCACAATGTAATCGATGCTGTTGGTTTCGAAAGCCTGCAAAGCAAACTCATCGTAGGCAGTGCAAAAAATCACCACCGGCGAATGGCTGGTTTGCTGCAACACTTCAAAGCCGTTGAGTCCGGGCATCTGGATATCCAGAAAAACCAGATCGGGCTTTAGTCGGTCGATCATTTCCCGGCATTCCAAGCCGTTTTGCGCTTCGCCAATCAGTTCGATCTGGTCGGCATGCTCTGCCAACAATTTTTTCAGGCGGTCGCGGGCGGGTTGCTCATCATCGGCAATCAGGGTGCGGTATTTGGAAGGTTGCGTCATATCAAATGTGATTTTTGTCTCTGCATTTTGTTTTGAACTAAATTATCTATTCAGCGCATACAATCCTGATATTTTGATGTAAATTTTTAGATGCGCCTTTTTCTTCCTTGCTTTTTTACCCTGGGTTCCGTTTCACTTCACCCGGGGTTATTAATATTTTACCCCTTCGGAGTTTTTGTTCTTTTAGTCTTCATCTTTTCCAGGTGTCCTATCCCGACGAATCGGGACAAGTTGTGTCTATATGGTTCAAAAACTACACCGGTATCGAAATCTCAATATACTTCTCTGCTCCATTCTGCCAGTTAATCGTAGCTTTCGCCCCATAGAGCAATGCAATTCGTTCCTGGGTATTCTGGATGCCAAAGCCGCTGAGCGGTCCATCGGGGAAAGCCGGACCATTGTCGTACACCCGAATTTTCAGCAGACCATCTTCTTTACAAACTAAAATACCGATCAGCCCGTTTTCGGTGATTTGCGACAAGCCGTGTTTAATGGCATTCTCGACCAAAGGCTGAATGAGTAATTGTGGAATCTGGATATTCATCAACTCTTCTGGACAATCAATCTCGAAACTCAGCCGGTCGCCAAATCGTACTTTTTCGATTTCGAGGTAAGTGCGGATGGCGTTCAGTTCTTCGGAAAGCGTATTTAATTGCTTCTGCTCGCGGTTGATGGCATACTTGAAAAAGTCGGACAGCGCCAAAGCCATTTGCTCGGTTTTACGGGCATCGGTGGTCGCCAGGCTGGCAATGGAATTGAGCGCATTGTACAAAAAATGCGGGTTGATTTTGGCTCGAAGCGATTGGAGTTCGGCTTGCTTATGGAGCTCATTCAATTGGGCAAGTTCAAGGTCTTTTTTGCGAATAATATTTTCGGATTTTCTATTCATATAAATGAAGAACGCCCGGGCAATGGCTATTAGCATGATAAAGGAAATAGCCCGAATTATCATCATCCAATTTGAATTTAATAAATTTGATAATATCGAAGAAAACATCGATAAGAGTAGTAGAATAGGTGGAACAAATAGTGTAGTTATAAATGGAATTATTACTTCCAGCAAAAAGTTATCTTTTTTGTACAATACAAATCGTTCAAAAAAATACATAATAACTATTGAAATATTCCCAACTAAAAATAATCCAACAATAGGGGCTCCAAAACTTAACCAAAGTTGAATTTTGGAAGGATAAAAGAATAATACAAAACTATTGTACAGCACAACGAAAATGAGCAGTGCAACAAAAACAAAAATTCCCTGCTTCATGTATTCCGCAAACTTATAGTGGTGTTTTATAAAAACTCCAGATTGAGAAATAAAAATCAAATAGACTATTGCAATAAGAATAGCAATTAATTCCCAAATTGTATTAAAGACATACATTTTCCTACCAGCAAGTTTATCAGGTTGGTTTTCATATTTATCTGAGTAAATTTCCTTTACAATCTCAAAATCTACGGGATGGAAAGTGATATTTTCAGCTTTGGATTCAGTAAAAATTGAACCTGCAATTGGATTAGCAATATTCTGATCGGTCTTTAATACAGCCAGCGTCCGAAGTACATAGTAATAAATGTTCTTCTTTCTTGATATAAAATCCATATTATCAGGCAAATCCAGATAAACTGTACTTTTTATAATTTGCATTTGATCCACATCAGGAATAATGAAACTTTTAGAAATTCCTTTGTGTGGCAAATTAATGATTACTGAAAGGTTCGATGTCTCATTTGGAATTAATACTACATCCCATTTTTCGATTAAGACATTCAGTGTATCAATAAGTTCCCTGAATATAAGAGAATCCTGCTTTGTCGGAAAACCCTGCAATAGAATCAGGATATTCGATGTATAGCGTACCGGTCGATCAACTCTTATAAATTTGGATTCAATTTGTTCTTTGGCGAGCTTTTGTATTTCAGAATTCATTATTTCTGCTCGCAAAAACTGTGAGCCAAATAATACCAGCAATACTAAAATAATTCGTTTCATACGTGGGTTGTTTAAAGGTTTAAGCAAAGTAAACCTTCAGGCATCCAATTTAAAAGATTTAACTGACAAGCTGCACAACCGACAGGATAAACTGCATGGGGAATGTCCGATTTACATTTTCACCATACGTTTTATTTCACTGAAGCCATCGCATTCGAGCCGGTAGAAATAAACTCCGGATGGAACGGGTTTGCCCGACTGATCTTTACCATCCCAATACAGGGTGTGAACCGAAGAAATAGGGTTTTTGTCTTCCATGATCTGCATCATCCGGCCATTTACATCGAGAATAGAAATTTGATATTTTGCTGGTTTGGCGAGCTTGAATTCAATGTAAGTTCCTTGGCTAAAAGGGTTCGGGTAGTTCTGTGCAACTGCCGGAGTTGCCGAAACTGCCTGCAAATCGATAATGGCATCTGGAGTAAACGGAGTATTGTGCATACCCGGCGTGCCGTCTTTTTCCGACAACACCCAGTTTTTTCCGGAGTTGTTGTTTGCCGTTGGATTGATAAGTTCGAGCGACCACAACTCGTCAAGACTAAAGGTTTGCCAGGGTTCGTCGTTGGCATAGTTCACCTCGTCAATCAGCTGTACATCCCGCGAGTACAGTTTAACAGCATCAATAGTATTGGCCAGAGCAAAGTTAAACGTAAACGGTTCAAGCAAATTTTTAACCGATCCGAAAATTGCTTTTATCTTGGTCAGATCGCTGGCAATAACCAGGTATCCGTTGGCTTTTAAAACAGTATTGGCTGCAAACACAAACTGGTGGTTGGGGTCGGAATCCGTTAATTTCCAGCCCGAAATGTCGATATCGTATTTCCCTTTGTTGTACAATTCGATCCAGTCGCCCGGATTTTTTGTTGCATCGTTGTTGAAACTGATTTCGTTGATCACCACATCTTCGTAATGGCTTCCATCGTTCTCGAAAACAGCGGTGAGATCCAATCCGGCCTTTGGAGCTAGCGTAACCGTTGCCGAGGTACTTCCGGTTGTAATTCCAGTCCATTTTACAAAGCGGTAACCCGCCTGAGGAATGGCAGTCAGCGTAATGGGAACATCAGGGAAATAAGTTCCTTTCCACGGAAGGTTAGTTAATTTCAGTGAATTTAACTGAATCGATCCCTGCGTGGAATCCGCTCTGGCGGTAACCGTTTGAGGAGCCTGAAAGTTGAATTTCATCCGAATGTGATTAAATACATTGGCTGGTCGCGATGTGGCAAAACTTTTCATAGTTGAAACATTCCACTGCCAACCGCCCAGTGTGCCGCCATTCCATTTAAGCAGATGGTTGCCGATCTCATCAGAAATAAGGTCTTTCTTTCGGTCAATTGCCTGGTTTACCCGCTCAGCCAAAAACCTGGAATTGAGCAAATCGGCAAATCGGTTTACAAACTGGTTCCGAAAGCTTGTGTTTTCGAGCAAACGGCGCAGCATAAGCGTTGACCAGGGCGGATTTGGCCAATCCGGACCATTGGTGGCCGTGGCAAGTTCGAGCGTATTTTCTGAAGGTACTGAACCCCATATACCCATACCAAAGTCGGTATCAAATAAAATCCAGCGCCAGTGTCCACCCGAATCGTTGGTTTTCCAGTATTTAATGTTATTTCCCGGCCAGTCGTGGTTGCGGAAATAGATTTGAGAGGAGAAATAGTCGATAAAACTGTTCACATCAATCCATTCCAGCATTTTGTTGTAATTGGCTTGTGTAGCCAGCGAATTGTTTCCAAGAAAATTCACCATTGTCCAGTAGTCAGTACTGTTTCCTGTTACCACAGTTCCATTTCCTTCAAGTATGGTAACATTGTCAGCATCCACATCCTGATGTGCCGCAATCATGTGCTCGTTAATTTTTTCGCGAATATTCAGGATTCCCCAGTATTCTCCATTCAGGTAAATAGCCGTCGGACGAAAAGCCTGCTGTTCCAGATTGAGGCCCAAGGTCAAACCGGTCATTAAACCATCGCGGAACATGGTGTTGTTCCAGTCGTTTCCTGAGTTCCGGAGAACAAGGTCTTTAAACTCGTCGAAGGGTCTTTCTTTAAATATTTTGTATTTGAACTCTTCGTAACCATAGCTTTTACGGCAATAAAAAGCCATCGATTTCTGTGCATTTGCCCGCGACCAGTTCCCATATATTTTAGTTCCGGCATCCACATCAATCATTTTGTTTCCGGTAGTTTCGAACAGTTCAAAATGACATGCCTTTTCCCAATCCATCCAAAAGTTAGCACCGAAGAAAGGATTTTCAGATTTTGCGTACGGGCCTTTTACATAGATACCGGTATTGTAGTCCCAGAGATCTTCCGGATTCATGGATATGGAAACAATTGGAATTTTTTTGTTGCTTGTAATAAGATAAGAGTTGGTCACCGTTTCGCCGGGTAATTGCCCCGCCTTTAATATTCTGGCTCTGACTACTTTTGATGCACCAATATTTATTTCGCCAGTGTACATGTACGAAATGCGTGTTGGAACCGAACCATCCAATGTATAATAAATTGTGTCTTTTGTTGATGGGGGAGTCAGCTTGAGTTTCTGCGAACTTGAGTAAACACCGCCAGGTAAATAAAATACCGGCAATCCTGGTTTTTCTGTCGGAAATTCGGTGCCTGAATTTTCCTTGCCGGGAGTTGCTGTTGCAAATATTGTCCAAACGGTACTGCTTTTTAACGATCGTCCGTACGATGTATTTAAACTGAGGGCTCCAATCCGCACACTGTCGGCCAGTTCTCCGGAAGGTTTGGTCATATAAACCGATTCGCCATCGGCATCGAGTTTAAAATTGGTATGCAGCTGGACCAGAGAAGCAACTCGGTTTTTCCCTGAAGCAAAAACTACCAGATATCCACCCGGGACTAGCTGAAAGTCGGGAAAGATCCATTGAAAAGGCTGAGCTTTTTTGTCTGAAAGTCCATAGCCTTTAAGACTAACGGAAACCGTTCCTGCATTGTAAAATTCGATCCAGTCGGGCGTATCACCATCATTGTCTTTAAGTACACCACCATTCGAACTCATTAACTCATTAATCCGGAAAGACTGCCCAGCTGAAAACAAGGCGGTAAAGCTTAAAAATAGGATTGGAAGCAGAAACTTCATGGTTCGGGCAATGTTAGTTGTAGTTAAGCGAAAACAAAATTAGCAAACCCTGCGAGAGTCTGTTCTATTTGGCATAAAATGAGTGATTAGCGCTATCTTTTGAAAGATTTGTTGAACTTTGGTCCTGAATTTTTAGGTTTTGTGTGGCTGAAGACTCAAAAATCGGGTTCTATTCTGAAATGACATGAATGAAATTGAATTAAACTCAGGAGTTTTTTGTAAATTTAGGTAAGTAAAAATTCTGACAATGAAAACCTGAATCATGGAAAGTTTAATCGTTTTCGGAATATTGAGCATCCCCATTGTCCTTGTTTCCTGGCGTACTTTATTTAAACCTCAAAGCCACGGATTTTATCGGTTTTTCAGTTGGGAATGCATCGTTTGGTTATTGGTGAGCAATTACAAAAGTTGGTTTGATAATCCATTTGGTGTCAGGCAGATTTTTTCGTGGATTCTTCTGTTTCTGTCAGCCTACCTGGTTATTGCTGCGGTAATCATGCTGAAAAGAAAAGGAAAACCGCTCAAAAGCAGGAATGAAGAAGCACTTTATTCCTTTGAAAAGACTTCGGAGTTGATTGAAACAGGAATTTTTAAGTACATCCGGCATCCCATGTATGCTTCTTTAATCGGCTTGAGCTGGGGCATATTCCTGAAAAACCCAACAATTGTGCTGTTCATTGTCGCCTTTTTTTCAACCATCTTTTTGTATCTGACTGCTTTATCTGATGAAAAGGAATGTGTTCGTTTCTTTGGAGATCGTTATCGTGATTACATGAAACGAACAAAGAGGTTTGTGCCGTTTGTGATATAACGTAGAGAAATCTTTTTTCTCATAATATGAAACGTGCCATGAGAGAGAATCTCTTACACAGGAGGATGATTCGCCAGCTGGCGGATGGCGAGTTCCATATGGGAATTAAAAAACAAACTATAAACAGATGAAATGATCCATAAAATCGAGAGTGAAAACAAACGGTAATTTATTTCTGAATAAGCTGAATCTTGCTTAATAATTGAGGCTGTTTTTTGAAACATTCTTACCGAAACTGGGTAGAATTTTGTGGAACTGCAAATTTCCGTTTATCTCATTCAATACCAGTTTTAACCTTAAAGACGCACTTATGCCAGTAAAAAAACTAAAAGCTTATCTGGATGAAGCTAAAGTCAGGTATTTGACTATTAGTCATTCCAGTGCCTTCACTTCTCAGGAGGTTGCTGCATCAGCACATGTTTTGGGGAGGGAGTTTGCTAAAACGGTTATGATTAAAATTGATGGTGAGATGGCAATGGCAATTCTACCAGCTTCTTATCAAATCGATTTTGACAGCCTCCGGGAGATTTTCAGAACAAAGAATGTGACCCTGGCAACTGAGCCTGAATTTAGAGATCGTTTTCCGGATTGTGAATTGGGGGCAATGCCGCCATTTGGCAATCTTTACGGTATGTCTGTTTTTGTCGCCGAATCGCTGACCCAGAACAAGGAGATCGCATTCAACGCTGGTTCGCATACCGAATTAATCAGGTTAAGCTACGCAGATTACAAACGACTGGTAAATCCACAAATCTTTAAGTTTTCGTGGAAGACCTATTCATTCCCTGGTGATCCGATGGAAAGATGGGATGAAGATTATAGAAGTAATTAAGTGTATATAAAACAAAAAACCGGTTCATCGCCGGTTTTTTGTTTTATATGTAATGAAAAAGATTAATCGTAAATGTGATCGTCGCAAGGTGTTTCATTTCCGCATTCACAATTGCATCCCAATCCTTTTTCGTACTGAGCCAGTGCCCGAAGACTCATGCCCATTGACGAGAATCCGCCATCGTGGAAAAGGTTCTGCATCGTAACTTTCTTGGTCAGATCGGAGAATAGGGTGATACAGTAATCGGCACACTCGTCGCCTGTGGCATTGCCAAGTGGCGACATGCGTTCAGAGAAATCGAGTAACTGACCAATTCCTTTAACTCCACTTCCGGCAGTTGTCATAGTTGGCGACTGAGAAATGGTGTTGATACGTACATTGCGTTCGCGACCATAAATGTATCCGAAACTACGGGCAATCGATTCCAGCAAAGCTTTCGCATCAGCCATGTCATTGTATCCGTAGAAAGTACGCTGTGCAGCTACATATGATAAGGCAACTACCGAACCCCATGGATTAATGGCATCCAGCTTGCGTGCAACCTGTAGAACTTTGTGAAACGAAACTGCAGAAATGTCGAGGGTTTTTGAAAGGTAGCCATAGTCGAGGTCGCTGTAATGACGACCTTTACGCACGTTTGGCGACATTCCGATTGAATGCAACACAAAGTCGATTTTGCCTCCCAGCACTTCCATGGATTGTTTGAAAAGATTTTCTAAATCTTCTACACTTGTTGCATCTGCTTCAATAGCAACTGTGTTGCAAGCTTCGGCAAGCTGAGCTGTATCGCCCATACGCATTGCAACTCCGGTGTTGGTTAAGGTAAACGTTGCACCTTCTTCAAATGCTCTTTGAGCAACTTTCCAGGCAATTGAATCGGCATTCAATGCTCCAAAAATAATTCCTCTTTTGCCTTTCAGTAAATTATAAGCCATAGTTTAAAATTTATGAAATGAGACCCAAAAGTCGGGACAAATTTCATGTGATCATTAAAAATCAAATTAACACAGGTATAGATAACAACCATTTACAGAAATGGTTGAAAATAGGTTACAAATAAAAGCAAATTGCCACCCAGATTACTGAAATCGGAGTGGCAACTGTATGAATAATGACAATTTCTTAAATCCGTTCGATCGATTCGGTCAACAACCAGCCTTTATTTCCATCGGCCAGTCTTATTTCTACCCAATCACCAAGCTTATCGGTAATTCTAACTTTCAGGCCTTCATGAATAACAAACAGGTTGGTTCCTTTTTCTGAAGGAGAACTTTTAACGGTTACAGTTGGCTGCATCACAATTGCATACGAGTGGTTAACCATGCGGCTTTTTTGTTTGGCCGCAAACGACCAGCTGAAAATGGTGAACACAATGAGGAAACAACCTGCCCAGAACGAAATACGCTTGACTTCGCCGGTACGGGCAAAAAAGTAAAGTCCCAATAAAGTCAAAAACAAAATAAAGCCAACAATGCTCAAGGTAGCCCAAGTGTCGGTTGTTTGGCTGTTTAACAACGAATTCCACCAACGCACAATAAATATTCCGGGCAATTCCTGAATCGAATCAACCACTTTCTGATTGGCGACCAACAGATTAAAATCAATGTCTTCGTCATCAGGAGCAAGCAGTTTAGCCCGTTCGTAATTCAATATAGAAAGGGTGAATTGATTTGTTTTGTAGTAAGCATTTCCCAAATTGTAGTAGACTTCCGGCGATTCCATGTTGGTCATCAGAATTTGATTGTAAACATCGATAGCCTCTTTAAACTGGTCTTTGGTGTAGAGTTCGTTTGCTTTCTGAAGCAGATCGGCCTGTGCAAACACCGTTGCTGTGATTAAAATGGCCAGTATGGTATTGAGTAGTCGTTTCATACAGATGTGTTCCAGATAGTTACTTAATTTGTTTTTCGAATATACCCATTACTTTGGCAGCTCCGTCGTATATCTCGTTCATGGTTCCGGAGAAAGCAGCAGGAGCATATCGGGCAAACTCACAATCGTCAATAATTTTCATCAGTTCGGTAACCGTTTCCTGATCAATACCTTTACTCAGAAGTTTTTCTGAAGCTTTCTCGCGGTTCAGATCGGCTACCGGAATCGAAAGTTTGTCGCTCAGATATCCCCAAAGAGCTTTGATCACGGCTTCGTAGAACTGCTCGGCCTTGTTGTTTTTCAGGAAGCCTGAAGCTTCTTTTAAGCGTTTGAGCGCCACTTTGTTTGCGCGTTTGTTGCGCACAAGGGTAATGTTGGCGTTTTCTTTTATCTTTTTGCGATTCAATACAAACACTACGGCAAAAACGATAATGCTGAGCAGATAAATGCTATAAAATTCGAAGGTTCCGTAAAAAGAACTTCCTTTCGGTTTAAGTTCTGATTTGTTTTGCTTGATAAAACGGATGTCTTTCCCGATCATCTTCACGTCTTCTTTCGAGAACGAACTTACCACGGATGAATTCTGATCATCGCTGCCTTTTTCTACTTTAAGGTCGAAAGCATCGGTGCTGCGGGTTTCGAACTGGCGTGTGCCCGGATTAAAGAACACGAACTGAACAGCAGGTATGGTAAAATTTCCTGCAAAGCGTGGAATGAAAAGGTATTCGAAACTTATTGAACCCGAAAGTCCGTTGTCGCTGGCATTTACATTGTCGCTGGTTTTTGGTTCGTACGCCTCAAAATCCTGAGGCAATTCAATTTTCGGAGCATTAATCAGCGTGAGGTTGCCGGTACCATTAACGGTCAGTTTAAGTGTAACTGCTTCGTTCGATTTTAATGCGGTCTTATCAATCGAAGAATTGATGTTGAAATTACCAACAGCACCTGAGAAATTGGCCGGTTGATTGGGCAGATCTTTAACGTTGATTGAAACGGGATCGCTAACTACTTTCGCTTTAACTACACGGTAGTTGTCGAAGAAATCGTCGAAAAAACTTTGCTGCTGACGCACCCGCTGGCGCACCAAACAGGTAATTTCAAACGGGTTTATTTTAATCGAACCAATTTGCTGCGGAAAAAGAATTGTCTTTTTTAGCACTCCAACCTGGTAAATTTTTCCATTATATACTTCGCGTGTAAAGTTAACCTGTGTCGGTACCTCAATGTCTTTGGTCCAGAAACCTTCGTAAGTTGGTAATTTAACCTCGTCAAATCCCTGAAGCGGAACATTCTGGCTGATGTATAATTTTACTACTGAAAGGATTTGCTCACCTTTCGAAACATTGGTTTTGTCAACTGAAACGCGAACAAACAGATTTTCTTTGCTGATATTTCCAGCCGGAGCTTCTTCCTGATCCTGATTTCCTTGTTGCCCGCCTTGCTGGCTTGCTGCTTGTTGAGGCTGTCCTTTTACCACCTGAATGGTCAGGCTGTTTGATTCGTAGGTTTTTCCGTCAAACTTGATCGAAGCCGGACGAATGGTGAAGTTTCCTTCTTTTTTGGCGCGAAGGATGAAAATATAAGAAAAGCTCGATGTCTGGGTTGTTTTCCCGTTTATAATCTGAATGCTTGAACTCTGAGATGTTGATGGTCCCATCAGTACATCAAAATTCGACAGATCGGGCAATTGAAGATCAGTTCCCCTTTCATTCAATGTAAAGCCAAGCCTGAATTGTTCTCCGGCTGCAACTGCCTCGGGCCCTTCCATAATAAACCGAACGTTGTCGGCCATTGCTAAATAGCCCACAAACATTAAAATTAGCAGTACTTTAAATTTTCTGATCATAGTTATTTTCGGTTCTTTTTTCAAAATCGGGTTAAAAATACAGTTCCAAATTTCAAATTCCAAGTTTCAGGTCAGCGACTTGGAGCCTGAAATTTACTACCAATCTTTCTCTACCTTTTTCGATTGGGCTTTCAAGGCCTGAATCTTTTTTACTTTATCCTGCGTTTTCTTTTCACTATTTTCTAAAGCCTGCAACATTTGCTCAGCATTCTGTTTCGATATTTTGCTTTGCTGCTGTTGCTGCTTCTGATCTTTGTTTTGCTGGTCTTTATTCTGTTGATCCTGCTTCTTGTCCTGATCTTTGTTTTGGTCTTTATTTTTATCCTTGTCTTTGTCCTTATCCTTGTCTTTATCTTTGTTTTGATCCTGCTTCTTTTTCTGGTCTTCCTGCTTTTTCTTCATATTCATAGCATAAAGCAAGTTGTATTTTGTCTCCAGATCGCCGGGGTTGTTTCGCAAAGCTTCTTTGTAGGCAGCAATACTTTCGTCAAGTTTGTTGTTCATAAGCAAGGAATTACCCATGTTGTGCAAGGCCCGGCTTTTTTCAATCTTATTTTCAGTTTTATCGGCAATTTCCTTGTATTTCTCTGCCGATTCTTCAACTTTTTTTTGTTTGTAAAGCGAATTGGCCAGGTTGAAATTCCACTTCTGATCGTCAGGTTTCTTCTCTAAAGCTTTTCGGTATTCAATTTCAGCTTTATTGTATTGAGCGGTATCCTGTTTGGTCGTATCTTTTAGGGCAGCCTCGTAATATTTGTTTCCCTGACGAACAAACTTTCGTTCGTTTTGAGCCAGCGTAGTTGTAGCCCAAACCATCAGAAGTATCAGTATTAAATATCCTTGTCTCATATCTCGTCTATTTTCTGTCAGCAAACAATTTGAAATTTTTCAGATACTTATTTTTGCGTTCAAGTATCATAAAATCAAGTAAAATAAGGAACAATGCCAAAGCAATGAAATATTGGAATTTGTCGTCGTAATCGGCATAAATCTGTGTCTCGAGTTCCGATTTCTCCATCTTGTTCACTTCGTTTAAAAGATTATTCAGCCCAACCTGCGCATTGTTGGCCCGTATATAAGCGCCTTTTCCTGCTTCCGCAATTTTCTGAAGCATTGGCTCGTCTAATTTGGTTACAACCGTATTTCCTTCTCTGTCTTTTCTGTACGACTTCATTCCGTTGGTATACTCCGGAATTGGACCGCCCTGAGGCAAACCCATTCCTATTGTATAAACCACAACCCCTTGTTCTGCGGCTGCTTTAGCTGCGCCTACAGCATCATCCTCATGATTTTCACCGTCGGTGATAATAATCATGGCTTTGCTACCCTGAAACTGCGGATTGAATGATTTCAGACCAAGTTCGATGGCCGCTCCGATAGCAGTTCCCTGAGTAGGAACCATATTGGTGCTTATCGAACTGAGGAATAACTTGGCTGAAACATAGTCTGCAGTGATGGGAAGCTGCGTGTAGGCATCGCCTGCAAAAACAATCAATCCTATTTTATCGTTGCTGAGTTTGTCAACCAGCTGGGATATCGCACGTTTTGAGCGTTCGAGGCGGTTAGGTTCAATGTCTTCGGCCATCATACTGTTCGAAACGTCCAGCGCAATAATCAATTCAATTCCTTTTCGCTTTTCAGTTTTCAGCTTCGAGCCAAATTGAGGCCGTGCTATGGCAACAATTATGCTGGCCAGCGCTAGCATGAGTATGATGAATTTCAGTATTGGCCGGCCATTACTCACATTGGGCATTAGAACCGACAAAATATCTTTTTGCCCGAACATGGCCAGTGCTTTCCTTCTCTGAATTCTGGAATACCAGAAAAAAGCGATCAGTACCGGTATAACCAGCAGTGCATATAAATATTCCGGATTTGCTATTCTAAACATGCTTATTAGTTCAAAGTTTCAAGTTCAAAGTTCAATTTGTTATGGGTTGCGGGTTTCGAGTTAAGGAAAACCCGATTTTGCCTTGCCCATTATTCATCATTTAAAATTTCTCAAGGTATATTCCTGAAAATAGTTGTTTTCAGAAACAGGGCCATTAACAGCAGGAATGCGCCAGCCAATGCATATTTCAGATATTCTTCTTCTTTTTTACTGAATTCCTTGACATCAATTTTCGACTTCTCTAATTTGTCTATTTCCTTATAAATCTCAGCCAGCTTATTGTTGTTGGTTGCCCGGAAATATTCGCCATCGGTGGTCGATGCAATTTTCTGCAAGGTCTGCTCGTCTATTTTTACTTCAACATCGCGAACCTGAATTCCGAAAGGCGTTTGCATGGGGTAGGGGGCTGTCCCGATAGTTCCGACACCAACCGTATAAACGCGGATTCCGTATGTTTTAGCCAATTCGGCAGCAGTTACCGGCGCAATTTCACCACGGTTATTTTCACCATCGGTCAGCAGGATCACCACTTTGCTAATGGCAGTGCTTTCTTTCAGGCGTGCAACCGCAGTAGCTAGTCCGTTTCCAATGGCTGTGCCGTCTTCAATCATTCCGCTTTCGATATTTTTGAACAGGTTGATGACAGTTGCATGATCAGTTGTCAAAGGACATTGGGTAAAACTTTCGCCAGAGAAAACTACCAGACCGATTTTGTCGTTTGTACGCCCCGAGATAAACTGTGTGGCTACATCCTTAGCAGCTTCAAGCCGGTTGGGCTGGAAATCCATAGCCAACATGGAGCTTGAAATGTCGAGTGCAATTACAATGTCAATTCCTTCAGTAGTTACATTTTGCCAGCTGTTTGACGATTGCGGGCGAGCCAGGGCGGCAATCATCGCCGATAAACTCAATAGCAGAAGTACAAAAACACTGTGCCTGAAGTAATATTTCCAGCTTTTCGGAATTCGGGCAAAACCCATATCCGACGAAAACTGTATGCTGGCTCCAGCCTTTTTCTGCTTCCAGACATACCATGCAATCATGGGAATCAACAGCAGAAACAGGTAGAAAAATTCTGGATTTTTAAAGCTTATTCCGTTCATCATTATTGTTCGGTTATTTTTTCTGCTGATTCTTTATTTTCCTTTTCTTCCACAGCGGGTTTTTCCGGAGCTTTCAGTTCTTCTTTTTTGGTCTGATTCACGAAGAAATAGGCGTTCATCAAAGTTAGATTGTTGTCGTCGGGCAGAGGTGTGTATTTGGCAAACTTCACCAAATCGGCCAAACTCAGGATGTGCTGAAGCTGGTCAACAGAAGCATCGCCAACTAAATCTTTTCTTTGTTTGAATGTGCCAAGAGTTTCAGCTGAAGTTTGTTCCATGGCTGGCACATCAAACCGGTTTTCAATGTAATTCCGGATCGTGTCTGCCACTTCGCTGTAATATTGTTTGAGCTTTTCCTGCTGCCAAAGTTTTTGATTTTTAATACGGTCGAGTTCGCGCAAAGCAATAATGTGGGCAGGTTCTGCAGGTTTTTCGGGCTTGGTGAATAATGGCACATTCTTTTTCTTCCATTTGATGTAGTAGAAAATGAAAAAGAGAATGGCAGCAATAAGTATGATTCCTAAAATATAAGGAGTAACCTCTTTTAATGTAACCGGCGCACCATAAACAGTTTTGATATCAACAGGACCCTTGGTCGTATCAATTTTCATTCCGTGAACCTGAAAAGCCAACGCTCTGCTTGCAACAGAATCGAGCATTTTACCATCTTTCATCCTGAAATAAAAGGGAGGAATCTGATGCACTCCACTGTCGAATGAAGTTATAAAAAGGCTCTGGGTAAGCTTTTCGCGCGTTTTATCGTCAAGTACAAGCGTATCAACTTTTGTGCGGTTCACTACTTCAATGTGCGAACTAAAAGAGTCGGGAACCTGTGGAAACTGAATAAGCAGATCTTTAGGTTTTTCGATTTCGAATAGCAACTTAAGCTGATCGCCGACAAGAATATGTGTGGTGTCGATACTGGCCTTTACCGTAACTTGTTGTGCATGTAGCGAATTTATTCCGCCAGATAGCAAAACAAATAACACGATATATAGTATTCTTTGCTTCATTTGAAATTGTTTTTATGCACGTTTTTTAAACAGGCTGATCAACGATTTTACGTAGTCGTGATTGGTGCTGATGCTCACATAATCGACACGGCTTTTCTTGAAACTATTGTCGAGTTGCAGCGATAAATCAGACCACCATTTCTTGTAAATCCTTCGGGCATTTCCATCCGATGTGTCAACCCATGTGTAATTACCGGTTTCAGCATCTTTCAGTTTGATCATTCCAATGTTGGGCAATTCGGTTTCGCGCTCATCATAAATTCGCAATGCCACCACATCGTGCCGGTTGTTTGCAATCGAAAGGGCATTTTCCAAAGCCTCGTCTTTTTGAATAAAATCGGAAATCACAAAAGCAGTACAGCGTTTTTTTATCGCGTTGGTTAAATATCTGATTGCTCCCGAAATGTCAGTTCCGCGCTCCTGAGGTTCAAAATCAATTAATTCGCTGATGATGCGCAGGATGTGACTCCGTCCTTTTTTGGGAGGAATAAACTTTTCAATTTTATTGGAAAAGAATATAACCCCGATCTTATCGTTGTTCTGAATGGCAGAAAACGCCAGAACAGCAGCAATTTCAGTTACTATATTCTTTTTTAGCTTGTCGGTAGAGCCAAACTCGCGCGATCCGCTTACGTCAATCAGCAACATCACGGTCAGTTCACGTTCTTCTTCGTAAATCTTGACGAAGGGTTTGTTGTAACGGGCAGTCACATTCCAGTCGATATTTCGGATGTCGTCGCCAAACTGGTATTCACGAACCTCGCTGAAAGCCATCCCCCGTCCTTTAAACGCACTGTGGTACTCGCCGGCAAAAATATTGCGACTCAATCCACGCGTTTTAATCTCAATTTTCCGGACTCGTTTTATAAGTTCGCTTGTTTCCATTTATATAAGTTCCAAGTTTCAGGTTCCAAGTTATCGTATCAGGTATTAAGTATCAGGTATCAAGCTAAAAGGTCTTGCATCTTGATACTTGCGTCTTTTTACTAAGGAACTTCAACCGTATTTAAAATTTCAGCAATAATTTCTTCTGAAGTAATGTTGTTGGCTTCAGCTTCGTAGCTCAGCCCGATACGATGACGCATTACATCAGGGCAAACAGCACGAACATCTTCAGGAATCACATACCCACGACGTTTAATAAACGCGTAAGCTTTTGCTGCCTGAGCCAGACTGATACTTGCACGGGGTGAACCTCCGTACGAAATCATGTCAGTAAATTTGTCCAGTTTGTATGCTTTCGGATCACGTGTAGCGAATACGATATCAACGATGTATTTCTGAATTTTTTCGTCCATGTACACATCTTTTACCACGTCGCGGGCTTTCAAAATATCTTCGGGCCGCATTACTTTTGCAGCTGTTGGGAATTCTTTCAGCAGATTTTGCTGAATGATCATTTTTTCCTCGTCTTTCGTCGGATATTTAATCACTACTTTCAGCATAAAACGGTCAACCTGAGCTTCGGGCAGAGGATAAGTTCCTTCCTGCTCGATCGGGTTTTGAGTGGCCATTACCAAAAATGGTTCCTGCAATTTATAGGTGTTTTCACCAATGGTAATCTGGCGTTCCTGCATGGCTTCGAGCAGCGCCGACTGCACTTTGGCGGGAGCACGGTTAATTTCGTCGGCCAAAACGAAGTTGGTGAAAATCGGACCTTTCTTCACAATAAATTCTTCTTTTTTCTGGCTGTAAATCATGGTTCCAAGCAAGTCGGCGGGAAGCAAATCCGGAGTGAACTGGATGCGTGCAAACTTGGCGTCGATACTTGTAGCCAGTGTGTTAATCGCCAGTGTTTTTGCCAATCCGGGTACCCCTTCCAATAAAATATGGCCACCAGACAGAAGTCCAACCAAAAGGCTTTCAACCAAATGTTTTTGACCAACAATCACTTTGTTCATCTCCATACTGATGATGTCGACAAACGAACTCTCTCTCTGAATTCTTTCGTTCAATTCGCGGATATCTACTGTTTGATTCATATTTTTTTGAATAAAATTATTTTGAATGCTATTTTTTTTTCGAACACGAAAATAAACTATCCATGCCTGAAAAAGGATAAATTTTCGTTAAAATTTGTTAAGCTATTTCAGCCCAAAATGGCCGTGAAATTAATAAAAACAGCGATCTTTAACAGAATATGGATTCACTTTTTTATTTTTGCCAAAAATCAAAGCATTGACACAAAGGTATTTCATAGAACTAGCCTACAAAGGCACTCATTTTCATGGTTGGCAGGTTCAGCCGAACGCGGCTTCGGTTCAGGAATGCCTCGAAAAAGCCTTGTCGACCGTTACACGCGAGGTAATTTCTGTCACTGGCGCTGGACGGACGGATACCGGTGTTCATGCCAGTTATTTTGTAGCTCATTTCGATTCGGAGAAACTCACACTCGATCATCCGGATTTTGCTCATAAACTAAATAGCTTTCTAAATATGGATATTGTGATTTTCGGCATTTCAAAAGTT
Organism: Prolixibacteraceae bacterium; assembly: GCA_019163175.1. GTDB lineage: Bacteria > Bacteroidota > Bacteroidia > Bacteroidales > Prolixibacteraceae > Aquipluma. The sequence goes on along the minus strand of JAFLKN010000011.1, from coordinate 81,616 downwards.
AATGCTGAAGCTCATGCCCGGTTTGATGCGATTTCCAGAACCTATCAGTATCATATTAACCTTAGAAAAGACCCTTTTTCGCTCGAAACTTCGTGGTATTTCTTTGGAAAGCCCGATGTTGAATCTATGAACGAAGCAAGTCGGATTTTATTTGAATATACCGATTTTACCAGTTTTAGTAAACTGCATACCGACGTAAAAACCAACAATTGCAAAATTTATCGTGCCGAGTGGTTTCAAAAGGACTCCGAGATCATTTTCACTGTTAAGGCTGATCGTTTTCTGCGTAACATGGTTCGGGCCTTGGTTGGAACCATTCTGGAAGTCGGGATTGGTAAACTAAATCTTGATGAATTCCGAAAAGTTATTGAGCTTAAAGACCGGGGTGCAGCTGGTTTGTCGGTTCCTGCACACGGCTTGTTTCTGACTGATGTAGAATATCCGGAACATCTATTTAAACGAACAAGCTGAAATCATTTTTGCCTGACTATTGTTATAAGTTCATAATTCATTTTTTCAACTCTTATGGCTTATACACTGCAAATTGGTCAATCAGCTCCCGACTTTAACCTGCAAGCGACAGACGGTAACTATTATAAGCTCTCAGATTTTGCTGATGCCCGGATTCTGGTCGTGTTTTTCACCTGCAACCATTGTCCGTATGTGCTGGGGAGCGACGAAATAACCCGACAAACAGCCAATCGATTTCAATCACAGGGAGTTCGTTTTGTAGCCATAAATTCGAATAGCCCCCATACTTATCAGGAAGATAATTTTGAAAATATGGTCATCCGAATGAATGAAAATCATTTCCCATGGGTCTATCTTCACGACCAAACCCAGGAAATTGCCTTGGCTTATGGTGCGCTTAAAACTCCGCATTTTTATGTGTTCGATCAGGACCGGAAGCTGGTTTATACCGGTCGTGCCGTTGACTCTCCGCGCGACGCATCCAAAATTACAGTCAACGATCTGGATCGCACCCTTTCTGAGCTGTTAGCAAGTCAACCGGTGTCTGTTCCAATAACCAATCCGATTGGATGTAGCATAAAATGGGAAGGCAAAGACCGGAAATGGATGCCCGCAGATGCCTGCGATTTGATTTAAGTTCGGTTTCAATAAGTCTGACCAGAGGTGCTTTGATTTTCGTAATCAAACTAAATTAGTGTTGTATTTTAATTCACTCACCCCGAAGACCGAAGACTCGGTCTTCCCCCTCTCTACTTGTAGAGAGGGCAAAGCATCGAACGATGCGACGGGTGAGTCAGGATTATAATCAATATTATATGCAATGTTATTTTATTCTTTTTACTTAGTTCTTCGTGTAATTCAAAATAAGCTGCTTTTCAATTCATGCTTTTTCGTAGTTTTGAATCACACAAACGAATCAAAATTCAGCCGTGAACTTTAAAGTTACCCAGATTTCAGCCTTACAGATTTTTCAACTGATCCGGTTTTCAACGCTGGTGTTGATCGGGGTGGCTTTTACAAAGTCAGGACTGACGACTTCAGAAATCGGGCAATACGAAACTTTTTTGTTTTTGGCCGGGGCGGTAAGTTTTTTCTGGCTGAACGGACTGATTCAGGGATTTCTTCCTACAGCTGACGAAAAGTCAATATCTGGCAAATCACCGGTTCTGTTCAATGTGTTTTATTTACTTACGGCGTTTTCCGGCTTGGCCGTTCTGTTTATTCTGCTTTTCGAAAAAGCTATTTCCGGAAATTTGCTTCATGGATCGCAGATTCCATTTCTAAATTATCTGGTACTTTATATCCTGATTTCATCGCCTGCCAGTTTGGTCGAATACATTTATCTGATCAAAAAGCAGGGCAAACGAATGGTGATTTACGGATCATTAACTTTTGTGCTGATGTTTGTGCTGGTAGTTTTGCCACCGGTTTTGGGCTATAGCATTGAATACAGTATGATTGGATTGGTTGTTAGTTCTGTTTTCAGGCTGGTTTGGTTGTTGGTTTTACTTTTCTGTAATTCCAGTCCAACTCCCAACTTTTCGTTTATCCGGAACCATCTGAAATACGCTTCGCCGTTGGTTTTTTCTATGTTTTTAAGCGGCTCTGCCCAGTACATCGATGGATTTATTATTACCAGCTATTTCGATGAGGCTACCTTTGCCGTCTTTCGGTTCGGTGCCCGCGAATTTCCGTTGGTGTTGCTGTTGGCCAATGCTTTCAGCTCTTCCATGCTGCCTGGTTTTGCCGACCAATCGAAATTGAATTCCAATCTGGAGCAAATCAGGCAAAATTCGCAGAAACTCGGATTCTGGCTTTTCCCTTTATCCGGCGTACTTATGCTTGTTTCGCATTGGGCATTCCCGGTAATTTTCAATATTAACTTCACGGCTAGCGCTACCATATTTAATATTTATTTGTTGTTGATTGTGAGCCGCCTGTTGTTCCCGCAAACTATCCTGATCGGCCTACGGAAAACTAGGGCCATTATGTGGGCTTCGTTTCTGGAGATACTTGTAAATGTAGCACTTAGTCTGTGGTTTGTGCAGTTTTGGGGATTGGCCGGAGTAGCCTATGGTACTGTTTGCGCCTACGTTTTCGAGAAAGTAGTTCTGATGGTTTTTGTCAGGAAAACCTGCGGATTTAAAATAGCTGACTACTTAAATGTGAAACAGCACGTGCTTTATTCGCTACTTTTGGTCCTTGAATTTTTTGTGATCGAATATTTAATTTATTGACATGGATTTTATCATTGACGACCCCAAACAGGAGCAGGAATTCAGGCAGATACTGGCAAAAATCCGTTTGGCAAAAAACGGTGAAACAGTTGAGCAAATGAAACAGCTCGGACTCAGTTATAAAATAAACTGGGGTGCTTCAATCATTTCTCTGCGCGAAATTGCCCGACAATATGAAGCCAACCATTTGCTTGCTCTGAAATTGTGGAACAAGCAGTGGCGCGAGACTATGATTTTGGCCTCAATGCTCGATGTCGCCTCTGAGGTTACCGAAGAACAGATGGATTACTGGACAAAAAGTCTGGAAACTGCTGAAATTGCTGAGGTTTTGAATACCTATTTGTGGTCGAAGACTAAATTTGCCTTTGTGAAATCGTTGGAATGGTGCCGCGGCAAGAAGCATTTGGTTCGTTTTGCCGGTTTGAACCTAATGGGGCGGCTGGCTATTGCCGAAAAGTCAGAAATGGATGAGCTTTTCGAACCATTCTTCGACGTTTTGTCACCTTTGGCTAAAGATCCGAAGCTGAAACAGGTTTTTTACCGCTCGTTTATTTTGCTTGGCATGAAAAGTAAAAGCATGAATGAAGCAGCCATTTCGTTTGCTGAAGGCCTTAAAGAGCTTGATTCAGAGGAAAGTATTAGTTTGGCTGATATGATTCTATCGGAACTTAAAAGTGACTATGTACAGGAATCATTTGTTAAGAATACTTAACTGTTGGCGGAGTTTTGCTCAGCCTTGCTATTTTTGGTACAGTTTTTATACATCAGACTTGAAATTTAAATTTTAAACCATGGATATTACAAAATCATCGAATCCCGTATTTGGGAAGAACATATTTAATCAGTCAGCAACTACTTCCGGTGACGGAGTGATGACCGTAAACGGAACAATTAACAAAACCGGATTAATGCTGCTGATCGTTGTATTTGCGGCCACCTTTACCTGGCGCAAATTTTTTGGTGCAATCGATCCAACTACTCCCGGAGTAATGCCTCAGGGAATAATGATTTGGACAATGGTTGGCGCCATTGGTGGTTTAATTACCGCACTGATTACTACGTTCAGTCCACGCCGTTCTGCTATGACTGCACCAATTTATGCCGTTTTTGAAGGGTTATTCCTTGGAGCAGTTTCTGCCATGTTCGAGGCCATGTATCCCGGACTCGTAATGCGTGCTGTATCATTAACCTTCGGCGTATTTTTTATCATGCTTTTATTGTACCGTTCAGGAACCATTCGCGCAACCCAAAAATTCAGGACAGTAATTTTAGCTGCAACCGGTGGAATTGCTTTGGTTTACCTGATTAGCTTTATTGCCAGCATGTTCGGAACGAATTTCGGATTTATGTATGGAAATGGCTGGATGGGAATTGGCTTTAGCCTGTTTGTTGTTGCAATTGCTGCACTCAGCCTGATTCTTGATTTCGACATGATTACGCAGGGAGCAAATGCCCGTGCCCCAAAATATATGGAATGGTACGGAGCCTTCGGGTTGATGGTCACGTTGATATGGTTATACCTCGAAATGCTTCGTCTGCTTTCTAAATTTGCAAGCCGCGATTAATTTCAGAAAACATATAAAATATTTAACAGGGACTTTTGTCCCTGTTTTTGTTTGTGGTAGTTCGTGACTTTTATTCGGGGTGCTAAGTAATTAAACCAATATAATGTTGTCTTTAAATTCACTCACCCCGAAGACCGAAGACTCGGTCTTCCCCCCTCTCTACGTGTAGAGAGGGGCAAAGCATCGAAGATGCGACGGGGTGAGTCAAGATAGTTACATATTAGTATTTATGACATCATATCATTCTATTAACTTAATTCCGATTGCGACTCCAAGCCATGCCCGGAATTACCCGAGAAGATGGTTGTTTTTGATTTCCTTGGAGAGGTAAAATGTGAATAGCCCCTGGTTTAAACACTATTTCTTCTATACAAGTTGATGACAGCATTTCTTCCGGCCTGAAAGGCTAAAATAGTATAGCCCAGGGCAGAGTTTCGGGAGGAACGAACCGAAACGCCGCCCTGGGTAAAGGATGCAGAAGAAAAACCGTCCGCGTGAATACGATGAACAAAGCAAATAATTCCTTTCGGACGGAATTGTAAGGCATCATTTCTCGGAAAAATATGGTCATACCGTTCGTCCGAAATAGATTTTCTCTTTTATGAACGTTATCTCGCGGACGATTTTCATGTCCATTTTCCAAACCCAGGGCGCCACTCCGTTTGCCCTGGGCTAGATTATTCTGGCCTTTCAGGCCGTCTTTGTTTTCGTCTATCATCATTCCTACATTAAAAGATGTGTACTGAGAATAGCTACAAGTAGAGTGAGCGGGGCGAGTTCATGTAAGTCATGAAACAGAAATATGACATTCTGTTTTCCTTATTAATGCACATTAACTAAATTATTTAGTAAATAAACTATTAAATATAGTTTTAAAACTAAAAAATATAGTTACATTTGAACAAACACAATTTAGTTATGAAACATCTCACCAATCGTGAAGAAGAAATTATGGAAATCTTTTGGGAAAAAGGTTCCCTGTTTGTCAAAGAGGTTATCGACCTGCTTACAGATCCCAAACCGCACTACAACACCATTTCGACTATCGTGCGTGGACTCGAAGAAAAAGGTTTTGTTGGCCACGAACAGTTTGGAAATACGCACCGTTACTTTGCGGTTATCTCGCGCGAAGAATTCAGCCGAAACACCCTAAAAAGTATGGTGGGTAAATACTTCAATCAATCGTATGCCTCGGTGGTTTCGATGTTTGTACAGGAAGAGAAAATCTCGCTGGAAGAGATTCAGGAACTGATCAGGCAGGCCGAAAACGCGAAAAAGGAACAATAAAAACCTACAAATATGAATACTTATCTGATTTATATTTTAGAATCGACCATCTGCATCAGTTTGCTTTACCTGTTGTTTCGGCTGCTGATGCGCAAAGAAACTTCGTTTGCAGTCAACCGGGCAACCCTGCTCACAATTGTTGCAGCTTCGGTAATTGTTCCGCTGGTGCAGTTGCCGCAACTGATGCAAACGCCCGTGCATGTGGAACTGATTCCTGAATTCTCGGAAAACAAAATACAAATTCAAAACCTGCCTGCAACAGAAAATGCAACATCTTCTGTGGTTCAGCAACCTGTCATCGAGTCTACTCCGGCAACAAACGAGCTGACGATTCCGCTGGAAACGTTGCTCCGGTATTTTTACCTGGCCGGTGTGCTGGTGGCGCTTCTGCTTTTTATCCAGAATGTTATCCAGATTTTCATGCTGTCGCGGAAAGCAAAAGTGCAGCAAATGGACGGCTATCGGCTGCTGATTGTTGACCGCGAAGTACCCAGTTTTGCATTTGGTCGTTCGGTGATCATTTCGCAAACCGATTACGATGCACATGGTCCAGCCATTCTGGCGCACGAACAGGCGCACATCCGGCAAAATCATTTTGTCGATTTGCTGCTGCTCGAACTGGTCAGGACTATTCATTGGTTTAACCCGGCGGTTTACGCGCTAATCGGCGACATGAAAGAAATCCATGAGTTTCAGGCCGACGAGCAAACCCTTCATTCAGGCATCGATGCCAAACAATATCAGTTACTCATTATTCAAAAAGGAGTCGGGCCAAGGCGGTTCGCCCTTGCAAACAGTTTTAATCATTGTCAAATTAAAAAAAGAATTACCATGATGAACAAATCAAAAACCAGTAAAGCATGGCGTTGGAAGGTGGCGACCTTTCTCCCATTGCTTGCTCTGCTGCTGATGGCTTTCGGCAACAGGAATGAACGACCTATCGAAAAGATTGCACCAAATGAAAAGCTTAGTGTACATCAATCGGAGCTCAAAAATGATTTCGAACCCACAGCATCTGAGACAGCTCCTATTTTTTCAAATAAGAACACTCTTCAGAATTATAAACAGGAAAGCACAGAGAATACGCCTCTGAAAAAAGAGCAACCGATTCAAGTTGCAGAAAAAACGGTAAAGGGGAAAGTTGTAGATTCCAATGAAAAACCACTGGAAGGGGCTTCTGTTGTGGTAGTGGGCAAGACAATAGGTACAGTTACCGACAAGGATGGTGTTTTCAACTTAAATCTAAATGATACAGATTCTATTGCCGTTTCATACGTTGGATTTAAATCGGTCAAGTTCGCTCCGGATTTTGAGAAGTTTATGAGTATCAGTTTGAAGCCTGTGAATATTGAGATTGATAATGTTGTAGTAGTAGCCTACGGTATTCGCACTCAGAATAAAGAAAAATTGACAATCAAAGGGACAAATAGCGATGGAAATTCCAATACGGGAAGTAAAAAGATTTTCACCATTGTTGAAGAAATGCCCGAATTTCCTGGCGGATCACTTGCTTTGCGAAAATACATCGCACAGCAAATTAAATATCCAACTATTGCTCAAGAGAATGGTATTCAAGGCGATGTATATGTGAGTTTTGTGATAAACAGTTATGGGGTGGTATCCGATGCGAAAATTGCAAGGTCAGTAGACGTGGCTCTTGATAATGAAGCATTAAGGGTTATTTATAATATGCCCAAATGGAAGCCTGGTTTTCAGCAGGGTAAAGCTGTTGATGTAGCTTATACTGTGCCTATCACCTTTATTTTGCAGTAATATGAGAACTCTTTCAATATTATTCATTTTCCTTCTTGCTGTCACAAGTCTGTTTGCGCAAAAGGGAAAAGTTAACATTGCCCTAAGCAATAAAGAAGCAGGAAAGCTCGATAAAGCACTGGCAGCGATCGAAGAAGCTATTGATGCAACTAATCCGAAAACAGAAAGCTCAATCAACTGGCCAAGAACCTGGGAGGTGCGTGGCGAAATTTATCAGGCAGTTTTTCAATCGAAAGACGAAAACTATAAAAAACTCTATGCCGATCCGCTGGCCGAAGCATTCAAATCGTACCTGAAAGCAATTGAGTTGGACACTAAGAATAAGTTTTCGAATAGTGTCAGAATTAAGCTGCAATTGCTAATTCAGGATCTTATTTCTCAGGCAGAAACAGCATTTAATACACAAAACTACGACGAGGCGCTTGCTTCTTTTGAGCAGATTCTTGCAATTGAAGATACTCCGGTTTACAAAGCCGAATCACCCAATTTGGTTGACACCGTAATTATTTACAATGCAGCCTTAACGGCATACAGTGCCAAAAAGTTCGATAAAGCCATTGGGTATTATAAAATGGCCGCAAAGTACAAGTACAATGGTGCACAAACTTATGAACGACTATCGGAAAGTTACCTGAGCAAAAAAGATACAGTTGGCGCCTTGGAGGTAATGCAGCAAGGTTTAACGGAATATCCGGGCAATAGTGCAATCCTTGTTCAGCTCATCAATATTTACGAGAAGGTGAACCGTCTGAATGATGCAATGAAATATTTGGATATGGCTATTTCTAACGAGCCTAATAATGATTCTTTTTATCTCTTTCGGGGAATTTTGCTCGATCGGATGAAAAATCCGGAAGAAGCAATAAAATCATACCTGAAAGCTATCGAATTGAAATCCGGTAATTTTGATGCCCTTTTTAACCTGGGAATACTTTATTATAATTTAGGAGTGATACAGATTGATGTAGCGAATGCAGTGCCAAGCAACCAATCCGAAAGGTATGAAGCAGAGAAAGTTAAGGCAGATTTAGAATTCAAAAAAGCTTTGCCTTATCTGGAAAAGGCTTATGAATTAAAAACTGATGACAGGTCATTACTTGAAGCTTTGAAAAACGTGTATTATCGATTGCAAATGCTTGATAAGTATGAAGCAATGATAGAAAGTATGAAGAAGATAAATTAATAAAAGAAGGAAGAGTAATTTTCATATAACTAATAAAAAAGCCGCCAGCTTTGGTGCGTCTCCATTGCCGGCAGCTTTAATCATTGTCAAAATGAGTTGTATTGCTACAACAGTTCAAAAATAGGAAATCTAAACAAAACAGGGATCGAAGTCCCTGTTTTTGTTTTCCGGCGAATAATGTTATTTTCGACAAGAATAACCAAAGCCCGGGAGTATTCTATGGAAATTATTCTTGTTAATGACCCAAAAACAGTTGACGCTTTTCATGAGTTTCCTTTGCTGGTTTATAAGGCAGATAAAAACTGGGTTCCTCCTTTGCGCTTAATGATCGATGATATTTTTAACCCGGAGAAAAATGCCGGATTTACGAATGGCGATGCCCGTCGCTGGCTGGTAAAAGATGATAAACAGTACCTGGGTCGGATTGCTGCGTTTTACGATCGGAGTAAACTGGAAGAAGGAAAGGAACAGGTCGGGTGTATTGGTTTTTTCGAATGTTTCGATAACGACGAAGCTGCCCGCTTGCTTTTTGATACAGCCCGCGATTGGCTGAAAAGTGAAGGGTTCACAGCGATGGACGGCCCGGTAAATTTTGGCGAGAATTTTTTCAACTGGGGTTTACTTGTCGATGGGTTTCAGCAGCAGGGTTTCGGGATGCAGTATCACCTGCCTTATTACAAACAGCTTTTCGAAAAATACGGGTTCCAAACTTATTACCAACAGTTTAGTTATCATTTAGACATTACCAGCCCCGATTTGCCCGACCGGTTTTGGAAAATTGCCGAGTGGGTCGTTAAAAAAAAGGATTTCAGCTACAAAACTTTTTCGTTTAAAGAGCAAGATCGTTGCATCGAAGATTTTATAAACATTTATCAGAAGGCCTGGAATAAGCACGATAATTATAAGCCCATCGACCGAAAAGATCTGAAAGCTTTGATTCGGGATTCAAAACTGGTGCTTGAAGAAGAATTTATCTGGTACGTTTATTACAAAGAAGAACCCATTGCCTTTTTTATGATGATTCCTGACTTAAACCAGATTTTAATTCACCTGAAAGATGGGAAGTTGAGCCTTTTGAATATCCTGAAATTGATTTATCTGAAACACCGGAAAACGATGACCCGATGCCGGGTTCTGGTGATGGGAGTAATACCCAAATTTCAAGGTACAGGAATTGAATCGGGCATTTTCTGGCACATGCGGCAGGTAATGTTGAAAAAGCCTTGGTACAAAGAGGTGGAATTGAGCTGGGTTGGTGATTTTAATCCGAAGATGATTTCAATGTTTAAAGCAGTTGGCAGTAAATATGCCAAAACTCACGAAACCTTGCGTTATTTATTTGATCGGAATAAACCATTCGAGCGATTGCCGATTATTGAGTAAAACCTGATTAAATCAGTTATTCTACTTATTTGTTAGTACACAAAATGTCGTAAATTGAGCGCAAAAATATAAAGCCATGCAACTAATACAAGTCGTTGATAAACAAACTCAAAAACTTTTTCATCAGGTTCCTCACCTGATTTACAAGACCGATTCAAATTGGTCTTGCCCACTTCACGGAATGGTCGAGGATGTGTTTACTCCGGCCAAAAATCCTTCATTCAAAACCGGAGAAGCCTGTAGATGGGTTGTTACCGGCGATAAAGGCCAATTGCTCGGACGGATCGGTGCATTCCTGAACCGAAAGAAAACGCACACTTTTGAGCAACCAACAGGTGGCTGCGGATTTTTTGAATGTGAGGACGATCTTGAAGCTGCCAAACTTTTGTTTGATGCTGCCCGTGAATGGCTCCGCGAACGGGGAATGGAAGCCATGGACGGACCTGTCAACTTCGGCGAAAACTATATGAACTGGGGTTTGCTTGTTGATGGATTTTCGCACCAAGGCTTTGGAATGCCATACAATCCGCCTTATTACCAGGAGTTATTCCGGAAATATGGTTTCGAGGTTTATTTTGAGCAATACAGTTATCATCTCGATTATTCAAAACCTTTTCCGGAGCGTTTCTGGAAAATTGCTGGTTGGGTGGCTCAGAAACCGGGCTATTCGTTCGAGCATTTTTCGTTCGATAAAACCGAAAAGTTCATCGATGATTTTTGTTACATCTACGACGAAGCCTGGCGCTTTCACGAACATTTTCAACCTTTGGATAAGGATGAACTTCGCGATTTTATCTTGACTTCAAAAGCGATTCTCGATCCTGAAATGGTTTGGTTCGCTTATCACGACGGAACTCCGATAGCTCTGTTTGTAATGATTCCGGATATAAATCAGATTTTAAAAAAGCTAAACGGAAAATTGAATTTCATCAATATTCTGAAATTTCTGTATTACAAGAAGACGAAAGTCATCAACCGTACCCGAATTCTGATTATGGGTGTAATCCCGAAATACCAGAAATCAGGCATCGAATCGGCTATTTTCTGGCATCAGGATAAATTAATGAAACACAAACCTCAGTACAAAGAGGTTGAACTTTCGTGGGCAGGCGATTTTAATCCTAAAATTATAGCTATTTATAAGTCAGTTGGCGGTGTTCATGTAAAAACACATTACACAATGCGTTATCTTTTTGACCGTAACAAACCGTTCAAAAGAGTTCCTATCATTGGGACAGAGGAATAATTGATAAAAATGAGGAATTAATAATCAGAAATATTTGGAAATTAAATTCCTATATGTAACTTTGCAAGCCGTTAAAAATAAAAAGTAAAGAGATTAAAAATGAAAAAAGGGATACATCCAGCAAATTATCGTACTGTTGCATTCAAAGATATGTCAAACGGTCATGTTTATATTACCAAATCGACTGTTAATACCAAAGAAACAGAAGTGGTTGACGGAGTTGAATATCCGGTTATCAAACTTGAGATTTCAAGTTCTTCACATCCATTTTATACTGGAAAAATGAAATTGGTTGATACAGCAGGTCGTGTTGATAAATTCAATACAAGATATTCGAAGCACATGGAAAACAGAAAAAAATAATTCTGTTTTGAAAAAATATTTAAAAAAGCTTCGCCTCGGCGAAGCTTTTTTTGTTTATGCCCATTGCTGAAGTATTGCAATTATTGTTAATAGCCAAAGTATAAAAATGATAAACGTATCGTGCATTTTACTAACTTGGCATGGCTATTGCAAAATTTACCACTATTAATAGCTGGCTGCTATTGTCGGCCAGTATGTCATGTGTGTAAATGCACTTTTTCTGAAAGTGAAAAAAATAAATTATGCAGAATATATTAATATCCAGCTTAATGGATGATGAATCTGATTTTATTCCGATTCTGGCCGATGACGACGATTCGGAATTGACCAATGCCGAAGTTCCTGACATTTTGCCAATACTGCCTTTACGGAATACGGTAATGTTTCCGGGTATTGTTATGCCCATTACAGTTGGAAGGCAAAAGTCACTTCAATTGGTTCAGGAAGTATACCGTGGCAATCGTTTGCTTGGAACTGTTTCTCAGAAAGATGGCAGCGTTGATGATCCGGCACAAACCGATTTGTATCAGACTGGTACCATTGCACAGGTTTTAAAAATACTTGAAATGCCTGATGGTACAACATCTGTAATTATTCAAGGTAAAAAACGCTTCGAAATAATTGAATATACTCAGGAGTTCCCATATTTTAAGGCAAAGGTAAATCCACTGGAAGATGTTCATCCACTTGATGATTCTGTTGAGTTTTCGGCAGTGGTTGGTTCCTTAAAGGATTTGTCGATAAAGATTGCGCAGTTTTCGTCACACGTTTCTCCTGAAGCTTCTTTTGCTGTTAAGAATATTGAGAACTCAACCTTTCTGATCAATTTTGTGTGCTCGAATACCGACTTAAAAGTTGAAGAAAAGCAGGTGCTGCTTGGAATCAGCGATATTAATGAGCGCGGTATTCAGGCTATAAGCTATTTGGTTCGTGAGGTTCAGATGGCTGAATTGAAGCGCGATATTCAAACCAAGGTAAAAGCTGAACTTGATCAGCAGCAGCGGGAATATTTGCTGAACCAGCAAATGAAAACGATTCAGGATGAATTGGGCGGCAACCCTGCTGAACAGGAAATTCATGAATTTAAGGAACGTGCGAAAGAGAAAAAATGGTCGGAGGAAGCTGCGAAACACTTTGAAAAGGAAGTGCATAAGCTTTCTCGTCTAAATCCTGCAGCCGGTGAGTATTCGGTGCAATATGCGTATTGCCAGACCTTGCTCGACTTGCCATGGAACGATTTTACTGAAGATATTTTTGACTTGAAACGGGCTGCTGCAGTACTTGATGAAGATCATTACGGCTTGGAAAAAGTGAAAGAACGGATTTTGGAACACCTCGCTGTTCTGAAACTTAAAAATGATATGAAGTCACCTATTCTTTGTCTTTATGGCCCTCCCGGAGTTGGAAAGACTTCTCTCGGACGATCTATTGCCAAAGCTCTTGGACGGAATTACATCAGAATGAGTTTAGGTGGATTGCATGATGAAGCTGAAATTCGGGGACATAGGAAAACATACATTGGAGCGATGCCTGGTCGGATTTTGCAAAATATTAAAAAGGCAAAATCTTCGAATCCAGTCTTTATTTTGGATGAACTTGATAAAGTATCGCAGGATTTTCACGGAGATCCGGCCTCGGCGCTGCTTGAAGTTCTTGATCCGGAACAAAATTTCGAGTTTCATGATAATTACGTTGAGCTTGAATATGATTTGTCTAAGGTCATGTTCATTGCTACAGCAAATACACTAAATACAATTGCCCCAGCTTTACGCGACCGGCTCGAACTCATCGAGGTTAGCGGATATTTGGTCGAAGAGAAAATTGAAATTGCGAAACGACACCTCATCCCCAAGCAGCTCGAAAATCATGGAGTAGGAGAGAAGGATGTTGTTTTCTCGAATGAAATTATTCAACACATTATCGAAAATTATACCCGCGAATCAGGAGTTCGTGAATTGGATAAGAAAATTGCAAAAGTTGCTCGCAGAATTGCAAAAAAGATAGCTTTCGACGAGAAATACAATGTCGATCTAACCAAAGCTGACATCAGAGAACACCTTGGAGTAGTTCAATATACGAAAGAAATTTATCAGGGAAATGAATTTGCCGGTGTCGTTACCGGGCTTGCTTGGACTGCTGTCGGTGGTGAAATCCTATATGTTGAAACAAGTCTGAGTAAAGGCAAAGGTTCATTGACTTTAACCGGAAATCTAGGCGATGTCATGAAAGAATCGGCCATGCTTGCTCATGAATATTTGCGTTCACATGCAGAGCAATTGGATCTGAGTCCTGAAGTCTTTGATCGGTATAATGTTCATGTTCACGTTCCTGAAGGTGCAATTCCCAAAGATGGTCCATCGGCTGGAATTACAATGGTAACCTCGATAGCCTCAGCATTTACACAGCGAAAGGTTCGAAAGAATCTGGCTATGACTGGTGAGATAACTCTGCGCGGAAAAGTTCTGCCTGTTGGAGGTATTAAGGAAAAAATACTTGCAGCTAAACGGGCTGGTATTAAAGAGATTATACTGTCAGAAGCAAACCGTAAGGATTTGGAAGAAATAAAAGATGCCTATATCAAAGGACTTAAATTCCATCATGTAAACACAATTCAGGAAGTAATTGAGTTAGCCTTGCTTGATACGAAAGTAGATAAGCCGCTGAAAATTGAGTAAACTAAATTGAAGTATAAGAGTAAAAGCTGACAATAGAATGTATCACATTTGTTGTCAGCTTTTTAATTGTTAGGTATATTCGGAAATATATCAAGTTTTTCAAAATGCAATAAATGGGCTTTGGCAATTTCTTCTTCAACTACCATATTGTTGTAGCTAATAATGCATTTCATATTTCGCCTGTCAATTCGACTTAAATAATTCAGATTTACGAAAACTGACCGACTTATTTTGAATAGAAATGTCGAGTTAAGCATTTCTGCCAGAACATTCAAATTGCGTGTTATGGTTTCTATAGTTCCATCTTGAAGATAAAGGTTGCAATTGTTGGCTTTTGCTTTTATTAGGACAATATCTTTAACCTCAGTTATTAACACACCATTGGTGGTTGGAAGCTTTATTTTTGGGGCATTTTCTTGTGAATGAATGAATTGATCAACTTTTCGTAAATAGTCCTTCTTTTCCCTCTTTTCCAGAAATTTGCGCATCACCACTTCCAGATCGTCAACGTTGAACGGCTTGGTAAGGAAATCAAGTGGTTGAAAATTAATGGCATCAAAGGCATAATGTGAATGTGCCGTAGTAAAAATAATTTCAGAATAGAAATTTTCGGCATGAATTCTATTTGCAACCTGCAAACCATTCATTTCGGGCATATCAATATCCAAAAAAACTAGTTCGGGAAGATGCTGCTTTACAAGCTCCAGCCCTTTTTTTGCATGAGTTTCTTTCCCAATAACTTTAATGTTGGAAAAGAACCGCAAGTACATCTCCAGTAAGCTGATTGCTTCCTGTTGATCGTCAATAATAATTGCTGAAATGCTTGTTGAGTCCATATCTGATTATTCGGTGCTAAATTTAGTCAGATTTCGTATATGTTGTTTTGAACCTTTTACAATATATTCCTTCCCATCATGAAACAATACAATAGTATTACTGCTTTTGATAACCTTCCGAATGTATTTCTTATTTATCAGGTATTTTCGACTTGATCGCATAAAATCATTTGAATCAACAAGTTCTTCAATTTTGGAAAGGAACAGATAAATAATTTCCATCCGGTTTTGAGTTAAATGCAATTCGGTCAAAATGCCATCAGCCATAAAGTACAGAATTTCTTCCGGATCAATCAGAATGTATCCCTTTGACGTTTGAAACAAAAGTCTTTTTTCTTCGGTTGATTTTTCTATGATCTGCTTAATTTTGAACTGAACATTGTTTTGCTTGATTAGTTGAACTTTGTCGATAATTTTATAGAGTTCCTCACTTTGTATGGGCTTGAGCAAATAGTGAAAAACACCGTTGCGAATGGCGTGAACGGCACTTTCTTTCGATTCTGAAACAAATACAATAGTTGTTTCGGTGAGTTTTGTCTGAATAAATTTAAGAAACTCTGCTACAGCTTTGCCTTTGGAGGGATAGTGGATAAATACAATGTCTGGAGTAGAGTCGATTACTTTTAATAAGGCCTGATCAGAATCTTCAGCATTGTCAATAACTGAAATCGAGGAATTTTGTTCCAGAATTTCTTTAAGGTTGTTGACTGATTCTGTCTCACTGTCAATAATTAATACACAAATTTTGTGTTCCATTATACGAGTTGGTCTTTTTTTTAATGTACTGCACTAAAGATAATAATATATTATATTGTTCTTGTAAACTCCAGTAAAAAGATACAATTTGATCAAAAAAATAAATACAAAATAGAAAAATGTATTTATCTGCGTTATTCTTGAAAAATATGAATTTGCGCTGGATAAAATGTAGTTAAAACAAAAACAGATAATCATTAGTTTATAAACGATCTCTTTTGAAATGAATAGAACTCTCAACGAAGACAATGGGAGGGATCTAATTCGAAAAATCTTCGCGTTGTAAAAAAATATTTATTGAATTTATCTAATTTTATTTAAGTATTCATTGATGTTGTCTAATTTATTTTGAAGATATACCCTGGAAATTGGCTTAAATTTCAATGAATTAAAGATATTTCAATTTATTCAACATTTGTTCGCTTCACTTTTATTTATCTGTCCCATATTTTTTTATATTTAGGCTTAGAAACCATTACTGAATTTGATTGTTTAATCTGGGTAGTTTAAAAAATGGTATTATTATATATTAAATACTAAACTTATTGGAATGAGAAATTCTACTTTTCTGCGGCATCTCATGCGTTTGAAAACGTTCGCTTTTTTATTGTTTTTGTCCTTTTTTATAGTCACCTCAATTCCAATAACGGCATCTTCAGCTGAAGATGATACTGACGTGATTGCAGAAGATCATTCTCATATCGACATTAAACGCGGAGAGCGTTTTTTTAAAGGTCTTTTACCCAAAGATCGGAAATTTGAGTCATGTGTATCTTGTCACAACCTTACGCACACTGATACGCTAAATTGGAATCCTTCAGCAATGGCTATCGCGGTGAAATTCGCAGGAAAGGATTTTTCTGAATTTCAAAGTGCAGTAATGCAACCGGTCGGAAAAAAAATGGAAGCATCACACAAAGATTTTGCCATTGAAGAAAGTGATCTTAAAAAGGTAAAACTTTATCTTGATGAACTGGCTGTAACCGGACCGCCTTCAGCTGGGCCGACAATTAATCAGATTATAATTTTTTTGTTTCTTGGTTTGCTGATGACTCTTGCCTTACTTGATCTGATATTTTTCCATAAAATAAAATACCGCTATGTAACTGTCATTATTCTAATTGTAGCAGTTATTGTCCAGGTAAAAATGGTTGCCGATGCCGCAATTAGTTTGGGACGCTCGCAAAATTATGCTCCTGATCAACCGATCAAATTTTCGCACAAAGTGCATGCTGGAGATAATAAAATTGACTGTAAGTATTGTCACCATACCGCAGAATTTAGTAAATCGGCCGGAATTCCAGCCATGGAATTATGCATGAACTGCCACGTTTTAGTGCGCGAAGGAGCCAATTCTGGTAAATTCGAAATTGCAAAAGTGGTTGAAGCTAATGAAACAAAAACGCCAGTTGAATGGATTAGACTTCACAATTTACCCGATCATGTATTTTTTAGCCATGCTCAACATGTTGGCATTGCCAAAGTCGATTGTCAGAAATGTCATGGTGATGTGGCACAAATGAATATCATGAAACAGACCAGCGATTTGTCTATGGGATGGTGCATTAATTGTCATCGCGATACCAAAGTGAACTTCAAGGATAATGCCTATTACGACAATTACATGAAATTGCACGATCAGCTTAAAGGTGGTGGAATTGATACTATCCGTGCAGTGAATATTGGAGCTAATGATTGTATGCGTTGCCACTATTAATAATGAGTATTTAATTACAAGATAAAATAATCGTCGATGAAGACATACTGGAGAAGTATAGAAGAACTTGCCAATCCAAAAGAGTTACGCCGTGAAGAAGTGCGTGAAGAAGCCAAACAAAAGAGCATGTTGATGAGAGGCGACAATGAATTAAATGCCGCCTCACGACGCGATTTTTTGAAAACATTTGGCTTTGGAATTGCCGCAGCTTCGATTGTTGCCAGCTGTAAAAGACCTGTTGATAAAGCAATTCCTTATTTGGTAAAACCAGATGAAATCAATCCAGGTACTGCCAATTATTATGCCTCGTCCTATTTTGAAGGAAATGAGTATGGAAGCATTATTGTAAAAGTACGTGATGGCCGGCCAATTAAGATTGAAGGAAATACCCTCAGCTCAATTTCTCAGGGTGGAACAAGTGCAAGGATGCAGGCTTCGGTATTAAATCTTTATGATGATGCACGTTTCAAGGGACCGTCAAAAAGCGGTCAGGAAATTACCTGGGATGCAGCAGATGCTGAAATAGTGGCTCAGTTGACTACTTTAAAGTCGCAAGGAGGAAAAGTTGTTATACTTAGCTCAACTATTATTTCTCCTTCAACCCGCGATGTTATTCAGAAGTTTATTGAAAAACAGACCAATACCGAGTGGATTCAATATGATCCGGTATCTGCCTCCGGAATTTTGGAAGCAAACCAGAAGAGTTTTGGTTCAGCCTTTATCCCTGATTATCGTTTCAATAAGGCTAAAGTTGTTGTGAGTTTTGGAGCCGATTTTCTTGGAAGCTGGTTGTCGACTGTTGAATATACCAAAGGATACACTTCTGCCCGCCAGCTCCAAAATGACCGGAAAGAAATGCTTCGTCACTATCAGTTTGAATCTGGAATGACTTTGAGTGGCTCGAATGCTGATGTTCGTTTCCCAATCAAACCATCGGAAGAAGGTGCTATTGTTTTGGCATTGTACATTGCGGTGGCTAAGTCAAAAGGCGGTCAAGTCCTTTCCGGAGTTCAATCTACGGTTGATATCAGTGATCTGGCAAAAGACTTGCTTGAGAATGAAAAACAGAGTATCGTGATCTCTGGAAGTAACGATGTAAACATACAATTACTCGTAAATGGCATCAATCAATTACTTGGCAATTACGGACAAACCATCGGTTTGGAGAATTCGCTACGAACAAAGCAAGGAATTGATCAGGATACTGACCGTTTGCTTTCTGATTTGAAAGCAGGAAATGTGAAAGCTTTGCTTGTTTGGAATGCAAATCCGGTTTACGATCATCCGAAAGGAAAAGACTTTGCTGAAGTTATCAAAAAAACGAGTTTGAGCGTTTCATTTTCAGAACGTCCTGACGAAACTACAGCGCTTTGCCAATATGTTTTGCCAGAAAGCAATCTTTTGGAAAGTTGGAATGATTTGGAACCCAAGGCAGGTATTTATAGTCTTTCGCAGCCAGTAATTGCTCCAATATTCAACAGCCGTCAGGTACAGGTAACTTTGCTTAAATGGATTGGTGCTGATAATAATTACCGCGATTACATTAAAACCTTCTGGAAAGAAACCCAATTTCCGAAGCAAAAAAATACAACCGATTTCCGCCAGTTCTGGAATACTTCGTTGCAAAACGGTGTTTTTGAAACAGTTCTGGAATCGAAACTTGTCTATTCTCCGGAAGGACTATCACAAGCTGCAAATCAGGTGAAACCTGTAGTAGCCGGACTAGAAGTTGCCCTTTATGAAAGTGTTGCCATCGGAAACGGAAAATTTGCCAACAACCCTTGGTTGCAGGAATTGCCCGATCCGGTTGCGAAAATCAGTTGGGATAATTTTGCTGCAGTTCCGGTTGCTTATGCTGCTGAAAATGCACTGAAAAATGAAGATGTTATTCTTGTAAATGGCATCGAACTGCCGGTATTTGTCCAGCCAGGACAAGCAAAGGATACTATTTCCGTAGCATTGGGTTATGGACGCGAAATTGCCGGTAAAGTTGGTGATCAGACAGGAACAAACCTTTATCCTTTTGTTGGCATTGATAGTGGAACTCGTCATTACTTCCTTACTTCAGCAAAAGTTGAAAAAGTTGCCGGAAAATTATTTCAACTTGCTATTTCCCAGACTCATTATTCCATGGAAGGGCGTCCAATTGTGCGCGAAACAACCTTGGATGAATACATCAAAAATCCGGTTTCAGGAAACGAGATAAAGGCCGAACACGAAGAAAAATCGGTTTCACTTTATGAAGCTCCGGTTTATAACGGACATCATTGGGGAATGGCTGTTGACCTGAACTCTTGTACCGGTTGCGGAAACTGCGCTGTGGCTTGTCAGGCTGAAAATAATATTCAGGTAATTGGAAAAGAGCAGGTCAGGAACAGACGAATTATGCATTGGATCAGAATTGACCGGTATTATTCTGAAAATCCGGAGAACCCGAAAGTTTCGTTCCAACCGGTTATGTGTCAGCATTGCGGAAATGCTCCGTGTGAAAATGTTTGCCCGGTTGCTGCAACGCCTCACAGCGAGGAAGGCTTGAATCAGATGGCCTACAACCGCTGTGTAGGAACAAAATACTGCGTGAATAACTGCCCATATAAAGTGCGCCGGTTTAACTGGTTCCAGTATGTGAAGAACGATAAATTTGACTTTGCTTCAAACAGCGATTTAGGTCGTATGGTTTTGAATCCTGATGTTACAGTTCGTTCGCGAGGGGTGGTTGAAAAATGCTCGATGTGCGTTCAACGCATTCAGGAGAAAAAACAGTTGGCCAAACTAGAAGGTAGGGCTATTGCCGAAGGCGAAATCAAAACAGCCTGTTCGCAGTCTTGTCCAGGGAATGCCATTGTTTTTGGTGATCTTGAAAATCCTGAAAGCCGCATTTCAAAGCTTTTCAAAGACAAACGCAATTACCATTTGTTGGAAGAATTACACACTTTGCCGTCGGTGGGTTACCTGACCAAAGTAAGAAATACTAAAGCGTGATCAATAATAAAAGAAAATAGATCGGACTATGTACAAAACGGACGTACGAGGAAAATTAATTGACGGAGAAAAATCACTCAGTCAGATTTCGCAGGAGATTCTTGCGCCCATTGATGCTAAGGTGCCCAAATGGTGGTACATTGCTATGGGAATTAGTTTGGTAATGCTTGCACTGGGTGTTAAAAGCATTTATATTACTCTTACGCAGGGAATCGGAACCTGGGGAGTTAACAGTACTGTGGCCTGGGGATGGGAAATCATAAATTTTGTGTGGTGGATCGGTATCGGTCATGCCGGAACTGCTTTTTCTATCTTTCTTTTGATTTTACGTCAGAAATGGAGAACAGCAATTAACCGTGCTGCTGAAGCAATGACCGTAGTAGCTGTTTTCTGTGCGGCACTTTTCCCGCTGATGCACATGGGACGCCCCTGGTTATTTTTCTACATTTTTCCATATCCAAATACACGAGGTCCATTGTGGGTGAACTTTAACTCACCACTGTTCTGGGATTTTATGGCAATTTCAGCATATTTGCTCATTTCGGCCAGCTTCTGGTACTTCGGAATGGTTCCTGATTTTGCTACGATTCGCGATACCACCAAATCGAAGATTAAAAAGGCGATTTACGGTTTCTTTGCCTTCGGTTGGGTAGGTTCGTCTCGTGAATGGTTGCGTTACGAAGGTTTAGCTTTTGTTTTAGGCGGAATTGCTGCCGTGTTGGTAGTTTCTGTACACTCTATTGTATCAACTGACTTTGCAGTTTCAATTGAGCCTGGATGGCATACGACTTTGTTCCCACCGTACTTTGTGGTTGGAGCTATTTTCTCTGGATTTGCAATGGTTTTGACTTTGGTTACGTTGATGAAAAAGCTTTATAAAATGGGCGATTTTATTACTGAAAACCATGTCGATGCCGTTTGTCGTATTCTGGTTTTTATCTCCCTGATCATGGGAACCGCCTACATTACTGAAATATTTATTGCCTGGTATTCAGGTTCAGAATATGAAATGTACACCTTCTTCAAAAATAGGATTACCGGCGAATACGCTATACAGTTCTGGGGAATGTTCATTTTCAATGCACTTTTACCACAGTTGTTCTGGTCACGAAAAGTGCGCCGCAACCTTTGGGTGGTTTTTGTGATCTCGTTATTTATCAATCTGGGGATGTGGTTCGAACGTTTCAATATTGTTGTCACTTCCCTTTCGAAGAATTACCTGCCAGCTAGCTGGGCCGAATATCATCCAACATTTATTGAAATCGGTTTCTTTATTGGTACACTTGGAATGTTCTCTGCCGGAGTATTGTTGTTCTTCCGCTATATTCCACAGATTGCAATCAGCGAAGTGAAGATGATTTCGAAATACAATACTCAGCAAACTGATCACCTTAAACCCGGACACCACCATGATTACGAATAGAAAATATTTAGTCGGTGTTTTCGACGATGAACATACATTAAAAGATGCGTTTCAAAAGGCTCTTGATAAGGGTGTTGTCATTGAAGAAGTTTATACGCCCTATCCAATCCATGAGATTTTGCATGGAATGAAGAATAAAACCAACATTACGACCGCAGCCTTTTTTTACGGACTTTTTGCTGTAGTAATGCTTATCGGTGGAATGTATTATGCTGCAGTAGTTGACTGGCCATTGCATTTTGGTGGTAAACCTTTCAATACATTTCCATCATTTATCGTAGTAACTATTGTAGCCACTATTCTAACAATTACCATTTTAACGCTTTTTACTTTTTCAGCAAGGGCAAAGATTTTTCCTGGGAAAAAAGAGGAAATCATTGATATTAGGGCCACTGATGATAAGTTCATTATTTTACTTGATCAGGATAAAATGGGAATTGACAAACCGGAGGTGACTAAGTTATTCCAGGCAAACGGTGCATCTGAAGTATATGAAAAAGAATCCAACTAACTGAAATAAATTTTATCGAATGAACATTAAAAATACGATAAAGAATCTCGCTGTTATTGCATTACTCCTGGGTTTTGGGTCATGCGATCGCGACCGGAATTCAACGGGATGGCAATATTTCGATGATATGGCGCATTCTGCCGCTTACGAGACTTATACACCCAATCCGAATTTTGCCGATGGTAAAACCATGCGTAATCCGGTTGAGGGAACTATACCAATTGATTATCTGCCATATTTGTATGAGAAAAATGATACAGATCGTGTGTTGGCAGGAAAAGAACTGGTCAACCCATTTAAACCTACGGCTGAGAATATTGCTCGTGGGAATCAGGTTTTTTCTATTTATTGTATGAGTTGCCACGGCGAAAAGGGTGATGGAAAAGGATTTCTTTTTACAAGCAAGAAATACCCATTTCCTCCGGCCAACTTATTATCTGCTAAAATCAGGAATAATCCTGAAGGTGAAATTTTTCATGTGGTTACAGTTGGTTTTGGCGTGATGCCACAGCATGGTTCTCAGGTACGTCCTGATGATCGCTGGAAAGTAGCCATGTATGTAAAGAATTTGCTGCACAAGCAATAGAAGAGTTCCAAGTTTCAGGTTTCAAGTTCCAAGTTGAACGAGAAATAGCAATAGTTATTTAGAGAGTTATCCTTTGCCGTCTCCTTTAACTGACGGACATGAATTGAAAAAATGAAAGATATGAATACAATGGAAGATAAACTGATTGTTCCTCAGAAATTTAAAAACCTGTTGTACGGACTCATCGGAATCGGGTTGATTTCGATGGTGGCGGGATTCATACTCGACCCACACCGGGCTTGGGCTAATTACCTGCTGAACAATTATTATTTTGTTTCAATCGCTATTGGAGCAGCCTTTTTTGGCGCTATACAATACATCGCTCAGGCTGGTTGGTCATCAGCATTTAAGCGAGTCCCGGAAGCAATGGCATCTTATATTCCGGTTGCTGCCGTTTTCTTTTTGCTGATGTATTTTGGAATGCATACCATTTTTCATTGGTCGCACGAAGGAATTACCGAAACTGATGTATTGCTTGCTCACAAAGCACCTTACCTGAATATTCCGTTTTTCTTTTTGCGGGTAATTCTGTTCTTTGGATTATGGATTGTAATGGTTCGCCTGTTGCGAAAAATATCGTTGAAAGAAGATGCCGAGGGTGGTATGCAGCATTTCTATGATTCAGAAAAATATTCCAAAGTTTTCATTTTTATCATTGCCATTAGTTTTACTTTGTTTGCTATCGATATGATTATGTCGCTTGACCCACATTGGTTTAGCGGACTTTTCGCTGCAAAAAGTTTTATCGCAGCTTTTTTGCATGGTGCAACTATAATCACCTTGATCGTAATTATTCTGCATAAAATCGGTCATTACAAAATGCTGAACAGAAGTCACCTGCACGATTTTTCAAGATACATTTTTATGCTTTCAATCGTTTGGGGATATTTCAATTTTGCTGAATTCATGATTATCTGGTACGGCAATCTTCCAGAAGAAACTATTTATTACGTGAGCCGCTCACACGGGGCATTTGGTGTACTGTTTTATGCCAATATTATCCTGAACTGGTTTATTCCATTTCTTTTCCTGATGCCGCGAATGACTTCACGGAGTAAACTATTTATGGTTCCCGTAATTATTTTGCTGATGATTGGACAATACACCGAACTGTATTATTATATCTGGCCTGCCGTAGTTCATGAAGCTAAATTCGGTATTCTGGAAGTGGGGACTTACCTTGGATTCCTGGGTTTGTTTGCTTTAGTCGTAACAAACACTTTATCGAAAGCCAGTTTGGTCCCTAAAAACCATCCTTATCTGGAAGAAAGTGTTTATCATCAATTCTAATTGCTTTTAAACTTCAATAAAAAATCCCGAAATCTGATAAAGGTTTCGGGATTTTTTATTGAATAGATTATTTATTTCAGAATATCCATTTTACAATCGAGTCCAGTCCAGTTTTTAATCCTGCTTACAAATTCATTCTTCATGGATTCAGGAAGATTTTTGATTCGGGCAGTTCCGTGATTTGCTCCCGGAATCAGGAATGATTTGGAGTTTACCCGATCGGTAACCAAAACCCGTGGGGCTGACCAGGTATCAATTCCACCGTAGATGTAGAGAATATTGTTACCTTTTTCGTCGAGCCACCGTTGGAAGTTCTGGTACAATTCAGGTGAAAACGAATTGGGTTTGGCCTTTTTTGGTGGAAAAATTGCCGACGGATTGGAATCAAAATGCTTGATGTACTTTTTAAATGGCGCAATGTTGTATCCGTAATACCCGGTTTGTGTGGCCTGGTAATAATGTGATGCAAATTGGGCAATATCCCGGTCAGAGAAGAACGAGATGTCGGATGTTTTAATGAGTTCGTTGATGTAATCGTCGAGCTTTTTGTTGGTGGGAATGCTGTCGCACGAACGTCCCCATTGCCAAAATGAGAAGGAATATTCGAGTACCGCCAATTCAAACGATTTGCCAATGTTGCCGGTATAGTTAAATTTTAACCGTGCTCCTTTAGCGTACCAACTCAGTTTTTCGAGGACTTTATCTTCATTTTTTAGCAAAAATTCCTGAAAGTCATAGATTTTCTTCCGGCATTCCGGCTTGCCAATCGTATCGAGGAAGATATAAATCCGCGTATCTTCTAGCGCATTATCAATCGGAGCCACATAAGGAATAGCCACATCAACATCTTCAGGATAAAAATATTTGTAGTAAAGTGTGGTCTGTCCACCTTTGCTAATGCCGGTACTGAACCATTTGCCTTTGTAAAGCTGTTTGAAAAGCTGATTTACGGCATGTAGGTCGGCAACTGCCTGTTCTATGGTCAGGTACTCCCATTGCAACGAATCGGGGATTGATTTGCCAAAAAAGCGGTACTCTACGCCGATGTTGTTGGCCGATAATATCTGCTCAACCTCATTTCCTCCGCGTCCCATTTGGTAACCATGCGTTTCGATGACGGTTGGATTGTTGAACCCGCGATGCTTCAATTGTACCCACTGACTAAAATATCCTTTCTCCGGATGTTGGTGATCGATGGGTTGTTTCACCATTAAATCATAAGTCAGGAACGCATCTCCGGGTTTGCTGACATTGTTAAACGAAACATTAGGCAGGTTGAACAATTCGCGTTCGAGTTGTTGTTTGTCGGGTTGTGAATAGCCAGTTAAAGCAATGGCACAGAAAATAAAAAAGAAAAATCGTTTCATGATTTCGCAGTCAAATTGGTTTCGACTGCAAAATACGGATTGCTTTGGTATTTATCAATCTCTGATCCGAATATAGTGTAGTTGCACCAGTCCTTTTTCAAACGATTTGGATTCGACCAATCGAAGTTTCTGCTCCGGAAAGCATTGCCCAAATAATCGGATTCCATCGCCCAGAAGAATGGGAATGATAGAAATAATTAATTCGTCGAATAAATCATTTTGTAGAAATTGATGGACCGTTTCGGCGCCTCCGTCACAGAATATGTGTTTGCCTGTCTCACTTTTTAGAGAAGAAACCAAATCAGACAGGCTTCCGGAATAAAAAGTGATTTTATCTATTTTGTGATGCGGGTTTCGTGTTAATACAAATACCTGTCGGTCGCCATATGGTTCTTTGAGGCCCATTGAAAGAACTTTGTCGTAGGTCTTTCGCCCCAAAATAACGGTATCCACTGTTTGGGTAAAGGCCGAATAGCCGTAATCTTCGCCTTCCTGTTCAACTTGTGCTAAAAAGCTAATGTCGTCATCGTGTTTGGCAATAAAACCGTCGAGGCTCATGGCGATGTAAAGGATAATTTTTCGTTCGTTTGGCATAGGTTTTAAATGGTATATTTATAAATGTAGAGACGTACGGCCGTTCGTCTCTACCAAAATTGTATCGGATTATTAATTTGTCTTGATTAGCGCCAGTGCTTCCTCCACTGTTTTTGCCGGCAGCTGACAGCTACTGTTCTGGCAAATGTAGATCAGCGTTTTCCCTGAAACAAATCTGTTTTGCAGCAAAGGCAAATCATTTTCAGTTGTTCCGGCGCAGAAAATCACATGGGGTAAATAATTTTTCTGAAGTTCTTTTAGCAGATCGATGGCATTTTCTCCCACAATAGCGACCTCAAAATGATTGCCCGTTAAGTTCAGCATCAGTTGCGACCAGTTGCTGTAGCCGGAGGGATGATCGGTTATATTGCCAATAATCCGATTGAACATCTTTTGAGCCGTTTTCAGGTATTCAGGTTGATCAAGCAGATAGGAGAGCCGAAACAGATTTTTTGCCATCACCGAGTTCGACGATGGAATCACATTGTCGTGAATTTCGATGGTTCGTGTGATCAGATCTTTTTGCTGACTGGCGGTGAAATAAAAAATAGATTTCTCTACATCGTAAAAATCCAGAAAAGTGGTTTCGGTTAATTGTTGAGCCAAATTGAGCCATTCTTTTTCTCCGGTAACTTCAAAAATCGCGGTGAACGCTTCGATGGCAAAAGCATAATCTTCCAGAAATCCGTTGATTTTGGCCTGGTTATTTTTGTAGGAATGAAGCATTTTTCCGCCTTCTGACCTCATTTTTTGTTTCAGAAAGCTTGCATTTGCTAAGGCCAGTTTCAGATATTCCGAATTGCCAAAAGCCTTGTAGCAACTGATTAATCCGGAAATGGTCATGGCATTCCACGAAGCCAGAATTTTATCGTCGAGTCCGGGGCGAACCCGTTTTTCACGCTCTTCCAGTAAAAGTTGTTTCCAGCTTCGGGTTTTAATCTCCAATTCGTCAACAGATAGCTGATGCCTTTCTGCAAAGGAAGGATTGCTTTCCGTACGCATCAAAATATAGTGGTTGTGTTCCCAAAAGCCCAGCGAATTGACGTTGTAATAATCACAGAAAAGTGCAAAATCTGTAGCTAGAATCTGCGCTAATTCAGCTTTTGTCCAGACATAGAATTTTCCTTCTTCGCCTTCGCTATCGGCATCCAAAGCCGAATAAAACCCATTTTCAGGCGATAGCAATTCCCGCTTCAGGAATTCAATAGTTTCGGAAACCACCTGCTGATACAATGGATTGGGATCAGTTTGGTAAGCTTCAGCATAAAGTTGTAAAAGCTGAGCATTATCGTAGAGCATTTTTTCGAAATGCGGAACTTTCCAAATTTCGTCGGTCGAATAGCGTGCAAACCCACCGCCAATTTGATCGTAAAGTCCGCCGAAAGCCATTTTTTGCAAACTCAGTTTTACCTGTTCAATTATTTTTTCATCCTGAAATTCCTGTCCGGCACGAAGTAGAAATTGCCAGTTATTCGGCAGCATAAACTTTGGAGCGCCTTTCGTTCCTCCATTTTTTGCATCAAAGGAGCTCTGCCATTTTTTTAAAAGTGAAGGAATGAGCAACGGGTCGATTACAGACACTTCTCCCGAAATAGGAACCAACGAGTTTTGCTCAATTCCCTCTTGCAGTTTTGCTGCGTATTCCAGTGTTTCTATCGGATTTTCAGCATAAAATTTAGAAACAGCTGCCAGTGACTGCGTCCAATTTTCTTTCTGGAAATAGGTTCCGCCCCAGATTGGCCGGCCATTGGGCAGCGCAATGCAGTTGAGTGGCCAGCCTCCGCGTCCGGTTAAAAGCTGCACTGCAGTCATATAAATATGGTCGATATCAGGCCGTTCTTCGCGGTCGACTTTGATGCAAACAAAATGATCGTTCATGATTTGCGCCACCTCCTGATCTTCGAATGATTCGTGTTCCATGACATGGCACCAATGACAGGCCGAATAGCCAATGCTGATGAGTAAAAGCTTGTTTTCTGACCGGGCCTGATTCAGTGCATTTTCGCCCCACGGCTGCCAATTTACCGGATTGTGTGCGTGCTGCAACAAATAGGGCGATGTTTCGTGAATCAGTTCGTTTGTATATTTATATTTCGACATTCTCCTTAGTTTATTCAAGGGAAACAAGCTATCGCATAGAAAGTTTTGGAATTCATTCCGACTAAACTCTCAGGTAGATAAAAGCACCATTTAATCTGGAATTTGAAAAAAACAGAGTTTTAGTTTAGGAAAATTTCGTCGACAAATATCCATGCAGGTTCACCTATTCCCGAATGCCATGATGGTAATTTTTTAAGATTTGAAGCGATAAACTTATAATATTTGAATGAAGTCGGTTTTGGAAAATCGCAACTGTAGGTATTAACTCTTTTGGGATCAGATTTATTTGCCTCCGGGAATTTGATTTTCGAAATCGGTGTAAATTGTATGCCGTCGTTGCTGCCTTGAACAGTTATTGAATTTATGGGGAAAATATATGCACCAATATCTACAAGTGCATTAAAATGAACAGAATTGAGCAGCCTTGGCTGTTTAAAGCCAACGATAAATTCCATATCAGATGCACGGTAGCCCAACCATTTCCCGTTTGACATATTTGTCTCGCCCAATTCGTAATCAATTAGGGTCTTCGCTCCATTTCCGCGGTATTTCTGATCAGGAGTTTTTACCAGGTATATGGTGTCAGGATGAATTTCAGATTTATAAAATGTGCGCTGTACAACATCGCTGCTTATCCATCCGGATTTGAAAGCCTTTACCTTCAAAACTGTATTTGCTGAAAGTCGTATCGGTTTGGTATATTCAGTGCTTTTTAAGCTGTCCGGATCGCTACCATCTGCGGTATACCTGATGACAACCCCTTTTAGCAAATGCTTTATTTTTACATCCAAATGAGCAGATATTATCGATGAATCCTGCTCGATGACTGGATTGCTCATTTTCATTGTCACGTTCTCCATATTGTCGCCAACATTGAATTTTATGGACGGATATTTTGAGATAAGCTTTTGAAGTTGCTTTTCACTCACACCATCAGACCATACATTTAATGATGAAAATGTTGCTTGATCGAGAAACCGGTCCAATTCGGCTTCATCGAATTTAATTCCACAGATTGAAACTGCTTTAAGCTTTGGTAATGATTTTAACGATTCTAGGTTGCTGATGTTCAGACCAGTACTGTTCAGGTTTACTTTTTGCAGGTTATTAAACTGGATGAGAATATCCATATCTTCTTTGGCCAAAGGCATTCCCTGCATATTTAAGCTCACAATTTTGTCTTTTATTTTTTCCAGTTTCTTTAAGTTCTCGCGCTTGTAAAAGGAACCTTGAAAGAAATTTACTTCCACCTCGTCAGATCCGAAGTACAGGTAATTGGTTGTGCAGTAATTCGAATTGAACTCTTCCAGGTCAGGAAGATCAGTTTTTTGTACAAGCTTTTGACTAGAAGCAGACCTGAGTTTATTCACCAGTAAAAACAAACTATCTTCTTTGGCCATTGCATTCAGCCTCGTTTCGAAGCTGGCACCGGACTTTATCCACTTGCTTAAAATGCTTGTTTCTTCGGAAGTAAGTTGTAATTTGCCATCCGGAGGCATATGCTTTTCATCGGTTATTGGCAAATGAATTCGTTGGAGTAAACCAGCTTCCGCAGTTAAATTACCCTTGAGTATATTTCCGTTTTTACCTCCCAGCAAAATTTTCTCCGGAGTATGAAGTTGCAAATCGCCTTTCATTTTATCCTCGCCATGACAGCCGACACACTTTTGTGCTAAAATTGGTGCAATTCCCGCTTCATAAATAGTTGCTGTGGTATCCGAAAGTTCTTTTCCGGTGGAAGAAGCCGCAGTTTTAGGAAAACTTAAAGCATTGATGCCGTGAGTTAGTTGTGCGCCTTTGTGGGTTGATCCGATAAGCACCAACACAAATGCACCTGCCAGTATTCTCTTGAACCGGACACTCAAATTGAGGACAAAAAGAAATGCAAAACTTATTACAGACACTGCAATTCCGCCCCATTTATGCAGATTAACCAGTTCGCCGTCGTAGGCGTTTTGTTTGGAAAGTAATATCCCCAGTATTGCCACTCCACAGGCAAATAAAGCATTAATAGCCAACAGCAGTTTCTCTGTATCAAGGGGTAATCTGCGCAGAGGGAAGAACAAAAGGTAAATGCCAGTTAACAGACCAAATACGATAGGAAAGTGTAAAGCTAAAGGATGGAGTTTCCCTGTCCACTGCAAAAATACTCCGGCTTGCATTTGTTGATCGAAAATTGCGAGCACAAACATAAAAGGAATTAAAAGCCACAAACACAATTCCAGAATTTGGTATATTTTCTTCTCACTCATATTTTTAGCTGATTATATCGCGCACTACATTTCCGGCAACATCGGTTAATTTGTACCGCCTTCCCTGATGTTTAAAAGTAAATTTCTCATGATCGATACCCATGAGGTGCATCACGGTGGCATGAAAATCGTGAACATGAACCGGAAGTTTGGTGATGTTGTAGCCAAATTCGTCGGTTTCTCCAAAAACTCCGGGCTTAACACCTCCGCCAGCCATCCAAATGGTAAAGCAGCGTGGATGGTGGTCGCGTCCATAGTTTTCTTTGGTCAGTGTTCCCTGGCAATAATTGGTTCGGCCAAATTCGCCTCCCCAAATCACCAAGGTTTCGTCGAGCAAACCGCGTTGCTTTAAATCCTTGATTAGCGCGGCCGACGATTGGTCAACATCTTTGCACTGTCCTTCAATTTCTTTGGGTAAATTCCCATGGGTATCCCAACCCTGATGGTACAACTGCACGAAACGCACTCCATTTTCAGAAAGCTTTCGGGCAAGCAGGCAGTTTGCAGCATAGGTTCCCGGTATTAAACATTCCGGGCCATACATTTTAATGATCGATTCCGGTTCGTTTTGCAGAGAAGTAATTTCAGGAACGGCCATCTGCATGCGGTAGGCTAATTCATATTGCTGAATCTTGGTTACAATTTCAGGATCACCAATTTTTTTGTATGCTTCGTCGTTGAGTGCTGAAATTTCATCGAGCATTGCCCGTTTATCTTCACGGTTAATAAATTCAGGATCAGTCAAATATTTTACAGGTTCTTCGCCACTGCTAAACTGCACGCCCTGATGAATTGAATCGAGGAATCCGTTAGACCACAGTTTGGAATACACCCCTTGTCCATTGCCTTTTCCTTTACTAAGTAAAACACAAAATGCGGGTAAATTTTTGTTCTCACTTCCCAATCCGTAGCTAATCCACGAGCCCATGCTTGGCCTGTTTCCAACCTGTGCCCCAGTCTGGAAAAAGGTAAGTGCCGGATCGTGATTGATGGCTTCGGTATAAATTGAGCGGACAAAACACAAATCATTGCTAATCTCAGCCAGATGCGGCAGAATTTCGCTTATCCAGGCTCCGTGATTTCCGTATTGTGCAAAGTTATACTTGGTTCCGGCTAGTGGAAATTTGGCCTGATTGGCGGTCATTCCGGTAAGCCGTTGCCCCATCCGAATGCTTGCCGGCAAATCCTGTCCATGCATTTTCTGCAACATGGGTTTGTAATCAAATAAATCCAATTGTGAAGGAGCACCATTCTGGAAAAGATAAATCACCCGTTTTGCTTTTGGCGCAAAATGCGGAAGTACATTCGAAAAAAGTTCATCTTCGGTGGAGCCTTCGAACAGTCCTGGTACCATAAGCGAACCCAGAGCCAACCCACCCAAGCCAAGGCTCATTTTCGACAGAAACTTGCGTCTGTTTTGGTTTAATCCATGTTCTAGAAATTCTTTCATAATCAGATCTTACGATTTTGTAATTGCTTCTTCTAAATTGTAAATGATCAGGATGGTCTTCATTAAAGCGCCTGTTTCAGGAGTGTTTGGGATTTCATTTTTGTGCCTGAATTCCCCGACGGCCAGACTTGACTTTAATATATCAGGATGTGCTGTGAAATATTCCTGCTGTTTTTTGCAATACGCAGTTAATTTGTTTCGCTCCGAATTCGAAGGCTTTCGCACTAGAATCGTTTCAAAAGCCTGCTCAACCTTTTCATCGAGGCTTTTTGTGCCTGTTGCTATACTTTCGGCCAATACTCTGGATGCCTCTAAAACAGTTGGGTCATTCAGCATAGTTAGAGCCTGCAATGGCGTGTTGGTGCTGGTGCGTTTGGTTTCACACTGGTCTCTGTTGCTGGCGTCAAATATCATTAAGCCGGGCGGCGGCGCTGTTAGTTTGAAAAAGGTATACAATCCCCTTCGGTACAGCAATGGTCCGTGATCTTGTTTGTAACTGGCCAAAACTCCGCGCCCCGAGGTGGTGCTTTCCCATACACCTTTAGGTTGGTAAGGTTTTACGCTTGGGCCGCCAATTCCAGGATTAAGTAAACCGCTGCTGCTTAAAACCCAATCGCGAATAATTTCTGACTTAAACCGCACGCGTGGAGATCTGGAATAATAGCTGTTTTCCGGATCTTGCTCCCTTTGTTTTTTACTTATTTCGCCCGATTGGCAATATGTGTTGCTGGTTAGAATCTTTTTGATCAGATATTTTATATCCCAGTTGTGCTCCATAAAATCGACTGCAAGCCAATCCAGCAATTCCGGATGTGTTGGCATTTCACCCTGTAAGCCGTAGTCGCTGGATGTTTTGACGATGCCTTTGCCAAAGATTTCTTGCCAGATGAAATTTACAAATACGCGGGCTGTTAGCGGATTCTTTTTGTCGGTTGTCCATTTCGCCAGGCCAAGTCTGTTGCGCGGATAGGCAAGGGTGTCAAACGGCATGACAGATTCGAGAGCAGTGGGTTTAACCCGAATGTTGGTTGGTGCATCGTAACTTCCTCTGGCCAAAATAAAGGTGGGTCGCTTTACCACACTGTCGCCCATTACCGAAATCTGCAAAGTTGTGGTATCGTATGCATTAATATACGAAAACAGTCCTTTTCGCTCTTCTTTGCTGATCAGTAATTTGGGGTTTTTTGCCGGTGTCGACCGACCAACATCTCCTTCGTATCCTTTCTCTTTGCTTTCGTTAAAAAAGGCGTACAACTGGAAATAGTCTTTCTGCGAAAAAGGATCGTACTTGTGATCGTGGCATTGGGCACATTCGATGGTAACTCCCAGAACGGCCTTGCCAAAAGTTCTTGTTTTATCGATATTATACGAAACACGGTATTCTTCGTCAATTACACCACCTTCTTCGGTGTACTTGTGATTTCGGAAGAATGCGGTTGCCAGAATGTTCTCTTTTGTGGCATTGGGCAACAAATCACCAGCAATCTGGGCAGTCAAAAATTTATCGTAGGGCGCATTTTTATTGAAAGCATGTATCACCCAATCTCTCCAGGGCCATTGCGATCGGATATTGTCATCCTGAAAACCATAAGAGTCGGCATAGCGAGCCAGATCCATCCACATAATGGCCATTTTTTCGCCGTATGATGGTTTCAGCAAAAGAGTATCGATTAATTGATTGTACCAGTCTTTGCCCGAAGCAGTTGTCCAGTAGGTAATTTCAGGATAGGTCGGAGCCAGGCCTGTTATATCAGCAAAAGCCCGTTTGATAAGTGTTTCGCGTGATGCTTCGTCGTTCGGACTGAATCCTTTTTGTTGCATTTTATCGAGGATGAAATAATCAATTTCATTCCTGACCCAACTCTTTTTATTTACCTCGGGTAATGTTGCTTTTTCGGGGGCCAAAAATGCCCAGTGTTTTTCATATTCTGCTCCTTCTGCTATCCATCGCTTAAAAATGTCAATCTCTTCCGGAGTTAGTTTCGGAAGGTTACTTTTAAGCGAAGGCATAACCAAAGCCGGATCGTTGGACTCAATACGTTTTATCAGTTCACTTTTATCCGGAGAGCCCGGCACAATTGCAAAATGCCCTTTATTTTTTAGTAACTCAGCATAAGCGCCGGCCTGCAAATCCAGTCGCAATCCGGCTTGCCTGACTTTGGCATCCGGCCCATGACAGGCAAAACATTTGTCAGAAAGTATTGGACGGATATCGCGGTTGTAGGAAATCTTGGTTTTCCGATTCTCGTTTTTCGGCTTTCCAAAATAAAAAACTCCAAAACCTAAACCTGAAAGAAGCACGACAATAACTGTAACGGTAATGTATTTCTTCATAATCAAAAATCAGATTGTTTGAAGTAATTTTTGCAAAGAAAAATCTATGCTTTGGTGAATTTGTAGGGGTAAACTTTTCCTGAAGCCCATTGCGCCACATAAATACTTCCTTCGTTATCAACGCACACATCGTGCGGATGAATAAATAATTTATCCGTTTGGTGCAGTGGATTCAGTTGGCCGTTTTCATAAACCGGTTCCGATCCGCCTAAATTCGAAACCACCTTATTCTCTTTGTTCAGGATGGTTACAAAGCCAGAATTTACCGTGTCAAGATTTGGAGAACGCAATACCGCAGCGTACAGGTAATCTCCTTTGATTACAGGCCGGCAAACGCAGGCGCCCGGTAAATGAATAATTTCAATGAGTTTACCATCCAATGAAAATCGTTTAAAAGCGTTGCGGGTTCTGTCGGTAATAATTAGTGTTGGCGTTTCTTTTCGGTAATCAATGCAAATTCCGTGTGCGTTGTCGAAAAATTCATCTCCAACGCCTTTCCCGCCGAACGAATTTTTCAGACGACCGTTGGCATCGTAATGCAGAATGTGCTGTGCGCCATAACCATCAGCTATATAAAATTCTCCGTTTTCGAGTACGGCGGTTTCAGTTGGCACAAATGCGTCCTTTTGCTTGTAGGCCGGAAGATCGGCTGGCGGATCAATCGTCAGAAGTATCTTTCCATCGATGGTAGTTTTATAAACTTGATGCCTTTTTGTATCCGTCAGGAATAAAAAATCTTCTTTGCCGGTACGCTGAATTGTAAGTCCATGCGCTCCCGGGAATTCAGTTCCCCAGGTATCAATCAGGCTTCCGCTTTTATTGTAAATAATGATGTTATTTCGGGTTTCGTTGGTCAGCAAAATTATCCGCCCTTTTGAGTCCTGAACCATTTCGTGACAATCGTTGACTGGAGTTTTTTCAGGATTGAGTGCACCCCAACTTGTATTCAAACGGTAAGTCATTTCATTGTGACCATAAACTGGTCCTTGATTACTACTGAATAAGTCTTTGGTGATAAATAAACCTGCTGTGGAAAGTGCAGAGTTTCTCAGAAATGACCTTCTTTTCATACTACATAGTTTAGAATGCAGTGGTTGGCAGACCAATGCATAAATTTAGATTGTTAGTTCGTGTTCATGCAAACCAAAACAAAACCAAGCCTGACGTTAATTGAAATACATCAAAATGACAACGAAATGTCTGGTTTTGTGATGCGTTAGCGCATGAATCTAAAATCCAACAAAAAAGGATGTTAAAAGGTTTAAAATAAAGACTATTTTGTCTTTATTTAGTGATTGGTCAAAAGAATGAATGGTGGAAGTGGAAAGTAATTTGATTCAATTTTCTTGTGATTTTCAAAATTGGGCAGATCAAATTTCGATTTCGCCCCTCAGATAAGTCACCGCTTTCCCGGCAATCAGAACTCGGTTTCCGGAAAGTGTGCACCACAATTGGCCGCCACGGGCTGAGAGCTGCAGAGCTGTCAATTCGGTTTTGTTTAACCGGTTTGCCCAGAAAGGAATGAGCGTGGTATGTGCCGATCCGGTTACCGGGTCTTCGTTTACGCCAACCGCCGGGGCAAAAAAGCGACTGACAAAATCAACCTCGTTTCCTTTTGCGGTCACCATAATTCCGCGGGCATCGGTCTCTAATAACAATTGAAAATCAGGTGCAATGTTCCGGATGATTTCTTCGGAATCGAATAGCAAAAGGTAATCTGTCCGGCCTTTAAACGTTGCTGAAGCTTGAACCCCAAAGGCTTTGGCAAAAGAAGGAATCGGATCAACTTCTTGGGCTAAATCGGCTGGAAAGTCAAGCTGTAATTTCTCTGCGACCTTTTTTACTGTTAGGATGCCACTTTTACTGTTGAATTCAATTTGTTCGCCCCGGAAATTCAGTTCGTTGAAAAGAACGTGCGCGGTTGCCAGTGTGGCATGCCCGCATAATTTTACCTCTGCTTTAGGCGTGAACCACCGAATGTGAAAATGGTCGCCTTCAGGAATGAAAAAGGCGGTTTCTGAAAGGTTGTTTTCGCCGGCAATTTGCTGCATGGTGTCATCTGAAAGCCATTCAGTAAGTGGAACTACTGCGGCAGGATTTCCTTTGAAAAGACTTGCTGCAAAAGCATCGGCCTGAAATATCCGGAGTCTCATTGGTCTAAAATTTCACTGTAAGTTTCAAATTCAATTTACGCTTGGTCAGGTAATTCGGAACACCAAACATGTCGCCGGTATTGTTGGCCACCCATAAATACGAAATCGTATTGTTGATGCCTAACAGGTTGAAAACTTCAAGGCTCAGCCACATGTCTTTGATCTGATCGAATGCCTTGTACCGATATTTTTTGTGATCCTGATTTATTAGAACCTTCGAAAAACCCATATCAATGCGTCGGTATGGCGGAATCCGAAATACATCCATGTAGCGTTCCGAATTGGGTGGACCGGTGGGAAGCCTTGACCCGTAAAAGGCCGTCATGTGCATTTTCCATGTTGGGTTTCCGGGGAAATAATCCTGAAAGAAGACACTGAAATTGAAGCGCTGATCGGTTGGACGAGGTATGTATCCGTGATTGTCGTTCAAAATATCTTCTTCGGTCTTCATAAGCGACAAACTTGCCCACGATTCAATACCGCTTACAAATTCGCCATTCACTTTCATATCAAGCCCTGTGGCATAACCAAATGCTTCCTGATCTGGCAAATATCTGATCCTTACATTGTCAATCTGGTAGGGTGTCAGGTTCGAGAAGGATTTGAAATACAACTCGGAGGTGAACTTAAATGGACGATCCCATGCGCGGAAAATATAGTCGGTCCCAAAAACCACCTGAGCCGATCGCTGCGCTTTGGTTTCCGGATAAATAATTCCTTTGCGATCTTTCAACTCCTTAGAAAAAGGTGGCTGATCGTAAATTCCTCCGGAGAGGTGAAATACAAAGTTGGCCTCCCAATCGGGATAATAGCGTAGGGTTGCCCGCGGGCTAAGTAAAAATTCGTTGTTATAACTCCAGTATTGCGAGCGGATTCCGGCAGTGGCGTATAACGAGCCCTTGCTAACAGGAATCTGGTAGGTATCCTGAATGTAGGCCGAAAAGCGTGTTGAACTAAAATCGAAATCGGTTCTTGTAGTACTGAACAACTGAATTTTATCGCCTTTGTAAGGAATTGCATATCCGGTTGAGTCACGCAAAATCCATTCACTCATTTTATCGTCAATTTGTTCGGCCTGAACTTTGATTCCCCAGTTTAAAAGGTGGTGTTCCGTGTTGTAAGCTCCTTTGTGCTCAATTCCGTAAACCGTAGCATTCAGGTAATTTCGGGCATGGTTGATGAATGTGCCTGTTCCGATATTTAGTACGCTATCGCCCAGAGATTCGGAACCCAGATCGCGTTCAAGTTCGTTTAGATAGTAGTCTCCTTTGATATCGTAAGTTTCTTCCTCTTTGGAATGGTAGGCGGAAGCAATAAATTTCAGGTTTAGGCGGTCGCCCGGATGATAGTTGGCAACCAACGCTCCGGTAGAAGTGGCAAACTTGTCCACTTCCTGCCCTTCAAAATAGACGGTTGCATTGTAGGCCTGATTCCATGTTCCGAAGCTTGTTTTGCGGGTTTGAGGAATGAAATTGTATTGGTTGCTGGCTATGTTTCCGAGGAAAGAAACATCGAATGCTTTAGTGAATTTATAGGTCAGATAGGTCTGTGCATCGATAAAACGCGGATCGTATTCGCCTTTTTCGTCGAGTGAGCCCAGCAAGTACCGGTTGGTTTTGTAGCGGATTCCGGTGATGTGCGAAAATTTTCCGTTTTTGCTCAGGTCTTCGAGTTGCAATGAACCACCCAAAAAACTGGCCGAAGCCGAGCCTGCAAATCCGGTAGGTTTACGGTATTTGATGTCGAGCACCGACGACATTTTATCGCCGTATTTCGCATCAAATCCACCAGCCGAAAATTCAATCGACGAAACCATATCCGAATTGATGAAACTCATTCCTTCCTGCTGCCCCGCGCGGATAAGCAACGGACGATACACTTCAATGTCGTTGACATAAACCAGGTTTTCGTCAAAATTTCCGCCCCGCACAGAATACTGCGAGCTCAATTCGTTGTTGGTTGAAACTCCGGGAAGAGTTTTGATCAGGGCTTCCACACCACCTGTCCCGGCATCTGTCATGTTGGTCAGATATTTGGAGTCAATGCGGTCCATGTTGGTTTTGTTTCGCCTATGCTGGGTAATCTGTACCTCACCAATTTCCTGATCGACCTGCTGAAGTGAGATACTCAGTTGCACCCGTTGCTCTTCGGTGGCTGTAATTGTTTTTTCAACGGTTCGGTAACCAATCACAGAGAATACAATTACGACTGGTTTTTTTGCCGGAATACGAAGCAAATATTCGCCATCGCGGTTAGAAACGGTTCCGATGGTTGAGTTTTTAAGTGAAATATTGGCAAGTTCAATAGGTTTTCCGGCGCCATCGGTAACTTTACCAAACAGGGTGGCATTGTTACTTTGTGCGAATAAGCCTGTGGCGCACAGAAACAAAATGAAAAGGACTAAAAGTGATTGAATTGACCTCATGCCGCAAAAATAATATTTCTGCTATAATTAACTGTTCAGTGGTCATTAAATTGTTTTCGGCGAATGATTTTGTAAAGTTCCTGGTTGCAGGAAACGATCTGATTTTAAATTCAGGGTTTCAATTCAACCGAAACCCTGAATTTAAATGGAAGATTTATCTACTTTGCTTTCCAGACCAGCACATCAGCGGTTTTTAAGGCTTTGGTTCCGAATAGGATTTCAGTATTGGCAGGAAGGTTCATTTCATAAACTTTGTCGGAATAATTTACAGCAACGCCAAAACCATCGCGGTACTCAACCATAATTCCTTCGGGGTAATTTTCAACCGGAATACCCTTCTGTTTGTAGAGTTTGGCCAAAATCTGTTTTTCAAGTTCACCCGATTTGGAATCAACTCCGATATAGGTTACCGTTCCTTTGCCCAGTTTGTGGAAAACCACTGCTGGCGTTCCGGCATAGAAATCGCCCTCGAAAGTCGCCCAGGTTTCGGTTCCCTGGCTTGGTTTCAGCAAATCGCCCCAACTTGTCCATAAATAATCCTGATTGTTAAAGCGAATTTTATCTGGAGAATGTGGCATTAACAAATCGTACGATTCTACCTCTGCACCAAAAAGTTTCCACATCGGCTGGTAGAATTTGGCTTCCCAAAGATGTCCTTTTGTATTCTGAATTCCGGTGCGGCATGTCATAACGAGGTTTCCGCCATTTTCGGCATAACGGGTTAGTTTATCAATCATAGGTTGATCGATCATCTGGTAAGCCGGAACAATTAAAACCGGGTAATTGGCAAAATTGGTGGTGTCGCGCACAAAATCGACCGGAGCGCCAAACGATTTCGTGGCTTTGTAATATTTCATGAAATGCCAGTCGGTGTTCCATTCGCTGGTCTGTTTGTTCAGGTTAATGCCCTGCACATTATCGGTATTAATCAGAATTCCGGTTTTGCGCTGTAGGTACGATTTTGGCAGTTGAGTTTTAGCATCGTAATTTTTGCGCAGCAGGTTTATTTCCTGAATAAATTGGCTGAATTCTTTTCCGCCGGTAGTTGGAGTTACGCCATCGGTGCCCACAATTCCGTAGTGATATTGCTCGTAACCATACAATGGTGCCCGGTAGCGGTATGTACAGGTGAATTTACTTCCACCGGCAAACACATGCCACAACCACATACGCATGGCGCCCGGTAGCGGCTGTGGATTGATGCTGCCCCAGTTGACCTGTCCGGGCTGAAGTTCCATAACTCCGTAAGCGCCTTTCAGCGGACGGAAAAAGTCGTTGGCCATAGCAATACGCGAATATTCGCCCACCCGGTAACCTTTTGGGCCAATTCCACGGTCACCACCATACACCATATAGCGTGTATAGGCAACAAAATCGAGTTCTTTGCTCATGCCCACATAACCAACATCGTACATCGGAATGTAGTTGGAGGTGATGTATTGGTCGGGTGATGTATATTTCCGGAGCACGCGAGCCTGTTCGTCCAGAAATGTAGCTGTTTCTTCATCAGCAAAACGGTAATGATCGAGTTGAGCGTGCAGATTCATTCCCCACTGTTTGTGCAGAGGAATATTTATCTCCTGAAAATCGGTATATGTTCCGCTCCAGAAATTCGTTCCCCAGGCTTCGTTTACCGCATCAATAGTTTTGTATTTTTTCTTCAGCCAGTTGCGGAAACGATCCGGGGCATCTTTCCCGTAATCGAGAAAACGGCGGGGTTCGTTATCGAGCTGCCAGCCAACCACACGCGTATCTTTTCCGTATTTCTTGCCAAGTTCATCAATCATTTTCATCGAATACTGACGGTAGTAATTGCTCGAAAACGTAGCATGTTGTCTTGCCCCGTGATCCATCTGAGTTCCGTCTTCCTCGGTTGCCAATACTTCGGGATGCTTGCGCACCAGCCAAACCGGCGGTGTTGCCGTTGAGGTACACATAATCACTTTGAGTTTGTATTTGGCCGCAAGCTGAAGCGAGCGGTCGAGCCATTTAAAATCGTAACGGCCTTCTTCGGGCTCAAGTTGTGCCCAGGCAAATTCGGCAAAGTGAGTAAACTCAAAGCCCATTTTTGCCATGTTCTGAAAGTCGCGTTCCCATTGGGTTGAATCCCAGTGTTCAGGATAATAATAAACGCCGACCGAAGTTAAATCTTTGGCCGGGAAAAACGTATCAATTTTTTGCGCTATGGCTTGAAAGCCTAAAATCATTCCGGACAAAACCAGAATCAACTGCTTTCTGAAGGTAATAGTATTGAAGTGCATACGGGTAAAATTAGGATTTGGAACTAATAAATTGGGTTTACAATTATAACTCATTTCAAAGACAAATTTGAAAATTATTTTCTGCTGGTTTTCTGCATTTTTTTAACCCGATCATTTGGCCATTTGTCGGTAAAAAGAAGCCACTCATGCCATTTTGTTTTTCTGAATGGTAATGTGATTTATACTTTCACCGTTAAAATCAAAAATCCATGAATCAAATCATCATCCGTCAAGAAACACCCAAAGACCACAACTGGGTTGTTGAATTAACCGCAAAAGCTTTCGAAACCATGCCATTCAGCGAAGGCGACGAAGATAAACTGGTTGCCAGATTGCGCAATGCCTCTGGTTTTATTCCTGAACTTTCGCTGGTAGCAGAAATCGACCATCAAGTGGTGGGGCATATTTTGTTCACCCCCTTGGTGATTGATAACGGACAACAGCAATTCAAATCATTGGTTCTCGGACCGGTTTCTGTTCTTCCTGAATTTCAGAAACAAGGAATTGGCGGAGCACTCATTCGTGCAGGACATCAAAAAGCCACTGAACTCGGATTCCAATCGGTTATTTTGATTGGTCATCCGGAATATTATCCACGATTTGGCTATAAAACAGCTTCCAGCTGGGGAATTAAAACGCATTACGAATTACCATCCGACGATGTATTTATGGCCGTCGAACTCACAGAAGGGGCGTTGAGCAAAGTTTCAGGGATTGTGGTTTTTCCTCCTGAATTTGGTTGAAAATTATTTTAACACAAAGACACAAAGAAGAAATCAAGAATTACCAATATCTAAAACTTAGTGCCTTCGTGCTTACATTAAAAAAAAATACAGAAAACAAAATGCAAACACAACCTAAAGCGATAATCATTGGAGCAGGAGTTGGCGGAATTGCCACCGCTGCATTCCTTGCTCAAAACGGATTTTCCGTTGAAGTTTATGAGAAAAATGCCAATCCGGGGGGCCGCTGCGGACAAATGATTCAGGACGGACACCGTTTCGATTTGGGCGCCACCATTTTACTTATGCCCTCGCTTTACCGGCAGGTATTTTCATCGCTTGGGCTCGACCTCGATAAAGATTTGGAGACCACTTCGCTCGAGCCGGTTTATAAATTGTTCTTTGGCGATGGAAGCGATTTTGCTTTTACCCGCAATCCGGAACAAATGAAAGCCCAACTGGAAGCCATTGAGCCGGGTAGCTTCGTTAAATATCAGGAGTACGTGAAGGAAGGCTACGCCTATTTTAACCTGTCGATGAATGATTTGTTGGGTAAAAACTTCGATCATCTGTTCGAGTTTGTGAATTTCAAAAGCATGCGTTTGCTCCTGAAACTGAAAACATATCTCATTCATACAAATTACATCAAACGATTTTTCAAAGACTCGCATCTTAGGATGGCTTTTACCTTTCAGAATA
This sequence comes from Prolixibacteraceae bacterium, assembly GCA_019163175.1. Classification (GTDB taxonomy): domain Bacteria; phylum Bacteroidota; class Bacteroidia; order Bacteroidales; family Prolixibacteraceae; genus Aquipluma. The sequence goes on along the minus strand of JAFLKN010000011.1, from coordinate 38,975 downwards.
TTTATGTGGGACAGAATCCGTATCAGGCACCTGCATTTTTTTCGATGTTACCCGGAGCGGAAATAGCTGAAGGTGCACTGTTCCCCAAGGGCGGAATGCACCGTATTGTTGAGGAATTACTAGCTACTGCAAGCAAACATGGAGTTCAGTTTCAGTATAAAAAACCTGTTGCACAAATTTTGGTGAAGGGTTCAAAAACTGATGGGATTTTGTTGGAAGACGGAACCACAGTTAAAGCTGATTTGGTGATTGCCAATGCCGATTTGCCTTACGTTTACGACAAGCTTTTGCGCGATAAACAGAAAACCCGCTCACTGAAAAAGAAAAAATACTCTTGCTCGGCCATCGTGTTTCATTGGGGTGTCGACAAAGTTTACCCACAACTCGACCACCACAGCGTATTTCTGAATGATCCTTACAAAGCCGGGCTGGAAAAGATATTCAAGGAAAAATCATTGTCCGATAATCCGAGCTTTTATATTCATGCTCCAGTTCGAACCGATAAATCGGCGGCTCCTGAAAATCACGACACGCTTTCTGTGATTGTTCCGGTGGCTCACCTCGATCCGAAGAATAATCAGGATTGGGGAAAACTGAAACAAAAAGCACGCGAAGGAGTGATCCGGAGATTGGAAGAAGCGGGCTTGTTTGATATTGAAGAACACATCAAATTCGAGATTTGCTACCTACCCAAAACCTGGGAAAGCAGTTGCAATGTCACACGTGGTTCAGTGTTCGGAAGTTTGTCGCATTCCATTTTTCAGATGGGCTATTTCAGGCCACACAACCAACACCGGAAATACCGGAATTTATATTTTGCAGGTGGAAGCACACATCCCGGAAATGGCGTTCCGTTGGTGCTTTTAGGAGCCAAACTTACATCCGAGCGAATATTGAATGATGCTAAAATGAATAATTAAACACGAAGACACTAAGACGCACTGATCATAGAACCGTCACTGCAAGGAACGAAGCAGTCTCTCCGCTAACAGATTGCTTCACTTCATTTCATTTCGTTCGCAATGACGCTCTAAATAAAATTATAAATAGTAAATCGTCCAATAGTAAATAACACCATGGAAACAAGAGTCCGAACCCAAACCGATTTGTATCTCGACATTTTCGACTCCATCGATTTCGAAAAGATTGTCGATCATCCCAATATCCTGATTGCTGCACATTTTTGGGAACCCGAGCGCTATGTAGCTGCCAAAAACTGCTACAAATTTATGCGGGCCATCGACGACCTGATCGACGATTACAAAACCGAGCACGTGACCATTGCTCCTGAAAATCAGGCACAGTTCGAAGCTGATGTTTCCCGTTGGATCAATACCATGGCCGAAACCTCGCAAAACAATCCGTTACAGGCCGAACTTATCAAAACAGTTGAACGGTTTTGTATTCCGTTCTGGCCCATGGAAGCCTTTGCCAAATCGATGATTTACGACATTTACCACGATGGTTTCCCGACGTTGCAAGGTTTTATCGATTATGCGGGCGGCGCATCGGTTGCTCCGGCTTCCATCTTTGTCCATCTGTGCGGACTTACACAAAAGAACGGACGCTATTTTCCACCGGTTTTCGATGTAAAACGGGTAGCAACTCCCTGCGCCATTTTTAGTTACCTGGTTCACATTATCCGCGATTTTCAGAAAGATCACCTCAATAACCTCAACTATTTTCCGGATGATTTGATTGCCAAATACGGAATGAACCGCCAGCAATTGCTGTTCATGGCCCAAGGCGGACAAATTACCGATGGTTTCCGCAGTATGATTCGTGAGCTTTACGAAGTGGCCGACTTTTACCGCCTGAAAACCTACGAAATGATTCAGGAAATACGTCCATTTGTTGAACCACGCGGGCAGTTGAGTCTCGAGATCATTTTCGCTTTGTACCTGATGGTTTTCGAGCGTATCGATATCGAACACGGAAGTTTCACTACAAAAGAGCTTAATCCCACTTGGCAGGAAATTAAGGAGCGGGTAGGGCAGGTGATTGAGCGGTTTGAAGCGGAATAGTGGATGCTGCCCCTCGTTTGTAACGAGGGGTAGAGGAGTCAGAAGTCATTGAAAAAGCTCTCGACTCAAAAACCTTAACATCGTCTGTAACAATTCACAACTGATATCCGTCATACTACAAACTTCCAGCTTATGAATTCGAAAACCACTGAATTGACTGTCGAAATTGCCCGGCCGAACAAAGCAGAAACTCCGACAGCATTTACCGAACTCGAAAAAAGCGTGTTTTCGGCGCTCGAAACGTATTCCAATGTTCACCGTGGAAGTGGCCATTTCTCGATGGTTACTACACGTTTATTCGAACAGGCCAGAGAGATCGTCCTCGAAGATATGGGATTGAAAAAGGCCAATTACATGGTCATTTTTTTTACGGCCCGAGGAGCAAACGAGTTCATTAAGCAAATTTCGCCTGAAAGTTATCAGAGTATATCGAGTCGTGAAATCGGATTATCATTGGGTGTTACCGCATTGGCAGTTAAACGGAACAAATTGCCAAATGGAGCTCCGTTACAGGCCGGAGGAGGAACTGCCAGGCTTATTTCAAAAAATTGGGTGGTTTGGGCAAAAAATCCCGATAAATTTGAAGCCGGTACACCTGCCATCATCAACATCATTGCCTTTGCCAAAGCATTGCGAATGATTCAACAATCAGGAAAGGACGCCTTCCTGAAAACGATTACTGAAAAACTGACTGCGGCAGAAATAGTATATCACGACGAACTGGAACAATTTTCAGGGCGGGAACTGTTGGAAGAACTCCGAAAAAAGCTGATCGGCGGAGGTGTTCAGGTTCACACAATGATAGGAATCCGACCATTTATCAACCTTGATAACAGCGCAAGCACCCCAACATTCACGCCCATTTGGAATGCTTTCAGGCAAACATTGAAACAGTCTGAGCAAGTAAAACAGGAGATCGTTCAGGAAGTGAAATCGGTTTGCTCCAAAACATTGGGTGCACCATTGGCCGATTACGAGGTCATTTTTACATCCAATACCACCGAAGCCATTAATCTTGCCGCCGAAAGCCTGAGTCGCGAATCGGATGAAACGACCGAGCCTGTTGTTCTTGGCACTTTGCTCGAACATTCTTCAAACGATCTGCCGTGGCGGATGGTGTCCAATGGTTCAATCATCCGGCTATCGGTTGATCCGGAAGGTTTTATCAACCAAAGCGAATTGGAAACGCTGCTGATCGACTACAACCGAAAAAGCGAGCACGGAAAAAAACGGATTAAATTGGTGGCCATAAGCGGTGCATCGAATGTTCTGGGGATTTGCAACAATCTGGAAGAAATCAGTCGGATTGTTCATCAGTATGGCGCTCGACTTCTGGTTGATGCAGCACAATTGGTAGCCCACCGAACGATTGATATGGAAGGAAGCGGAATTGACTATCTCGCCTTTTCGGCACATAAAGTTTACGCTCCTTTTGGCAGTGGCGCGTTGGTGGTCAGAAAAGGCCTGCTTAAATTCAATCCTGAAGAACTGGTTCAGATACAAGCTTCGGGCGAAGAAAACGTGGCGGGAATTGCCGCTTTGGGCAAGGCGCTAGTCCTTTTACAACGAATTGGCAGGAATGTAATCGGCGAAGAAGAGCAGATTCTGACCCAAAGGGCTTTACGCGGATTGGCAAAAATTAAGGGATTAAATGTTTACGGGATCAATGATCCGGAATCATCCCAAATCTCGCGTAAGCTGGGCGTAATACCCTTTGCATTTACAAAAAAAATATCGACTAAAACAGGTAAAGAGCTGGCATTTTATGGCGGAATTGGCGTCCGGACTGGTTGCCATTGCGCTCATATCACGGTCAAGCATATTCTGGGGGTTGGGCCTGGCCTTGAGAAATTCCAAAAACTGATTGTGACTTTATTCCCCAAATTATCACTACCTGGTGTAGCCCGAATAAGCTTTGGTATTGAAAATACTGTTAACGATGTCGATCATTTGATTCAGGTACTGGAAAAAATTGCTGAAAATTCAAAAAGTACTTCAAAGAAAGAAGTCAAACAGCAGATGGACGATTTTGTCAGGGCTGTGGCTGCGCGGGTTTATCATTGACATATTCCTTTTGACTTGCCATTAAGAAAACTTAACAGCCATCGGTAAACAAAGTTCGCCGTCGTGGGTTTCAAATGAAAAGTTGTTCTGGTTTAATCACTTAATTTGAATCACGATGAAGAAATTTTTAATCCTTTCGGTTTTTATGGCACTTATTCAAACTCTTTCGGCTCAGTCGCTCAAGGCAGTGAAATATGTAGATGGCACGCAGGAACTCAACGGACTTGTAACCTCCAATGCAGGTAAAAATCTGCCGGGTGTATTAATTCTTCCAGCTTGGATGGGCATCGACGATGAAGCCAAAACAGCTGCACTGGAACTTGAAAAACAAGGTTACATTGCCTTTGTGGCCGACATTTACGGAAAAGGAAATATTCCGACCGACTTTGGCAGTGCAGGTAAAATCGCCGGCCAGTTTAAAGCCGATTACAAACTATACCAACAACGCATTTCGCTGGCCTTGGAACAACTGAAAGCTGCCGGGGCACAAAGCAGCAAAATTGCTGTAATTGGTTATTGCTTTGGCGGAACGGGTGCGTTAGAAACCGCTCGTGCCGGCTTTGATGTGGCTGGTGTAATCTCCATTCACGGCGGATTGGCTAAAGCTCCGGAACGCCCCAATATCCCGATTAAAGCCAAAGTTTTGGTCGAAAATCCTGCTGAAGATAAGAGCGTGACCAAAGAAGCATACGAACAACTGGTTCAGGAAATGCGCGAGGGTAAGGCCGACTGGCAAATTATTACTTATGCCAATTGCGGACACACATTTACCAATCCCACTTCAAAAGATTATAACGAAGTTATGGCCAAACGCGCGTGGAACCACACGCTTTTGTTTCTGGGCGAAGTGTTGAAATAGCAAGTACAAGTCACCCCAGTCATCCTGAATTTGGTTTAGGATCTCATCCTAATATGAAACTCCGAAATAAATTCAGGGTGACCAAAATCTTACAGAATCTTAAAATTATATGTAAATCTGACCATACAAAAAACAACAAAATGGCACAAATCAATCCTCACATCAACTTCAACGGAAATGCCGAAGAAGCATTCAATTTTTACAAATCAGTATTTGGCGGAGAGTTCGCATTGATTATGCGTTTCAAAGACATGGAAAGTCCTGAATTCCCGGTGGCGGAAAATGAAGCCAATAAAATAATGCACATTACTTTACCTATTGGAAAAAATGTTTTAATGGCAAATGACGTTCCGGAAATTATGGGACGAACTAATGAAAACGAATACAGAAGTAAAATTTCAATAAGTGCGGAAAGCAAAGAAGAAGCAGACAAACTATTTAATGGATTATCGGTAGGCGGACAAATTGAATTTCCAATTGGGGACAGCCCCTGGGCTCTTATTTTGGTATGTTTAGAGACAGATATGGCATTGAATGGATGGTAGATTTTGACCCAAAATACAACGGGCAAATTTAACCGAAGGGTAATAATAAACAACGAACAAAGGGTTTGTAAATTGATATTTTTATGAAAAACGCTTCTTTGAAATTGAGATACTTTGGGAAAGAGTTTTTATTTTTAGATGAAATATTTTGTCTATTGACAATCAAGGCTATCCAACCGAAATTGTGTGGCTAAGCCGGATTTTTTTAGGTCAACATTATAAGCTTTACCTAAGCCTTAGAACATATACACTGAAATAAAAATCTAAAAATCTGGAAATTATGAAAATTAAAACACTAGTTTATTCAATTTCAATTCTATTCCTGACTATTTTCTTTAAAACATCAGTTAATGCGCAGGTGATTATTGATCTTGAGACTGGTGCTGTTTTTACAGGTTATAATAATGTCCGTATTCCGGGAGATGAGGGTACACTCTTTTCGTTAAAAGACGATCTGATCCCAAAAACAGAATTTTTCAACAGGTTAAGATTGAATTATACGTTTAAATCGCGTCATACATTTTCCATGTTATATGCTCCTCTTGAAACTACATCAGAAGGTAGTGTGCCAAATGATATTTTCTTTGAAGGAATAGTATTCCCTGCAAATACTGAACTTGTCGGCACCTATAAATTCAATTCGTACAGGCTGACATACCGCTACGATTTTATGAAAAAAAACAGGTTTGAGTTTGGTCTGGGATTCACAGCAAAAATCAGAGATGCTAAAGTTGCACTTACTTCCCCCGAATTAGTTTCTGCGAAGACTAACGTAGGATTTGTACCTATTATTAATTTCAGGCTCTTGTGGAAGATTGATGATCAGTTTGGTCTCCTTCTGGATGGCGATGCACTCGCCGCCCCCCAGGGAAGAGCTGAAGATATTCTGATTGCTGTGACCTGCAAGTTTTCCAAAAACCTTGGGATTCGGGCAGGATACCGTATTTTAGAAGGAGGTGCAGACAATGATGAAGTTTACAATTTTGCCTTAATCCATTATGCTTCTGTTGGTTTAACAATTAGCATATAATTCATGTAAATATTTAATATAATTTTGCCACAAAAATAGAAAGATCAATATGGACACACCTATAATATTCTGGATACTTTTCAATGCTTTTGTCTTACTTATGTTGGCACTTGATTTGGGCGTTTTTAATCGAAAAGCTCATGAAATTTCTTTAAAAGAAGCCTTAACATGGACATTTATTTGGGTTTTCCTTGCCTTGGTTTTTAATACGATCATTTTTTATTGGAAAGGCCAGCAGCAAGCACTGGAGTTTTTTACCGGGTATTTAGTAGAAAAAGCATTGAGTATTGACAATATCTTTGTTTTCATAATGATTTTTAGTTATTTCCAGATTCCTACAAAATATCAGCATAAAGTATTGTTTTGGGGTATCTTAGGAGCATTAATAATGCGCGTAATTTTCATATTTGCAGGGGTTGCACTCATCGAAAAATTTCATTTCACCATCTATCTTTTTGGTGCATTATTGATTTACACAGGCTATAAAATGTTTTATCATAACAATGCAACGATAGAGCCGGATAAAAATCCTTTAATAGAGGTCTTTAAAAAGTTTATGCCGGTAACACCTCATTTGCACGAAGATAAATTTTTTGTAAAACTCAATGGCAAACGATTTGCAACACCTTTATTTCTTGTTTTAATTCTGATTGAAACAACCGACCTTATTTTTGCTGTTGACAGCATTCCCGCAATTCTGGCGATAACACAAGACCAGTTTATTGTTTATACTTCAAATGTTTTTGCAATTTTGGGATTGCGTTCTCTCTATTTTGCATTGGCCGGCGTTGTTCATCGCTTCTGGCTGCTGAGTTATGGGCTTGCAGTAGTTTTAGTATTTGTTGGATTAAAAATGCTGCTAATAGATGTTTATAAAATACCGATTGAGTGGTCGCTGATATTTATTGCCACTACAATAACCGGAAGTATTATGCTTTCCTTACGGATACGAAAACCATAATTATATGTGTAAATGAGAAAGATAACCATCATAGAGCTAATCGAAAAAATTGAAGAAATTAGGACATGTATCATTCACAACAGGGAGCGCTTTCCAACTGAAACATTCCCTGTAAACCCAAACTATACTTATGCAGCTAAAAACCTGATTGACTATCTCTCGCTCCGAACTTTCGACATTCGAATCAAACAAGGGAACCTTTCGTTTTTAGGCTTGTCATCATTCTCAAACTCGGAAAGATATGTACTTACAAACATCGATAATATTTTATACCATCTTAAAACTATTCAGGGCCAAAGTGTTGAAGGATTGTTAAGTCCGGAAGAAAGTACCTGGAACTTTTTCACCACGCTTGAGTTGCTTGATCAGAATACATGCAGGCTCTTTGGTGAAAGCAACAACCAAATCAGCACCCGAATAATGGTTACCCTACCATCAGAAGCAGCCGGCGATGCCAAATACATAGCTGACTTGATGATGAACGGTATGGAAATAGCCCGCATTAATTGCAGTCACGACAATCCTGAGGTTTGGGAAAACATGATTGATGCCATACGCATAGCCGAAAACCAAACCGGAAAGCATTGTAAAATATACATCGACTTGTCCGGACCAAAAATTCGCTCTGAGAAAATACATCAACTCAAAAAGAAGAAAAATGAAAAAAGCCAGGTTACATTGCATATTGGCGATCGAATCAAATTATACTCAACCGAAGCCGAGCTGAAAGACGCTATTGCGAAAAAAGAACCATCAAAAACTTATGCGGCCTTCGTTTCTATGAGCATTCCGAATCTGTTGGGAAATCTTGAAATTGGACATCATATTTGGTTTGACGATGGTAAAATTGGAGGTATTATAGAGGATATATCTGCAAAATATGCAACAGTTATTATAATAAAAGCCAGTTTAAAAGGAACAAAATTAAAGGAAGAGAAAGGTATAAACCTGCCAAACACACAGTTGCAATTACCGTCCCTTACCGAAGAAGATTTCCGTAATTTACCCTTTATTGCAAAACATGCCGATATTGTTGGTTATTCATTTGTAAGAACCGCTAATGATGTGACGCAATTGATGGATGCCCTGTCGAAGCTGAACCGAATGGATATAGGCATGGTGCTTAAAATTGAAAACAAAGAATCATTTAATAATTTGTCTGATTTATTGCTTACAGCCATGAAATGGTCAAATATTGGTGTGATGATAGCCCGTGGAGACTTAGCTGTTGAGCTTGGAATTGAACGCATTTCGGAAGTTCAGGAACAAATACTCTGGGTATGTGAAGCAGCTCATGTTCCTGTAATTTGGGCTACACAAATACTCGAAAATCTTGCACAAACAGGTCTGGCTACTCGGGCCGAAATTACGGATGCTTCCATGTCGGTTAGAGCCGAATGTGTAATGCTTAATAAAGGCCCCCATATTATGGAAGCCATAAAAACACTTTTAAATATTCTTCAACGAATGGAGGCTCACCAAAACAAAAAACAAGGAACTCTCCGGCAGCTTTCTTTTGCAAATGAATTCTTTAACAAAGATGTGGAAAGATTCGTTTAATTTCTAAAACAAAATTTTGGTTCCAATTATTAACTTATCAAAGTTGAAATTCTGATACAAACTATTGCAATGGATTTTTGGGCATCGCTGAATCATGAATTATCATTCAAGCTTACCAAAAAATAGCATTTTTAAGACAGTAATTAAAAGAAGGTGCTGATATTATTTTAATAAGATAACAAATTATGATGAAGGAAAGTATATTTTTATCATTTAGCTTAATTCAAGAATTTACCGATCCTGCACATCTGATACAATATGGTGGGTTTTTCCTTCTATTTGTAATCATCTACCTCGAAACCGGATTCTTCCTGGGACTCGTACTTCCGGGAGGTGACTATCTGATTTTTACTGCAGGATTGTTATGTGGAACCCGCTACCTAGATATTCCCTTGCCGGTATTGGTTACAGCTATGATTGCAGCCGCGGTGCTTGGCGATTTTACGGGCTATGCCAAGGGAAAATGGCTTGGTCCGAAACTCTTCAACAAGGCAGATGCAAGGATATTTAAACGGTCCTATCTTGAAAAGAGTAAAGGGTATTTCGAAAAATACGGTATGTGGGCTTTTATAACCGGGAGATTTATGCCTGTTGTACGAACAATGATTCCAATGTTAGCCGGAGCATCAGGAGTTCCATTAGGCAGGTTTAGCTTCCTGAATATTATCGGAGCGGTGATCTGGATTGGTTCACTTACACCACTTGGATATTATCTTGGCAGAGCTTATCCACAATTGATTAATTACAGCATCTATCTACTTTTCGGATTTATTATACTTGCGTCCATTCCTATGTTAAAAATTATGCTTTCAAAAATAAAAAAGACATGATATTTAATTTCAAGAAACTTGAAGATTTCCTAAGGTAAAACATGCAATGTTTTCGATTCACTTTAATTAAGGGTCTGCTATAAAACTCAGAAACTGCTTTTTAGGATTAATTTGGTTGAAATTGAATATTTCAGGTATCAAGATTTTAACCTGGCCAACAATACCTTCAAATCCTTTACCCTTTGAAGCCCGATACTGCCCCTCGTTTGTAACGAGGGGTTGTTGGTTGCGCGTCTCGGACGCTTTTTTACTTGCTGTATAAAACGAAAAAACAGACATAGTTACAAACTCAAAACCATTTGCCCCTCGTTGCAAACGAGGGGCAGCGCAAGAAACGATTAACCCAAAACACAAATCATGAACAATTCCAGTATATCCGATCAGCGTATTGCAAAAATGAGTTTTGCTTTGGTCTATCCGCTATATATCGCGAAAGTAGAGAAGAAAGGCCGGACAAAAGAAGAATTGCATCAGGTAATAGAATGGTTAACAGGCTTCGATAACTCGAAACTGCAGGAACTAATAGAAGGAAATGTAACATTTGAACAGTTCTTTCAGCAGGCTTCGCTAAACCCCAATGCGCAACTTATCACCGGACTAATTTGTGGGTATAGGGTGGAGGAAATCGAGAATGCCTTAACGCAGCAGGTTCGGTATTTAGACAAGTTGGTGGATGAATTGGCGAAAGGCCGGAAGATGGAGAAGATTTTGCGCGGCTAGTTGCTTGCTGTGAAACTTTACTTTGAACAGTGCTTTGTAATAACTCAAATTCGGACATAACAATTGGAAAAACAGAAAAATAGTTGGGTGCTGATACCGATTTTTGGGACACTAATTTTTGTTGTTCATTACCTTGTTGCAGCATTTTTGTATCCAGGTGGTTCGCAGGTTGATCAAAATTCAGTTGGATTTAGCTGGACAAATAATTATTGGTGTAATCTGTTAAACGATTATGCCATTAACGGCCAACCCAATCCGGCCAGACCCATTGCTATGTCAGGACTATTTGTACTTTGTCTGGCGCTTTCATTCTTCTGGTTTCAATTTCCAAACCACATTAACGTTGGAAAATTTGCCAAACCTGCCATTCAAATTTCAGGAATACTGGCAATGGTAACCGCACTCTTTTTGTTTACTGACATTGACCACGACTTGGTAACTAATGTGGCCTCTTTCTTTGGACTTATCGCTACTGTCGGAACATTCGTCGGGCTTTACAAAACCAAATGGTACAGACTTTTTGCCTTTGGACTTTTAATCGTATTTCTTGTTGGTTTAAATAACTACGTTTATTACTCGAAAGGACTTATCGTTTATTTGCCGGTTATACAGAAAATTAGTTTTGCGACTTTCTTGCTTTGGATTTGTATCATTGATGTAAATTTATACCGTAATCGTAAAATTTGAAAACACACTAGTTATGAAAGCCATCATCCACACCCAATACGGACCGCCTGAAGTGTTGCAATTGGCAGAGGTGACAAAACCAATGCCTAAAGAAAATGAAGTGCTGGTTAAAGTACGCGCCACCACGGTAAACCGCACCGATTGCGGGTTCCGGAGCGCTGAATATTTTATTTCCCGATTTTTCAGTGGATTGTTTCGGCCTAAAAATCAGGTATTGGGCAATGAGTTTGCCGGAGAAATTGAAGCGGTTGGCCAAAATGTAAAGTTGTTTCAGCAGGGCGATAAAGTGTTTGGCTACAATGATATTACTTTTGGCGCACATGCCGAATACATGGTTATAGATGAAGATGGCCCGATTGCTACCATGCCCGCGAACCTGACCTACGAAGAAGCGGCTCCCATTACCGAAGGCGGACATTACGCTTTGTGCGACATCCGTGCGGCAAAAGTTTCTCCCGGGCAGAAAGTACTGGTGAACGGCGCCACCGGGGCCATTGGATCGGCTGCGGTGCAACTGTGCCGGTATTTTGGCGCCGAAGTCACTGCTGTTTGCGCCACTAAAAATTTGGAATTGGTGAAATCGCTGGGTGCCCAAGTGGTAATTGACTACACCAAGGTAGACTTTACAAAACTGGATCAATCCTTCGATTTTGTTTTTGATGCGGTTGGCAAAAGTTCGTTTGGCAAATGCAAATCCATCCTGAAAAGCAAAGGAATTTACATTTCCACGGAACTGGGCAAAGGTGGACAAAACCCTTTTCTGGCGCTGATTACTCCAATGCTTGGCGGCAAAAAACTGCTATTTCCCTTGCCAACAATAAGTAAAGCTGACGTGATTTTTTTGAAAGAATTGGTTGAAAACGGGCAATTCAAACCGGTAATTGACCGCAGTTTTACACTGGAGCAAATGGTAGACGCCGCCAAATATGTGGAAACCGGCCAGAAAACCGGGAACGTAGTAATCAAGGTATCTCAATTATAACATTTCAGAAAACCAAAAAATCAACACCTATGAGCGAAACAATATACCTGAATGGCAAGCTGATTCCAAAAACGGAGGCTTCAATCTCGCCTGAAGACCGGGGCTTTAATTTTGCCGATGGAATTTACGAAGTGATTAAATATTACGGCGGAAAACCTTTCCGCTATGCCGATCACATGGATCGGCTTCGGCGTAGTCTGCGCGAAATCCGTATTGATTTTGACGATTTCGATCAACTGGAAACGGTGTTTCAAACGCTTCTGGAACAAAACGGACTAGCCAGTCAGGAGGCGGGTATTTACCTGCAAATTACCCGCGGAAGCCATACCCGAATCCACCGTTTCCCTGAAAATATAAAGCCAACAGTTTATGCAACAGTATTTCCGTTTGCCTCCAAGCCAGATCAACTCAAAAATGGGGTGAAGGCTATTACTGCCGCTGATATTCGCTGGTTGCGCTGCGACATTAAATCAATTTCCCTGCTTCCGAATGTGTTGTTCGCTCAGGAAGCCGAGGAGCACGGTGCCGCTGAAACTATTTTTATCCGGAATGGGATCGTCACCGAGGGAACTCATTCGAGTTTCATGGCTGTAAAGGACGGTGTTGTTTATACACATCCTGATTCGAACCTCATATTGCCGGGAATCACAAAGAAAGTAATCATTGAAATTTGCAAGACACACAACATTAGGTTGGTTGAGGAAGGAATTCCAGCTTCGGAACTGGCAGGCTTGGACGAAATGATGATTGTGGGAACAGGTAGTGAAGTAACTCCGATTGTACAACTGGATGACAAACCTGTTGGCAATGGCAAGTTAGGACCAGTGACACGTTTTATTCAGGAGAAATTCTTTGAGCAAACCCAATTTTAACGTACCAATAGGCGCATGAAAATTTTAGGATAAAATGCCTGAATAAGCTGGATTTATAGAAACGAATTAGTAGGTAATTTCGTAAATCGGTATAGCATTTAAATCCATAAATCATGACCTCAATAACTTGTCCTAAGTGCAAAAGTCACCTCAGCGACTGGGATGTGATTTGCCTGAATTGTGGTTTTTCCATCACTCCGGAAGAAAGAGAAAAGCTGGTTAAGGAACATGAAATGCAACATGCTCAACATGCCAATGAACACAATCATGAGAAGGAGTTGAAGCATGAAAAAGAGTACCACTTTCAGAAAATGCTGAATAGTATCAGCCTTAATTTCTTTAAGATTGGTTGGACTGAAATGGTTGTCCCTTTTTCAATTTTTGTGCTTATTCTGATTGTGATTGTATTAATGATTGTCTAGTGATTTACCTCTTTTTGAGATCGCGTTATTTCAAAAAAATAAGGCATGTTGTGTCATTATTCAGGACTGAGCGGACGATAATTTATTCAGTTTTTTCCATTGGTAGGTCAGGAAAAATACCACAATAATAGCTGAGCAGAAGTCGGAGATTGGCATAGAGAGCCAGATCCCGCGCAGTCCGAAGTAATTGGGGAGAATAAATAAAAGCGGGATAAGGATGATAACCTGCCGTAACAAAGTAAGTAAAACGGCAATTCTGGCTTGTCCCATCGACTGGAAAAAGTTACCGGCAACCACTTGAAAGCCGACAAAAGGTAATGCCAAAAGCCCCAATCGTAATCCGTCCTTGCCAAAATCCAGAAGTCCTGCATCAGTAGAGTTAAAAAGTTTCACAATATTTCCGGGGAAAATCTGAACCATAGCAAATGCAAACACGGCAATGCATGTTGCCGCAATCATCGCAATTCGCAAAGCCTCTTTTACACGTGTATACGATTGGGCTCCATAATTAAAACTGATGATGGGCTGCGAAGCCATGTTAATGGCTACAATCGCCATAACGATCATCGTGGCCATGCTGTTTACAATTCCCATAGCTCCAACAGCTAAGTCGCCTCCGAACGCAATTAGTTTGGCATTGAGTAAACCCTGAACGATGCTGTTGGCAATTTGCATAAAGAAGGGAGCCATACCAATAGCCAGAATTTCAAACAAAATCTTTCTGTCGAATCGAATGTTTTCGGCTTTCAGCTTTACCACTGCTTTTGAACTCCTGAAATGCATCAGTACCCAAACGGTCAGCAAAATCATTGAAATGACAGTGGCATAGGCCGATCCTTTCACGCCCATGCCAAATCCAAAAATGAAAATCGGGTTGAGGATCATGTTCGTTCCCGCACTAATAAGCATCGAATACATGGCTGTTCGGGCGTTTCCCTCGGCCCGGATGATGTTGTTGAGCGAAAATCCAACAACCTGAAAAACAGTTCCGGCCAATATAATATCCAGGTAGTCGTTGGCATATTGCACCGTTTCGACTGTGGCACCAAACGATTTCAGCATCGGACCCTTAATGGAAAAACCAATTGCAGTGATTAAAACGGAAACCAGTAACATCAGTAAAAAACTGCTGCCTAGTACTTGTTCTGCTTTATTCATGTCGCGTTTGCCCATGTTTATTGAAACCAGAACTCCGGCCCCAATACCAATCAACATTCCGAAACCCATAACAATTAACATCACGGGGAATGTGACCGAAACACCGCTTAGCGCCATAGAACCAACGCCCTGGCCAATAAAAACCCGGTCGACAATGTTGTATAGGGCATTGACGAACACTCCGATAAATGCAGGAATGAAAAAATTCAGCATCAAACGGGAAACTGGAAGTTCGGCAAGGTCTTTTGTTTTTTGATTCATTCTTTTGAGCGCATAAACTGGTGCAAAGATATAACTAAGGCTAATTTTCAGCTTTAATATTTCGGTATTCGGGCCAGCGTAACGAAATATTAATTTGCCAGGCTAAAACAAGCTGATCGGATGAAAGTTAAAACTTGCTTCAAATTATTAAATTTGCCGAACATTAAAATGAATTTTAAATGACCATTGACCATACGCACGACGAGAATAAGAATTTGCTGAAGGGATTGGAATTGTCGGATTCACTGAGAATAATAGAAACTCTTGAAGAATTGCGGGTTTCAGGAAAAGTATCAGATATTCCTATCCTGATTGAGATGCTGCATTTGAGCCAGGATCCCGAAATAAAGTCACGAATCAGTTCACTGTTTGGCAATTTAAAGGAAAGCGATGCTATTCCGCTGATTATTGAAGCTATTCAGAATCAGAAATACGCTCCTGAATTGAAGGAATTGGTTTCGAGTTGTTGGGAAAACGGACTGAATTACAGCACGTACATCTCGTTATTTATTGATTTATTGATTGAAAACGAATTGGAAGTAGCTTTTGAAGCTTATACGGTGATCATGAACAACGAGCATAAAATTGATCAGGCGATTATCGATAAGGAAGTTGAAAGGCTTGAAAAAGCTTTACCCGGCGTGTCAGAAACAAAACGGCAACTCATGCTCGATGTGATAGATTTTTTGCCATCAATTGGGTTTTAGAGGTTTCAGATACCAATTGGATATAAAAAAACCAGCTTGAAATCAATCAGGCTGGTTTTTTCGGCTTATGGCGTGTGCTTATTTTGACGAGAAATATTTCATGAACTGAGCCCTTTCGTAAAGCATCGGGTCCTCAATGTTTTTGTAGGATAAACGTCCGCGGAAATCTTCAATCTTTTTAAAGTTCCATTTTTTCATAAACGAAGTCAGGTCGGCAATCATTCCCGGAATAATTTGTGAACCATTAATGTACACCGAAGAACATATTTGAGTTACCTGCGCACCTGCCAGCAGTTGTTTGATTACAGCTTCGCCGTCGTGAATTCCGGTTGCTGCAGCAATTTCAACTTTAGGTAATTGTGACGAAATGAGTCCAATCCAACGCATTGACCGACGTATGTCTAAAGGCGAACTGAATACTTCAGATGCGACCAATTCCATTTTTTCAAGGTTAATATCGGGTTCGTAAAACCGATTAAATAAAACCAGTGCGTTGGCACCGTTTGCAACCAGCTTGTCGGCCATCGAAATCAAGTTGGTATAATAAAAACCAATTTTTACCGATACCGGAATTTTTACATTCTTCTTCACCTCCGAAACTATATTCAGGTACAATTGCTCAATTTGTTCTGCCGTTTTGTGCCGGTCAGTCGGAACGAAAAACAAGTTGAGTTCAAGAGCGTCAGCGCCTGCATTTTCGAAATCTTTGGCAAATACAGTCCATTCCGAAGCCGACATACAATTGATGCTGGCAATAATTGGAATTTCAGTTTCTTTTTTAGCCTCGCTTAGCAAATTCAGGTGGCGGGTAATCGAATTATTGCGGGTGTAATTCCAGATGTAATCTTCGGCCTCCGGATACTGATTTTGAGGATCTCGATTAATCAAATGTATTACTTCATTGTTGATCTGCTCTTCGAAAATCGATTTCAGTACTACTGCTCCGGCTCCTGCATTTTCAAGATCTTTAATTTTTTCAACCGAATTTGTAAGTCCCGAGCTGGCAATAATAATGGGGTTTTTGAGTGTTATCCCCATGTATTTGGTTTCTAAATTTGGCATATTGATAGGGTTTAATTTTTTAATCAAATAACAATTAGTTGCTTATTTAGGTTGATGTTGAGTAGTTTCTTTCTCCAAAAATGGTGCTTCCAATCCTGACCATCGTACTTCCTTCTTCAACGGCCAGCAGGTAATCGCCCGACATGCCCATCGAAATTTCCTTAAAATCAGGATTTTGTGCAAAGTAATCCGATTTGAGTCTTCCAAAAATCGATTTCAGATTGGCGAACTCTTTTTTTATCTGGAGCTCATCATCGGTATAAGTGGCCATGCCCATCACCCCTGAAATTTGTAAGTTTTTCAACAGTTTAAACTCAGCCAAACTCAATATTTCGGTCCCCTCTTCCAACGAAAGTCCGAATTTGCTTTCCTCTTCAGCAATGTAAAACTGAAGCAGGCAGGGAATAATCCGGCCAACTTTTTTAGCTTCCGAATCGATGGATTTCAGTAGTTTGAATGAATCGACACCATGAATGAGGTGAACAAAAGGTGCAATATATTTTACTTTATTGGTTTGCAAATGACCGATGAAGTGCCATTCGATATCTTTGGGAAGTTGCTCGTATTTTCCGACCAATTCCTGAACTTTATTTTCGCCGAAAGCACGTTGCCCATGCCGATATGCTTCCATCAGAAGTTCAGCAGGTTTGGTTTTTGAAACAGCTACCAACTGAACCTGAGCAGGTAAATGGCTTTTTACTTGATCTATATTTTCAGCAATACTCATGACCTCAAATTATAACACAAAACATGAATCACCGATCATTATCGGCCGCAATTTACAGTTTTCCGTAAGAAAATGCACCATAAACCGAAGCATTTTCGGGTATTGCAAATCGGGTCACCTTTCATTGTTTTGCCTATCTTTGAGCCCTGCAATGAACCAGATACAGCAACATACAATAGAACGGATGAACGAATTGGGCGCACTTGGCCACCCTTTCGTTTTTGTCATTGATTTCGACTTTCAAAAACCATTGATTCTTGAACCTGACGACACAACCAGATTGCTCTGGAAAACTCCGGAATCATGCAATTATACTCCCGAAAACCTGAATAAAAAGCTGGTACAGTGGGCTGTTCATCCGCTTGTATATGAGAAGTACTGCGAAGCTTTTGAACTGGTACAGCAATATATTCATGGGGGCGATACCTATTTGTTGAATCTGACCATGCCCACCCAGGTGAAAACAAACCTGAGTCCGGAAGAAATTTTTCATTTTAGTGAGGCGTCCTATAAAATCTGGCTCAAAAATCAGTTTGTTTGTTTTTCTCCTGAAATTTTTGTGCGGATAAACGATGGCATTATTTCGTCATTTCCGATGAAGGGAACCATTGATGCGAATCTTGAACAGGCCGAGCAATTGCTGCTGAATGACGAAAAGGAAGTTGCAGAACACCACACTATTGTAGATTTAATCCGCAATGATTTAAGCATGGTTGCCTCAGATGTTGAGGTTGATCGGTTTATGTATATCGACCGCTTGCGCACCAATCGCGGCGATTTATTGCAGATGAGTTCTCAGGTTTCGGGAAAACTTCCGGCAAATTATCAGCAATCGATCGGTACTATTTTAGCTAAAATGTTACCCGCAGGCTCAATTTGTGGAGCACCAAAAGCAAAAACTCTGGAAATAATAAGCAAGGCAGAAAATTATGAACGTGGCTATTATACCGGAATCTTTGGTATTTTCGATGGGAAGAATCTGGATAGCTGCGTGTTGATTCGTTATCTGGAACCAGATGGCGATCAACTGATTTTTAAAAGTGGGGGTGGAATCACATTTTTGAGCGACTGCCAGACAGAATACAACGAACTAATCCGGAAAGTATATGTGCCAATTGGTTGAATCGATAAAACTAAAAGATGGTAAAATTCTGCATTTGTCTTACCATCAAAACCGAATGAACCGGTCGGTTGAGGAGTTGTATCCGGGAGCACGCCCAATCGATCTGGCAAAAGCAATTGTTATTCCTGAGAATTTCAGGACTGGCCTTTTTAAAGTTCGTGTTTTGTACCGGCAGACCATTGAAAAAGTGGAAATTGATCCCTATAATTTCCGAACCATACAAAGTTTAAAGGTCGTACAACACGAAAGTATCGACTACCATCTAAAATATACCGATCGCGAAATTCTTCAGCAGTTATTTGCTCTCCGCGGAAATTGCAACGACATCATCATCATCAAAAATGGTTTGGTTACCGATTCATTTGCTGCCAATTTGCTGTTTTTTGATGGACAGAATTGGGTAACTCCTACAACTCCACTCCTAAAAGGAACTCAGCGGCAGTTTCTGCTCGAGCAGGGAATTATTTTAGAAAAAGAAATCAGGGAAGAAGATATACGGTCGTATCAAAAGATTGGATTGATCAATGCTATGGTTGATTTTGACGAAATGCCCGTGATTAATATCAATAGTATTGTTTATTAATTGTGTCCGTTGGCTGAAGCCAACGGGAAAGGATAGCGCAAAGTTCATTGGTAGGGCCTATTCTTTGCCGTCAGTTTTAACTGTCGGAAGTTCTCAGACTATTATTTCCAACCCGTCATACGACAGAAATACATTCTCCGGAAGTTCGTTTTTCACGTCATCGTAAAAGCCCATTTGATGCGAAAGGTGCGTCAGATAAGCTTTGGCAGGTTTTACTTTGTCAATTATTTCGAGTGCCTGGCTTAGGCTGTAATGCGAAATGTGATCTTCCTTTCTTAAAGCATTCAGCACCAAAACATCCAATCCCTTTAGCTTTTCAAGCTCTGCTTCTTCCAGACGGTTTACATCGGTTACATAGGCTAATTTACCAAACCGGAAACCAAAAACAGGTAATTTGTAATGGAATCCGCGTATGGGCAAAACATCGAGATTACCAATGCAGAATGGTTTATTTTCGATAAGGTGCAGGTGCATTTGAGGTATTCCTGGATATTTGTAAGTAGCAAAAACGTAATCGAAAATGCGCCGGATAGCTATTTGCACGCGTTCTTCGGCATAAATGTCGGTAGCTTGTTTCTGCACCCAGTTGAAGGCACGAATATCGTCAAGACCGAAAATATGATCGACATGCTCGTGAGTCAGCAGAATTCCGTTTAAATGGCGAACCTCGTGCATCAGCATTTGCTGGCGGAAATCGGGTCCTGCATCAATTACCAGGCATTGCCCCTCAGCTTCGATCATTACCGAAGCGCGCAAACGCTTGTCTTTTGGATTTTTCGACTGGCAGACCGCACATTGGCATGCAACCACCGGTACGCCTTGCGAAGTTCCTGTTCCTAAAAAAGTAAGTTTCACTATCTTGCTATTTGGTTCACAAAAATAAGGATTGCCCTCTGCCCACCGAAGGTTTTTGACTATTTTTGAGGAAATTTTTACGCATGGCCAAACTTTATCTGATTCCGACCACTTTAGGCGACACAACTATCGAACGGGTTTTGCCTCCCGATCTGACTGAACTGATTTCGTCGGTTACGGTTTTTATCGTCGAAAATATTCGCACTGCCCGTCGCTTCCTGAAAAAAGTGAATCCGGCCATTGTAATTGATGATCTGACTTTCTTTGAACTCAATCAGCATACCGATAAAAAGGATATCAGCCGTTTTCTGGAGCCCATTCAGAATGGGCTGGATATTGGAGTGATTTCGGAAGCTGGCTGTCCGGCAGTGGCCGATCCTGGGGCTGATGTGGTAAAAATTGCACACATCCGTAACATTCAGGTTGTGCCTTTGGTTGGGCCCTCGTCTATTTTGATGGCCCTGATGGCTTCCGGAATGAGCGGCCAGAATTTTGCGTTCAACGGTTATTTGCCGATTAAAAATCCGGAGAAAGCACAGCAGATTAAAATGCTCGAAAAGCGGATGCAAACCGAAGGACAAACACAGATTTTTATTGAAGCACCTTACCGAAATGCACAATTGTTAGGCGATTTGTTACAGAATTGCGACCCTCAGACCATGCTTTGCATTGCTGTTGACATTACGCTGGATACAGAATTTATTCGCAGCAAACCCGTCTCTTTCTGGAAAACAAATCTACCCGACATTCAGAAACGACCTGCTATTTTTATGATTGGGAAAGTTTAGGAATAACGGAGACTGTGGTCCGAAATTACTGAAATTACAATGTCACAAGGATAACTAATAATGACAATAGTTTTCGTATTTTTGACAAACCAGTCAAAATAAAGTGGAAAAATCACCAATATGGAAATGGAAGTCAAAATAGACGGCAACAAAATATTTGCGCCGCTGAAAAACAAATGGTTAGTTTATACGCCGGAAGAAAGAGTTCGGCAGACCTATATTTGCCGATTGGTTACCAATTATGGTTATTCGTTGGATCAAATGCAACAGGAAGTTACTGTTGCCGAAGGAAATAAACGAGGTACTGGCAGGGCAAGCGCTGATATTGTAGTTTGGAAATCGAAAGAAGAAGTATATAAAAAGCCACCTGTAATTGTTGTTGAGTGCAAAGCTGATAATTTGACGATTATTTCGGATGATTATTTTCAGGGATCGCACTATGCCCGGTATGTGAAAGCACCTTTTTTTGTAACCACAAACCTGAAACAAACAAAGGTTTTTAAGATAAACCTGGAAGGTTTTCCTCAAGATATCGATGACGAAGTAATTGATATTCCGGATGCATCTGTGATTAATAATTCGAAAAAAATTGACGAGTTGTTAAAGCAAACAAAGGCATTTACCCGCGACGAATTTTCGAAACTGTTGTTTAAATGCCACAACATTATCCGAAATAACGACAAACTCTCGCCTGAAGCCGCTTTTGACGAGATCAGCAAAATCCTCTTTATTAAAATACGTTACGAGCGCTCAAATACCGGAACTCAGGTTTTCTCAAAAGATGAATTTAAAAAAGCCCGTGTGAGCTACGAAAAATATAAACCCAAAGGAGGCGCCGAATTTTATCAATTTTTGTTTGAGCAAACCAAAGCTGATTTTAAAGACGATGACCTTTTTGATGAAAACGAGACGATTAGAATTCGGGAAAATAGCTTTGAGGCCATCGTTAAAGAACTCGAAAAATACAATCTGTCAACCACTTCGGACGATGTAAAAGGGATTGCTTTTGAACAATTTTTGGGTAAGACTTTCAGAGGTGAGTTGGGGCAGTTTTTTACACCGCGAACGATTGTCGATTTTATGGTGGAAATTCTCGATCCGCAGGAGGACGAAAAAATCTGCGATCCGTGTTGCGGTAGCGGTGGTTTTCTGATCAAAGCTTTCGAATATGTACGTTCTAAAATTGAGAAGGAAATACATGAAGCCAAAGAGAAAATCAAAAAGGAAAACTATACTGAAGACTACGAACGGCTTTCGGATGAAGGGAAAGCTCAGATTGATGAAAAGGTAAACAACCTCTTTGCTACTTTGAATCAGGAACTGGATATTAACAATCAAAAAAGCCGCATTCGAACATTGAGTTTTGATTGTGTTTTTGGTACCGATGCCAACCCTCGCATGAGCCGAACGGCCAAAATGAACATGATTATGCACGGCGATGGACACGGCGGGGTTCACCACAACGATGGACTGTTAAACGTAAACGGCATTTTCGAAAACCGCTTTGATATTATCCTTACCAATCCGCCTTTTGGGTCTAGAGTGGAGAAAAGTTTCAAAATAACTGAAGCAGACAAATACACCGATGAAGATCGTATTAAAAAATATTTGGAGCGTTACGGCCCGGCATACCAGAGTGCATTGCGGCAAGTGAACGACAACATCAATAAATCGCTGTTGAGTTTATACAAAACCGGAGAATTCAGCACACTGACCGAAGTGCTGTTTATTGAGCGTTGTCTGAACCTGTTGAAACCCGGAGGCCGCATGGGAATTGTGCTGCCCGAAGGTGTTCTGAATAATACCAATCTGCAAAAAGTGCGTGATTTTGTGGAGAGCAAAGCTAAAATTATCCTGATTACTTCCATTCCGCAGGATGTATTTATGAAATCGGGGGCTACCGTAAAGCCAAGCCTGTTGTTTTTTAAAAAATTTACTGAGGATGAAGTTGCCAAATGGAAAAAGATAGCTGCAAAAGCAAAAAAGGAAATTGACCAGAAATACAACGTACAGCTTGCCGAACTAAAACAATTGCTTGACCAGAAATCGGTTGCTGCGGATGTAAAGAAAAGGGTTAAAGCTGAACTGAAACAATTGGAAGAACAAATTGCCGCAGAGATAAAAGCTCGGATTAAAACTGATTTTGATTACCAAATACCTATTGCTCAGGTTGAAAAAGCCGGGATTAGCTCGACTGGAGCCGTAATTGAAAACGAATTGGAACCATTAGCCAAAGAATTTACCGAATACCGACTTGCCAATAAACTCTGGGAAAATAAGTTTACAAGCATTTCGTACACCATTCTCGACGACAAACAAATTTACCGGATACCGATTGCCGGCGAACCCGAAGTATTTTACAACTAAGATGATTCTAGCTGAAACCCAATATCTCCAAAATACCAATTTTCGGTTGCTCGAAAGCTGGAGTGTTCAATATTTGATTGAATCTACTTTCTGGTATAATCCAATCTACAAATTGGTGAGGATAGGAGAATTCTTACACAAAAGTAGAAATCAAATTTTAATTGAGGATGGCAGAAAATACCAGCGAGTTACGATTAAAATTAACAATGGTGGAGTCATTCCACGAGACGTTGAATTGGGCGAAAATATCGGTACAAAACAACAATTCATCGTTAGTGAAGGACAATTTCTTATGTCTAAAATTGATGCCAGAAATGGGGCATTTGGCATTGTCCCCAAAGAACTGGAAGGAGCAATTGTGACCAACGATTTTCCGACATTCGAGGTCAATGAAAAAATCATTAATCCAGAATTTTTAGTTTTGATTACCACAACTAAAGAGTTTATAAAATTTGCACAAAGCTGTAGTAGTGGAACAACCAATCGTCAGCGCATTGATATTTCTTCTTTTTTAAATGTCAAAATTCCACTTCCTACCCTCGAAGAACAAAACCAAATTGTACAGGCCTACAACGACCGAATTATTGAAGCAAAAAGGCTCGAAGGGGAGGCGAAAAGTTTGGAAAAAGGAATTAAAAAATATTTGTTTGACGAATTGGGTGTGGTTAAAAGTAATAGTTCAATTGTCATTAATGGGTTAAGTTTTCTGGCATATAAAGAAATTGAACGATGGGCTTTAAGTCATCTTTTAAAGCAAAGATTGTATTCTTTTAGAAATGTAAAACATCCAATTCTACCTATAAAAACATTATTGATCTTTTTCGAAGGAGGAAAAACGCCATCAACATCAAGAAATGATTTTTGGGGAGGAGATATTTACTGGACGTCGGCAAAGGATATGAAAGAGCTTTATTTAAAAAGTGCACAGGATAAAATCACAAAACTTGCAGTGAAAGAAGGTGGATTGAAAGTTTATCCCAAAGGGACATTGCTCGGTGTTTTTAGAAGTGGAATTTTACGTCATTCTTTTCCTGTTGCATTAACCGAAGCAGAAACGGCAATCAATCAAGATTTGAAAGCTATGGGGATTAATGAGGAAATAGTACTGAAAAATTATTTTTTGAATTATTTGAACGTCTTTCAGAAAATGATTTTAGAACGATCTCAAAAAGAAGGAGTAACTGTTGAAAGTATTAATACCGATGAATTCCTGGAAATTCCGGTGATAATTCCGCCAATTGAAACCCAGAGAATAATTTCAGCCCAGATACAGTCTATCCGAAACGAAGTCGCTAACAAAAAAAGTCAAGCTGAAACCAATCGCCAACTTGCCATCACTGAATTTGAAAGCAAAATATTTATGCCATGCAACTAAAGCGGTTATACATCAAAGAATACAAGCTGTTCAGGGATTTTACCTACGAATTTCCGGCTGACAGTAAGCATTTTGTCAATGTCTTAATTGGCATTAATGGTTCAGGCAAATCAACTATACTGGAAGCCATTGCCGAAATATTTAGTTGTGTTGTTTTAGGTGAAAAGTCGAAGTTTGGATTTAAGTTGGAGTATGTCAAACGATATGAAAGTACTTCTTTAAAATCAGAAAGTGGAATGGTGTGGAACAGCATTCAATTTAAAGAAATTCACATAACAGCTGGTGATAAGGGACAAGTACCTGAGCTTAAAATTATGCCAGAGAAAAACGATGATAATGATGTTTTTTATAAAGTGCCACCTGTTAGTCAATACCAATTTTATTTACCCCAAAGTATTGTTATTTACTATTCTGGCTATTCTAAGATAATGAAAATACTCTGTGAACCGCATAATGATAAGTTATCAAGAAACTTACGCAAAGGAGAAAGTACCCCAGTTCAGTTTTACTACCATGAACCGAAACTATTTAATGTTATCCTGCTTAGTCTATTGGCCTATGAATATGGAGAAATACCAATATTTTTGAAAGAAAAAGCTAAGATTGTTGGAGTTGAGATTGTCCAGATAAAACTTAGAAAACCATATTGGGACAAAACTGGTAGTTTAAATGATTTCTGGGGAGCTACTGGAGAGGTGAAAACATTTTTGGAATTTATCCAAGAGAATTTGAAAAATAAAGATCATTTAGAATTACCGCTAACTGACAAATTCCCCAAGAATAGTTTCATTTTCGACGCATGGGGAAATGAGCATCTGAACATAACAATCGTCGGCCAAAAAAAGCTTTTTGAACTCCGCGACTTTCTTATTGAAGAAAAGAATCTGTTCAAAATACTGCATACCATGTATTTGGACGATTTGCTTGATGATATTAGTTTTTCGTTGATTAAAGAAGAAAACGGAGAACGAAAAACCTTCAGTATTTTGAGCGAAGGAGAGCAGCAATCCATTACCATTAAAGGGCTTGCCGAATTATTGGCGGGAGAAAATACACTGTTCCTGTTCGACGAACCCGATACTTTTTTGCACCCCAAATGGCAACGCAGTTTCATCAGTGAAATTGAAGAAAATGTTGAATTGAACCACACAAACGAAATTAGCTATTTAATTGCAACCCATTCACCCCAATTACTCTCAAACGCCAACCCAGATAAAACCTTTGTAAAGATTATCGAAAATGGGCAATTGGTAGAACAAACCCCGAAGCATTACGGGCGCGAAATCAGTTCCATTTTGTATAATCTAATGGGAGTTGAAGAACGAAACGAGACCATTCGAAAAGACTTAAGCAAACTGTTCATGCTTATTGAAGATGAAGAAATAAAAAAAGCAGAAAAAATGCTGAAAGACTTAACTGATATATTGGGTGATACCGATGCTGATATACAGAACGCTGCTATTCAACTCAACTACCTAAAGGAAGATGAAGCAGATTAGTAAGGTTAGGGAACCAAAAAGTTTAGAAGAATACCGGGCGAAAGGTGGCGATTACAAAGGATTACCTAGAGACATTAAGGAAGATGATTTACGCGCACAGCTTTTAAATGAGCAAGGGTGTATTTGCTGTTATTGTATGAAAAGGATTCCTCAAACCTTGAGTCCGGAACAAATAGATAAAAATTATCCAAGTAGTAAAATAGAGCATGTAATGTCTCAAGAGAACCATCATGAACTAGAATTGAACTACCAAAATTTATTAGTGGCCTGTAGTGGAAATCATGGCCAACCGAAAAATGTACAAACTTGTGATACATTTAAGGGCAAAGAGGATTTTAATTTTAATCCATCTGGAAAACTAAATATAGAAGAGTTGATTAAATACAAAGCTGATGGTGAAATATATTCAGATCATGAGCTTCTAAATAAGGAGTTGGTTGATGTGCTCAATTTGAATACATTTGATCTGAAAAGAATTCGCGAAGGGCGATACAAATTTTATAAAGAATTGATTGAGCGCGAAGGAAAAAACAGGCAGGGGAAAGCAATTCAAAGGCGCTTTTTCGAGACTGAGAAACTTCGGCTTCTTACCACACAGGGAGGTAAATTTGATGAATATTGCATGGTTGGAGTTTATTTACTCAACAAAAAACTTGCAAAATATTTGTAGTAGTTTCAACTCATTATCGTCACCACCAACCGTCGTCGTCCGCCATAGTTCCTGAATTCGCACAAATAAATGCCCTGCCAAGTTCCCAGATTCAGTTGGTGATTGGTAATCGGGATGGTCAGGCTAGCGCCAATTAGCGAACTCTTTAGGTGTGCAGGCATATCATCATCACCTTCATCCAAATGTGTAAAACCCGGATCATTTTCCGGAACCAGTTTATTCATAAAGGTTTCAAAATCATACCGGACCGACGGATCGGCATTTTCATTCAGACTAATACCTGCAGATGTATGCTGAATCAGGATATTTACCAATCCTTTTTCGGGTAAACGGGGCAATTGTCTTTCAACTAAATCGGTGATCAGGTGGTATCCTCGTTTAAAGGCTGGAAGTATTATTTCGAGTTGTTCTATCATACAAAGACGTTTTAAGTTTAAAATTCAATGTTTCGAGTTACGTGATTCGGGATAAGCCTGTAACCCGGAGCTCGCAACCCAGAACAAACTGCTCTACAAACGTTTCCCCATAAAATCGTCGAAGGCATTGTACACACCACCGGTTTGCTGCTTTACCTGATGAATAGCCTGTTGTTCTTTCCATTGCTCAGCCATTTGTTTTAAGGTGGGGTCGGCATGTTTGAAGAACATTTTATAGGAGGTGCAAAATCGAGGTTTACGGTGATCTTCCGGGTCTTTAATGCGGTCTTTGGTGCATCCGCCATAGCAATTGCGCAACCAGCTGCATTGCCTGCATTCGCGCGGAAGGACGGCCTTGGCAGCACCGAAAGTCTGCTGGGTTTTCATGTTCAACATGTTGATGATTCGGTCGTGCATGATATTCCCCAGTTTCCATTTGGGCTCAACAAAAAAGTCGCAACTGTACACATTGCCATTGTGCTCAACTACCACATACGGGCCACATTCTTTCATCATGGTACACTCAGGAGCTTCCATACCCACATACGAATGGAAAACCGATTCGAAATGGCGGATAGACGTGCTTGGAACACCATCGACAAAATCGGCCTGCCACAAATCAAATATGCGATTCAGAAAATTACCGTAATCGACTGCCGACACCGAGAAGGGTGCAGCTTTGGTCGGATCGTTTTTGTCGGTTTCTACAATCGGGATAAACTGCATAAATGTATAGCCTAAACCTTTGTAGTAGGCGTAAAGCTCATCAGGAAATTGCACAGAATAAGAGGTTAGCACGCACATGGCGTTGGCTGCAACACCTTCCTGCTGAAGCATGATGGCATTTTCTTCCACCCGCTGATGTGTTCCTTTTTGCCCTTTATCCAGTCGGTAACGGTTGTGTATGTGTTCAGGTCCATCCAATGAAATTCCAACCAGCCAGTCGTATTCTTTCAGAAAAGCAGCCCAGTTTTTATCTAGCAACATGCCATTGGTTTGCAAACCGTTGCCCACCATTTGATTGTGACCATATTTCTTCTCCAACTCAATGGCACGCTTGTAAAAGTCGAGTCCCATTAAGGTAGGTTCGCCACCCTGCCAACCCAGCGAAACACTTTCGCCAGACTGCTGCATAACCTGTCGTATCAGTTCTTCCTGAATTTCCAGACTCATCCGGTGAACGGGAGTTTGATGAAATAACGCTGATTTTTCGAGGTAAAAGCAATAGGTACAGTCCAGATTGCAATCCGGACCGGTAGGTTTTATAAGGACAGAACTGAGCGGTCGGTGTTTGGCCATGCTTGATTTTGTTATTTTCCTGAATGACAAACTTAAAAAATATCGCGATAGAACCAACGTGTTTAGTTGTCAGTCAATCCGAGTCGCATTACTATTTCCTGAATTTCTAAAATTTTCGCCCGGCGATCGTATGAAAACACCGAACTGTTTTCCTGAAGGTTATTGAATAGAAATAAAGCTTTTTTTAAGTAGTTGGCCTTGTTCAGCGAAAACGAAAACTCAATATCCTGACCTAAAACTTTCAGGATATCAGCCAGTTTTTCAAGTTGGTCTTCCGAAGTAAAATAAGTTTTAACCAGCACTACGAATTCTTCATTTTCAAGCATGATAAGCTGATCAATATCCAGTTTTAATTCCTGAATCAATTCCTCCCGAACAGCGGCTTCCATCTGTTCCTGCTGGTTTTCTTCCTTCATTTTTAATATCCGTCGGAGAATGGAAGCCAGAAAAAATCCCATTTCTTCAAATTGATGGATGAGGTAATCGCGTGATGCCATTTTAGTTTCAGTGTTTGAATCATTAATTGATTCCGAAATAATCCGGTAGAATCACGCCTTGAATAACCTTGCAAATCCGGGATAGGCAGTCAGTGCGAGTAGTTCAAAATCGATGAGCTTCTGCTGAACTAGTGGTAACTGGTTTACAATTTCGCGGGCATGTGCTTTATCACGAGCCTCAAGAATAAGCACAGCGCAATGGTCATCGGTAAAATACAATTCGCGGATCAGTCCTTCCTGTTGCAGTTCCCAGGCCTTTTTCGCCTCAGCTTCTAACCATGGTTTATAATCTCCATCGGCCACTCCGGGCATTTCTTTTTCAATAGCAAGTATCTTCATTTTGCAACAAAGTTAAGTTTCATTCAGGAGTATCTTCTTTCTTTTTGAACCAGTTTTTGGGGTTAAAATACGCCTTGTATTTGCTGAATAATTCTTTTCCCAGAAGCAATCCTCCAGTCCAAAATGTAATTTCACCAATTACCAGAAGTACGGTTGAAACGGTAATTTTTGTCCCATTATCCAAATCAAGAAAAGGTACGACTGGTAAAGCCAGAAATGCGATAACGCAAAGGATCAAAAGAACTATTCCGAGTTTAAATTTCCAGGTTTTTTGCATAAAGTCAGGCGTATTAAAGTTGTTATTTGACTTTAAAACAAAGGAGATTTGATCAGGTTTCCTTTGGTGTCGTAAATTTACCAAATTTCCATTCTGCGCTCCTCAATAATTGAATCGATTTGAAACAAATAACCGATTTTATCGTGCACTTATCGTTTCATCACTGGCTAAATCAAGGATGCCAAGGTAGAGCAATTTAGCTGCATCTTCCATAATTTCAGGAGTTAACGCATCTGTATTGTCGAGTGGGTGATGGTAATAAACTGTTTTCACGGTACCACTTGTCCACAAACTTAGAGTGCGGTAACCAGCTTTGTCGAAAACAGCTGCATCGGTGCGTGGCCGGCCATAGTTGATGCGGTATTCGGAGCTGTTCAATTCGCGGTGCAGGTATTTCTTGTTTTTTTCGGCAAACGGGCGAAACAAGTCTGGATAGGATTTCCCGTTCGAAAGATGAAAGCCGGTACCATTTCCAACCATGTCGAGATTGATCATGCAAAGTACTTTTTCTTTTGGCCACACGGGTGATTCCACACATTTTTTGCTTCCATACAAACCACATTCCTCTCCGCCAAAAAACACAAAAATGACGGTGCGCGCCGGTTTCACTTCTGAAGCGGCTAATGCCCTTGCTGCTGCCAAGATATCTACCGATCCTGATCCGTTGTCGAGAGCACCGGGAAACAGGCACCCCGGACTGCCAACTGCATCGAGGTGGGCGCCCAAAATGATAGCTTCAGCTTTAAGTTTTGGATCCGATCCTTCAATAATTCCCACCACATTGCACGAACGACTATCGGGAAAATGTTTGGTTTTAGCCGAAATCTGTACTTTTTTATTCAGGGTAAATGAGTTGGGTTGAAGACTCTTTTTTATGGCAGAGCTTAATTCGGCATATTTTTTATTGGTTCCGTCCAACAACTCTTCGGCAACTTGTTCGCTGATGTGTGCATATACAAAACCTTCTAGGTAGGAAGTGTTCGGATTGGCAACTTTGCCAACGTACAACAAACCGGCTGCGCCCAATTCTTTAGCCCGTTGAAACTTGTACCGGTGGTAGCTGTATTTCTCCCATTTTTGCAGGATGCTGTCATTCCCGGTATAAGGCACGCCTGTTTCCATCAACAGAATTTTGCCTTTTATGTCTATATCTTTGTAATCGTCGTAGCCCAGTTCGGGTGCCGAAATTCCAAATCCAACATAAACAATTTCTCCGAAAACAGTTCCTGTAGCTGAATTTGATCCGGGAAAATAATCATCGGGGAATTTATAATCTTTCTTTGCATTGTTCTTTCCGGCCAGCAAAGTTACGCTGCCGGGAGTGAGCACATCGCTATAAGCATTCGGGAAGTATTGCAAATAAGAGCCATCGTTTAGTCCAGGTTTTACTCCAGCTTGTTTCAGCTGATCGGCCACCCATTGCGCAGCTGCCTGATAGCCTGGCGACCCGGATAAACGTCCGCCGTATTTGGGCAAGGTCAGCTCAGCAGCATCGTTCAGCAAATCGTGACTCGAAATGGAATGAAAAGTTTTGAGGATAGTTTTTTCATGATCTTGCGAATATACGTTCAGCGCGAACAGGCAAAGTAAAATTAAGGACAGTCGTTTTGTAATCATCATCGGTAGTTTTTCGGAACATAAAAGTAGAAAAATGCCCGATTAACTATTCAACTTCCTGATTTTTTCGACGACCGATCCACGTTCTGTTAACCGTATGATTCGCAATGCAATTTTTGCCACAAAACCTGGCTTCAGAATAACGTTCACTTTTGCCGCTACTTTCATGTCGCGAAGGGCTATCATGGTTGTCTTTTCTTCAGCCGGAACCTCGCTTAGTTTTCGGGCAAAAGCCCAGGCCCCATCACGGGCAAGCTTCATGCTGAAATCAACCAGATAATCATCAATTTCTCCAGTCCATTTAAGCACGAATTTCAGGGCGGGCCAAACGGCCGACAAATTGCCTTCCACTTCGTGTACAAGCGACGACAAAATCTCATTAATCCGGTCAAAATCATTTTCAAGGTCGAACAGATTTTTGCCTTTTGAAACCTCCACTGCAGCAATTCCCAAATCGAGATTGATGTGTGCATTCATTCCCATAAGCAAATGCTGCAAAACAATGGGCCAGTATTGACCGGAAATGGAGAATGCTTTTTGCCACGATTCGGTGATGGGATCTTTTCTCCGGTTGGCCTGGTAAGCAACCAGGTAGCGGTTGGCAAAAAAAACATCCAGTTGCTCCATGCGAGGCCCATCGTCAAAAAAACCTGCAGCAATTCCTTCTTTTACTTTGATGGTTACTTTACGGTATAATGCCGCAAAATAGCCTGCCGGGTCTTTGTCTTTTTCTGATTCAAGGATGATCTGGTCGAGTGCAGAAATTACCTCGTTTATTGTCGTTGCAGGTTTTATGGCCATCGGGTTTAAGCTGAAATTTATTTAATAAACCCAAATATCGTTTTTTTGTTGAATAAAATTAATTATGCTTCCAGTAATTTTGCAATGTCAAATTTTTTCATCTTCAAAAAAGCATTCACAACGCGTTCTGATCGGGCTGGATCGTTCATTAATTTCCCCAGAATTGTAGGAACAATTTGCCACGAAATGCCGAACTGATCTTTCAACCAGCCGCATTGCTCAGCTTCGGGAACAGCCGATAATTTTTCCCAGTAATAATCAATTTCTTCCTGATTTCTACAGTCAACCACCAGCGAAACGGCTTCATTAAAGCTGAAGGCATGGGGCATGGAGCTGTCCATTGCCATAAATACCTGTTTTCCAATCGTAAATTGGGCATGCTTTATGGTTCCTTCCACATCCGGATCTTCGGCCGAATATCTCATTATGCCGATTACCGAGGAATCTTTGAAAACAGAAGTGTAATACTGAATGGCCTGCTCAGCTTTTCCGGCGTGATTAAGGGTAAACATGAGCGAGGGTGTTAATTTTTGCCCAACACTTTCGGGTTTCCCGGCAGAGAGTTGCCAGCTTACTCCAAATTTGTCCTGTACCCAACCGTACTTCTCGCTCCAGTCATATTTATCAAGAGGCATCATGACCAACCCATCCTGAACCAGTTTTCCCCAAGCCTGATCAACTTCTTCAATCGTATCAAATGTCATGAAAAACGAAATTGAGGGGTTGATCGTGAAATGCGGACCACCATTCAGGAACATCATTTTTTGACCGGCTGCTTCGATGATTACAACCATCGGATTTTCGGCGGTAATATGCGTGTCCGGAAACACGGAACAATACAATTCGGCTGCTTCTTTGGCTTTCCCATCGAACCAAAGACAGGGGTATATTTGATTTTCCATCATGTTGAGTGGTAAGATGTGGTTTAAGTATAACTGGTTATTTTGCGGCACAGTTGAACATCCACTGAACACCAAATTTGTCGCGGCAGCTGCCATAATAGTCGCCCCAAAACATGTCCTGTAATTCCTGTTCTACCTGGCCGCCAGCCGAAAGCGCATCGAAAAGTCGTTTGGTTTCTTCGCGTGTATCGGGGCTTAAGTTGAGGTACATATTATTTCCTGAGTTCACTTTAAATCCCATAGACTCGGGTGCATCGGTTCCCATTAGGAGGTGACCGCCCAAAATTGGTAAAGATACGTGCATCACCAGATTAAGGTCTGCTTCGGGCAGTGGTGGCATGCTTTCCGAGGGTGGAATGTCACTGAAACGCATGATTCCTTCACCGAGAAATTCGGTCCCGAATACTGTTTTATAGAAATTGAATGCTTCTTCGGTGCTGTTTGTAAAATTGAGGTAAGTGCTAACGGTTGCCATAGTTTTTCTGTTTAAATGGTTTTCACTTGTTTAATTTCAATTTGTATTTCTCCTGAATTACTGTTCGCAGATGGATTTCAGTTTGTCAAGGGCTTTCGGGTAAGTGTCATTAAAATAGCTCGCAAATTCCTGATTGGTATCTAGATCAACAGCAAGCAAAGTTTTTCCGTTCACTGACTGATAGGTGTAGTTTTCGCATATTCCGATCCATTCCTCAGCCTGAGGCCCAGAAGTAATTTCCTTATCGCCCTGAAGGATGGCCGTATATTCGATACTGACGAACTGATTCGGGATATTTTCTTTAATTAGTCCGACCATTCCGCCAGAATTCCCATTTTCGTCGGTGCCAAGGAAGAGTATCCTCGCACCTTTTTCCCATGAGCCTTCGAACCTGGAGGTCGGATTAAAAAGGGCAGTCCATTCTTCATAATGCTTTTTATCGAGCATGATGCGGTAAACTGTTTCCGCAGTAGCATTGATGTTTATTTCAAAATGAAGGGGTACTATTTTCCTTAGTCCCTCAGTGTACTTTTTAAAGTTATTCAGAATAGCTTGCCAGCCGAATTGTTGTAATTCAAGTGTATTTTCAGTTTCTGCTTCGAAAGTTTCGGTAATTAAGGTTCCGTTTTCCTGCGGGGCAAAACTGATCTGAACCGTTCTGTTGTCGTCAAGCGTATATTCAATCTGACGGTGCAGTTCAACTTTAGTGTATTCGCCCGGAAGATCAAAGCCGAAACTGCCGTCTTTGGCCTCCATCCGGTAAACGAATCGGCCTCCAACCCGTAAATCATTTTCGGCTTTGGGTGTGTGCCAGTCGTCGGATGCCGCATTCCAGCCTACAATGTGCTGCGGCTCTGACCAGCATTTCCATACTTTTTCAACCGGAGCGTTGACCAATGTTTGAACGGTAATGCTTGCTTTTTCTAAGTTTTTCATGACATAAATGTTTAATCGTTGTATCTTTTTCCTGACAGCGTTTTCTGTCAATAAATTTTTGGTGCACAACTAAGTTTTTGGGTGAATGGCAACCGGATTTTGGTTGCAGGTCAGTGATTTTTCAAATAACAATTTAATTCGGCGGATTGTTGACTTGGCTTTAACGATGACAGAAAGAACAAATTTTCGCACAGGGAAAAACCATATTCAGAAAGGCCAGTACATTCTAGCTCAGGGCTGAATCATACTGGCCTTTCATGCTTATCTTTTTAATACTGTTCCTATTTTTTGTATTCGAAAGCTTTGTTTGGCATTGGTGGAAACTGTGGAACAACAACCGGTTCATCGGCCATTTTCTTTTTCAGGAACCGAATGGCTGCATCCAGCTGGGCATCTTCTCCCTTGTAGGTTGCATTCGGCAAATTGTCGACCACAATGTCCGGATCAACGCCATGTCCTTCAATGATCCATTCCCCTTTATCGGTGTAAACGCCCATTTCGGCAGCTGTAGCAATGCCATTATCCACCAATCGGTTTCCCGACGAGAGCCATATCTCGCCACCCCAGGTGCGGGTTCCGATTACTTCGCCAATGTCCATCTGCTTGATACCTTCGGCAAAAGCTTCACCATCTGAAGCTGTGCTTTCGTTGCAAAGTACCACAATGTGACCACGGAAAGCATATTGCATATTCCAGTATGGTTTTCCGGCGCGCGACTGCCAGTAGAACCAGGCTTTGCGCAACAAACGGTTCAATATCCAGCTGTCGATGTTGCCGCCACGGTTGCTGCGTACATCGATGATTAATCCTTCGCGATCGAAAACCGGGTAATAGCCTTTTACAAATTCATCGAAATTGGCGCCTCCCATGGCCCGCAAATGGAAATAACCAACCTTGTTTTCGGTTTTGCTTTCCACTTCAAGTCGGCGGGTGTGTTCCCATTCGCTGTAACGCAAATCGGCATCAATACCCATGCTCACCGGTTTCACAATCTGGTCGTATTCTTTGCCCGACTGGTTTTTCAGGCTCAGGCGCACTTCCTGGCCTTCTTTTTTGTTCAGCAACTGGTTGATGTGAGCCACTTCCAGCACATTTACTCCGTTGATTTTTGTAATAACATCGCCGGTTTTTACCTGAAGTTGAGGTTGCGACAGTGGCGAACGTTTCTCCGGATAATCAGGGTCACCGTTAAAAATGTGTTCGATCACATAGCCGCCTTTTGCTGCATCTTTTTCCAGACGTGCACCCAGCGAAGCCGGAGCAATGTCGTCGGTTGAAACGCGTTTATCGCCACCGTAAACAAAGGTGTGCAGTGCCGATAATTCAGAAACCATACTGGCCATCAGATCATCGAGTTCATAACGGTCGGTCAGGCGGTCAACCAATGGTAAATGACGGTCGAGAACGGCTTTCCAATCCACGCCGTGCATATTTTTGTCGTAGAAATAATCGCGTTCGAGTCGCCAGGCGTCGAGCATCATTTGTTTCCAGTCTTCCACCGGATCAATCTGGAAAACCCAGTCTTTCAGGTTCACTTTGGCATCTTTTAATTCGGCTTTTTTGCCATTGGCATCGGTCACATATACGCCGTCAGCCTTGCGGATTAACAGTTTTTCGCCATCGCCCGAAAGGTCATAACCCTGAACTTTGTCGGTCACTTCAACAGGAGTGTTGTCTTTTTTATTGGAGATTTCGAGCGCAAATAACTTGCGGTTTTGATAGTCGGTGGCATCTGACTGAATCCAGTACAGGTATTTTTTATTCACCTGAAGGCCTGAAATGTTGTCGGCCGGAACCGGAACTTCGTAGAAGCGGTTGACGGCTCCAACCATATCGGGAAGTTTTTCTGGTTTTGCAGGCTTGGCCTTTTCTTTTTTCTTTTTATCGTCTGTTTTGGCCGCCGTTGTTTCTTTTTTGTCGTCTTTCTTTTCTTCTTTCACATTCAGCTCGTCGTAATTCAGGAAAGGCGAACGCAGCGAATCGTAAAGCGCCAGCATGTATATTTTGCTGGTTTTGGTGTAGTAAGGTTCCGGTTGACGCGGTCCCCAAGGGCTAGCCACCGAAGTGCTGAAGGTTCGGTCGGAAACAAAATACAGCCATTTCCCGTCGTTGCTAAAGGTTGGGTCGTAGCTTTCCAAACGGTCGTCTGTCAGGTAAAACGATTGGTTGCTTTCTACGTTTACCACTTTTATTTGTGCCTGTTGATTGTCGGCCGGGTCGGTGTAGGTGAGCCATTTGCTGTCGGCCGACCATTTCAAATCGCCAAATCCACCCACATCATCCTGATCGATCAACCGGGTTGTTTTGGTCGTTGTGTCGTATAGTTTCAGCGCATAATCTTTTTCGGTATAGGCAATGTATTTCCCATTGGGCGAAGGCTGGAAATTCATGATCAGCAATTTGCTTCCCGAAGTCAATTCGGTTGGAGTTGTAAAGCCGTTTCGATCGGTCTTCCACAATTCCATTTCACCCGATTCATCGGAAAGGAAAACAACATCGTCTTTGTCGCCGCTGAATTTAGCCTGTTTAAATCGGATGCCGTATTTGCGGGTGACTTCGGCCCAACGTCCGCCATCAACCGGGGCGCTAAAAATCCGGCCACGCGAAGTCAGCAGAACATGACTTCCGGTTTTTGAAATGCTCAAAGCCTGCAATTTTTTCATCGGGTCCTTTTCCCAAATCGGGCGTTTCTGGTCGAAGTCAGAAATCAGCGAGATGTCAAGCACTTTTTCCTGGGCACTGGCTATATCATACAGGTAAAGATCGGCCTGTTTCTGGTAAATTACTTTCCCGTTTTGCAGTTCGGCATCTTTTAAATCCCAGGCTACTGATTGGGTGTGTTGTTTGAGATCCTTACCATCAGAGGCCATCGACCACAAATTCATGGTTCCGTCGCGGTCTGTCAGGAAATAGAGCCGACCCTGGTAAAACATGGGGTTTTTACTTGTACCTGTGTAATCGGCAGTCAATGGAACAGCTTCGTTTTTGCCGTCAAATTTCCATAGGTTTTGGGCAGTGCCGCCTTTGTACCGGCGGGTGTGGCTCCCCTGAAAAGCAAAGCGTGTAAAATAGATATTGCCGTTTTCATCAAACGAAGCTTCATCGGCCTGAGCAAGCGGTACGCGGCTGTATTGCAGCGTGGTCACATCGAGCAAAGCCACTTGCCGCACAGGAAGCGTGGAATAGTAACTTGTTGAAACGATCAGTTTGCCTTCGCGGGTCCAGCCGTAGAGTTTAGGTCCGCTGCCTTTGGAGCCTTCCCAGGTCAGGCGTTTCGGGATACCACCTTCCGAAGCAATGAGGTACACTTCGTTCGGGCCTTCATATTCGGCATTAAAAGCAATTGATTTGCCATCGGGTGAGATCGATGCATTCGACTCAACACCCGGATTGGTCGTGATTCGCGAACAGATTCCTGTCGACTGGTTATATTTCCATAGATCGCCTTCGGTGGTAAAAACAACTAAATTGTCGTGAACCGAAGGGAAACGGTAGTAGCCTTTTTGCTGGGCGAAGATGTTGCTGCTCAGTGCAGTAAAAATGAAAATGAGTAAAGCAGATTTGAAAGTATTCATATCGTCCTGATTTAGTTTGTTTGGAAAACAAATAGTCAGGCAATAAGTTAATCCTGAAATGGAATAATTACAATTGAATACGATTTTCGGTGATTGGATTGGAGATTAACCTGGAAACCATATGCAGAAGGGTATTGTTCGAAGTATCGGAATCAAACCCGGTTAACCGGGACTGAGCAGAAAAATTCACACCGAAAACCACTGCTTCCGGACCGGATGGGTTGTTGAAGTTATGGGGTTGGTTTTCTGTTACTTGAAATATCATGAATCAATCATTAAGTAATTTATTCTTGCGATATTGGATGTTTCGTTGTAGGACAATCGTTATTAATAATACGAACCCAACAAATAATTCAATAACGAAAACTCCGATCCAAGGCCATCCATCTCTAGAATTAGCAAGTCTTCCTAATTCACTGATTAGAAAAAGATTTCCAATTGCTGAAAATACTTGTCCAAGCAAACTTATTAAACTTACTTGCCAAAAACGCAAAGAAATTGTGCACTTAATCGCTTTGATCCCAAAGATTAACTGGAATATCAATGGCAGAAATAAAAGAACAATCATTATCAAATTTATCATGTCGTTTCTTTTTTAATACGTTGTCGATAAACTTATTCTGAGTCAAGTTGTAATTACCCCTTACAAATTTCCCTCTGCCGTGTGAACTAAGTTTAAAAACCACTCAAAGAACTTGGCTCTGTCGAACTACGAAACTTTGTCAAGAAACCAAAACCGTCAATTTAAACACTTTGTCTAAAACCGAAACTGTTTCAAGGAACGATTAAACTGACCACTAACGTAGGAAGCTACACGCAGGTGCGGATTGCGTCCGCCAGCTGGCGGATGTCAAGCCGAAAAGCAGCCTGAGCGGAAAGATGCCCACCGAAAACCACTGCTGCCGCACTTGACGGGTAGCTGAAGTGCCTGTTGCGCAATTCACAGTAAAATGTTAGTAAATATAATGATATTTTGTTGATTAATCGCCGGCTGATGAGTATCTTGAAATAAAAAAATGCAGGGTCGTAAGGTGTACCAGGAGAAGCTTTTCTCCAGTTTCCAGTTGTCACGCCGGGTTCCAGAAACCAGTTTTTACCGCAGGCTCCACG
>JAFLKN010000056.1 GCA_019163175.1 Prolixibacteraceae bacterium | reverse complement strand
TGATGAGCTACGACGATACCGAATATAAATCGGGTCATTTTGCCATTCAGGGCCACAATCCTGGTATGAAAATAGAAGCTAAGGATTTGTATTATCGTAGCTTGGATAAATAATTTGCTTGTTTTAGAGGATGTGAACCGTATAAAAAGTAGAAGGGAGCCGAGCGGCTCCCCAATAATCTACATTATTGCGATTCGTGAAAAAGGGACTTGTTTTCTCTGACTAAAAGACAATTGTGATGTTTTTTTATTAAAACTTTTCGTTCACTTAATGTCAGAGCCTCATAGTAAATTAATCTTTCTTTAGCAGTTCGTTGTCTCATGTTTTTGAGCGCACAGTGTTCTAATTCGCTCTCAAATGGACAGTTGAACAAAAGACCGTAATAGTTTGAATAATACTCTCCCATCTTATCTTTCTTTCCTTTACAAACTATCTTGTTACGTTTCTTTATTCCGGAAAAGAATAAAAGGTAACCCTCAAAAAGCAAAAATTTTTAAATTTTAAGTTTGAAGGCTGCTTTAGCATATTTTTATATTTTTGCAGGAGTTTTTTACAAAATGAAAATCTTTTAAATAGATATGTTTGAGAATTTGAACGAAAAGCTGGAACGGTCATTTAAACTTCTGAAAGGTCAGGGTAAAATTACCGAAATTAATGTTGCCGAAACGCTAAAAGAAGTACGTCGCGCTTTGCTTGATGCCGACGTTAACTTTAAGATAGCCAAATCATTCACCGAAAATGTTCGTAAAAAAGCATTGGGTATGGATGTTTTGAATGCAATTAAGCCAAGTCAGTTGATGGTTAAGATCGTACACGACGAGTTGGCTGAATTGATGGGAGGCAAATTTGTCGATATCAATTTAAAAGGAAATCCATCTGTTATACTTATCGCTGGTTTGCAAGGATCCGGAAAAACTACTTTTTCGGGTAAGCTTGCAAAAATGCTGAAAAGTAAGAAAGGACGCCATCCTTTACTAGTTGCCTGCGATGTTTATCGTCCTGCTGCAATTGAACAATTAAAGGTTCTTGGCCAACAAATAAACGTTCCTGTTTATACCGAAGAAGGTAACCGTAATCCGGTGAAGATCGCTTTGGAGGCAATTCGTCAGGCAAAATTACAAGGTAACGATGTTGTTATCATCGACACCGCCGGTCGTTTGGCTATTGACCAGGAAATGATGAACGAAATCAGTGCTGTTAAAGATGCAGTAAAACCAAACGAAATTTTGTTTGTAGTTGACGCAATGACCGGTCAGGATGCCGTAAATACAGCCAAAGAATTTAATGATAGACTTGATTTCGATGGGGTTGTGTTAACTAAACTGGATGGCGACACTCGAGGTGGAGCAGCAATCTCAATACGTTCAGTAGTCGATAAGCCAATTAAGTTTGTAGGTACAGGCGAAAAACTGGAAGCTCTTGATAATTTCCATCCTGAACGTATGGCCGACCGTATCCTGGGGATGGGTGATATTGTTTCGTTGGTAGAGAAAGCACAGGAACAATTTGATGAAGAAGAAGCAAGAAAACTTCAGCAAAAATTAGCAAAAAATCAATTTAGTTTTACCGACTTCTTGAAGCAAATTCAGCAGATCAAAAAAATGGGGAACCTGAAAGATCTTGCAGCTATGATTCCTGGTATGGGAAAGGCTTTGAAGGATGTTCAGATAGAAGACGATGCATTCAAACATATTGAAGCTATTATTTATTCAATGACACCTGCCGAAAGGGAAGACCCTGCACTGTTGAATGGCTCACGCCGGAAACGTATCGCTGATGGATCTGGAACTAATATTCAGGAAGTGAACCGGTTGATTAAACAGTTTACTGAAACCCGGAAAATGATGAAAGTTGTTTCTCAGGGAAATAATATGAAGCGGATGATGGGAAATATGGGCCCTAAACGATAATCGAATAAATAATTACCTATGATATTAATTGACGGAAAAAAAACAGCTGACGAGATAAAGAAGGAAATTGCTATTG
The DNA here is from genome assembly GCA_019163175.1 of Prolixibacteraceae bacterium. Lineage (GTDB taxonomy): Bacteria > Bacteroidota > Bacteroidia > Bacteroidales > Prolixibacteraceae > Aquipluma. Next base: position 99,120 of record JAFLKN010000056.1, on the reverse strand, counting down.
AAGTTAAGCAGATTATTTCAACTGGCAAGAGAGCTCCTCATTTAGCTGCAGTTTTGGTTGGTCATGACGGAGGTAGCGAAACCTATGTCGCTTTTAAGATTAAAGATTGCGAGGAGGTTGGTTTTCGCTCAACACTTATTCGTTTTGATGATGATGTGACTGAATCTGAATTAATAGCAAAGGTTCATGAATTGAACAATGACGACGAATTGGATGGATTTATCGTGCAATTACCTTTGCCAAAACACATTTCGGAACAAAAAGTTATTGAAGCTATTGATGCAAGAAAGGATGTTGATGGATTTCATCCTGAAAATGTAGGACGTCTGGTTTTGGGTTTGCCGGCATTTTTGTCAGCCACTCCATTTGGTATAGTCGAATTACTTAAAAGATATCAAATACCCACGTCAGGCAAGAATTGTGTAATAGTTGGCAGAAGTAATATAGTTGGTCGGCCCTTGAGCATTTTAATGTCTCAGAAAGCCGTAAATGCAACCGTTACTGTTGCACACAGCCAGACTAAAAATCTGAATCAGGTTTGTGCTGAAGCTGATATATTAATCGCTGCATTGGGGTCTCCTGAGTTTATCAAGGCCAATATGGTGAAAGAAGGAGCAGTAGTTATTGATGTTGGAACCACAAGAGTTAGTGCCCCCGATACGAAATCGGGATGGCGACTTAAGGGTGATGTGAAATTTGATGAAGTAGCACCTAAATGTTCATACATTACTCCAGTACCTGGCGGTGTTGGACCGATGACAAGGGTATCTCTTTTGCAAAATACCCTATTGGCCGCCCGAAGTAACGGATAGTAAAACATGATATTAAAAAAGAGGTGCTGAGAATGCACCTTTTTTTATGTCGTTTGTTTAAGTCTTAAATGCTCATATAATTGTATTTTTATAATTCATAAATATCAAGCGATGAAACAAAAATTAGTAAAAGCAGGTCTTTTGGCTGCAGTAATCTTTATCCAGTCATGTGGTACAGTGCCACTTATCGGACGGAAACAAGTAAATCTGTTGCCTGAAGCTAATATGGTTGAAATGAGTCTAACCAATTACAGTCAGTTTTTGCAGGAAAATAAACTTTCAACCAGCAAAGAACAAACTGATGTGGTAAAACGGGTTGGAGCAAAAATGTCAGTTGCGGTTGAAAAATATCTCAATGATAACGGTTATCAAGACCGAATTGCAGATTTTAAATGGGAGTTTAATTTGGTTGAAAACAAAGAGCCGAATGCTTGGTGTATGCCAGGCGGTAAGGTTGTTTTCTATACTGGGATATTGCCTTTGACAAAAAATGATGCTGGTGTTGCAGTAGTTATGGGACATGAAATTGCCCATGCAGTGGCCCGTCATGGAAACGAACGAATGAGCCAGCAGATGTTGGTGCAATTTGGAGGAATAGCCCTTTCTGAAGCAATTAAAACCAAACCAGAGCAAACTCAGGCAATATTTCAAACTGCATATGGTCTTGGAACTCAGGTTGGAGTTATGTTGCCTTATTCTCGCCAGCATGAATATGAAGGAGATAAATTGGGCCTAATTTTCATGGCAATTGCAGGTTATGATCCGAAAGAGGCCCTTGGTTTCTGGGAGAGAATGGCTGCGAATTCAGCCGGAAAAATGCCTGAGTTTTTAAGTACACACCCTATCGAGCAAAACAGAATTGAAGCTATAAAACAATTTCTTCCGGAAGCCATGAAATATTATTCTGGAAAATAGATTTCAGGTAAATAAAACTTAAACTTAATCTTGAATCAGAAAATTTTAAATAGTTGATGGGATTAGTATCTAACTGAACCTTTGTTCATCACACATGTCGATTTATGTTAACGTGTTTATTAACATTTTTACTTATTTCTCATATTTTTTATGTATTTTTGAAAAACACGAACAGAATAAACTTAATTAGAGCATGATGGAAGAATTGGAGAAAAATGAGGACAGATTAGAGAATGACAGCAAATTCAGAGAAGAAATATATTCTGTTGCTGTTAGAGCCGGGAAAAGAACCTATTTTTTCGATGTAAAATCAACAAGAAGAGATGAGTTTTACCTAACAATTACTGAAAGTAAAAAACGATTCGAACAAGACGGAAATTTTCATTTTGAGAAACACAAAATTTTTCTTTACAAAGAGGATTTCGAAAAGTTTATTGATGGCTTACAAGAAGTAATTACTTACATTGATCAGAATCAACAGGATGATGTTGAAAATCATTCTGAAATTGAAAATCACCAAAATTCGGAAGAGCATGTATTTGAAGAAGTAGGTTTTTCAAAAGACTATACCAAGCTTGAATTTGATGATTTAAATTCATAACCATTCGTAAGTATTTTGTCATGATTTAGTGTACCAAAATTTAATCTATTCTTTTCTCACTTTGTCAGAAACAAAAGACTTTCTCCCTAAAAATAATTGATAAAATTTATATGTGATCAGTCGGAAACCCGGCTGATTTTTTTTTGTCTGAATCAAGTGATTTATGTGAAAAGTAGACCAAAAAGAAAAGGATTATCATTAAAATGATAATCCTTTGTTCCAAATTTAGTTTAGTTCGATCGGAAAATAGATATTTGGTAAAAGAGAAAAGGTTTCTATTTGTTTAAATCGCGATGCTAATATAACAGTTATTTAATAACTCTTTTTAAGATTTTTTAAGAATTTATTAATGTTGAAATATATTTTCAAAATGACGTTTTGTAAACTGCTGTTTTTCAGTTGTTATTTGTTTGGCGTATGTTTTATAATATCAAGTATAATTACATGACTTGAAAATATTACTTGTTGAATTATTTGCTGGCTTATTTATACTGAAATTCATAGATTAAGACTATCGTATCTTTTATTATTGTGGTTTATTATATTTGCAGCAAAATTCAAATATGCGCTTATATAATATTATTGATTCGAAAGTGTTAAAAGCAAATCTACAGAATGAGCTATTTACACGCAAAACAATATCGTTTTATCGGTATTTTATTCTTGATTTCCCACAACAATTTAGAAATCAATTGTATGAAGATTGGTCTGAGTTGAATTGCTTTGGCCGAATCTATATTGCAAGAGAAGGCATTAATGCACAAATGAGTGTGCCCGAAGATAATTTTGAAGCTTTTCTGAGCACATTAAGCAAGTATCCCATTTTTCAACAAATTCCTATAAAGTACGCTATCGAAGATAATGGGAAGTCATTTTATAAGCTTACGATAAAGGTAAGACCCAAATTAGTTGCCGATGGCCTGAATGATGACTCTTTTGATGTGACAAATGTGGGCAATCATTTGGGTGCAGAAGAATTTCACTTTTTGGTTAAATCCGGAGAGCACATTGTTGTTGACATGCGAAATCACTACGAATCAGAGATCGGACACTTTAAAGGAGCAATCTGTCCTGAGGTGGATACTTTCCGGGAGGAAATTGATAGTGTAAAAAACATGCTTGCTGATCAAAAGGACAAGAAAATATTACTTTACTGCACTGGTGGAATTCGCTGTGAGAAGGCAAGTGCATATTTGAAACATCATGGCTTCAGTGATGTTAATCAGTTGCATGGTGGGATATTGGAATATGCCCGACAAATCAAACAACTTAATCTGGAATCAAATTTTATTGGTAAAAACTTCGTTTTTGATGAGCGTTTGGGTGAATCTGTTAACGGGGAAATTATTTCGAAATGTCATCAATGTGGAAAACCTTGTGATGTGCATTTAAATTGCGCAAACGAACTCTGTCATTTACTTTTCCTCCAGTGCCCTGAATGTGCTGAGACCTTTGATAAATGTTGCTCATTAGAGTGTCGCGACATTAAAAATGCTTCGGAACAGGAAAAACAAAGGTATAGACTTCAGGCAAGCCGTAAGTTCGGAAATAGCCGTTTGTACCGTAAAAGTTATCTGCTTGCAAAAAGTAATACTTTTGCCACTTCTAATTCCGGTTTAGAGTAAAATACAGTTGATATGGAAAATTTCTGGAAGACTCTTCCGAAACCAATATTTGCCTTAGCGCCAATGGAAGATGTAACAGATACTTCTTTCCGTGAAGTGGTGGCCCGACTTGCTGATCCGAATCACCTTCACATTCTTTATACAGAGTTTACTTCGGTTGATGGGATGAATCATCCCAAAGGCAAACTAAGAGTGGGAGAGCGGCTGCTGGTTAGCGAATCGGAGAGGCAAATTTTGAAACATAAGGGCTTTAAATTAATTGCCCAGATTTGGGGAAATAAACCGGAATTATTTCACAAAATAGCTCAGGAAATTACAGATGAATATGATTTTGATGGTTTAGATATAAATATGGGCTGCCCAGTCAAAAATGTAGTCAAGAATGGTTGTTGTTCGGCATTAATTAAACAACCTGAACTTGCAAAAGAAATTATATTGGCTACCCAAGAAGGAACTCACTTGCCGGTTTCCGTAAAAACCCGAACAGGAATAAAATCGCACGAAACAGAAACATGGATAGAACATGTTATGGTGACCAAACCTGCTGCAATTATTCTACATGGTAGAACCCAGAAACAACAATCAGATGGGTTTGCAGATTGGGAAGAAATTGCAAAAGGTGCACGAGTACGGGACCAGATTAATCCTGAAACTTTATTCCTGGGAAATGGCGATGTCTCATCTGTTTCGCACGGCGAAGAGCTATGTGAAAAATACAGACTTGATGGGGTTATGGTTGGACGTGGAATTTTTCATAATCCCTGGTTTTTTGATCCCCAAAATATTACAGCTTCCAAGTCTGATAAAATGGCTCAATTGCTGCTTCATACCAGATTGTTTGAGCAAAATTGGGCAGGAAAAAAGAACCTGAATATTTTGAAGCGTTTTTATAAAATATATACCAATGATTTCGCCGGAGCCGCTAAATTGCGTGCCGACCTCATGGACGCGAAAACTTTTGAAGATGTCTATCATCTAGTTAACAGCGAACTGGTATAAACTTAACCATCCTGATCTGCCGATTACTAATATTCTCCACTAAGGCTTTTGAAGATTCTGAAAATATAATGTTTAATATTTCTTAATGACTGACTTTATTATTTGTTAGTTAAATCAAATTACCTTTATTTTGAACAAAAGTGCACTGCATTCGAATTGGATCAAAACCCGGTTCAATTGATATAAATTGTCACTTAGGATTCTCCGGATTATTTAAACTTAGCTTAAATGAACATTCGTAAAACATTGCGATCATTGCACCGCGACTTTGGCTATTTTGTTGTTGGCATTACTTTTATTTATACAGTTTCTGGTATTGCGATGAATCATCGTCAGGACTGGAACCCACACTATTCATTAGTTTCCGAAGAACTTACTCTACCAGCATCTGATCAGATGGAGTATTCTAAAGCTGAAATCAGCTCGATTCTTAGCAAATTTGAAAACAAACCGGTTTATAAAAAGCATTTCATTACCAAGGATGCCACAATTAAGATATTTGTTGAAGAAGGCACCGTAATTTATACTCCTTTGGAAGGATCAGCCGAGCTCGAATTGTTAAAAAAGCGCCCTTTCCTTTTCCAGATCAATAAAATTCATTTGGCTCAAACAGGAAATCTTTGGATATGGATATCAGATGCCATGGCTGTTTTTCTCCTTTTTGTAGCTATTTCGGGGCTGTTTTTGTTGAAGGGGAAATATGGTATTAAAGGCCGTGGGCTTTGGCTAACCGGAATAGGTGTTGTTATTCCTCTATTCATTATTTTGTTCTATTTATCTTGATTTACTAATCTTTAAATTTTTATACTATGAAAAAAACGATGATTTTATTTGTGTCTTTGGCTGTATTAATTTCCTGCACAAGCCAGAATAAGCAGAAAAAAGAAGAAAAATCAGCTGAATTAGCCGTTTTGACTGTTGATGAATTGCAAACTCAGGCAAAAGATTTGGTTGGTAAAGAAGTGATGGTGAAAGGAATGGTAACCCATGTTTGCAAAGAAAGCGGTGCTCGTTGTTTCATAATGGGAAGCACTGAAGATATTAGTTTGAGAATCGAGGCCGGTAAAATTGGTTCATTTGCGCAGGACCAAATGGGAAGCGACATTCAGGTTCGTGGAATTTTGCAGGAAGTGCAGTTAGACGAAGAAGATTTGGCCGAGATGGAAAAAGCTGCTGCTGCCGGAGAATCTGCCAACAAAGGTCATGCTTTGGGACACAACGGACCTGCAATGCACGATGTTGATGGTGGAAAACATGACAGCATCAATCAAACCCAGAAATTGGAACAGATGAGCCAGAAGCTGGCCGAAAGTAAAGAAGGTTATGTGCCTGTTTATTATTTGGATGGAGTAGAATTAATCCAAAAGAAATAAAAGTATTACTTCTTAGAAAATATTGTATTCAAAAATTGAAGCCAGTCATTCCAGGTATTGCTCCGGATTGCCTGGCTTCAATTTATTTTTTAAGCTCTGGCAGAAAATTCAACGAAACAGAGTTTACACAGTGCCGTGTATTTTTAGAAGTAAAGCCCTCGCCAACAAATACATGCCCTAAATGTGCTCCACATTTTGCACATGTAATTTCAGTTCTGCGGCCATCTGCATCAACTGTTTTCTTTACAGCTCCCTTTATTTCATCATCGAAACTTGGCCAACCGCAGTGCGCATCAAACTTGTCTGCTGATCGATATAATGGCTCATTACATTTTTTACAAACGTATGTACCTTTCTCATCGTGTTTGTAGTAAATGCCCGTGAATGGTCTTTCAGTTCCTTTCCCTTCTATTACGGACTTTTCAAATGCATTCAGTTCATTAAATTTCATGGCACTTTCCTTTTTTGATTTGGTTATGTCCTGTGCATTGGCAATTATTGGCAACGCTATCAGTAATATAATTCCTATTTGTTTCATGATTCTATTTTCTCATACAATACAAATAATACAACGGTATTGTTTAGCTTATAAATAACAATTATTTAAGGCATCATGATCATTCAATTTTAAAGAAGAAGGGTAAAAGTCGTATCTTTCGCAAAAAAATATATGAAACGGCTGTTTAAATATTTTCTTCAGGGATTATTGTTGCTTGGGCCTCTGGCAGTAACTCTTTATACCGTTTTCTTATTATTTAATTATGTCGATCGTCTGGTAGGTAACCCGTTAAAAGAACATTATCAGATAGATATACCTGGCATTGGCATTGTAGTGCTGTTTATTTCCCTAACATTGCTCGGATTAATCGGGGAAACCATTATTGCACGTCCGTTTATTTTTTTTACACGTAGACTTTTAAAACGAGCTCCTTTACTCAACGTAATCTATACTTCGCTTAACGATTTGTTTACGGCTTTTGTCGGAAAGGAGAAAAAATTTAATGTGCCAGTCAGAGTTTGTATGAACCAGGAAAACAATTTGTGGAAATTGGGGTTTGTAACAGAGAAAAATCTGGAGGAATTCGGATTACAGGAAATGGTAGCTGTTTATTTTCCACATTCATATAATTTCTCAGGCGAATTGTATCTTGTTCCTGCCAGTTCGGTGGAATCGGTTGATTTAAGTCCGTCAGAAGTAATGAAATTTGTGGTTTCAGGAGGTGTAACAAAAGTTAATTAAGATTATTATATATGTCAACAGAAGTGATATTAATGGGTGGGTTTTTATTACTCATCGTTGTTGTGTTAATGATTGATCTGCTTGTTGTAGGCCGTCATTCACATATTGTATCAACCAAGGAAGCTTTGGGTTGGACGAGTGTTTGGTTTATGCTTTCAATGGGTTTTTATGTGTTTCTGAAATTCTACGGACACATGCTGCATGGAATTGAAACACCAGCAGAGTTAACAGAGGTGGTGGCTAAATATGCCCCGGGAATCAAATTCAGTATGACTGATTTTGAAGGTATGCTTGGCGAGTATCGTGAGCATATGTCGATGAGTTATCTGGCCGGGTATTTTATTGAACAGACACTTTCGATAGATAATGTTTTTGTGATTTTGCTTATCCTTCAGGGCTATGCAGTTCCGCAGAAGAATTATAAAACAGTTCTGTTTTGGGGTGTTTTGGGCGCAATTATCTTGAGGTTTATCTTCATATTCGCTGGTGCGGCACTTATTCAACGTTTTGCCTGGATTCTTTATGTTTTTGGAGCGTTCCTTGTTTTCCAAGGCATTAAAATCCTGATTAAGAAAAATGGTGACGAAAAAGATCCACATGATTCTGCAATAGTAAAATTTCTGTCGAAATATTTAAATATCACCAAAGAATATCATGGAGATCGTTTCGCCTTAAATTACCATGGTAAAATATTTTTTACGCCTTTAATGCTGGTATTGGTTATGGTGGAGTTTACTGATGTTATTTTTGCACTCGATTCAATTCCTGCAGTGTTCTCGGTATCTCTCGATCCGTTTGTAGTGTTCTTTTCTAATATTTTTGCCATTATCGGACTTCGTTCCTTATTTTTCCTGTTGGCCAATATGGTTGATAAATTCAGGTTCCTGAATGTAGGAGTTAGTATATTACTGATTTTTGTTGGGCTAAAGCTACTGGCGCATCATTGGTTAGATGATATTGGCTTTAAGTCATCTTATTCATTGTATTTCATTGCAGCAACATTAATTCTGAGTGTTGTATTTTCAGCTCTTTTCCCGGAAAAGGAAAAAGCCAAACATTAGTGTGTTTTATCTTCAAGCAGAAAGCCTCCGGAAAATCAATTTTCTGGAGGCTTTCTGCTTGAAGATAGTTAAAACGTAGCTCTATAGCTTAATCCAATGCCTCCATTTCCAAAATATGTTGGAGAGAGTGTTGAGCTTGAACCATGATCAACTCCCAGTTTAGGAATAATCTTACTACCTCTTGAAAGTGCAATCTTTCCACAACTGTAACCAATAGCAATTGCTAGCGGATAGTCGCTAATCCAGTGAACACCATTGTTAAGCATGGCATAGCCAAGTAAACCCATTAAACTGTAGCCTACAGGTTTAATGAATTTATTGTCGGGATAATTGCCTGCAAGAATAGTAACAGTTGCCATTGCTGTGGCCAAATGGCCCGAGGGGAAAGCATCATGCCTGGATACATCATTCTGGTAGTGCAAAGGGGGAGGAAAAGGATGCCAGATTCCTCCCGGATGACCTGATCCAGAGTCGTCCATCGCCCTAAAGGGGCTTTCCCGACCGCTGATTCGTTTCAGAAATTGAGTGGTAATTCCAAGTGTTATAAACATTTCAGCCAATTCTGATGCGGTTTGACGGGCGCGGTAATCGTTTGCAGCTAAACCATAACTGTAAAATCCGGAGGCAAGGAGTATGCTAGGCCATCCTTCGCCAATAAAATAGAAGGCACCATTAACTGTTCTGGGCAATTCCATTATTGTTATTGATTTTCCTCCAAATTTCAAATTAACATCTTTCGTATTGTTGCGATCTTCGTTGGTCGCAGGTAAATTAATATACCGGCCAAATTGCTGGGCAGCATCAAGAATGGGCTGATCAACAGCCACCAACAGTGCAGTACCAGCCAAAATAACACCTAATTTAGGTAGATTTTTTTTTGAGAAAGCAGTTTTACCAAGTAGATAAAAATCGGAGGGAACATTCTTTACAAACTGAAATGGTTTAGGTCGGTAAAATAGCATTGAATAGCTTGAGTCTATTTCGACAATCTGTGCTTTTTCTACTTTAAAAGTATCCCGCCATGCTTTGTTTACTAACGTATCCGTTTTTTCATTTGCTTTAGCAATAGCAGATGAAAGTATAATAATTGTCAGAAGAATAAACCTTGCAGTAGATTGTTTTAGGCTCATTTTAGTCCCATTTATTTAGTTTATTCTTATAAACGTAATTGGCAGATTGATAGTAAATAATAGCTTCTTTTTGCAAGTTTTCATCCATTGGAATTGTCTTCATTTCTCCCAATTTTGAATCAATTTTATAATGGGTAATCTTTTGCTGAGGACTTAAAATGGTAAGTCGGTCGTTTTTAATATAACCCAGTTTCTGGTAGTTCGAAATAAATGCACGTTCTTCATCCGGAACCATTTTAATAATATCTTTTCCGAAGAATTTAGTTTTATAAGTCCAGTTCATAACACCGAGCAGCGTTGGTGCTGCATCAATCTGGCTGCATAGTTTGTCAATTTGTTGCGGTTTAACCAGTCTCGGATTATAAATGATATAAGGAATCTGGTATTCCATAAATGGTAATTCCGACTGACCGGCACTACCGGCACAATGATCTGCGAGGATAACAAACAAAGTATTGCTAAACCAAGGTTTTTCACTGGCTTTCCGGATAAACTCGCCAATTGAAAAATCGCAATATTTAATTCCACCTGCCCGGCTAACGTGCGGTGGAATGTCAATCACACTATCAGGATAAGTAAAAGGCCGATGATTGGAAGTGGTCATGACATGATTTAGAAATGGTTTTCCACTGGCAAATGATTCATCGCATTCTTTTAACGTGCGGTTAAACAGATCCTGATCGCAAACTCCCCAAGTATTGGCAAAAGTGATTTCTTCCTTTTTGAAGTCATTTCGATCAACAATTTCATAGCCATTGTGCGAAAAATAGTTGTTCATATTATCGAAATAACCATAGCCGCCATAAATGTATTTTAGGCGATAACCGCGCTCTTTAAAAATCAGCCCCATAGAGAACATGTTTTCGTTGTTCGGACGTTTTATTACGCTCTGGCCGGGTTTTGGTGGCGCTGCCAAAGTTGCAGCTTCCAGCCCATAAATGGTTCGGGTCCCTATGGCATACAGGTTGGTGAACAACAGCGAACTATCAGCAATGGCATCAAGTGCGGGTGTGATATTTCCTTTATAGTTGGTCACATTTCCACTGAAATCTGAAGGATCAGCCTTTTGGTTTCTTTTGAATCCCATGAATTCGGCGCTCAAACTTTCAACCGTTATGAAGACCACGTTGTAGTGTTTTTCCTCGCCCGGGTTGGTAATTTCCCGTGTAATATCAAAGGGTTCATTACTCAGATATTTGCTGTTTTTACTTTTAAGCAAATTGCGCAGTTGTTTGAAATTTTCCTGATTATCCTCGGTGGCATAAAAAATATCGTAATCAAGTTCACTGTTCAGGAATGCAGAAAACAACGAGTGAATCCCGTTTTTGGCCAGTTCATTATTGTAGCGGTTTTTGGTAATTTCAACTGTTGTATTTTTAACCAGCACAAACGACAGGATGGGTAACAGAAGTAAAATTAAGCCTGAGCGTAAACGGTTTCTGCGAATACTTTTACTTTCGAGCGATACGGCCAGATATTTATTTTTTACAACCATCCAGGTCAATGCTATGTCAGCAATCAGGATTCCTAAAATTAATACTGGCAAATTATACGACTCTTTAATATTCCCCAGAACTTCGGTGGTATAAACCAGGTAATCAACAGCAATGAAGTTGTAGCGGACTCCGAATTCGTCCCAGAAAAAGTACTCGGAAACACCATTGAAAATCAGAATATAGAAAGTAATAAAGTAGATAATGTAAGCTATCTTTCTGTGGATTTGTGAATTGAATATCCGGTCGGAAACGAACATCAGGAAAAGCACAAATGGAATCATGAAATATGAAAAAGCCACAGTATCCATTAGTAAACCTCCTCCATAAGACCATATAATATTTAACGGGTTGAGGCTTACTTCGTCAAAGGATTGAAAAAATAAATTGGTTCGGCTAATAAATGCGATGCCGATAAAAATAAAATAGAGCATCAGTATTCCTCCAAACCGGTGGTGGAGTATTCGTTTTAGATTTTTTAGGTTCATTCCTGAAATATTTTATTTGCTGAATTTACGGTAAGATTTTAATTTTTCGATACCAATCAGGCAAATATATAACATTTATGGAAGTCCTGATAGTGAAACCCCGACAACGGTTTTGTATCAAGATTGAATGAGATAAATTTAGTATGAGAAACTGCAGGTTCGATTTCTCGTAATAGCAGCGAAAACTCACTTTGAATTTTTTGTTAAAAATCTGAAAGTTACCCGAATGGATTTAGTGTTTTGTCTGCTATTCCTGATGGATTAACTATATTTGTTTCCGTTTCAGATTTTTGAATTTGAAACGGATAAGACTTATTATTAACTCATTTACAGTACCATAAAATGTCCAAATTCACGTATCAAAAACCATTTCCGATTAAAAAAGATACCACCTCGTATCGTCTTTTGACCAAAGATTTTGTATCGACTGTTGAGTTCGATGGCCGAAATATTCTGAAGGTAGCTCCTGAGGGTCTTGAATTGCTTGCAAAAGAAGCTTTTGCTGATGTTTCTTTTTATTTGCGGGCATCGCACCTCGAAAAACTGGCTTTAATCCTGAAAGACCCGGAAGCAACAGATAACGATCGTTTTGTAGCTCATACCATGTTGATGAATCAGGTTGTTTCGGCTGAAGGCGAATTACCAACTTGTCAGGACACTGGTACTGCCATTGTAATGGGCAAAAAAGGCGAGGATGTTTACACCGGAGTGAATGATGCCGAATTCCTTTCGAAAGGGATTTATGAAACTTATCAGGATCGCAATCTGCGCTATTCGCAGGTTGTTCCGTTTAACATGTTCGACGAAAAAAATACAGGCACAAATCTTCCGGCACAAATTGATATCTACTCAGAAAAAGGCAATTCATACGAGTTTCTGTTTATAACCAAAGGTGGAGGTTCGGGCAATAAAACCTATCTGTATCAGCAAACTAAATCGTTGTTGACAGAGGAAAATCTGACTAAATTCGTGAAAGAAAAAATTATGGATCTAGGTACTTCTGCTTGTCCTCCATACCATCTGGCACTTGTCATTGGTGGAACATCAGCCGAAGCAACTTTGGCAACCGTAAAAAAAGCTTCTGCCGGATATCTGGATCATTTACCCACCGAGGGCAACGAAGGCGGGCAAGCTTTCCGTGATCTGGAATGGGAAAAGAAAATTGAAAAAATAGCTCAGGAATGTGGATTGGGCGCACAGTTTGGCGGTAAATACTTCGTTCACGATGTACGCGTGATTCGTTTACCGCGCCATGCTGCTTCTTGTCCGGTAGGATTGGGTGTTAGCTGTTCTGCCGATCGCAACATTAAAGCCAAAATAACCGAGGACGGCATTTTCCTTGAGGAACTGGAGCGTAATCCGGCTCGTTTCCTTCCGGCAAAAGCGCCAAGTATGCAGCCTGCTGTTGATATTGATTTGGATGAACCAATGGAAGACGTGCTAAAGAAATTGTCGCAATATCCGATCAAAACCCGCTTGAATCTTTCAGGAACTTTGATTGTTGCCCGCGATATGGCTCACCTTCGGCTGAAAGAAATGTTGGATGCCGGTCAACCTATGCCCGAATACCTGAAGAGATATCCGGTTTATTACGCCGGACCAGCCAAAACACCCAAAGGAATGGCTTCCGGAAGTTTTGGTCCAACCACAGCCGGACGCATGGATCCGTATGTTGACTTCTTTATGAGCCTTGGAGGTTCAAAAATTATGGTGGCCAAAGGAAACCGTACTCAACAGGTTACAGATGCCTGCAAGAAATGGGGCGGATTCTACCTCGGATCGATTGGCGGGCCTGCCGCTATTCTGGCTAAAGTCAGTATCAAATCGAGTGAAGTTATTGATTTTGAAGAATTAGGCATGGAAGCAATTCGCAAAATTCGTGTAGAAAATTTCCCGGCTTTCATCATTGTTGACGATAAAGGCAACGACTTTTTCAAGCAGTTGTAATTTAAGTTTGAACTTATAACTATTCTCCCTGATTAGCTAGGGAATATTCAATACTATTTTTTAGTGAGCGGGTAACTCCAGGTTGCCTGCTCATTATTTTTAGGGCTAGTTTTGATGAACACAAAAGGTTCAGTGCTGTTTATCTGCCTGTGATAAAGAACCAAAATTTTCAGGATGAGTGAAGTTGAAAAGAAAAAGATAAGTCGCGATGGCCTTCGCAATGCGTTCAAATTATTCAAGTATATCAAACCTTTCCAGGGGCAATATTACATTGGCCTGTTGTTTCTGCTCGGATCAACAACTACCAGTTTAATCTTTCCTAAATTGCTGGGCGATCTTGTTAATGCTGCCAATAAAGAGGTTGTTTCCAGAAGCCTGAATGAAGTTGCTTTGATTTTAGGTGTCGTGCTTCTCGCCCAGGCTGTATTTTCGTATTTCCGGATTGTACTGTTTGTAAATGTTACCGAAAAGACACTGGCATTTTTGCGTCAGGACACCTACAACCATTTGATTAAATTACCCTTGCGTTTTTTTGATCAGCGCAGGGTGGGAGAGTTGAATAGCCGCATTTCGGCTGATATCATTTTGCTTCAGGAGACTCTGACCACTACTTTGGCTGAGTTTATCCGGCAGATAATCACCATTTTCGGAGGTATTGCCTTACTGGCTATTACCTCGTTTAAGCTTACGCTATTTATGCTCGCCGTTTTACCTGCCATCATGATTTTTGCCCGCTTTTTCGGAAAGTTCATCCGGAAATTTTCTAAGCAGGTTCAGGGACAAGTTGCCGAATCAAATACCATTGTTGAAGAAACATTGCAGGGAATTCAAAGCGTAAAAGCGTACACCAACGAATATTTTGAGATTGCCCGTTACCGGAAGAAAACGGAAGAGATTGCTGACCTGGGAATTAAAAGCGGCCGTTATAAAGGTGCTTTCTCCGCGTTTGTTGTTTTCGGATTGTTTGGCGCGCTGGTAGCGGTAATCTGGAAAGGATCAACTTTGCTTGCAGCCGGGGAGCTCGTCGCAGGCGATTTGTTTTCGTTCGTCATTTATTCGGCTTTTGTTGGCGGAACTATTGGCGGATTAGCCACCGTTTATACAAGTATTCAGAAGTTTATTGGTGCTACTGAAGATTTATTTGCCATTTTCAACGAGCAGGAAGAAGATATTCAGGATATTGGAAAACTTCCTGATAAAGAGGCATTAAAGGGTGCGATCACTTTTGATGACTTAACTTTTGCCTATCCTTCGCGGCCTGATGAGAATGTTTTAAAGAATATTAATGTCAGCATTGAGGCTAACCAGATGGTGGCCTTGGTTGGTGCCAGTGGAGCCGGAAAATCAACCATTGCTTCGCTGTTGTTGCGTTTGCATGACCCAATTTCAGGAGCTATTTTATTCGACGGAAAGGATAGTCGCGAGTACTCGTTATCGGCCTTGCGTAGTCAGATTGCACTGGTTCCCCAGGATATTTTTCTTTTTGGCGGAACCATTCGCGAAAACATTGCATACGGCAAACCAACAGCTACTGATGAAGAAATTACAGATGCTGCCCAAAAAGCCAATGCAATGGAATTTATCAGCCGTTTCCCGGAACAGCTTGATACCTTGGTAGGTGAACGGGGTACGCAACTTTCAGGTGGACAGCGGCAACGAATTGCGATTGCACGGGCAGTGCTGAAAGACCCCAAAATACTGATATTGGATGAAGCCACCTCGTCACTCGACTCCGAATCGGAACGTCTGGTTCAGGATGCACTCGAAAAGCTGATGACAGGCCGAACATCGGTGGTGATTGCTCACCGTTTATCAACAGTGCGGAAAGCCGATCAGATTTTAGTTCTTGATCATGGACAGCTAATAGAAAAAGGAACACATGCAGAACTGATTCAATTGCCTGATGGTATTTATAGAAATTTGAGCGAGTTACAGTTTAATCTGCACTAGAGCTTGAAACAGATTACTTTAATTTTGCTGATGATAATTCTTTGTTTTGGTATTTGGTTCCACTAAATAAAATGACCAGTTAGCCATTGCACTAAAAATCACAAAAATCTTTGCTTAACTTTGAGCTTCTGTTTATTTGTGGCATCCTCTGTTTAATCTTTGGCAAAAAAACGTTTCCTATGAATTTACCCAACCTGCAAAACAACAACATCGAATTTTTCCTGAATAAGGCGGATATCGTTCGCGAAACGGCTGATCAGATTATGAAGGATTTTGGCATGTTTGGCATTGAAATTACCTTTTCAGGAAATGTTGAAAATGCCTACAGCGAATTGCATGAGCAGCTTATTAACCAGATTTCGGTTTACCTCGACCGTGATTACAGCCGCCTGATGGCTGTTTTATACCAGGTTGACATTACCGAACACGAAATTGCCAAAGCGCATCAGGAACTGCCGCATTACAACGATTTGGAAGTGCTGGCACACCAGGTTATCTTCCGTGATTTGAAAAAAGTTCTTTTCCGGAGATATTACAAAGCGCAGCCGGAATAGTTTTATCCTTTGAGGTTAAGTAATTAACTCGTTAATTATTTAAAAAGCATGGCCATCGGTACCGCGATTAGTAAAGCAAGTGCATAAAGCGAAAGCATGACAATGGTAAATATGCCCATGAACTTAAAAAGTGATTTTAGATTTTCAAAACTGCTGGTATACAAGCCTTCATCCTGTGATTCAACAGCCTGTTTCATTTGAACAGAGAATTTGTACAAATAGGTTACCGGGATAAAATAAACGCCAGCAAGTACAAGATATACCATGCCAATCATCATCATCGGGAATCCGGAACCTGCAGCTTTGGACAGCAGTGATACCCCAAACATCATTACAAAGGCCAGCACTACAAGCAAGCCCATCATCACATAGCCTACAATAGCTAAAAATTTACCCCATTTCGCGGCCTCAAACAGGTATTCGTTGATTTTCATGTTGCGCAGTACTGAGCTTTCGACTGGTGTGTTGTTTTCAAAATTTTCCATGTAAGTTGATTTTATTCGTTGTTTGGTATTTTACTGATCCTCTATTCTTGCTTTATCGATTAGTATATCTCTACATTAATTTTTATGCGGAAGTTTCCATTTTTAACTAAAATTGTTGAGCCTGACTTTGAGCTGATATAACCTTCAAACCTTCCCTCCAAAATACTGTCTTTAAGACTTAACAACTCAATTTTAAGCGCATTGGAAGTTGTTTGCACAAAGTTGATGTCATCCTGAGGCGAATCTTGCTCAACGCTTCCGGCTTTCCTCAGATTCGATAAATGAAGCATAGCAAATTCTCCACCTCCAGATGCAACAGTGTAGGGTAATTGCCTGTTGAAAATATCTGCCTGTTGAAAATAAAAGGCAATCAATACGGCATTTGCCTGATCTTCCCGAAGTATGCTCATATTGTAAACTCCCATCACAGGATTAACAAATTGCGTGTTCCAGCCTCTGTCATTGTCTGCATGATCGGTGAAATAAATCATTTTTCCATCGAACTCTCCCCGAATGAAATAAGGAGAGCTCCTGTCAAACCTGTAAATCTTTATATCTTTCAGGAAATCCTTGGAATGATCAATCTTCTCAGGAATTACAGAATCTTCACCACAAGAATTAGCGACTACAAAAAGAACAATTATTAAAAACACCTGGAATAAATTTTTCATCTTCGGATTATATCTTTTAAGGCAATAGAAGTAAAAAATAAAATGACATTTGTGCACTTGGATGCAGTCAGAATCATATGTGAATCATTAAAGTTATGTGCTTTATTTATTGATTATGCATATCTGTTACTTTTATTTTAATGCGGAAGTGCCCATTTTTAACTTCAATAGTTGAGCCTGTTTTCGACTTGATAGTACCTCCAAACGTTCCTTCTATGATATTATTACTAAAACCTGTAAACACGATTTGAAGCGTATCAAAGGTATGGCCTGTAAAAATGAAGTCATCCTGGGGAGAACCTGGTACTACAGTTCCCGATCTCTTCATATTCATTAATTCAATTTCAGCAAATTCATGTCCTCCAGGAGGGATAATATGCGGAAATTGTCTGTTGAAAATATTGGTTTGTTGAAAATAAAATGCAATCTGGATGGAATGCGCTTGATCTTGACGAATTAAGTTGATTTGGTCTAAACCAATCGATTTGTCGACAAACAGCGTATTCCAACCGTTGTCTTCACCGTACCAGATGGCTGTAAAATAGATTAATTTCCCGTCAAACTCTGCATGAATGGAATATTCAGAGTCCCTGTCAGACCGGTCAACCTTAAATCCTTTCAGAAAATCCTTCGCGTGGTCAATCGTTTCCGGATTTACAGTTTCATTATTAGCCGGGTCTTTCTCACATGAATTTGCACCAACAATAAGTACAAATACTAAAAACATATTTAGAAAAGTTTTCATAATCAAATTGTTTTTATTGTGAGGGCATAGCTATACAAATTAAATCTGCTGTTCCTTTCTAAAATGAGATTATCCATTCCGCATTTAATGCAACAGATTAATATTTACGGGCATGTTAAGAAAAAACATTCATGGGTGTGGACATTACTTGCAGCTAAGTTAAATAGATAAGTTGGATAATCGGCTGTGTAAAGTTGATTGTTTTATGCTTGTCAACAGGAAAAGGTAATGCCAGCATACAAATGCTGACAACAAAACGTGTAAAGCCACTCTAGATTAATTTCAGAATCACTTTAATTATCGGATGCTGAAAACTAGCAGGTCGTTAGGAAGATCTGCGCGATGGGTAAATTTCAATTGCTGAATAAACTTAGGCCAAATTGGGTTTGGTAGTTTTTCTCCAGATACATGTCGAGCCAAGTATAAAATGCCTGTATTTTCTGTGGAGTCGGGGAGTTTTTTCCCAGTTCTGAGGTCTTTTCAAAGATTCCCGTTTCAATAGGTTGAAGCAGTTGAAGATAACCAGTCTTTTCACTGTTGATAACTGCCGAAAGGTTGATGTAGTTGTTCATCCGATCGTATGTAATGGGGAAGCAGTCGGCTTTAAATTTAAGCGCGGCTCTGCAAATGGGAGATTGAAATTCGCTGTTCATACGAACAGCTTTTGGCAACGATTCGCCTCCGGCAATCCAAACTGGCACTGCAACCGAGGTAAGCGGAAATCCAAGGATAGTCCACATCATGGCCTGATCAGCCTGTTTTTGGTCTTTGGCGCCAACAATCAGGATAGCCGCAGAAGTGATAACCCGTGGAATATAGTCGATGAAAAATTTAAATTCGGGAACTTCTCTTTTGGCTGGAAGTTCAGTCCATAAATTGGTTTTGGTTAAGGAATGGGTAAGGTTGCGCGACAATTGATTGAATAAAAATTGTGGACTCATTTGTTTGCTGGCTAAAGCTTCATTCAGCGCAACTTCGGCCGTTTGAAAGCGGCAAAAGCCAAAACCTTTGGTCAAGTCGGCTCGCATCGAATGATTGGTGCGGATTAGCAATCCGTTGGGCGCAATGGCCGGATCATTTGCATCATATTTCTTGAAATCGCGATTCCCTGTTTCGTAATAGGCCGCTCCGCCAAAAGCATCAATTACGCCAAAGTTGGCATCCACACCCATTGGTTTGGGTAACGATTCTAGCAGTTTTTCAAAATCGGCAAGATTTCGGCAGTTTTGCAGAGCCAGTTTCATCACCGCGCCTTCCTTGTCCTTTAGTTTGGTGGTATCGCCCAGATTGTTGTTGTAAGCAGCCGTGTTTATGATGGCAAAACCTGTCTCGTTGTAACCGCCCCAAACTGCCTTTTCCCAATCCTTTTTTCCATCAACCAAGCCAATGTATTTGTATTTTCCATCGCTAAAATAGGCCAGCGAATTCTGCATCTCATCTGTATCACGGTTCTTAAACAACAATGGGTTACCATCGGCGGTGTATTTTCCTGAAATCAGAAACGTAGTACAGGCCAGTGTTTGCGCAGCGCTTTGAAACAACAAAACGGACAAAAGGGTAAGAATGAATTGTTTGTTCATGGTGTTAAACTAACTGTATAAGAACCGTTTAATCTTTTGTGTGGCTGTTTTCTCAAATGGTTCAGACTGAAGCTGAACGGCCTGAATCTGAGAGAATTTATTTACATTTTGGTTGATGTAGTATTGCAGTTCTTTCAGGACTTCATTCAGCTTTTGCTCGGCTTGTTGCGAACCTTTTTCAATCAGTTCGGAGTATTTGGTTTGCAACTCGTCCATATTTAAGAGAACCAAAGCTACCAGTTTGCCTTTCTGCTGAACAACCAGAGACTCGACCACATCAGGATAATTGTTGATGACCGATTCAATCTCTTCAGGATAAATGTTTTCGCCACTGGCTCCGATAATTATATTTTTCAATCGGCCCCGAATATACAAATACTGGTCTTTCCCAAATTTGCCAAGGTCGCCGGTTTTAAACCAGCCATCGGTAGTAATAACATTGGCCGTAATTTCGGGTTCTTTGTAATATCCTTTCATCAAATTTGGTCCTTTTGCCCATATTTCGCCTTCGCCAGTCTTTGGATCCGGATTGTTGATTTTTAACTCAACGCCAGTAATAGCTGGTCCTGTCGATTGCAACCGCGATTCAAACACTTTCATTCCGGCCAAAAGGGGAGCTGTTTCCGTCAATCCATAGCCTATGCTGTACGGAAATTTGGCCTCAATAAGGAACTGTTCCACTGTTTTATCCAGTTTTGCTCCGCCAATTCCGAAAAAATCAATTTCACCACCAAAGGTTTCCATCAATTTTTTGCCAGCTATCTGGTGTAGTTTTTTCCGAATAAATGGTACTTTGTAGAGTTGTCTAATCGGCCACTTTTTGGTAAATTTAGGTAATATTCGGTTTCGGTAAATCTTTTCGATGATCAGCGGAACGGCAAACATCATGGTTGGCTTTACTTCGAGTAATGCTGGAAGTAAAACCGATGGAGTAGGTTGTTTACCAAGGTAATAAACGCAAGTTCCTTTGGTAAGCGGCATTACAAAACCCAGCGTATTTTCGTAAGTGTGCGACATGGGCAGGATGGAAAGGAACCGATCTCTTTCATGAACTACTCTGAAGCATTGCGCATTTTCTGCAACAAAACAAATGTTTTTGTGGCTCAGCATCACACCCTTCGAACTTCCTGTAGTTCCTGAAGTGTAGATAATGGCTGCCAGATCATCTTCTTCAACCCGATAAGTTTTCTGAGGAACTGCCGTTTTATCGTATATGGGTTTCTCAGCAAGTTCCGTAATCAGGCTAAAATCTTCTACTTTGATCAGGTATTTCAGTGAAGCCGCATTTAGATCCTTTAATTTTGAGTTTAGCTTTTCTGAAATGAAGATCGCTTTTGCTTCTGAGTGATTTAGTATATTTTCAATTTCTGAAGGTAAAAAGTCGGGGAGGAGCGGAACAGCCACCGCACCCATAAACGTAATGGAGAAATAAGCGATCCCCCAATTAGGGAGGTTGGTACTTAAAATAGCGACTTTATCTCCTGACTGAATGTTCAGAGCTTCCAGAAAGTGCATCAAACCATTGATTTGTTGATTTACTTCGTTGTAAGTCAGTGGTTTTTCGCCAACCAAAGCCATCGCATTGTATGTTCCAAAATTTTCTACAGCCCGTCCAAATAAAGCCGGAATTGTAAGCTGATATGTCTGTTCCATAGATTTAAAAAAGTATTTCAAACCAAAAGTACAATTATTATTTTGCCTTACACAAAATTGCTTACGACGGATCTCGCTTTTCCGGAGAAGTAAAACAGTTAAAAAAAATGAAATAAAGCCGAAATCGCCTTTCTGACTGTTTATTCACAGGCGAAAAACCTATTTTAGCGCAATAATAGAAGTAATATGGTTGGGTTCCGGCTTTTGTGTACGTTGATTCTTTTATGCATGTTCTCCGGAACTTTTGCGCAAAAGAAATATACGTTGAGCGGAACAATTTCAGATGCCTCGAGCCATGAAGACCTGGCCGGTGCTGTTCTTTCCATTCAGAATACCAATTACTCAACCATTTGCAACTCCTACGGCTTTTATTCACTTACAATTCCTGAAGGTGATTACAACATTTCCATTCGCTTAATGGGCTATGAAAATCAGCTAAAATCAATTCAACTTTTTTCCAGTCAGCTTGTAAATTTCAAGATGAATGAAATTAGCTACGAATTGGAAAATGTGGAGGTTCGTGGCGAGAAAGCTGATCAAAACATTACTTCGCTTGAAATGGGCAGCGTAAAAATTAATCCAAAGCAAATTGAAAATATTCCGGTCTTTTTTGGCGAGCGCGACCTGATTAAGACTATGCAGCTTATGCCCGGCGTAAAGCATGCAGGCGAAGGCAATACAGGTTTTTATGTTCGCGGTGGTGGTCTGGATCAAAACCTTATTTTGCTTGACGAAGCTCCTGTATACAATGCCTCACATTTATTGGGTTTTTTCTCTGTTTTTAATTCCGAAGCTATTCGCGATGCCAATCTGCTTAAAGGATCGATTCCTGCTGAATATGGCGGCCGTGCATCGTCAGTTTTAGACATCAGGATGAAGGAAGGGAATATGAAAGAATATCAAACCACAGGCAATGTTGGTTTAATTTCGTCGAACCTAAGTTTCGAGGGGCCAATTAAAGAAGAGGTAAGTTCGTTTATGGTAAGCGCCCGTCGCACTTATGCCGATTTATTCCTGAAATTGGCTCCTGATAAGGATTTACGCGATGCACAATTGTACTTCTACGATCTGAATATGAAAGCTAATTTTAAGCTGAATGAGACGAACCGCCTGTTTATTTCGGGCTATTTGGGGCGCGATAAATTTAATATGGAAGATCAGTTTGGCTTCGACTGGGGCAGTAAAACCTCCACAGTAAGGTTGAACCATACTTTTAATGAGAAGTTGTTTTCGAACAGTTCGTTGATTTACAGCGATTATTCGTACCAGATTGATATTGCAGGAGATAATGATGTGCTTCTGGGATCACGCATTCAGGATTTTAACCTAAAGCAGGATTTTAGCTTGTATTTGAATGCCCGAAATACGCTGAAATTTGGCGCCAATGTGATCTTTCACAAAATTGTTCCTGGCGAAATTGAGGCCGCTCCGGGAAGTGTATATACTTCGCTGTCAGTAAGCCCACGCCGGGCTATCGAGAGTTCCCTGTATGCCTCAAACAGTCAGCATTTTTCTGACCGGTTTCAAATTTATTATGGCTTACGGCTAGCCTTGTTCTCGAATGTAGGTCCCGGTGATTTTTATCAGTTTGATGCCGATGGCGATTTGATCCAATCCACAAGTTACGAGAATTTTAAGTGGGTAAAAACACAGGGTGGGCCAGAACCTCGGTTGGCTTTAAATTACCAGTTTAATTCTCAATCGGCAGTAAAAGCTTCGTATAACCGAATTTACCAGTTCATCCATTTGCTGTCCAATTCAACCTCGTCGACTCCAACCGATGTTTGGTTACCAAGCAGCGATAATGTAAAACCTCAGATTTCAGATCAATGGTCACTTGGGTATTTCCGAAACAGCAAAAGAAATGTGTTTGAATCGTCGGTTGAAGTGTATTACAAGAACCTGCAGAATCAGATTGACTATAGAAACGGAGCTGATCTGATTTTTAATTCAACAGTTGAAGCAGAGCTGGTTTATGGGCGGGGATGGGCCTATGGCGCTGAATTTCTGCTGAAAAAGAATTACGGAAAACTTACAGGTTGGCTGGGTTATACATGGTCTAAAACCATGCGCCAGTTCGATCAGATCAATAATGGAGAAGCTTTTCCGGCACGACAAGACAGACGTCATGATGTTTCAGTTGTATGCATGTACGATTTAAGCCGTAAGTTGAAAATTTCGGCTACATGGGTGTTTAATACCGGAAATGCTGTAACTTTCCCGAACGGGAAATATGTGATCGATGGAAAAACGATAGGCTATTACACTCAACGAAACGGTTACCGAATGCCCGATTATCACCGGCTCGATTTGGGGCTGACATGGATAAGGAAACAAACCGCAAAATTTGAATCGAGTTGGAACTTTTCGGTTTACAATGCCTACGGAAGGGAAAACGCATATTTTATTTCTTTTAGGCAAAGTAAGGAAGACCCTGATCAGACTGAAGCTGTACAGATTTCATTGTTTAAGATAATTCCCTCAGTGAGTTATAAATTTAAATTTAAGTAAGGCTTGAAATATTTTTACGCCATAGTAATTCTTTTTGTAGCTAGCATTCTCCTGAATTCGTGTGAGAAAATAATCGAATTTGACTTGTCGGAATCAAAGCCGGTAATTGTTATTGAGGCAAATATTACCAACAACAGGCTGCCATTTACAGTTCTCGTATCAAAAACATCACCTTATTTTGGTGCAAAAACCAACACCTTGGTTTCGGGTGCAAAGGTGAGTGTAAGAGCCGAAAACGGAAAACCAAAGTATTTTGAGGAAACAGCTCCCGGTATTTATAAATTGGAGAAGACCCTTGCACAAGCTGGATTTTGGTATATAATTGATGTGCAATACGAAGGTGTTACCTATTCGGCTCGTTCGTTTATGAATGAGCCAGTTCCAATCTCTGAAATAGGCATTTCCTATTTCGATGGCTTTGGCTTTTTTGACAGCGGATATAAAATCAGTTCCTACATCCGCGATCCGGCGAAAAAGGAAAATTACTACAGGTTAAAGTATTTTGTAAACGGCCAACTCTCGAATGCGGATGGCGAAATCTCACTTTATTCAGATAAGTTGTTCGACGGAATGGTGATTGGCTTGGGGCAACGATCGATGGTTTTTCAGAAAACTGATACTTTAATTGTTGAATTACAGTCGATTGATAAAGCTACCTACGATTATTTTACGACTCTTGAAAGTATCTCCGGAAATATTATGGAGCAATCAGCCTCGCCATCAAATCCCATCAGTAATTTCAACAATGGTGCATTGGGGTATTTTTCGGCTTATTCTTTCGATAGAAAAATTGTGATCATCAAGGATTACATCAAAGAGGAGTAGGTTCTAAACTTTCCCAACCACACGTTTTCGGTAATTCCGAGGCGACAATCCAATCTTTTTCTGGAAATCTTTTGAAAAATAGTAGGGATCAGAATAGCCCATCATAAACGATATTTCCTTGATTTTTAACTTGCTGTAATCCAGATATTCGCAGGCCTTGCTGATTTTCAGATGTGAAAAATAGCTAAGCGGACTGTAGCCCGTCTTTTTCCTGAACAGGGTGGTGAGGTAGGAGGGCGAGTAGCCTGCTACCTCGGAAATGTCATCCAAACTAAGTTTTTTATCCAGACTTTGCTCCATAAACTGAATGGCACGTGTAATTCCGGGATTTTGTTCTTCCAAAAAATCGTCGCTTGTTTTACTGGCATAAATAAAAGTAGCCAGCAAATGTCCGAAAGTTAGGTTAATGTATTTGAAATTGGCATTGTAAAAACCGCGGGTGAGGTTATTAAACAGTTCGTCAAAAAGCATAATTCGGTTGGCAACCATGTTATTAACCGATGGAATCAGGTCACGCACAACCGTAAAATCCTTTTCCATGATTTTGCTTTTTTCACCATTGAATTTGCAGGTATAAAATACAGAGGGATCAGTTTCATCGGTTTGTATCTTAAAAACAAAACCTTCAGGAATAATAAAATACTGGTTTTGCCTGAATGGAACCATATCGTTTACAATCTGCAAAATACCTCCGCCCTTTGTACAAAAAATAAGCAGATGGTTATCCAGCTTTATATTTTCAGACCAAAGCGTTTCTTTTTTTATCAAAATCTCAGATAACTCACACAAGTACAAGTCTTTGGTTATTGGGTTGTTTTGTTGTTCGGCAACGATATAAGGTGGTACTTTGAAAAACCGCTTTTTAATTATCATGGCAAAAAGAATTGGTGCATCAAAAAAAGTAATATTTTACATCTTTATCAAAGAAAATACTATTTTTTGCTGTTTAATAAGCGCATACATTTGAGTACTAAAATTCCTTAAACTTTCAACCCATGAACGAATTATTAACCAAACTGTCAGAATGTATTGAATTTGGAAAAATTAATATGGCTTCGCCTTATCCGCCAAATATGAAAGGTCAGGATGGTGCTGACGAAATTACCCGCAAAGCTCTGGAAGAAGGAGTAAATCCACAAGATATATTAACGCTTGGTTTAATGCCCGGAATGGAGCGTATTGGCGTTAAATTCCGCGAAAACAAAGTATTTGTTCCGCAGGTTTTAATGTCGGCCAAAGCCATGAGTACGGCTATGTTGCATTTAAAACCACATTTCCTTTCCGGAGCAGCCAAACAGAAAGGAACATTTATTATTGGTACCGTGCTGGGCGACTTACACGATATTGGTAAGAATCTGGTAGGTATGATGGTTGAAGGAAACGGATACAAGGTAATTGACCTGGGAACCGATGTGAGTTCAGAAAAGTTTATTGCTGCTGCGAAAGAAAACCCTGATGCCGTTATTGGTTTGTCTGCTTTGTTGACAACCACTATGGTAAACATGGAAAAAATCACTAAAGAGATTAAGGAAGCGGTTCCCGGAACATTGGTGACAATTGGGGGTGCGCCCGTAAACAATGATTTCTGTGCTAAAATTGGTGCCGATCATTATTCTCCGGATCCACAAGGTGTTGTTGAATATTTGAATGCCAAATTGGCCTGAGAATCGGAGTCTCGTTTGACCGGAATCGTTTTGTGATTCCGGAATCAAAAGTTATTTTTTTAGATAAGTAATGCCTACTGAAGATTGCCTTTGCAAAGTCTTTCGATTTTGTGTTGACTTTATTCAGGCCGCGGAAATATATTTATAGTTATTAAAATCAAATAATTACATTTTTAATAATATCATCATGCACGGACTTTCATTACTCAAAAAGGCTATTCGACTCGAACCTGTTGAGCGGGTTCCATGGGTGCCATTTGTTGGTGTACATGGCGCATATTTAATTGGAGTTGACGCGGAGCAATACCTGAAATCAGCAAAAAATATGGTTGCAGGACTTTCGAAAGCGATAGAATTGTATAAACCAGATGGAATTCCGGTTAGTTTCGATTTGCAGTTGGAAGCCGAAATATTGGGTTGCAAGCTTAATTGGGCCAAAGAAAATCCACCTGCTGTTGTTACCCATCCGCTGTCGGAAGGAGTTTTGCTTAGTTCATTAAAAGTGCCAACTGCTGCAGATGGCCGCATCCCCATAGTTTTGGAAACAACACGCGCTTTACGTGAACAAAATCCTGAAATTGCTTTGTACGGGCTAATTACCGGACCATTTACGTTGGCGCTTCACCTTTTGGGAACCGAAATTTTCATGAAGTTATTTGAAGATCCGGAATACGTGATGGATGTGATGGATTTCTGTACCAAAGTAGCCATCAGTTATTCGGAAATGCTGCTCAATGCCGGTTGTGATGTGATTGCCGTGGTTGACCCGATGACCAGCCAGATCGATCCGCTTTCATTCGAAACTTATGTGACTCCTTACGTTTCGCAGATTTTCGATTTTGTAAGGAAAAAAGATAAACTAAGCTCCTTCTTTGTTTGTGGTCATGCACAGCAAAACATCGAAGCCATGTGCGATTGCCGTCCCGATAACATTTCGATTGACGAAAATATACCGCTCGATTTTGTGAAAGAGATTGCCCTTTCGAAAAAGATCAGCTTTGGTGGCAACCTGAAACTAACCGTAGTTTTATTGATGGGAGATCCCGATGATTGCAAGCATGATGCGCTTTCGTGTCTTGATTTGGGTGGAAATCAGGGATTTATTCTGGCTCCGGGTTGCGATCTGCCTATGCAGACACCTGTTGAAAATATTAAGGCTGTTTCTGAGTTGGTCTTCAGTCAATATTTGCAAGATGTGGCCCGAAATCTGGATAAAAAAGAGAGCAAACTGGATATCCTGAACATGAAGGATTATGGACAATCGGACAAGGTGATTGTCGATATTATTACGCTTGATTCTGAGTCATGCGCACCTTGCCAATATATGGTTGAAGCTGTAAAGCGGGTAGCTCCGCATTTTGAGGGAGTTGTTGAATGGCGCGAACATCCGATCAAAAAAATGGAAGCGGTTTCGTTTATGTCTTCGCTGATGGTGAAAAATATTCCGACCATCTGTATCGATGGAAAGATTGTTTTCGTTTCACAGATTCCGCCACAAAACCTGTTGATTGAGGCTATTCAGAAACGAATTAACGAAAAGCTGAAGCTTAAGATTAAATCGAAACATAGCGAAGTTTTGATTTTTGGAGAAACAGAGCAGGAATGCAAAGAAGTAACCAAACGTGTAAAACGTGCTGTTGCTGAATTGGGTAAGTCAACCTCCATATCAGTAATCACCGATAAAACGCAAATGTCTTCTTTCGGAATCAAAAAAGGGCCAGCCGTAGTCATGGTTAATTATAAACTGAAATCAGAAGTGAACGTTCCTTCGCTCGATGTGATCAAGGAATGGATAAAAGAAATATAAAAGTTCGAAGTGAGCTAAAGTTTGGAATGCCTAAAGTTTGTTTTATATAAAACGATTAACTTTAGGCTCTCACTTAAAAACATCTTTCATGAGCAAAATAATTCAGGAAATACAAAACGGCAGAATATTGGTTTCAGATGGAGCCTGGGGAACTTTTCTTCAGAAAAAAGGATTGGCTCCCGGTGAATGCCCTGAACAATGGAATCTTACAAGAGCAGACGATGTTTTTGATATTGCCAAAAGCTACATCGATGCTGGTGCCGATATGATTGAAACCAATAGCTTTGGTGGCAATTACTTTAAGTTGAAGGGCTACGGACTTGAAGGCCGTGTTTTTGAACTGAATAAAGCTGCCGCCGAAATTAGTCGTAAAGCTGCCGGACCCGACCGTTTTGTTTTGGGTTCTGTGGGCCCAACCGGTAAACTGCTGATGATGGAAGAAGTTACTGAAGACGAGTTGTACAGCGCTTTTAAAGAGCAATCTGTTGCTTTGGAAGCTGGTGGAGTCGATGCTATTGTGATCGAAACTATGACTGATCTGGAAGAAGCTCGCATTGCAGTAAAAGCTGCGAAAGAAAATACAGCCTGCGAAGTGATTTGCACCATGACTTTCGACAAAATACTGAGCGGTGAATTCCGCACTATGATGGGAATTTCGCCTGCAGAAATGACCGAAACACTCATCGAGGCGGGAGCAACCATTATTGGTGCCAACTGCGGAAATGGGATTGCTGATATGATTGGTATCGTGAAGGAAATCAGGCAGGTAAATGCGAAGATTCCAATTCTGATTCATGCCAATGCCGGAATGCCGCATTATTGCGACGGCGAAACAACTTTCCCTGAATCGCCTGCTGATATGGCCAGTCGGGTAAAGGAAATCATCGAAGCTGGCGCAAACATCATTGGTGGCTGCTGCGGAACTACGCCCGATCACATCTGCGAGGTTCATCATGTAGTAAAAAGCATATAAAATAATGTCAGCAATTCCGATGCAATTGGTAACCGGATTTTTGGGAAGTGGAAAAACCACTTTCCTGAAAAATTACCTGAACGAATTTGCCGGTTCCCGAAAGATTGGAATTATTCAGAATGAATTCTCGGAAGTGAATATCGACAGCCTAGAACTTCAGCAAAATAAGTCAGGATTTGAAATTCTGGAAGTTAATAACGGCTCGGTTTTTTGCGTTTGTCTGTTGGGTAGTTTTGTCGATTCTTTAGCGGCTTTTATCGATCAGATTCAGCCCGACGAACTGATTCTGGAAGCTTCAGGAATGTCTGATCCACTTAGCATTGGCCAGATTTTGCAGTCGCCAAAATTAAAGCATAAGGTCTTTCTCGACCGCGTTTGGTGCCTGGTTGATGCCGTCAATTTTCGAAAAATTACAGGACTTCAAACACGAGTTAATCATCAGATTCGTATTGCCGACACAATACTTGTTAATAAAATTGATCTGCTTGAAAATGAATCTAGTGAGTTGGTTCAATTGATTAAAAAGCTGAACCCATTTGCCGATATTCAATTAACTTCCTTTGCACGGGTTTCGTTTGAATCGAAGCGACCAATGATGAAGTTTTTGCCTCCAGGCGAAAAAGCTGAAAATGGGCGTCCGGATTTGCAGTCACAGGTGATTAAGAGTACCCGGCTGATTACTCCCGAGAAACTAGATGAGTTTCTGCAGATCATTCAGAAAGGTACAATCCGAAGCAAAGGTTACATCAACCTGACTTCCGGAGCAAAAGTTTTCTTGCAGGGAAGTTTCGGGCAATACACTCTTCAGGAGGTTGAAAAATTTGCCGCTCCAACCGAATTTGTTGTTATTGGCAGTTTCATGGAAGAGCAATCTCATCAAAAACTTTTCGATAAATCTTGCGCCTCATGATACACGAAATGGCCTATTCGTTGAATGAACTTACTTTAGACCGTGAATACCTCTCGGCCATGTTGGGATTTCCTGATGGCGTTCTTCCTGAACCATTTGACGAATATGTGGACGAAGCTTTTAAGGAAGCTGCAAAGATCTGCGATATTCGGGGAGCATTTTGTTTTTCGGAAAATAGTGAGTTTGCACCCGATAACAGTAAGGTGATTGTTGACGGAATAGATTTTGAAATTGGCAAAACTGTGGCTAAAGAATTCAGAAATTCAACCAATTTTGCATTGTTCATTTGTACTGCAGGCAAGGGAATCAGCCATCGGTCGCAGGAGTTGCTGACAGGGGAGAATCCGGTTTTAGGTTATGTATTTGATATTTTGGGATCTATGATTGTTGAGACAGCAACCGATCAATTGCAAAAGGAAATCAGGCAGATAGCTTACAAAAAAGGTATGGCAATTACTAATCGGTACAGCCCCGGTTATTGCAAATGGAGTGTGGCCGACCAACACAAACTGTTTTCATTTTTCCCTGCAAATTGCTGCGGAATTAGTTTAACCGACTCTGCATTAATGCATCCGATAAAATCCGTCAGCGGAATCATTGGCATGGGCAAAGAAGTTAAATTTCGTGAATATACCTGCGATTTATGCAGTCAGGTTGAATGTTTTCACCGAACCCATCAGCATAAAAAGTCTAAAGCTTAAGAAGTTTAGGTTCATTTGTTTTTGTTATTTTGTGCCGGAAATAACAAAATAAGCAAATACCATATCTATGAAGATAGTTGTACTGGATGGTTACGCCCTGAATCCGGGCGATCTGTCGTGGGAGGGTTTAAAAAGTTTAGGTGATTGCCAAATTTTCGACCGTACCAAACCTGAAGAAGTTTTCAGCAGAATAAGTGATGTTGAAGCTGTTATAACCAACAAAGTGATAATTGATAAGCATTTGCTTAGCCAGCTTCCGGCGCTGGAATACATTGGGGTAACAGCAACCGGCTACAATGTTGTTGATGTTTTGGCAGCAACAGAACGAAATGTTGTGGTGACCAACATCCCGGCTTACAGTACCGATTCGGTTGCTCAGTTGGTTTTTTCGCATATCCTGAATGTGACTAATCGTGTAGAACTTCATGCCAATTCAGTAAAAGCAGGTAATTGGACGAAAAATCCGGATTTTGCCTATTGGAAAACACCACAAACAGAATTGGCCGGTAAAACTCTGGGAATTATTGGTTTTGGACGCATTGGCCGAAAGGTTGCAGAAATCGCTCAGGCTCTGGGAATGAAGGTTGTATTTCAGAACCGATCGGTAAAAAATGATATTCCTGAAGGAATAATTCAGAAAAGTCTGTCCGAAGTTTTTGCTGAAAGTGATTTTGTTAGCTTGAATTGTCCGCTCACAGCGGAAAACAGCGCATTTGTAAACAAAAAGCTGATTGAGACGATGAAGCCTACAGCAGTCCTTATCAATACCGGCAGGGGAGCATTGATTAATGAAACTGATTTGGCTGAAGCGCTGAATTCTGGACGAATTGCTGCCGCTTGTCTTGATGTATTGTCAACAGAGCCGCCATTGCAGCAAAACCCGCTTATATCAGCTAAAAACTGTTTTATTACGCCACACATTGCCTGGGCAACCATTGAGGCGCGTCAACGTTTAATGAATATCACGGTTGAAAATTTGAAAAACTATCTTTCAGGAAACCCTAAAAATGTGGTTCAGGCCTAAATTTTGGCGAATTTTGGCAACACAAATAATTTGGCCAGCGTAAAGGAAGATAGTTAAATTCATAAACAGGTCAAAATGAAAACAATTGGTTTACTTGTCTTAGTAAGCTTTCTAATTGGGTTAAAAGGTTCTCAGCAAGAAAGTAAGAAAGAGAAAAAGGCCAGACAGCAAATTGAAATGGCTCAACTCATTGAAAGTGGGCAATTTCGCTTTGTAGCCAGATCAGCTAATTCCGACTTAGGCAATTTTAATCAGCTGACGTCCAATTACGACATGGCTTTTGATAGTCTTCATATCAAAGCCTTTTTGCCGTATTTCGGGCAAGCATATTCGGTACCCTATGACGGGTCAGGAGGAGTTAAATTTGATTTAACTGCTGAAAAAATTGAACGAGTTTGGAGTGAAAAACGAAAATTGTATACAATATCAACCGAGGTTGCTGATTCGGATGATTCTTATTCGATACAACTTACTGCTGGATTAAGCGGCTTTGCTGATCTGAAGATAAATTTTCGTAATCGCAGGTGGATTAGCTACACCGGCAATATTGAGAGACTGGAATCTGCGAAAAAGTAATATCCAATAGAAAAGGACCAGAAATTCTGGTCCTTTATAGTTTTTATATTAAATGTCAGCCCCTGGGGAAACACCTATTTTATAGTAGTTTAAATGTTATTCTTCATCAAATTGGTCGTCTCTGTAATTAACGTTAAGGTCATTAAGATTTTCATCCTCAAATTCATCGTAAATAGATAATCTTCTTTTAGTGCTCTTATCCTTATGCAATTTTGCACTTTTTATTGCATCTCCATCCGTTTTTAAAGGTTCGATACCTTTCTTGGTGATTTTCAGATTCTTGTTTGTTTTCATTTCGAAAAATCTAAAAGTTTGATAATTAAAATTTTAAAAGTTTGTAAATACTATTTCTATTAGTTTGTTAATCTATGAAAAAAAAAATAAATATTCCTATTTTTTACTTCAAAAAATATTCTTCGCTTTTTTTCATTTCTGAGTATCTGTATATTATGGCTTATATAAGAAATAATTAAAATACGGCAATATGAAAAAAAAGTTCACGTTACTCTTAGAAGATTATAATTGTATTAAATTCGTTGTTTGAAACTACAGTTTTTTTAGACAAATATCAGGTTAATTGGTTCATAAGTAGGTTAAGCGACTCGTTTTTAAGGGATAGATATGATCTTTATATTTATCTGATTTATGTGTGATGATTAAATACTTCTTACTATTATTGGTTTTTATTATTTCAGGGTCTGGTTTTGGGCAGAGCGGTAACTCCGTAGATAAAAAAGCTTTAAAGCTATTCGAACAGGCTAAGCTGGCATTAGATAGCAATTTATTCGGTAAATCGCTGGGACTTCTCAATGATGCTATTGCTTTAGATCCGGTCTTTTTGGATGCTTACCTTATGAAATCTGATATTTATAAGGAGTTGGATTCAATTGGATCTCAGATCAAAACTCTTGAAATTGTCATACAAATCAATCCGGAAAAATATCCCAAAACATATTTTCTTCTAGGAAATGCATACCTCCGCTCAGGATTATACCAGAAAGCAAATTCTTCTTATCAGGCATATTTACAGCGGGTTGATGAAAAGGCACCATTTTTTGACAAAGCCCGAAGAAACTTAGAAAAGTGTTCAGGTGCCGTCAATTTACTCAAACATCCTGTTCCTTTCAAATCAATTAATCTTGGAGAGCATATAAATTCTGTTGACGATGAATATTGGCCAAGTATTACAGTTGATGGCAAAACAATCATATTTACCCGACTTGTAGGGTCGAACACAGCTGTCGAAGATCGAAAAACACTTGTTCAGGAAGATTTTTATACTGCCCAATTAATTGATAAGGTCTGGCAGAATTGCGAACCTCTTACTACCATCAATACAATTTACAACGAAGGTGCACAAACTATTTCAACTGATGGAAAGTTATTGTTTTTCACGGCTTGTACCCGGACTGATGGACGCGGTAGCTGCGATATCTATTTTTCAAGAAGTAAAGGAGGGGTTTGGTCTGTTCCCGAAAATGCGGGTGATCCTATTAATTCTCCATCCTGGGAATCTCAGCCATCAATTTCGGCCAATGGTGAATCTTTATATTTTGTAAGTAACCGTAAAGGCGGAAAAGGCGGAATGGATATCTGGAAATGCTCGTTAAATGGATTTTCTGAATGGGGAAGACCTATATGGGGTAACCCTGTCAATTTGGGTGATTCGGTTAATACACCGGGGAATGAGATGTCTCCATTCATTCATTCGGATGGTAAAACGCTTTATTTTGCTTCTGACTATTGGTCAGGAATGGGCGGTTATGATATTTTTTATTGTCATCAAAAAACCGATAGTTTATGGTCGAGCCCCCAAAACATTGGTTATCCAATTAATTCTCACAAAGAAGAGCAAGGGTTAGTTGTTGATGCCTCAGGATTGAATGCGTATTATTCTTCTGATAGACCCGGTTCAAAGGGAATGGATATTTATTCGTTTGAACTGTACAAGAATGCCCGACCAAATCCGGTTTCATACATTAAAGGAAAAGTAGTTGATGAAGATACTGGTCTGCCGGTTTGCGCTAAGGTTGAATTGATTGATCTGGATAACTCGAAATCGGTTATTAAAGGTGAATCTTGTTGGGAAAAAGGTGAATTTCTCATGTGCCTTCCATTGGGCAGGGAATATGCATTTAATATATCGAAGGAAGGCTATCTATTTTATTCAGATAATTTCAAGCTAAGGGAAATGACAAATATTATTGATCCTTATATTCTGGAGATCAAATTAAAAAAAATAAAAATTGGTGGCTCAGTAGTACTCCGGAATATATTTTTCAATACCGGATCATTTGAACTACTTTCCGAATCGAAAATTGAACTTCAAAAATTGATTGATTTTCTGAATCTTAACAAGACTTTGGTTATTGAAATTGGGGGTCATACCGATAATGTAGGACGTGCTGATTTAAATCTAAAGCTTTCAGAGTCAAGGGCTAAAGAAGTTTATAGATACCTTCTGAATCAAAATATTGATGCTGCTAGAATGAAATATATTGGATATGGGCTCACTATGCCGGTTGGACCCAATGATACTCCTGAAGGCCGTGCATTAAACAGACGAACTGAATTCCGAATTATTAAAAAATAAACTTTTGGTGCATTATTTTAATCCGTTCTGCCTGAAACACTCCGAGTAAGCCTTGTCAGCAACTAAAATATGGTGATCTATCCATTCTTTCAAAAAGTTAAGCAATTCAAACGAAAGCGCTGTCTTTCCCGATTTGAGGTCGGTTTTCAGCGTTGTTATTTTTTGGATGAAAAGCTGATGCTCAAGAATGTGTTCAGCTGATCCGGAAAAGTTGAACCGGTGAAAAAAGAACTCCTCTTTTTGAAAATGGACTACTGCATATTTTTCCAGATCAATAATAATCTGAAATGTCACATTTTCAGCCTTTCCCTGTTTCATTGCCTCGAGCAAGCTATTCAAATGTTTGAATATTTCTTTGTGTTGATTATCGATAGATTGAATTCCAACACTGTATTTTTCTTCCCATTGAAACATTACTTCTATTTTTTAGTTCGTAAAATTTAAACATCGGTTACTAAACACAGCTGCAAAATTCAATTTGCAAAAATCTGATCAAATTTCGAAATTCAGATACAGATTATCCAGATTATAAGGTGTAGCTTGATAAACGTAATAGTTCAACCAGTTGGATATAAACAAATTGGCATGTCCTCGCCACCTCATTAAAGGTTCTTTTTCCGGATTATTGTCCGGGTAATAATTGTCCGGAATTTCAATCGGAAGGCTTTTCTTTACATCCCGCTTATACTCTGTGTCCAACGTATACCTCGAATATTCGGAATGACCAGTAACAAAAAACTGACGGCCATCTTCGGTCATTACCATATTTACACCCGATTCTTCAGATTTAGATACAATATTCAATTCAGGAGCTTTTAGAATATCCTCTTCCAAAACCTCGGTATGACGGGAGTGAGGTACAAAATATTCATCGTCAAATCCCCTGAAGATCGGTAGGGAATTGTCTAAATTCCTGTGTTTGAAAACCCCAAACATTTTTTTACTGAGTAAATATTTTGGAACGCCATAAAAATGATACATACCAGCCTGGGCTGCCCAACAAATAAAGAGAGAAGATGTAACATGACGCTTTGACCAGTCAAATATTTCTGTCAATTCCTTCCAGTATGTAACTTCATCGAAAGGAAGCATTTCCACGGGTGCTCCGGTAAAAATCATTCCATCATAATTTCTTGATTTCAGCTGATCGAAAGTTTTATAGAATGCCTTCATGTGAACATCTGGCGTATTCTTCGACTCATGACCTTTCATCCTAAGAAAATCAATTTCGACCTGAAGCGGTGAATTCGACAGCAGGCGAATTAAATCGGTTTCTGTGGTGATCTTAATAGGCATTAAATTGACTATGATGATCTTAAGTGGACGGATATCTTGGTGCGACGCCCGCGATTCGTCCATAATGAAGATGTTTTCTTTTTGCAGCAATTCAATAGCTGGCAGCTGATCAGGAACATTAATTGGCATGATTTCAATTTTTAATTAAAATCCGGAACTTCAGTATAACCTGAAATCCCGGAATATTGTTTAGTAAAATTAAGCAATTTGGCTGAGGGCCTGATCAAAATCGGCAATAATATCGTCAATATGTTCAAGTCCGACCGAAACACGCAATGAAGATGGATATACTCCAGCTGCAAGTTGTGCTTCATCTGATAACTGCTGATGTGTTGTAGCTGAAGGTTGTATGATCAGTGTTTTCGCATCACCAACATTGGCCAGATGACTGACCAGTTTCAGACTGTCGACTACTTTTATGGCAGCATCTTTATCACCTTTCACATTAAACGAAAGCACTCCGCCTGCACCTTTAGGCAGATATTTCTGTGCCAGTTTGTAGGATGGATTACCTTCCAGTCCAGGATAATTTACGCTTTCCACTTTCGGATGTTTCTCGAGCCATTTGGCCAACGCAAGTGTATTCTGAATGTGTCGTTCCATGCGTAGCGAAAGAGTTTCCAAACCTTGCAGCAATAAGAATGAGTTGAACGGACTTTGTGATGGACCAATATCGCGTAAGCCTTCAACACGTGCTTTAATAATGAAAGCAATGTTCCCGAACGGACCATCAAAATTGAATATATCCCAGTATTTTAGTCCGTGATAACCTTCTGAAGGTTCAGTAAAGCCTGGGAATTTACCATTTCCCCAATTGAATGTGCCGGCGTCTACAATTACACCACCAATCGAAGTTCCGTGTCCACCAATCCATTTTGTAGCCGATTCAACCACGATGTTTGCACCGTGTTCAATTGGGCGAATCAGGTAACCACCTGCTCCGAATGTATTGTCAACAATAAATGGAATATCGTATTTTTTTGCCAAAGCTCCGAAGGCATCAAAATCGGGTACTACGTATCCCGGATTTCCGATACTTTCCAGATAAATAGCTTTTGTGTTTTCGTCAATCAGCTTTTCAAAAGCTTCAACAGTAAGGTTTTCAGCCAAACGGGCTTCAATTCCAAGTTTCTTGAAGGTTACCGTAAACTGGTTGTACGAACCACCGTAAAGGTAAGGCGAGCTCACAAAATTATCGCCAATTCCCATGATGTTGGTGAAGGTTAAAAACTGTGCTGAATGACCGGAAGCAACTCCCAAGGCAGCAGCACCACCTTCGAGTGCGGCAATTCGCTGTTCAAATACATCGGTTGTTGGATTCATGATCCGGGTATAAATGTTCCCGAATTCTTTTAATGCAAACAAATTGGCGGCATGTTCAGCATTATTAAATACATACGACGATGTTTGGTAAATGGGGGTTGCCCTTGAATTTGTCGTTGGATCAACCTGTTGTCCTGCATGTAATTGCAGTGTTTCAAAATGTAATTTTCCTTTGGTCATGATACTTTATTTTTAGGGTTTGTATAATTCAATTAAAAAATATCCGATGTATTTCGGTAATAGCTTTTCGGGTGTCCTTTTGATCAATGATAAGATAACTTACCAGGTCTGAAGCGCCTGAACCACTTAGTAAAACATTGATTTTGTGCTGAGCAACTGCGGTAAACAGCTTGGCTGAAACACCATGATATTGCTGCATTCCGTGCCCCACAATTGCGATAAGTGATACCTGATCTTCAATAATAATTTCATTAACAGAGCTTAGCGGTAATTGACTGCAGATTTCACGCGCTTTCGCAATCTCATTTTTATTCAGGATAATGTTGATGCTTACCTGAGATGTAATAACCGAACGTATGTTGATAGCCGAATGGTGAAATGCCGTGGTTACTTTAGCCAGAATACCTGGTTTAAAACCAACTCCTGGGCCATTAAGCTTTAGAACGGCAATTTCTTCGGTATGTACGACGCTTTTGACCACGTTTGGCGAAACGAACGACTCGGAATTGATAATGGTAGTCAATTCTTTCCCTTTGTTTTTCAGCCGAAAAACGTGAATTGGTATGTGGTTGCTGATAAGCGGTTCAACAATACGCGGATGTATGGAAAGTTCGCTGAAATATGATAATTCTGATGCTTCAGCGTAAGTCAGCCTTGGAATAAGCTTGGATTCAGCGATGAAATCTGAATCGGAAGTCCGAAATTCTTTATCAAGTTCCCACAATTCCAGTTTATCAGCGCCGGTTAGCCGTGTTATGGCTGCAGCAGAATAATCGGCTGAACGTTTTCCGAGCCGGGCAATTTTTCCTCCCGACGTAATTCCATACGAGCCTGGTAGCAGAGTGATCCCACCCGGTATTAAATCGATTAAGCGGTTTGATTCTTCATATAGAAAAGTCGCATTTCCGTATTCTTCGGTCACGTAAAAGTCGATGTTTTCAGGAAATATAAGTTTGGAGTCAATCTGGTTTTTCTTCAGAAAGAAATACAGAATAGCAGTTGTAATACGTTCAGAAAAGCTGATTACCTGATCTTTAAGTGCTGATGAAAAGTCGCCGGTAAACTCAATTCCTTTTAATAGGTTTTGTAGATTATCGCGCTCTGCCTTCAGGTTTTCATCCAGCTCAGACTGCTGAAATACAAGTAGTTTTTGAGCCAAAATTTCGTTTATCTTACTAATGATCAGATCAGAAGTTGCAGCATTGCTTATTAGCAGATCAATTCCTTGTTCTATGGTTTGTTGTAATTCTGGAATGGCAGAAACTACTACGGTCACGTTATTTCCTGATTCGGCCAAAAGATTGGCGAAAGCTTCGAGAATTGGAAATTTGGACAAACTGTTTCCGCCAAATCGTACGACACAATTTGACATGATGAAATTTTAAAAAGTTAATTTGGAAATAAAATCAGATTGGTTTTAGCCTTCAAAACAACATGAGTAACACACCGCTTGAAGGCTAGCGCATTATCATATACATGGACATCATAGAATCATTGCAACAACCCATTGGTAGGGAAGCAGGAAGAGTAATATTTTTTGCTGAATGATTCATTTGTATTTGTCTGATGCAATTGAGTGCAAACATAAATAGTTTTTCAAAATAGACAAAGCTATACCCAATTTGTTTAAGAAAATTCAGGTTAAATAATTGTTAATAGCCAATTTTTTGCTTTTAACTTATTGAATTATTGAGTATTGAAAGTGAAAATTTAGATAGAAAATTAATGAAACTATTTTGCTACAAGTCCTTCATACATTTAATAAGGACTTATCCAATCAGAAACAAATTAGCTTGTCATTTCCGAAAATAGTTTTGAAATTCGAGTAAATTGCTTCTGTGATCATCTCTTCATCAGCAGTTAATATTTGTGCTGCAGTAGAATAAATGTATTGGATCGAAACTTCTTTATCATCGGTTTCAAGAAATAGTCGATCGATCGGAATTTCCTGAAATGATGCACGTTTTCGTTCATCTTTCAGGAAGGATTCGCCAACCGAAAAATAGAATCCATGCCTGATAAGGCTTCGGGTCGTTTCCAGATTTCCACAATAGCCATGAATAATCCAGGGAAGGTCAGATTTTAAATCTCTTTTTAGTTTTATCAAATCAGGATAGGCACGTACACAGTGGATGATTAAGGGTTTGGAATAGTTCTCAGCCAATCGGATTTGTTCTTCAAAATAGCTTAATTGGTTTGAGATGTCTTTGGCAATTGAACGATCGAGCCCACATTCGCCCAATGCGATCATATTTTTTTGCCTCATGGCAGTTTCAATCGCCTGCAAGGATTCCTGGTGCTTCACATTTTTAATGTGCCAGGGATGAAGTCCCGTCGAAAAAAGCTGACCGTTTTCACTAAACGGCAAATCCTGCGCAAATACATTCAAAACCTGAATGTACTCTTCTTCAGTTATTTGATGTGTGTGTAAATCTATTTTCTTCATTTACTATTCTGCAAAACAATTCATTGAAAATGAAAATTTTCTTTCAGATATATTTGATGCAAGTATCCTATTTCATTGGACCAATCAAAATTAATCGCTTTAACCGAGAATATGGTATTTTATCTTATTTTTGATCTCTATAGATGCATGAGTATGAAATTGAAGGAGATATCTATAACACTTTTTATCCTGACTGTTTTTTTGCCTTTTCTGGCAGATGGACAGATTTCTCAATATGGAGTTCCGATACAAGTAATAAAGCAAAAGTCTGTTTCCCAAAATTCAGATTTGGTTGTAATGCCCACGGTAGATAACCTGAAAATGCGGTCGAAGTATAGCAGGCAGAACACCGATTTACTGAAATCTTTTCGCTTTGCACATTCTTTTGATGTGTCGCTTACTCCCAAAAACTCCGGGAAATGGTACAATACAACAGAGGTGAATGTTTGGCAGTTGCGTATTCGGTCAACCGATGCGTATTCTCTAAACCTTATTCTGGATCAATTCCATTTACCCGAAAATGCACGTTTGTATCTGATAAGCGCTAAAACCGGCGATGTTAAAGGAGCATTTACTTCAGCCAATAATTCTGAAAATAATATTCTGGCTATTGAACCTGTTGAAGGTGACGAATTGATGGTTCAATATGAGGAACCTGTAAATGTTTCCTTTCCCGGCCAAATCCGGATTTCGAAGGTTGCTCATGATTTTGTCGGAATTTTAACTTACGATCCCCGGATTCCCCTGGGACTATCAGGAGCCTGCAACATAAATGTTAACTGTGATTTAGCAAATGGTACTGAAAATATCCGTGATGCCGTTTGCCGGATAATTATTGAAGGAGCAGAAATCTGTTCGGGCGCTTTAATAAACAATACAGCAATGGATGGAACTCCATATGTTTTAACAGCTTATCACTGTATTAGTACTGCAAAAAAAGCACAATCATCGGTTTTTCTCTTCAACTTCGAATCTCCTTATTGCGGATCAATAATTGGTGATGTTTCACGCTCGTTGTCAGGAAGTTCATTAAAAGCTTCATTGAACGTTCTTGACTTTTCGCTGGTTCAATTAAATACAACGCCACCATATTATTATCGACCTTATTTGGTTGGATGGAACCGCAAAACTACACCACCTACCTCGACAATATGTATTCATCAACCTTATGGTGATATAAAGAAAATTGCGATTGATAACAATCCATCTACAACAGCAAGTTATAGTGGAACATACTTAACCAACGGTTTCTGGCGAATTGGCCAATGGGAAAAGGGAGTAACTGAGGTTGGATCTTCTGGAGGGCCTTTGTTCGATCCGAACAAGCTTCTGGTAGGGACTCTCACAGGTGGTGGTGCAAATTGTACACTTCCGACCAATGATTATTTTGAGAAATTTGCATTGAGCTGGAATCACCGCACGGATTCAATAAGCCGACAGCTTAAGTATTGGCTTGATCCGCTGAACTCCGGCGCTGAAACGTTATCGGGAATGTCGCTCTATTCAGGAAAATTACTTTGTAAACCAGCAACCAATTTCAAGGATAATGATACACATGCAGCTATTCAGATTTCCACCGGATTGACAAAGAAAGGCTACTGGAGTGGATCAAATTTGATTGGGTATACGGACTTTGCTGAAAAATTTACATTCGCTAAAAACTGTGAGATACAGGGAGTAACATTGGGTATTGCCAAAATTAAAACCAATGCTGCTTTCCCGACTTCATATATTGATGTTCAGGTGTATGGAGGAATTAACGAGCCAACAACGCTATTGTACACGGAAAAATTTGATACTAGGAAATTTATGGCTGATGGTATGAATTATCTGCCATTTAAGACCCCCGTTAAAACGGTTGGAACTTTTTTTATTTCTTACAACATTACACAAATGCACAGTGGCGATACGCTGGCTGTGTATATGGCTAACCGCAGTGCCGATGTAACCAATAGTTTTTACCTGAAAAATCAATCGGGGTGGACTAAGTATAATTCAACCAACACCGCAGGAAATGGATCAGCTTTGCTTATGGAATTGATTGCCTGTAATGTTGACGATACTAATGGAATTAATGATTTTGGTACTGAATTAACTTCTGCTCGCTTTTATCCAAATCCACTTTCAGGTAATTCGTTGCTTAACGTTCAAACTACCAATGAGATTGATTGTCCTGAGGAGATTGTAGTTTTCGATTTGGTCGGAAAACAGATTCAAGTGCCTGTTATCCAAACAGGATCAAATAGTCTGACTTTGAATTTTGCCGGAAAAAGACCAGGAATCTATATGGTTCACATGGAATCGGGAGGGCATACCGTGGTCGGTAAAATTGCCTATATTCCCTGAAATTTATTTCGCTGAATCGAAAAAAGCCGCCATTCGGGTAGCTTCGGGAGTACTGACAAAGTCAGCTTTTGAACTTTGAATCAGGTCGGCAACTGTTTTGGTCGATGGAC
Source organism: Prolixibacteraceae bacterium (assembly GCA_019163175.1). Lineage (GTDB taxonomy): Bacteria > Bacteroidota > Bacteroidia > Bacteroidales > Prolixibacteraceae > Aquipluma. The sequence continues at coordinate 56,513 of JAFLKN010000056.1, read as the reverse complement.
AATTGGTTATACTGATCTTCTTATTCTGGGCATGTACTTTTGCCACAATTGCTTTAATGGCATTAAAATCCTCAAAAGGAATATTGCCAGTGCCCTTCCATTTGGTTATTTCGTTAAAATCAATTTCAATCAGCGGCATTTTACCCGAATCAACATTTTTTTCAATATCACCCATGTTGCCCACCAGTCCAAGGAAACTAGGCTTAACGTTATTGATTTTTTCCAGATATTCCTTGTTGTTAATTAAAATCCGAAGCTTTCCCTTGTGCTCCGTTCCATCAATTGTATAACTAAGCATGTCCGAAAATGGTCTCATTTCAACAGCAAGCTGCTTATAAATCTGAACTGGCTGATTAGTAAAGTTTAGTATAAGATAAATATCTCCAGAATAAGCTGGAAGAATTTCGCCATTGTTCTTTTTAAACTGGTTATAAAGAGGGTAGAGGTAAGCATCTGTAAGGGTTGGTAACTTATGATTGGCGCTGTCGGGCATCAAAGCTGTAGCAAAAAGTTTTCCATATATATACATCACATCGGCCTGGTAATTTACAATACCATTGCCAATTGATTCCCACAATTCTGCTTTGGAACTGAAGTTATGTGATGAAATGACCGGTTTCAGCTTATTTTGAGCAAACACAGAAGTCATCAATACGACTAAAACACCAATGAATAAAGCCTTTTTCATAGCTATCAATCTTTATATTTCTTTGACACTAAGTAAAATTAGTGTTTTAAATTTCTAAAAGCGGGATGTGTCATTCTTTTTTTTGACCCTATTTTTTCCCTCGGCTACCAAAGAATTTAATATTTCGAAAATTTTCCCCAATGAACTATTTCCGAAATTGGTTTTCTTGACTTGAGCGGGGCTTCGGCTGTTGTGTAACCAATTGGCACAATTACCATAGGTTCAATGTGTTTGGGTAATTGTAGTTTTTGTTGCGCAAGTTGTACATTAAAATTACAAACCCAACATGTGCCAAGTCCGAGTTCTGTGGCTTTAAGTACCAAATGGTCGGTAACAATGGCAATGTCAACATCGGCGAAATCTTTTCCGTCCGATTTCCGTTTCCACGATTGTGAATGGTCGGCACAAACAACAATACATACAGGTACTTCCTGAAACCAGGCTCTTGGGTACACCTCCTGAAAATCAGCAATATTTTCAGGATCAGTAATTACAACAAAATGCCAGGGTTGAAAATTCACCGCTGATGGAGCCAGACGGGCACTTTCCAGAATTTCCAGAACCAGGTTTCGTTCAACTTTTTGCCTGGTGTACGACCGTACTGAGAACCTGCTTGCTATAAGTTTGTCAAATTCCATAGTTGCTAATCATTTTAAATACATTCGCATACAAAACAATGGACTGCAAAATCAGATATCCAACAATTTTGTGCTCAAAAATAAATCAATATTTCAGGATTCTGACTCTATTTTTATTCCACTTCTGTCATTTTATAAAACACAGGATTTTACTTTTTACTGATTTATTGGCAGTTATTTGCTATTGAAAAGGCAATTATGACCGATCTTTTCACGTTTTATGGGGTGGCATGATAATCGTAAAAACCAATTCAAGATTTAAACATTATAACTACATTTGTGACTTTCATTTTTTGATCAATTAAAACCCAGATAATGGCATTTATAAACAAAATTTTAGGAAAATTTCTAGGCTCAAAAGCTGATAAAGACATGGCTGAAATTAAGCCAATTCTTGATACCATAATAAAAGAATACGAACGAGTTAAATTGTTGTCGAATGATGAACTGAGAGCCGAGTCCGCTCGTTTAAAGTCCATTATTCAGGAACGTATTAAGCCTGAAGAGGATCGTATCAAAGAGCTAAATGAACTGGTTGAGTCTGTTGATATTCAGGAAAGTGAAAAGCTCTATCAGGAAATTGATAAGCTTGAGGAAAAGATTAATGATAAACTTGAAGCAGTTCTGAATGAGATACTTCCAGTTGCTTTCTCGATAGTTAAAGCAACAGCAAAACTGTTTACCGAAAACGAACGGGTTGTTGTAAAAGCAAGTGATTTTGACCGCGATTTAGCTGCTGTACGTAACAGCATCGTAATTGAAGGTGAAAATGCTGTCTGGATGAACAAATGGATGGCAGGCGGAAGCCAGATTACCTGGGAAATGGTTCACTACGATGTTCAGTTGATCGGAGGTATTGTGCTGCATCAGGGAAAAGTTGCTGAAATGGGAACCGGTGAAGGAAAAACACTCGTTGCAACTTTGGCCGTATTCCTGAATGCCCTTACAGGCCGTGGAGTTCATTTGGTAACCGTAAACGATTACCTGTCGAAACGTGACTCGGAATGGATGGGACCCATCTTCGAATTTCATGGTTTGAGTGTTGATTGTATTGACAAGCACCAGCCTAATTCTGATGGTCGCCGCAAAGCATACTTAGCCGATATTACCTACGGGACCAACAACGAATTCGGTTTCGACTACCTGCGCGATAATATGGCTATCAGCCCCCGCGATTTGGTTCAACGCAAACATCATTATTCAATTGTCGACGAGGTTGACTCGGTGTTGATTGATGATGCCCGTACTCCTTTGATTATTTCAGGACCAATTCCCAAAGGCGAAATTCAGAAGTTTGAAGAACTGAAACCCAAAGTTGAGAAACTTAATTCAGCACAAAGAAACCTTGTTAATCAGTGCTTATCTGATGCCAAACGTATTCTGAACAATCCGAATGCAACCAAAGAGGAGAAAGAAGCTGGTTCTATTTTGCTTCTTCGTGCTCATAAAGGTTTGCCAAAAAATAAGGCACTTATTAAATTCCTGAGTGAAGAAGGAATTAAGGCCATGATGACTAAAACAGAGAATTATCATATGCAGGATAATAATAAACTCATGCATATTATTACCGATCCTCTGTTTTTTGTAATTGAAGAGAAACAGAATTCAGTGGAAATGACTGATAAAGGTATCGACCTGATTTCGGGTGATGTTGACGATCCGTCATTCTTTATTTTGCCTGATGTTGGCTCTGAAATTGCTGAAATTGAAAGCAATAAATCGCTAACCAAAGAGCAGATTCTGGAGAAAAAAGATGATTTATTGACTAGCTATGCGATTAAATCGGAACGTGTTCATACGATAAACCAGTTGCTGAAAGCTTATGCCATGTTTGAAAAAGATGTGGAATATGTGGTGATTGAGAATAAGGTGAAGATTGTTGACGAACAGACTGGCCGTATTATGGAAGGCCGTCGTTATTCCGATGGTTTGCATCAGGCTATCGAGGCCAAGGAAAATGTAAAAGTGGAAGCAGCCACGCAAACTTTTGCTACCATTACCCTTCAGAATTATTTCAGGATGTATCACAAGTTGGCCGGTATGACCGGTACTGCTGAGACTGAAGCTGGTGAGTTGTGGGACATCTACAAATTGGACGTAGTTGTGATTCCAACCAACCGGAAAGTGATCCGTGATGACCGTGAGGATTTGGTATATAAAACGAAACGCGAAAAATACAATGCTGTTGTTGAAGACATTGTAGCGCTGAATAAAATAGGAAGACCAGTTTTGGTGGGTACAACTTCGGTTGAAATCTCCGAGCTGTTAAGCCGCTATTTAAAAATGCGGGGAATCAGGCATAACGTACTGAATGCGAAACTTCATGCCCGTGAAGCCGAGATTGTAGCTGATGCAGGGGTAAGTGGTATGGTAACCATCGCTACCAACATGGCCGGTCGTGGTACCGACATTAAACTGACTCCTGAAGTAAAAGCTTTAGGTGGTTTGGCTATTATTGGTACCGAACGCCATGAGTCACGTCGTGTTGACCGCCAGTTGCGCGGACGTTCCGGTCGTCAGGGAGACCCGGGTTCTTCTCAGTTCTTTGTTTCGCTGGAAGACGATTTGATGCGCTTATTCGGTTCCGACCGTATTACAGGAATCATGGATAAAATTGGCTTGAAAGAGGGCGAAATGATTCAGCACTCTATGATTACCAAGTCAATTGAACGGGCTCAGAAAAAAGTGGAAGAAAACAACTTTGGTATTCGTAAACGTTTGCTCGAATACGATGATGTGATGAACTCGCAGCGTGAAGTTATCTACAAAAAACGTCGTCATGCTTTGTTCGGCGACCGTTTGGAAGTAGATATCCTGAATACCATGTACGATATGATCGAGAATCTGGTAACCGAATATCAGGCCAATGGTATGTTCGACGAGTTTAATCTGGAATTGATTCGGTTAATGTCGATGGAATCTCCGGTTTCTGAACAGGAATTTTCCAGAATGAACGCTGATGATCTGGTTGAGAAAGTATATCACGAAATGGTTGCAACGTATGCCCGCCGCACTGAAATAATTGCCAAGCAGGCATATCCGGTGATCCGCGACGTGTATGAGCAAAAATCACATTTGTACACCAATATTGTAGTACCAATTTCTGATGGAAAACATGTTTTCCAAATTATTACCAACCTTGAAAAAGCCTATAAAAATCAGGGTAAAGAATTGGTGAAATCGTACCAGAAACAAACTGTTTTGTCAACAATCGACGAAGCCTGGAAAGAGCAACTTCGCGAAATGGACGATTTAAAACAGTCGGTTCAGAATGCTACATACGAACAAAAAGACCCGCTTTTGATTTACAAATTCGAGTCGTTCAATTTGTTTAAAATCATGATTAGTAAGGTGAACAAACAGATTGTATCCATTCTGGCGAAAGGACATATTCCGATCAGCGAACCGGAACAGGTACGTGAAGGACACGAGCGCAGAGGGCTTGATATGAGTAAATTATCAACTTCAAAATCAGAAGTGCCGAGCAGTTCAAGTCGTCCGGAAGCGCCGCAGGAGCCCAAACAAATTCAACCTATGAGAGTTGAGAAGAGGGTAGGGCGCAATGATCCTTGTCCTTGCGGAAGTGGAAAAAAATACAAATCGTGCCACGGTAAAGATTTGGCCGAATAAGAAAATTTATTGAAGCCTGTCAGTGCTTAAGATGCTGGCAGGCTTTAGCTTTATATAAACAACTCCAACAAACGATAATATGGACATTCTGGCATTTATACATTGGAACGTTAGCCCTGAAATTTTTTCGTTAGGACCGTTGCATGTTCGTTGGTACGGACTGATGTTTGCAGTGGGATTTCTTTTTGGCTACAATCATGTTGAGAACATGTTTAAACATGAAAATGATGATCCGAAATGGCTCGAAAGTCTGTTTATTTACCTTATTGTAGCCACTATTGTTGGTGCCCGTTTGGGTCATGTTCTCTTTTACGGTTGGGACTACTATTCGCAGCACCCGATTGAAATTCTGTACGTTTGGCAAGGTGGACTGGCCAGTCACGGTGGGGTTCTGGGAATTATAATTGCCATGATCATATGGAGCATTAAGGTTTCCAAGCGTTCCATTTTATGGGTTTTAGACCGAATTGTTGTGCCAAGTATTCTTGTTGGCGCTTTAATCCGGTTTGGGAATTTAATGAATTCAGAAATTTATGGTGTTCAGACTTCATTACCTTGGGGTGTTATCTTTGAACGGAACCATGAAACTGTGGCCAAACACCCGACACAAATTTATGAGTCGCTAAGTTACTTGCTTACTTTTGGTGTTTTGCTCTACATGTATTGGAAAACCAAGGCTAAAGATTACCAGGGAATGTTGGTTGGTGTATTCTTCATCATGGTATTTACTGCCCGTTTCTTAGTCGAATTTATTAAGGAAGATCAGGAAGCTTTTGAAGCTACTATGAGCCTGAATATGGGCCAATGGTTAAGCATTCCGTTTATCCTGACTGGAATTGCTTTGATCATCTTTTCCATCCGTAAAGGACCTGTATTCTATCAAAATAAGATAAGTCCGGTAAAGAAATAAATTTCCTAAAAAGCGCTAAATCAAGGTTCTGTATTTTCGCTTTTACCGGGAATTCTGTACAGTTTTTTCAGATTATCAATTTCTTTAAGTCGTTCCTGCAGATCTTTTGTATACCTGTTACAATCCTTAACATGTGTTTCATTACTAGTGATCTTCATCGTCTTTGATTTTGAAAGCCATTCAATAGCCAGGCTATGTTTGTCAAGCATTTCACAGGCCAGAGCCATATTAAAGCAAGCCTTGCCGGCTAATTCCTGATTTTTGTTTTTTGTAAGAGGGTTCCAGATTTCAGCAGCTTCGAGCCAATGGTATTCCAGAGCAAACTTTTCGGCCGCAAGCATTTGCAGATTCTTTGATCTGTAATAGATCCTTTCAACCGGCTGCCATTCCGGAATAAGCTTTGCAGCCATAGATTTCCCCAATTCACCTGCGACATTCCGGAAAGCTGTTTTAGGATTAAAATTCACTTTTCCGGAAAAATATCCGAATTCACTTAAGGTAATTGTTTCGTTTTGGTTATACAGGTAGGAGGTTGAATCATCCCGAAATACAATTGACCACCAAAGGTTTCCCCTGAAAGGAAAAAGGTACAACAGGTTGGCATTCAAATTTACATAATTTAGGAAGATACAGGCATCGGCGCCCGATTTTTCAAAGAATTCGTCCGGTTGGTGGATGTCGTGAACAGCATTTGACGGATAGGTAAGGCTATCTCTGAAATTAATTACTTTTTGAAAAAATTTCTGTTTTTCAAACTCTTTAGCCAGTCGGTCAACACAACTGTTGGCCAGATCGCGAACTTTAATGGTCGTATCGGTGGTGATTTCAGCCGAACTCTGATAGCGGAAAATGCAGGTGTCGGTATGGTAAATATCCCTGTTGAAAATCGCTACTGTACGGAGATTTTTCGGAAGTTCGAATATCCCGGGCTTCAGTACTTCCAGCTGAATTATCCTTACCTGGTTGGTAATGGTGCATGAAGTCAAACATAAACCTAAAAACACAACGACGAGTAAAATTCGAAAGGTGCTCATAACGATAATTTAATTGTATTTTATTTTGCCTCCTGTTTCCTGACCTGTCTATCCAACTGTTCAATTTCCTTCTTGCGCAAGGCCAGCACTTCGAGGTATTGCTTGCAGATAGAATTATGCTCCTCATTGTATTTTCCCATACCATTCTTCGATTTTTTCAACCAGTCGATAGCTAAATCAAGTCTGCCTTCCATTTCGCAGACTACAGCCATATTGTAACAAGCTTTGGCTGCCAGTTTTCTGTTTTTGCTTTTTGTTTTTTCATTCAGTATTTCAGCAGCTTTTAACCATTCCCTTTGACTTATAAATTTCTCTGCTTTCAGCATATCTGGATTTTTCGAATGGTAATAGATTTGTTGTACCGAATTCCAGGTTGGTTTGATCAATGGACCCATTAAATTTCCAATATCCTTACATGACAAATTAAGATAACCAATCTGATACAATTTTATCCCCCGATAAGAAATCATACGAGTAACGTCATCATAAACAATGCTGTCGTTCCGGTGAAAGGTATGGTAAGCGGAATCTGACCGATAGGTATATGACCAATTTAAACTGACTTTTGTCCGATATAAATTTGGATATCCGGACAAGGGAATCCCACTAAATCTTAGAGAATCGAAAAAAATGCAGAGATCAGTCTTAATGCTGTCGTAAATATCATTTTGATTCCTATTTTTCAGTAACTGCCTGGTTTGAAGGGTTGTATCATAATAATTCACGATTTGTTCGAATTTTCCATCCTTTTGTAAAATTTTGGCTAATGAATATATACATTCATTGGTCAGCTTTAAATTTTTGATGGTATCCATCTTATACCAATTGTTCATATAATTGTACGATGCCAGACTTGTATCCTTGCAATGAAGATCTCTGTTTATCAAGGCTACCGTTTTTATATTTTCGGGAAGGGTTATCTCTGAAGGGGTTAATACTTCAAACTGAATAGAATTGAATTTTCTGCTGATGATACAGGAACTCAGACTCCCCAAAAGCAATACCGTAAGCAATAATCGGTGAAGAGAAATCATGAAAGAATAGGTTTTATTGGATTGTTGTCTGCTCAATGAGGTTTTCTTGTTTCCTTACTTGTTTATCCAAAGTTTCAATTTCCTTCTTGCGAATTGCCAGAATATTGATATATCGTTGGCAATTGTATTTGTGGTCCTCATTATTTTTGGGTAATGAAGCGTATGATTTAATAAGCCAATGAATAGACAGGTCTGGTTTTCCTTCCATTTCGCAGGCAATGGCCATGTTGAAACAAGCTTTTGCTGCAATTAATGTGTTCTTACTTTTTGCCTTGAGATTCCATATTTCTGCTGCTTTTAACCATTCATTTTTAAGCGCCAACTCTTCAGCTTTAATCATATCCTGATTGTTTGATCCATAATACATACGGGATACTGTTAGCCACGAAGGAATTAATTTTGCGCCAAACGACTTTGCCATATATTCAGAAGAATTAAGCAGAATATCTTCTGTTTTTATCGTTTTTGGGGTGAAAAATTGAGGAAATTGTAATTTGTCATACGACAAGGTATCGATCTGGGTCGAAACATAAATAGAGGTATCACCTTTTAGAATTATAGTCCATTTAAGCATTGGGCTAATATTCATCACGTTTTCATATTTAAAAACTGTGGCCTTTTGAAAGTTAAAATAGTCCAAAAAAATATAGACATCGGCATCAGTCTCAGCGTACATTTCATCATAGATTTGAAGAACTTTGCTAACACGCCAAAATCCATTCAGGCTGTCGCGGTAGTTTCTTACGTCTTTAAAATATGCTTCTTTCCTGAGAAAATCAGTCAGCGCATCAACACAATGATTCGATAGTTTTGAATAATTAATCGTTGAGTCTCGTTTTGGCCCATACTTATTGTAGTATTTATAGGAATAGTTAAATGTCTCATTGTCAGAGTCGTAAATGTCGCGCTTAAAAACCGCAAGTTTATTTGCATTTTCCGGAAAAATAAGCGCTCCAGGTTTCATAACCTCAACTTGCATAACTCTAATCTGATCAGTTATAATACAGGATGTTAGCCCGAATGTAACTGCAACTAATCCTAGGTATTTACGAATTGAAAACATGGATATAACGATTTAAACGTTGATTTTCTGGTTTTAATTTAGCCCCACGTATCTGACCTGTCTATCCAATCGCTCAATTTCCTTCTTGCGTAAGGCCAGCACACCAATATACCGCTGGCAATTTATCTTGTGATCTTCGTTATTTTTTGGTAATGCAGTATAAGATTTGATCAGCCAATCGATAGCAACATCATGCTCTCCTTCCATTTCGGCAGCCAAGGCCATATTGAAGCAGGCTTTAGCAACAATCTTTGCATTCTTGTTTTTTGTCTTTTTGTTCCAGATTTCGGCTGCTTTTAGCCAGTTGTTTTGTTGTGCAAGATTTTCAGCTTTTACCATGTCCGAATTGCTTGATTTGTAATACATTCGCTCAACTGTGATCCAGCTGGGAATTATTTTTGTACCGAACGATTTTCCGAGATATTCCGAAGTGTTATTCATTATCGGACTAAGAAAGTTGACATTTGGAACCTCTATGTTGGCCTGCTCTCCTTCAAAAGTTAAGGTGTCAGTTTGATTGTAAATGTACGCTGTTGTATCTGTTTTGAAGACAATTAGCCAGGATAATTGAGCCAATGTATTAACACTGTCAAATGTGCTGCTAACCAAGGTACCCTGCAGTCTGAAGAAGTCAAGAAAGATAAACATGTCAGCATTTGTTTTGCTGATTTGTTGGTCTTTATCCATCAGCCAGCTTTTGTCATCCTGCTGCTTTAGGCTGTCGCTGTAATTGACAACCTGGTTAAAATAATTTTCGGTTTTAAGATGGTTGGTTAGTGCATCAACACATTTATTGGATAGGTCAGCATATTTTATAGTCGAATCTATTTTCTCACCGTAAATACTCATGTACCTGAAAAGTGCTGTGTCCGATTTGTATAAATCTCGTTTAAATATAGCTACTTTATTTATATCATCAGGAAAAGTAAAAATTGCAGGTTTCATAACTTCAACTTGCATGGTGCGTGCCTGATCGGTTATTAAACAGGAAGTTAGCCCAAAGATAACTACCAAAAGCAGTAGCAAGGTTTTAGCGGAGATCATGCTGTTGGTCAAGCTTTTTGATTTCATTTTTTCTTCGTTCAAGAATTGTGGCATATTTCTTTACCGATTCATTTTCTGAAGAACGAAAGGTCCCGGAACTCAATTGAGCTGCCGCAGCTGTTAATTGCAACGCCCCGTCAATATCTCCTTTGATTTCTTTTGCTAAAGCGAGGTTATATGCAGCCATAATCCTATTCCGTTTTTGAGGACTGGAAGTGTATTTTTGCCAGATTACAGAAGCTTCATCCCATTTATTTTTCAAAGCTAATTTTGTTGCTTTATTATAATCAGGATTACTGCAAGTCATTATATCGCGGTAAACTAAGGTCCAGGCCGGAAGAAAGCGTTTGGCATAGTTTTCGCCAATTACCCCCGAGGCAAGTAAAACAGCTGATTTTTTATCGGGAATCTGATATTTTTTATACGAACTATTTTCGTCAGACTCGGCCCAGTAAAGGGTATCAATTTGGGTATAACGGTCAATTATTTCGCCCGATTTGTTGTAAACCGACCAAATGTTCGATGTAACAACATTGGCACTGGCTTCCTGAAGGTTAGAGCTGTAAAAGCAGGAAAACATATCGAGCAGAATAAGACCATCAGCACCGGTTTGTGTTGCCAGTTTTTTATACCATTCGGCTTTGGCTGGCCTGATTTCTTTTACCCGGTTAACCGGAAATGTCTGAAATGGTAAAATCAAAATACTGTCGAATCGGGGCTGATTGAGCAATTGTGCAGCAAGACTGTCAAGGCAGGTTGAGATAGTTAAACTGTCAACATTAAACTTCACCTTATCCTTGTATAGCCGGTAATCTTTGGCATTATAATTTTGAAGGGTATCTGTATTGTATTTCAGGTTTCGGGCGATCAGCGCTATTTTTCGCATATCTGCCGGAAGGTCTTTCGCTCCAGGCTTAAAAACTTCCATTGAATATTTTTCATAACTAATACACGAACTAAGGTTAAGCAACAAGATAATCCAGAGTAATCCTGACTTTGTTGACATTTTATTTGGTTATTTGTATGGTTTCTTTTCTCGTTTTCAGCTTCTTAAGGTAAGCTTCGGTTTGATACCTGTAATACGAATAAAAAGACTTTAAACCCCATTCCAATGCGCCGTCAAGGTCCCCATTCAATTCACTGATCAGAGCAAGGTTAAATTCAGCTTTACTTCTTGTGTTTTTATTTTTCGATTGAGCCATTTCAGTCCAGTATTTTTCGGCCTCATCATATTTATTTTCATTCATAAGTTGCTGCCCCAAGTCATTTTTTCTGTTGAAAAGGAAGTACCCTCTTTTTTCTGAAGACCAGGTAGGAGAGAGCTTTTCATCAACTTCAAGAGCAACTTTTATTCCTGCATTAATGAGTGTCTGTTTTATAGATGGCAATCTGCTGAAAAGTCGCATTTGTGTGTAATCCGAATTTTCCCAGTAAATGGTATCTGTCAATTCAATTTCTTTAATTAGAGTTTTTTTTCCAGGCTTGTAAATTCTGAAAAATGCATTGTATTTAAGATCTATTGAAGCGTAATGATATTCATTTACTCCTGACTTTTCTTTGCTATAATCTACCATTACTTTATTCGAGAATCTTTCCAGAACCATCAATGCATCAGTATTAAAATCGTTGCATAATTTGGTGATGATATATGGGTTTAAAGTATCCGGAAGTTGCTCATACGACAATTCATCTGGCAAAAGGCGAACTACCGAATCGAGTATTCCAATTGATCCAGTTTTCTGGGCTTTACGTTTTAAGTTTCGCTCAACTGGAACTACAACATCATACCTCCCTGATTCATAAAGTAATTCTGCCAATGCGCGGATTGTTGTATCAGAAGCAAGGCTGTCCAATACTATTTTCGAAAGCTGAAATCCCTTCCGGTAAAAATACAATTGAAGCGAATCTTCCTGATAATTTTGGAACTGGGTACTCATACTTCGGTTCAATAGCGTTATGCTCTGAATATCAGCAGGAAGGTCTTCGGGTGCAGGTCTGGAATTTTCAATAGTAAGCAGAGCAAAATTGCTTTTGCACGAAACAAGAGTAATTCCGGCAAGGAAGAATATGATTATTTTTAAACTTATGATCTTTTTGAATAGCATCATCTTATGATCGGATTAATAAATGCCCCAATATTTTCTGAAAAACCATTCAATACCCAACAAAACAATGAGCATGAAAAACAACATTTTCAGATTAATCCATTCGGTCTGTATGGTCTGTTGGTGTTGTTTGACCGCAATTTGGTTATTCTGGCTAATTGCATCAAGTAATGTGCCATAATTTTCAAAAGGGTAAAATTGCCCACCAGTTTGTTGTGATAACTGGTATAAAACACCAAAATCGGCACTTGTGTTTTGTATTTCAATATCGTTCTTCACAATACTGAAATTTCCTTTTTCAGTAAAATGCTGATTCCCAAGCTGTGTTTCAGCTTCAAAAGTATAATCGCCTGGTTCCATATTCCCGGCATTCAATCGGTAAAAATCATTTGTCCGGTCAAATTGGTAACTAAATTCTCGAAGGCTATCATTTTTAATCCGGATTGTTACATCTGGCTCATTAATTAATTCATAACTGTCGTTATACAATTCGGCAGTCAGTTCTATCTGGTCAGTTTCCTGAAAAAGTGCTGGATAATAAACATTGAAATTGTCTTCATTCTGTTTTAGAGCCAGATACTGAATCGTTTTCTGAATAAATTCGTCAAAAGCTTCATGATTTCCGTTCGACTGGTAGTCATTTAATCTCCAACGCCATAGACCTTCACCTACTATAAACCCAAATTTTCTACCTTTTTCTGATCCGAAAGCCATCAGGGTTTTGCTGGTTGGGATATTCCGGATATTTTGTTTGGCCAGATTTTGCAGCAGAGGAGACAGTTCTGTGCTTCCGAAAGGGGCAACCAATGGCGGAGCTATAGTTAGTGTTTTCTTTGTTTCATCCGACAGCACAAAAAGTGAGAAATTGGTTTCGAACAAAGCCTGAACCTCTTCGGTATTTTTACTGTCAGAGATTTTCAGGCCTACGTCAAGCGAATTCAATTGGTCGAGTAAAGAATTGGGCCCAATTAGAAACAAAACAGGAACTCGACTTGCCTTAATCTGACTCAATAAGCTGCTTGCCGAATTTTTCACTGATGGCAATTGATTCAGAATGATTAAACTGTACGCAGAAATACTATCAGGTGACGGATTTCCGGTAACCAGCTTTACTTCATAGTTTTGTAGTTCTGAAATGCTATTTCTGACGGCTCCTAAATCAGGGTGAGGACCATCACTGAGTATCAAGATTCTTTGCTTATTTTCCAAAATCTGAATTACAAATTCGTATTCATTGTTCTTCAGATTAACTTCACCATCAAATGTTCTGATCTTAATCTTATAATGCTGTAATCCCGGATTTTTAGCTTCCAGATTGATAAATTCGAGCTTGAAATCGTCATCAGAAACAATCGGGACAGTGCTTGAATAGACTTGTTGCTGATTGTTTTCGATATCAATATATGCAATCTGATTCTTTAGTTTTGAGAATTTTAACTCAATCTCAACCGGAAATTTATTTTTCAGGAAGGCAACCTTATTGGTTTTAACATTCCTGATCAAAGCATCAGTTCTTCTGGTGGTGTCACCAACTCCAAGTGTGTAAACCGGAAATTTTAAGCTTGATGCTAAATTTCCAGGGTTCTGTCCCTGGTTATAAATGCCATCGCCAAACAAGATTAAAGCACCTATGTTTTTGTTTATATAGTTGTTTTTTAATGTTTTAATCAATTGACCGTAATTTGAACGACGATCAGTTCCATCGAATTTTTCTTTGCTTTCAGTCTTTTCTCCAAACGACCAGAATTCAAGTTGGTAATCCTTAGCAAACCGATCTTTCAGGCTTTGTTGGAATTGGTTAAATGAAGAATTATAGGCATGAACGGATTGCGAATTGTCGAAAGCCACAGCAAGTATAGGCAACTGTTTAATTTTTTTTGTCCGCTCAATTAGTGGCGAAAGCAAAAATAGGAATACAAGGAATAGTGAAATAAAGCGCAAGGAAACCAGAAATAATTTCTGAAATCTGCTCAGGCTGGTGTTTTCGGGATTCCTGAAATAGAGCAGGTAACTGATACCTGCTGCAAAAAGAACGGACAACAAAATAAAGAGTCCGGCAAAGCTATGATCGAAACTAATTTCCAATTTGCTCGAAATTTTAGAAAGAGTCAAAATTAACAAACTTGGCTAAATAGGGCATTATCCAGTCAAGTTTCTGTTCAATAAATCAACGTATTCAGGTTAAAATAATTTCATTAGTTTTAAATCTTCGCTTTCACAAGATGAATGGCGTCAATAGGGCAGTAGCCAAAGTAAATTTGGGCTAAAAACTAAAATTCAGAAATGAGAAAATCATTCATTGTTTTCATATTGATTTTTTTTCAGGCGACAATTGCGAAGTCGCAATATTTTCAAACAGGACAAGACCCTTCGCAAATCAAATGGAGACAGATAAATACTATATATTTTCAGGTTATATATCCGGAAGAGTTTGAAAAAGAGGCACAAAGAATGTTATTTGTTCTGGATAAAGTCTATGATTATGGCTCCAAATCATTGAATTTTCGACCCCATAAGATTTCTGTAGTTTTGCATACGCGAACCGTAAAATCAAACGGATTAATGGCTTGGGCACCCAAAAGAATTGAACTTTTCACTACACCTCACCAACAAATTTATGCCCAGGACTGGCTCGAACAGCTTGCAATACACGAATTCAGACATTTGGTACAGGTTGATAAAATGCAAAGTGAATTACCAGGATTGGTGAAAGTCATATTGGGGGAACAGGCTGCTGCCATTATTGTTGGTGCTTATTTGCCATTTTGGTTTTTGGAAGGTGATGCCGTGGTTACAGAAACTGCCCTTTCAAAAGCAGGTCGTGGACGAATGGCCTCTTTTAGCATGGAATACCGCGCTCAACTTATTGAGAAAGGAAAATATTCGTTTGATAAGGCTTATCTGGGTTCCTATAAAGATTTTGTACCCGATCATTATAAATTAGGCTATTGGATGGTTGGTAAAACTCGAGAAAAGTTTGGATCAGACATTTGGGCCAATGCAGTGAAAAAAATTGGAAGGCGGCCATTCTCAATCACACCTCTAAATTCGTCGGTAAAGAAAGCCACTGGCTTATCAACCAAACAATTGTATTCTCAAATATTTGATGATTTGGGACATGACTGGAAACAAAAAATGAACTCTAGCTCTATCGATTCAATTTCAACTGTCTCACCACAACGAAATCACTTTACCGAATATCTATATCCTGCATTTTACCGTGACTCATTAATCTTTGCCTACCGAACCTCTTTGAATGATATTGGAAGATTTGTATTGATCAGTCCGGATAAAACCGAACAGGTAATATATACTCCCGGTATAATCTTCGAAGAATCAGTTTCGCTGCAAAATAATTTGATTATTTGGGCTGAAAGACGTGCCGATCTCCGATGGACTCATTCCGATCGTTCTGTAATTCAGATTTATAACATCGAGAATAAAGTAAAGAGAGAAATAAGAAACAAGAACAAATTATTCAGTCCGGTTATTTCGCCTGACTTACAATCCTTTGCTGCTGTTGAAGTTGATCCGGCAAATAATTTTTCATTGTCTGTTTTTAATCTGGCAACAGGCAAATTAATGGAACGTTTTAAAACCAATGATAATGAATATTTTTTTACTCCAACCTGGAATGATACAGGCGATAAACTGTATGTTGTCTGCTTGTCGGCGAAAGGTAAATACCTGACTTCAATAGATATAAAAAGTAAACAAATTCAGCCACTTACAACAGTTACATTTGCCAATCTAAAAAATCCTGTTTATTCGCATGGAAAAGTCCTTTTCTCGTCCGATTTTTCTGGAACTGATAATCTGTATGCATTTGATTTGCAGAGTAAAAATATAGTTGAACTTGCTAAAGTTCAATTTGGCGCTGACTATCCTTCAGTATCAGATTCGGGAGAAAAAGTGCTGTTTAGTAATTATACTTCTAAAGGTTACAGACTAGCTTCAATTCCATTAAGCAATATTTCCGAAAGCAGGAATGTTCATACTATTCAATTAACAACCGACTCGCTTGCGCAAAAGCTTGCAAGCCAGGAAAATGGAATTCCGAATTTCTCGAATCCAGACTCGGTGTCATATAAATCAACCAAATACTCGAAGCTTAGTCATTTGTTTAATTTTCATAGTTGGGCACCAGCTTACATCGATGTTAACAGCTACGAAATACGACCAGGGATTTCGCTTTTCTCTCAGAATAAACTAGGCACCGCTGAAACCCGATTGGGGTACGATTACAATGTTGCCGATAAAACAGGTCGTTATAAAATAGGATTTAATTATTCAGGCTTATTTCCGGAGATCAATACTGAATTATCGTTTGGTAACCAAGCTTCAAATTACTTTCTGATAAAGAATACAGTTAATAAATTAAATCAGGTAATTCAAAGTGATACAACAATTCAACGATATACCTGGAAAGAACTAACTGCCGATGTTGATCTTCGATTGCCACTTAATTTGTCGAAGGGAAAATTCTCGAGAATAATTTATCCGGAGCTGAAATATACTTTTAACGATGTTCAGCACAATGCATCAACACCAGCAAAATTTTATTCAGGTAAATATCATGCTTTGACATACCGAATCTACCTATATAACTTACTACAGCAATCTTCCCAAAACCTGATGCCCCGATGGGGTCAGCAATTCGATATTTTATTCCGTCATACTCCATTCATTGGTAATGATTTAGGAACTCTTTCAGGAATTCAGTCTAATCTGTATTTTCCAGGGTTAACCAAAAATTCAGGTCTGAAGATTTATCAGGGTTACCAAGAAAAAAACTTCACCAAGAGTATTAATTTCTCCAATTTTGTACGCATGCCACGTGGTTTTGGTGGATACCAAAACAATAAAGCTTATTCCATAGCTGGCGATTACAAATTCCCGATATGCTATCCTGATATTAGTTTTGGCAAGTTTACTTACATAAAGCGTATAAAATCCTCATTATTTTATGATTATGCATGGTTATCAGTACCTGTTGTAGATAAGAATGGAACCATTTTCCCTAATGATCACGAAATTGAACTAAAATCTTTGGGACTTGAAATAACTTCAGATCTACACATTCTGAGATTCTTTGCCCCGTTTGAAATAGGTTTTAGAAGTATTTACCGGCCTGATAATAAAGATTTCACATTTGATTTTTTAATCTCAGTAGATTTTAATGGCTTTTAGCTCTACGCAAGGTCAAAATTGTTATTTCGGGTCGCATTTCTATTCGACCTGGAAATCCAATTGTCCCCAGTCCTCTGTTCACATATAAATACTGATTGTCAGACTGATAAAGTCCACCCCATAGTTTCTGATAAAAGTAGATCGGGCTAAATTCTACTCCCGCGATTTTAAGTGCAAATTGCCCACCATGCGTATGTCCTGAAAGAGTCAACGGAATATCGGTTTCAGGAACAACCTTAGCTTTCCAATGTTCCGGATCATGCGTCATTAGTATTTTGAAGTAATTTATGGGTATGCTGTCAAGGGCCATATCCAGTCGTGCATACTGAGGGAATGGTTTATGTCCCCAGTTTTCAACCCCGATAATACAAATAGAAGTATCCCGAATTTGTACTTTGGTCCAGCGGTTAAGAAGTAAATCAAAGCCAGCGTTGGTTAATCCGTTTCGAATTAATTCCAGATTTTGCAGTTTGCTTGTAGAATCGCGCCATTGTGAGTAGTCGCCATAGTCATGATTTCCCTGTATAGCTAATTTTCCATATCGCGCTGTAAGCTTTTTCAAATACGGTTCATATCCAGCTAATTCATCACTGAAATTATTTACTAAATCACCTGTAAACAATAAGACATCCGGTTCAATCTGCTGAATAATTTTGACCGACCGGTCTAAGTTGTGAACATTTTTAGCAAAGCTTCCCAAATGAAAATCGGAAAGTTGAACAACCTTAAGTCCGTCAAGCTGAATTGGTAAATCCGAAAAGTACAGCTCATGTTCCTTTATATCCAGATTATAGCGACCAACAAAAATACCATGGAGAATAACGAGAAAAATTCCTAAGCTAATGAGGAAAGACCCATATAACCAAATAAGTTGTCCCTTGAGATTGCCTAGCGGGCGAAAAGGATAGGAGATAAGGGTCGCCAGAGCAAAGTAGCCTTTTGGAAACAGATTTATAAAAGCTACCGAAATAACTACAATAAAAAATGTATAGTTTCTGCTTTGCCGAATAATTTCAGGATTTGCAAATGAATAGAGTAATAATGCTGTTGCAGAAATACTCAAAGAAATATAGATTATTGAAATATAAGTTTTAAGCTTTGGACGAAGCTGATTAATGAGCATTCGAAATCCACAATAGGAAATAAATTCCAGTAGGAAAACAAAAGCAAAAAAGAAAACTAAGAAAGATGAAGGGATACCTCGCATAAACTCAAAAATTTACGGAATGAAGAAAAATACACAATTTGCAGCTACGTTACTCACTAAAACCCGATTTTCATACTTTTTGTTGTTATTTTTCGTGTTTTCGCACAGATCACTTCTGATTCACTACCCCGGAAAAGTCTTTTATATGACTAATAATGAACTGAATATAGCTAGATTTAGAATGATTTGAAGTCCTGAGACTTTAATATTTTATTAATGACTATAAAAGGGATCGAAAGACTCAATCAAAATTCAGTTTAAGTACATCAAAAATTATTTTTGGCCTCAAAAAATTATTGGATGGAACGCAGGGAGTAGGGTAGCTATATTAAGATCATGCTTTTCAAGATTTGTGTACGAATTACAGCATATCTAAATTTTAGTGTACACCCATAATATTAACACAATCACTCAACAACCATTTTTCTGTAATTAACGAAACACGGAAAGTAAGATGTTTCTGTATTTACAAATGGGAACAATCGTTCGCAAATAAAATTAAGTTTCATATATAAATGATTTACATTATTAATTAATATATGGAAAAAAATCTTTTGAATTAATTTAAATAATACGATGTTGATAATTGACAAAATACCAGGCATTACAACAGTAATAAAATGCACGTATTGTAATGCAATAAAGTATTTATTATTAGGTATTTAGTAGTATTTATATGAAACATTAATTTACTAATTAATTTACAGTTATTAATTTAGCGGTATTTATTGATATTTATATTTTTTAAATATAAGTAAATCAGTTATTTAATGTATTTATATGAAGTATATTATTAATCAATTTGGAATGGTATTAAATTAGTATATGTCAGATTAATTACAAATGTAATTAATTTAAATTTACAAATCAGATTCAGGTATTGATTTTTGTTTATTACATTTGTGCATTGATTAATTTACATTTAGATGGAAGATAGAATCAGAAAATTCATGGAATATAAAGGGATTACTCCTTCTGAACTTGCGGATACAATCGGTGTGCAGAGATCGAATGTGACACATGTTTTAAAAGGTAGGAATAAGCCGAGTTTTCAGTTTATTGAAAAAATGTTGCAGATATATCCTGACCTAAACGCTAAATGGTTGTTGCTTGGAACCGGATCAATGGTTGATACTCCCTTAAAAACAAGGACTTTATTTGATCAAATAGCTGAAAAGTCAACTTCTCCTGTTTTGAAAGCTGAAAAAATTGAAGAAAAGCGGGTCATCGAAGAACCGTTGCAAACTGAAACAAAAGAAATATACAATCCCATTGGTGCAGAAAAAAAGCAACCACAGGATGAGCTTAAGGATCAATTTTTTAATTCTGAGAAATCGATAGAACGCATCATAGTTTTCTTTTCTGACTCAACATTTAAAATTTATAATCCTTCCCGATAAGCTTTTTAAATTATCTTTGCCGGCAAATTCATGTGTATGAAAAAAACGGTAATCGATTTTCTTCTGCTTGAAAATAAGCAACTTAATAAAGATAATTTTCTTCTTATCCTTCAGTCTCCACTTCCTGTTTCTGGTATTTTTCCAGGTCAATTTATAAATATTGAAATTAAAGAGTCAACTGAGATTTTTCTTCGGAGGCCTTTTTCAATTCTGGATGTCGATTACGAAAAGCAAACAATATCATTGCTGGTCAAGATTTTAGGAAGAGGCTCAAAAAAGCTCACAGAAGCTCGCTCTGGTCAAAAAATAAATGGCATTTTTCCTCTTGGGAAATCGTTTACATTGCCTGAAAAAACTGACAATGTTATTCTTATAGGTGGCGGTAGCGGTGTCGCCCCAATGTTATTTTTGGCTAAAATAGCTGGCTTAGAACCCACAAATGTTACTATATTAATTGGAGCCCGATCTGCTTCTGATCATGTGGATATATCGGCCTACAAATCATTTGGTCAGTTTTATTTTACAACTGAAGATGGGTCTTTAGGTGAAAAGGGTTATGTAACCAATCATCCTGTTTTTGCCGAAAATCTCAATCATTACACCAAAATATATACCTGCGGTCCAGACTTGATGATGAAAGCAATTGGCCGAAAAGCAATTGAAGAGAACATTTTTTGTGAAGTATCACTTGAAAATATGATGGCTTGCGGTTTTGGTGTGTGTTTGTGTTGTGTTGAAGATACCAAAGCAGGTCATAAATGTGTGTGTACTGATGGACCTGTATTTAATGTAAATGATCTCAAATGGTAAATCTTGGTATAAAAATTCATGAACTGGATTTTAAAAATCCGGTTCTAACTGCTTCAGGAACTTGTGGTTTTGGCGAAGAAATTGCTGATTTTATTGATTTATCTCTCCTTGGCGGTATTGTTGTAAAAGGAACTACCTTGAAGCACCGTGAAGGAAATGCTTATCCAAGAATGGCTGAAACACCTTCAGGAATGTTGAATGCGGTCGGATTACAAAACAAAGGGGTTGACAATTTTATTACCAACATTTATCCGCGTATTAAAGATTTGGATACTCATATTGTTGTAAATGTAAATGGTTCTACAATTGAAGATTACGTTGCATTAACTGAACGATTAAATGAATTAGATAAAGTTCCGGCTATTGAATTAAACATTAGCTGTCCAAACGTAAAAGAAGGTGGCATGGCTTTCGGAATCAGCTGTCCTTCAGCCGAGGCTGTGGTTAAGGCTGTCAGGAAGGTTTACAGTAAAACGCTAATTGTCAAACTTTCGCCTAATGTAACCAGTATTGCAGAAATTGCCAAAGCAGTTGAAGGGCAAGGTGCTGACAGTGTTTCATTGATTAATACTTTGCTTGGAATGGCGGTTAATGCTGAAACTCGGAAACCTGTTTTATCAACCATTACTGGAGGTTTGTCAGGTCCGGCTATAAAGCCAATTGCCCTCAGAATGGTTTGGCAGGTGTATAATGCGGTTAAAATTCCGGTAATTGGAATGGGTGGAATAATGAATGCCTCGGATGCAATCGAATTTATGATTGCCGGTGCCTCGGCAATTCAGGTGGGTACTGCACTTTTTATTGATCCTACAATTCCAGTCAAAATTATCGATGGCATTTCAGAATACATGGAACGTCATAAAATTCAATCTGTTAACGAAATAATTGGAAGTTTACAATGTTGAATTTCATAAAGACACATATCTTCACTTTGAGAATTTTTAAGTTTACATTACTCATTCTGCTTATTGTGTCAACCTGCACTTTGCATCATGAGCAAAATAAATTGCTAAATCCTGAATATGAGTTAGATACAAATGGTTTGAACTTCAGGATAACCAATGATCTTTCGGAGTTTAGCGGGAGTAAATTTATTGCAAAAGAAGCTGATGACTTCCTTAGGCAATGGAATTTGGCAGGCATGACAATGTCTATTATAAAGGATGGGAAACTTGTTTATGCCCATGGTTTCGGTTATTCAGATGTTGAAGCTAAACTGCCGGTTAATCCGGGGAATTTATTTCGTGTAGCCAGTGTTAGCAAGCTAATAACAGCAGTTGCTATCATGAAACTCGTCGAAAAGAAGACGATCACTCTCGACTCAAAAGTATTTGGCGCCAAAGCTATTTTGAAAGATCCTGTATTTAATACGGTTGTTGATAAACGTTTGTATGATATCACGATACGTCAGCTTTTAGCCCATTCAGGCGGTTGGTCGCAGCATTATGGCGACCCTGCTTTTAATTCATTGGTTGTTCTCGAGCGAACTGGCGAAAAAGGTGCAGCTTCTATTGATTCTTACTGTCGTTTTGTTGCCTCACGGAAATTACATTTTGCTCCGGGTACCCGTTCTTCATACTCAAATATGGGCTATATGTTTTTGGGAAAAGTTATAGAAGCAATTACTGGCCAGTCATACGAACGATTTGTATGCAACGAAGTTTTAAAACCTGTAGGAATTACCGATATGCATATTGGTCGAAGTTATCTTTCTGACCGCCGTGTTAACGAGGTTAAATATTACGAATCGGAAGCTAGTCAGCCAATTCCGGCTTACGATGGGTCGGGTAGGATGGTGCCTAAACCGTATGGGGGTAACCCGATAGAGTTGCTTGGCCCAGCAGGCGGATGGATTGCATCTTCAGTAGAATTGGCCAAATTGATGGTTTTGGTTGATGGTTTTAGAAATGTTCCTGACATGATCTCCAATAACCTTATTAATCAAATGGTTGATGATACTGACTTCAGAGGACCACTTGGTTGGAAAACCGTAAAAGATAATGGAGATTGGATCCGAACTGGCAGTATGGCAGGAACTTCAGCCATATTGAAAAGGCAGAGTAATGGTTTTTCATGGGTAGTAGTTTTGAATTCAAGCAGTTGGAAAGGCCCCAGATTGCCGGCCTATGTGAATTATATGATGGGAAAAATTGAGAAAAATATTACAAAATGGCCTGGCAACGATTTGTTTAAGTACGTTCCAAAGAAAATATAAACTGATCTTCTTAATTTATTAAAATTAGCAAAAAAGATGAACCAATAAATGGTTCATCTTTTTTGTTTTGCGCCATACTTCACCGGCATTGTTGAACTTTTCAATCTGTATCTTGTTAGTTTGTGTGAAAACATGAAGTTCTTAATGTTAAATATATATTTGAAAGTATGTCAGAATTTAAAATCCAGATGCCAAAATTGGGCGAAAGCGTTCAGGAAGCTACCATTACCAAATGGTTTGTAAAAGAAGGCGATCGAATTGAAGAAGATGAACCACTTTTTGAGGTTGCAACTGATAAGGTCGATTCTGAAATTCCATCTCCTGTTGATGGCATCATAAAAAAAATAGTTCATCCGTTAAACGCTTTGGTTCCGGTGGGCGAAATAGTTGTTATAATAACAGTCGATGGAGAAGATGAACCGCAGATAGAAAAGGAACTGAAGGTTGCTGATAATGAGCCCGAAAAACCAGCAGCTCTTGAACAAAAGGTTTCAAAAGAAACAGTTCAGATAAGTGAACCGGTAAAAGTTGCTGAGCAAAAATCTGCAGTTGAAATTTCCGAAACAAAATCAACACGATTTTATTCACCTTTAGTTCTGTCAATTTCCAATTCTGAGCAGGTAAGTATGGCTGAATTGGAAACCATAAAGGGTTCAGGTTTAAACAATCGGGTTCAGAAAAAAGATATACTTGACTATGTTGAAAATCGTAAAAAGGGAAACATCTCCAAGCCAGCGCAATCTGCTCAAGTTCAGGTAAAAGAAATTTCATCACTTGCAAAGGTTTCAGTTTCAGCCGGATTAAACGATCAGATTATTGAAATGGATCGGGTTCGTAAGATAATTTCCGATCACATGGTGATGTCGAAGCAGGTTTCACCTCATGTTACTGCAGTTGTTGAAGCTGATGTGACTAATTTGGTATTGTGGAGAACCAGGGTTAAAGATGAATATCTTGCCAAATATGGCGAGAAAATTACCTATATGCCAGTATTTACTGAAGCTGTGGCTCGTGCCATTACCGAATATCCATTGTTGAATTCGTCGGTTGATGGTTACAAAATCATCATGCACAAAGATGTAAATATTGCAATAGCTGTTGCCAAACCTGATGGAAATCTTGTTGTTCCGGTTATCAAAAATGCAGAACAGAAAAATCTGGTAGGTTTGACCAAAAACCTGAATCAACTGGCCGAAGCTGCACGCAAAAATAAACTTACAGTTGAAGATTACCAGGGCGGAACATTTACGATTACCAATTTTGGTTCTTTTAGGAATTTGATTGGTACTCCAATAATTAATCAACCTCAAGTTGCGATTTTAGCAACTGGTAGTATCGAGAAAAAACCTGCTGTAATGGAGACTCCAACGGGTGATGCCATTGTTGTTCGACACAAAATGTTCCTTTCTTTATCATATGATCATAGAATCATTGATGGTGCATTGGGTGGGGCTTTCCTGAGGCGAATAGCAGATATTCTTGAAGAATTCAGCATTGATCGCGAAGTTTAAATCAATAAAAATTAAAAATAGATCTATGACAACAGTTCCAAAAGTATTTTCGATTAAAACAACACCAAAAGAAATACTTGAAAAATGGTACCATTTAATGACTTTAGGTCGGGCAATTGATGAAAAAGCTCCAAACTACCTGAAACAGGCCATTGGTTGGTCTTATCATGCTCCTTATGCCGGACATGATGGAATTCAGCTCGCAATAGGGCAGACATTTGAAAAAGAAGTTGACCACATTTTTTTATATTACCGCGACATGCTAACAGCATTATCGTGCGGAATGACTGCCGAAGAAATTATTCTCAATGGAATTTCAAAGGCAACTGATCTGACAAGTGGCGGGCGACACATGTCGAACCATTTTGCAAAAATCGCCTGGAATATGCACAATGTTTCTTCTTTAACGGGAAACCATACACTCCATGCAGTTGGCGTGGCCAGGGCTATAAAATATTATGGCGAAAAAGCAGTTGCAATTAGTGTTCAGGGCGAATCTTCTTTATCCGAAGGATATGTTTATGAGGCTATTAATGGAGCTTCGAAAGAGAAACTTCCTGTAATATTTGCCATTCAGGATAACGGCTACGGAATTTCGGTACCTAAAAAAGACCAAACCGCTAACCGAAAAGTAGCCAATAATTTTACTGGTTTTAAGAATCTCCGGATTATTCATTGTAATGGAAAAGATGTTTTTGAATCGATGAATGCCATGTACGAAGCTAAACGACATGCTTTGGAAACTGGTATGCCCGTTATGGTTCAGGCCAATTGCGTTCGTATGCACTCGCATTCCAATTCCGACAGACACGAATTGTACCGCTCGGAAGATGAACGTGGCTACGTATTGGATTATGATCCTTTAACGAAGTATAAACGCATGTTGCTTCGTTACGAACGGTTTACCCAGGAAGAACTTGAAACAATCGAAAATCAGGCTAAAACTGAGCTAAAAGAAGCGCATAAGCTGGCTTTGAAAGCTCCGGATCCTGATCCTTCAACTTATTTGGATTTTGTATTACCTGAGCCTCACCATCCGGAAAAATATCCCGACGGACTTCATAACGAAACCGGAGAAAAGAAAAAACTGATTACCGCGCTGAACGAAACCTTGAAAGCAGAGTTCAGGCATAATCCGGATACGTTCATTTGGGGACAGGATATGGCCAATAAAGATAAAGGCGGCATATTTAATGTTTCCAAGGGATTACAGAAAGAATTTGGTCCCAAACGTGTATTCAATGCTCCTATTGCTGAAGACTTCATTGTTGGTACTGCAAACGGAATGTCGAGATACGACGAAAAGATCAGGATTGTAATTGAAGGTGCTGAGTTTGCAGATTATTTCTGGCCAGCAATGGAGCAATATGTCGATTCGAGTCATGACTACTGGCGTTCTAATGGTCAATTCACTCCAAATGTAACCATCAGACTTGCGTCGGGCGGCTATATCGGTGGAGGAATATACCATTCGCAGAACATTGAAGGTGCATTAACATCTATTCCCGGAGTTCGTATTGTATATCCATCGTTCGCCGATGATGCTGCCGGATTATTAAGAACTGCCATGAGATCAAGAGGTTTAACCATGTTTATGGAGCCCAAAGCGCTCTATAATGACCCCAAAGCGGCCACAGTTATTCCAGATGATTTTGAAGTTCCGTTCGGAAAAGCCAGAATTCGTCGTGATGGTGAAGATTTGGTCATGATTACCTACGGAAATACCACACATATGTGTCTCGAAGCAGCTGAAAAACTGTCGAAAGAAGGCGCATCTGTAGAAGTAATCGACCTCCGTTCATTAATTCCACTTGATAAAGAAACAATTCTGAATTCCGTAAAACGAATTGGGAAAGTAATGATTGTTCACGAGGATAAAGTACATTCTGGGTTTGGTTCAGAAGTTACATCGGTAATCATGGAAGAAGCTTTTGAGTATCTTGACGGACCAATAAAACGCGTAGGATCGTCGTTTACACCAGTTGGATTTCATCGCTCATTCGAACGAATGATATTACCAAATACAGAAAAAATTTACATTGCCGCCAAAGAAGTTTTGGCTTATTAAATACTTGAATGTCATGAATAAAACAGGAATATTTTACAGTTTTAGTTCAACTAAAACAGCCAAAGCCGCTGAGAAAATATGTGAAGAATTTGAACCGGAATTCAAGATTCAGAAAGTAAATGCAGAAGAATTAACAGAGGAGTTGTTTCTTTCATTTACTAATTTGATTCTGGGAGTGCCAACATGGTTTGATGGTGAATTACCCATTTATTGGGATGAATTTGTACCAGCCATCGAAGATCTGGATTTAAAAGGCAAAACGATTGCGATTTATGGGTTGGGAAATCAGGTTGAATACCCGGAAAATTTTGGGGATGCAGTTGGTATAATGGCAGAATTGGTAAAGGAAAGAGGAGCAAAATTAGTAGGTTTAACTTCAACTGAAGGTTACACGTATGAATCTTCACGCGCTGAAATAGGTGATAAGTTCATGGGATTAGTGCTTGACCAGGAAACTCAACCGCGACTTTCCAAAGAAAGAATTTCAAATTGGGTTAAAGATTTGAAAGCTCAGTTTTCTTAATTAAAAATTTAATGATAGGTTAAGGGCATGGTTATCAAAATCATGCCCTTATTTTTTGCACCTGACTAAATGCATTTCAAAGAATTCAGAGCCCGAAAATCATATAAAGTATATCTTTGTTAGGAATAAAATCGAAATTATGAAGAAGAAGAAAGTAATTGCAATTGTGGCACATGATAACCGCAAAAAGGATATGATTGAATGGGTTTCTTGGAATTGGAAAGAATTCATCGCTCATAGCCTTATTTGCACGGGAACCACCGGAAGCCTGGTACAAGCTAAATTAATTGAAAAATGCGAGGAAAATGACGTTATTCCGCCAGATGTAACACGATTGAAATCTGGACCGCTTGGAGGTGACCAACAATTAGGTGCATTAATTTGCGAAGGCAAGGTTGATATGCTGATTTTCTTTTGGGATCCGATGCAACCCCAACCGCATGATGTTGATGTGAAAGCATTGCTTCGTATCTCAACAATGTACAACATTCCAACAGCAACAAATCGTTCCACTGCCGACTTTTTAATCTCCTCAAAACTGTTTCATCAGGAATATGAGCCAATTTTGAAGGATTATGGCAGTTATATTACTAGAAACCTAGATTTCAACCAATAATTTTACTGTTTATTAACAAAAATGTAAACTATTTATGTTGGGTTTGGCAATTTGTCTTTTTAGCTTTGAAAAAACAAACAATGAAGCCATGAAAGAAGACAGATTGAAAAAAATGATCAAAACAATGTATCTTCTTCGCGAAGTTTTAAGACAGAAACAAGAAGATGACAGAGCTTTTAAATTTAAGCCAAAGAACAAAGTGCTGACTGAAGTAGATGAAATTATTGACAGAAGCTTGGAAGAGTTTTATTCATTGAGAGTTAGCTAAGTAATTGAACTGGTTCACATATCAACATCGTGGACTGTTTACATTTGAACGATAATATACTTTGTGAAAATCAAGTGTATTATCGTTTTTCTTTGTTTATTGTTTTTTGATACTTTTATTTTTTATCCATCAATTTAATTTTGCGCGTAAAATTAAAAATATAAATTCTATTGCATATATACTTACTAATTAATTAGTTAAAATAATGAGTCGAAGATATAAACTGATTTTTGTACTGCTATTTATAATTTCGTTTCAGTATGGTTATGGCCAGAAAAAATCTAAAAAAAAACCAGTAATTGAGCAAGTTAGTCAACCAGAAAAAGAATATACTTCAATTGAAGAAGCTCTATTAAATAAAAAAACAGCCACTATCTTAAATCTTGAAAACAAGAAGTTATCTACTATTCCTGAAGAAATAGGTAAATTACAATATCTGCAAGAGCTTAAATTGGGCTATAATCAGCTGGAAAAGATACCTGAATCAGTCTTTAAACTGATAAATCTTCAGAAATTATATTTGAATAACAATAAGTTGACTGTTATTCCTGCCGGAATAGGTAATTTAACTAAGCTTAAGGAATTAAAACTTCAGGAGAATAAGTTGATTGAGATTTCTGATGAATTTGGAAGGCTCGTTTCTTTGGAAACATTTTTGTGTGGAGAAAATCAATTGACCAAAATTCCAAATTCAATAGGTAACTGTACTGCTTTACAAATTATCGACTTATTTAATAACAAGCTTGAAATTTTCCCGGCATCTATTGGAAATTGCAGGAATATAAAAATTTTAGATTTAAACTGGAACCAGTTAAGTAGTTTGCCCAATGAAATTTGCAACTTAAACAAGCTGGAAATACTCCGCCTGGAAAAGAATAAAATTCAACAGTTACCAGCTGAATTTGGTAATTTAGTTCGACTTAGTGAGTTATTAATTGCTAGTAATGAGCTAGTTGATTTACCTGAAAGCATTGGAAAGCTAATAGAGTTGAAAGAATTACTTATAACAAAGAACAAGTTAATTGGTCTGCCAGAGTCGATAGGAGAGTTGATAAACGTTAAAATACTTGATGCATCACAAAATCAACTCAACGGCATACCAGAATCACTTAAAAACATGGAGAAGCTCGAGGAATTGTATTTGCACAACAATCAACTTACAATATTAACTGGGGAGAGTTTCAATAATCCAACACTACGAATTCTTAATCTAAGTTTGAATAAAATAAATCAATTCAATTGTACTATTGACAAATGTAAACAAATGGAAAGTATTGATTTTGAGCAAAATGATCTGTATTTATTTCCCAATTTAATTACAAATGTAACAAGCCTAGAGTACTTAAATTTAAATAAAAATAAACTTTCGGATATTCCAAAAGCAATATTAAAACTTGAAAAACTAAAGCAATTACTTTTTAGTGGAAATGAAATAATTACTTTGCCCATAGATCTCTATAAACTCAACTTTCTCGAAGAATTAGATTTAAGTCAAAATAAACTTCAAATTATACCATTAAATTTTAATCAAGCGAAAAGCTTAAAACATTTAGATCTTCGAGGAAATCCATTTTATAAATGGCATTTAAAACAGATCAAAGAAAAATTAGCAATTCCGGAATTACTTGTTGACTAATTATTTTGAATTGAGGCTGATTTCTTAGATTTCAGTATTTGTGTACAACCGTTGGATTGATACCAATGAAGCTCAGGATTTTGACTTAATTATGATAATATATGCAAGAATAAAATTTTAATATGTTTGTCTTAGAATTAATATTATGTTATTTATATACTGCAAAAAAGAAGGAGTTAAAAACTCCTTCTTAATCTTTGTACTATTGGTTGTTTTTCATTTTTTCAACTATCTCAGCATGTTTATCCAACATCTTTAAACGATAGTATAATGTTTTTAATGATTCCATTGTAAACTTATCTGTTGGATTAATTTCATGTGCTTTTTCCATATAAGGAATTGCCTTCTTGAATTCGATATCAGCTTTATTTTTTTCCTCTTCGTATTTTTCAGGTTGATTGCTTGGAATTGCATTTGCTACATCAACCTGTTTAACTCCTTTATTGTAATACAATGCACCTAAGTTATAATATGCATCAAAATAATCTTCTTTGTATTCAATAGCTTTAAGGTAGCTGTTTGTTGCTTCGTCTGTTTTCAGAAGCTTGTCATATAAAGTTCCCTGAGCAAAATAATAAGATGAATTCTTTGGATCTTTTGAAATTGCAATTTCCAAATATTTCATTGCATCATCAACTTTATTAGCATTCAAATAGATATTAATAACTTCGACTAACAAAGGACCATTTTCACCATATTCTTTCAAGCCATCTTGCAGTACTTGTAATGCTCCAACGGTATCTTTTTTCTGCATATAGCTACTCGAAATCAACGAATAGGTTTTTGCTCCATTATATTTGTATTTAGCAGCTTGTTTATAGTACTCTATTGCTTTGTCGTAATTCTGAGCATTGTAGGCAGCCAAACCTGCATTGAACATGATTACTGTATCTACAGCATTTGGTTCATCTGCTTTATATACAGGTGTTTGCTCAATTGCCATAATCTGCTCAAAAGATTTGAGTGCTTTTTCGTAGTTTTCTTCATTAAAAGCTGCAATTGCTTGATTGGTAAGATCTCCGATCAGAAGTGTAAGTTTAATTTTTACACTTTTTCCAAAGCGATCTTTGTCGTCAAGTTGCAAGGCTTTCAAATAAGAATCAAAAGCCACTGTTAATGGATCTGCATTCAGTTTTTTGAAGTTTTCATCTTTCGATTGAAATACGGCTTGATAAATTTCACCGCGGACTTCCCAGGTTCTGGGCCATGTAATTGAACTTTCAGTTTTTGGGTTGCTTGCATCAATAGTTTCTTCTATTGCTTCAACCGCTTTGTCGAGCTTGCCAGTTTCTTTATAACTTGAAGCACTGGTTACTTTGCCTTTTTGTGCAAATACACATGTGACGGCAAAAAGTAAAGCAAATAAAATTGTTGTTCTCTTCATTTTATTAAAAAGTTTGTTGTTATGCTATGAATTTAAATAATAGTTTCAAATTTCTAAGATTCATCAACTTGCACGTCATTATCTTCCGATGAATCAATAATCTCATCCAGATTTTCTGCTATTTCGTCTTCTGATGTTGGAACGATAGTGATTGAGGCGATTTTATCACCTTCTTTCAAATTAATTAACCGTACACCCTGAGCCGTCCTTCCAATAATACGAAGTGCCGAAATCGACATCCTGATTGTAAGTCCTGATTGAGTAATAATCATCAAATCATTACTTTCGTCAACACTTTTAATAGAGATTAGTGGTCCTGTTTTTTCAGTTACATTTATTGTTTTAACTCCCTTTCCACCTCTGTTTGTCAAACGGTAATCTTCAATTTTAGATCGTTTCCCGTATCCATTTTCAGAAACAACCAAAATGTCTTCGTTTTCGTTTTCAACACAAACCATGCCAACCACTTCGTCAGCATCATTTCCAAGAGTAATTCCTCTAACTCCTGAAGCCGTTCTTCCTATTGGTCGAACACTACAATCTTCGAAACGAACAGCTTTCCCTGAGCGAACGGCCATCATGATATGGTGATTTCCGTTAGTCATTCTTGCTTCAAACAGCTGATCATCTTCGCGGATGGTAATCGCATTTACACCATTCTGGCGTGGACGTGAATATGCTTCAAGTGAAGTTTTCTTAATAATGCCCTTCTTCGTACAAAGAATAATGAAGTTATTATTAATGTAATCCGGATCAGTCAGGTTATTAACATTTATATAAGCCAGAATTTTATCATCCTGTTCAATGTTAATTACATTTTGAATTGCTCTTCCCTTTGATGTTTTTGTACCTTCAGGAATTTCATACACTTTCAACCAGAAGCATTTACCCTTCTCCGAAAACAGAAGTAGGGTGTTGTGCATTGACGCATTAAACATATGTTCAAGGAAGTCAGAATCTCTTGTAGTACTGCCTTTTGATCCTACTCCTCCCCTTCCCTGGGTTTTGAAATCTGTAAGAGGTGTCCGCTTGAGATATCCTAAATGTGAAATAGTTATTACCATTTCTTCATCAGCATAAAAATCTTCCGGATTAAACTCTTCAGCATTTGGTACTATTTCTGTTCTACGGCCATCACCATATTTTTCTTTAATCTCAAGAAGTTCGTTTTTAATGATTTCCATCCTGAGGCTCACATCTGCCAAAATACTCTTCAGATATTCAATTTGTTTCAGAATGTCTTCGTATTCCTGATGTAATTTATCTTGCTCAAGACCAGTCAATTGACGCAAACGCATTTCAACGATAGCCCGTGATTGAATATCAGATAAACTAAATCTTTCTATAAGGTTAATTCTAGCTTCATCAGGATTTTTTGCAGCACGAATGATGGCGATTACTTCCTCAATATTATCACTGGCTATGATTAAACCTTCAAGAATGTGAGCACGTTTCTCTGCCTGATCCAATTCAAATTGTGTTCTGCGGATAACAACATCATGTCTATGTTCCACAAAATAATGAATCAGATCTTTTAGATTCAGCATTCTGGGGCGACCATTTACCAAAGCAATATTATTTACACTGAAACTATTTTGAAGCTGAGTATATTTATAAAGCTTGTTCAGAACAACATTAGAAATCTCATCCTTTTTGATATCAAAGACGATACGCATTCCGTCACGGTCTGATTCATCATTGACATTTGAAATACCTTCAATCTTCTTTTCATTAATCAATTCAGCAGCTTTAATAATAAGTTCTGCTTTATTCACCATGTATGGTATCTCGGTGATAACTACCTTCTCTCTTCCGTTTGGAGTCACTTCAATATGTGCTTTTCCACGAACAACAATACGGCCCCTTCCGGTTTCGAAGGCTTCCTGTACACCACGGGTTCCATAAATAATACCTCCTGTTGGAAAATCAGGAGCCTTAATTATAGTTATAAGATCTTGTATATCAATGTCATTATTCTCAATATATGCAACAATTGCATCAATAGTATCGGACAAGTTATGGGGAGGCATATTGGTTGCCATACCAACTGCAATACCTGATGCTCCGTTCACCAATAGATTGGGGATTCGGGTAGGAAGAACGGTTGGTTCTTTCAACGATTCGTCAAAGTTGGGTTGAAAGTCTACCGTATTTTTCTCTAAATCGGAAAGTGTTTCTTCAGCAATTTTGGACAACCTTGCCTCAGTATAACGCATTGCTGCTGGACTGTCACCATCAACTGACCCAAAGTTACCTTGTCCGTCAACTAATGGATACCGCAACGACCATTCCTGAGCCATACGAACCATTGTAAAATATACGGATGAATCGCCGTGAGGGTGGAACTTACCTAAAACTTCCCCAACAATTCTAGCCGATTTCTTGTATGGCTTGTTGGAAAGTGTACCCAATTCACTCATCCCAAATAATACGCGACGATGGACAGGCTTTAAACCATCTCTCACATCCGGAAGTGCTCGTGAAACAATGACCGACATTGAATAATCAATGTAAGCAGATTTCATTTGCTCTTCAATATTTATTTTGATAATTTTTTCGCCTTCAGACATTTACTCCTCCTTTAAATAAATTTTGCTTAAAAAAAATGACTGACAAAAATACAAAAATACTTCTTGAATCAAGCGTTTTAAACGCTTTTCATTGTTAAAAATGCAATAAGATTTTAACAATGCAATGTTCAAAAAATCAGCAATTTAAACTCAAACCTTAAATTTTATTGCGTAATTTTGAAGAAAGAAGTTTTGATACCTGAAAACAATACCAACTTTTAGGAATACTTTTTGTTATTTTGAAATCGTAATTTCTTAAATCTGTCAATTTATATGGATTCACAATTTTCACCACGAATTAAAGACGTACTTTCATACAGTAGGGAGGAAGCCATCCGATTGGGTAATGAAAGTATTGGTCTAGAACATATTTTCCTCGGAATCCTTAGAGACGGAGAAGGTGTAGCCATTGAGATTCTTACTAATCTGGGAATAAACCTGGGTGAAATAAAACAATCGATCGAAGAGAAACTTAGAACTGGAAAAGATGTTGATTCACAAGCATCTGTACAATTATTAAAGTCTGCTGAAAAAGCACTGAAGCTTGTTTATCTTGAAGCCAGATCGTTTAATAGTCCTACAATTAATACAGGTCATCTCCTATTGGCATTAATAAAAGATAAGGATAGTTTGATCAGTAATATCCTGAATGACTACCACATCAATTACTACATTTTGAAATCAAGGCTTGAAGATTATAAAAATCCTGAAGCCAAATCAGATTTCGATGATGAAGACGATGATGCTGATGATAGTTTTTCGAAACCCGCTGGAGGTGGCGCAGCATCTTCATCGGCGAAGAAGCCTGGAAGTGCGAAATCGGACACTCCCGTACTTGACAATTTTGGTGTTGATATTACTAAAGCTGCTGAAGAAAATAACCTTGATCCGATTGTGGGCCGGGAGCGTGAAATTGAACGTTTAGCGCAAATCTTGTCGCGCCGGAAAAAGAATAATCCAATATTGATTGGTGAACCTGGTGTGGGAAAATCGGCAATTGCTGAAGGACTTGCACTTCGCATTATTCAAAAGAAAGTTTCAAGAGTTTTATTCGACAAAAGAGTTGTAAGCCTTGATATTGCTTCCATTGTTGCAGGGACAAAATATCGCGGGCAGTTCGAAGAGCGCATGAAAGCAATTCTAAATGAATTATCCAAAGTAAGCAATGTAATTTTGTTTATCGATGAAATTCACACCATTGTTGGTGCAGGGGGCGCAACAGGCTCACTTGATGCCGCCAATATGCTAAAACCAGCTTTGGCCAGAGGTGAAATACAATGTATCGGAGCAACAACTTTGGATGAATATCGTCAGCAAATCGAAAAAGATGGTGCTTTAGAACGCAGGTTTCAGAAGATCATGGTTGAACCAACTTCTGTTGACGAAACCATCGAAATTCTGAATAATATCAAACAACGCTATGAAGATCATCACAACGTGATTTATACCCCGGAAGCTATTGACGCCTGTGTTAAACTTACGGCCAGATATATACCAGATCGTTTCTTACCCGACAAAGCAATTGATGCACTTGATGAGTCAGGCTCGAGGGTACATATTTCAAATATTAATGTTCCGGAACGAATTCTGAAACTGGAAGAGAAAATAGAACGCACCAAGGAAGAAAAAATTAAGGCAGTAAAAAGCCAGAATTTTGAACTTGCGGCAAATCATCGAGATAAAGAAAAAAGCTTACTTCAACTTCTTGATCAGGAAAAGGAGGAATGGGAAAAAGAACTCATTAGCCACAGAGAAACTGTTACCGAAGAAAAAGTAGCTGAAGTTGTTGCCATGATGTCAGGCGTACCAGTTCAACGTATTGCGCAAGCTGAAGGCAAGCGCCTGATGGACATGGGTAAACAACTCATGGGAAGTGTAGTTGGCCAGAATGAAGCAATCGTAAAGATTGTAAAGTCCATTCAGCGAAACCGGGCAGGCCTTAAAGATCCAAATAAGCCAATTGGTTCATTTATTTTCCTCGGTCCAACAGGAGTTGGTAAAACACAGTTGGCAAAAGTATTAGCTAAATATTTATTTGATAGTATTGACTCATTGATCCGGGTGGATATGAGTGAGTATATGGAGAAATTTTCTGTTTCCAGATTAGTTGGAGCTCCTCCCGGATATGTTGGATACGAAGAAGGCGGACAATTGACTGAAAAAGTACGTAGAAAACCATACTGTGTTGTTTTATTGGATGAAATTGAAAAAGCTCATCCCGATGTTTTCCACTTGCTTCTTCAGGTGCTTGACGAAGGACGTTTAACCGATAGCTTGGGACGAGGTATTGATTTTAAGAATACCATTATTATAATGACATCTAATATTGGATCGCGTCAGTTGTCAGAATTTGGACGCGGGGTTGGATTTTCAACGCAAAAGGCCAGTGTTGATGAAGGTGAAAATGCTAAATACATTGTAGAAAAAGCACTAAAAAAAGCATTTGCTCCTGAATTCTTAAATCGTATTGACGATGTTATCATGTTCAATTCGTTAACCAAAGAACACATTCACGAAATTATTGACATTGAACTGAAAGGCTTGTATGATAGAGTGAGTTCACTAAATTATAAATTAAAAATATCAGCAGCAGCTAAAGATTTTATTGCTGACAAGGGGTATGATTCGCAATTTGGTGCAAGGCCGTTGAAGCGTGCGATTCAGAAATATCTGGAAGACGAAATGGCTGAAGTTATTATAAAGGCTTCTGTTGTTCAGGGAGATACAATTTCTGTAGGTTTTGATAAGAAAACCGAGAAAATAAAAATAAGGATATTAACATCTAATACAAAATGAAATAGATAACAAAAACCAGGCTAAGCCTGGTTTTCTGTTTTTGGTAAGTATTTTAGAGCAACCAATGTAATATCATCTGCTTGCTTGTTTTCACCTTCGTAAATAGCAATACTTTTCATAAGTCTTTCGACAACTTCTACTGCCGATAAATCAGTCAGGTTATGCAAATTATTTTCAAGCTTTTCGATACCATAATGCTTATCATTAATGTCTTGCGAATTGATTACTCCATCGGTATATAAAAGTAAAACATCACCAAATTTCAAATCGACATTGCTATTCTTGTAAGTTTTGTTTTTATAAATTCCAAGTGGAAGTCCATGACTTTTAGATAAAATTTGCACTGCTCCATCCGGGCGAAGAATGTAAGGATAATTATGGGCAGCATTACAGTAATCTAGTGATCCTGATCTTAAATCCAGAATTCCAACAAACAGAGTTACAAAATATTGATTCGAATTTCGATCACTTAATTCTTGATTGACCAGACTTACTAAATCTTTTGCTGATAATATTTTTGCGTGTGTTTTTATAAGCGTACTTGCGATAGCCATAAATAATGAAGCTGCTATTCCTTTGCCCGAAACGTCTCCAATTGTAACCAGCAAGTGATCTTTATCGATAAAAAAATAATCATATAAATCGCCACCAATTGCTTCAGCAGGCTTTAAAACAGCCGATAGATCAATTTCAGGATGTTCTGGAAATATTGGTTTCCCTTCAGGAATAATATTTAACTGAATTTCTCTTGCTGATTTTAAATCCTTTTCAAACTTGCGTTTTTCGTTTGCAGTGGAGCTCTGCTCTTTAATTAATAGTCCATATTTGGCCTGCCAGTCCTCAAAACTTTCGGCCAAAATCAAAATTTCGTCTTTCGTTTTCTTTTGTTTTCCAGGTAAAGAAGTAAAGTGATGAATAGCATTTGCTATTTGAGAAAGTGGAGAAAGTATTTTCCTGAATATTAGCATATTCAAAACGAAAAGCAGCAATATCCCTACTACTGACACCAGTATTATTTTCCGAAAAGTAAGTTCGATTTTCTGAAACAATTCTTTTTCAGGAATTACAATGATTACCGTCCATTTGGAGTTGGGTAAAGGAGCAAAATAGTACCAGGCTTTCTGATTATTCAGATATTCGGAAAGTCCATAACCACTGCCTATTCTACCGCTTCTGATTTTTGATTCTATTTCAGCCAAATCATCATAAAATGTTACAGGAGGATTTTTGTAAAGGTTTTTGTGAAGTATCCATTCATCATTGGGATGAGTGATAAAACTTCCCTCATTGTTTATTATAAATGAGTAACCCTTTTCTCCAATTTTTATTTCAGAAAGCATTTGCTTCATTTTCTGCAGCGAAATCTCGCAATAGACCAGTCCTGCAATTGTTGTTGATTCCGGATGATAAATTGGAACTCGGTATTCCACAAGCAAATGAGACGTATCATTGCTGCAATAAAAGGGTTTTGACCATACCCCTAGTGACAATGATTCCAGACTTTTATTGAAAAAACCATCATCCGGATTGCATCTTTGCTGACATAGGCCTGTTGAATGACTAGCCGTAAAGTTAGTTTGATCTTTATCCAACCATTTAACATGAATACTTTCCAGAATCTTATTTGAAGCTACTACCTGCTGCAAAAAGAAATCCAAATCCTTATGCTTATCGTAATATAAGGCCTGATAGGATACATTTCTTGCAATTTCTTCAGTTCCTACTGTTATTCTTGAAATCCGCGAGATCACGAGGCTACTTTGATTGATTGCACCTTCCTCTATTTTTTCAATCAGAATTTTATTGCTGAAATAGTGGTTGGTGTAAACTACAGCCGAGATAATAAGTATGGCAAATGCAGTTACATGCGAATTCAATCGAAATGAAATTCCTCTTTGGCTCATCCTATAGTGATATATTTGGCTTATCTAAAAATAATAAAAATGGAAGTAGATTTTAACTCTGAACAATTAAAAAAAGTTAAATACCCTGGATTCAGTTTTCTTACAACAAAAAAGCCGGAGCAAAAGCTTCCGGCTTATAAACTAATTTTTCAAATAAATTCTAGGTGTTCATTGCACCGCAAACGTTAATAACCTGTCCGCTTACATATGATGACAAATCTGATGCAAGGAATAAAGCCACTTTTGCAACCTCTTCCGGCGAACCTCCACGTTTCAATGGAATACTTGCTTCCCACTGTTTGCGGGCATCTTCAGGAATACGGGCAGTCATTTCAGTTATAATGAAACCTGGCGCAATTGCGTTGGAACGAATTCCGCGTGAACCAAGTTCTTTAGCGATTGATTTGGTGAATCCAATAATTCCTGCTTTTGAAGCTGAATAATTTGATTGACCTGCATTTCCGCTAACGCCAACTACAGAACTTAAATTTACAATCGATCCCGATTTTTGCTTAAGCATAATCTTCTGAGCAGCTTTGGTGAAGTTGAAAACTGATTTCAGATTCACGTTAATCACAGCATCCCATTGCTCTTCGGTCATACGCATTAAAAGGGTGTCTTTTGTAATTCCAGCATTGTTTACCAAGGCGTCAACTGCGCCAAAATCTTCAACAATTTGGTTTACTACCCGGTCGGTATCTTCAAAGTTAGCTGCGTTCGATGCATATCCTTTAGCTTTTACACCAAGTGCAATCAATTCAGCCTCTGTGTTTTTCATGTTTTCATCTTCAAAAAGATCAGTAAAGGCAATGTTGCAACCTTCCTCTGCAAATTTGATGGCAATTGCTTTTCCAATGCCTCTCGATGCGCCAGTTATTATGGCCGTTTTTCCTTCAAGAAGTTTCATGCTAATATTTGTTTATGAGTTTTTGAATTAGCCGCAAATGTAATAAAATATGCGAAACCGAGCGTCTTTTAGACAATATGCGCCAAAGAGCGGTAAATTACATGCTCTGGTTTCGTGTTGCCCTAAGCAAACCTCTCCTAAAGTATGGTGCTTTCATCTGTTTGTCGTAGAAGAAAAGCATATAACCATCAGAATGCTCTACTTTAAATTTATTTTGAGTTAGCAACGACGAGAATTTTTGCTCATCATCTTGTTTATGGTAGGTACAAATAGCTACTTTAAGCGGATTTTGTTCTGTGATGATTCGGTTACATCCTTTTAATAATCTTGATTCAGCCCCTTCAACATCAATTTTCATAAATATCGGAGTTTTGCCTGGTGAAATAAAATCATCAATAGTTGTATTGGTTGAGTCGGTTATATCGCTTACAAATTTATTTACTATTACTACCTTATCTTTCCATGGTTCAAAAGTCGCACTCAAGGGTTCAATCCATTCTTTATCAGCTTCAAAAAGAATGAGTTTCGATGCTTTTTCGACTACTGTCAAGGCAAAATTACCTTCAGCAACTCCGGCATCAATAAGAATTTCGCCATCTTCAAATTTAAACTGTTCGGTAAGGTAACGGTGTGGACTGCGCAAATCCTGTTCTTTTGACAAGAGATTGTATAGATTTTGAATTTTATTTTTGCCCCACCGTTTTTTGAAATATAGTTTTTTCCCATCCTGGAGAACGTAAGGCAAGCCTTTCTCCCGATCAACAAAAACCTCTATATTTTCGGCAATGTACTCATCCTGAAATTTATAGGGAAATACTGCAATTGGATTCGTTTTCAAGTAGTTCAACACAGTTTGAATTTCCGCAGCAGGAGCTTCTGGAAGGTTGGCGTAATAGTTTTGAATAGAGATTGGAAGTTGTTTGGCCAGAATTCTTTTACGAATAAATTTAGGTACAACAACCCTGTAAATCTGAGAAGTAAGTTTATTCATAGTTGTAATTATTCAAAATCATTTTCAATATGTCTCAACAAAAATTTCATTTTCTGATTTCCCAACCCTACTATTTTGTTGCGCAAAGGTATCAATTTATGGAAAAGATTTTTAATTGATGTAAGCAACTGTCTTTTCTATTATGGATTTCCGTGATATTTATTAAAATAACAGACACATTATATTTGTATTATTTGGATGCCGAAACCAATCGGAAACCATTATTTTTGTGCAAAATACGATTTCCTGATGGCAGATAATTTAAGTACAGCAATTTATGTATTCCATTACAAAGATGGGACAGTTTTAAAGACTGATCCTATTTATCAGCCAATCATGGCTGGAAATGCTTTATTGACTGGTGAGAAAACTTTGACTGGTGATGATACTGGCGATAATATATCAGCTAAAAACAGGTATTACAGCGAATTAACCGGAACTTATTGGGTTTGGAAAAATACAAGGCAAAAAATTGTCGGCACATGCCATTACCGCCGTTTCTTTACAGCTAAACCGGAACCGTTTTTGTATAAACTGAAACGTTTATTGTATTTCCCGGCCGGTCAATACAAAAAACGTTTCGGACTGATCTACACAGAGAACACTCAATTGTTTCGTCCAAGGATTTTGAATAATCAGGAAGTTAATGAATTGCTTAGTCAATATGACGCTATTTTGCCACAGGCGCGAAAACTGAAATATACTGTTGAAACGCACTACCATCGCTATCACAATACTATTGACCTTGATATTCTCAAATCGATTTTAACTGAAAAGTATCCGGAATTTCTGGACGCATTTCATATTGTTTTGAATGGCAAAAGATTGTATGCAAATAACATGTTCGTCATGAAAGATGAACAATATCAGGAATTTATGAACTGGTGGTTTGATATGCTATTTGAATTTGAAAGCCGGATTGACTTAAATAATTACATCGATTATCAGAAACGAATTTTCGGATTTATTGCTGAAAGGTTATTGACGATCTGGTTCACCAAGAAACAATTAAAAACAGTTGAGTTACCTGTAATTTATTTTAAACGATTTAAGCTTGAATGATTAGGCTTTTTTTTGTAGTTTAGTAACACAACCTTAAACTAAGTTTTATGTCCCCCGTTAGTCTGGTTTCAGTTATAGTTCCCTGCTATAATCAGGCATGTTATTTAGAAGAATGTATCAGGTCTGTTTTAAAATCGAGTTATAAAAATCTTGAAATAATCATAGTAAACGATGGATCGACTGATTTAACCGAAGAGATTGCATTGAGTCTTCAAAACGAGTATACGTTTGTTCACTACTATTCCCAGGAAAATCGTGGACCATCGGCAGCTCGAAATCATGGAATCATTAAATCCCAAGGGTCTATTATACTTCCTCTTGATTCGGATGATATAATTTCTTCAAATTATATCGAAGAAGCTGTGAAAATTCTTGAAAAAAATCCTGATATAAAAGTTGTTTATTGTGAAGCCGAAAAATTTGGAGATCAAACGGGTAAATGGTGTTTGCCTAATTTTTCAATTGATAAGCTTGTACGACGAAATCTAA
Source organism: Prolixibacteraceae bacterium (assembly GCA_019163175.1). GTDB lineage: Bacteria > Bacteroidota > Bacteroidia > Bacteroidales > Prolixibacteraceae > Aquipluma. Next base: position 14,820 of record JAFLKN010000056.1, on the reverse strand, counting down.
TTTTTACGACTGCTCTTTTCCGAAAGCAAGATTGGACCAGAATTGGTGGTTATGATGAAAATATGACTTGGGCATTGGAGGACTGGGACTTTTGGATTTCTTTGTTAAAGAATGGTGGCGAAGTTTATCGGCTACCTTTTGTTGGCTTTTATTACCGTATCCGCAAAAATTCAAGAACAGAATGTGCCCGTAACGGTGGACTGGAATTGACTATAGCATACTTTAATGAAAAACATAAAGAATTTATTTACAAAAAGTTAGGTGGACCATTACGCCGAAGGAAAAAACTATCACGATTTATAAATTTCATTACAGGTACAACATTTGTCCTGTATATAAGTAATTTGCGTCAGCAACATTTTACAGAAGAGTCAAATGTGAGGCTTTTTTAACGATAAGGAAGTCCGAGATTGTACTGACTATCAAAAGGAAGTGTATTTTTTACATTTGCTCTGTATTTGTAATTTAAAGGATGAAAAATATTCCCAAATACGGTCCAAGGTAAAGGATATCCTTTATGAAAAAGATGGAACAATGGTATTTTAGAAAATAGGTTTTTCTTTCTTCTGTCAAATGGCGTTTTAGCTGGATACTTTTTCAGGGCTTCATAATTAGAATCAAGAAATAGATTAATGTTTTGATACATTTCTAACGAGAGAGGTGTACCAGGTCTTCCAACCCACCAGCCGCAACCAACGAGGAAAGGCCAACAATCTGGCATCCACTCCCCTTCCTTATCAAAGATTTTTGCAGGCCCTCCTTTTATTTCGGGCCTTCCAACAAGATAAACTTCAGGATCATCGAATTCTTTCCATACTCCGCTAAAATTGACTTGGGTAGGTTTAATGTCATGCCAACCGCCTCCATAATGATGGAGCAAATAAATCCTCATGTAATCCGATTTATGTACATCACTCAACCATTGAAAGGTCGGATGTAATGGATTATCAGGAAGAATAAATTCATTAAGATTTTCTTTGGTGATTAAACAAAGAGGAACCCCAAGGTTAGCTTTCATCAACTCTAAACTCCTCGTTCTGTTCTCATTCATGAACCCATCATACCAGAAACACCATACTACATAAGAAAACGGCATATTTGCTGATACTTGAGCTAATTGGACTTTTGTTTCTACAAAATTACTTCCTGTATTCATTTTATTAAGTTACTGGAAACTCTCCATTTGAAAGCTTACTTCAAAAATAACTATATTTGAATTCCACCAGATAGAGATAACTTGAAATTATCAACAATCGAGAATTAAACTAAATCTGTTCGACTTTTTATGAAACAAATATTTTCTCTGCTTATTAGCTTATCTTTTTCGATCAGTTTATGGGCACAAGATCAAGTGGCCTTTTTTGTTCAGGCTCACGCCGATGACTGGCAATTGTTTATGTCAAAAAATATAGAAGATGACATTTCATTTGCAAAAATTGTGATTGTAACCCTTACAGCCGGAGATGCAGGTCATGGCAGTTCTGCATACGGAAAAGGAAAAATTCCTTATTATATGGCTAGAGAAAGAGGTGCAGTTTATTCTTCAAAATTTGCCTGTGATATTTCGGCAACCGAAGTCAATGTGGTCCCAACTTGTCAAATATGTCAGGTAAATGGACATAAAATAGCCCGTTATGTGTACAAAGATCACATAATTAACTATTTTCTCAGACTTCCTGACGGATTATCAGGTGAAGGGTTACCCTCAACCGGAAATCAAAGCCTTCAGAAGCTTAAGGAAGGAAAACTGAGCACATTGACAGCAGTTGATAACTCGGCTGTTTATAATGGATGGACTGACCTTACTCAGACTTTAAAGACCTTATTTACAAGTGAAAGAGGAAATGACGAACAGGTTTGGATTAATACACATAGTGCAGATTTAAAATATAATGAAGGCGATCATTCTGATCATTATTCTACTGCTCTGGCAGTTCTGGATGCCACCACTCAATTAAACTGGACTGGTATTGTCTCATGGATGGGATACCGGTCGCGAAAACTTCCGGCTAACCTGACAACCAAAGAAATAATTTCCGCAACCTCTATTTTTTCAGCATATACCTGGAGTTTGATGGAAAATGGATACGGTGAATCTTTTGACAATGCCCATTGTCGCTTTTTACCTTGTGATTATTCAATCATTGTTAAACGGCCAGTTGTTAATTCATTTTCAGATAGAATTATGCATATGATCAAATTACTAAAAAGAAAATTTACATAATATATTTCTGACAACTTATCTTTTCCCAAAACTGAACCCAGGAAAAATAAGGTTAGGTATATTCTTGAAATTACTATTTTTGCTGCAAGAAATAGAAAAATGCTCGATCAGTTAACCATTTGCGCCATTGCAACTTCTCCCGGAATGGGAGCTATTGCCACCATTCGCCTTTCTGGTGAAAAAGCGATTGAAATTGCTGAAATCGTATTCCAATCACCTAAATATGGAAAGAAACTGGCCGAACAACAACCAAATACCCTGCACTTTGGCAGCATTGCCGATGGAAATGAGCTGATTGATGAAGTTATTGTTTCAATTTTTCGGGCACCCCATTCGTTTACCGGCGAAGATGTAATCGAAATTACCTGCCATGGATCTGTATATATTCAGCAACGAATTTTACAACTACTTATTACAAAAGGAGCAAGAATGGCGCTTCCAGGCGAATTTACCCAACGGGCATTCCTGAATGGGAAAATGGATTTATCGCAAGCTGAAGCTGTAGCTGATTTGATCGCATCAACCAATCGTGCTGCACAAAGAGTAGCAATCAATCAAATGCGTGGTGGTTTTTCTTCTGAATTAACCAATTTACGGGGCGAATTGCTGCATTTCATTGCCATGATTGAGCTGGAACTTGATTTCAGCGAAGAAGATGTAGAATTTGCCGACCGGAATCAACTTAAAAAGCTAGTTTCCAGAATTGAAGCAATTCTCCGGAAGTTAAAAGATTCGTTTCAGTTGGGAAATGTGATCAAAAATGGAATTCCTGTAGCTATTGTAGGTGATACCAATGTGGGCAAGTCTACCCTACTCAACGCTTTATTGAACGAGGAAAAAGCTATTGTATCAGATATTCACGGAACCACGCGCGATGTGATTGAAGATGTGGTGAACATTCACGGAACCGCTTTTCGTTTTTTCGATACTGCCGGAATCCGCGAAACGTCCGACGAAATTGAAACCCTTGGTATTGAGCGCAGTTACAGCAAATTAGATTTGGCTACTGTCGTAATTTTGGTAGTCGACTCCCAAAATGATTTTGAAGTTGTCCTCGGGCGCATCGAAAAAATAAGGGAAAGAATTAACGATCAGCACCTGATTGTTGCCGCCAATAAAGTAGACCGTGGATTGGACAAAACAATCTCAGGATTGAAAGAAATGACTTTACTTCCCAACGAAAAACTGGTGTTTATTGCCGCCAAACAAAAAACAAATCTCGATCAACTTATATTAGAAATGCAACACGCTGTTTCGCTCGATTCAATAAGCGAAGATGCCGTGATTGTAACCAATGTACGTCACTTCGAAGCATTGGTTCGTGCACATGAATCCATTGAAAGAGTGCAACTTGGACTCGAAAATCTGATCTCAGGAGACTTTCTGGCACAAGACATCCGCGAGTGCCTGATTTTCCTTGGTGAGATCACAGGTGAGATATCAAATGATGAGATTTTAGGGCATATTTTCAAGAACTTCTGCATCGGAAAATAGCTACCCTTCTCTCAATTATATTTTTTTACATGTTGACTTTAAGTTAATTAATCGTTCAGAATAACTAAAAAGTACTATTATTAAATAATAAAAGACTAAACTTGTAAATATTATAACATTTAAGAAGTTTATACGTTAGTAAAATTAAACTTATAAATCAAATCTTCCTTTTGAAGGTGTGATTTTCACTAATCATCGATCCGATTACATAACTTCTTAACAAACCCATCTTTTTGATTTGTTTTAGATTCACATGGAGGCAGGTTTAACTGTTTTTTGAAATATAATTTGTACTAATATTTACGTTCAATAAAGGAGAAACAAAATGTTCGAAAAGAAACCGCATGATTTTAAAACACCGGATTTGACCAAGTTACAGGAAGTAATTATTGATGTGAAAACAAGAATTTATATTCCAATTGGCGCTGATCCAAAAGAAGCAAGAAGTCGCTATTTTTCAAGACTTGAGGTTAAAAAACTGTAACTTTTACTTCAAGAGCATATATTGACTGCTTTTTTGAATATGTAATCTTTAGAGAGTGCATTTCAAAAAAGCAGTTTTTTTTTAACTCATCAATCATTTCGCTAACTAATTTTTTATTTTTACCCTATTCCGATTTCTGACAGTTCCATGAAATTGATTTAAAAACTTAAGATAGATCCTAATATTTACTCATATGTCATTTATATCTCCTGAAAGTCATTTGGTTCTTTTTGCAATAATTGTTGGTGCAGCTGCTCTCGGGATATGGTCAGAACACAAAAAGTGGCTGGGGCAGGTATCCGGAATTCTGGTTACTATGATTGTGATGTCGATCTTATCCATGTCAGGAGTGGTGCCGGTAGCCTCAAATCCGAAACTGAAGGTCGATGTTTACGAACTGATATTCAGCTATTTTATTCCTCTATCAATTCCGCTAATGTTGATGGGTTCAAACATTACCCGAATCATTCGTGAAGGTGGAAAATTACTTGTAGCTTTTCTGATTGGTGCGTTGGGCGTAATATTAGGTAGTTTTCTGGCATTTTACATCATTGATTTGGGACCAGATTCAGGGAATGTAGCAGGAGTTATTTCTGCAACCCTTATTGGTGGAAGTATGAATTTTATTGCTACCGGTGAAATCATGAACTTCAGCACACATCCATTGTTTTCGGCAACTATCGCAGTCGATAATTTCGCCGCAAATGCATATATTTTACTGATGTTTGCTGTTCCTTCCATGACATTTCTGGCTCGCTTTTTTGTAAAGCCAAAAGTTGAAAATACGGAAGCCATCGAAAAGAATCCAAATGACGAAACCTTTCCGATTACCATGGAACGTATTGCAATTTCGCTCCTGATTGCTGCTGTAATAGCCGGTGCCGGAAGTTTACTTTCTGATCTCATCCAGAAAGTGTATGAGACCCGGATGAGCATGAGTATCTTGATGATTACCGTACTTGCCGTAATCCTGGCCAACCTTTTTCCAAAGAGACTAAAAAAGCTGGAAGACACCGCGTTTGCAATCGGTTTATGGATGATGTACGTTTTTCTGGCAGCAATTGGGGCATCAACTAATCTAGCTGATATGTTACATGTTGGACCGGCCGTTTTGGGCTTTTACCTGATTATCATGTTCTTCCATTTTATATTCCTTGTTTCACTGTCCAAGCTATTCAAATTCGACGTGTATGAGGTCATTATCTCCTCGGCAGCCAACATTATGGGGCCATCAGTTGCAGCACCAATGGCGGCTTCACTTGGTCAGAAAAAACTGATTACTCCCGGAATTTTAGTTGGAATACTTGGGTACGTAATCGGAACCTTTATTGGAGTTACAATAGCAATGACTTTGAGTTGATGTGTAGTTGGTTATTTCAACTAAAGCAAAACTACAATCGGACTTTGCCGCGAAGCTTCGTTTCTATATCTCACTTTGGGGTAACCAACCAATAATGAGGCATAAACCCGATGGTTGGCAGGAACTTTAAACAGTGGATTCAATTTGCTCTTTTTCCCCATAGCTTTCACTATAAACCCATTGAAACAGGTTCCCAATCCAAGTGTATTGGCATAAATTGAGGTATAAGTTGCCCAGATATTGGCATCGGCTTCGGCCATTCCGGTTTTCGAAACTTCGCCATGAAATAGTAATACTGCTGGGGCGTTATGGCAGATCTGTGAATCATTTGTTTTTTGCTTTTCAATAAAAGAAGCTTTATATCGCTTAAGTTTGCTGATATTCATTGATGGAGCAAAAATCCTGATAAAAGGACTAACCCACGGAGAACATACCAAACTAAACAAGCGGATCAAAGTCTCTGCTGTCAGGTCGTTCAGGAGTTTAACTTTCTCTTTCGACCGAACAATCGAAATTTGAATGGGACGGGCGTTACTTGCTGACGGATAATGCTTCATGTTATCAACCAGTTGAAGCAAAACAGCATCTGGGACATCTTTCTGCAAAAAGCTCCGGCAAGTTCTGATTCCGGAAGTTAAATTTCTGAAATCCTTTGGAGTTACGGCATGAGGCTGAATCATGAAAACATCGCCGAAATCAGGCCGTACAGCCAATTCAGGACAAATAGCCACGCAATGCCCGCAATGAATACAAGTATCAGCGATTTCGCCGGTTTCGATCGTGATTGCGTTGGCAGGGCAATCTTTCACACACTTCAAACAGCGTGTACATTTTTCGAGCTGGATAAAAGGCATAACGGTGGATTTTCTATGACTCAAAAGTACAAATGATGGCGGCTAAAACAATAGAAACTTGCAAAACCCTTCATTCAGTAACAACGATTCCCTAATCCTTTTATTTTATTAGCGGTTTTCAAACCTCCGTTTCAGTGCGCCAATTTCTTCAGTCAATATTTTCAATTGGAGAGCTATATGACTATCAGTTAATTGTGAGTCAGCTACTTCCCTACTGATGTAATGCACAAATTTCCAGATTTCACGAATTTCGGTGGCAGCCAATTCATATGGTTTATACGTTTTGTTGAGCGAAATCAGCTGAAAGCATCCCCGTTCGGGCAGTTCATTAGTTAGTTGTTTAAAGACTAAGCCTTCATTTAAAGTAAGTACCACATACATTTCGCCAGTTTTTATTTCATTCCAGTCCTGAACAAATTCTCCGGTAATCCAGGCTCCATCCGGAATGGGTAACATCGAGTCGCCGCTAATCTGGAAAGTCCGGTATTTGCGTTCCGAAGACAAAAACGGAAGTTGAAAAACCGGCAATTCCGAAATATACTCCGGATCGGAAAATCCGTTGGTATAGCCAGCCTTGGCTTTTTCGGAAACCAGTTCAATGTTATCACGGTTCATTCGGTCTACCGTGGTTGCCATTACACGCAAATTGCTGCCTTTCAGAAAAACATCCTGCCCGTGTTCCAGTTCGTAAAGCTGGCGTTCCTGAAGTTTAGCCAGATCAACCCGCAATAATGTGTCGATGGCTACATGAAAATAATCCGACAACAAAACCAGTGACTGAACGCTTGGCCCTGAAATTCCATTCTCGTAATTATTCAGGGTTGAACGCTTAATATCCAAAGCGATAGAAAGCTGATCCTGTGTCAGTTTCTTGCGTGTTCGCAAAAATTTAATGTTTGAATCGAAATACATGCTTGGAAATTTAAAACCTATTGATTAAATTACAATCGTAAATTTTGATTAAAATACAACCAAAAATATAAAATTAGTTCTGAAAAACAAAAATTTGAACGATTTTTTAATGTTGAAATTCAGTTCACCGGGTTAATCATCCAGTGCTGTTACTGGTCGTCCTTTCAGGACTTCTATTAATGGTAAAGGGGCAAAGCCCCAACATGTAAAAGCACAGGGCGCAGTGAAACGGAGTCCTGTGATGGATAAATAAAAAAGAACGATAAAACAATGAACATCCAAAACAACACGATAGTACATCTTGATCTCGACACATTTTTTGTCTCAGTCGAACGCAAGGGGAACTCCGCTTTAATCGGCAAACCCGTTATTATTGGTGGCCTGTCCGATCGAGGTGTGGTAGCCAGTTGCAGCTATGAAGCGCGACGATTTGGCGTTCATTCGGCTATGCCCATGCGGATGGCATTAAACCTTTGCGGTGATGCAATTGTAATTCGTGGCGATATGGATCAGTACACCAAATATTCGCGGCTCGTCACAGATGTGATTGCAGATAGTGCCCCGGTTTATGAAAAAGCCTCAATTGACGAGCATTACCTTGACATTTCAGGAATGGATCGCTTTATTGGCTGCTACAAATGGACGCACGAGTTGCGCAACCGCATCATCAGCGAAACCGGACTGCCAATTTCGTTCGGCTTGTCGGTGAATAAAACCGTGTCGAAAATTGCCACAGGAGAAGCTAAACCCAACGGAGAAAAAGAAGTTCCCCGCGACTTTGTACAACCATTTCTGAACCCACTTCCGATCCGGAAAATTCCGGGAGTCGGCGACAGAACCCGCCAACTGCTTCATTCGATGGGCGTGTACACCATTCAAACCTTGAGCGATATTCCTCCGGAAATGATTCAAAATGTACTTGGAAAATCAGGAATTGATATCTGGCGAAAAGCGAATGGCATTGATTTTTCTCCAGTAGTTTGTTATTCGGAAGAAAAATCGATCAGCACCGAACGTACATTTGAAACGGATACCATTGATATTCAGATGCTGGAGCGTTTACTTATTCACATGGTTGAAAAGATAGCCTTCAAAATGCGCAAAAAGCAAAAGCTGGCCTCGGTAATTACCGTTAAGATCCGCTATGCCAATTACGACACGCATACATTGCAAAAAAAGATCGCCTACACTTCGTTCGATCATACGCTGATGGACACGGCACTCGAGCTGTTTCGGCGATTGTATGAACGGCGCATGTTGATCCGGCTGATTGGCGTTAAACTGGGTGGACTGATTGGCGGCGTACAGCAACTCGATTTGTTCGATAACAACGACAAAATGATCAAACTCTACCTGTCGATGGATAAAATCAGACTGCGTTACGGCTCCGACGCCATTCACCGCGCTTCGGGAGTGGAAAAGAAAGAAAAACAGGCAGAAGGCAGAAGCGAAAAGAAAGAGAAAGTTGCCAGTCCCAGTGTTCAGTCTCAGATGACATAATTTGAAAATGAATGGTTATTTGGTAAATATGAATAACAATTTGGCAATTGAACCATTCAACAATTAAACACTCCAAAATCCGCAATAATTCCGAACATGTACCTCAATTGTCACTCATATTACAGTCTTCATTACGGCACACTCAGCATCAGTGAATTGCTCGATCTGGCTATCCTGAACAATCTCAGTACAATTGCCCTTACCGATATCAATACCACCATGGGCATTCCCGAATTTGTGATGGAAGCGCAGAAAAAAGGCATAAAACCCATTGCCGGATGCGAATTCAGGAACGAAGATGACTTACTTTATCTTGGTCTGGCCAAAAACCGTGAAGGTTTGAAAGAGCTGAACGACTGGCAAACTGAACACAATCTTCAGGAAAAATCCTATTCGGCAGATGCTCCGGAATTTAAGCATGTGTTTGTGGTTTATCCCTTCGGAAGGAAATCGGTAGGCGAATTGCGCGAAAATGAATTTACAGGCATCAAGGGTAAACAACTCAACAAACTGCTGAGATCTGAATACCGCAAAAATCAGGATAAACTTGTTGTTTGGCAGCCGGTTAACTTTAAAAATAAGGAAGGACAGTTTCTGCACAAGATACTTCGGGCTATCGATCACAATGTGCTGATCAGCAAACTTCAGGAAAACCAATTTGCCAGCGATCTGGAAAATATGGATTATCTCAGTCTGACACAACAGTTCAGGGATTATCCGGAAATTATCCGGAATACTGAGAAATTAATGAATGCCTGCAACATCAGCTTTGAATTCAAAGTGACGAAGAATAAAAAATTATTCACTCATTCGGCTTACGAAGACAAACATTTGCTCGAAAGGCTGGCACTTGATGGCATGGTTTATCGCTATGGCATAGATAATTTCGAAGCTCATAAAAGAATTCGTAACGAACTTGAAATCATTGAAAAGCTGAATTTTTCATCGTACTTTCTGATTGCATGGGACATTGTTCGTTACGGCATGTCTTGCGGTTTTTACCATGTCGGGCGAGGAAGCGGAGCAAACAGCATTGTGGCTTATTGCCTGAAAATCACAGATGTTGACCCCATTAAACTAAACCTTTACTTTGAACGGTTCCTGAATCCGAAACGCAGCAGTCCACCTGATTTCGACATCGATTATTCGTGGCGCGACCGGGAGCAAATTCAGGACTATATCTTTAAGCGCTACGGACGCAATCATGTGGCTTTACTTGGTGCAACGTCAACATTTAAAGACCGTTCCATTTATCGTGAGTTGGGAAAAGTGTTCGGACTTCCGAAAGAGGAAATTGATATGCTGGTCGACAATCCGAATGATGAGCGGAATTCAAACGAGATCACCCGGCTGATTCGAACCATGTCTGACCAGATGGTTGATTTTCCGAATCTCCGGAGTATTCACGCCGGCGGAATACTGATTTCGGAAGAACCCCTCACCTACTACACCGCGCTCGATTTGCCGCCTAAAGGATTTCCAACCACGCAATGGGACATGTACATGGCCGAAGATTTGGGCTTTGAGAAACTAGATATTTTGAGCCAACGTGGCATAGGTCACATCAAAGAAGCAGTAGATATTATTCTCGAAAATCAGGGTAAAGTGGTTGATGTGCATCAAGTGGAACAGTTTTTTCAGGATGAACAGGTCAAACTTCAGTTGCGAACCGCCGAAACCAATGGCTGTTTTTACATTGAAAGCCCGGCTATGCGTGGGTTGTTGACAAAACTGCATTGCGACAATTATCTGTCACTCGTAGCTGCCAGTTCCATTATTCGACCCGGTGTAGCCAAATCGGGTATGATGAAACAGTACATTCAACGGTTTCATAACCCAAATTCTTTCAAGTATTTGCATAAAATAATGAAGGAACAGCTTGAAGAAACTTACGGTGTGATGGTTTATCAGGAAGACGTGATCAAAGTAGCGCATCATTTTGCCGGACTCGATCTGGCCGAAGCCGATGTTCTGCGCCGTGCCATGAGCGGTAAATCGCGTTCAAAGGAAGAGTTTCAGCTTATAGTGGCCAAGTATTTCAGTAATTGCCGGGAAAGGGGCTATTCGGAAGAAATCACGCACGAAGTATGGCGTCAAATCGAGTCATTTGCCGGTTATTCGTTTTCGAAAGCGCATTCGGCTTCGTATGCAGTTGAAAGCTTCCAGAGTTTGTTCCTGAAGGCGCATTACCCGCTCGAATTTATGGTTGCCGTAATCAATAATTTCGGTGGATTTTACCGCACGTGGGTATATTTCAACGAAGCTCAACGCTGCGGAGCACATATCGAATTGCCCTGTGTAAACCGAAGCCGGAGTGAGACCCGGATTATTGGTAAAACCATTTACACCGGCTTTGTGCATGTGCAAAACCTCGAACAATCGGTTATTTCTGAAATTGTGAATGAACGACAACAACATGGTTATTTCAGTTCACTTTCTGATTTTATTGAACGAACAGCCATTACTAAAGAACAACTGGTGATTCTTATCCGTTTAGGTGCTTTTCGCTTTACCGGAACATCTAAAGCTGAGCTCTTGTGGAATGCACATATGCTTCTGAACAAAACTGTTCCGGTAGCCAAAACAAAGGCTTTGTTCGAATCTAAACCACGCCAATTCGTGCTACCCAAGCTTGATCAGTCGGTTTTAGGTGATGCATGGGACGAAATTGAACTGATCGGGTTTCCGGTTTCGATGACTACTTTCGACATGCTCGAAACTAAGTTCAGGGGTGAAATTACGGCAAAAGAAATGATGAATAATTTGGGTCGGAATGTGCGCATGCTGGGGCGTTTGGTTACTATTAAATACGTTCGGACGATACGTGGAGAAATTATGCACTTTGGAACATTCACCGATGTCCAGGGAGAATTTTTCGATACCGTTCATTTTCCTCCATCCTTGAAGGGATATCCTTTCCGTGGGGATGGAATTTACCTGGTGCTGGGTAAAGTGGTCGAAGAATTCGGTTTTCCGAGTCTGGAAGTGGAAAAGATGGCCAAAATGCCGTTTCAGGCGAATCCAAAATCGTAAAGAATCCTGAAATGCCATCAGTTTTCTTTGATATTTACCTACTCGTGATTTATTTTCAATCTTTTCTCTTTATTTTGTGGAATAATAACTGATAGCAGCTTTTTGATCGACTGGCAGATGTTTTTTTGCCAACTGAGCAAACGATCTGATCGAAATTTATTTTGATTTATGGTGAATCTGGCAAAGAACATACGATTGCTAATCATTCAGATTATAGATTTTTTTCATACTCCATTCCGGAGATTTATACCTGAGGAAACATTCAGATATGCGGCTACAGGCGGGTTTAATACGGTACTCGATATTTTACTTTATTTTATCTGTTACAATTATATTCTTGATAAACGGATTGTTGATTTACATTTCGTTTCCGTTAGTCCTCATATCGCTGCTTTTTTAATTGTGTTTCCGGTTACCTTTTTTACCGGATTTTTGCTAGCCAAATACATAACCTTCACCAATTCCGAAATTCGTGGACGAATTCAGTTGATCCGATACATTATTTCTGTTTCCGGATCTATTTTTTTGAACTATGTTTTCCTGAAAGTTTTGGTCGAATTTGGTGGTTTATGGCCCACCCTTGCCAAAATAATTACTACTGGTATTGTTGTCGTTTACAGCTATTTTGCCCAAAAATTCTTTACGTTTAAAACATCCGGATTGGCTGCATCTTAATCTCAGTTGTTAACCGCAAACTGCTTCTTGTTGATAATTTTTCGGAATTTTATTTTGCTAACCTCGTCCTGAAAATCAATTTTACTATACCTTAGCCGCCGAATTGGTGATGCTCTTAACGAGTATCAAGAGGGAATCCGGTTAAAATCCGGAGCTGTACCCGCAGCTGTAAACTCTGAATAATTTTTGCACCGCATGCCACTGTTCTGATTGTATCGGGATGGGAAGGCCGCAAAAATGGAGTGAGCCAGAAGACCTGCCATTCGCGATACAATATTCAAAGCTTTCGGGAGAAAAAGCTTGGAGTAACCAAAACTTGATCCTATAGGTTATTTCAGCAGTTTTGCGTATTGTAATTATTTTGAAAACCATTCAAAATTATTACATAATGAAACAAATTTACATGGCATTAATTGCCGCATTTTTATTCTATCAGTCAAATGCACAATCAGTTGCTAAATTCGACGATTTAAACTTATCGCAGGGAAAATTCTGGAATGGCTCCGACCAATCCGGAAGTTTTAAAAGTGCGGATGTAACTTTTTATAACACATACACAAAAAGTGCATTCGGAGATTACTGGAATGGTTTTGCTTATTCCAATATCAAAGATAATACCACTTCAGGCTATGAAAATCAGTACAGTGCAATAACCGGAACAGGCAACGAAGGGAGTGCCAATTATTCGGTTTGTTACCCCTTTCCTACCGCTATTGCTGAAAATAAGACCATCACAAAAACCAGCGGCTTGTATGTTACCAACTCAACTTACGCCTATCTTTCGATGAAAAATGGCGATGAATATGCTAAGAAATTCGGGGGCATTAGCGGAAATGATCCTGATTATTTCAGGCTGATGATTGAGGCTCTAGATAAGGATGGAAAGCCTGTTGATACCTTGTATTTTTATCTGGCCGATTTTCGTTTCACTGATAATACGAAAGATTATATCCTGAACAAATGGACCTGGGTTGATTTAAGTGAACTGAAGGAAGCGAAGAAACTGCGTTTCAGCCTGAGTTCAAGCGACAACAGCTTTGGATATATGAACACCCCAGGATATTTTTGCTTAGATGATTTCAATAGTGAAAAACCATACAACTATCAACCAGTTACATCCGCAGGGTTCGAAAATCTGAATCTTGGCACACAGGGGTATTACAGTGGAAGTGATCTAAAAGGAGGCTTTTCCAGTGGGAACTTCAGGTTTTTGACAGATTACAATGCAGACTGGGTAAGCTGGTCAGGCTTTGCTGCATCAACAAAAACAGATGTAACAACTCCTGGATATGCTAACCAGTACAGTGCAATTACCGGAAAGGGTGTTGCCGGAACTCCTGCATATGCTGTTGTTTACCCAAATCCGGTTTCTACTATACTCTTTAAAGACACGGTTATCTCCGGATTATATGTAACGAACAGCACTTACGCTTACCTTTCAATGAAAAATGGCGATGACTTTGCTAAAAAATTCGGCGGTGAAAGCGGAAAAGATGAAGATTGGCTTATCCTGACCATTGAAGGATTTGACTCAAACAGTAAATCTACGGGCAAAGTTGAGTTCTTCCTGGCCGATTTCGGTTATAGTATAAACTCAAACGATTACATTCTGGATACCTGGAAATGGGTAAACCTGACCAAACTTGGCCGGATTTCAAAGCTTGAATTTTCATTGAGATCGAGCGATAATGGCAATTGGGGAATGAACACGCCGGGCTATTTTTGTGTCGACAATTTAAATCATGAGGTTTTAACTTCAACACAGGATCTACAACAAGCTGAGACAACTGTTTTTCCCAATCCATTTAACGATCATATCGTAATTTCAGGCCTTAAAAATGGAGCCAGAGTTATCTTATCTGATGTTTCGGGTAAAACTGTTGCTGAATATTCCAATGTAGTCAATAACGAGAGTATTTATGGTCTGGATCAGTTAAAGGCAGGCGTTTATTTTTTACAAATTGCTGACGGAAAAAATCAGTCAACGACCAAGCTAATCAAGAAATAGAATTTTGAAATTCATTTTCAAGTAGTTGAAGCTTCTGCTTAGTTTACCGGAAAGAAGCAAAAACTAAATTATTTTGGATCAAAAAGCTTATGGAATAAACCAAACCCCGTTTCTGATGTTATCTTTAACTAATTAGGATGAAAAGGTCGATACTTTTTGTATTACCGGCGAATTTTATTTCTTTGTACAATTATTAAAATTTTAAAAATTAAAACAGAAAACTATGAAAATAGGAAAAAACAAAATGGTTTCCCTGACATACGATTTACATTACGA
>JAFLKN010000052.1 GCA_019163175.1 Prolixibacteraceae bacterium | reverse complement strand
CCAAGCATCACGACGGTTTTTGTTTGTGGAATACCCGCCAGACTGATTTCAACGTTATGAATTCGCCGCTCAAACGCGATGTGGTGAAAGAGTTGGCCGAAGCCTGCAAAAAGCAGGGCATTCAATTCGGCACCTATTATTCAACCTGCGACTGGCATCATCCCGATTTTCCGCTGACCAGCCCAGGTGGAGGTGTTGTACGCGAAAAAAGTGATCTGGAAGCTTATACTACTTACCTAAAAAAACAGGTAGCCGAACTTTTACTGAATTATGGACCACTTTATGTGCTGTGGTTCGATGTTCCCCAGAAATTTGATGCTGTTCGCGGACAAGGTGTAATTGACTTTGCGCATCAGATTCAGCCAGATATAATCATCAATAACCGAACCGGTGCGAAAGGTGATTTTGACTGCCCCGAACAGCGTGTTGGTGGATTTCAGAATACCCGTCCGTGGGAAACCTGCATGACCATTGCCGACCAATGGGCCTGGAAACCCAACGACAGGTTAAAATCGCTGGAGCAGTGCTTGCAAACCTTGGTACGTTCAGCAGGAGGCGACGGCAACCTGTTATTTAATGTAGGCCCAAAGCCCGATGGAACAATTGAACCCCTCCAGGTTGAACGATTAATAGAGATGGGGCAATGGCTTCAGAAGTATGGTTACACCATTTACGAAACCCGTGGTGGTCCTTTCAAACCTGCTGATTGGGGCGTAAGCACGCGAAAAGGGAATTCAATTTATCTGCATATTCTGAAATGGATTGGGAATTCGCCTAAAATTTCAATTCCCGATCTGGGCATGGAGATTAAAAACTGCCGTCTGGCTCATGGTGGAAAAGTAAAATTGACAAAGCTTGATAAAGGCTATACCATTGAATTTGCAGAAAAGGATTTGCAGCCGGTAAATACCATCGTCGAACTTGAATTTTCGGGCAACGTGATGAACATTGAACCTTTGGAAATCAGTTCAAATTCACTGTCTTACAACAAACCGCTGACAGCATCTTCAAATCCTAAAGGTCAATGGATCAACCATCAATGGGTTGAATTGAGTTCGGTTACCAATGGCGATTGGTCAGGCGCATATTGGGAGCCCGAAGCAAAAGATCAGAGTCCCTGGGTTGAAGTTGATCTAGGCAAACCTGAAAAAATAATTCAGGCAATTTTATACGAAAGAGGAACGGCTGTTAAAGCTTTTGAACTTCAGGCTCTGGTTGGCGACAAATGGAAAACCCTGGCCAAAGGAACTTCTATCGGTGGCAAAGCAGAGATTAAACTTCCGAAAACCACCGCACAAAAGGTGCGCCTTGTTCTGAAAGAATTCAGCCAGACTCCCGGTATTTATGAGATTGTGCTGCTCTGATTTAGTACATCTTTTTTTTTTGCCAGCTGCTAGTTACTAGCTGCCAGCAGCTGGCAAAAAAATATGCATACATGAAATTTACAAATTCTATTTAATGTACATAAAATGAAACGATTCGGACAAATTATCGGTGTTGATCCTCAGAGTTTTGAGCGATATAAGGAATTTCATGCATCAGTTTGGCCTGAAATTCTGGAAATGATAACAGCCTGTAATATCACAAACTATTCGATCTTTCACAAAGACAGTATGTTGTTTGCCTACTTCGAATATACCGGTGACGATTTTGCAGGTGATATGGCGAAAATGGCTGCTGACCCAAAAACTCAGGAATGGTGGGACATCATGATGCCAATGCAACGACCAGTAGAAAATCGGGCAGAAGGAGAGTGGTGGGCTACTATGGAAGAGGTATTTCACCTGGATTAATGAAGTTTAAACCAGAATTCAGCCGTGCAAAAGTGAAAATTGGAGTACCAGCCGCGATCAGTCGCACTTTGATATTTTTGAGAAATCTAACATTGAATGAAACTTATTGATCGTAAATTGTTAGTATTGATTAAAACTATATCATGATGCGAAAATCGTTACTTTTAACTGCTGTAATTTTTTCACTTTTCTCGTTTAAAGGCGAGAAAAAAGCCTACGTATTGTCTAATGCTGAAGGAAAAGAAACCTCATACAGTAAACTTTTGGAAGCTGCAAAAGATGCAGATGTGATCCTTTTTGGTGAATTACATGATAATCCGATTGTACATTGGTTGCAGCAGGAACTTACTAAAGACCTTTATGCCGATAAAAAAGAGAGGCTTTTGCTTGGTGCCGAAATGTTTGAAGCAGATGATCAAATCGTTCTTGATGAATACTTATCAGGATTAATTACAGAAAAAACTTTTAAGGAAGAAGCCAAACTGTGGACCAACTATCCGAGTGATTATAAGCCTTTGCTTGATTTCGCAAAGAAAAATAAGCTGAAGTTCGTGGCATCTAATATTCCGAGGCGCTATGCAAACATTGTTTATGGCAAAGGACTGGAAAAACTTGACAGCATCAATGAGAATGCAAAAAAATGGATTTCACCCCTTCCTATTCAGTATGATAGCACATTAACCTGTTATCGGGAAATTTTCAAACAGGCAGAAGGTCATGGAGGTGAGAATTTACCCAAATCACAGGCTGTTAAAGATGCAACCATGGCTTATTTCATATTGCAGAATCTTTCTTCCGGAAAAACTTTAATTCATTTCAATGGCTCTTATCATAGCGATCATCACCAGGGAATTGAATGGTACCTCAAAAGGGCAAATCCTGATTTAAAGGTTTTGACTATTGGAGCAACAGAAAAGGACGAGATTGATGATCTGGACAAAGAAAGCATTGGACTTGCCAACTTTATTATTTGTACACCTTCGTCAATGAGCAAATCTTATCGCCCCTAGTTCAGAAGTTAAGTCAATAATCTTCAAATTCGTAATTGTTTCAAAAGCTGATCTTTTAACGATTTAATTGTTTAAAAGCGAATAGTTTTCTTATGGTTTTTCAGACAAACAAGTATTTTACTTTCAAATTAATTTTGGAAGTTCAAATTAATTTCTACATTTGCCAACATTAAACGATTGCACTAATGAAAAATATCAGCATTATATCTCTAGTCATTGTCAGCGTGGTGGTCCTACTTCGTGCTGAATGAGATTGGTATAATGTAAGCTATAAGACTTAGAAGCCTTTCTCAAACCAATGAGAAAGGCTTTTTTTTAGGAAAAATAATTTAAAACTAACTTATATGCATTATAGATTAAGATCGGCTACAACAACTGAAGGACGGCGAATGGCTGGAGCCAGAAGCCTTTGGAGAGCCAATGGTATGAAGGAAGAACATTTTGGACGACCTGTAATTGCCATTGTCAATTCGTTCACACAATTTGTTCCCGGTCATGTTCATTTGCACGAAGTCGGACAATACATTAAAGGCATTATCGAAGAAAAAGGCTGCTTTGCTGCTGAATTTAACACCATTGCCATCGATGATGGAATTGCCATGGGACATGATGGTATGTTGTATTCACTTCCTTCGCGTGATGTTATTGCCGACAGTGTTGAATACGTTTGTAACGCTCACCGGGCCGATGCTATGGTGTGCATTTCAAATTGCGATAAGATTACTCCTGGAATGATGATGGCAGCTATGCGGTTGAATATACCCGTTATTTTTGTGTCGGGCGGACCCATGGAAGCTGGCGTTGTTGATGGTAAAAAATACGATTTGGTCGACGCTATGGTAATGGCAGCCGACAATTCAGTTTCCGATGAGCAAATGTCAAAAGTTGAGCGGGATGCATGTCCAACCTGTGGCTCCTGCTCTGGAATGTTTACAGCAAATTCAATGAATTGTTTGGCTGAAGCGCTTGGCTTGGCTCTTCCGGGAAACGGAACGATTTTGGCAACTCATGTCAATCGTAAACGTCTGTTCGAAGAAGCTGCCGGACGAATTGTTGAAATGACCTACGATTATTACAAGAACGGAAACGAAAATGTATTGCCCAGAAATATAGCTACCAAGGCAGCTTTTCAGAATGCTATGCGGCTCGATATCGCAATGGGTGGATCTACCAATACCGTTCTGCATATCTTGGCTATTGCAGCTGAAGGTGAAGTAAACTTTACCATGAAAGATATTGATGAATTGTCGCGGGTTACTCCAAATCTGTGTAAAGTAGCACCAAACGGAACCTATCATATTCAGGATGTAAACCGTGCCGGTGGTATTCTTGGAATTTTGGCGGAGCTTGCAAGGGTCGATATGCTTGACCTCTCGGTTCCGCGTGCTGACGGGCATACTTTGGGAGAAGCAATCGCCAAATATGATATAAAAGCTCCGACAGTAATCGAAGATGCTTTCAGGAGATACAAATCAGCTCCGGGAGGAGGCCGTAATTTGGTTATGGGATCTCAGGAAAACTATTTTAAAGAATTGGATTCTGATCGCGCCGGTGGTTGCATTCGCGATTACGAACACGCCTACAACAAAGATGGCGGTTTGGCTGTTCTTTACGGCAACATTGCTCGAAACGGTTGTATCGTGAAAACAGCCGGAGTCGATCCTTCAGTTTATCATTTTAAAGGAACTGCCAAGGTATTCCAATCGCAGGATGACGCCTGTAACGGAATTCTTGGCGACAAAGTGCAGGCTGGAGATGTGGTGGTAATTCGGTACGAAGGCCCCAAGGGTGGTCCGGGAATGCAGGAAATGCTGTACCCAACTTCCTACATCAAATCAATGAATCTAGGCAAAGCTTGTGCGCTCATTACTGATGGACGTTTTTCAGGAGGAACTTCTGGTTTATCAATCGGGCACATTTCTCCTGAAGCTGCTGCCGGAGGGGAAATAGCACTTATTCAGGATGGCGATTGGATAGAAATTGATATTGCCACCCGCAAAATAGATGTTCTGTTGAGCGATGAAGAATTAGATATTCGCAGGAAAGCTGAAGAGAGCAAAGGAAAAGATGCTTATTTGCCAGTCGGTCGCGACCGTCAGGTGAGCAAAGCGTTGAAAGCCTATGCCAGCATGGTTTCTTCGGCTGATCGCGGAGCAATTCGATTGATTGATTAACAAGTGCCTAGAGTGCCTAAAGTTCGGAGTACTTAAAGTACTCTATGCACTCCAAACTCTATGCACTTCGAATTAAATTTTAGAAAAGGAAAACATAAAAAAGAAAAATACAATGGCAACACAGCGTATAAGCGGCTCAGAAGCTGTTATAAAATCTCTTCTTGAAGAAGGGGTTGATACCATTTTTGGGTATCCGGGAGGTGCGATCATGCCTATTTATGACGCACTGTATGATTACGATCAACAAGTTACTCACTATTTGACCCGGCACGAGCAAGGCGCAATCCATGCGGCCGAAGGTTATGCCAAAGTAACGGGAAAAGTTGGTGTTTGTTTTGCAACATCAGGTCCAGGGGCAACCAATTTGATTACTGGATTGGCTGATGCTCAGATTGATTCTATTCCATTGGTTTGCATCACTGGTCAGGTGGCTTCACCATTGCTCGGAACTGATGCTTTTCAGGAGTCGGATGTGGTTGGCATAACCATGCCTGTGACCAAATGGAATTACCAGGTTACCAATGCTGAAGAAATTCCTGAAGCTATTGCTAAGGCTTTCCATATTGCGCTTACCGGTCGCCCGGGGCCAGTTCTGCTCGATATTGCCAAAGATGCGCAGTTTGCCCAGTTCGATTTCGAGTATAAAAAATGTACTAAAATCAGGAGTTATCTTCCTGAATATCCTGTCGATCCGTTTCAGGTAAAAGCAGCGGCCGATATCATTAATGCAGCAAAAAAACCAATCGTACTGTTTGGTCACGGTGTAATTATTGCACATGCCGAAGATGAATTGAAAGAGTTCATTGAAAAAACTGGAATTCCTGCTGCATGGACATTGCTCGGTCTTTCAGCGCTGCCAACTGATCATCCGTTAAATGTCGGAATGCTTGGCATGCACGGAAACTATGGGCCAAACATCAAAACGAATGAAGCTGATGTGGTAATTTCGATTGGAATGCGATTCGATGATCGCGTAACCGGAAAAGTTGCTGCCTATGCCCGTCAGGCTAAAATTATTCATTTAGAGATTGATCCGGCAGAAATAAATAAAATCATCAAAGCTGATGCTCCTGTATTGGGAAATGCGAAAAAATCACTTCGAATGCTGATTGACAACGTAAATCCGAATTCACATCGGGAGTGGCTTGACGAATTTAGAGCTTGCGATAAAATTGAATACGATAAGGTGATTTTGCACGATATTCATCCCCAAAAAGTTGGTTTAACCATGGGCGAAGTGGTTCGTATTGCTTCCGAAAAAACCAATCACGAGGCTATTTTAGTTACCGATGTTGGTCAGCAGCAAATGATTGCTTCGCGTTATTTTCAGTTCAAAAATTCGAGAAGTAATGTAACTTCAGGAGGTTTGGGAACCATGGGTTACGCCTTACCAGCAGCGATGGGCGCCAAAATTGGGAAGCCTGAACGGGTCGTATTTGCTATGGCAGGTGACGGCGGTTTTCAAATGACCATTCAGGAATTGGGAACTATCGCCCAGTACAATCTGGACATTAAAATTATTGTTTTGAACAACAATTTCCTTGGAATGGTGCGTCAGTGGCAGCAACTGTTTTTCGAAAAGAGGTATTCGTTTACCGAAATGAAAAACCCTGATTTCGTGGGCATAGCCAAAGCGTATGGATTGGCTTCTCAGAAAGTAACTTCACGCGATCAGTTGGAAAATGCTGTTCAGGAAATGCTCGATCACCAGGGACCTTATGTGCTTGAAGTAGTTGTTGAGAAGGAAGATAATGTTTTCCCAATGATTCCAACCGGAGCTTCAATTTCTGATATTTTACTCGAACCATAAAAAATACTGACATGAAACAAGAATATATTATAACCGTTTTTTCGGAAGATCATATCGGATTATTAAGTAGGATTACGATAATCTTTACTCGTCGCAAAATCAACATCGATAGTTTGACCGTTTCTGAATCGGCGATATCCGGAATTTTTAAGTTCACCATCGTGATAAACGAAACTCCCGATCGTGTTCAGAAGGTTGTCGGACAATTGGAAAAAGTTGTAGATGTTATGAAGGCTTTCTACAATACGAACGAAGAAATGATTTATCAGGAGATTGCTCTTTATAAAGTATCGACGGAGTTTTTGTTTGAATCTGACAAAGTTGAAAAGATTGTTCGCAATTCGGGCGCACGGATACTTGAACTTACCCGCGAATATGTGGTAATTGAAAAGACCGGACATTCAGACGAAACACAGCAATTGTTCGACGAATTAAATGTTTTTGGAGTCACTCAGTTTATACGTTCCGGAAGGGTTGCCATTACCCGCAGTAACATCGAACGGCTTTCTGTATTCCTGAAAGAGCGCGATGCCATGCTTGAACAGGTGGACTAAAAGTTGCAAAAATATATTTATAATGGGGGTCAGAAGAATATTCTGACCCCCATTTTTTTCAGGTGGGTATATCACTGAGAATGGTTGGTGATTTTTGCCGAAGCTAATATTTGCTAACCCAACAACTTTTCTTTCAAGGCGGTGCCAGTATAGGATTCTTTAATGTTGATAAGGTCTTCAGGTTTTCCTTCGAAAATTACCCTGCCACCATCTTTCCCACCTTCAGGACCCAAATCAATTACCCAGTCGGCACATTTAATTACATCCAGATTGTGTTCAATAATAATGATGCTGTGGCCACGGGCAATCAATGCATTGAATGAATCGAGCAGTTTGCGTATGTCGTGAAAATGAAGTCCGGTGGTTGGTTCATCGAAAATGAATAAGGAGGGGCTGCTTTTTTCCTTGGCCAGAAAAGAAGCCAGTTTTATGCGCTGGCTTTCACCACCCGATAATGTACTCGACGATTGTCCAAGTTTTACATAGCCCAAACCCACATCTTGAAGCGGTTTTAGCAATTTCGCAATCTTTTTGGCCGATGACGATTTGTGGTTTCCAAAGAAATCAATAGCTTCATTTACCGTTAAATCAAGTATGTCGTAAATGTTCTTATCTTCGAAAGTAACCTCCAGAATTTCATCTCTGAAACGTTTTCCTTTACAGCTTTCGCAGACCAAATGAATGTCGGCCATAAACTGCATCTCGACCGTAATTTCGCCTTCACCCTGGCATTCTTCGCATCGTCCACCTTCTATATTGAACGAAAAATGAGAGGGCTTAAATCCATTGAATTTCGAGCTTTGAAGTTCTGAAAATAGCTTCCGGATTTCGTCGTACACTTTCAGGTAGGTTACCGGATTAGACCGCGATGATTTTCCGATCGGGTTTTGGTCCACAAATTCAACCGAGGTAATCAGGTTAAAGTCACCACGGATAATGTCGTGTTGTCCGGTTTTCTCGCTGAATCCGCCAAACATTTTGGCAATTGCCGGATACAAGACTTTGGTTACAAGCGACGATTTTCCGGAACCACTCACGCCGGTTACTACGCAAATTGTATTTAATGGAAATTTGACATTAACGTTCTTCAGATTGTTTTCGCGTGCACCGGTAATTTCAATAAAGTTGCTCCATTTCCTTCTGGATTGTGGTACTGCAATTTTCTCTCTGCCAGTCAGATATTTGGCGGTTAAACTCTGTGATGAGGATTCCAGTTGTTCGTGAGTTCCCTGAAACACAACTTCTCCACCCAAACGGCCGGCTAGAGGACCAATATCGATGATCTCATCGGCTTCGCGTATGATTTCTTCGTCGTGTTCAACCACTAAAACCGTATTGCCGAGTTTTTGCAATTTTCGTAAGACTCGGATTAGGCGTACGGTATCTCTGGAATGGAGGCCAATGCTGGGTTCGTCAAGAATGTACATCGATCCAACAAGGCTGCTGCCTAATGAGGTGGCAAGATTGATGCGCTGCGATTCGCCACCTGATAGGGTTGACGAAAGGCGGTTCAGGGTTAGATAGCCTAGTCCGACATCGGTCAAAAAATCGAGCCGGTTATTTATTTCGGTAAGGATTCGTTCTGCAATTTGTATTTCGTGGTCAGAAAGCTTTAGGTTGATAAAGAATTGTTGAAGTTCGTCGATGGGTAATAAGACTAAATCCTGAATCGATTTTTCGCCCACTTTCACATACATGGCCTCTTTTTTTAGTCGAGTTCCGCGGCAATCTGGGCAGTTGGTTTTCCCTCTGTATCTCGACAGCATAACGCGATACTGTATTTTGTAGGTATTTTCTTCAAGCATTTTGAAAAACTGAGTCAGTCCCTGAAAATACTTATTCCCAGTCCATAACAGATGTCGTTGTTCTTCGCTCAGTTCGTAATAGGGTTTGTGTATTGGGAATTTGAACTTGTCGGCTGCGTATACCAGCTCATCTTTCCATTCTTTCATTTTGTCACCTTTCCAGCAGGCAACGGCATCCTGATAAATGGACAAGGACTTGTTTGGGATTACCAGATCTTCATCTATCCCGATGACTTTTCCATAACCTTCACAGGATTTGCAGGCTCCAATCGGGTTATTGAAACTGAACATGTGAACCGAAGGCTCTTCGAATTCAATGCCATCAGCTTCAAAAAGATTAGAGAAATGTTCTTCTATTACATCGTTCCCGTTGTATATTTTTACGATACATTCGCCATGACCTTCAAAAAAAGCAGTTTGTACCGAGTCCGCAATACGACTCAGATTATCTTCGTCATTTAACGCTACAGTTGCTCTGTCAATTACGATGTTGCATGACGAATCTTTGCATTGCTCCTGATTATTTTCCTTCAAAAGTTCATCAATTTTCCGAATCTCGTTATTAATCTCGAGTCGCGAAAAGCCCTGTTGGAGTAACAATTCAGCTTCCTGAAGCAAAGTTCGCCCATTTTTAATTTTCATTGGCGACCCGATCATAAAGCGGGTATTTTCAGTGAATGACTGAATGAAGTTGGTTACATCGCCAACATGGTGTTGCTTAACCTCTTTTCCTGATATGGGTGAAATCGTTTTTCCAATCCTCGCGAAAAGAAGTTTCATGTAATCGTAGATTTCGGTCGATGTTCCAACTGTTGATCTTGGATTTCGAGTATTTACTTTTTGTTCGATCGCAATAGCTGGTGGAATACCTTTAATGTAGTCAACTTCAGGCTTATTAATACGACCCAAAAATTGCCTGGCATACGACGATAAACTCTCGACGTATCGTCGCTGGCCTTCAGCGTAAAGTGTATCGAATGCAAGAGAGGACTTTCCGGAACCAGATAAACCGCTGATTACGATGAATTTATTTCGGTCTATATTTAGATCAATGTTCTTTAGATTGTGAACCCGGGCACCTTTTATCTGTATATATGATGGATTTTTTGAGGAAGAACTCATTTGTTATGTTATTATTATTGCAAAAATTTGTTTTTCTAAAAAAAGTTGCTCAATTTTACGAACGCAAAATTAGCAAATTGTTTAACTCTAATTCAAAAAAGCACGCCTATAGACAGAACTATACTCTTTAATTATTGAAACCAGTCACATAATATTCAGAGTAATGTTCAGAACAGAAGAGCTGAGCGATAATTCGCTCGTAAACCAATTTGTTAATGGCGATCAAGCTGCAATTGAAATTCTTATTGCCCGCCACAAAAAGAGAGTTTTTACCTACATTTTACTCATTGTAAAAAATCATCATCTTGCCGAAGATATCTTTCAGGATACCTTTATTAAGGTGATTCGGTCGTTAAAAACAGGGAAGTATACCGAAAACGGTAAATTTATTTCCTGGGTGCTTCGTATTTCGCACAACCTGATAATTGATCATTTCAGGAAAGAAAAATTGCTGAATACAACATCTAACGACGATACCAACATCGACCTTTTTAATTCACCAAAGTATTCCGAAGAAAACATCGAAGACAAACTGGTTTATGAGCAGATTACCAGTGATGTTCGTCTTTTGATTGAAGAATTGCCGGATGATCAGCGTGAAGTGATCATGATGCGTCATTTCCAGGGATTGAGTTTTAAGGAAATTGCAGACTTAACTGATGTCAGTATTAATACTGCACTGGGGCGTATGCGGTATGCTTTAATCAACCTGCGAAAGATGATTGAGAAAAAAAATCTAAGCCTCACAAAAATTTAGGTAGTCGATTGCAATAATATTTCAGGGGTAGCGTTATAGGTCTATAACTAAAAACTGTAATGTTAGCCTATGAGTAAACTTTCTACCTTAAATTATTTGATCAATTCATATCAGGCCGGGAAAAAAGAAGTAGAAATACTTCAGTATAATTTTAACGAATTCGATGGAACAGAAGATCAGTTTGGTTTTGAGCCTTCTGAAAGTTGCATCAATTCAATTCTGAACTTTTCATCTCAGTATGAAGTTCTAAAATCGACAAAGACCGGAAATATAGAATTGAATCTGAATTAGAACCTGAAAAATATTTAAAAGCATCTTGTTTGAGATGCTTTTTTTTATTTATATTTGTGATATCAAAATAATATTAAATAAATTTAAATCTGATAGTATGGAAAAGTCATTTACTGCCCGTTCCGGTTATTTGTTTCTTTTGCTCGAAGCAATATTTCTTGCGTTGGCAATTGCCGGGTTTATTTCACAAATAGTTATTCCTTCTGTTCTACTTGTCGTTTTATTTATTCTGGTAGCTCCCGGATTTCTTGCGGTTGATCCGAATCAATGTTACGTATTGGTACTTTTCGGCGCATACAAGGGTACTATTAAGGATAATGGATTTTTCTGGGTGAATCCTTTTTTTGTAAAGAAGAAATTTTCACTCCGGGCCCGCAACTTTAACAGCGAGCCAATTAAGGTGAATGACAAGTTGGGAAACCCAATTATGATCGGCCTTGTTTTGGTATGGAAGGTTGAAGAAACTTACCGCGCTGCTTTTGGTGTTGATGAATACGAACATTTTGTTGTTGTTCAGAGCGAAGCTGCATTGCGTAAATTGGCTGGTTTGTATCCATACGATAATATTGAGGACGATCATGCTAAAATAACCCTTCGTGATGGCGGTGAAGAAGTAAATCAAATGCTCGAAGGTGAGATTCGCGAACGGCTGGATATTGCCGGAATTCATGTGATTGAAGCCCGCATAAATTACATCGCATATGCTCAGGAAATTGCACAGGCTATGTTGAAACGCCAGCAGGCAACCGCTATTGTAGCCGCCAGATTTAAGATTGTGGAAGGTGCTGTGAGTATGGTTGAAATGGCTTTGGATGAACTTAGCAAACGCGAAATTGTAACCTTGGATGAAGACAAAAAAGCCACTATGGTAAGCAATCTTCTGGTTGTTTTATGCGGCGACAAAGAAGCTACTCCTGTTGTGAATACGGGAACACTATACCAATAGAATCATGAATAAAGTATTGTTTAAAGAAACGCAGCAATTCAGGCAGTGGTGGTATGTTGTGCTGATTCTAGGTACAACTGTCCCGGTGCTGGTGATGAGTGTTTATACACTTTACCAGCAGATGGTACGGGGTGTTCAGGTCGGCGATAGCCCTGCTCCAAACGGAGTATTAATCGTTGTCTTCTTTGCTATGTGTATTATGATTTGGGTATATTTTTCATTAAAGCTTGAAGTTTGGATAGATAAGATAGGAATTCATTATCGTTTTTTTCCACTGATTTACAAAGAAAGAGTCATAACCAAACAAGAGATACAACGCTTCGAAATCAGAAAATATAACCCAATCCTGGATTATGGAGGTTGGGGAATTCGCAAAGGATTTGGACGTAAATGGGGAAAAGCATTTAATGTAAGCGGAAGTATCGGTTTACAACTCTATTTGGCCAGTGGCAAAAAAGTTTTATTTGGAACCCAACGTGCACAAGCTATTTTGTATGCAATGGATGAAATGATGAAAATCGAAAACAGAAACTAATATATTCTGAACAAACGAAACGAGCCATGAGTAAAGCATACTCACACCTGAGCATTACCATTGGCGAGTTTTTTATGACAATTAACAACAAATTTAGAGAGACATGAAAATACAGTCAATTGCTTTAGCTATTGGTATTCTTATTGCAAATTTTGTATTTGGTCAAGACATTACCGGACAATGGAACGGAGTTCTTAAAGTTCAGGGAACGCAATTAAGAATTGTATTTAATATCAATAAAGCCGAAAACGGATTCAGTTCAACCATGGATAGTCCCGACCAACATGCGAAGGGGATACCCGTAACGTCAACAAGTTTTGAAAACCAGACTTTAAAGCTTGCGGTTTCCAATTTGAAAATTGAATACGAAGGAATTTTGGATAAAAGCAACATCATCGTGGGCAATTTTAAACAAGGAGGACAGTCCTTTCCTCTAAACCTATCCAGAGAAACTGTTGAAAAGGAAAAGCTGGTAAGACCTCAGGAGCCGGTAAAACCATATCCATATTATGAAGAAGAAGTTACTTTTGAAAATACAAAAGCCGGTATAACTTTAGCCGGAACACTAACATTACCTAAAAAGGAAGGCGTTTTTCCTGCTGTCATATTAATTAGCGGAAGCGGACCGCAGAACAGAGACGAAGAATTAATGGGCCACAAACCTTTTCTGGTTTTGTCAGATTTTCTAACAAAAAACGGAATTGCAGTTCTGCGTTTCGACGACAGAGGAACAGCTGCTTCTAAAGGAGATTTTAAAACTGCAACTACCCCGGACTTCGCAACTGATGTAAATGCAGGTGTTGCCTATTTGCTTTCGAGAAAAGAAATAAACAAAAAGAAAATTGGTTTAATCGGGCATAGCGAGGGTGGAATAATCGCACCAATGGTTGCAAGTGCTTCGAAAGACGTAGCTTTTATTGTGCTTTTAGCCGGAACAGGTATCTCCGGAGACAAGTTGCTTTTATTGCAGCAAGAATTAATTGGGAAAGCTTCAGGAATTAGCGATGCTGATTTACAAAAGGCAAAGATTAACAATAGTGGTGCTTTTGAACTAGTAGCAAAGTCAACAAGCGTTGAGCAGTTAAAAACCGATCTGACAAGTTACATCAAACAGGTATTAAAAGACAGTCCAAATGCTCAAAAACCTGAAAGTATGAGTGACGATGATTTTGTGAAATTGCAAGTTAATCAGATTGCGAATCCTTGGATGATTTATTTTATTAAGTATAATCCAACTATTGCTTTGGAAAAAGTAAAATGCCCGGTATTGGCAATCAATGGCGAAAAAGATTTGCAGGTTCCTCCCAAAGTGAATTTAGAAGCTATTAAAGGCGCATTGGCAAAAGGTGGAAATAAAAAAGTGACTACAATTGAACTCCCAAATTTAAATCACTTGTTTCAGGAGTGCAAAACCGGCTCACCCGCAGAATATGCTACAATTGAGCAGACTTTTTCTCCGCTGGCTTTGGCCGAGATTTTAAAGTGGATTCAAGTGCGAACCAAGTAAACTTATTTGCCTAAAAGCGGTTTTTGTTCGTAATGATTTTGGATTGAACAAGAGAAAATAAAAAGTTATGGCTAAGAAAAAATCATTTGTTCTGCGGATTGATCCTGATGTGTACGATGCCATTGAAAAGTGGGCAGCACAGGAATTCCGCAGTGCAAACGGACAAATAGAATGGATTATCACTAAAGCGCTTCGAGATGCACGCAGAACAGTTGTGAAAACCACTGATGAAAATCCAGAGGAAGATTTAAGTGATCAGTCGCAGTCTTCAGTCTCAGAATGAACAAAGTATTTCAATTAGCAAATAGAACAATTAATGCAAAACAAAAGTTAAACCTCACAGCATGAATCAAACCAAGTATCATTGCCCTAAATGTGGCAACACACAAGCCGAAGTCGATGAAATACGCACCACGGGTAGCGGATTCTCCAGATTTTTTGATATTCAGAACCGGAAATTTACGGTAATAACGTGTACCCGTTGCAAATACAGTGAGTTATATAAAGGTTCGGCAAGCACGTTAGGTAATGTTGCCGATTTTTTGATTGGCTGATCCAACCTGTTTAAATTTTCTTTAAATAGGTGGAATATGCTTTTAATCTGGTATTAAAAACCATGGTTTTAGTTTACTTTTGCACCAGTTTTAAAAGTAAATCCTATCAAAAAATAACTACTATGACTATTAGCGCATTACAATCAGCACGGGCTAAATATCAGCCGAAACTTCCTAATTCATTAAAATCATCGGTTAAACTGGTTGAAGGTGACAAGACCGAATCGGTTGCCGATCAGAAAGACATTCTGGGACTTTTCCCCAATACGTATGGAATGCCTTTAATTACATTCGAAGCTACTGACGAGAAACAATCTTATCCTGCCGTTAATGTTGGCGTAATCCTTTCTGGAGGTCAGGCACCAGGTGGTCACAATGTGATTTCAGGTATTTTTGATGGCATTAAAAATATCAATTCCGACAGCAAATTGTACGGATTTTTAGGTGGTCCGGGCGGATTGGTCGATCACAAATACGTTGAACTTACTTCTGAAATTATTGATGCATATCGCAATACCGGAGGGTTTGATATCATTGGTTCAGGACGTACCAAATTGGAAGAAACTGCTCAGTACGACAAAGGTACTGAAATCATGAAAGCGCTGAATATTAAAGCGCTGATCATCATTGGCGGCGACGACAGTAATACCAATGCTTGTGTTTTGGCCGAATATTATGCTGCTAAAAATACGGGGATTCAGGTAATTGGTTGCCCAAAAACAATTGATGGTGACTTGAAAAACGATATGATCGAAACTTCATTCGGGTTCGATACTGCTACCAAAGTTTATTCAGAGCTGATTGGAAACATTGAACGCGATGCCAATTCGGCTAAAAAATACTGGCACTTTATTAAACTGATGGGACGTTCAGCGTCGCACATCGGCTTGGAATGTGCTTTACAAACTCAGCCAAACATTACCTTGATTTCGGAAGAAGTAGAATTGAAAAAACAAACTTTGGGCGAAATTGTGGATTACATGGCTGGAATTATTGCCAAACGTGCTGCCAATGGCGAAAACTTCGGAGTTGCTTTAATTCCTGAAGGTTTGGTTGAATTCGTTCCTGAAATGAAAGCTTTGATTTCGGAATTAAACGATTTGTTGGCTGAAGGTTCGGAAACCGAACAGAAATTTAAATCGTTCAGCAGCAAATCAGAAGGTCGTGCTTTTGTTGCCGGAATTTTGTCTGCAGAATCAGCAAAAGTTTACACATCGCTCCCTTCAGGAATTGCCGATCAGTTGACTTTGGATCGCGATCCACACGGAAACGTGCAGGTTTCACTAATTGAAACCGAAAAGCTATTGGGCGAAATGGTTAAAAAGCGCTTGAGTGACATGAAAAAAACTGGCGAATTCAAAGGTAAATTTGGAGCGCAATACCATTTCTTTGGTTACGAAGGTCGTTGTGCTGCGCCATCAAACTTCGATGCTGATTATTGCTACTCATTGGGCTATAATGCATCATTCCTGATTGCAGCGGGTAAAACCGGTTACATGTCATCGGTTCGTAACCTTACGGCTCCTGCTGCTGAATGGATTGCTGGTGGAGTGCCAGTAACTATGATGATGAACATGGAACGCCGTCACGGTCACATGAAGCCGGTTATTCAGAAAGCTTTGGTTGAATTGGACAGTGCTCCGTTCAAATATCTTGCTGCGAACCGTGAGAAATGGGCTATCGAAACTTCATTTGTATATCCGGGACCTATTCAATATTGGGGACCAACTGAAGTTTGTGATCAGCCAACCAAAACGATTACGTTGGAGAGAACAAAATAAGATCAATCAATTGGTTAAAAAACAGAAAACCCCGGATTCTCATCCGGGGTTTTCTGTTTTTAGGAATAACGAAACCTAAAATATTTTGTGGAAATCGATTCTAATGGTTCACATAGAAATACCTGATTCGACAAGCGTTTCCTTTACTTTGGGTGTTTTTCTCGGGCAGAACCCGAATTTCCAGACGATGTTTTCCTTGTTTTAATCCGTAAGCAAAAGTGTGGAAGCATGGCAAATGCAATTGTAAACTCCATTGGTTGAACAAGTCTAACTTTTGCCACTTTGCTTTATCAATCCGGTATTCAATTATTCCTGCATCATATCCTGAGGCTACGGCAACACCAATGGCATTTCCGTCGAAGTCAAATTTTAATGTTCCTCCCTGACCGTCACCAATCAGCATGGGTACTTTTACAAAATCGGCACGTGTTCCAGTCTTATCCGTTGGAATCCAGTTTTGATCAATTTTCCAACCTTTAGCGGGTTTCGATTCTACAGCCGGAATTAAGACTCCGCGATTATAGCAGGCATCAGCCAGTTTCTCCGGAAGTGGATACGCAGTTAGTTTATCGTCGTCGGCCACAAAACCGCTCCAGCAGGTATTTAGGAATGATTTCATCGACTGATAATAGATATGCTGCCCGAAAGGCGAGGGGTGAAGATTTTTAAAATCATTTTCCCAGGTAAACTCACCATTGTCAATGCGGTCAGTTACTTCTTTAGCCAGGTTAATCGTGGAAACGCCATAATGCGCGGCTACTTTTTCGTGGTTCTGAATTTCGGGTGGAGTTATTCCTTTTCGGTACTCGGCCATTTTATCCGGATCAACAAAGTGCATTACGATGATGTCCATGGCGGGGTTTGACTCACGGGCATGACGAACAATCCCTTCCATTCCCAAAATTTGTGTTTCAGGACCAAATCCATTTACACGATCATTTACAGCTGCTTCTTCAAATAACAGGTCAACTTTCCCGTTTTTAAGTACATCGCGTTCAAAACGAAAAGCTCCTGGAGTGCTACCAAAGGAAGGGATTCCGGCAGCTATAAATTCGAATTTGGTCTCTGGGAAACGTTTTTGCAGGTAGGCGCAAATGCTGTCGCGCCATCCTCCGTTGTAAGTTATTGAACCACCCAGAAAAGCAACCCGACCTTTCTTTTCGCGCTCGAAAACCATTTGGGCATTGTGCAGTTTGCTGCGGAAAGTATGAAAAGGAGTACTTTCAAGCTTTGGGTTCACCTCCGGATAACTGTTGCGAATAAAATTAGCTCCGGCATTCAGATCGTCGATCGGAAAATGATGGCCTTTCAGTGTTTGCTTTCCAAGCGTATTAGGGTAAATTGTTGCCGGTCCTCCTAAGCGAATGTATTTGTTAGCCAGAATGTATGTGTTTTCATCAGGAGGAACAATACTATCGTGCAGGCCAATAGAAAAGAATAGCGGTACTTTGGCCGCAGCCAGTTTTTCCAGATTGTCGATCGGATTATCAGCATAATTCAAGGCTTCTTTTTCGGTTGAAAAATCATAAACTTCCATTAATTGCTTCCATGAAGCAGGGTCGCCGTCACCCGAACCTTTACCGCCTGGCCAGCTTTTAAAATCACAAACCGGGGCTTCGGCATAAATGCTACTCACGCGCTCGGGCCAGCGTTTTGCAAAATTAAATACGAACAAACCACCGCGACTAACGCCCTCCAAGGCCACTTTTTTGTTGAATCCGTATTGGCTGGTCAGGTAATTGTAAAAGTTGTTCCATACCTCCATGGCTTTGGGTGAGCCAAACATCCCGTCGGTATTTATATATACCACATGAAATCCTTTGCGGATCAAAATACTGTCCATTTGGTAATGCCATTCAGGGAAGCGGGCTCTCCATATCCATGGTTTTCCGGGTGCAGCCTTTGCAGGAACAATAATGTGTGCATTTCGGCGATCGATCTGAAAATCATAGCGTGTAAATCCATGCCAGGTTGATTGTTTCCCCGGATATTGTGCCTGAATTAAATCACTTTCTTTTCCGGTCAGTACTTTGAAAATGGCTTTGGCCATCAATCCGGCTCCGTCGGCATCAGGATGAATCTGGTCAGGGAAAAGGGATGATTTTCCGGACAAGGCGGCGTATAAATCGATGATAGTAAGGCTTTCCTCTTTAGCGAGTTTCTCCACTGCCGGAATTATTCCATGAACGATGATCGAATCGTTGATTCCCCAACGGTTACCATAGGCAGGAACAGGTTTGCACAGGTAAACCTTAGGATGCGATGAGAGTGCTTTCAACTCTTTCACCATCGAACGGTAATCTGTCAAAAAATCTCCGGAATATTTCCAGTTCTGTGGTTTGGTGTCGTTGGTTCCAAGCTTGATGATAACAACATCAGGCAAAAAAGATTTTGCCTGAGCGTAAGCTTCCTCTTTCCAGAATGGGAAATCACCCTTTTTTAGCAGTGTTCTTCCACCCACGCCAAAGTTGCGAACGTCCCACTTTTCACCCAGTATTCTAGCCAACTGCGCAGGATACGAATCATGCGGCCGATCGGGAATTCCGGAGCCATACGTAATGCTATTGCCAATGCAAGCCACTTTTATAGGGACAGAATATTGGGAAACATCGATGGGTTGAGCAATTGCAGATGCAAAAATAAGGAAGAGGCAGATTGCAGATAAAATCTTTTTCATTGGTTTAGTGGCTGTTTGGGATTGTTTCGATTTGAATTTATTTCTTCGATAAAACTATTCAATTCTGTTAAAATATGATCAAAGAACCGGAGATAATTTGCAAAGTCAGATTTTTGATATCTCAGAAATAGTTGTATATTTTCATCGCCTAATTCCTTATCGATTAAACGATTTCAATAAATTGAAGTCAGAAAGGGAATCGGTGACCATTAAAATCGACAAATCCTAAAATCAACAACCTATGAAAAACACTATTTTTCGATCTTCTTTTATTTTATTGTGCTTATCGTTTGTTCTAATCCGTGTTGGAGCTCAGAATAAATCATCCTTTACCGACAATTGGCCCGAATGGCGCGGTTTGTATAATACCGGCGCAGTTGCCGGGGGGAATACGCCCATCGAATTCAGCGAAACCAAGAATGTAAAGTGGAAAATTGAAATTCCGGGTAAAGGTCATGCAACTCCAATTGTATGGGGCAATCAGATCATTATTCAAACTGCTGTAGCTACTGACAAAAAAGTTGAAAAGACAAATGCTGCTCCGGCAAGTCCGATGGCTCCAAATCAAACCGAATTTGTTCATCAGTTCAAAGTGATTTCGGTTGATAAAGTTTCAGGAAAAATAAACTGGCAAACGGTGGTAAAAGAAGAATTGCCTGCAGAGCGTACTCATGATTTGGGTAGCTGGGCGTCAAATTCACCAATTACCGATGGCGAAAATATTTATGCATTTTTTGGTTCACGCGGACTTTATTGTCTGGATATGAATGGCAATGTAAAATGGGAACGCGACTTTGGACAAATGGAAATTGTGGCAAGTTTTGGTGAAGGAAGTTCGCCAGCCGTATACAAAGACAAGATTTTTGTACAGTGGGATCACCAACAGAAATCATATCTGTACGCTCTGGATAAAAAGACCGGCAAAGAAGCCTGGACAGCCGAACGCGAAGAAATTACATCTTGGGCAACTCCGTTGGTGGTTGAGGTAAACGGTAAAGCACAATTGATAACCAGTGCTACCAATAAAGTGCGCAGCTACGATGTAGAAACAGGTCAGGTAGTTTGGGAATGTACCGGGATGACTAAAAATGTGATTCCAAACCCAATGTATGCCGAAGGTATTTTGTATGTGTTGAGTGGATTCAGGGGAAATGCAATAAAAGCGATTGATCTTGCTAAAGCTAAAGGCGACATTACCGGTACTGGCGTAATTCTTTGGGAATACAACCAGGATGCACCTTACACCCCAAGTGGAATCTTAATGGATGGCAAATTGTATTTCTTGAAAGGTAACAACGGAATTATGACTTGTCTGGACGCCAAAACTGGGAAGCCACTATACAGCAATCAAAAACTGGATGGCATTACCAATATTTTCTCATCGCCAACCGGAAACAATGATAAAATTTATGTGGCAGCAACTAATGTTGTTAATGTAGTGAAAGCCGGAGCCGAATTCTCCATATTAGTAAAAAATACACTCGACGATACTTTTGAAGCTTCACCTATCATTGTAGGGAATGATTTGTATTTGAGAGGAGCCAAATATTTGTATTGCATCTCTGAAAAGTAAACTGTGTGTGTGGAAAGTCAGACAGTCTGCCGGATCTGCACAAAAAAAGAGGTTGGAACTTTCGATCCAACCTCTTTTCAGAAATAATATTTTCTTATACACGTTTTTCTTTGATACGGGCTTTTTTACCTGTAAGATCACGTAAATAATACAATTTAGCTCTGCGTACACGACCTCTTTTGTTTACTTCAATCAGGTCGATGAATGGTGAATAAAGAGGAAAAATTCTTTCTACACCAATGTTTCCTGACATTTTACGAACAGTGAAGGTTTTTGTAACGCCTTCTCCTTTTGTCTGGATAACAACACCACGATAGTTCTGGATACGCTCTTTGTTACCTTCACGGATTTTGTAGTGAACGGTAATGGTATCTCCTGAATTAAATTGCGGCTGTTCTTTCATTTCAACAGCAAACGCATTCTGTGCAACTTTAATTAAATCCATTTCTTTGAGTTTTAGTGGCAATATTACATCATATCAATGAGTAAGAGATTGCGAAAATGTGGTGCAAAAATAGTAAAAATATTTACTCCACAAACATCTGAATAACTGATTATTTATAATTGATGAATCATTCCAAATCTTGTTTGCTAATAGTTTACTTCTTAATTCATCATTTATAATTGTTTAATGGCTTGGTGCACCCACCATTTTCAGGTGATTTCCAGTCTGGTCAACAATTACTTTCTTCCACCAATCCGGATAACCGGGCTGATTTGGCATTGAAGCCATCCCAGTGTCAGTGCGCTCAAACTTGCCATCTTTTTCTTTTTTGATGTTGCCATCAATGAATTTCACAAACAAATACTGCGACAATTTTGTCCATTCTTTGGTCATTCCGTTTGCCTGATTCACTGAATACTCGGTCAGAAATTGACGCGCTTCGTTCTTTTTTCCAGTATTCCACAAATTTTGGGCAGCCGCATCAACACTTGGTGTATAAGCAACGAACTTATCTTCCAGATTCTTCTGAACTTTTTGAACATCGGGAATCATGGTATCATAGCGAAGATAAGTAAAATTTGAAACTACGTTGAATACCCAAAATGCAGCAGTTTCAGAATAGGTAAGCATATCGCCGTTCCCTACTTTAAAACACTCCGGAATTTCAGTTATTCCGCAATACATTGGAGTATAGCAGGTGCTATAAGCATCATCAACGCCAAACCACAATATTCCACCAACCGGATCGGGTAACCACGAACGCGACTGTGCAACAAATGAAAATCCAGTCTGTTGGGTAGAAATCGCACGCTCGTTGACATAGTTTGCCGAATCAACCTTAAATGTCAAAGGTCTCCAGCGGTATGGAAGTTTAAACGGACCTGCACCAACATCTTTAGTCATATCTAAAGCTGTTCCTTCATAATGGTCACGCATCATTCCCATCACGTCCTGAACGCTTAGTTTTTTATCAGGTTTCACCCACAAAGGCATACGGTTGGATGGAAATTTATTTTCGCCGTCATGTTTTACATTTCCCAGTGCGTACTCTTCGTATTGTTTCATTCCTGAATATACCTTGTTGAAACCGGCGAAAACGCGACCGTCGCTAAAACGGGCACCACTAAAATCAACAGGGGCATATACATCCGAAAAGCTGAAGTCTTTATTTTTACCATCGAACCAGCCTTTTTCACGGGCAAACGAAATCACATCTTTTGCAAATAAACAATTGGCCGGATCGTTCATCGGGAAAGTAGTGATACGAGCCTGATTGGCATGACCGCTGATGTATCCGTCAGGAATACGTTGGGCAGCCCAAACTGCACCTTTTTCGCCATCGCCTTTACCAATAATTTCCATGATCCAAACCTCATTCGCATCGGAAATAGAAAACGATTCGCCAGAACTGGCATAACCATATTTATCCATCAGGTCAGCAATCACTTCAATAGCTTCACGAGCAGTTTTGGCGCGTTGAAGAGCCACATAAATTAAACTTCCGTAGTCCATAATGGCACCCGACTGTTTACTCAATTCTTCGCGGCCACCATAAGTTGTTTCGCCAATGGCTACCTGAAATTCGTTCATATTGCCTACCACGCTGTAAGTATGGGCAACCTGTGGAATACGGCCTAAAAATTTGCCGGTATCCCATTCGTAAATATCGCGCATGGCTCCGGCTGCATAATCCATGGCCGGCTGATAATAAAGTTCGCCATAAAGTGTATGCGAATCGGCAGCATAAGTAATCATGGTCGAACCATCGATTGATGCGCCTTTGGTTACTAAGAAATTGGTACAGGCATCAGAAACGCTGATGTTTAATGCGACTGTTAGGAACGTCAGTAAAGCGAGACGCTGTAGTTTGTTAATCATGTTTATAGTTGTTTTAAATTTTTCCTTCGGCAAATATAACTAATCTCAATATCAAAAATTTGAAACTAGTTTATTCGGATAAAGAAGCCTGAATTAATTTTAATGAACCATGAGAAAGTTCAGGTCTGAGTGGAAAGAGAAATAACTAAAGAAAGTCAATTGATTTATCGATGTTGTACTATTCCAACTGCCAGGCAAACCCATCCGGCAACGAACGACAAACCTCCGATTGGTGTGATGGCTCCCAGTATTTTTATTCCGGAAATGGAGAGTGCATATAAGCTTCCGGAAAATATAACAATTCCGACAATAAGAAGGATTCCCGACCATCTAAGCCATTTTGATTCAAGATGAAACCCAATTAGTCCGACAAGCAAAAGCCCAATTGCATGGTAAAACTGATATTCAACTCCGGTTTTATAAATGACCAGCATTTCGGGAGATAAAATCTTTTTTAGTGCGTGAGCGCCAAATGCACCCAACAAAACTCCCAATGCCATAAATATTGCACCTGCTAAAAGAAAATTATGGTTCTTCATTCTATAGTTTATTAGTTCCATCAATAACAATCCGGAGCAAAGGTAGTTTTCAGAAACAAAAAATCCCATTGGTATTTGTCAACGGGATTTCTGTCTTTATACTTTAACTGGTAAGATTAATCCAGCTTATGAATCACTAATCCTGAGCGAAGTTTTGGTTCGAACCATGTTGTCTTCGGAGGCATGATATTTCCTGAATCAGCAATGTTGATCAACTGTTGCATCGAAACAGGGTAAAGGGCGAAGGCAACTTTCATATCGCCACCATCAACGCGTTTTTTCAGTTCACCCAAACCACGGATTCCACCAACAAAATCGATGCGGGTTGAGGTGCGAAGATCCGAAATGCCCAAAATCTGATCCAAAACCAGGTTCGATAAAATAGTCACATCCAATACGCCAATCGGATCATTGTCATTGAAAGTTCCTGGCTTGGCATTCAGTTTATACCAGTTTCCGGAGAGATACATGCTGAATTCGTGCAGTTTGGCTGGTTTATAAATTTCGGTTCCTGCCAATTCAACATCGAAACTCTGAGTAAGTTTATCAAGCAATTCAGCTTCGGTCAAACCATTCAAATCTTTTACAGTGCGGTTGTAGTCGATAATCTGCAACTGATTATCAGGAAAATGAACGGCCATGAAGAAATTGTATTCTTCGTCACCGGTATGATTTGGGTTTTGACCTTGTTTCTCGAGCCCAATGCGCGCGGCTGCCGCTGTGCGGTGGTGTCCGTCGGCTACATAAGTTGCCGGAACTTTGGTCACAAAGAGTTCTTCAATTTTTTTGTTTGTTGCCGCATCGTTGATCGTCCAAAAATGGTGACCAAATCCATCTTCAGCTACAAAATCGTAGTCAGCTTTCTGGTTTTTTACAATCGAATCAACGATGGCGTCAATTTCAGGAACAGCACAATACGAAAAAAATACAGGTTCGATATTGGCATTCAGGTAACGGGTCAGAATCATGCGGTCTTCCTCCTTGTCAGGACGAGTCAGCTCATGTTTTTTGATGATACCCTGATTGTAATCTTCGCACGAAGCTGCACCCACAATTCCGTATTGCGTGCGGCCATTCATGGTTTGCGCATAAATATAATATTTGGCTTCTTCGTCCTGAATCAACCAGTCTTTCTCTTGAAAACTCTCGAAATTCTCCACCGATTTCAGGTAAACAGTTTCCGAATGAACATCAGTTCCTTCAGGGCAGTCGATTTCGGCACGGGTGATGTGAAGCAGCGAACACGCTTTGCCTTCAGCCATTTGGGCGGCTTCGGTGCTGTTCATTACATCGTAAGGTAAACAGGCCAGATCGCTGGCAATAGCTTGAGGCGGACGAAGTCCTTTGAATGGTTTTACAACAGCCATATCTATGTTTTTTGTTTAAGTTAATGCAATTTTATGCAGCACGTCTGTCGTCCTGCCATTTCTGGTTTCGCTTTTGTAATTTCCTGATTAATTCTGACGCAAAGATTTTGACGGTTACTTTTTTACCCGATTGTTGCTTCGATGCTTTGACCCAAGGTGTAAACAATACAGTAATTGTAGCTACCAATATTGCTTTTATCGGATTCATCTGAATTGAAAATGCCCAAAAGATGATATAAAGAACATCAAAAATGACCAAAAACATCAAAAAATTAAAGAGGATTATTTTATACTTCAGCTTCATTTAAAAATACAATTAGTTAATATGTAGTATATTAAAGTATTATCGAATTTCAATTCCATACTTCCGGAGTAAACCTAAAACTCCGGTTTGCGAAAATAGGGCTTTTTTAATTTTGTTTAACTCAGGATCGAACGAATAATTAAAGGCAGACCTGAAATCGGCTTTTTCAAGATTGGTATAATGAAAGACTGCTCCTGACAAATCGCAATCATCGAAGGAAGATTGGCTCAAGTCAGCTCCTGAAAAATCGACTTCTTTCATCGAGCAATCAGCAAACTTCGATTTCTTCATTTTCTTTTCGGTAAACGACGAATAATCGAGCGAACATTTCTGAAACCCAACTGAAAATAGGAAATCAGAACAGCTGTCAAAATTAATTCCGATGAGTTTGCAGCCGGTAAACTGAACCTCTTTCATTCCTGTACCCGAAAATTTAGCCAGCGCAAAATTGCAGTTCTCAAAACGGCAATTCACCAGGTCACTTTCGCTCCAATCGGCCTCAGAAAAATCACAATTCAGAAACGTACAATCATCAAATTCTGTTTGCACCAATTTCTGACCTGAATAACTTTCATTTGCAAAAGTCTGCTCTTCAATCCACTTTGTGATCATCCGATTTTGGTAGATTTATTTGTTTACCCGGTAGGTTTGGTCACCATTTTCGAAGAAAGCAACAATTTGCTCGGCAGCCGCAACACCCGCATTTACATTAGCTTCAGCAGTTTCTGCTCCTTGTTTCTTTGGAGTAGAATAGTACCGGGTTCCAAATTTCTCAGCCAACTCTTCATGACAGGCAGGAGCGATATCGCTGATGTATTTAAAGTCAGGACGTTCTTCCAATATCTTTTTCAGACCTTCTTCATCAATTACCTCTTTTCGTGCAGTATTGATTATTGTGGCACCTTTCGGCATTTTATTCATGATGTCGAAATTAACCGACTTCTTTGTTTTTTCGTTTGCAGGAATGTGCAAAGATAAATAATCACTTTGGCCAAATAGTTCGTCAACCGCCTGAACGACTTTAACTTCATAAGGCTCCATGCTGACTTTAGTAATGCACGGGTCGAGGGCAACTACTTTCATTCCCAATCCTTGCGCAATTTTAGCAACCCGGCGTCCGATATTACCACAACCATATACTCCAACTGTCTTTCCTTTTAGCTCAGAACCTGAAACACCTTTGAATTGCCCACGAGCCATGAAAATCATCATTCCGATGGCCAATTCGGCAACAGCATTGGAGTTCTGTCCCGGGGTATTCATGGCAACGACACCTTTTTCGGTACAGGCAACCAAATCTAAATTATCAAACCCTGAACCAGCCCTGACAACTACTTTTAATTCAGAAGCCGCATCCAGTAATTCCCGGTCAACAATGTCGCTTCTGACGATCATGGCGTGAACATCTTTAACTGCATTTAGCAACTCTGCTTTTGATGCATATTTTTCGAGTTTTTTCACCTCGTAACCGGCATGTTCAAGAATTTCAACAATTTGATTTACTGCTGCCGGAGCAAATGGTTTTTCAGTAGCTATTAATACCCTTTTCATTCGTTTATAGTTTGTTTTTAATTGCCAGATGGAACTCCCAAATAGTCATCCTCCTGTGTGTGAAGATTTCCTTATGGTCGTTTCATAGTTATAATTTCCCTTTAAAAAAGAAAAGCAGAACCCCCATTCTGCTTTTCTCATTGTTTTATTGAAGTTTAATTTTCTCAAATTCTTTCATCGCATCAACCAATGCTATCACACTTTCTTTGGGAAGTGCATTGTAAGTTGAGGCGCGGTATCCACCAACAGAACGGTGTCCTTCCAATCCAAGCATACCCAGTGATTTGGCATAAGTCAGGAATTCTGGTTCCCATTCTTTGTATTCGTCATTCATTACGAAGCAAATATTCATAATCGAACGATCATTTACATCAGGAATATTGGCTTTGAATAATTTATTGCGGTCAATTTCATCGTAAAGAATACCAGCCTTTTCGATGTTCATTTTTTCCATCACTTTCACGCCGCCCAATTCTTTCAGCCATTTCAGAGTTTGAAGAGCTGCGAACACCGGAACTACCGGAGGAGTGTTGAACATGGATTCGTTCTCGATATGAGTTTTGTAATTCAACATTGTAGGAATTTTGCGGCTTACTTTGCCCAGCGCATCCTCTTTTACAATTACGAAGGTAACACCGGCAGGAGCAAGGTTTTTCTGTGCTCCACCATAGATAATCGCATATTTCGAAACATCGAGCGGACGGCTAAAAATATCAGATGACATATCAGCAACCAATGGCACTTTGCTATCAATATCATAGCGAATTTCGGTTCCGTAAATGGTATTGTTGGTTGTAATATGAAAATAATCAACATCTTCAGGAACTGTGTATCCTTTTGGAATGTGATTGTAAGTGCTTGCTTTTGAAGAAGCTACTTCAACGACTTCACCAAAGAATTTGGCTTCTTTCTGAGCTTTGTCGGCCCAGGTTCCTGTGTTCAGGTATGCGGCTTTTTTCTCAAGCATGTTATAAGGAACCATCATGAATTGCGAGCTGGCACCACCGCCTAAAAATAACACATGGTAACCTGCAGGAATGTCGAGCAATTCCTTGAAAAGTTGCTGAGCTTCGTTGCTAACGGCAACAAATTCTTTGCTGCGGTGCGAAACTTCCATTAGAGAAAGGCCCGTTCCGGCAAAATCGATTAATGCTTCGGCTGTGTTTTTAATGGTGTATTGCGGCAATATTGAGGGTCCCGCGTAAAAATTATGCTTCTTCATTTGGTTATAAATTATGGGTTAATAACTATTTACAATCAGTTTAATTGCAAATAATGGCTCAAAATAAACGATTATCTGCTTTGGGATGCCTGAGATAAATCAGGCTTATTTGTACTACAACAAGTTATAAAACATTCAATTAATATGCTTCAAAATTCGAATAAAAAATTGAGTCAGCAACCTCGAAATGGGTAATTTTTTCAACTTTTTCGATTTTAAGTGTTACTACTATGCGCAACAGGATGAAGGCACGATGAAATATAAAAATCATGCGTCCTAATCATTACCCAACACTATTTTTTAATCCTGAAATATCAATCAGCCGATTTTCCTGAAATGCCGGAATAATCTGTGTTAGATCAGCAGTCAGGCAATATTCGATGCAATCGTCCAGACCTTTTGAAGCCAAGCGACCTTTTTGTGCTGCCTTTGTAATGTAGCTGAACAAATCGGGTTTCGCCAGATTCCATAAATCAACAGAGGCAGTAACTGCATCGCAAATGCTTTCAAACTTTCCTGAATCTAACAACCTTTCAGCCAAAGCACCTGCAAAAACAGTGTCCTCCAAGCTGAAACGATCTTTCCATGAGGCACAAAAAATCAGAACCGGGGAATCTTGTTGGATGAGCCAGTCTGCTAACGATGAAATATTCAGGAATGAGCCTATTACTACCACTTTGGAATGGCTGGCCATGTGAATGCAGCGTGTTCCGTTGGTTGTAGAATACACAATTTCTTTTCCGGATACAATTTCAGGAGTAAAATTAAAGGGCGAATTCCCGAAGTCAGCAAAATCGAGCACATAACCATCGCGTTCCGAAGCAACCATATAGCCACGCTGTTTCATTTCTCGTGCTTCTTCAACAGTGGCAACGGGAATAATACTTTTTACGCCGTTAAAAATGGCCGCACAAATGGTGGAAGTCGCACGTAAAATATCGACGATCACCACTATATTCTTGTCATCAGCATGTTTATCGTAGATTGCGGGGGACAAACAAACCTCAAGCCGGTTTTTCGATTTTTCCATTTTCAGGTTAAAGTCACAAAGATAAAGAAAGTAGCCAACCATAGTCCATTTCGCAAATCAGGAACCGGTATTTAAACTAATGGTAAAATTGAAGAACGAATTTCTGCAAATGAAAAAACCTGCTGACAGGCTGCCAACAGGTTTCTTATTTTTTTATAAAATTAGCTTTTATGCCGGATTGATGAATGGCATTTTAACTATTTTGGCTTTCAGCATTTTTCCACGCACATTTAGGTAAACTTCGGTTCCAATGGCCGAATAGGCTTTATTTACATACGCCATCCCGATACCTTTATTCAGCACTGGCGACATGGTTCCTGAGGTTACACGGCCAATTATATTGCCATCCTGATCTGTTAATTCGTAATCGTGACGGGGAATTCCACGGTCAATCATTTCAAATCCGCGCAGTTTGCGGTCAACACCTTCCTGTTTTTGCATCAGCAAAAAATCTTTGTCGATGAAATGATGGCCATTAAATTTGGTGATCCAGCTTAGTCCGGCTTCTATTGGTGAAGTTGAGTCGTCAATGTCATTTCCATACAAGCAATATCCCATTTCCAGGCGTAGTGTATCGCGGGCAGCCAACCCAATAGGTTTGATTCCGAATTCAGCACCGGCTTCAAAAATTGCATTCCAAAGCTGCTCAGCAAATTCATTTCTGAAATACAGTTCGAAACCTCCCGAACCAGTATAGCCTGTCGCTGAGATGATTACATTGTCAACCCCGCCAATTGCTCCGGTTACAAAAGTGTAATATTTTATTTCTGATAAATCGATTTTGGTCAATTTCTGAAGTGTAGCTTCGGCTTTAGGTCCTTGAATGGCCAACTGGCTG
The DNA here is from genome assembly GCA_019163175.1 of Prolixibacteraceae bacterium. Lineage (GTDB taxonomy): Bacteria > Bacteroidota > Bacteroidia > Bacteroidales > Prolixibacteraceae > Aquipluma. The sequence goes on along the minus strand of JAFLKN010000052.1, from coordinate 71,713 downwards.
ATTGCAGGAGAAGCATTTTCGAGAATTGCGTTGTTTGCATTTTGCGATACGATATAATCCCAATCCTTCTGGATATTGGAAGCATTTACAACCAGCATATATTTTTCTGGCTCATAATAATAAACCAGCAAATCATCAACTATACCACCTTTCCCGTTCGGGAAACAAGAGTATTGCGCCTGTCCAAGTGTAAGTTTCGAAACATCGTTTGAGGTAACCCGCTGAACCAATTCCTGCGCATTTGGACCTTTTACCCAAAATTCTCCCATGTGCGAAACATCAAAAACTCCAACGGAATCGCGAACAGTCATGTGTTCATCTTTAATTCCGGAATACTCGATTGGCATTTCAAATCCGGCAAACTCCACCATTTTGGCGCCTAGCCGTTTATGTATCTGATTAAAGGCTGTGATTTGCATATAGTTTTTCAGTTTTTGTGTGACAAAATTAGTTGATTGCCTATGTTTAAAGCATGAAAAAAATCATTTGCCAAAGATATTAGTTTTTATCGCAGCAGCTGACAATGTTAGGTTCGAATAATTATTTTCCGTAATATTGCATGTATAGAAACTATCTCACAATACAAACTATGGCTCAAACACGATATACCAATTTGGATTACCTGATTGAAATTACAGGTGGCGAATCTGAAATTATGAAAGAGTTTATCCAGATGTTCTTTGACCAGTTACCTGAGTTCAGAGATGGGATGACCCGCTTTTTAAATGAAAAAAAGTGGAAAGAACTAGGCGAACTTGCTCATAAAGCTAAATCGTCGGTTATGACTTTCGGGATGAATGAGCTTGGTTACCGGCTGAAAGAGTTGCAGATTAAAACGCAGCGGCTGGAGGATATCGAAACTTATGAGGAGCATGTCCAGGAATTTCTGGAGATCATTACTCAGGCCGAGGTTGAGCTAAAGGGTGATATAAGCAGATTGTAAGATTTCATTTTTAAAACTTAATAATGGACCGTCCCAAAATAAAATTGAGACGGTTTCTTTTTTACTAACCACTAAGGAGGATCGGTTTGAATTACCGGTTAGTTGCCAATTATTAGCTCATGTACACTAAAGACGAAGCAAAACTTTTAAGTAAAGAATTCTGGATTGTATTTGCGCGTCGCTGCGAAATTGTTCCTGAATTAAAGTTCAAAAAGAGGAAATGGGTGCTATACGATACCGGTTTGAGTGGTATCGACCTGAAATTTGAGGTGACCCGCAGTGAAGTCGTTGTGATGATTGAAATAAACAACAGGCAGGAAAGCCGACGTTTGGAGATATTTGAAACGATGCAAAAATACAGAGTCTTACTCGAAGAAGGATTTGATGAACCTCTGATCTGGGACTTTTGCTACCAAAGGGAAAGTGGACAGGAAGTCTGCCGAATTTACAAATCACTATCTAATGTCGATTTTCACCGACAAAACCAATGGCCAGATATCTTTAACTTCATGATCGACAATATGCTCATCCTGGAAAATAATTTCATGGAGATTAAGGATGGACTGGAAGCAGAGCTTTTTTAAGATCGTTCCAAGCCTCAGATGCAAAGTTTCAAGTTAGTTAAGAATTTTGCATTCTAAGTGTTCTGGGTTTTACGCTCCCAAAGATTCATTTAGAAAGCTGTGGAAGGGTTACGTTTGAATCGGAAGTCCTGTGGCTGTTCATAAAACTTCATATCGAACAAATAGCCCTTTCTATAAAACTCGCCGCCGGCTTCACAAGAAGCATTCGTCATCCATCCATATTTTTTTGAATCTGTTTTGACAACCGGGTTATCAAAACTGTGATAATTAATGTTTATCTTTTTATTATCGTCTCCCAGCATGGTCACATTTACGTACAATTCCCAGGTTGCAGAATCCATTTTTATTTATGATGGTTTGATCATCAGTGAGTAGAGTGCACCACATGTGACCCTTGGCCTTACCTGGAATAGTTTCATTAAGTAAAGCCTTATTCCAACTATACCATGTACGTTTACCACCATTTTCACGATTAATAACTGCATCTTCCATTTTAACAAAAAGACTAAATCTTTTATAAAGATCAGAAGCCTTACTTTTTTCTTTCGCGTCGTAGTAATCTGAATTATTTGGAATATTAATTTCAAAGTTTGTGCCTTGGGCATTTACGAAGTGAGTGGCACATAAAAGAATCAGAATGAACGCGACTAATTTGATTTTTGGAGTTTTCATGCTATCTGGGTTTGTTGTGAATAAACATATAAATTTAGCATAAATATATGTTCTTATTCTGTTCGTATTTTGTGTTATTTGGCACAATAAAAGGAGATAGGTAAAATAATTTTATTTACTCATGTAATGAATTCCTCCGGAGTTCGTCTTAACTTTGAAAACAAGCAGAAACGAGTTCGAATGTTAGCCAAAGATTTTAAAACCGATGTACTTCCAATAAGCAACAAGTTGTTGCGGTTTGCGCTTCAAATCCTTCAGGATGAAGAAGAAGCAAAAGATGTACTTCAGGATATTTTTCTGAAACTTTGGCAAAAACGGGAAGAACTTGTAGCCATTGAAAATGTGGAAGCTTTTGCCATGCGAATGACCCGGAATCGTTGTCTGGATGTTATTCGGGCGCGGCGGACGGTTTCTGTCGAATTGGTAAAAAAGCACAATTTGCCCGATGAAGATAGTTTAGAGACAGATTATCTCGAAAATACAGATTCGGTCAGTTTGGTCAAACAAATAATAGCTGGCTTGCCCGATTTGCAGCGCACTATTATTCATTTGCGCGACATTGAGCAGTTTGAATACGAAGAAATTGCCAAAGCTACCGATTTGAATGTGAATGCAATTAGAGTGAATTTATCGCGTGCCCGAAAAAAAGTGCGGGATGAAATCTTAAAAATTCAAAATTATGGAATCACAGCGAATACATATTCTGCTTCAAAAGTACTTTGAGGCCGAAACCACGCTCGACGAGGAAAATGAACTGATCACTTATTTTACTTCTGGCGAAGTGGATGAAAACCTGAAAACGTATGTTCCAATGTTTTCAGGAATGAAGGAACTTTCGACCGATGAGAATACCAATCTGGGCGATGATTTGATGAACTATATTCTGGAATCGGAGCACAAGGAAAAGCTTCGCTACCGTTGGATGTGGCAAATCGTAACCGGAGTAGCTGCCTCTGTGATTTTGGTTATGCTGGCTGTGAATTTCTACGGAAATCAAAACCGTTGGGACGACACATTTAGCGACCCGAAACAGGCTTATGCCGAGGCCAGTAAAACGCTGGAATTTGTTGCAGGTAAATACAACAAAGGCCTGGCCCAACTGAAACCCATGGAGCGGATTGAAAATGCGACCGATCCTTTACATTCAGGAATTAGTGCACTGAACAAAGGATTTGAGCAAATGGAATCATTGAACAAAAAACTTAAAAAAGAATAATCATGAAACGAATTTTAATTACTCTGATTTTGCTCATCCCATTGTTGGTTTGGGCGCAGGAAGGTACTCCAATTGACAAGTTGTTTAATAAGTACGCCAATAAAGAAGGGTTTACAACCGTAAATATCAGTGGAAAACTGCTGAGTTTTGCCAGCAAGCTGGATGACTCTAAAAGCAAAGAAACTGAAATGCTCGGAAAATTATCCGGAATACGCATTTTGTCGGTTGAAAATAAGGAACTGAATAAAGGCCTCAATTTTTACAAGGAACTGGAAGCCGACGGATTTTTCAAAAACCACAACTACGAGGTTTTGATGGAAGTGACTGAAAAGGATGAAGTGGTTCGTTTTTACGGGCGTAGCGGCGAGAAAGGAAAACTTTCGGAATTGCTGCTTGTAATCGGAGGTGACGACAATACCCTGATCAGTATTCGCGGTGTAATTGACCCTGACGATATTGGTAAGATTACCGGTTCACTCAATATGGATATCAAAACCAAATAGACTGAATTCTCTTTGTAAAAGTGAATTGAAAAATCCTGTAACCATTAAGTCACAGGATTTTTTGTTTTCAAAAAAAGCAAAGACAAACCTGATTTGCTGACTCGAAATTGTTATTACTTTTACTGCCATGACACAGAAGAAGGAACATATTCTTTTTGCAGAAATCAGTACTGGTAGCGAAAAGGCTTTTAACACGGCTTTTGATTTGTACTATTCGCCTTTGTGTTTTTTTGCCGACAGGATGCTTCGTGATTTCGATTTGTCCAGATCATTGGTACAGCAAGTTTTTGTCGATCTGTGGATCAAACGTTCACGCTTACAGATCGATTCACTTCAATCCTACCTTTATCAATCGGTTCGTAATGCTTCATTAGACGTGTTGAAGCATAAAAAGGCAGAGTCCAAATATCTGGCCACACTCGAACCCAAAGAAATGGGAGAGTTGACTGACCTGATAGAAGAAGCAGAACTGGCTGACCGGATCAATCGGGCCATTCAAAATCTTCCGGAGAAATGTCGCGAAGTTTTTGTGCTTTGCCGTTTTGAAGAATTGAAATATGCCGAAATAGCAGACCGACTCAACATTTCAGTAAAAACAGTTGAAATGCAAGTTGGCATTGCATTGAAAAAACTTCGAAAAGAATTGTCTGATTACCAGATGATACAACTCTTGACTATTATTTCTCGAAAAAAACTTCAACTTCCTTACAGGGTATTTTAGCAGCAAATCGTCAAAGGGATAAATAAGCAAATTTCCAGACGACGAATGCAAAACGAACCCAATCATATAGATTTATTAATCGCCAGAGTACTTAGTGGTGAAGCTTCACCAACTGAAAAGGACGAACTAAACTACTGGATGGGTGAATCGCCCGCGAACAAACGACTTTTTGAAGAAACACAACGCATTTGGCTAAAAGGTCAATCGTATTTATCTGCTTCCGAAATAAGTACCGATCGTGATAAAATTAAAAATCAAATCAGTCAGCAAACAAATAAAGCCTCAAAAACTATAGGCTTGCCTTCGTGGTTGTTCAGGGTGGCAGCAATTCTGGCGTTGCCCATCATGCTGGGTATTGGGTGGTATCTCGGATCTTCAGAAAAAGGAGCTGAAACTCAGATGTGCGAAGTTACTGCCCCAAAAGGCCAGATTTCAAAATGTATTTTGGCTGATGGAACAGAAATTTGGCTAAATGCAGGTACTACGGTTAAGTACAATCCTTCATTTACTGGCAAAACTCGTGAAGTACAGCTCGACGGGGAAGCTTATTTTAAAGTTTCCAAAAATAAACACAAACCTTTCGTGGTAACTACCAAACATGCACAAATAAAAGTTTTGGGTACAGTTTTCAACCTGAAAGCCTATTCAGGAGAAGATAATGTTGAGACTACGCTGGAAGAAGGAAGTGTGGTATTCAGCTTGAATGGAGGTACTTCAAAACCCGTAACATTGAAGCCGGGAGAGCAGGTTGTTTATAACATTTCAGAACGTGAAATTACTATTGGCAAGGTGGAAACCTACCTGCATACAGCATGGAAAGACGGAAAGTTTGTATTTAAAGATGCTGATTTGAAGACGATTATTACGGAACTGGAAAAATTGTTTGATGTTCGGATTCATCTTGAAAATGAATCGCTGTCGCACTTGCATTTCAGAGGAATGTTTGAATACGACCAGAACATTTTTAGCGCCCTCGAAACACTTGAACGCACAACCAATATCAAATACCGGATGAACGGACGCGATATCTGGTTGCAGTAAAAAAAGAGTTCAAAGTTTCAGGTTCCAGGTTTCAAGTTGCGCTTTTGTACAGGATTAGTGCTGATTAAAATATTTTTTCACCCTGAAAGGGTAGAATATAAATAACCCGGGGTAAGTGAGGAAAGAATGCAACCCAGGGAAAAAATGAAGAGTTGAACCCCGTCCGCGAAATATAAATCATTAAAAGAGGAATCTTCTTTCGGACGGAACTGAGTTGGCCTTAATAAAGAGAAAATAAAGAATATCTAACAAAATATTAACCTAAAATTGAAAAAAATATGATGAAATAACTGCCTTGCCTTTTATTTCTGCGGTTTCGAACTTTCGGAATAAAAAACAGGAACAGCTGCGAACTGTCCCTGTTGAAAAACGCAGAAATGCGAAAAAACGAAAATCATTTTTTTAACTAAAAACAACCAAATTTATGAAAATTATTCGGCAATCGAATGATTGGCTTTTGCCATCATTCAAAAAAATCTGGTTAATTATGAAATTGAATTTAATCTTGATCTTATTCACCGTATTGCAGGTTTCTGCAAGTGTATCAGCGCAGAACACCAGGTTGGATCTGAAAATGAAGAATGCAACTATTTCTCAGGTCTTCGATGAAATTGAAAGACAATCGGAAGTTTACTTTTTCTACAATAAAAATCAGATCGACGAGACCAAAACCATTAGTGTTGACTACCGGAATAAAACCATTGACGAAATACTGAAAGCAATGGTATCAGACTTAAATCTAACCTATGAAGTTGTGGGTAAGAATATCATTATAAAGTCAGCGAATTCGTCCGTTAATGGTGTACAGCAATCAGGATCAAAAGTAAAGGGAACTGTTAAAAATGCTTCAGGAGAATCTTTACCGGGAGTTTCCGTTATTGTAAAAGGGACGACCAATGGAACCATTTCAGATGCTGATGGAAATTACAATTTAACCAATGTTCCGAATGAAGGAACGCTGGTATTTTCGTTCGTTGGAATGAAAACTCAGGAGGTTCCAGTTGCTGGAAAAGCAATACTCAATGTCGTATTGGAAGATGAAACCATTGGCATTGAAGAAGTAGTTGCTATTGGTTATGGTACAGTAAAAAAGAGCGACTTAACAGGTGCTGTTGGTTCTGTTCAGGGCGAAACCATTTCCGAGCGGCAAACCACAATGCTTTCTCAAGCCTTGCAGGGTACAACTTCAGGAGTGATGGTTACCCGCAACAACAATGCCCCGGGATCGACCGCTACGATTCGTATTCGCGGAATCACAACAATTGGCGACAGCAATCCGCTGATTATCGTTGATGGAGTACCGGTTGACAACATCAACGACATCAATCCCAATGACGTAGAAAGTATGTCGGTTTTGAAAGATGCTGCTTCTGCCTCCATTTATGGTTCACGTGCTGCTGCGGGCGTTATTTTAATTACCACCAAACGGGCCAAAAGTGGTGATGTATCGCTGACTTACAATATGGAGTATGGGATGGAAAAACCAACCGCGCTGCCGGAATATGTTGATGTGACGCGATACATGCAAATGACCAATGAATTACGCTGGAACGATAACAACAACAACGCGAATGAGTATCCTTTGTACGCCAAAGATGTGATTGATAATTATACTTCTTTAAATGCAGAAAATCCAAATAAATATCCCAATACTGATTGGGTTGGATTGATGCTAAATGATTATGCCCCCCGTCAAACTCACACCCTGGGTATTACTGCCGGAACAAAGGCAATTCGCACAAAAGCATCTTTAGCCTACGATAAAACCGATGGCCTTTTCGACGGAAAATCCTACGAACGGATTACTGCCCGCTTTAATAACGATGTTACCATCACAAAAAATTTAGCAGCCAGTTTCGACCTCTTTTTCAAGCGTTCAATGTCAAAAAATCCTCAGCACGATCCAATGTACAACACTCTCATTTCTCCTCCGGTGTACGCAGCAAAGTGGGCCGACGGACGTGTGGCCGAAGGTAAAACAGGTGCCAATATTTGGGGGATGACTTTTTTAGGTGGTTACAACAATGGCTGGTACAATCAGATAGGCGGTAAGATGTCATTGGACTACACTCCGCTGGAGGGACTGAAATTGTCGGCAGTTATTTCACCAACGCTTGGTTTTGACAAAGTAAAGAATTTCAGGCTAAGGGTTCCTTATTACGCGGCAGATGATCCTACAGTTCTTGCCGGAACCTTGGAAGGATCTACTCAAACAGACCTTTATGAAACAAGAAACGACAACTATAGGGTTACTTCACAACTTCTGGCCAATTATATGAAATCATTCGGGTCACATAACCTGAACGCGATGGTGGGCTATGAGAATTTTTATGCCTTTAACGAAAACCTCGGCGCTTCACGTCAGAAATATGAGTTAACCAATTATCCTTATCTCGATCTGGGGCCTCTTGATTTACGTGGTAACAATGGAAGTGCTTATGAAAATGCCTACCGTTCCTATTTCGGACGTTTGATGTACAACTATCAAAACAAATACTTTTTGCAGGGAAACGTGCGTTACGATGGTTCATCACGCTTTGCCGAGGATTATCGCTGGGGTACTTTCCCTTCTTTCTCGGCCGGTTGGATAATGACAGAAGAGAATTTCATGAAAGATATCCCATGGTTGTCATTTCTGAAGGTGCGTGGTTCTTGGGGTAGTTTGGGTAATGAGCGTATTGGGAATTATCCTTACCAGGCAACCATCGCTTTTTCCAATGCTCTTTTTTATCAGGGCAGTAACGTTGCCGCAGCACAAACTGCAGCACAAACGCAATATGCCATTCAGGATATTTCATGGGAAACAACAGAGTCAATTGATTTTGGTATAGATGCCAATTTATTTGACAACCGGCTTCGGTTTACTGGAGACTATTACGAGAAAACGACGAAAGACATGTTGCTGCAACTGGAGATTCCTGATTATATCGGTTTTGACAATCCCGATCAGAATACGGGTAAAATGTTTACCAAAGGTTGGGAAGCCGAATTGGGATGGAGCGATAAAATTGGTGAAGTGGGGTATTCCATCTCCGGAAATATTTCCGATTTCCAATCAGAAATGGGTGATTTGGGTGGTACCGAATTTATTGGCGACCAGATCAAAAAGAAAGGCAGTGAATTCAATGAATGGTATGGTTACCTCTCTGACGGACTGTTTCAGACAGCCGACGATCTGGCAGCATCAGCCAAATTGGGTAGCAACCAGAAGGTGGGCGATGTAAAATATAAAGACCTCAGTGGCCCTGATGGAATGCCGGATGGTAAAATCTCTCCGGAATATGACCGGGTTTTATTGGGCGGATCGTTGCCCCGTTACATGTATGGGGCAAACCTCAAAGTCGACTACAAAAATTTTGACTTTTCAATCGTGTTTCAAGGAATAGGCCATCAAAACAGACGGTTAAGTGGAATCATGATAACACCGCTGATTGCAAACTGGGGTCACATGCCGAAAATAATCGACGGCACGAGCTGGAGCAAATACAATACCGACGAACAAAACCTGGCGGCAAAATATCCACGTTTAACCTATACCAACCAAGGCGTTAACTATGCCATGTCTGATTATTGGTTGATGAATGGAGGATACTTCCGGTTGAAAAATATTACCCTTGGGTACAACTTGCCAACAAGCCTGACACAGAAGATCAATCTCCAAAGGGTTAGAATTTACGGAAGTGCATCAGACATTTTTACCATTGACAATTTTCCCAAAGGATGGGATCCTGAAGTTGCAGAGAGCGGCTATCCTATAACCTCCTCTTATATCTTTGGTTTATCGGTAACATTTTAAAACTACGGTATCATGAAAAATAAAATATTAACAATACTGTTACTTACCGGATTAATCTCCGCAGTATCCTGTACTGATCTAAATATTAATCCATTGTCGGAAGGTTCGAGTGCCAACTGGTATTCCACTGAAAGTGAAATCACAATGGCTTTGAACGACTTGTATAGAATCGATTTCTGGCCGAACTATTTAATTCCTTACGGAGATCTGGACTTGTGGTCTGACGATGAAATGTCCCGTGCTGCTGTCACGGCGATTACAGGTGGAACACTTACCGGACAGGATGGAACAGTAAATGGTTGGTGGACCAATTTATACAAAGGCATTGCTCGGGCCAATACCATTTTGGCCAATCTCGAAGAAAACAGGGCTCAATTACCACAGGGCACACTCGACAAATATGCTGGTGATGCAAGGTTTGTTCGGGCCTCTCACTATGCCCGTTTAATAACCTATTGGGGCGACGTGGTTTACTATACAGGAACCCTTGATCTTGAAGAATCGTTCTCCATGGGAAAAACGGACAAAAAAATTATCCTGAAGGCCATTTATGATGATTATGATTTTGCAGCTTCCAAGTTGCCTTTATCCTATGGCAGTTCTTCCAACCTGCGCGCTACCAAAGGGGCAGCATTGGCCATGAAGGCGCGTATTGCATTGTTTTTCGGCGATTGGGCAGTTGCTCGCGATGCGGCCAAAGCTTGTATGGATTTGAACGTGTATGAATTGTATCCGGATTATGCAACCTTATTCCTGTCAAAAACAAAGAATCCGAAGGAATTGGTTTTTGGCAGTGCAAGATCTACTTTGCTTACTGTAACGATCCCGGATACCAAGAACTGGCTACCCCGTTTGGCTGGTGGCTGGGGCGCTGCTGTCGGTCCTTCATGGCAATTGCTTTGTTCGTACCTTTGTACCGATGGATTGCCCATTGATGAATCACCACTTTTTGACCCGAGGAATCCGTTTAAAAACCGGGATCCAAGATGTACTGCAACACTGGTTGAATTTGGTACTCCCTGGTTAGGATTCCGGTACCATCCACATCCTGATACGTTGAAAGTTAAGAACTACAAGACAGGACAATTGGTCACCAACAACGACAACAGAGCTAATGCTCAGTTTGCATCGTTCAACGGCATGATGTGGAAAAAAGGTATCGATGAAGACTGGACAGATGACTATAAGGCGGAAAACACCAACTTTATTATGCGATATGCAGATGTTTTGTTGATGTATGCCGAAGCCAAAACCGAATTGAACGAGATTGACCAGACCATGTTGGATGCTTCGATCAATAAAGTACGGGCTCGCGCCTATAAAGTTGCGGTGACCGATAAAACCAAATATCCGGCAGTTTTGGCAACAAACCAAGCGGCTGTTCGGAAAGCTATACGCATTGAACGAAGAATGGAACTGGCATTGGAGGGACGCAGGTATGAAGACATTATCCGTTGGAAAATTGCAGAGAAGGTTCTAAGTAAAGATATTTATGGAATGTTGGATCCCGCTGATTTACGCACCAAAGTGGTTAAACCCGGACTTTGGTTCTTCCCCCAAATCCCGGCTATTGATGAAGATGGAGATGCTGATTTTGAAACCATGTACAATGCCGGTTTAGTCAAACTTTGTGCGGTTCGTAATTTCCCGGCACATCAGTACCTGTGGCCGATTCCCACCAAGGAAATCCTGATCAATCAGAATCTGGGGCAGAATCCGGGCTACTAAGTACTCTTTGATAATTTAATTCGCTGACTGATCAAAAATAGTTCTACGGTGAATACTTAATAAAAATGCATAAAGGCGAAGCGTCATTGGCTTCGCCTTTATATTGAAAATACAATCGTTCGGCTAGTTTAACGCTTAATCGAATAAATATGAGATCGAGAATACTCATCATTTTTGTTACTTTCCTGACCATCAGCACTGGCCTATTTGCTAAAGGAAAAGATTCCGGAACAGTTCCTTATTACCTGAAGAAGTACTCAGACATCTATAAAAGGTCGCCACGCGAAGCCAATCTGGCCTGGTTTGAAGATGCCCGTTTGGGTATGTTTATTCACTGGGGAGTTTGGGGTAAATACCATGCTGCATGGGCAATGTTTAATAATCGCATTCCGCTGGAAGAATATCAGGCAACGGCAAAAAAGGTAGATGTTTCGGGTTTTAATGCTTCAGAAATTGTGAAACTGGCCGAAGAATCAGGAATGCGCTACATTACATTTGTTGCCAAGCATCACGATGGGTTCTGTTTGTGGGATAGCAAATACACCGGTTTTGACAGCAGGGATTACCCTATGAACCGTGATTTTCTGGCCGAATTAGCCCATGCGTGTCGTCAGCGCGGGATGCCGCTTTACATTTACTATTCGTTGGGAATTGACTGGACTCATCCTTATTTTATCCCCCGCGAGTTATATCGGTCTGCCCGGCCTGATTATGCCGAAATTCCGGCGTATTTTAAATACCGGAAACCCGCAGACTTTGAAAATTACCGGGAGTTCTGTAAAAATCAATTGACCGAATTGTGCACTAAATACGGAACGGTTGCAGGTTTTTGGTTCGATCCGCTGGGTGGAATTCTTGCCAATAATGAGCTTTTTAAGGTTCAGGAATTTTACGACCTGATTCATCACTACCAGCCACATGCCCTCATCCACTTTAAAACCGGTATAACCGGAACAGAAGACGTTTTGGTTGGCGAAAGGGAATTGAAATCAATTAGCATGCATTATCCCGGCACTTCGGAACAGGATAAAATGATCAGGGAGTTATCGGATAAAGCCTGGAGCCGGAACATGACCAAGAAAGCCGAAATTGCTGTGACCAGCCAAAAAAGCTGGGAATGGAGTCCTGCAAATAAATGCGCAGATGTTGAAGACCTTTGGAAAATGCTTGTGGGAGCGGCAGACAACAATGCCAGTCTCTTGCTCAATTTCGGGCCAAAACCCGATGGGTCGATTCCTGAAGATGTTGCGACCAATTTCCGTCAACTCGGCGAACGCATTCGAAAGGAAGGTTACCCTTCTCTAAATAAAGCAACCTGGCTCGAATTACGGCAAAAGGGTGCTGATATCGATAAAACAGAACAAGTGAAAACTGCCAGATAATATACATAAAATCAAACTGAAAATTATCATAGGTAGAATCAAGAAAGTAAACAAGTGAAACAAGTCCTCCTACTTATAGCTTTGTTCTACGGGCTCTTGATGCCGGCAACTGCCAATCTATTGGTGAATGGGACTTTCGAAGTCAATTCATTGAATGGCTGGGCCGTTACCGGAACGGCCAGCATTGTGTCCAAAGGACTAATATCGGGTTCTGCCCAATCGGTACAAATCAATGCAGCAACAGGAAAGATTGTTCAAACTGTCACCAATGTCGGGCCCGACTGGGTGCTCGATTTTTATGTGGCCTGCCAGGATCCTGCGCTCTTTTCGGCAGATCGTGGCTTTAACCTGAACATCAACAACTCGCAGCTAAACATGCGTATCGGGGCAGGTGGCGCAATCCAGTTTTACAATGGTTCGGGTTGGTCAACAGTTGGTATGGGGAATGAAATTTCTTTTTCAACCGACAGCAACAATGATGGGGACATCACTGATTCAGGAGATATTTTAAAAATTCATCGCATACAAATCGCTGGTAATAATTACGGACTGGCAAATTCCAGTTACGATGTTTCAGTATCAGCAGCAAACAGTTCTGTGTTGACTTCATTGGGGAAAGGAATTACCTTTTTTCAAAGTGCTCCGACCAGTTTCAGCATCCTGATTTTTACAACAGCCTACGGTATGAAAGCTCCTCAAACCTATCTGCTGGACGAATGCAGCCTGGTGAATCTGGGTAGTCTATCAATTGTGCAGACAAGAGGAAAAACGATCGTGGAAGAAAAAAATGAAACTACCGATACCATTTTTGTGCGACTCTCGAATTTGCCTGCTGCCAATGTTTCTGTTCAGATTGCTGAAAAAAATACATCCAGTTTGTCGATTTCACCGGCACAATTGCTTTTTACTCCAGCCAATTTTGATACTCCTCAAAAAATTATCATTCAGGGCAAAGATGACGAGCTTAAACAAAATGGCATTTATACGGCGTCAATTGGATTTAGTCTGGTTTCGTCGGATATTTTATTTCAAGGCAAAGAAGTTCCTGATATTTCCGTAACGATTAAAGATGACGATTCACCGTTTGTATATCCCAGATACAGCGGTATTTATCCTCATTTGGCTGTAACCAACAGCGATGGCGAATGTGGTATTGGCGCTGTGGTTCCCTGGCAAAACGATTTGTGGTACGTGACTTATTCTGCGCATTACCCCGCTGGAAGTGACGATAAATTAGTTCAGCTGGATACTGCTTTAAACGTAGTAATCAGGCCCGAAAGCGTGGGTGGAACTCCCGCCAACCGCATGATTCACAAAGAATCGAATCAACTGATTATTGGATCTCATATCATCGATGCGACAAAAAAAGTACGCACCATGCCGCTTTCGCTCATGCCCGGCCGTATGACGGCCAATGCCCGGCATCTGACTGATCCTGCCAACCGTATCTATTTTATAACAATGGAAGAGGGAATTTATGATGTGGATGTAAATACCCTGGAATTTAAAACAATCCATGCTGACACCAACACACCGGGCGTTTCGGGTCTGGTTCCGGGGCAACACATGAAAGGAGCTTACACCGGGCAAGGCCGGTTGATCATTGCCAACAACGGCAACGGGGGTGTATTGGGGCAGTGGAAGGGTGAGACCGACGGAAATCCTAATCTGCCGGCATCATGGTCGCCTGTTGATGTGAATAAATATACCGAAGTTACCACCAAAGGCGGCATTTATGGCACCACTTCACCAGGCGATCCCGTTTGGAGTTTGGGCTGGGATAAAAAATCTGTCCTGCTCAATGTTTGCGATAACGGAGGTATCTGGAAACGCTACCGCCTGCCCAAAGCGAGTTATACTCACGATGCAGATCACGGTTGGTACACCGAGTGGCCACGCATTCGCGACATCGGGTACAGCAACGGCAATTACCTGATGAACATGCACGGAATGATGTACCAGTTTCCGGCAACATTTAGCCATACCCAAACAGGTGGAATTACCCCATTTTCCACATTCCTGAAAATGATTGTAGATTATACTGAATGGAATGGCAAAATTGTTTTGGCATGCAACGATGCCACCATGTTTTCAAACGGCCTTTGTCCGCGCGACCAGTCGAACCTCCTTTTCAGCACACGCGAAGAGCTGGCCAACTATGGTGGAAATCCTTACGCGTTTGGAGGCATTTGGATGAACGACTCCATCAGATCAGGTGTTCCGAGCGAAGGAATATTGATTAACGGATTTAAAAGCAGGATAATTCATCTTTCCCAAAATACAGGCAGTACGGTTCGCTTTACGCTCGAAACAGATGCGACCGGAAACAATCAATGGACCGAACTTGCCAAAGTCACTATTCCTGCTTCAGGATACGCTTATTATATTCTTCCTGAAGGATTGAACGCGCAGTGGCTTCGGGTGGTTTCCGACAGCAAAGTTCAGGAGGCAAGTGCTTTCCTTTATTTGTCGAACCCCTATTGCAAACCAATTCCGGAGATGGTGAAATCCATACCTGACCCGAATCAAAAAACGGGCATCAGCTTCGGTGTCCTCCGGCCGATGGCTGGCAATGATTTGAAATTGCAGTTTGCTGCCAATATCGTGGAAAGCTCGGGCGAATTGACCAAAGCATATTACGAAGTAGATGGAAATATGGCTTTCACAAAGGTCAATAATCCGGTTCAGGAAAATGCACTTCGAACCACTTACGCACCTGTTGCGGATTTTTCGGTGGATGATGCTTCGGTAATTATGACTTCCGGTGGGAAGCAATATCGCCTGCCAATGGGCGATCCGGCTTTTTCCAATCCGGTTGGTTCTGGCTATCCTCGAGGCATACGCGAAATTGTAACCGAGCGAAGTGTGATGAATATTCATGGTACTTTTTACGAACTTCCCCGCGACGATTCGGGTGGTCTTTTAAAAATCCGACCAATCACCACTCATAATAAACTGATTTATGACTTCTGTTCGTGGAGGGGAATGCTGGTTTTGTCGGGCAATTTTATTGATGTCCCAAGCGATGAGCATTACAGGAAATCCGACGATGGAAAAGTAGGTTTGTGGTTTGGCAATGTGGACGACCTTTTCAAAATGGGCTCGCCTAAAGGGATAGGCTCTACGTGGAAAGCAAACAGTGTCATGGCAAATACACCCTCGCTTCCTTATCTGATGCAAGGATACAACGACAAAAAGCTGCTTCTTTCTCACAATTTAGATGAAACGGTTACCTTTACTGTTGAGGTTGATTATATGGCTGAGGGAAAGTTTGTAAAAGTCTTTACTGTTCCCGTTAAGCCAAAAGAAATCCTGTCGTTTCAATTTCCTGATGGTTTTCAGGCACACTGGGCGCGAACTTTAGTTGATAAAAGCTGTGTGGCAACTGCAACATTTATCCACAATGCAGAAGAACCCACTGGAACAGAAACAGTACGTTCGGATGACTCTCAAATACTTGTATTTCCCAACCCTGCTTCCGGAATATTGAAGATTCAGGGACTTAAAAAAGCGACCAAAGTAGATGTATTCTCACTTTTAGGCACTAAAGTAATTTCGGAACTGGTTGTTGACCGTTTAAATGTGGAACGGCTGATTTCGGGTGTCTATTTTCTTTCAGCAGGCGGTAAAAAGTCCGTTTGTTTTATAAAAAAATGATTCATTAAAAACCAATTTTAAATTTTACAGATATGAAAACCAGAAATTTAATTCTTGCTGCAGCAGTTGTGCTTCTTGGAAGTTGCAAAACCGAGCAAAAGACCACTGGACCGGTTTCAATCAGCGGAATCTACCCCCATTTAGCCTATTACAACAACGAAGGCGAGTGCGGAACCGGAGCTGTTGTTCCCTGGAATGACAAACTTTACGTTATTACTTATGGGCCTCACCTTCCACTAGGTTCATCGGATAAATTGTACGAAATAACTCCTGATTTTCAAAGGTCAACCTATCCCGGAAGCATTGGCGGAACTCCTGCCAACCGCATGATCCATAAAGAAAGTACCCAGCTTTTTATTGGGCCTTATGCCATCGATGCTACCGGAAATATTCAGACAATTCCCTATACAGCCATGCAGGGACGCCATACCGGTAATGCTCGCCATTTGACAGATCCGGCCGGAAAAATTTACTACGGAACAATGGAAGAAGGCTTTTATGAAGTGGATGTAAAAACCCTTCAGTCCACTGAACTTTACAAGGATGGGAACAATGCAAAAGGTGGTATAATTACACACAAAGATACGGATGTAAATCCACAGAGTGCAACCTTACCTGGAGCACACGGTAAAGGATTGTATTCCGGACAGGGCGTGATGGTGTTCTCCAACAACGGAGAAGCCAATCCATTGGCACTGACAAAATTTGACATTGAAGCTGGTGCTTTGTCGGAATGGAATGGCAAAGACTGGAAAGTGGTTCGACGCAACCAGTTTGTAGAAGTTACCGGTCCGGGCGGAATTTATGGCAATGCGAATCCTGAAACCGATCCCATTTGGGCAACCGGATGGGACTTTAAATCGGTGCTTCTGGGCGTTCGTAATCCTGAGACAGGATGGAGCTTTTACCGTTTACCAAAAGCCAGCCACAGTTACGATGGCGCTCACGGTTGGAATACCGAATGGCCGCGCATCCGCGATATTGGCACACCTGAAAACCCGGATTATCTGATGACCATGCACGGCATGTTCTGGCGTTTCCCAGGAACATTTACTGCTGCCAATTCTGCTGGAATCCGACCACGCTCGGCATACCTGAAAGTAATTGGCGATTATACCCGATGGAACAACCAGCTCGTTTTTGGCTGCGATGATTCTGCACAAAAGGAATTCCTGAATAAACGAAAAGTCAAAGGTGGTATCGAAGGCCCTGGACAATCGAATTCCAATCTGTGGTTTACTTCTGTTGAAAAACCTGATCAGTTGGGACCAAATACTGCCGAAGGTGCAGTTTGGATTGCCGAAGAAATTAAAGCCGGAGCAGTTTCAGAGCCATTTCTGTTTGCTGGTTGGGACATGCGTTCGGCCTGGATTAAAAACGATGGAAAACAAACCGTGTCGTTTACTTTCGAAGTAGACGAAGCCGGAAATAACAATTGGAAAACGCTGAAATCGGTTACTGTTAAAGCAGGCGAATCGGCCAATGTACCTTTTATAGCTGAAGAAAAAGGCGAGTGGATCCGCGTAAAAGCTGATCAGGCAACCAAAGCCACTGTTCATTTTGCGTATGCTCAAAAAGAGATTCGTTCTGATGCCGTAGATGCGATGTTTGTAGGCTTGTCGCCTGTTTCAAAATCGGAAACCACTGCCGGATTGCTTTGGGGATTGGGCAACAACCGTCGCAAACTGGGCGTTCTGGCTGGAACTGTAAACGAACAAAATTTCACTGAAAGTGGCTATTACGAACTCGATTCATTGATGAACCTCGTGAAAAAAGAGGATCAGCAGACCGCTTTGTTTATCCGCGAAAAATTTGCCATTCCGCAGCAAGTGGTTACCATCGATGAGGCTTCGGCCTTGTTTATTGACGATTTGGGCCGCCGTTGGAGGCTTCCAAAAGGCAATGCAAAATATGCCGATTTGACCAATAATTCGGTACTACGCATCTGTCGCGAAGTGGCTACCGAGCGCGATTTGCTGAACTGCTCAGGAACATTGTATGAACTTCCAGCCGAAAATGCCGATGGTTTTGCCAAAATTCGTCCAATTGCATCACACAACTTCCGTATCCACGATTACGCTTCGTACCGCGGAATGCTGATTATGACTGGAATAGAGCCGAATTTCAATCAGCACAACCCACGTGTAATCGTTTCAGAAGATGGGAAAGCAGCTGTTTGGGCAGGAGTGATTGACGATCTTTGGAAATTGGGCAAACCCGTTGGAGAAGGCGGCCCCTGGAAAAATTCGGCAGTAAAAGCTGGTGTGACTTCAGATCCTTACCTGATTGGATTCTATGACAAACGCAGTCTGAAACTTTCGCATGACTCGAAAGAAGACGTTACCTTCACCATCGAAGTTGAACCAATAGGTCATGGTCCGTGGATGAATTACCAAACTTTTACCGTAAAACCGGGTGAAAGTTTGGACTATTACTTCCCCGAAAGTTTCCAATCGAGGTGGATTCGTTTTGCAGCCGATAAGAATTGTTCGGCAACGGCATGGTTAAAATATGAGTAATCAGTTTATTCCATAATCGTATTCTGTCAGCGAAAGAACTTTTTTGATGGCATCGAACAAATTTGTACTTTGCTGCAATTAAAATAAACATGTAACTAAACTATTTTGCATGAAAAAGATTCTTTTGATTTGTTTCGTATTGTCATTCATTGGTTGTAACGCCCAGTCTTCGAAACGGGAAGTAATTATACTAAGCAAAGCCTGGTCATTTATTCAGAAAGATGTAAAAAATGGAGAATCTGCTCAGTTGAACGACACCGATTGGGACAAAGTCAACGTTCCTCACGATTGGGCAATCGCCGGAGACTTCGACATGAATATTGATATGCAATGGGTGCAGGTAGTCGAAGACGGTGAAAATAAAGCCAGGCTCAGAACCGGACGCACCGGGGCATTACCCTGTTTTGGTGTGGGCTGGTACCGAAAGGTTCTGCCTGTTTCAGCTTCCGATGAGGGTAAACGTATTTTTATCGAGTTCGACGGAGCAATGAGCCGTTCAAAGATTTACCTGAATGGTGAATACGTGGGCGAATGGCCTTATGGGTACTCTTCCTTTTCATTCGAACTAACCAAATACGTCAAGCTTGGGCAGGACAATGTGCTGGCGGTGCGTCTCGAAAATAAATCTGAATCTTCGCGATGGTATCCGGGTGCCGGTTTGTACCGCAATGTGCGGCTGGTTAAAACTTCCCCGGTACGAATTGCACAATGGGGAACCTTTATCACTACTCCGCTAATTTCAGCCAAAAGTGCCGAAGTATCCATTATAACTGAAATTGATGGAGACGTCAATGCAGAAATTAAACTGGTATCCGATATTTTCAGCGATCAGGGAATTAAAGTCGGATCGGTAACATCGACCAAAAAAGGCGGTGACAAAATGCCGTTTGACCAAAAGCTGAAAGTCAAAGAACCACGTTTATGGAGTCTCGAAAATCCTGTCAGGTACAAAGTAATTTCCAGCTTATATATTGGGAATGAATTGAAAGATCAGCAAAAAACGGTTTTCGGCTTCCGGAGTATGCAGTTCGACAAAGACAAAGGCTTTTTCCTGAACGGAAAACCGTTGAAAATGCAGGGAGTTTGTATGCACCACGATCTGGGGCCGATTGGTACAGCCGTAAATTATCGTGCTACCGAAAGGCAAATGCAGATCATGAAGGAAATGGGAGTTAATGCCATACGCACCTCTCATAATCCGCCTTCTCCTGAATTGCTCAACATATGCGACAGCATCGGACTGCTTGTTCAGGTTGAAGCTTTTGATGAATGGAAGAATGGTAAAAATAAAAACGGATACGCCAGCTATTTTGAGCAATGGGCTGAAAAAGACATGACGAACATGGTTCGTCGCGACCGCAACCACCCATCGGTAATAATGTGGAGCATTGGCAACGAAATCAGGGAACAGGGTATGGCTACTGGCAAGGAAACCGCAAAGTTTTTGGCCGACATTTGCCGGAAGTTAGATCCCACCCGCCCGGTTACTGCCGGATTTAACCAACATACTGCCGCCATTAAAAACGGATTGAGCGATGTGGTCGATCTGGTCGGATTCAATTACAAACCATTTGACTACAAAAGCAAACATGCCGAAAAGCCAAATTATGTGCTCTACGGAAGCGAAACAGCCTCGACAGTCAGTTCGCGAGGTGAATACAAATTTCCGGCAAAGGAAAACAAAGGGGCATGGTACCAGGATTACCATGTTTCGAGTTACGACTATGAATACCCGAACTGGGCTTCCACTCCCGATACCGAGTTTGAAATGCAGGACGACTGCGAATTCATTTTCGGGGAGTTCGTGTGGACCGGATTCGATTATTTGGGCGAACCAACTCCGTACAACGAAGGAACCCCGGCACGAAGTTCTTATTTCGGAATTGTTGATCTGGCTGGACTAAAGAAAGACCGTTTCTTTCTCTATCAGAGCAAATGGAGCGAAACGCCGGTTTTACACCTCCTTCCGCATTGGAACTGGCCGGAGCGTATCGGACAAAATGTTCCGGTGTATTGTTACACCAATTATCCAAAGGCCGAACTTTTTGTGAATGGTGTGAGTGCGGGCGTGAAACAGAAAGATAAAAGCAACAAGTATTCGCGTTATCGCCTGATGTGGAATGATGTCATCTATCAGCCCGGAGAAATTAAAGTGGTAGCCTACGACGAAAACAATAAAGCTGTGGCAGAGCAAATTATTCGAACTTCAGGAGAACCATCTACCGTGAAGTTGACCGCCGACCGCACAACAATTAAATCCGACGGCAAAGATCTGTCGTTTGTTACGGTTGAAGTGCTTGATAAAGACGGAAATCTTTGTCCCCGTGCCGACCAGCTGCTTTTTTTCAAAGTAAGCGGAGCCGGAACTTTAAAGGCTGTATGTAATGGCGATCCAACCGATCAAACCTCGTTTGCATCTAATTATATGCCTGTTTTCAACGGTAAAATGGTAGCTATCATCGAATCGACCGAAGAATCCGGAGAAATTAGTATGATTGTTTCCGGAGGAAAACTGAATGGAAAAGAAATCAAAATGAAAGCTGAATAAAATTCATTTTGGTTCCGTTAGGAACCTAATGTCGGTAGAAAGAAAGATAAAAACCCAATCTATTGTCCCATACGGGACAATACTAATTTGGGATTACATATTTTTCTACCGACCTGTTTTCCCTACGGGAAAATCGAAACTGTTGCTATGTAATTCGAATTTTTTATTTGAAGTTAAAATATTGATTTTTATAGATATACAAGACTACCTATTGTGGACTATCTAAAACAGATAATCTAAAATAGATAGTGGACTTTGAAATAGTAAAAAATAATCTAAACCAACCACTATGTATAAATTAGTTCTCTTTTCACTAATGGCACTCTTCTGTGTCAGTGTTCAGGCGCAAAAAGACATCCTTCTGGTCGAAGCCGAAAGTTTTGCAAAAAAAGGCGGTTGGGTGGTCGATCAGCAGTTCATGGACCAGATGGGCTCGCCTTTCCTGATGGCGCACGGAATGGGCATTCCGGTTAAAGATGCCTCAACAACGGTTCAGTTTCCTGAGAAAGGAAAATACCACATGTTTGTCCGCACCCGTAACTGGGCTTCACGTTGGACCGATCAGGACGCTCCCGGTAAATTTCAGGTTATAATCAACGGCAAAACTACCGCGCCCGTTTTTGGAACCGAATCGATGGATTGGAGCTGGCAGGACGGAGGAATAATAGACATTAGCAAAACAAAAACAACACTTGTCCTGAAAGATTTAACCGGTTTTAATGGCCGGTGCGATGCTATTTTATTCACTTCAGATATGAGTTTTACTCCGCCATCTGATGTAAAGGAATTGGCCAACCTTCGTGGTAAACTAAATCCAGCAACCGGTCAGGTAAACGAAGCCGGGCAATTCGACCTTGTTGTAATTGGCGGTGGAATGGCCGGAACCTGTGCTGCTATTTCGGCAGCACGTTTGGGCATGAAAGTGGCGCTAGTACAGGATCGTCCGGTATTGGGCGGAAACAACAGTTCCGAAGTACGCGTTCATTTGGGTGGCCGTATTAATCTCGAGCCGTATCCGAATCTGGGTAATTTGGTTAACGAAATTGGCCCGTCGAAAGAAGGGAATGCCCGTCCGTACGAAAACTACGAAGACGATAAAAAGATGGAAGCCGTTCGCAAAGAAAAGAACATTTCGTTGTTCCTGAATTGCCATGCCAACAAGGTGAACATGAAGGGCGACCGCATTGAAAGCGTTCAGGCTACCAACACCGAAAACGGACAGAAACTGCTGTTTACAGCGCCTCTTTTTGCCGATTGCACCGGCGATGCAACCATAGGCGTGCTGGCAGGAGCCAAATACATGACTGGTCGCGAGAATTCGAAGGAGTTTGGCGAATCGACTGCGCCGGAAGAAGCCGATAACCTGACGATGGGTTCGTCGGTTCAGTGGTTTGCCGAAGACAAATCAGCCACCGTTCCTTTTCCGGATATTAAATGGGGAATTGAATGGAATGAAGACAAAGCAGAAAACCTGATTCGGGGCGACTGGAACTGGGAAACCGGAATGGGAATCGACCAGGTGAATGAGTTTGAACGAATACGTGATTACGGTTTGCTGGTGGTTTATTCCAACTGGTCGTTCCTGAAAAATCATTCGATTGACAAGGGTAAATTTGAAAAGCGCCAGTTGAAATGGGTGGCCTACATTGCCGGCAAACGCGAATCGAAGCGTCTGGTGGGCGACTACATTCTTCGTGAGTCGGATCTGATGGATCACAAAGTATATCCCGATGGTTCTGCACCAACTTCGTGGACTATCGATTTGCATTACCCCGATCCTGAAAATACCAAACAATTTCCCGGCAAAGAGTTTAAATCAATTGCCGTGCACAAACCAATTATGCCCTATCCAATTCCTTACCGTTGCCTGTATTCGGCGAATGTGCCCAATCTGCTGATGGCCGGACGCAACATCAGTGTTTCGCATGTGGCGCTGGGAACCGTTCGTGTAATGCGCACCACTGGTATGATGGGTGAAGTGATTGGCATGGCAGCCTCAGTTTGCAAGCAGCACAACACCGATCCGCGAGGCGTTTACACCAACTATTTGGAAGACCTGATTCAGCTCATGCAAAAAGGTACTGGCAACCCGGAATTGCCAAAAATTCAGAATTACAATATGGGTGGTACTTTGCTTGGGAAGGAAAAACATTAAAAAGTAAAAACTGATAGTCTGGCCAAACTCCCTTCTTTATCGGGGAGTCTTTGGTTGGATTATCATTTTTTAAATGGCAAAAGGCTTATCTGAGGATTAATGTTTCTTCATATTTTCCATTAATTTTATGGACTAAACCTAAAATCCAGTTACTGAATGAAACGTCGTGATTTTCTCCGGACAACTGCTGCCGGAACTGCATTTGTTGCTAGCTCCGGATGGTGGGCAGTTCAGCGAGCTAATGCTACCAATCTTCAACATATAAAATACTGTTTTCAATCGGAACGCGAGATTCCGGTGGCATATAAAGTTGATGTTGTTTTGGTCGGTGGTTCGACTGCCGGAGTTGCTGCTGCTGTTAGCGCTGCTAAAAAAGGAGCCTCCGTTTTCCTGGCGGCTCAGGAGCCTTATCTGGGTGAAGACCTCTGCGGAACTTATCGCTTTTTCAATGGTTCGACCAAGTCGGAATTGGGGCAGAAACTGTTTGGAAATGGTCAGCCAACACCGATGTTGATCAAACGTACGCTTGATCAGGAATTAATCAGCAATAAAATAGGCTTTCTGTATTCGACTTATGTGACTGATTTGGTTTATGATGAGAATAAAAAAATAGCCGGGATCGTGATTTCCAACCGTTCTGGGCGTCAGGTGGTACTGGCTAAAACCGTGATTGATGCTACGCCTCGAGCGATGGTAGCCCGAATGTCAGCGGCTAAATTCTCCGACTATCCTTCAGGAAAACAGGAATTTGGGTACGTAGTCGTTGGCAACGATCCTAAAACAGCTTCCGGATTAAGGCTGGTTGACGATACGCAAAAAATTCAGATCAAAGATAAAAATTATACCGTTTACGAATACCGGCTAACGGTTGACATGCCCGATGCTGCGATGGCTTCGTTTGCCCATGCCGAGCAAATTGCCCGCGACCTAACCTGGGACCCAAATCAGGTAGAAACCTCCGACTTGCTGTTTCAGGTTCCGCCAGATTCGGTGATAGGACAGAAAAATGTGGAAGAAGAATCTCCGGATTTTGAGCAGCTCAGCCTTAAAGTTTTTCAGCCTAAAAAGGTTGAGCGATTGTTTGTATTGAGCGGATGTGCCGATATCTCGCGTAAAGCCGCAGCACAATTGATGCAAGCCGGAGCGATGATTCGCATTGGCGAGCGCATTGGTGAGGAAGCTGCTATGCAGGCCGTTCTTATTCGGGAAGCGATCAAACTTGTGGTTCAGGGTAAAGTTACTGAGGAAACTAAAACCGGTGATGTGGGAGAATTGCTCGCGGGTTTACGCCCCACACTGAATATTGGTGTGGTAAAAGCTGATCCGACACACTTGCCTGTACTAGGAACCTACGATGTAGTTGTTATGGGAGGTGGAACTGCTGGCGCTCCGGCAGGACTTGGAGCTGCACGCAATGGCGCCAAAACACTGGTGATCGAGTATCTGCATGGTTTGGGTGGTATTGGAACGCTTGGAATGATTGGTCGCTATTATCACGGCTATAAGCATGGTTTTACCAACGAAGTGGATGCCGGAGTGAAGGCTCTTGGTGGCGATAACGAGCGGCAGAAAAAGCGTCTGGATGAATGGGTGTTCGATTGGAAAACCGAATGGTTCCGTTCTGAAATACGCAAAGCAGGTGGCGAAATCTGGTTCGGCGTAATTGGAATAGGTGCTTATGTGGTGGATAAACAGGTGAAAGGAGTGGTCATTTCAACGCCATACGGTCGTGGTGTGGTTCTGGCTAATACCATCATCGATTCTACCGGAAGCGCCGACATTGCCATTGCTGCAGGTGCCGGATATTCCTATACCGACGGCACGAATGTGGCTGTTCAGGGAGCCGGAATGCCACCGAAAAATCCGAATGATTTTTACAACAATACCGACTGGACGTTTACCGACGACTCGGATATGATTGACGTTTGGGCAACTTTCATTGTCGGAAAAGAAAAATTTAAAGATCAGTTTGATCTGGGGAAATTGCCTCAAACGCGCGAACGCCGCCGGATGAATGGCGATTTCACAGTTTCGGTACTCGATGTGTATAACGGACGCACGTATCCCGATACAATCTCTATTCACGAAAGTTCGTTCGATACGCATGGCTTTACGGTCGATCCGTTTTTTGCACTGAAACCACCAGCACACAGTGGAGTAGATGTGGTTGCCAATGTGCCTTTCCGCGCTTTATTGCCTAAGGGTTTGGAAGGAATTGTGGTGACCGGCTTGGGCGCTTCGGCGCACCGAGATGCGATGCCGGTAATCAGGATGCAGCCTTGTTTGCAGAATCAGGGTTATGCTGTTGGAATGGGGGCTGCAATGGCTTCGGCCAACAATCAACGGATCCGCTACATCGATATCAAAGCACTGCAAAAGCGATTGGTTCAGATCGAAAGTATGGAGCCTCGGGTGCTGACCGATCAGGATAATTATCCGCCAAAGTTTGAAGATGTACAGAAAGCAGCCAAAACGCTGACACACGAATTGGATGGACTTGAAATCGTAATGTGGGATACTGAAAAAGGCATTCCTGTTTTAATCGACCAATTGAATCTGGTTAGTTCGCAGGAAGAAAAACTAGTATACGCGCGTATTCTCGGAATGCTCGACAACAAAGCCGGATGGGAAGTTCTGCAAAAGGCAGTTGACGGTTTCAGCGCCTGGGACAAAGGATGGAACTACACCGGAATGGGGCAGTTCGGTATGAGCATGAGCTACTTGGATAGTCTGGTCATTGCTTTGGGCAAATCGCGCAAACAAGAAGTGCTCCCATCGATTATTCGTTTGGCTAAAATGCTCACTCCGGAAAGTGAATTCTCGCATTTCCGCGCCATTGCTGTGGCTTTCGAAACATTGTCCAATGAACTTCCGGCCAAAGTTCTGTTCGATTTGCTGCAAATGAAAGGTGTAACCGGCCATGCGATGACGACCATTCAGAAAGCCATTGAAGATACGCCGGCCAATAGTACCGATACCAGTACCCGAAACAATGCCTTGCGCGAAATTATTTTGGGGCGTGCTTTGTTCCGCTGTGGCGATTACAACGGATTGGGCAACCAGATTCTGAACGATTATGCCAAAGATTTACGTGGCCACTTTTATCGTCATGCTACAGGTGTGCTGAAAATGGGCGCTTCGCCAAAAGAGAAGAAACTTGAATTGTAACTAATTTAAACTACTGCATATGATTACCTTTTTTATTTCAATTGCCCTGCTGATTCTGGGGTATGTTTTCTATAGTAAACTTGCTGAACGTATTTACGGAGCCGATCCAAACAGAGAAACACCAGCTTTAACTATGGCTGACGGAATTGATTACGTTCCGATGCCCAAATGGCGGACTTTTCTCATCCAGTTTCTGAATATCGCCGGGCTTGGGCCAATTTTTGGTGCTGTAGCCGGAGCCATGTGGGGACCTGTTGCTTTTTTATGGATCGTTTTTGGTTCTATTTTTGGCGGTGCCGTACACGATTATTTCTCCGGAATGCTTTCGGTGAAACACAAAGGATTGAGTATTCCTGAAATCGTCGGAATTTATCTAGGCGTGGGCACCAAACAGTTTATGCGTGGTTTTACAGTTGTGCTTATGGTTATAGTAGGTGCTGTTTTTATCATGGGACCGGCAAAAATTCTGGCCAGTTTAACTCCCAACATGTTATCCATGACTTTTTGGGTTTGGGTAGTTTTCATTTACTATGTGCTTGCAACCATGCTGCCAATCGATAAAATCATTGGTAAAATTTATCCTGTTTTTGGTTTTGCATTGCTGTTTATGGCAGTCGGCTTAACCACAGCATTGTTTGTAAAAGGGTATCACATTCCTGAACTGACTTTAGACAATCTGACAAACCATCATACTGAGCCTGATAAATTTCCTATTTTCCCGATGATGTTTATTACCATTGCCTGTGGTGCTATTTCCGGATTCCATGCCACGCAATCGCCACTGATGGCACGTTGTATCACCAACGAGAAACAGGGACGCGGAGTTTTTTATGGAGCCATGATTACCGAAGGTGTTGTTGCCCTGATTTGGGCTGCTATCGGAATGGCGTTTTATGGTGGTGTTGGTCCATTAAACGAAGTAATGGTTGCCAACAAAGGAAACGCTGCTTTTGTGGTGAACGAAATTTCGAATTCATTGCTCGGCAAACTGGGCGGCGCACTGGCCTTGCTTGGTGTTGTAGCCGCACCAATTACTTCGGGCGACACTGCTTTTCGGAGTGCGCGTTTAATTGTAGCCGACTTTCTGAATTTCAAACAAGGCCCGATCAAAAACAGGCTGATCATTAGTGTGCCGCTTTTTGCGGTTGGATTTGGTCTGACTTTGGTTGATTTTGCCGTAATCTGGCGTTATTTTGCCTGGTCAAACCAAACATTGGCGGTCTTTGTGCTTTGGGCTATCACGGTTTATCTCGCTCAGGAAAAGAAGTTCTACTGGATTACTTTACTGCCGGCGTTATTTATGACCACAGTAACCATCAGCTACCTGTTTTTTGCTCCTGAAGGATTTGGATTATCGTATATGATTTCACTTTCAGTCGGATTAATTGCTGCGCTGGGCGCGGCCGTCCTGTTTTTCCTGAAGCTCGGCAAAGGCAAGTTTATTCCTGAAATGATTACCGTAAGAGACTAATTCGTTACTTCAAAAACCAAACACCCGCAATCAACAGTTCGTTAATTGCGGGTGTTTGCTTATCACCATACCCATTCGTGATTTTCATTTGTTTTAAAGTCAACCCTGTTTACAGCCGAAGCCCGAAAGAAACCTAAAGCGCCATTATCCAGATTCGTTGGTGGCGAAGCTGGACTTGGCGAATAGCCTCCTCCGTCGGTTTTGAATTGTTGAATGAGAGCCTTGTAATATTCGTAGCCCTCTTTGGTAATGGAATGCATTTCAATAAAGTAAGAACCTATGAAATCGTAGGGATAATTTGTCACCCAATAATCGGGTGTAACACCTTTACAAACATCCAATCCGTTTACATAGCTTTTCAGGTATTCATCGCTTAGTATGGAATAGGGCCATCCGTAAACAGCCTGCGTTTTAAACAAATAGTAGTTACGTTCATTTTGTGGTTCCTTAAAATAAATCAGCGGAATATTGTAATTGGATTTGCCAATTTCTCCCTGTGTAAATTTAAACTGAACCGAATCGAGTGCCGGAACTGGCGGCATATAACTTTCGGCATGATATTCCTGATTCTGCCATTTAATAGTTAAAGCATAGGTGTGACCCGGAATCCCTTTTAGCGTGGTAGTTTTGTAATATCCCATTATAATGCTGGTATCGGAAACATAGAAATAGGATTTCACAAAATCTGAATTTGGATCCTTGTAGTGAACCCATTTCCCGGTTGGGCATTTCTCCAATGTGTCGGTAACGGATGTATTCTTATCTGTTATGTACACCTCTGCATCTTGTACCGCTTCAACACCATCGTACGGAGTAGTGTAACTGTATGAAGTATCACTTGCGTTTGCCCTTTGCTCAAAATGCAGTTTAAACCGGCTTTTAGTTAAGCGTATCAGGTAAGGACCTTTCTGGTCGCTAATTGTTCCTTCAACTACAAGTCTGGCATTATCTGATTTCAGTTGCAAATCGTAATCTTTTGTGCATGAATAGGCAGCAATTGCTAAAATAAAGACTAGGAATAGATTTCGCATGGCTTAAAATTTCAGGTTATAAGTTACTGAAGGAACGATTCCGAACAGGTACATTTTTGAGAATTGAGTTGACACAAGATTCCTTTCCGGTTGGGCAAAAAGAGTATAGATGTTCTCTCTTCCATAAATGTTGTAAATACCATACACCCATTCCGATTTCCAATTTCGCTTATCGTTTTTTCGTGATTTGTAGGTAAACGAAACATCCAACCGGTGATACGGCTCAATCTGATATCCGTTCCGTTCTGAATAGTAATTAAATGCAGAGCCGTTGTAAATAAACGATCCTTCAGGAACAGTAACAAAACCGCCGGAAGTAAACTTAAAAGTACTCGAAACGCTCCATCTTTTATTCAGTTGATAGTTGCCGGTAATGGAAAGGTTGTGCCGGATATCCCAGCGTGGCGAAAAATAGTTGTTGTTGTTAACGCCGTCAATCTGGTATTGAGTTTGCGAAAAAGTATAGGCAATCCAGCCGGTTAAATCGCCGGTTTTCTTTTCGAGCATGTATTCGTTTCCGTAGGCAAAACCATCGCCGCTTAAAATTTGGGTGTCGATGTGTTTATTCAGAAACAGGTTGGCATTGTCTTTAAAATCAATGATATTCCGTAAGGTCTTGTAATAAATTTCAGACGTAAATTCGTATTTGTTGTCGCTGAAAGTTTGATAATAACCCAATACAAATTGGTCGGAAGATTGTGGTCGGATGTCTTTATCGGGTGGCATCCACACATCGGTGGGTAATCCCAAAGACGAATTGCTCAGCAAATGCAAAAATTGAGTGGTTCGTCCGTAAGCCAGTTTGATCGAATTTCGCCTGCCCAACAGGTAGCGCGCCGAAATGCGTGGTTCAAAACTTTGATAGTAATTGACTAACTCTCCGCTGCCGTAGGCTTTAAAACCCGTAACCTGCGTTTTTTCTTCATTGTACTGAAAAACGGTGTCAGTACCTATGTTGATGAACCCGGCATAACGCAAACCATAATCCAGACTGAGCCTATCCGATATTTTCTGTTCGTTGCTGATGTAAGCCGAAACTTCAATCGCATTTTTCTTACTTAAACCAAATGTTTTGATACTTGAACTGGCCGATCTGGGCAAAATCGTTCCCGGGGCGAAATAATGATAAACGGATGAGGCTCCAAATTTCAGGTGGTTCGATGTGTTGAGGTAAGCGCTGAAATCAGCTTTCAATCCGGCCTCCTGAATGTTCGATTTCCAATCGAAGTTTTTCAGATCGTCGGCTATAAAATACGAATAGTTGTAGTTGCTGTAATAACTGGTAAAATTGGAAAACAAGCGGCTGTTGAAAATGTGATTCCAGCGTAGGGTAGAGGTGGTATTTCCCCATTCCAGCGAATTGTTATTGTTGAGCGAGTAGCTGTAAAAGCGGTCGCCACCGGTGTAGGTCGAAAAATAAATGTGGTTCTTGTCGTTGATCCGATAATTGACTTTGGCATTCAGATCGTAAAAGTTGATTTTGTTTTGATCGTTAAAATTGCGCAATTCCCAAATTTGCAGCACTTCCTGTCCGAATAATCCTGCCAGATTCAACGTTTGTCCGGCATAACTGTATCGTCCGGAAATGATGAACGAGGCTTTGTCTTTTACAATCGGACCTTCAAGTGTCACTTTGCTGGCCAGTAAACCTATGCCCACATTGGCTGCGTATTTTTTGTAATTGCCTTCGCGCATGGTAATGTCAACAATCGAGGATAATCGGCCGCCATATTGCGCCGGAAATGCGCCTTTGTAAAACGACACATTATTCAGGGCATCGGTGTTAAACGTGGAAAAGAAGCCCAGGGCATGCGATGGATTGTAAACCGGCGCTTCGTCGAGAACAATTAAATTCTGATCGAATGAACCCCCACGCACACTGAGATTCGTAGAGCCTTCGCCGGCAGTTTGCACGCCAGGCAGCAATTGAAGGCTTTTCAGCACATCGGGTTCGCCGGTCATCGACGGAATTGACTTAATCTGTTTTATCCCGATTACATTTTTACTTACGGAAGTTGAATTAAGTGCCGATTTGTTACCCTGAACAGTGACTTCATCCAGCGATTTAACCTGGGGCGAAAGTTCGATGTCTAATCGGATGCTTTTCTCAATCTCGATAGGTTTTGTAAATATGGAATAACCCAGATAACTGCAAACGATGGTGCACTTTCCTGAATTGGGTGAAATGGAATAGAACCCATAACTATTGGCAACAACCACCTGATTGGTTTCTTTGACGACGACGACTGCCCCAATCAGGTTTTCGCCTGTTAATGCATCTTTTACAGAGCCATAAACAGATAGTTTCTGAGCGAAAAGTGATGTGGAAAAGAGTATCCCCAGAAGTACAAGGATACATTTGTGTTGGGTAAGGTTCATTGACTGGCTTAGGATAAGGTTAGCTGATGGTTTTTAAAACGTGCTAAACAGTCAATTATTATGCCAATCAGAATACAATTGCGTTTTAAAAGTTATTTATTTCCGGACAACTTAATCCACCGAAAACCACGGTGTTGTGCGGGTAGCTGAACTTATGGCCTAGTGGTTTGATCGTGCTGACAATAGGTTAAATAATGGTTCATTCACATAGTAATTTCCTGTGCCAATTCGCTCTTTCTTAAGCAGTCCATCTTCTGCAAGTTTATTCAAATAGTTTGCAGCAGTTATCCTTGAAACCTTTAAATCGTTCACGATAAATTCAATTTTTGTATAAGGATGCTTAAATAAATTATTCAACAAATCCTGGCTGTAAAATTTATAATTATCTCTCAATTTGTGTTTGTAATTCATCATTAACTCTTTGATTTGAATTATCAAATCAATCGTTTCTCTTGAGGTCTTTTCGATACCATGAATCATAAATAATAACCATTCTTCCCAATTCTCATCGTCTCTAAGGTGTTGTAAAAGTCTGTAATAATCAGATTTGTTTTCTATAATGTAGTTACTTAGATACAAGATTGGCAGACTTTGAAGTTTTTCTAAAATTAAATAAAGAATGTTTATTATTCTTCCGGTACGACCGTTTCCTTCATAAAATGGATGAATGCTTTCAAATTGGTAATGAATAATGGCCATTTTAACAATTGGATCATAGTCACATATTGATGGATCATTCATGAACTTCTCTAGATTTGACATTAATCGATTAATCTCGCTAAAGTCTTGGGGAGGAGTATAAATTGTTTCTCCAGTTGACGAATTCTTTAGTGAAGTTCCGGGTAATTTTCTGAACCCTGCATTATTGCCTTCTAATTCTTTTTGAATCTCAAGGATTACACTATTGGTAATAAATCCTTTACTCTGAATTAGTTCAAATCCTTTTTTCAAAGCTGAAATGTAGTTTTGAACCTCTTTCGCTTCGAGTGATTTGAATGAGTCAAGATTTAGTTCTGACTTAAATAGATCATCATGTGTCGTAATAATATTCTCAATCGCAGAGCTGTCTTTAGCTTCCTGAAGTCCTAAAGTGTTGATCAAAATGATTTGATTAGGAATTGAGGATGCAATCCCTTTTAATTCAGCCAATGCTGCATGAGCTGAAGGTAAGCTTTTAAGCACTGCTTTTGTTTCAAGGTCGATGGGCAATGGTAGTTCCTCTAATCTCCAATTTTCCAGTTGGCTCATATTGTAAAGGTTTTCGTTTTTTCTTTACAAACATAAGCTATTGTGTAAATAAAATTCAATTTTCTTTACATTTGATTTTTCGTTTGTAAAGATTAGAAGCTTTTCTTTACGCAATTCGCAATTACCATTGGCGCACTAACAAGGAAGCTACTCCCAGCTTCAAATTGCGGGCGATTTGGCTATCGCCGATCTTCAATTCCTTTCAATCCCGGTTAACCGGGACCGGGCGGAGTGCAAATCTTTTGCAAAGAAGTGCTGATTACAAATCAGCACCAGCGGGGATTTTTCTTCATCCTGTTAATTTTCCAACTGCCCTGTTATTGTTTTTCATCGCCCTGTAGTTTATTTGTGTCGTCCTGTTGCACAGGATGGGGTCAAAATCCAACAGTACGCACCGATTTTTTAACAGGACGGTCTTCCCGGTTTACAGGGCAACGAAAAAATAAACAGGATGTGCAAATTGTTTTACAGGGAGGTCAACCGGATTAACCGGACGGTTTGCCAAACATACAGGCCAACGAAAAGTCTTAAATTCTTTGGTATGATTAAAGGTAAGCGGCTGGGTTCACAGAGCTGTTATGCTATTCTGCAAATAAGTTATATCATTCACACATTCGGGTCGGTACGTAGCGCATAGAGCCCCATTTGCAGCTTTAACGGTTTACAAATCCAATACTAAAAAGTGCTGATTGAAAATAAGAACTAGCGGTTACGAGCTTTTACAAATCCGGAGGATCAGAGCGGTTTTCTAAAATCCATGGGTAACAAATCTACCTTTATATTTTCCATTTTCGATGATCCAGAGAACAGCATATCCACCAGCTGCATCACCGTTTTGGCCGACAATGTAAACTGTATTGTTTTTCTTGTCAAAATTCACCATTGTGTATTTGTCTTCCAAATTAGGATTAAATAAATCCTCTAGGCTTTCTTTTGGTAGATCAATTTTCTTATCTCTCCATAGAATAGATACTTGTCCATATTGAGTTTTAGGTATTCCACCGTCTGAACCCCAGTATTCTTTACCATTAATTTTGTCAACAAAGCTAGATTGATCTCCATTTCCATATTCCAATTTATTGTTTTTTACTAAAAAAGGAATTTGGTTTAAAGTTACTTTTAGCGAATCTTTTTGAAAAATTACTCTTTTACTTGTTCGTTCTAGTGTCTGCAAACTGTCAAATTTAGATAGAAATTGTATCCTTGATTTATGCACATATCCACTATGTAGCTTCTGGTCAGCCTCGTAATCTACTTCATAATAGTCCTTTTTTTGCCATAAGCAATAGACAACTTGCCCATTAGAAAGCGTGTCAGCAATGTTATTGCTGCTAATAGCCGCTTTACGAATGAATACAAAACCGTCATTGTCATGAATAATTCCAAACTGTCCAAACGCACTCTGGAATGCAAAAAGTACAATGAATAATAATGTCAGTCTCATTTGTGTCTGTCTCCTTTAAAATAGCACATAACCTAGGAAGCTACACGCAGCTTCAGATTGCAACCGATTTGGCTATCGCCGATCTTCGATTCCTGTCAATCCCGGTTAACCGTGACCGAGCGGAAAGATACCCACCGAAAACCACTGCTGCCGCCCGTGTAGCTGAAGTTATGCGTTCGTGGTTCATTTTTTTTCTATCACTTTATCAAATCGACTATCCATGCAGACACCCAAATCGGTCGTTACAAATTTCCCATTGAAGAATAGACTAAAAATTGTCGCTGGAGTTGGTGCTGATTGAGCTTGCTCCATTGTCTCCAGTTTAATTAACTTTAATGGCAACTTTCTTTTTTCTGCCGTTTCTTTCAACGATGTTGTCACATGATACTCAGAAAACGGACAACGATTTGAATAATAAACCACTAATCCATTTTTATCTTCACATTCTCCGTTTTCCACCGAATCTTTAAATTTGGGATTGTTAGCCGTTGGATTTATCTTTTTTACAAGCAAACTAAATCCTGATGCAAGTTTCTCACACGTGTCAAAACCCTGTCTCAATAGCCATTTGGTATCACTCATAAAGTGAAACTTATTGGTTCCAACTACTGTTACCAAACCGTCTTTCCCCTGCTCCTTTGCATCGTCAATGGCAAGTTTTAATAATGCTTTGCCGTATCCTTGTCCTTTATATTGTCCAGAAACCCAAAAACAGTTTACCAACAAATAATTTGAGGCTTCAATCGGAATCCATCCTTTCTCAGCAGGGCCATACTCAATAAACACTTTTGCCCTTGCATCAATCCTGCGAAAAAAGTATCCATTGTCAAATTCCTTTCTCAACCAGTCTTTTTTTAATTCGTAACTGTCCTTGCACTTTTTATCAGAAATCGCACAGCAAATATGCTCGTTGTCAATATTCGATGTGTCAAGTGTTAGAATTCTCTCCATTGTTTTAAAGTCTCATTATATAATTTTTTCAAACTTAAACACAGGGAGTGACAACCCTATGTCAGCATATTTTCTTTTTGCAGAATGTGCACCTACCATGACGCATAACGTAGGAAGCTTCACGCATGTGCGGATTGCGGGCGATTTCCTGTCAAGCCGAAAAGATACCCACCGAAAACCACCGCTGCCGGACTCGGGTAGCTGATGTTATGGGCTGCCTTTCTATTGTCCATATAGTTCATACATTGTATTTAGTTTTAGTCCTTCGTTGTCGTGTCTTGTCCAAAGGTCTCTGATTGTATAAATGATTTCAATGTTTCCCTTTTCTGGTCCAAATTGATAGTCTGTCAAAAGATATACTTTTTTGATTGGTGAACTGTCAAGTGCAATTTTAATTAATTTGTCTATGTCTGTTTTATATTTATCTAAAAATTTGAACCTAAATTGTTGATTAGCTCCACGATAGTCAGTCGAGTCGTCTGAGTCAACTTCGGGTATAAATATATCTCCAGGTTCAAAGTCCCAGTCGATCAACTGTCCAGCAAAAAAGCCGCCTCCTTTATTGTGCTTATAGTCTGGGTTGCCAATATGAACTATTACCCCATTTTGTTTTTTTAGAAAATCGTAAAACAGTCCTCTATGACTTTCAAGTTTCTCCTCCTCAATGATAGCAATATCAAAGTCCGCCTGTTTTAGGTGAAGTCCTGTCGAGTTAATTGATGCTATTTCTATTGTCGGCATTGTCGTTTTGTTTTCAAGGTTGCCCATAACGGAGGAAGCTACACGCAGCTTCAAATTGCGGGCGATTTGGCTATTGGCGATCTTTGATTCCTGTCAAGCCCGGTTAACCTGGACTGAGCGGAAAGATACACGCCGAAAACCACCGCTGCCGCGCTTGACGGTTAGCTGGAGTTATGCCCGTTTTTGATTTCTTTATTTATTCTCTTTCCTCCTTCTCCTAATTCGATTTCAAAACCTTTTTCAATAAGTTCTGCTATTTCAGATGAAATCATGAATGGTGAAGAAATACCTACAAGGTCCTTTTTTAAAAATCGCACAAGCTTATTTGCCATTCTTTTATGTATTTGATTTAATTCAGCATTTGCTAGCCAACCTGATTTGAAATAAAGTCGACCAGCTGTTATCAAATTGTCTGTCAATTTACAATTGTCTAGCTCGATAATTGGGTCTTTATAAATGTCAAATAAGAAATCATTACTATAATCTCCTTGTCCTTTATGTGTGCATATCGGCTCACAAAAGTCATTGTTAACCCAAATTGTCAAGCTGTCGAATCGATTCAAATCGCATATATTATTAATTTGATTAGGAGTCTCCGTCTTAAAGAATCGTCCAACAAAAATTGTATAATTTCCAGTCGAAAGGATATATTGTAGTCTTTCGTTTAATTCATTGTCGGTAAAGAAGAAATTTAGTTGACTCATAATGCTCAATTTGTGTCTTTTTTAAATGACCTATAACGTAGGAAGCTACACGCAGGTGCGGACTGCGGGCAATTTCCTGTCAAACCGAAAAGCAGCCCGAGCGGAAAGATGCCCACCGAAAACCACTGCTGCCGAACGGGTAGCTGATGTGAGCGGTAGTTATTCTTGTTTCTTTGCTACAAAGTATTCAAATTGAATAGCTGAATTGCTATATATCCGCTTTAGAATTAATGAATCACTTGTCAATTTTAAAATCTGACCAGCAATCGTATATTTTGGTGTCGAGACGGTTAATGTATCCATTTTTGCATTTAATGTCCAGAAGCCACTGTTAATACTATTAATCGTATCTTGACAAAATAATTTTGGCGGATAACTGTGATCAGTTGAAATAGTTGTTGCATAAATTGTCCCCTTATTATCTTCTGAATATTTTCCATTTATCTCGAACCTAACCTCATCGTCTAAAAGACAAGGTGGCAGACTAATTGTAACTGAATTAGGATTGACTATCCTGGAACACGACCAGACTTTAGAGGAATTATTTGTCAAATAATCAATTTTGTTGATTGGTTTATCATTGTCCTTTCCACAACCATTAATCATTGAGATGCCTAATCCCAATATAATTATAAAAAAAAAATACTTTCTTTTCATGTTGATATGTTTACAAATGAGGCACATATAATTAGTTCTAACCTAGGAAGCTACTCCCAGCTTCAGACTGCGGGCGATTTGGCTATCGCCGATCTTCAATTCCTGTCAATTCCGGTTAACCGGGACCAAGCGGAAAGATGCCCATCGAAAACCACCGCTGCCGAGCTTGCGGGTAGCTGAAGTTATGGCCTAGTTATTTATTTTTCAATGTCCTAAAGATAAGAATTGTCATAATAATAAATGGTATAAAAATCATTCCTAACTCAAACCACCCTTTCCCAAAACCTGATAACCCATTGTCTAAAGAAAGGTATGTCTTTTCATTAACTGTCAGAGAAAAGCTACGAATTTTCGTGACTGGGACACTTAAATATTTTTCGTCCTGTCTTGCGATATGTAGCTGTATTTTGTCACCAATTTGAGATGCTGAATAAAATTCTTTTCTGTCGAAAGGGAAATAACTAACCTGAAATTTACACGGATATTCATTTAGGGAAATATGATAGGTTGAGTCTCGCTCTGTTTTATTTATTCTTTTGGAATAAACTAACTCTCTTGCAATATTTCTCAAAGTTCCGTTGATCTCAATAATATCCGCTTTGCTATTAACTGTCGGCCTGTCAAGGTATAAGTAAATTCCTCCAAATGTCAAAAAGAGTAGGAAAAGAATAAATTTTCCATTCTTAGATTTCAATATTTTATTAAGGATATGTCTCATTTGTCGCAATTATAATTGGCCATAACGTCTTAGCGTTGTATTTAATGTTTCCCTAAAATTAGGTTAATTTGAAGACATAACCTAATTGTTAAGTAGAATTTAATTTGACATTTGGGGGAAATATTGAATACAACCGAGTTGAACTGGTAAATAGCGGCAAGTTTATAGCACTTTGCCGATTTATACGTTTGAATTAAAATATTCCTGCAATTAAATGTCGATACATGCGGTGAGATTTTTGCTTGATCGTGAGTCATGTTCAAAATTAAGCAAAAACTTTAATCGTATTAGTTAAATAGCCAATTAATCCACTGTAAAATAATAACTGCCCGAGCCAACATGAAGGATCACAGAAGTGTCTGCTTTGCCGGTCAGCACTATATCTTTCAGGAGATTTACAGGTTTACCATTTTCACTTATTTTGTCGGAATCTGTTGCCGGAATATAAATTTCGGCGGTGGTATTTGCCGGTATTTCCACATGCATCACCAACTTTCCACGGCTATTGTTCCAAGCCGAAACAATTTTTCCGTAGTAGGTTTCCAATTCGGCCCGGGCATGAGTCAGGCCTTTCTCGATTTGTGGCTTTATGCGTATAACTTTATAGCCCGGATTCTTATCGTCGGTATCAATTCCGGCAATTTCCCGGTACATCCAGTCGCCAATAGCACCATAAGCATAATGATTGAACGAATTCATAGTGGGGGTCTGAAAACTTCCGTCGGGCCGGATGCCATCCCAACGCTCCCAAATGGTGGTGGCTCCCATGGTTACCGGATACAGCCACGACGGATACGATTTTTGCAGCAGCAGTTCGTAAGCAACATCAGAATATCCAAATCGTGACAATACCTGGCACAAATAGGGAGTACCCAGAAATCCGGTTGTGAGATGTGTGTCGTAGGCACGGATATTCTGAACCAGACGTTTTGCCGCCTGAGGTCTCAGATTTTCGGGCAATAAATCGAAGTTGAGTGCCAAAACATATGCTGTTTGCGTACCCGAAACCAATTTCCCTGAAGCCGTAACGTATTCTTTCAGAAATGCTTCGTTAATTTTTGCAAGTAATTGCTGATAGAAATTTACGTCGGCCGTATTTCCAAGAACTTCGGCAGCTTTAATCAGGTTTTGTGTGGAGCAGGCATAAAAGCATTGCGCAATCAGGTTTTTGTCGGTCACTGCCGACCGGCCATCATTGTCGTCAGCCGGACGGTAAAACAACCAGTCGCCAAACGACGATGCCGGAATCCAAAGATTTTCCGGACTTATTCCGCGGATATATTCAACCCATGCTTTCATACTCGCATACTGATCAGCCAGAATCTGTTTGTCGCCGTAAGCCAGATACATCGTCCAGGGCACAATGGTGGCGGCATCGCTCCAACCCGGACTGGCCAATCCGTTGTGATACAAATCGGGAACAACCCACGGCACAATACCATTGGGAAGTTGATCGGCAGCAACATCTTTCATCCATTTGGCAAAAAAGCTATTTACCCTGAAATTGAAACTGGCTGTACGAACAAAGGCCTGCGCATCGCCGGTCCAGCCTTTGCGTTCGTCGCGCTGCGGGCAATCGGTTGGCACATCAACAAAATTTCCTTTCTGTCCCCACTGAATGTTGTGCTGAAGCTGGTTTACCAACTCGTCGGAACAGATGAAATTACCGGTTGGAGCCATATCCGAATTCAACACGATGGCAGTAAAATTTTCAGGCTTTAGCTCGCCCGGATAGTTTTCGATTTTTACATACCTGAAACCCTGCCAGCTGAAATGCGGTTCGAATGTCTCAAGTCCTGAACCTTTCAGAATGAACGTGTTTTTTTGTTTAGCCGACCGTAAATTTTCAGTATAAAAATTGCCCTCTTTGTCCAGTACTTCAGCATGTACAAGCGTGACGAGATCGCCAGCTTTTCCTGATGCTTTAACCTGAACCCAGCCAACCAGATTTTGACCAAAATCGATTACCTGTTCGCCTTTTGGCGTTTTAAATAGCTTTACCGGCTGAAGCGTTTCCTGTTTTTTTACCAGTTCATTTTCGGTAGCAAGCAGATTATT
The DNA here is from genome assembly GCA_019163175.1 of Prolixibacteraceae bacterium. GTDB lineage: Bacteria > Bacteroidota > Bacteroidia > Bacteroidales > Prolixibacteraceae > Aquipluma. The sequence continues at coordinate 31,678 of JAFLKN010000052.1, read as the reverse complement.
CACAGGGTAATCTCTCACAACAACTCCGCTCCAGGCTGCATCGTTGTAGTCGGGCATCGACCATCCTTGTTTTTCGAGTCGGGCATCGTAGGTTTCGCCATGATAAAGTTCGGAGTATAAAATCGGACCGGTGGCCGATTGCCACGAGCCATCCGAAATTACCTGCTCTGTTGTTCCGTCGGTGTATTTTATCGTGAGCTGGAAAAGTAAAGCTAAATCGCTGCCATAAAAATCGCGTTGTCCACGAATGCCTAAATATCCGCGATACCAGCCGTTTCCGAGTGTTACGCCAACTGCATTTTCCCCCTTGCGCAGAAGTTTGGTTACATCGAAAGTTTGGTACTGAATTCGTTTCCCATAGGAAGTCCATCCGGGAGTAAAGAAAGCATTGCCAATTTTATTGCCGTTAATTTCGGCCTCGTAAAGTCCGCGGGCTGTAACAAATGCAATGGCCGACTGCACTACCTTTTTGGCCTGAAATTCTTTCCGGAACATAGGCGAAGGTCGCAATTCTGTTTCAGTAAATCCGGCCTGAATCCATTGTGCTGACCAGTTTTCAGGGTTGATCATACCCACAATCCAGTAAGTCGGTTCGCTCCATTTCGACAGGTTTCCGTGGTTGTCCCAAACCCGTACCTGCCAATAGTATTTTGTGCCGGCGTTCAATGGTTTTCCAGAATATGAAATGTGAACCGATTGTTCGGATTGTATTTTATTCGTCTGCCAGCTTAAATTCCGGCCTGTTTTCAGTGCGCGCAAATCATCGCTAACCCGTATTTCATAAGCTGTTTGCAAAACATTCCGTTCCGACGATTTCAGTTGCCAGGTCAAACGGGGATTTGCGTTGTCGATTCCTTCGGGCTCGATGCGGTTCTCGGTTAACAGGTTTACAAGCTGAAGTTGCGCGTAATTTATGGTCGCAAAAAACTGAAAGGCACAAAGCAGAAGCAGTATCTTTTTCATTTCTTCTTTTATTAGTGAACCAAATATAGAAGTTGCCGGTCAATAAAAATACATAATTAATTGACCATCATTGATGTTTTTTCGGGTATTTGAATACGTAAAAGGTGGAAGTTTTTACCTGAAAATTTTGTGCCCGATCAACTTTAAACCGCCTTCTTTTTCGAGGGTCTTTACCGATCGGATAACGGTTTCGACACGCAAACCAGTAAGGTCGGCAATGTTCTGGCGTGTCAGGCTGACTTCGTATTGCTGATTTGCCGGAATGCCATTCTCCTTCTTCAGGTAATCGATTAAGCTTAAAATGCGGTGTTCAGGCTTAAAGCTCGATATTTCTTTCAGGAGCATCGATTTGTAGAGCAATCTGTTTGCCAGCATTTTGGTGGTAGCCAGATGAATTTCCGGATTTTCTTTCAGGAGTTTGAAATATTTGGCTTTGGTTAATTTATACAAACAGCTGTTTTCTTCGGCAACCGTGCAGGCCGGGTAGGTTGAATCGTCGAAAAGAGGTGGCTCTCCAAAGCTCTCACCAGCTTCAAACATGCCCTGAGTAAACAGTTTTCCTTCCGAATTCAGGTTAAACATTTTTATTTTCCCGGCTTTCACCTGGTAATAATTCGCTGCCCGCTCTTTCTCATGAAAAAGGAACGCTCCTTTTTCGAGCTTAATTTCAACGGCGCCATAGTGCTGAAGTATGCTTTCGTCAATCATATTTTTACTCCAGAATAATATTTAAAGAGGCTTTAATCTTTTATTCTTGTTGGTTCAACTTCAAAAATCAGCTTGAAAATAGATATAATTAATTTATTCGCAGTGTTTTAAGTGATTTTTAGCGATATGATCCTGCTCATAAAAGTACGCAATTTACCTGATCTATCTTTACAACACAAGATTGAATCAGCACAAAATCAAATTATAAATCTTAAAACAAGGTACTATGAACATTCGGAAATTATGGTTTGGGTTTATAGCGGTAATGGTTATCAGTTTTGGAGTACTGGGCTACTTCGGAATCGAAATTTACCATCAGGCGCCGCCTATTCCCGACAAAGTGGTGACCTCTGACGGAACAGTTTTATTTACCGGGCAGGATATCCGCGACGGACAAAACATTTGGCAGTCGATTGGCGGTCAGGAATTGGGAAGTGTATGGGGGCATGGTGCATATCAGGCTCCCGACTGGACTGCCGACTGGCTCCACAAAGAGGCGATTGCCATATTGGATGTGTTGTCGACAGAAAAATTCGCGAAGAAATTTGGTGAGATTGATCCGGCCGATCAGGCTTACCTGAAGATCAAACTTCAGCAGGACATAAGGAAAAATACCTTTAGCGAATCGGCCAAAACGATTACCGTGAGTGCAGCAAGAGCTGTGGCTATTCAAAATACCAGCACCTTCTATTCCGGATTATTTACCAACAATCCTGAAATGGCCGAACTGCGTGAAAACTATTCGATTCCTGAAAATTCGATCAAAACACCGGAACGGATGGCTAAGATGACTGCTTTCTTTTGGTGGGCATCGTGGGCTTGTGTTACCGAACGTCCGAACAGTGACCTGACTTATACGCACAACTGGCCGCACGAGGAATTGGTTGGTAATGTTGCTACCGGCGATTTGCACATTTGGACTGGTTTCAGTGTAATCATTTTGTTGCTGGGTATTGCTTTAATGGCTTACCAGTATGCCCGCTCCCGCGACAACGAAGAACACCTCGAAATACCGGCCGCAAATCCGCTGCTGTCTATGATGTCGACTCCATCGATGAAAGCCACGCTGAAATATTTTATCATTGTTACTGCACTAATTTTGGTTCAGGTTATAATGGGAATTGTAACTGCCCACTTTGGTGTTGAAGGCAACTCATTTTACGGACTAAATCTGGATACCATTTTGCCTTATTCAATCTCGCGGACATGGCATGTACAATTAGCAATATTCTGGATTGCTACTTCCTGGTTAGCTACCGGATTGTACATTGCACCGGCAGTTTCGGGCTACGAACCTAAGTTTCAGCGTCTGGGTGTAAATGTGTTGTTTGGTGCATTACTCGTGATTGTTGTTGGTTCATTGGCTGGCCAGTGGATGGGTGTAATGCAGAAACTGGGTCTTGCCGAAAATTTCTGGTTCGGTCATCAGGGTTACGAATATGTTGACCTGGGTCGTTTCTGGCAGATTTTCCTGTTTGCAGGCTTGTTCATCTGGCTGACTTTAATGGTTCGCCCTTTGCTTCCAATCCTGAAAACTCCTTCTGAAAGCCGTAACCTGATCATTCTTTTTGTGGTCGCTTCGGCTGCTATCGGCTCCTTTTATGGTGCCGGACTAATGTGGGGACAACAAACCAACCTGGCCATTGCCGAATACTGGCGCTGGTGGGTGGTTCACCTCTGGGTTGAAGGTTTCTTCGAAGTTTTTGCTGCGGTTGTTTCGGCCTTTATTTTCGTACAGCTTGGCTTGCTTCGGATCAAAACTGCAACTACTGCGGTGTTGCTTTCAACCATTATCTTCCTTGGCGGTGGAATCATTGGTACTTTTCATCACCTGTATTTCACCGGAACGCCAACAGCTATTCTGGCATTGGGAGCCACATTCAGCGCGTTGGAAGTTGTTCCGCTGGTGTTGATGGGCTTTGAAGTATGGCACAATTATAAACTAAGCCGCCACACCAACTGGCTGACAGCTTACCGCTGGCCTATTTATGGATTGATTTCAGTAGCATTCTGGAACCTGGTTGGCGCTGGTATTTTCGGATTCCTGATTAATCCACCAACTGCGCTGTATTACATGCAAGGTTTGAATACAACAGCTGTTCATGGTCACACCGCTTTGTTTGGCGTGTACGGAATGTTGGGAATTTCGCTTATGCTTTTTGTTCTCCGGAACATGTGGGTAAAAAGCGTGTGGAACGATAAACCATTGTTTATTGCTTTTTGGGCAATCAATATCGGACTAGCGCTGATGGTTCTGATTAGTGTATTGCCGGTTGGATTGCTGCAAACTGTTGCCAGTGTAAAACATGGCATGTGGTATGCCCGTTCAGCAGAATTTCTGCAACAACCTTTCATGCAAACTCTTCGGTGGCTGAGAGTAATTGGCGATACCATTTTTGCCGTGGGTGTGGTAGCCTTGGTTTATTTTGTTGCCGGATTGGTTTTTGGCTGGTCGGTTGCAAAAGAGGAGAAATAAAAAATAATATTATATTCGGACTCTGACAGGGTTGAGGCTCTGTCAGAGTTTAATGAGAACAACAATAAAATCAGAAAAATGGAAAACTTAAGAAATAAATCAGTAGGAGAGATTGTGAAGTTGGATTTTAGAGCTGCCGATGTATTTAGTAGTCATGGCATTGATTTTTGCTGTGGTGGAAAAATTTCGGTAGCCCAAGCCTGCGCCAATAGTGGGACAGACGAATCGAAAGTAATTAATGAACTGGAAGCTCTTCAATACAATACGGGATCAGCTGCTCATGATTTTGATAGCTGGAAAATTGATTTTTTATCGGATTATATTATCAATACCCATCATCAGTATGTGAGTAAAGCTATTCCACAGATTTTACCATTGACGCAAAAAGTAGCCGAAGTTCATGGCGCTCATCATTCAGAAGTTGTGGTGATTAAAGATCTGTTTAATCAACTGGCTAACGAATTGTTGATGCACATGCAAAAGGAGGAAATGGTTCTGTTCCCTTACATCAAAAAGCTGGTTGCGTCAGAAGCTGCCGGAAGTTGCAACGACCCTTCATGTTTTGGCTCTATTGCATCCCCCATTTCGGTAATGGAGCAAGAACACGAAACTGCCGGAATCATCCTGAAACAGTTGTACCGTTTAAGCAATGGGTACACTGCTCCTGAAGATGCCTGCAACACATTCCGGGTTCTCTATGGCAAGCTGAAAGAATTCGAGGATGATTTGCATCTTCATGTTCATCTTGAAAACAACATTCTTTTTCCCAAAGCTATTGAGTTGGAACAAGCAATTCTTGTTGAATAAACGCTAAATTATTCTGTGAAAGGGACAAAATACAAATCCTAAAAATGCAAAAAGCCGGTTCCCATTTGGAAACCGGCTTTTGTATATTCAGCTTTTCAGCTTATTTTTTTACTGGTTTTTTGTATCCGTAGATAGCAGAAGCGCCCAATTGTTCTTCGATGCGAAGCAATTGGTTGTATTTAGCCATACGGTCAGAACGGCTCAATGAACCAGTTTTGATCTGACCAGCGTTGGTAGCAACAGCAATGTCAGCGATGGTTGAATCTTCGGTTTCGCCTGAACGGTGTGAAGTTACTGAAGTGTAACCAGCACGGTGAGCCATTTCAATAGCATCTAAAGTTTCAGTCAAAGTACCAATCTGGTTTACTTTAATCAGGATAGAGTTGGCAGCGCCTAATTCGATACCTTTTTTCAGGTATTCAACGTTGGTTACGAATAAATCGTCGCCTACCAGCTGGCATTTGTCACCTAGTTTTTCAGTTAACGCAACCCAGCCATTCCAGTCGCCTTCATTCATTCCGTCTTCGATTGAATCGATAGGGAAGTTAGCAACCAAAGAAGCAAGGAATTCAACTTGTTCAGTCGAATTTCTTTTTGCGCCGTTTGGACCTTCGAATTTTGAATAGTCGTAGATACCGTCTTTATAGAATTCAGAAGCGGCACAGTCTAAAGCGATAGATACATCGCCACCGTCTTGTGCGCGGCCTGGTTTGTAACCAGCGTTTTTGATAGCTTTGATGATGCTGTTCAATGCATCTTCAGTTCCATCTAATGCAGGAGCAAAACCACCTTCGTCACCAACAGCAGTGCTTAAACCACGGTCGTGTAATACTTTTTTCAGGTGATGGAAAACTTCAGCACCCATACGTAAACCTTCGCGGAAAGAAGTTGCGCCGATTGGACGAATCATGAATTCCTGGAAAGCGATAGGAGCATCAGAGTGTGAACCTCCATTGATGATGTTCATCATCGGAACAGGCAATGTTTTTGCGTTAGTTCCGCCGATGTAGCGGTACAAAGGCATGTCAAGAGCATCGGCAGCAGCACGAGCAACAGCCAATGAAACGCCTAACATAGCGTTAGCGCCTAATTTTGATTTGGTTTTAGTTCCGTCAAGAGCAATAAGCTTTTTGTCGATAGCTACCTGATTGGAAGCATCCATGCCCATAATCTCTTTAGCAATAACTGTGTTGACATTGGCAACAGCTTTCAATACACCTTTACCTAAGTAACGGCCTTTGTCGCCATCGCGAAGCTCAATAGCTTCGTTTTCGCCAGTTGATGCTCCTGATGGAACAGCAGCGCGACCAATAGCACCACACTCGAGGGTTACCTCTACTTCAACGGTTGGATTACCACGTGAATCCAAAATTTCTCTACCAACTACTTTATCAATAAACATTGTGATATGGTTTAGAATTAAACTTATATGAATTATTTTACGTTCTAATTTTCTGATTTAGAATGTTTTTTTCAAAACACGACAAAGATAATAAAAGCATCTGAAAAAAGACTTTTCAGCCAAAAGGCATAACCTTAATTTAAACAAAAGATTTAGTCCGGAAAATCGTTTGACTGATTGGGGAAAGTGAAGGTAAAGAATGCCTGAATTTATCATCAGGTTTGAGAAATCTGCTTATCTTAACAACTCAAAATTAAAGCATGAACTTATATCATTTCAAATCTAAAATCTTACTTTCTGTCTTGCTGATAGCCTGTGCCTCTGCACTTTTTGCACAACCCAACATTTCAGGTGTACAGCAAAAGGTCAGGAGTTGGCAAACCATTCCTGAACTGGCAACTGCAAGCGTGGGACTATCGGTTACCGACAATTTGACTGGCGAAGAACTTATCCGCTCAATACCAATGCAGAGCTTGGTTCCGGCTTCGATTTTGAAAACGGTGACCACAGCCACGGCCCTCGAAGTTTTTGGTCCTGATTTTCGTTTTAAAACTGCCCTTTCGTATTCTGGCATCGTTCGTAACGATACACTTTGGGGCGATTTGCAGGTAATTGGTGGCGGAGATCCTACTTTGGGTTCCGAATATTTTCCGGAAAGCAAGTCGTTTCAGGAGGAATGGATTAAAGCTTTGCATGACAAAAGCATAAAAGTAATCAGCGGAAACCTTGTTTTAGATGCCACAATTTACGAATCGCAAATGATTCCGGGAAGCTGGGTGTGGGAGGATTTGGGGAACTACTATGGTGCAGGCGCTTCGGGTCTGACCATTTACGACAACCTCTACGAAATTCACCTGAAGTCCCCCGAAATGGCCAGCCAACCAACACAATTGCTTCGGGTTGTTCCTGAAATTCCGGGATTGGAATTGCAAAACGAAGTCCGTTCATCAGATGTCAACAGTGATCAGGCGTATATATTTGGTAATCCGGAAGACAGCCACAGGGTTGTTCGGGGAACCATTCCGAAAGGGAAAAGTGATTTTGTGGTCAGGGCTTCAATGCCAAATCCGACTGCACTTCTGGCGAATGAATTCAAAACTAAATTAGCAGCAAACAGCATTATTCTGAAAGGATCAGTCAAGTTTGAAAAATCAGGAACGAACAGTTCCACACTTGCCGAAACGCTTTCACCTCCTTTACGCGACATTATCCGGGTAACCAATTACGAAAGCGTAAACCTGTTTGCTGAGCATTTTCTGAAACACCTGGCATTTCAGAAAACAGGGATGGGAACGACCAAAGAGGGTTGCAAATTTGTTGTCCAATTCTGGAAAGACAAAGGATTAGATATGACTGGTTTTTTTATGAACGACGGCAGTGGTTTGTCACGTTTCAATGCGGTTACGGCCAGCCAAATGGTGAATATTTTAAGCTACATGAAAACAAAGAGTGCGTATGCAGAAGATTTCTACCAGTCGCTTGCCACGGTTGGAAGTGGCACCTTAACGGTTTTCAAAAATGAAAATTTCCCCAATCAGTGTTTGCATGCCAAAAGTGGCTCTATGACCCGTGTCCGTTGTTATTCTGGCTACCTTACTTCACTTTCCGGCCGACAACTTTGCTTTACCATCATGCTGAATAATTTTGCATGCAGCCAGACTGAGGCGATTAGAAAAGTAGAAGAATTGTTGGTTGAATTTAGGAAATTATAGAACCTCGAGGCTAACCTAAAATTTTTAAGTTATTCTTCATCTGTTGATTGTGTTGTATATGATTCATAAAAAAAGCCTCGTTTTTCAACGAGGCTTTTCAAGTTATAGGGGGTAACTCTAATTATACAATACTTTTCATGGCGGTCATTTCGGCACGCAATTCTTCGCCAATCATTTCAACTTCGTGGTAACGGATAATTTCGTTTACACTGATCAGTTGTTTGTTGTCAACGCCATTGCCTTTGCCGGCGCCGTAAGGTTTACCAATCACATCTGTGTCAATTTTCGACATGAAATCGGCCAAAAGTGGTTTGCAGGCATGATCGAACAAATAGCAACCGTATTCGGCAGTATCCGAAATTACGCGGTTCATTTCAAACAGCTTTTTACGAGCGATTGTATTGGCAATCAGCGGAGTTTCATGTAACGACTCATAGTAAGCCGATTCTTCTTTGATTCCGGCTTCGGTCATTGTTTCGAAAGCCAATTCAACGCCTGATTTTACGAAAGCAACCATCAAAACACCATTGTCGAAATATTCCTGTTCGCTGATTTCAACATGGCCGGCAGGAGTTTTTTCGAAAGCGGTTTCACCGGTTTCAGCTCTCCATGTCAGCAGGTTTTTATCGTCGTTGGCCCAGTCTTCCATCATAGTTTTCGAGAAATGACCCGACATAATATCGTCCATGTGTTTCTGGAACAATGGGCGCATAATGCGTTTCAATTCTTCAGAAAGTTCAAAAGCTTTAATTTTAGCCGGATTCGACAAACGGTCCATCATATTGGTGATGCCGCCGTGTTTCAAGGCTTCGGTAATTACTTCCCAACCATACTGAACTAATTTTGAAGCATAACCTGCATCAATTCCTTTTTCAACCATCTTGTTGAACGACAGGATTGAACCAGTTTGCAACAAACCACAAAGAATGGTTTGCTCGCCCATCAAATCCGATTTTACTTCGGCAACGAACGATGAACTTAAAACACCGGCTTTGTGGCCACCAGTAGCAGCAGCGTAGGCTTTAGCAATTTCGAAACCATCTTTATTCGGGTCGTTTTCAGGATGAACGGCAATCAGTGTAGGTACACCGAAACCGCGTTTGTACTCTTCGCGAACTTCAGACCCTGGAGATTTAGGTGCCACCATGATAACGGTAATATCTTTGCGGATCTGCATTCCTTCTTCAACGATGTTGAAACCGTGTGAATAAGAAAGCGTTGCTCCTTTTTTGATCAATGGCATTACCGCTGTGATTACGCCGGTGTGCTGTTTATCCGGAGTGAGGTTGATTACCAAATCGGCAGTTGGGATCATTTCTTCGTAAGTGCCGACTTTGAACCCATTACCAGCTGCATTTTTATACGACTGGCGCTGTTCTTTGATCGCTTCTGCACGCAAAGTGTACGAAACGTCCAGACCTGAATCGCGCATGTTTAAACCCTGATTTAAACCCTGAGCGCCGCAACCGATGATCACGATTTTTTTGCCTTCCAGCTTTTTAACGCCATCAGCAAACTCCGAACTGTCCATAAATTCGCAGGTTCCAAGCTGCTCTAACTGAAGACGCAACGGAAGTGTGTTGAAATAATTTGCCATTTTTATGATTTTAGTGTGTATGTAAATTCAATCTGAATATAAATGATACAAAGCAATACAATATTCGTTAAAATGCAGAGTAAAAAAACAAGTATTTTAGGTACTTTTCATGGATTACTAATTTAAATGATCTCAATAAATAAAAATAAGCCCTACATGACAGTAAGTTACAAATAAAGTGAATATGGTAGTTTTGCACACTACTTAAATGTTTCAGTGCGATACTGAATTGGAGTTATACCGGTTTCGCGCTTGAAAAACTTGGTGAAATACGATTGATCGTCAAAGTTCAGCTGATTGGCGATTTCTGAAACGCTAAGGTTGGTATGTACCAAAAGGCGTTTAATTTCCATCAATTGTTTGGCTTTAACAATTTGCGATGATGTTTTGCCAGTGAGCAACTTTACGGTTTGAGTCAAATGATTCGGAGTAACGCCCATCATACCTGAATAATCATTCAATGAAAGGTTTTTCTGATGATTTTCTTCGAGTAAATGAAAGAAGCGTTTAACCAAAATCTGCCCTTTCCCTTTATTCAACATGTTTTCGCTGACCTTGTAGCGAGCGGCACAGGTCGTCAAAATCAGGTCGAGAATAGAGCGCAACAGATCGATGGTGTAGTTACCAGATTGACTGATTTCAGCTATACTTTGCCTGAACAAACTTTCCAGAAAACGAATGTCATTTTCATTATCAAGCGGCAATGGCGGATTATCCTGATGGATAGTGTAAAAGAAGGGAAATTCAATCAGACTGTTCTGATTGCTTCGGTTGAGCAGATAGAAATCGGCAGTGAAAATGAAAATGTAACCTTCGATGTCGTTCGAAAGCTCCAATTTATGCGCCTGTCCGGGCGACATAAAGAAAACGCAGGGTGGTTTGATCTCATATTTATTCCCGTCAATTACATGGTAGCCGGAACCTTTGAGCAGATAAAGCACTTCAAAAAAGTCGTGCCGATGCGGGTATTTCACGCTAAAATGCCGGTTGGCATCGAAAACCTCTACCTGAAATTGCTGGCTTTTTCGTTCCGGAGAACTGAAATTATGCAGGCTGTAAACGGGTAGCTGTTCGGCAGGACTCTTCATTTGGCATTTGCTGATTGATCACGAAAGTACACACAAAATAGCGAAAGGCAAAGAAATCTGAATATGCTCCGCACAACGATCTTTTTTGAAATTCTCTTTCCCATTTTATTAATTTTGACCAGAATCCTCAAGACCAAATCATGAGCAAACATGTCATCCGTCTTCATCCGCTCGGAAAAGAAATTCAGGTAAACAATCAAACTCCTTTGATTGATGTTTTACACGAATTCGGCATTGAATTTCCATGCGGCGGAAAAGGCACCTGTGGCAAATGCAAAGTCAAACTTTTGGATGGAGAGGTTCACACCACGGCCGCCCATCAACAAAAGCTTGACAAACTTGGGCTGGCTAAAGACTGGCGCCTGGCTTGTTTTAGCAACTGTACAAGCAATATCACGCTTGAAATTGAACAGTTCAATCATTTGATTCTGGCCGATGAAAGTGAGTTTGAGTTTAAGCCCCAACAGGGATTTGGAATTGCAATTGATTTGGGTACAACTACCGTTGTGGCACAGTTGGTCGATTTATCGACTGCCAAAGTGTTGGCTGTTGAAACGATGTTGAACCCACAGGTTAAATTCGGTGCTGATCTGATTTCGCGTATTCAGGCATGTTTGGATGGTCAAGCTGAGGAAATGACCCGAATCATTCGGCTGGCCATTGGAACGATGATTGAAGTGATGCTGAAAAGACATCATGTCGATGTGCAAAAAGTTGTGCTGGTTGGAAACACGGCCATGCAACTCATTTTTAGCAAATGTGATGTTTCCCCGCTTTCCATGTACCCTTTTCATACCAACAATCTGGGCTTAAAATCATTTCAATCTGAAGAGTTGGACTGGAAATTTGAGGTAAAAGAACCTGTCCGATTTTACCCTTCGATTGGTAGTTTTGTGGGCAGCGATATTCTGGCCGGGATAGCTGCAACTGGTCTGCACCTGAAAGAAAGCTACTCTGCTCTTATAGATTTAGGAACCAATGGCGAAATTGTGCTGGGAAATAAACACCAGATTGTTTGTGCTTCAACAGCAGCCGGACCAGCCTTTGAAGGCGCCAACATTTCGATGGGAATGCGAGCCGTAATCGGAGCCATTGCGTCGTTGAATCTGGTTGATGGGAAAATTGAGGCCAGCGTGATTGGAAATACTGCCGCCAAAGGAATTTGCGGAAGTGCCCTGATTGATGCTGTTGCGGTTCTACGGAAACTGGAACTGATTGGGATGTTTGGTGAAATTAATTCGGGCGGGCAAAAAATACAACTTGCCGGAAAAGTAAGCCTATCGCAGAAAGACATCAACGAATTTCAATTGGCCAAGGCAGCCATTGCCGCCGGACTGACTATTCTTGCCCGGAATCTTTCGATCGAACTTTCGGAGATTGAAACCATCTACATTGCCGGAGGTTTCGGCAGTTACATCAACATCGAAAACGTTGTTGCTACCGGAATGATTGAACTTCCGGAGGAGAAGATTCACAAAATGGGAAACACAGCACTCATTGGAGCAAAGATGTTCCTGTTCTCCGATTCAGCGATTACCACCGAAATTCTAAATAAAACCAGGCATATCAATCTGGAAGGAGACCCCAGCTTTCAGGATATTTATGTAGATAAGATGCTGTTTCTTTAAATGCCAAAAGCAGTTTAGTCAATCGGTTTAATCAAAATTGCCTGTCCGCCTGAAGCCTGAAGCTTAACATTTAAGACTGTTTTTGAATCTACTTTCTGTTTGGTAATTCCAACATGCGTGCGAGTTGATACATTGGGATCGTCGAAATAAAGTGTTGCCTCGTACTTTTTTCCCGACTCCAGAAAATCAAGTGGAACTTTTAATTCGCGCGCTTCGGTGTTGGTGATACTGCCTACAAACCAATCGGATTGATTCTTTCTGGCAACCGTAATGTATTTTCCGATTTCACCCTGAATCACTTTGGTATCGTTCCAGCTTGTCGGAAGTACATCCCAGAATGCCAGTTCAGGTTCGTTTTGGTAATCTTCGGGTTTATCATACCAATACATCCATTGCAGCGGACTGTAATAAATAACCGGCAATGCCAGCTGATGGGCTGATGTATTTTGTATGTGTCGTGTCGGATGCCCCAATTCTTTCCGAAAAAAATAGCAGAAGGTATAATCGGCAGCTCCGGCAACGAATCGGGTAAAAGGTAAAATTGTATTGTTGGTGGCATCGGGCATTTCCTCGTTTCCACGAATACCTTCCTGAGTCATTAGGTTGGGGTAAGTCCGGCTGAATCCAGTTGGACGGTATTCGTCGTGAATGTCAACCATCAGGTGATACCTGGCGCATTTTTTTACCGCCTCATGCAGCCATGTTGTCCAGCGGTGCGAGCCAACCTGCACAAATCCGAATTTAATTCCTGCCACTCCCCATTTTTGGTAAAGCGGCAAAATCGTGTCGAGCTGAGCCGCCAACGCTCGCTGATTGACGTACAAAAAAACGCCGACTCCTTTTGAATGAGCGTATTGAATTGCCTCCTGAAGATCGAGATCTCCTTTTGGATTTCGTCGTGGATCAACGGTAACAGTGGTTGCATCGGCCAGATAATCATTTTCAAACCCATACCAACCAGCATCAAAATGAATGTATTTGATGTTTCGCGCCACGGCAAAATCAACCAGTTTTTTTGCTCCTGAAGTGGAGAGTGTAACTTCGCGCATTACTTTTCCTGGTTTTATCCAGGACGGGTCTTTGATGGCGCAAGGTGGATTCAGATTCAGGATAAGCGCATTGTTGGCTAACAAATCCTTGGCTTTTTCGGCAACCAAAATTACCCGCCATGGCGAATGAAATGGCGCAATTTCATCCACATCGCCATAAATTGAACATTGAATGGAATTCTCTTTGGTTGGATTCAGCCTGAATTTGGTTCGTGCATAATTTACCATTTCTGCTTCGGCCAAACAGGCAAACAATCCGTTGGGCAATTCGAGCGTAAGCGGACGATCCGACTCGTCAGACCAGTTTTTTAAAGGTAATAGCTGATGCAACGATTGTGCCCGTGCGGTAAACCAAGCTTTGGTATTCTCCTGAAAATTGAATTCAGTTGATTCGTTGATAATGTGTAAATACGGGCCACCATTTTCATTGGCAGCAAACTTGTAACGAAAAGCAATTCCTGAATTGTAGACCCTCACGACCAGTTGAAGCACCGGATTTTTTCGGTTTTCTTTGGTGATACTGATGATAGATTCATTGTATTGATCGCGAATCCGGTCACGTTCACCATAAACCGGAGTCCAGATGGTGTCGTGCAACTGAACCGAACCCAGGTTAATTATCAACTGTTTGTCCCAAGTATCGCCGTTGCAGGTAATGCCTAGCTTTGACCACTCCACAACCGCTTGATTCTGATGCCTTACAGAGTAGGAGAGGCTTCCATCTGTTTGAATGGAGAAGCTTATTTTCTGATCCGGCGATTGAATTTCAAAAGGGGTTGTTGCTTTTGCGCCAAAAATCAAAAGACTCAGGATGCAAATTATCAATGACTTGGTTAGGTTCTTCATCAGTTTGTAGTTTAGTTTAAAGTCCGAGAGTTGGGCTGGCATTTCCCGAAGGTCCTAGAAGCGTTGGAATCTGCAGATTCAGGCCAAATTCCTTGTTCAGCCTTTCGATAAAATAAGCAGAGAGGAATGGCGATTCCATTTCGATGTTCTGGTGAACGAAGAAATAAATGTCGCGAATTCCCTGGTCAACCCATATTTTGAGCCGGTTGATCCAATCATCCAAACGTTCGCGGTCGCTTTGCTGATCGTTTGCTCCAACGTAGCGGATAAATGCTTTTGGGGTAGTCAGTCGCATGTGCAGTAAATCGCGACGTCCGGCGGTATCAACCACAATATTGGTTACCTGATGTTTCTCAAACAATTCGTAAACTTCGGTCGACACAGCAGTGTCGTTAAACCATTCGGTGTTGCGCAATTCTACTGCCAACGGGATCGCTTTGGGGAAGTTTTCAATGAAACTCACCAATCTGTCATAATTCTTATGTTTAAAATTATCGTGTAACTGAAGGAATACCATTCCGAGTTTATCTTCAAAATTACAGATGTTGTCGCAGTACTCATTTGTTAGTACCTGTACATCGTTCAAACGGCGCATGTGGCTGATGCTTTGGGTTACCTTCGGGAAAAACCGGAAGGTTTCAGACGCTTTATCCCGCCAGGTAATTACCTGATTACGGCTTGGCATGTTGTAAAATGTGGCATTCAGCTCTATAGAATTAAACTGACGGGAATAATAGGTCAGTTCGTCTTTGGTTCCTCGCGGATAAAAATTTTTCAGGTTGGTTTTGTTCCATTTGGCACAGCCTACATATACGTTCATAGGTTTGTCGGCATCGTTTTGTTTCAGGATTTCTGCAGTGCGTGGATCGTCGGCAGGCAGCAGGAAATCAATAAACTCAGGGTTTTCGCTTTGTCCAAATTTCATGACTTGAATATTTAAAATTGGTAAATGAAGTTACTATCTTTTTCTGGTATAGAAACTACAAAAGTGCTTATGTGGTTCAAAATTTAAACTCCTCTTTTCCTGTAGTCAGCCGGCGACATACCCATCACTTTCCTGAAAACCCGTGAAAAGTAGAACTGGTCGTCGAATCCCATTTCGCGGGCAACGTCGGCAATCATCCAGCCCGAATTGTCGAGCAAGCGACACGATCGCTGAATTTTTAGCTGAATGAAATAATCAATGGGCGAATGTCCGGTACGATTCAGGAAAAGTCGCGAATAATGGGAGGCTGATAAGCTGGTTTCGGCAGCAATTTCTTCCAGCTTTAGCTTTTTAGTCAGGTGTTCGAGCATATAATTAATGCTTTGTGCAATGGGATCTTTTTCGCCCGATTCCTTTATCATCCTGAATTGGCTTAGGTGGGTAAATGATGCGAGCAAATGCGGCAGGCACAGGTTTACGTATTCCAGAGTTTCAATGCTGAATCCCCGATCGAGATTGCGGAACAACTCCGAAAACAGATCAAGCCGTTCGCTAATGCGCGAAGTTTTTCCACGTTCAATAGGCATTGGTTGGCATGCAAATCGAGAATAAATGCCCGATTTATTTCCTGAAAAATGAATCCAGTAAATTGACCATGGATTTTGCTCATCGGAATGATAGGCATGTGATATTCCGGCGGGGATAATAAAAAAGTGATCGGCTGAGACCGGATGGCTGGTATCGTTTAGTCTGATTTCGCCTTTGCCTTCCACGCAGTAAATTAGTATAAATTGGGAGCTTCCCATTGGTCTTTCCCTGAAATGATGCTTTGCTTGCGGGTAATAACCAATATCAGTGATGTACAGATCGTTGATGAGCGGATTTTCCTTGACCAGAGCCAAAATTCGGTCGGGAATAACGAAACTAATTTGCCCCGGGAATCCATCTTCTTTTTTCATTTGTAAATGGCGGAATTATTTATGTCCAAAAAAATGGAGTGCGATTTGTTGATCTATCGCAAACAAAAATAGCTCAATTTCAGAACTTAAAACAATTCTGTATAACATGCGTTGAAGAAATTGAAAAGGTAAAATAATCCATATTTGTCAGATTTTTTCATAGTTTCTACAAATTGGCGCATGGAAGGGGATGGATGGTCAGCCTTACAACAGTTAAATGATTTTGAATTTCAGGATAATCAGGCTAAACCCTTAGTATTCATCGGAAACATCGGTAAGTACTTCGTATCCTGTTGCAGTAATTAAAATCGTGTGTTCGAACTGGGCTGAAAGCTTATTATCGATAGTTCGGGCAGTCCATTTATCGGTTTTGTCAACAACCGCATTTGCCCGTCCCTGGTTAATCATAGGTTCAATCGTAAAAGTCATGCCGGGTTTCATAAATGGACCGGTATTTCGGCGCGAAGTATGATCAATTTGCGGTTCTTCATGAAAATCAACACCACAGCCATGTCCACAAAACTCATAAACCACACTGAATCCTTTAGCTTTGGCATATTTGCTGATGGCAAAACCGATGTTTCCAAATTGATTTCCTGGTTTAACCTGCTGAATGCCCAGGTCCAGGCAATGTTTAGTTACTTCAATTAATTCAAGCGCAGCTGGCGATACTTCACCTACTGTATACATTTTGCTGGTGTCACCATAATAACCATTTAGAATGGTTGTCACGTCAATATTTAAAATGTCGCCATTCTTTAAAATGGTCTTTTCTGAAGGAATTCCATGGCAAATAACTTCGTTAAGCGAAATGCAGCATGATTTTGGATAACCTCCATAACCTAATGTGGCTGGAATAGCTCCGTTTTCGCGCATAAAAGCTTCAATTTTCTGATTAAGGAATTCGGTAGAGACACCTTCTTTTACGAAAGGAGCAATAAATTCAAGTGTTTGGCCAGCTAACTTGCTGCTTTTCCTGATTCCTTCAATCTGTTCTGGTGTTTTTATGATAATTTTTTCCATGAAACTTTTAAAATTTATGCAAAAGTCGGTAAATCGATTGGTTTTTCAAAACTGAACAATAGATTTGCACAAAGGTTTAAAAGAACCAGAAAAACGTATGGAAAAATATCAAGAACAAATATCAATTAAGTCATACCAGACCAATCAATACGGAAAGGCCTCAATTGCTTCTCTTTTTAATATTTTGATTGAAGCGGCCTGGGCGCATGCACAAGTGATGGATTGGGGATATGACAGCTTGAAAAGCAATAATTTGTTTTGGGTGCTTTCTCGTATGTATTTTCAGGTTGAGAAATACCCAGCGTGGCAGGATCAGATTTTGCTGAATACATGGTCGGCCGGAACCGATGGTATGTATGCCTACCGTGAATATATTCTTGAAAACGAAAAAGGAGAAGTGCTTTTGAGAGCTAGTTCTGCCTGGTTGATTCTCGATATGGAAAACCGTAAAATTTTTAGGCTGAGCGACTACCGTGGAACGTTTCCCAAACGCATTGAAGCCAATGCGTGCCGCAATCCCAAACGTATTAAACCCGATGCTCATGCGGAGAACCTGGTTTATTACCCGGTGTTATTTAGTGAACTCGACATAAATCAGCATTTTAACAGTGTAAAATACCTGGAGCGGGTTTTGGACGATTTCGGAATTGATTTTCTGAACAGGCACGAACCAGCTGAACTGGAAGTCAATTACCTGAAAGAGGGCGTGACTGGTGATAAGATTGCAGTTACATCCACACAACTTGCCGGGAATGAATACCTAAATTGTTTAGTTCGCGAATCGGATGGAGCTGATTTGTGCGTTATGCGAATTATTTGGCGGGCACGAGTAAATGGCTAAATTGATAATTGGTTTTCTTATGGTTGCATCGCTTGACTCTTTGCAGCTTTTAAGCAATTAAGTCATTTCACTAAGCTGCGTTCCCTTCTATAGGCTTAATTTCGTTCAACTCATTTTCTTTTAGAGTTCCCTCTTCCTCTAAATCATAGTCATTCTGTAGCCCAAGCCAAAAACGTGGTGAATTTCCAAAAAATTTGGAGAGCCGAAGTGCTGTGTCAGCCGTAATTCTTCTGTTTCCTTTCAATATTTCACTTACTCGCGTTTGTGGAATAAAGGTTTCTTTGGCCAACCGGTATGCTGAAATGCCAAGTGGGATCAAAAATTCTTCATTTAATATCTCTCCCGGATGTATGTTTTTTAGCTTTTCCATATTCATTTTGTTTTAATGATAATCAATTATTTTAACGTCAAACGCGTCATTGTTTCTCCAATTAAAAATGATTCTCCATTGAATATTTATTCGAATACTGTAATATTCATTCAATTCACCTTTAAGTTTTTCCAGATGGTTTGCAGGAGGAATTCTCAAGTCATTAATGTCTAGCGAACTATTAATCATTCTCAGTTTTCTTCGTGCAACATCCTGAATTTCATTTGGCAATTTCCTTGATCGAACTCCATTCCAGATCATCTCTGTTTCTTTATCGCCAAATTCTTTGATCATATATTTAGTATCTTTTGCGTTACTAACGCCAAAGGTAGGTAGTTGAAATCAATTATCAAAATTTATTTTTCTGAATACCATTCCAGTATCATCTCAACTTTTTCATCCAAAGGCATATATCCATCAAGCCAGTGAATTAGGGTTCCTTGTTTTTCCATTCTCCTGAACCAGGTCATTTGTCGTTTGGCAAACTGATGAATTGCCACATTCAAATTTTCAAACATTTCCTGATAGGTGATTTGACCAGTTAGGTGTTGGGTCATGAATTTGTATTCCAGACCGTAGTAGGTGAGTTGTTCAGGAGTTAGACCGCTGTCGAGTAAGCGCTGAACTTCGTCGAGCATTCCTTCTTTAAACCGTTGTCGCAAGCGGTTTGTAATGCGTTTGCGGCGCGATAACCTATCGTATTTTACACCAATCACCAAACTCCTGATATCTGGCATTCCGGTATCAATCTCCGGATGAGTAAGATAATATTCTTCAATCTCAATAGCACGCACTGCCCGCTTCTCGTTTTCAATGTCGGTTTGGTTATGCAGATAATTTTTGTAGTTTTTCAGTATTTCGGTTAACTCTTCCAAAGATTTTCCGGCTAGCTTTTCCCTCAATGTTTCGTCGTTCGGAACCTGAATAAGCTTGTAATTTTTCAGAATAGCTTCGAGATATAACCCACTTCCTCCGCACATTACAGGCAGTTTACCACGTTCGGTAATTTCAGCAAAGATCTTCAGAAAATCTTTCTGATATTCGTACACATTGTACTCGTAGCCAGCGTCAACTATGTCGATGAGGTGATAAGGAACCAGCTTCCCGTCAACCATATAATCAGCGTAATCCTTGCCAGTGCCGAGATCCATGCCTCGATAAACCTGGCGCGAATCGGCCGAAATTACTTCGCCATCCAGTATGGAGGCAACTTTGGCAGCTACGCTTGTTTTTCCTGAAGCGGTCGGTCCAAGAATGGTGATGAGATTATATTTTTTGTCGAGCATGAGTTCGGGAGTTTTCGTTCTGCAAAATAATGTATTTTTGCAATGCGTAAAACGAACGGTGAATGATATTCACGCCGAAAGTCGATCTTCGTTCATCAATAATAAATCATCAGTGATTTAATGGTACACAAACCACAAAATATAAGCATTAAGAACAAAAAGGCTTTCTTCGATTATGAGATCATCGAAAACTTTTATGCAGGTATTCAATTGACCGGGACCGAGATTAAATCTATACGTGGAGGTAAAGCCGGACTGGTTGATTCGTACTGCTCTTTTTATGCCAATCAGTTGTATGTGAAGAATATGCATATTGCCGAATACGATTTTGGTACCTGCAACAACCACATTGCCAAGCGCGACCGCAAATTACTCCTGAACCGTAAAGAACTCGATAAACTCCAGAAGAAAACCAAAGAAGGTGGTATTACCATTGTTCCGTTGAAACTCTTTATTAACGACCGCGGACTGGCCAAACTGGAAATTTCACTCGCCAAAGGGAAGAAAACCTTCGATAAACGCGAAACCCTGAAACTGAAAGACGATGCCCGCGAAATGGATCGTGCAAGAAAGTTTTGATCAATTGGTTTAAAAGGAGATCCAGGAAACTACACCAATAATGACTGAATATATAATTTATGAAACAGAAAGGCTTCTCTTAAGACCTACTTCTATAGGGGATGCTGAATTCATACTTGAATTATTTAACACTCCAGATTGGCTGAAGTACATAGGCAATCGTAATGTATTATCGGTTGAAAGTGCCAGAGAATACATTAAATGCAAAATGTTGCCGCAGATGGAACAACTTGGATTCGGCAACTATACCGTAATTCGAAAATCGGATCAAGTTTCAATGGGTATTTGTGGGTTGTACGACCGAGAAGGATTGGAAGGACTGGATATTGGGTTTGCTTTTCTTCCGGAATATAGAGGAAATGGTTATGCTTTCGAATCAGCAAATAAGTTGAAACAGGTTGTATTTCATGATTTTGGAATAACTGAGATTGTGGCTATTACCACAAAAGATAATATGGCTTCTCAAAAGCTTTTGGAGAAATTAGGCTTGACATTTACTGGAACAACAAAAATTCCGAACGACGATGAAGAACTGCTTCTCTACAAAATTTGTAAGTAACAAAAAAGCCCGACAGAACTCAATCTGCCGGGCTTTTGTATGAAAGTTTAAAACGATAATTTTTATTTCAGAGTGGCCAGCGCATCTTTGATGCGGGTCAGCGATTTGGTTAGGTCGGCTTCCGAGGCGGCATACGAAATGCGGATACATTCTGGTGCCCCAAAAGCTTCGCCGGATACAACGCCCGTAAAGGCATTCGAGAGGATAAATAAACCCATATCATCAGCATTGTTGATGGTTACTGTACCGTCTGATTTTCCGAAGAATGATGAAATATCTGGGAAAACATAAAATGCGCCATCAGGTTTGCTTGTTTTTACGCCCGGAATTTCGGCTAACATAGAAAGTACCAGATTGCGGCGTTTTTCGAATTGGGTAACCATAGCCTGAACTGTGTCCAGTGGTGCATTCAATGCAGTAACCGAGGCAATTTGCGACACCGAACATGGTCCTGAAGTATATTGACCCTGCAATTTGTTGGCAGCTTTAGCCAGCCAAAGCGGAGCAGCAATGTATCCAATACGATATCCGGTCATGGCAAATGCTTTCGAAACACCATTCACCACTACAACGCGATCTTTAATTTCAGCAAATTGGGCAATGCTTTCGTGTTTAATTCCGTAAACAATATGCTCGTAAATCTCGTCCGAAATCACAATGATATTCGGGTGTTTAGCGAAAATATCGGCAAAAGCTTTTAGTTCTTCTTTCGTGTAAACACTTCCAGTTGGATTGCTTGGGCTGCTAAACAGGAATGCACGGGTTTTAGGTGTAATTGCGGCTTCCAGTTGTGCTGGAGTGATTTTGAAATCGCTGTCAACCGTAGTTGGAATGATCACATTCACTCCTTCGTTCAATTTCACCAACTCAATATAAGTTACCCAGTATGGAGCTGGAATTATCACTTCGTCACCTTTGTTGATTAAAGCCTGCAACAGGTTAGCGATGGAATGCTTGGCCCCGTTGGATACAATAATCTGGTTAGTTGCGTATTCCAGATTGTTGTCGCGTTTGAGTTTATCTACAATGGCTTTCAACAATGCAGGATATCCGGGAACCGGAGAATAGGTAGAATAGTTATCATCAATGGCTTTTTTTGCAGCTTCCTTGATGAAATCGGGGGTGTTGAAATCTGGTTCACCAACTCCAAGGCTGATTACATCGATGCCTTTTTCTTTTAACTCGCGGCTTTTTTGGGCCACAGCCAGGGTGGCTGATTCCGATAGACACGCTACTCTGTCTGAAACTCTCTCCATAACTGATATTTTGATGTGATTAATAGACGTTTAAATTCGTGTGCAAGATAAGTAAAAAACTTATTGAATGTATGTTGTTCTTTTAATTTGTAAATAAAATGGCTGATTAATTTACGATTTGTTATCAGATTGAACTGAACTAATGAAATTACTCACTTTTTTCTGAAGATTCAGGTATTCCTGATAATCTGAAACCGTGACCAATTCGGAGCCCTTAATCAATGAATTAATCTCTTGGGCTATTTCGAGCGGATGGTTTGGATCATTCAAATGAGCAACAATTAGAGTAGGAACGTTAATTCCTGCAATTTGTTCGCGATCGGGTAAATCGGAGGCCGCACCGCCTGTATATATTTTGGGATAATAGCCCGGATCGAAGAACAAACGATACTCCAGCAATCGTTGCCGGGTTCCGGGATGTTCCCGTTCATAAAATTCCGGCGGATCCTGATTTTGGGCAATCAATCTTTTAAGGAATTCAGGAATAGAGTTTTGATGGAGCCTGGAAACGATCTTTTTGTAAACGGTTTTTACTTCTGCACGTTTTTCCCAGGCTGGGGGAGGAGTTATCAATACAAGTGCCTTAACCTTGTGAGGAGCTCGTATAGCTGCATGAATTGCTGCCCCTGATCCCATTGAACAGCCTCCCAGAATCATGGACTGGTAATTTTGAGCTTTGGCAACCTGTAGTAACTCTTCAGTGGTGGCGTCCCAGGAGTAATCGCCGGAAACTGATTTGTCACAAGTATTATACCTGATCACACTCACCAATTTCGATAGTAGTTCAAAGTCAATCAGTGAATACAGCGAATCTGATTCGACCGAATTCAGCATTCCGTGCATCCAGATAAATGGTTGACCGGAGCCATTAATATGTAACAGTGGTAATTTCAATGGGGTAGTTTTATTAGTTTTAATTGTTGCGGGTTGGAGGTTTCACGAAACACGAAAACCATACCTCGTAACATTTTTACTGAACACTATTCAAACAAGCCTTCGTCTCTGATTAACATCAATATTGAAGAATGTGGCAGAATGATAAATTTCTCCTTATTGAATTCGATTTCCCAGCCGCTTTTGTTGATGTACACGGCCAGATCGCCAATTTTGGCCTGAAGCGGTACATATTTTACCTCGTCTTTTTTCTCTTTCCAGGGTTCATCAGCATCAGTCATGGCCGGAATTGGGTAGCCTGGGCCGACTTTAACCACATAACCACTTACGGTTTTTTCGTTTTCCTGAACGGTTGGTGGCAGGTACAATCCTGATGCGGTTTTACCTTTCTGGTTTTTGGGGCGTATCAAAACCCGGTCGCCTATCATGATGAATTTCTCCAGATCTTGCTGTTCGATAATTAGTGACATTCTAATTGATTTTATTTCGTGAGCAAAGATAAAACAATCGGGGGGAAAGATTCTTATCCTCAAAAATGACTTTTTTTTATCAGGCAAAATATTTTTTGCTCCTCCAAAAATAATTTTTCATCGGTTTTTCGACATGATTTAGCTGTGAAATTTCTCCAAACTCTCAATTATTTAATTTTCTTGAAAAAAATATTAATTTTTAATATTCAGTAAATCAGAAGTTTAATAAATAATTGAAAAATATTTTAAAAATAAATGGTACTATGTGTTGCATGATACCATTTAAAAGATATATATTTGCAGTACAAATAACAATGTAACGAAAGGTAGATTTTTAAAAAAAGAACTATATAAGTTGTAACGAAATCAAAAATTAAGCGTCTTACGATTAGAAACAAAACATAGAAACAGAAAAAACAATTAAACGAATAGGAGAACAAAATCATGAAAACAACAAACAATGCTCAGAAAACAGTTAATGGTCAGATGAAAATGATGGTTTTACGTGGTGCTGCTGTTATCATCAGCTTAGTATTAATCAGCTGGACCGTAAGTGCCCAGGATTTCTGGAAAGAACTTTTGACCAATAACACCTATGGCAAAATAGCCATGTTAATGATCGAACAGGACAATGAAACCAAAAGTGCAGATGCAGCTATTGAAGCTATTGAGGCCGAATTGACCATCCGCGCCAATCATTCGACCGAAGCTTTGGTTTTGGAAGTCGAAGCCGAAAAAGAACTTGAGATCGAATCATGGATGACTGATGAATCTAATTTCAGCGCCAGCACCAACTTTTTTGCAGTTGAAGCTGAGGAAGCACTTATTCGTGAAGATTGGATGACCAATGATGTTTATTTTACCAGTCTGACTGCCGATGCTGAGCCTGCTCTTGAGATGGAAACCTGGATGTTACAGGAGACTAACTTTAGTTCAGCTAAAACCCTTGCAGATACAGAACCTGAAATGGAAATAGAAAGCTGGATGCTCGACGACAACGCTTTTGGCGCCAAAACAGAAAATGAAAAAATGGAATTGGAAGCTTGGATGACCGACAGCGATGTATGGGGATTTTAATCTTACTTATTCCTTTAACAGAAAGAGACCCAAGTCTACTCAAAAAATCGATCAACTAAAATTTATCAGGGAGGGAAAGTCATGAAAACAGAAAACACAAAAGCACAAATGCGGAAAGGAGTACTCGAATATTGCATTTTGTTGGTACTCCAAAACAAGCCTCAGTATGTAAGCGACATCATTGAAAATCTGGAGAATTCACAAATGGTTGTAGTTGAAGGAACGCTTTACCCGATGCTGACAAGGCTGAAAAACGAAGGCTACCTGGGCTATCGTTGGGAAGAATCGATACAGGGACCACCGCGAAAGTATTACGAATTAACCGAAACCGGCAGACTCTTTTTGAGTGAACTGGAAAATGCATGGAATGAATTAGTTGATGCCGTATTTCATATCAACAAGCACAATTGATTCTTAAGCAACATCAGAAAATAAATCAGATATCAGAAACAACAGAAATACTTGAAACCATGAAAAAGACATTCACTATAAACATTAGCGGCAGCGTTTTTCACATCGAAGAAGATGCCTTTGAAAAACTACAGAATTACTTGCAGGTACTGAACCGCTACTTTACCAGTCA
Organism: Prolixibacteraceae bacterium; assembly: GCA_019163175.1. Taxonomy (GTDB): domain Bacteria; phylum Bacteroidota; class Bacteroidia; order Bacteroidales; family Prolixibacteraceae; genus Aquipluma. Next base: position 6,580 of record JAFLKN010000052.1, on the reverse strand, counting down.
GGCTGGTGGTCAGGAAATTTTACAGGACATTGAATCTCGCATAGCCGAATTGCTTCAGGAAAAACTTAATGCCGGACAGGAAGCTGTAACTAACGAAGCGGTAGATGAAGTGATGCACAGAATGGGAAAACCTGAAGATTTTATGGAATCGGAAACGACCGAAAACTCCGGAACAACCAGTGCCGAACTTAAAGGCGAAAAAACTAAAAAACGCATGTACCGCGATGGTGAAAACCGTGTTTTAGGCGGAGTTTGTTCGGGCATGAGCGCATATTTCAACTTCGATCCGGTTTTTCTGCGGATTTTGTTTGTTGTGCTGGTTTTCCTTGGTGCCGGAATTTCCATTTTCGTTTACCTGATTTTATGGATCGTGGTACCGAAAGCGCGCACAACTGCCCAGCGCTTGGAAATGAAGGGAGAAGAAGCTACTATTTCGAATATCCAGAAAACCATTCAGGATGAAGTAAGTGAAGTTAAAAACAGCTTTTCAAAACTGAATAAATCAGACACAATTCAACGCGGTAAAGAGGCCGCCGGCAAAGTCGGACATGCTTCGGTTCAGGTTTTTAAAGGTCTGGGAAAAGCGGTGGGTGTTGCATTCGGAAGTTTATTAATTCTGACCGGATTCCTCGGATTCATCACGTTCCTGGTTTCTATGGCAGTTGGGAATTCAATTATTCACAGCGATTCGGTAGGCTTTGCACCTGAAGTTGATTTTTCAGGACTTTTGGGATTTTTGGTTAGTCCTGGCTTGGTTAGCTTGGCTATTTTGCTTCTGGTTTTGCTTATTGGAATTCCATTGCTGGTCATACTTTTTGTCGGAACTAAATTGGTTTTCAGGTACAAAACCAACAATAAGCTTATCGGCCTCGGTGCCTTTGGAATCTGGTTGGTGGCTTTGGTTGCCCTTATTGCTTTAACTGCCGGGCAGGCCAGTAATTTCAGCCAGAAAAATACCATTTCATCAGGGAAACAGCTCAATTGCCCAACCTGTAAAACACTGTACATTGAATTGGGGGCTGCACCTGAAAAAATGCTTGTGGAGGAAAATGTTCACTTCGACGATTTTACTCTGGCCACAATAAATGAAGAGAAAGTACTGGCAGGAAATCCAAGTTTGCAAATTGAAGCAACCGATGCAACCGATTTTTCTGTCATTGTAAAACGCACGGCCCGCGGGAAAAATTCGACTGAAGTGCAAACCAATTTGGATCTTATTCAATATGAAATTACAAGCAAAGATTCAACACTTGTGCTCAATCCATTCTTTACCATCGGAGGCCAGTCAAAATGGCGCGATCAGGATGTGCAGGTAACCGTGAAAGTGCCTACAGGAAGGATGGTTCGTCTGGGACAAAATCTCGATCAGTTGCATTTTGATTTCGATAACATCAACAATATCTGGGATCAGGAAATGACTGGAAAAACCTGGCTAATGACTCCGGAAGGACTTTCGTTAAAAGAGTAAATGGTTCGGGTTGCGGGGTAGGATTTTTAATCTACAACCCTCAATTCGGAACAAAACAGATAAGCGAACAACAGAAACAATAGAAAACAAACATTACAGAAACAATTAAAACTTAAAGTCATGAAACGATTAACAAGATCAAACGACAAACTGGTTGCTGGAGTAATCAGTGGAATTTCAAACTACGTAAACCCCGAATTAGATCCGGTATTCTTTCGACTCGCATTTGCCTTTATTGCATTTTTGAATCCGGCTTTGATTCTGATTTATTTGGGAATGGCAATCATATTGCCAACGGAAGTAGTAAGTTATTCGAAGTAAGAAAGAACCGGCTAATGCCGGTTCTTTTATTTAAAAATGGCCACTCCTTTTTCTCCATTCGATTTTATAAATCCGCGAAACATACCCGACGTGTTGAACTCCAATGCAATATTTCCTTTACGGTCAATTCCAATCACTCCGCCAGTGCCACCCATTTCAGTAAGTTTCCTGATTTCTTCCTGACATGCCTCTTGCAGACTTAGTTTTTTGTATTCCATCAGCGCCGAAATATCTCTCGAAAAGCCAAGCCGGATATAATACTCACCATGACCGGTGCACGAAAAAGCACCGGTCTCGTTGTTGGCATAAGTTCCTGCTCCAATGATTGGCGAATCGCCTACACGGCCATATTTTTTATTCATCATTCCACCGGTTGAAGTTCCGGCAGCAATATTTCCATAGGAGTCGAGGGCAACGCAGCCAACCGTTCCGTGCTTGTCGTTGGTTGTTGCTTCTCTTTCTTTTTTCTGCAATTCCTGAAGCGATTTTAATCGTTTTTCGGTGTAGAAATAACTATTCTCAACCGGCTGAAATCCTTGCTCTTTGGCAAATTGTGATGCCCCTGTTCCAGTTAATAACACATGTTCTGATTTTTCCAAAACAGTACGCGCCACCTGAATCGGATTTTTAATGTCTCTCACTCCGGCAATTGCACCGGCTTTTAAGGTTTTGCCTTCCATTACGGATGCATCCAGTTCGACCAATCCTTCGTGAGTAAAAACAGCACCTTTTCCTGCATTAAAAAGCGGAGAATCTTCCAGAATAACAATTGTTCTTTCGATGGCGTCCAGGCAAGTTCCTCCATTAACCAAAACTGAATCACCCACCCGAAGTACCTTATTCAGGGCAGCGATGTATTCATTTTGTATTTCCGGACTCATTTTGTCCTTGTCCATTACACCAGCTCCACCATGAATAACCAGTGCATAGTTTTTTGCAGGCTGAGCAATCAGGATTGATGCTGAGAGTAGAAATGATAAAGAAAGCAGAAACTGTTTCATGGTAATTTTGATTAGGTAAAGATCCTTTTTCAAAGCTAAAAAATATTCACCATATCAGCTTCTTAAATTTATCCTATCCTGCTTTTGTTTATTTTTTGTTTTGAAACTTAAAACAAAACCAAGTATTGCTTGTTTTAACCGTAATTTAATTTGTTGATCTGATTCAGAAAAAAAGCATAAAGTATGACCCTTTACTCAATAAAAGATCTGGAATATTTATCGGGCATAAAGGCTCACACTATTCGTATTTGGGAAAAAAGATACCATTTGCTTGACCCGAGCAGGACAGATACCAACATCAGATCATATTCGGATGACGATGTGCGTAGAATATTGAATGTTGCACTTCTGATTAAAAATGGCTACAAAATATCGAATGTCGCTGCGTTTGACGAAGCTAAGCTTCAGGCTGAAGTGCTTCGGCTGAACCGTAACTTGAGTGATCCGGAGAAAAATATTGATCAGCTTTTATTCCATACTGTAAACATCGATACTTTTGGGTTTGAGCAAGTGCTTGATAAAATTATCCTTGAATTTGGATTTTCAAAAACCATTCAGCAGGTTATTTTTCCGTTTTTTGAACGTATTGGAATTTTATGGCAGGCAGGTTCGATTTTTGCAGCTCACGAGCACTTTGTGTCCAATCTGGTTCGCAATCGCCTGATTAGGGAAACGGGCAAATTCGAGAGTAAAGATTCTTCACCCTCGATTCTGTTTTTTCTGCGAGAAAATGAATATCACGAACTTGGCTTGCTTTATTCTAATTTTTTAGCAGCTCAGGAGGGGTTACGATGCGTTTATCTGGGTCAGAATCTTCCTTTTGGCGACTTGTCAAATCTGTTAATTAACAGTGAATTTGACTTCGTTTGTACTTCGTTTATATCGCCAATAGAAAAGGCTGAACTAGAGCAATATCTTGCTAATTTATCGTTGGTTTTTAACCGGAATAAAATCCTGATTGCGGGCCGACAAATTGGAATTTATAAGCCAAAACTTCCGTCAAACGTGGTGCTTGTGAAAAGCAGCAACGATTTTCTCAAGCGAATTTCGATTTAGTGCTGGAAGTAGTGAACAGTTTACAGTCACAGTGATCAATTCTTCCAGTCATTAATTGTCATTTGTTTCAAGTCATTTGTGGTGAAGTTACTTTAATGTAAATAAATGACAATTTAATGACCACTCATGAACCAAATTGGCATTGTTTTTATCCCTGGCTATTAATGCTGAAATAGATGGCGAAGAAGTGAAGCACACTTCCGGCCAAAACAAACAGATGCCAGATTCCGTGAGCATATGGAAGTTTTCGCCACATGTAAAAAATAACTCCGACCGAATAGGCCAAGCCACCCAAAACCAAAAATGTAATGCTAATCGAGGGCAGACTTAGATAAATTTGTCGTCCGGCTAAAACAAACATCCAGCCCATCAACAGGTAAACTGCCACCATTAGTTTTCTGAAACGGTGCAAGTAAATTGACCGAATTATAGCGCCAACCAGGGCCAATCCCCATATTATACAGAATAATGTCCATCCCCAAACTCCACGCATAGAGGTAAGCAGTATAGGAGTATAGGTTCCGGCTATGAGCAAAAAAATGGAGATATGATCGAATCGTGCAAACAGATTTTTGATTCGAGGACTCGAAAAACTGTGATAAAGGGTTGATGAGAGATAAAGCAGAATAAGTGTACTTCCATAAATGGAGAAACTCACCAAGTGCCAGATGTCGCCGTGTCTTTGGGCAACAATAATGAGCACAACCAAGGCGGCAATGCTTAGCAGCGATCCAATTCCGTGGGTAATGGCGTTAACTATTTCTTCGCCGCTGCTGAGTTGGCGGTATGTTTTTGTCGATTGAGCAGTCATGATATGGAGTGTTTGTGACAATTAAACGTGCTTTTCCTGGGTTTGTTCTGCTCAGCCTGTTACGAAAAGGTTAATAAAAATTACCGGAGGTAAGTTTTGTTTAATCATTCCCGATTGGTTCTTTCGTCGATCAGGTAGTTGTTTCTTTCCGATGAGTTTCGTGAATTAAGTTCGGCCAGAAATCCGGCCAGAAATAACTGGGTCCCAATAATCATGGCTACAAGGGAAAGATAAAAATAAGGGCTTTCGGTGATGCGGGGTGCCAACTCATTATTTAGCGTATGCATTAGTTTTTGAGCGCCCACGAAAACCGCTGCGGCAAAGCCTGCAATAAAAGTGAGTGTACCAAAAACCCCGAAAAAGTGCATGGGGCGTTTGCTGAATTTCGAGATGAAAATAACCGAAAGTAAATCGAGTGGTCCACGGATGAAGCGCTCGATGCCGAATTTTGTCGTTCCGAACTTGCGTTCCTGATGCTGAACTACTTTTTCTCCAATTCTCTTAAATCCGGCCCATTTGGCTAAAACCGGAATATAGCGGTGCATGTCGCCATACACTTCAATACTTTTAATCACTTGTTTCCGGTAGGCTTTCAATCCGCAGTTAAAATCGTGGATTTTAATACCGGTCATTCGGCGGGCAGTCCAATTGTAAAATTTACTTGGAATGTTTTTCGAAAGCACCGGATCGTAGCGTTTTTTCTTCCAACCGGAAACAAGATCATACTTTTCTTCCGTAATCATGCGGTACAATTCCGGAATTTCTTCCGGGCTATCCTGAAGGTCGGCGTCCATGGTAATTACCACATTGCCCTCAGCTTCAGCAAAACCGCAGTATAAACCGGCCGATTTTCCGTAGTTACGCCTGAATTTGATGCCCTTTATGCAGGGATTTTGCTGGTTTAGCTGTTCGATGAGTTCCCACGAACCATCGGTGCTGCCATCGTCAACCAGTATAACTTCATACGAAAAGTTATTGGTCTGCATTACCCGGTCAATCCAGGAGGTTAATTCAGGAAGTGAATCAACTTCATTAAAAAGTGGTACAACTACGGAAATATCCATTGGTATTGTTATTCTTCAGTTTTTACTTCTTCCATTGCTTCGTCAAAAGTGTCTTCGCTAGGTTGCTTTTTTACGAAAATTGAAGTGAGCAAAGCTACAATTGTTCCGCTAAATACAGAACCTACTAATCCCATTATTGAAAGCCAGCCCGGAGTCATCATTTTTGAAGTCATTGACATGGCTGCTTCAATCTGATCTTCAGTCAGACCTTTCTTCAGCATGGCTTCTTCCTGAATTGCTTTGGTTTGATCAATCAAGGTAGGATCGATAAAGGTATAAAGAACAAGAGTGTATAATGCGGTAACAATTCCGGCAAAAAGCATGATAGCTACACCAAATCCCAATGCCTGTCCGTAAGTAATTGTGCCGTTTAGTTCACGGTTACGGTATTGAATTTGTGCAACTACTATACCTATAATGGTAAGTGCAATTGAGACGTAGCCAACTTTAGTATTCAGAATAAGGCCCGAAACATACAAGATGACAGAGAACAGAGTTAAAACTAAAGCAAGGTATAAACCATAAACCATTGCCGATTTCCAAAAGGTTGATTTTTCTTCCATAGTGATTTTGTGTTTGTGATTAACAAATATATTCGAATTTATTGTCTGCCCGTTTATTCACAACTATTTTATGAATTAAAAATTTGTGTATTTTTTTTGACCTAAATACCTGATTGAAGGCTAATGGATTAGTAATTGGATTAAAAAAAAATTACAGGCATCTGCTGAATTCATTTGCGGGGAAGTCATTTTTTTCTACTTTTGCGCCGGGTAAGTCCTGTACGACTAGCTCCTGTTGAATTCCCCCAGGGTCGGAAGGCAGCAAGGGTAAACGGTTGAGCGGTGCGATGCAGGTA
>JAFLKN010000037.1 GCA_019163175.1 Prolixibacteraceae bacterium | reverse complement strand
ACCTACCATACCAATCACCAACCGGTTTTTCACAAAAATTTCGATATGCTTGCCGAAAACCTGGTCGACTATCAGAATTTTGGTTTTACCAATTATATTCTTTCGACCAATGTTTCGCAAACCGACCGCCTGAAAGCGATTTTCGAGGACAAAGGGCTGAACGTGGATTTTCGTCCGGTCAACTTTACCTTGCATGAAGGTTTTATCGATCACGACCGGAAGATTTGCTGCTACACCGATCACCAGATTTTTGAACGCTACCACCGCTTCGAAATTAAAACGCGCAAAGCTGAGCGCGACAGCATCACTTTTAAAGAACTGAACAAGCTGCATCAGGGCGATTGGGTGGTTCATGTCGATCATGGTATCGGAAAATTTATGGGCCTGGTAAAAACCGAAGTCGATGGGAAACTTCAGGAGGCGATTCGACTAAACTATAGAGACAATGATGTGTTGCTGGTAAGCATTCACAACCTGCACCGCATTTCGAAATACAAAGGCAAAGACGGCACCGAGCCGAACATCAGCAAACTGGGCAGCGGAGCCTGGCAGAAGCTGAAAGACCGTACCAAGCTGAAGGTAAAAGACATCGCCAAAGAGTTGATTGAATTGTACGCTGCCCGCCGTCAAGAACGTGGATTTGCATTTTCCCCCGATTCGTATCTGCAAACCGAACTGGAAGCTTCGTTTATTTACGAGGACACGCCCGATCAGGTGAAATCGACCATTGCGGTGAAGGAAGACATGGAAAAGGAAATTCCAATGGACCGTTTGGTTTGTGGGGACGTGGGTTTTGGCAAAACTGAAATTGCCATTCGTGCTGCTTTTAAAGCGGTGGCCGACAGCAAACAGGTGGCCGTGCTTGTTCCGACCACCATTCTGGCGCTTCAACATTTCAAAACATTTACCGACCGGCTTGCCGAATTTCCGGCGAGGGTCGAATACATCAGTCGATTGCGGAAAGCTGCCGATGTGAAACAGGTATTAGAGGACACCAAAGCAGGGAAAGTGGACATCCTGATTGGCACACATAAACTGGTTGGAAAACAAGTGATTTTTAAAGATCTGGGCTTACTGATTGTGGACGAGGAACAGAAATTCGGCGTTTCGGTGAAGGAAAAACTGAAACAAATGAAGGTGAATGTAGACACGCTCACGCTGACAGCCACACCTATTCCGCGTACGCTGCAGTTTTCGATGATGGGAGCCCGCGATTTGTCGATCATACAAACTCCGCCGCCCAACCGATACCCGATACAAACCGAATTGCACGGATTTAGTGAAGACATTATCCGCGAAGCCATTCAATACGAGCTGGCGCGCGAAGGACAGGTATTCTTCCTGCATAATCGGGTGTCGAATATTTATGAGGTGGAAGCGGTCATCAAAAAGATAGTGCCGGGCGTTCGCACGATAGTTGGGCACGGACAGATGGAGGGCGAAAAGCTCGAAAATGTGATGATGAGTTTTATCAACGGCGAATTCGACGTGCTGATTTCAACCACCATCATTGAGTCGGGACTGGATATTCCAAATGCGAATACGATCATTATCAATCATGCGGAGAACTTCGGATTGAGTGATTTGCACCAGTTACGTGGACGGGTTGGCCGCTCGAACAAAAAAGCGTTCTGTTACCTGTTGGCGCCACCTCTTTCGACTGTTACCACCGAAGCTCGCCGGCGTTTGCGCGCCATCGAAGAATTTTCGGAACTGGGCAGCGGGTTCAATATTGCCATGCAGGATTTGGATATCCGTGGTGCCGGAAATTTGTTGGGAGCTGAACAAAGCGGTTTTATTGCCGACATTGGGTTCGAAACCTATCACCGCATCCTAAACGAAGCCATTCAGGAACTGAAACAAACTGATTTTAAAGAACTTTTCAAGGACGAAAAAGAAGATTCGTCGCAGGCTTTCCTGAATGTCAAATTTGGCAGCGATTGCCAGATTGATACCGATTTACAATTGCTGTTTCCGGATAAATTTATACAGAGCACTTCGGAACGTATGCTGCTCTACCGCGAACTGGACAACATCGAAAGCGAAGAAGCTTTGGTGCAGTTCGAAGCCGGACTGGCCGACCGTTTTGGTAAATTACCGAACGAAAGTATTGAACTGATTGAAGTTGTTCGCCTGCGCTGGGCCGCCATAAAGCTGGGCATGGAAAAGATTATCTTGAAAAACCAAAAAATGGTTTGCCACTTTATTTCCGATCCACAGTCTGTATTTTATCAGTCGCCCGCATTTAGCCAGGTACTGCGTTACGTGCAAACGCATCCCCAAACCTGCCGCATGAAAGAAGGTAATAACCGGCTATCACTCACTTTTGAAAAGGTGAAAAGTGTAAAAAAAGCAAAAGAGGTGTTGGAGGGAGTGAGGCAGGACTAGTTAAACAGAGATCTCTTAATATTACTTATAATCAAGTTTTTCATATTGATGTCAAATCTTCAAATCTGTTAAGCTTTTCCTAATGGGCTTACAAAATAAGGTAGTCGAAATAGAGTTCATAATGTCAATATTTGCATTTAGTCCCTTTTTAATACTTTGTTGATATTCCATCACCGATTTTTCATCAGAGATAAGCTTTGAATGGATTATACTGTCTCTTAAATTTTTGAATTCAAGAAAATCCCGCCATTGAGTTGAAGTTGAAATATCAAGCGGAACATTGAATTTTTTAAGTATAAACTTAATTTTCCCATCAATTGGATTAAACTTAGTTTTTTCCTCGATTATCGCCTTATTCGTTGATATTTCTAACACTTTATCATTTAGAAATGCTATTTCGTTTTTATCTAGATTATTACCTTGCTTAAATGTGTCCCCAATAAAGTTGACAAATGCTTCAAGTGAACTTGCTGCACAAAAAATAGATGCGCGATAATACATCTTTGCTTCTCTTTCTTTTCCAATTTTTGCTTGTGCTTCTGCTAATTCATAAAATGAGAATGCATCTTGTATATAATCTTCAAACATCTATTTATATTTTAGATAAGGATTTTGCTGCGTTATTTGTTGCTTTCTTAGCTTCGTAAGATTGAATGGCGGCATTAGCAAGATTTTTTGAAATCTTCTTTTCCGTTGCCTTCTCCACAAGAACAACAAAAACCTCAAGCATTCTACCTAATTCGTCCGGACTAATTCTTGCACCAAGTCCTCGATAAGTATCTGGATCAATTCCTTTTAATCTAGCTTCTGAAAGGGCCTTTGCATTTAATGGGTCTTCATTTACTCCTAGATTATCTGTTATTCCATAAAGAATATTTTGATTGTTTTTGTTATGCGAATAAAGACCAGCTGCGTAGCTCCAACTTGCAATTACAGCTAATGATATTGCTTTACTCGAGAATTGAGAATAACTATCATTTTTTCTTTTGGATACCTTTTCTCTTTGTGTTTTGTGTAAAAAATTAAATTTCTTTCCTGCTTCAATAAAATCTTCATCGTTCCAACCCACGGTTTCTCTAATACTTAAATATTCCTCATCAATTCCTCCAGACTTACAAACAAGCGGAGTATGGAAATCTGTAGAAATTGCATTCCTGCCTTTCCAATAATTGACGACTAAAGTTCTAGCAACTCTTACAGTCGGAATTAGGGAATCTTTTTTATCTGAAAAATCTTGACTTGTACTCAAGAGCCCAATAGATTGACAGAAATCTCTTAATTCTGAACCTAATAATTGCTCTTTCATTCTGTCTAAGAGGTCATTTGAAACTGTAATTGAAGTGTTATTGATAGTTGCAATTTCCACTTTTTGCTCTTTCGTTAAACCAAAATAGATTCTAAAACCATGGTAGTTATTAGGTTTAATTGTGATTGCAGATTGTATAGCTTTCACTCGGTGTTGTCCGCCATATATCTTTAATGGTAGTTCTGCAGTATAGCTCTTATCAAATTCAACAACAATATCTTCAAAAGATCTGCCCGCTTTTGCATCAGAAATCATAGTGGCAAATGCACCTTCATTTTCAGTAATATCCCTATTCAATTTATATAGATCATCGTCTTCGCTCCCATCTATTGTAGCATTAAAATCAGCTTTATCAACGAAATCAATTGTTTTTAGATGACATGGAATATAATATGTATTACTTTTTTCATCATAGAGTAGAAGTGCCTTTCCTCCATTTAGTGTTTCCAGAGGCGCAAAGTCCTTTAAAAAATCATTAGTTAATTCAGTAATGGTTGAAGTCGGATTTGTTGAAGCTGTAATCGTTATCTTATTCATATTGGTAACTATTAAAATCGTTTATCTCCTGTATATGACATTTCCAAAGTTAACCTTTTACTATAATATTTCTCTGCTTATCGTTCCTTTTGTTAAATCCCATTTCCAAACAAATGCAATGGCATCAAACGGTGAATGATCGGATGATTCAAGTCCTCTTACTGGCACTCCATTCATCCTTTAGCAAGGCATAAATCAAATCATCAGCACATTCATTGTTTTGTGCCGGGATTTCCTTTATATGAGCCTTTTTTTGAAATCCTAAACGTTCAATCAGCCTAATTGATGGGTAATTTCGCGAATCAATGGAAGCAATAATCCGGCGTTTACCCCACTCGTCAAAGAGGTAGTTAATTATCGAATGCACAGCTTCGAAAGCAAAGCTTTTCCCATGATGTTTATGGTTTAGCGTACAACCTATCTCAACCTGTGAGGTGTCTGAAGCATGGAAGTGAACGCCAATGTCTCCAATCAATTCATTCTCGTCTTTTTTAATAATCACAAATTGAAACCAGGTTCCCGGCTGGTTTATTTGAGGCGAGGTCAGGTTGAGAATAAAATCATTGACATCGTCAATCGTTTGGGGAATCCAACCCTGATATTGATTAATTACCGAATTTGATCGGTACAAAAAAATTGAATCGGAATCTGCCAGTTGGATAGGACGCATTATCAGCCTTTCCGATATGATCTGAATGTTTCTATCCATAAAAATTACTTATACTTTATTTCGGTTAAGATTCAATATGCAATTCCGGATGATTTTTCTTCTTTAAATAATGGCTAACCAAAAAGAGAATTCCTACCACTACAAATGGAAAGGTAATCATCATGATTACTCCAATACTTGCACCAACCGAAAAATGGTTCCGATTGTAGTTGAGCAAGAAGACAAACGGACTCAATCCCAAGCCTGTTACTAAAAATAGGACACCACCTACCAATTCCCATTTCCAGGCAACAAGTAAGAAGGCCGTCAAAACAAAAGTGGGGATAAGATGCATGATGAATGCACCAAGTTGTTGCCAGATTGTTAGTCCGGGTACAAAGGAATCGAGTGCGAACATACTCACAAAAAGAATAGCCAGAATGCTGATAATCCGCGGCAACCAATGAAATAGTTTAATGGATGTTGACATGCTGAATAAGTTTTTGCCCTACTCATTTGGCTTTTCGGAACCGCCCCGTTTGTTGAAGTGGTTTCTGGATTCCACTTAAAATAACAATGAATTTTCGCTTGCTTATACTCTAATTAAAAGAGAGGGTTAGGCTTTTGCATGAGTATCTTACTGTTCACATTCCAACCCGAAATTTCTTAGGGTTCAACACTCCCCTGAATGGTAAATGTAAATACAGAGCCTTGATTAACTTCGCTTTCAACCCTTATTTTTCCGCCATGAGTTTCAATAAATTCTTTGCAGAGCAATAAGCCCAAGCCAGTACTGGGTTCTCCATCGGTGCCAGGCCTGCCATTGCGCGCATCGAGCTTAAATAAATTGTCAACCATTTGCTGATTCATACCAATACCGGAATCCTTTACCGATATTTCGATGTTTTTGTCATCAGCAGCTTTTGCGGTTATGCTTACTTTTTCGCCTGCCGAACTAAATTTAACCGCATTTGAAAGTAGGTTCCGCAATATGGTTTGAAGCATGTTGTTGTCGGCCAGAACTTTTGTTTGAGGTGGAAAGTCTTTGGTAATTTCAATGCCTTTATGTTTGGCCGATTCCTGAATCAGTTCAATACTGTCTTTTATAATGAGACTTAATTGAATTGGTTCGGGGTCGAATGGTACAGATCCTTGTTGTAAACGAGCCCATTGGAGCAGGTTTTCGAGAAGACGAAACAGGTTGCTCGAGGAGTCGCGAAGAGTGCCTAGATGTTCCTGAACCTCGGCCATAGTCATGTTCGACATATGTTCGGCGAGCAATTCGGTCATGCCTTTAAACCCACCCATTGGTCCACGCAAGTCGTGAGCTATAATCGAGAAGAATTTGTCTTTTGTAATGTTTAACTTCTGAAGTTCAATGCTTTGCTGGTAAAGCTTTACGTGTGTGTTTACCCTTGCAGTTACCTCTTCAGCCTGAAATGGTTTGGTGACATAATCGACCCCGCCCGATTTTAATGCTTTCACAACATCGTTGGTCTCATTCAGTGCGCTAATAAAGATAATCGGGATGTCGCTTAAAAATGGGTTTGCTTTTATACGTCGGCAAACTTCATATCCATCCATATCGGGCATCATGATATCCAGTAAAATTAGATCAGGTTTTTCTTTTTCTACAACTTGCAGTGCAAGTGCCCCATTAGGTACCGGGCGAACTTTATAACCTTCGCTTTTGAGTATAGCCCCCAAAACTTGCAGATTGGCAGGAATGTCATCAACAATAAGAATATTTGCGGTATGGTGACCTGTGACCATGTTATTCATTTTTTGCTCCTCCTCTTAATTTAAAAGTTGTTGAAGATTTTCATAGTCATAGTTCTTGGCAAGGCTCAAAAGCTTTTGAACCAAGTCTGTGTTGTCAGTATTTATCATTTCTGTAAGTTCAATAAAGAGATCCAAATCAGCTACAGCAAGAGCCTCTTTCATTTGTGCTATCAAGCTTGGTGGTAATTGGCTTATCCCAATGGCAATTTGTTCCTCATTATGCTGAGCCTGAACTTTAATTGGTGCATCGTCTTCATAAATGTAACTTATGCCAAGTATTTTACTCATAGTGCCAAACAGTTCGTTTTCTCTGAATGGTTTTCGAATATAACCCTGCATTCCAAGCGATTCTATTTTTTTTCGTTCGTCTTCAAATGCACTTGCAGTTAGCGCTACGATAGGTGTTTGTTTTCCTTTTTCAGTCGATTTGATTTTACGTGTTGCCTCATATCCATCCATTACCGGCATACGCATATCCATTAAAATAAGATGCGGGTTCCACTGCTCAAATTTCTCGATAGCCTCAACTCCATTAATGGCTTCGCAGGTCTCAAATCCAACCAATTTAAGCAGGTCAATGGCAACCCGCAAGTTTTCATCTTTGTCGTCAACCACTAAAATGCGAAGGGCATCTTTTTGTTTTTCAATGCCAATTACGCGCCTTGACGTATTTTTCTCGATGGCTTCAGGGTTGCCTTTTTTAATTTCTACCTGAAAAGTAAATATCGAACCTTTACCAATTTCGCTGGTAACTGTAATATTTCCCCCAAGAATAATTGCCAGTTCGCGGCTCAATGCCAGACCAAGTCCGGTGCCACTGCCTTTATTAATTCCGGAGCTGGTTTGCTCGAAGTGCTTGAAAAGTTTGTCAAGTTCGTTTTCCGGAATACCAGGTCCTGAATCCTGAATTTCAACTGTAAGTCTATTCGTTTCATCATCGATGGCTTCTGTTCGGGTGCGTACGGCAATTCCACCTTCCTCGGTAAATTTTATCGCATTTCCAATCAGGTTGACGAAGATCTGGCGCATTTTGCCTTCATCAACGTATACAAAACGAGGAAGATCCTCTGCAATTTCGCAAATAAACTGAAGATGCTTGGCTTGTGCCCGCTCTTTAAAAAGCATTTGAAGATCCTCAAAAAGAGCATGTAAATCAACATTTGTTGGATTGACAACAACACGACCCGCTTCTACCTTCGACAATTCGAGAATGTCGTTAATAAGGTTCAACAAATGCTCGCCAGCTTTAATAATCGAAACATTGTATTCTTTCTGCGATTCTGTCAGAAATTTATCGCGGTTCATCAGTTGTGAAAAACCAATAATTGCATTTAAAGGAGTCCTGATTTCGTGTGACATATTGGCCAAAAATGCACTTTTCGATTTATTCGCAATTTCTGCTTCATTAGCCAGTTTATTGGCCATTTCAGTAGTTGTTTCAAGGTATTTGTTTGTTTCGAGCAACTTCATTTCAACTTTAGCCCGGTTTTTTACATTGACCAACATGTGAGCAAAAAGCTGGAGTAACAAATTTTCTTCAGCCGAATAAAAATGAGTTGTTTTAAAGAACAAGAACCCGACAAAGCCAATGCATTCGTTGCCCGACATCATCGGAACGGTATGGAAATTTCGGGCATCTTCTGCCTGAAGTTTTTCGCGCAACCAGCTTTCGGGTAATACAGATACAATGTTGTCAATGGTTTTGATCTTCCCTTCACGGTGCAGTTTGACCATGTCGGGAATCATATTCAGCGGAATATTTTGCAGTTTCTCAAATTCGGGTCCATCTCCGGTTTTATGCCATTCGTATTCGCAACTTATTATCTCGTTCGCAAAATCATAGCGGTAAATGTAGCTGCGGTCAGCAGAAATAAATTCGCCAATCGTTTTTAACGATTCATTGATGGCTGGACCAACCTGTTCAATTGAAATATTAATGTAACGCGATGCCATTTCAATAACCATCTGTTGCATCTTGGTTTGCCTTTTCAGGTCTTCTTCAGCTTGCTTCCGAACTTTGATGTCGTAATTGAGCAGCTTATTTTGCATGTAAAAGATGAAAAGGATTGCCAAAAGCAACACAATGACTAAGCTAGATTGAATAACCTTAAAAAGTAGATTTTTATTCCATGTGTCAGCGTTAAAATCCATACCAAAAACGGCAATAGTCTGGCCAGTTTCTTTATCTTTTACAGGTATAAGTGTGCTCGTCCATTTTCCCCATCGGTCAACCATAGGCGGAGTAACCAGTTCTTTTCCATCTCTGAAAGGCTGTTTGTCCATAGCTTTGGCTTCGGTGTATTCTTGTCCCGGGGGCGAGTAGTCTTCCGAAGTTTCGGGCTCAGAATCTACCGCGAAGTAGATTTTGTCGTTCCGCTCAATGTATAGGTATGCAAATTTAGCCTGTGGATTTACGCCAATGACATTCATTAGCTTCGCTTTAATTTCTTTGTAGTCCGGGTTTTCGATGTCTTCTTCGGTTGCTTTCAGCGATTTTAAGTTTTCGGAGGGCAGACTTGCTTCAATGGATCGGGCAATCTGAAGTATATTTTCAGTCTGTTCATTCTCGGTTTTCACCCAGATGTACCGCACATACAATATGGCAGAAATGGAAATAGCCGATATGATAATCAAATTTCTGACGAAGCTCTTCTTTACCACATTCTGTTCTTTCATAAAAGTTGCTTTAATTGCCGTTTTGCAGTTCGTAAATCTAATCAAACAGCTTAATAGTCCAAAGTCTAAGATATTAACATACAAATGTTTATATCAGTAGTGCTTTGTCGTATTGCCATTTAGCATATAAACCGGATGGTGCAAAAAGAAATTGGAGTACAGTTTTTGTACTTCGCTGAAAATCTACTATTTAATGGGTAAGCTAAAATTTGTTGCAGCTAGTTCATGTTTTGGGGTGGTGCTTGCTAGCCCCGATATGCTATCGGTAGTAAATCTTTCGTCTGGCTTCCAACTGGATTTTTTTTGCCGATTTCCGGTACATCTTGGTCCAGTTGCCGCGCCGATCGTATTTGAAATAAACATCCAGAATCTGGGTCTTTCCATATTCCTGCATTTCGGTTAAAAGATCGATGGAATAATGGTCGACAAACCCTTTGGTGTTAAAATGATATTGAATACTTGTATTGAATCCGCTGGAAATATCTTTACGGTCGATTCGTATTAGCCGGCCTGAAGAATTATATTCTAGTTTGCATTCTTCTTCCGATGCTACGGTACCATTGGGTTCAACGCTATGGCGGATAAACGAAAGCAGTTTTTTCTGATTGTAAATGGCATTGTCTTCGAGAAGAAATAATTCTTTTTCGCTTGCTGTAGAATTTTTTGACCAGGAATTTACTTTTAGAATACGACCTGATGCATCAATAAAGTTTTCATATTCTACGGTAGACTCTTTCCCTCCGGAAGTATGATCCCGGGTGATTTCAGTCTTCATTATGCTGCTGCTGGTCTTTGTAGTTTTATAATCGCATTCGGTTTCAATCTTTCCCTGAAATGTATTTATCCTTTTGGAAAGTTTTGACTTTTTGTCAAACAGGTAAGTGTATTTCCAGCCCGAATAAACTCCTGGTTTATAAATACCTGAATCTTTTCGGGAAGGAACCAGTTCTTTGCCATACCTTTTCTCCACTACTTTTTTAATGTTTCCCCTGAAATCGGGCACATTCGGGAACAACTGTCCGAAAGCGAAACAGGGAAGAAGCAGGAAAATGTATGCGACAAATTTCTTCATGAATAATAGGCTGCTTGGATAACCCGTCTTCAAAGATAAAGTTTTGTCTGGATTTTAGATTTCAGTTCGGCTATAAGTTCATTATTGCAAAAGGAACATAAATCAGGATAAGCACCAATGCAAATATAATGATCAGAACTAACTCGGGAGCAAGCTTGCCGATAAGGGGAATTTTAGAAGTGTATTTGCTGATTTTGCTTGTAAATTCGGATTCTGTTTCGCTAGATTCCTGAATGTATCCACCTTCTTTTAGCGAATGAATAGCTCGTATAATATCAAATTTCCTGACACATAGTTTTATTTCACCAATCGCATTGGGACCCGCTTCACATACCAGAGCATTCAGTTCATCTTTTATCCATACCTCAATCTCTTCCGACTCGAGTTTCGATTTGGCCATGTGTGCCTGGTATCCGTAGGTAAAGCTTGCAATTTCTGTCCAGTTGTCCATGTCGTGGAAATTACTTTTGGTTAGCCAGTGTGATGTATTCTTTCAGTATTCGTTCCAGTTCTGACCTTTTCGATTCAACTTCTTCTGCAGAGTTAAAGTAGATCAATCGTCGGTCAGGGTAGTTTCCTTCAAGAATCTGCGACTCTACCTTTACAATTGCCGGATGATGAAGTATCAATCGAATCTGTTTTTCCAGATGCAGGTTAAAAGTAAGCAAATCATCGTGAATGGAATAACTCGGAGCATTCCATTTTATTCGTTCGGTAAGGCGTGAATCTGTATTCTTTATGGTTGCCCTCAAAATATTAAGCTCTGCTTTTAACGGATGCTCAAGTCTGCTTATATATTCTTCAACAGATAGGATGGGCTTTTGCATGTTCCTGATTTTAATCCCCAGCTAAATTACATTTTATTTTATCCAGATATCTTCGTTTCCACGTAACATGATTTGTGGCTTTCTCTCCGTTTCATCGAGGTCAATGTTTATGATTTTCAGGTCTCTGAATTTATCGTCCAGGTACTTCACTCCTGATAAACTGGCCACATCAACGTAAATAAAGTAACTGTCGTCGATTTTAATTTCTGTGGTATCCTCAATTAGTTTTCCTTCAATGCGGAAAAGAATTGAATTGTCAATGTATTTAATATCAGTGTGTTTATTTACAATGTTTCGTAAGGTAAGAGTTGCAAATTTTCTGTTTTTGGTTAGAATATAGATTGTTCCCTGGGGAGTCTTTTTTTCAATCTTTATCGAATCGATGCTCTTTGGGTTCAAGAAAACCTTATTGAGGTCGATTTTTACTGAATTGAGGTAGGCGTCGGGGGCTTGTTTTTGTTGACTGAACCCAGTATAAACAAGCAATAACAGAACTAAAAGGGTGAGATTTTTCATCTGATGGATTTTGTGAGACAACTCTCTGCTTATCAAAAATCATGCCTTCAGTCAAACTTTTATTCCTTCAGAAAAAAGATAATGGAAGCAATTAATCCGGCAGTTACCACTATCCAACGTAAAATTTCAGGCTTCATTCTTCCCGCCAGTTTTCCACCAACCCATCCACCCATGAGCGAGCCAAAAATCATTACAAATGCTACCATCCAGTCTACCTTTCCGGAGAAAGCAAAATAGATAGCAGCTGCGAGATTGATGGCAAAACCGAGCGCCTGTTTCAGAAAATTCAGGCGGGTCATACTTTCGTCGGTTACCAATCCAAGTGTTGCCATCAGGATTACGCCCAGCCCGGCCCCAAAATAGCCTCCGTAAATAGCTGCTAAAAAAACAAGTGTGAGCATAAATACAGGGTTGTGGTGTTCGGTATGGGACTGCCCAATACGCGAAACAACCCAGTTTTTAATGCGGATTTGAAACCCAAGCAGTAATGTTGCTCCCAAAATCAGGTAAGGAATTATGCTTCGGAAAGCGCTTTCGCTGGTATTTAAAATGAGCAACCCACCAGCAACTCCGCCAACAATAGCAACAGGCAGTAATTTTAGCAGGCGGCGATATTGTGACTGAAATTCGTTTCGCTGTGCCCACATGCCGCCAATAGTTCCGGGTACAAGGGCAACTGTATTCGTTACATTGGCTACCACCGGAGAAATTCCCACAGCCAGCAAAACCGGAAAACTAAGCAGCGTTCCGCCACCGGCAATGGCATTGATAAATCCGGCAGCCACAGCCGCCATAAATATCAGAATCTCGTTGAATAGGGACATAGCTATATTTCAGTAACTTTCCTTATGTCTTGGGCGCCCGGTTGACAGTTGGACGGACTCTTTCAGTTCCATTTCCCTGTGGCCGGTTCCCTTGTGGCCTTCTTCTTTTTTTATGCCTTTTTTCTCCAGAGTCTGGTTTGGTAAAGAATTTCTGGTCCAGTTCGCCTACGTTCATCATGTTTTCCTTCTTGGGTTCGGCATCTGTGGAGTATCCGTCAATCGAAGGTTTTTGTCCACGCTTATTGGCATTCAGGAATTTTTTTACATCGGCTAATTCGAGTACAAAAGTATGGCCATCAGATTTGTCGTAGATGTACCAAATCTTTTTCTGAAGAATATCGGTCTTGAAATGGCGTGCAATTCCCTTGTCGGTTTCGATGGTCAGCAATTCGTTCGGGAAATCTTCAAGTGCTTCCAGATAGTGGTCGAGTTCGTAGGTGAGACAACATTTAAGTTTGCCACACCTTCCGGCCATTTTTTCAGCATTGGGCGACAAACCCTGTTTTACGGCTGCATCCGAAGTTACACTCGAAAAATCGGTACGCCAGGTTGAACAGCACAGAGCACGTCCACACGATCCAATTCCACCGATTCGACCGGCTTCCTGACGGACACCAATCTGTTTCATTTCAATTTTAATCGAAAATTCACGGGCGTATTGTTTAATCAGTTCGCGGAAATCGACTCGATCGTCAGCGATGTAATAGAAAATAGCTTTGTTGCCATCGCCACGGAATTCTACATCCCCGATTTTCATGTTTAGGTTTAACTCGTTGGCAATCTGCCGGGCGCGAATCATAACCTTATTTTCACGCGCTTTTGCTTCCTCCCATTTGATAACATCAGCAGGAGTAGCTTTTCGGTAAATTTTATTCCACTCGTAGCGTTCAGGCTTCTTTACTTTCCGTTTGAACTGTAACTCGGCAAGCTTCCCGGTTAATGAAACTGCCCCGATATCGTGCCCCGGAGAGCAGGCTACCACAACCAGTTCATCGCGTTTTAACTGAATCCCATCCTCATTTCTGAAAAACTCCTTCCGGGTCCCTTTAAACCTGATTTCTACGATGTTCGATTCGTTTGTTGTATCAGGAATATCGTTGAGCCAGTCGTAAGTGCCAAGCATGGCTGGTCGGTCTAAATCTATATTTGTGTTGCATCCGCTGCATCCCATAATGTCTCAATTTTAAAACAGAGGGGCAATATTATCATTTTTTGTCCAGACTTGCTATTTTTATTCTGTCTAAATAGCGTGCACCGTTTTGGTGTCCTTTATTTTGATTCACTTAAATGATCCTTTTCCACTCAATTTTTCTTCCGATCTTCTATTTCTTTCCTTCAGCGTAATAGCAAAACATCTATCTTTATCGCCAAAATTCCGGATTATGAAAATGCGTATACTTCTTCTGATTGTTCTTTTTTCCCTCATTATATCGCCCAAGGTAAAGGCTCTGCAACTTAGTGCTGATGCCAGAATAAGTATAATAACCTGTAATCCGGGCGAAGAAGTTTATACGATGTATGGGCATACAGCCATCCGCATTATGGACCCGGCTTATGGAATTGATGTGGTGTACAATTACGGTATTTTTAGTTTCGAATCGCCTAACTTTCTATACCGTTTTGCCAAAGGTCAGACCGATTACCTGATGATGGGGCAGGAATTCAGCAGTTTTATGCCCGAATATGTAAAAGAAAAACGGAGCGTATACGAGCAGGTTCTTAATCTTTCTGTTGAAGGTAAAAATCAGTTGTTTCAGGCGTTGGTCGAGAATGCCAAAAAAGAAAACCGGGTTTATCGCTACAATTTTTTCATGGATAATTGTGCCACACGGGTGCGCGATATGATTGAAAAGAATGCCGGGGTGCAGGTTCGTTTCACGGATAATCATCCAACCAAAAGTTTTCGCGATTTAATTAAAGAGTTTCATAAGCCATTTCGTTGGTTCGATTTGGGTATTGATTTGCTGGTAGGTAAAAGGGCCGACGAGACAGTCTCGGCATATGGCCAGATGTTTTTACCCGAATACCTGATGAATCAGTTTGCGAAAGCTGAAATTGTTGTTGATGGAAAAGCCCAGCCTTTGGTAAAAGAGACTTTCACCATGCTCGACTTCCCGAATTACAAACAGCAATCGGATTTGCCCTGGCCAGCAATTGCATTTGGCCTTATTTTTCTGGCAGTTTCCGGAATTTCAGTTCGTAATTTTCTTCGGAGAACAAAAAGTGACTGGCTCGACTATTGGCTTTTTGCACTTAGTGGTGTGGCTGGTCTGATCATTGGTTGGTTCACCTTGTTCTCTGAACACCCTGCGGTTAGTCCGAATTATAATCTGCTTTGGGCATTGCCACTCAATCTGTTTTTTGCCGGAATATGGGCTGTTAAAAAGTGGAGACCAATTACCCGCTATTATTTCTGGGTTTCAGGAGCAGCCTTGCTTCTTTCGTTTGTTATGGGGCAGCATTTGAATCCGGCAGTTTATTTTATTATCCTCACATTGCTTGTTAGAGTTGCAGTAAATCTGATTCCAGCGAAAAATTATCGAATTTTGGTTAATTCCGGAGCACAGCATCCAAATACTTAGTTGTTTCGAGCATGCTAAACTCAATTTTTAAGGCTATTGGTGGTAACGAAAAGCCTGAATTTCAGTATTTTTTTATGCTGAAATTTTTAATGGACTTCTTTGTTTCATCGAAATAAGGAGGTTTAAAAGCTCAGTTCACTATTGTTCATTTAAGTACTTTTGCCCAATCGCGCGGTTTTGAATGTTATCTTTTTGAAAAACAGTGTTTTGTATGTTTTTTTGGGTTACTTTTGTCGCGAAATCAGAATTAAACTTGAGGATAAGTCAAATCCATAAAATGATATTTATGAATATCGAAGAATTTAGGGAGTACTGCATGGCAAAACCTGGTGTTACTGAAGAATTTCCGTTTGATGAAACGACACTGGTTTTTAAAGTAATGGGTAAAATGTTTGCATTGACTAATCTGGATGGAGACTGGAGCCTGGCTCTAAAATGCGATCCTGATCGTGCCATTGAACTTCGGGAAAAATATCCGACCATTCAGCCCGGATACCACATGAGTAAAATTCACTGGAACACTGTGATGATGGATGGCTCGCTAAGTTCGAAACTAATTCTGGAACTGGTCGATCATTCCTATCAGCTTGTTGTAGATAAGTTGCCCGGAAAGTTAAAGCAGGAGTTGAAAGGGTGAAGGTAAAAAGAGCATTTGACTGCTCAAAATGAAAAGACAAATGATGGAAACATACGAATTAAAAGGCGAAGAATATATCGAATTGATCAAGCTCCTGAAAATTATGCGGATCAGTGAGTCGGGAGGCCAGGCAAAAATGATTGTTGAAGATGGATTGGTTTACCGAAATGGCGAACAGGAATTTCGCAAAAGGGCTAAATTGAGAGCCGGTGATACAATTGCAGTTTTTGAGTTTACGATCAAAGTTGTATAGGTTTGATTGACTAGTTTTTTGAGTCAAAATTGCTAAAAGGTATACTTTGGTGATAAAGAACTTAGACAACTGATAAATGAAAGCTTGGTTTTGCTAGCTTAATATACGGTTCTGCTAGTTTTGTGCTATTGTATATATATATAAACTTACATTTGTGTTTGAAAAAAAAGACCGGAATTAATGACAATTAACTGTTGGAGTGTGATTGAGGCTGTGAGTATATTTAAAATAATGGCGATTGCAAATTTTAATGAGCTTATCAGAATGCTTGTAATTGTTACTGCTCGTACTTATTTCCCCCCACTTGATAAATATTCTTATTTTCCACTTTTTTATACCAAGGCTTTAAGTTTTTGGTCAGTACCTAATCGTTCATCTGACCAAAGCCTATGAGTAGAAATTTACTTCTTTCCAAAAAAATAGCTGTTATTCTGATTGTGTTGGCGGGGCTGCTGGTTTCTACACAGATTTCTCATGCACAAATAACTTACACATGGACAGGTACTGCAAATAATGCATGGAACAATACCGCAAACTGGACAAAATCCAGTGGAACAAGTTATCCTGGTACTGTTGCAACAGATATTGTTATTATCCCGGCAACAGGTACTCTACCTACACTTAGTACTGCTCTAACCACCTCTATCGCTTCTCTAACTTTTACGGGTAATACAACTCTTACAATTACTGGACAAACGCTTACGGTGACAGGAACAGTAACGATGAATAGTGCAGACGCGAATAGAGCAGTTATCATTACCGGTAGCGGCACATTGACATGTGGCTCATGTAATGTTGGAACTACTTTTGCCGTAACTGGCAACCGTACTACTTTATTAACTTCCACTCTTGTAGCTCTTAATGTTACTAGCCAAATAACATTAACAAGTAGTTATAATACAATTGCTTCAAGAAGGAATAGCTGTACTTTAGCACATACAAGTGGAATAATTACTGCTGCTGGTATTACCACCATTACACCAGCTGGATCTACTTCCGCATATACAATGGGTGCGTCAACTCCAACGCTCAAATTAACCGGTGCAACCCCTTGGACTATTGGGTCCGGAGGAACAAATACAATTACATTAACTGGCACAAATGCAACTGTAGATTATCAAAGTACCTCCGATATAACTTTTTTGGCTGCTCCCGCTGGGTTGCGTGCATATAGGAACCTGACTATAAGTGGGGGAGGGGGTGTCGTAAAAACGTTAGGAGCTAATACTACTGCGTCTGGGGTTGTAACAGTACGAGCAAATTCAACACTGGCCACAGGAACTTTTACACTAGGAGCTGCCGGTTTAACGCTTGAAACAGTCGGGGGTGGAAATGGATCAAGTATAGCAGGCTCTGGCGCTATTACTCTTAATGGGAATGTTACATTAAATTACACAGGTTCGGGTGCTATTACAACGGGTGCATCCATTGCACCGCCAATTATCTTAAGCGCTACCAGATCCATTTCTGTTAATGATGATGCTAATTCTACCACTCCGGAATTAACAATGTCCGGAATTATTTCTGGTGCTTTTGGGATTACTAAACTTCTTACAGGAACATTAGTGTTATCAGGAACAAATACCTATACCGGAATAACTACAATTTCTGCGGGAAAATTAAGTGCTACTACTATTGGGAATGGTGGTGCTTCTGGCAATATAGGTGCAGCTTCCAATGCCGCTGCGAATCTCGTATTTGGGGGTGGTACATTACAATATACCGGTGCTACAGCCTCGACAAATAGAAATTTTACATTGAATACTGGAACAACATCATCGATTGACGTGACAGCAAATACGCTTACAATTTCAGGCGCAAGCACTGCCACTACTGGTGCTCTAACAAAAATTGGAAACGGAACATTAATACTTTCAGGTGCAAATTTACATACCGGACTTACATCTGTAGGTGAAGGAACTTTGCGATATGGTATAAATAGTGCTTTGTCCAGTGGTTCAGTTACAGTTAATGGTGGAACTCTTGATATTGGAACCTATACAGATGCTGTTGGTACAGTTACTTTGACCAATGGTTCAATTGTTGGTACAACGGGAGTGTTGACAGGTACTTCGTATGCCATGCAAAATGGCACAGTAAGCGCGATTCTTGCTGGTGCCGTTACTTTAACAAAAACAACTTCGGGAACGGTAATACTTTCCGGAGCTAATTCATATACCGGCTTAACAAGCGTTTCATCGGGGATTGTGAATATACAAAATGCCACAGCTCTAGGAACAACAGCTCTAGGAACAACAGTCAGCAGTGGAGCAGCTTTGCAAATTCAAGGTGGAATTACTGTTGGAGCTGAAACATTGAGTTTGAATGGAACAGGAATAAGCAATGATGGCGCTCTACGGAATATAAGTGGTGACAATACTTGGGGAGGTGCAATTACTTTAGCTGATAATACAGAGATTAGTTCTGATGCCGGAACACTAAGTTTGAGTGGAAATATGTCAGGTAATTTTACCTTAACTTTAGATGGTGCTGGATCAGGGAATTTTTCTGGTGTACGGTCGGGAACTGGTGCATTAATTAAGAATGGGAATGGTATCTGGACACTTACAGGTGCAAATTCATATACTGGAACCACAACCATTACCAACGGCGAATTAAGGTTAAACCCAACTGGGAATATTGCACCAAATACACAGGTTATATTGAATGGGGGCACGCTTAGTACAACTGGAATTACAGCGACCAGAACAATTACCAATGCCTCCACTTTAAAGCTGGATGCCAGCTCAACTATTGATCTGGGTTCAAACGAACATACCATAACTTTTGCCGACAGTCATAATATTATTTGGGCTGGCTCTTCTTTAACAATCAATGGTTGGACAGGAACGGCTGGACAGAGCAATACAAGTGGCGGTAAAATTTTTGTTGGTGTTGGAGGTTTGGATGCTACCCAATTGGCCAAAATTAGTTTTGCCGGTTTTTCTGGTACGCCAATTTTACTGGGCACCAGTGAGTTGGTTCCTCCAGCAGTAACATTAGCTACCGACTATTTCAGGTCGAAAACTACAGGAAACTGGAGCGCAACTTCAACCTGGGAGAGTTCGCCCGATGGAATTAGCTGGATTAATGCAACCGTAACACCTACAAGTGCAGCAAATATAATAACCGTACGAACAGGACATACTGTGAGTGTCAATTCAAGTCTATCTGTTGATCAAACAGTGATTGATAACGGAGGTACAGTAGGCATAAATAATGGCCAAACATTGACTTTGGCTGATGGTTCAGGTACCGACCTTGCAGTAAATGGATCTTTGATAGTAAGTGGCACATTTATTAGTTCAGGAACTATAACAACTTCAGGAACTGTAACTTTTAATAGCGGAGCAACCTACGAACATGTACAGAATGGTGGCACAATTCCAACTGCAAGTTGGAATGCATCATCAACCTGTCTCATAACTGGGATGACGACTACAGGCCCAGCTGGCTTAAATCAGACTTTTGGAAACCTGACCTGGAATTGTGCATCACAAACGGGGAATACAACACCTGCGGGAGATATTACTGTTCAAGGAAATTTTGTATTAAGTAACGGAGCTTTTACATTAAGTGATGGTCCTGCCAGAAACATGTTTATTGGCGGAAATTACATGCAAACCAATGGATTATTTGATTTTAATGTAGGCACTTCAGGAACTTTTTTAACCAAAATGTATGTTGCCGGAAATTTTTTGAACACTGCCAGTGCAACTGAAAGTATGAGCACTATGGGAAATGGCAGGTATAACGGTGAAATTATTTTTAATGGAAGTGGTACTCAAACATTATCTTTTACAAATCCTGATGCTGCGCGATGGATAAGTTACACAATTGAGCCTTCAAGCACAGTTCAGCTACTTTCAGACTTGCAGCTGTACGGAGATAACGGAAGTCCGCAGTATTATGCAAATTTTACGGTTAACGGTACACTTGACGCTGGTACTTTTTCAATAACTGATGGAGTACCCCAAGCTAATGCAACAGTCGTTGTTGTTAACTCAGGTGCTAATTTTATTACCGCTAATTCCAACGGAATTTCAGGCACTTTCCCATCAGCTACGACAACAAAAACTTTTAGCAGCAGTGCCAATTATGAATTTCAAGGAGCAGCCACAGGCACATTTGTAACTACTCCGAATGCAAACACCGTTAATAACCTAATCGTTAACAGATCGGCTGGAGTTACATTGAGCCAAAACATTGCAGTTGCTGGTAACTTAATCTTTACATCGGGCATTTTAATATCGACAACATCTAATTTGCTTTCAATCACCAATACATCAACATCAGCAATTTCAGGAGCATCTTCATCTTCCTTTATTATTGGTCCAGTGAAATGGATATTACCATCAAGTCTGGGTTCTGGTTCTACATACATTTTCCCAACCGGGAAAGGTTCTGCTTATTTACCTTTCTCTTTATTTAATCCAACTACGGGTACAGGCACTGTAACGGCACAGGTCGAGGCATTTGCTGTAAATGCTGGAGGAAGTTTTGATGCCACATTGGAATCTATTAGTACTACAGAATATTGGTCACTGGCTACTACCGGGAACTTTACCAATAGTTCCATTTCGCTCGACCGGGGTATCTCAAACGATCCGCTTGATGTTATCGGAGGTAGTGTTTCCGTTGCCGGAACTTATACCTCTTTAGAAGGAACGCCTGTTTCAACGGGTGTATCCGGTTCAGATCCGATTGGCACGTATCGATATTTTGTTTTGGCCGAAAAGAAAAAAACTACAATAGCAACAGGTTCGATTGGCACTCCTTTCTGTGCCGGAAGTTCAGTTTCTGTTCCATTCACCATAACCGGAATTTATACATCCGGAAATGTATTTACAGCACAGCTTTCAAATGCAAGTGGAAGTTTTAGCACTCCGGTTAATATTGGAACTTTAACTTCAGTAAGTGCAGGAACTATTACCGGAATTATTCCTGTTGCAACAGCAGCCGGAACTGGTTACCGGATTCGCGTTGTTAGTAATTTGCCTGCCGCGACTGGCAGTGACAATGGCAGTGACTTGACTGTAACAGCTCAGGTTATTGCTAATGTAACAATTGCAGCTAATCAGAACAATGTTTGTTCAGGAACAAGTGTCTCTTTCACTGCTACTCCAACAAATGGAGGTACAACTCCAAGTTATCAGTGGAAAGTGAATGGAAATAATGCAGGAACCAACAGTGCGAGTTATTCATATGTGCCTTTAAATAGCGACATAGTGACATGTGTGCTGACGAGTAATGCTAACTGTGTAACTGGCTCACCAGCCACTTCAAATGCGATTACCATGACAGTTAATCCATTACCGGCGACAGGTGAAATTGTAGGAGATTAATAAGTAAAACGAAAAGTAAATAGATAAAAATTACGACATGAAAAAAACAGCGATTTATCTGATTTCAATACTGGCATTATTTCTTGTCAGTATGAGCTCTATGGCTCAAGGTGGTTTAACTCCACTAGTAAACTCCACTCACACCTACACCATTACCCCGGGTGGCTCTAATACCTTAGCGTGGACTGTTTCTCCGGCTACTGGTTATACTATTAATTCAGGAGCTTCAACAGCTTCGGTTAGTATTACCTGGACTGTTGCAGGTACTTATACCCTTACATTTACTGAAACAACAGGGTCTACCTGTTCGACAGTTAAAACGGCAACTATTGTGGTTGGGGCAAATACATTCGATGTATCTACTTCGTCACCTACCGCAACTTGTAATGCAGCTGATGGCCAGGTGAATTTTGCAGGTACTTCTACCACAACTGCAATAACCTACACCGTAAATATGACTACCGGTAATACTTCATGGAGTCCAAACTGGGAATATACATTTACTCTTACTCCAAGCGTGGGTGCTTCTGTAGCAAGTGTTGCGGCTTCAGTTGGCACACTTTCAGGAACTGGACCTTATACTGTTACCGCAATACCAAGCGCCAGCGGAGCAAGAACAATGACTATTACCATGAATGTAACTGGGAATATCTATACTCAGCACACAGTTGATTTGGCTATTACCTCGGCAAAAGAATTGGTTTACAATACCCCCGATAGAGATTCTAACGATTGGACTGCAACTCAAACAATCAATGCAGTACCAAACACTTCATCAATTTCAACAGACTAATAATTTATAAAATACAATTAACAAACATAATTATTTATTAACATTTAATTTTTACAAAAATGAAAAAGCTATTAATTCTTTCGGTTTTCGCATTGGTATTATTTACCAGCAATGTTGTTTTCGGTCAAAGTACAGGTACTGCTCCATCACCAGGTGCAACTCACAATTACACAGTTACAACCCATGCTGGAAGTACTTATTTATGGACAGTAACAAAAAGTAATTTAACTACGACTGCAGGTACAGATGCAGTAATTTCTTCTTCAGCAACTCCTGGAACTGACATTACCTGGGCTGCCGGTGTTACAGTTGGTACTTGGTATTATGTGCATTTATTGGAAACCGATGCTGCCGGTTGTTCTAACGAAAAAGTTCTTCCAGTTCAGATTACTGCAAGTCCGTTCACTCTTGCTCTCGCTGCTGCTAAAGCAACATCATGTTACAACGGTGCTGTATCTGTTTCATTAAATGGAAACGATGTACAGTATGACCACGGTAATACGACAGTTGTTTATACAGTTACTCCTTCAGGTTTGAGTAATTCTTACGCTGGATATTCATTTAACTTGAATTTGACTGTTCCTGCTAATTATTCTCCAACAGTTGCATTCTCTGCTAATGCATCAATCACTGCTGGTGTTGTTACAGTAACCGATAACGCTCCTGTTACAATTACTTATACTATTGATAACACCAACGTTTACACCAATACTACTGATGCTACTGGTACTGCCGCTGACTTTGTTGCAACTGCCGCTATTTCTGCAGGAAAAACAATCAATGGTGTATCTGATAACGAAACCGGTGTTGATAACGGTGCTACAAGCGTTTCAAGACCTCATACAACAGGTATTCAGACCAACTAGTAATTGGGTTTAATAGTGTTGATTTAATAGCTTTTATCAATATACAGGGACAACGGACCGTGGGAATTTTCCTGCGGTCCGGAGTTTGCCTGATTGGTAGAAGTATTATTAGTTTCAGTTGTTGGTTGAATACCGACCTTAGAACTAATTGTTCCCAAAGATGCTTTGAGGTTTGCAGGGATGGTGCATTTATATATGATCATTCAAGCTGACTTATTGCAAGAAGTGTAAACTTTTTTAATTAATATGACCGTTATTGGATCGACATATAAACGCATATTGCTGGTATGTATGCTGGCGCTATGGACCGTGGCTTTTGCTATGGCTCAGGGCGGTGCGGTTGTTTCCGAAACTGAGGCGCGAACTTATCGGGTGGAGAATCATGCCGGAAGTTCCTATTCATGGGTCATATATAAAGGCTCAAATTTTACTGTTCCTGCTTCTAATACTGAAGTCAGGATTGTTTCAGGTGAAAATACCTCAACCCTTACATTAAATTGGCTGAATCCCGGAACGTATTATCCAACAGTTGTAGAGACTGACCAAAAAGGATGTACAAATACCAAGGCTATAGCAATTGTTGTGACGGGGAGGGAAACTATTTGGCCTGTGGCCAAAATCTCGAATCCTACTATTTTAATCGGTAATACGAAATATGTATTTGCAAATTCGTGCCAACCGATTGTTTTAGATGCAAGTAGCAGTACTGGAGATGGATTAAGCTTTCATTGGGATCCACCTATTTATCTGGATAACCCTAAAAGTTCCAAACCAGTATTTACCCCTGGCGTTTCAACCAATTACCAGTTGACGGTGACCGATATTTACGGACATTCAAGCACAGAACCTGTTCGCATTATGGTTGCGCAGGATGTGAACGCTGATGCCGGAGAAAACCTTCATATTGGAATTAACCAATCGGGCCTTTTAGATGGGTCAAAAAGTTCGGGCGAAAATCTTACGTATGCCTGGAAAACCACGAATGGCCATATTGTTGAAGGAAATAATACAAGTCATCCGGTAGTTAATCAGCCTGGTAAATATTATTTAACTGTTACCGATCAGTATGGGTGTTCAGATCAGGATTCAGTTCTGATAAATATTTACACTCAGGCAATTCAGGATACAATTAATACGGTAATAAATATTGCTGCCGATATTAATGTTCTGATGAATGACATCCCAAAACTGGGTTTAAATCCATCAACTCTAAAAATTGTAAGTCCTCCCAGAAACGGGATGGCCAATATTGTAGCTGATTCGGTAATAACCTATTTACCTAATCAGTATTTTGTTGGATCTGACTCTTTTGTTTATTCCATTTGCGATTATTTCCAGAGTTGCGATGAAGCAACTGTGCTGGTCTTTATTAATGATAATCCATTCTTTATTCCTGATGCATTTTCTCCAAATGATGATGGCATCAACGACAAGTTTGAGATTAAAGGGATTGCTAAGTACCAAACTGTTGAAATTAGAATCTTCAATCGGTGGGGAAATACTGTCTACCAATCAAAGAACTATGGTGAAGGTCTCGGTAAAGATGGATTCTGGGATGGAAATTCCAAATCAGGAAGTGGTGCAATACCAAATGGAACGTACTTCTATATCCTGAAGTTGGATGGCAAAGAGAATATAAACGGTTCTGTTTACCTGGATAGGTAGGATTCTGCGTATGCTAGGAAAAGGTAAATAAGAATGTGATTGACGAATAGTGAATAAGAAGAGTATTAAAAAACTGAAAATTTATAATTGAGAAATACGAGTTACATAAATCATCCGAAACATCTGTTTGCCAGACTTATTCTGGTGTGCTCGATAATGTTTTTTGCGTGGGAAGCTTCTGCGCAACAAGATGCTATGTATACGCAGTATATGGAGAATCTGATAACTGTAAATCCAGCTTATGCCGGATCAAAAGATTTACTTAGCATGATGGTTGTCTCCCGTAATCAATGGGTTTCAATGCCAAATGCTCCCATATCCCGAACTTTCTCAATGCATTCGCCAATCGGGCAAACAAGTATGGGACTTGGTTTGTCATTTGTTTACGACGATTTGTGGCCTGTAAAACAAACAGGAGTTTTTGCAGATTATTCCTATCGGTTATTTTTTAGTAACCAGAGAACTTTGGCATTGGGGCTGAAAGCTGGGGTGAATTTTTATGATGCCGGATTATCTGCTTTAGAGACTAATGAACCCGGAGATCCGGTCTTTGTTAATGATATAAACAGGCGCTTTTTGCCAAATTTTGGAGTTGGAGCATTTTACTATACCAATAAATATTATGCAGGTCTTTCGATTCCAAAATTAATAGAGAATACAATCAACGAAAACGGTATTTCCGTTCAAAATACCAGCAAAGAGAAGCTTCATGTTTTTTTTATGGCTGGATATGTATTTGATGTAAATAGAATTGTTAAATTTAAACCATCCATTTTGACGAAATATGTTAAGAATGCGCCTGCATCTTTAGATGTGAATGGAACATTTTTATTTTATGACCGTCTTTGGGTTGGAGCCATGTTAAGGTTTGGAGATTCATTTGGGGGGTTGTTTCAGTTACAGGTTACCAATCAGATTAAATTTGGTTATTCTTACGATTTACCAATTAATAAGCTCGGAGCCTATAATAATGGAACACACGAACTTATGATTAGTTACGACTTCAATCCAAGAAGTGGCAGAGTTAGGTCACCAAGGTATTTCTAATTTTTTCACAAGTATAAATGGCAAGATCTTCATGCATATTTCTGTTACTGATGATCCTGGGATTTTTTTATCCTCGCCTAAGCTCTGGCCAGAAACTTACCACTAAGCTTGCAGATAAAAGCTTTGAAGAATTTGCTTTTATTGAAGCAATTGGCTTGTATGAATATGCTTACCAACGAGATACAACCGATAATTATGTCGTGAAAAGATTGGCCGAAGCAAACCGGAATGTTGGAAATACGGACGAGGTTGAAAAGTGGTTACAGAAGTTGATTGATCGTAATGTGGATGAACCTGAGGATATCTTTAACTATTCGCAGGCTTTAAAAAGTAACGGGAAATATCTGCTTGCCGAACAATGGCTAAAAGAATATTCTGAATTACGTCCGGAAGATGGTCGTGTAAATATTCAGGTTTCACTACTTGAATATATTCAGTTTTTGATGCGTGATTCTACGAAATATGAAATTCTAAATACTGCAATCAACACCGTTGGGTCAGAAATGGGACCCGCCTTTTATAAGGATCAGCTTATTTTTTCTTCAACATCAATAGGCGTAAAATCGGGTGTTAACTACAAATGGAACGAATTGCCATACCTCGATTTGTATTCTGCAAAAATTGGTGCCTATGGCGACTTGTCTGCTCCCGAACCATTTGCTCCTAAGTTAAAAACCCCATATCATGACGGTCCGGTATCGTTCGATCAAAAGAAGGATATTATTTATTTTACGCGAAACAGCTTTTTAAAAGGTAAAGCTTCGCAAAGTAGAGATGGTGTAACTAATCTGAAAATATTTCAGGGAAATCTCGACGGCGATGACTGGAAACTAACAGGGGGTTTTAGGTACAACAGCGATGAATATTCAGTTGGGCATCCGTCAATCGACAAAACCGGAACGATTTTGTATTTTGCTTCCGATATGCCCGGTGGATATGGGAAATCGGATCTTTATTTTAGTGTTTTCATGAATGGTCAATGGAGCAAGCCGTTTAATCTGGGGCCAAAAATTAATACGGAAGGAAACGAGTTCTTCCCATTTATTAGTAACGATGGCGTTCTTTATTTTGGAAGTAATGGGCATGGAGGTCTTGGAGGCCTGGATATTTATTTTTCTGTTCCGGAACAGGGTGTCTTTAACAGCATCGAAAATATGGGATATCCGGCGAACTCACCACGTGATGATTTCGGAATGGCGCTTGACTCAACTGGCATGAAGGGATATTTCTCATCCAATCGCGCTGGTGGAAAAGGAAATGATGATTTATACTTTCTGAAGATTAAACGCGTACCGGTTATTATCAGAGGGGTTATTAAAGATCGTGATACCAAAGATGTACTTTCTGATGCAACAATATCCGTAATCAACGAAAGTGGAAATACCATTTTAACTAGTGTTACCCGCAACGACGGACAATTTGAATTTGAAGTTAACAAAGGGCAGGCGTACATCATTAATGTAACCAAAGAGTTTTATTTCGAAAACGAGAAATCAGTAGGTACATCAACGCTCCGACCGAACGATGAAGTGTTTTCAGAAATATTCCTCGAGCAAAAAATAGAGGAAGCAACTGATAATCTTGCGCCTAAAAGTATGGAGGAAGAAGATGGAGTACCTTTGCAGGTTGTCGAACTTGAATACATCAATTACTCATTGGATAAAACAGATATAAATCCCGACGCTGCAGCCACACTCAATAAATTAATTGCTTTCCTGAAAGAATATCCAGACCTTGAAATCCGGATCGAATCGCATACCGATTCGCGCGGAAGCGATGAATACAACATGGTGCTTTCTAAAAAGCGTGCACGTGCCGCATTCGATTATGTAGTTTCTCAGGGTATCGATCCCAAGCGACTTTTGTATCAGGGGTATGGCGAAACCAAGTTGTTGAATAATTGTACCAATGGAGTGGATTGTACCGAGGAACAACACGAAGTTAACCGGCGGTCGATTGTTAAAGTGGTTCGCAAAGGTGTTTACAAAGAAAAGCGCGACCAAAAAAGCATTTTCTATTTTTAGTTCAGGACAAAAGCAGCTTGCCTTTCTTCTTTTTGTCGGTTTACATTTGCCTATGGTCTTTCCTGAATTCCAGCGGGCTTTTCCCCGTTTTATCCTTGAAAATTCGTGAGAAATAAAAATAAGATTCAAATCCCAGATCAATAGCTATTTCTTTAAAACTCTGATCGGTTGAAATCAACAAGTCTTTTGCTTTCTGGATGCGCAGAGATAAATGATATTGTGTTGGCGAGATACCGGTATATTTTCGGAACATTTGCCTGAAATAAGAATAACCTACATTCATATCACCTGCCAGTTGTTCAATATTTACATTGGTATTTAGGTTATCTCTGAAATACAGACAGGCTTTCCTGATTTTACGTTCGATACTTTTCCCTGCAAATTCCTGATTTCGAACTACCGAAAGTATTTTGCTCAGCATGAGAATTGTATTTGCTGCTGCAACTTGCTGATGGCCCGTCTTTTCATCTTTTACCTGTTGAATAATTTCAAAAAACAGTTTCAGTAAACTCTCCTGAAATCCCACATATAAAACAGGTTTGCCAACCTGGAAAAATCCTTCATTGAATAAATACGTACAGAAATCTCCGTAGAAGCCAATGTAATGCTCATTCCATCCGGTATTTGGATCGGGCTTGTAACGATGCCACATTCCCGGGCGGAGGATAAGTATCGAGCCAGGAACAACCTGAAACTGATCGCTGCTGGTTTCAAATATACCTGATCCTTCAGTAATGTAATTGATTTGATATTCCTGCAATACCCGCCCCTTTTCCCAGGTAAAGAAATAGCCGCTTGGATGCATTTGTGGCGGATAGACCGGCGATGGCGGTAATTGGGCATATCCGGCCACAGTGAGGCAAAGTCCCCACTCTTTATCCAAAGGTCCGGCATTGATATATTTTACAAACGATTCGTTCGGCATAGTGTCATTTTGTGCAAATTAAGAATCATTTCGCATATTGATATGGTCTAAATCCTAAGTATCTTTACCTTTACAAAACTAGCTATTAAAGTCATAAAAGATAAATCTTAACTAAACAAAACTATGAATGCATTATTAGGGATTATTTTTCATACTATCGGAGGCGGTGCCTCGGGAAGTTGGTACATGCCATACAATTGGGTGAAAAAATGGCGCTGGGAAGTTTATTGGATTTCTGGTGGAATCTTCTCGTGGTTTATCATGCCAATGCTTGCCGTCCTTTTAACCATTCCCGACTGGCAGGGAATTTTACAAACTACTCAAGGTCGCGTTATCCTCAATACCTATGTTATGGGTTTGTTGTGGGGAGTTGGAGGTCTGACTTACGGACTGGCTATACGCTATCTGGGTATGTCGCTGGGTAATTCAGTGTTGTTGGGCATTACTTCTATTGTTGGTTCGTTAGGATTGCCAATTTTGCGCAATGTCCCCGGTATTGCAGAGATCATCCCGAACGGCTTATCGTTCACCGATTTGTTTAGCACAACAGGCGGACGCATCGTTTTACTCGGCATTCTCATTTTATTAATCGGAATTATCCTTAGCGGACGTGCCGGAATTAAAAAGGATCAGGATCTGGGCAAAAATAAAGAAGGCGTTAACAGTGAATTCAAATTGTCAAAAGGATTGATGATTGCAATTGTTTCCGGTGTTTTAAGTGCATTTTTCAGTTTTGGAATCGATGCAGGAAAAGAAATGGCTGTTGTTGCCAGATCACTGGCAGTAGAACAAAGCTATCCCTTTATTACAGAAGCTGGTGGAGGCTTCAAATACCTTTTCGAAAACAACATTATCTTTTTTGTAATACTCTGGGGTGGCCTTACTACCAACCTGATTTGGACCACAGCGCTAATTTTCAAAAATAAAACTGGCGGCGACTTCGTTGACACCAATACACCGCTCCTACGCAACTACCTTTTCTGTGCGCTAGCCGGAACTACCTGGTTTCTGCAATTCTTTTTCTACGGAATGGGCGAAACCAAAATAGGTAACGGAGCCAGTTCGTGGACATTGCACATGGCTACCATCATCCTGACCGCCAATCTGTGGGGTTTCTACCGCAAAGAATGGAAAGGTGTATCAAAGAAAACCAACAACATGATTCTTTTGGGTATTGGCGCCATTCTTTTGTCGGTTATTATCATCGGCGTTGCGAAATGGTTATATCCTGAATTAAACGCACTCGGATAATGGAACGCCTTGCTTTTAAAATGTACCTCAATGAGGGGCAAAAGGAACTATACAAAAAGCGCCACGACGAACTTTGGCCTGTATTGCATCGACTTTTGAAAGATGCAGGTGTGAGTGAATATTCTATTTTCCTTGACGAAGAAACCAATACGCTGTTTGCTTTTCAGAAAGTAGATGGTGATGGCGGCTCACAGGACTTGGGACAAACGGAGATTGTTCAGAAATGGTGGGCATTTATGTCAGATATTATGAAGTGTAATCCGGATAATTCGCCGGTTACCATTCCTTTGGAAGAAGTATTTTATATGGAATAAACTAACTTAAACTAAATAGATACACGATGAAACTAACGATTAAACTGGCGGCATTCTTTGTTGTCGCATTCTTTGTCAATAGCATTAGTGCTGTTGCCGGTATTAAAACCGAAGTGAAAGAACTGATTTGCGAATACATTACCAATCCTGTGGGCATTGATGTTCAAAAGCCCCGGCTAAGCTGGCAGATTATTTCTGCTGAAGAAAATGTACTTCAAACTGCGTATGAAATTAAGGTGACCGACCAAACTGCCAAAGGAAAGCAGATTTGGACTTCAGGAAAAGTAAGCTCTGATCAGTCGGTTAATGTAGCATACGAAGGTCCTGCCTTGAAATCGATGCAACGTGTTTACTGGCAGGTTCGCGTGTGGGACAACAAAAATAAAGTTTCAGCATGGAGCGCACCAGCTTACTGGGAAATGGGAATTCTGGAACCCGAGTCGTGGATAGCCTCATGGATTACTCTTGGTTCGGAAAAAGAATTTGTCGGCTCCAAACCTTCACAATATTTCAGGAAAGATTTTTCAAGCCTGAAAAAGGTTCAGTCTGCCCGTGTTTACGTTACTTCATTGGGCTTGTATCAGTTATTCCTGAATGGCAAAAAAGTAAGCACCGATTTATTCACTCCCGGTTGGACCAGTTACAAAAACCGTGTTCAGTATCAAACCTATGATGTGACTTCGATGATTCAACAGAAAAACTCGATTGGCGCTATAGTTGGCGATGGTTGGTATCGCGGAAATATTGGCTGGAGTAACCAAAACGGTTATTACGGAAGCAAAATTGCTTTGCTGGCTCAGCTTCAACTTACTTACTCCGATGGTACCACCGAAATTATTTGCACAGATAACTCCTGGAATGCTGCAAATGGCCCCATTCTTAATTCCGATATTTACAACGGAGAAACCTATGATGCCCGTCTGGAAATGCCGGGTTGGTCAACTGCCGGATTTGATGCTAGTAAATGGGGAAAAGCTACTGTTGCTGAACATTCTAAGAAAAATCTGATTGCGCCCCAGGGGGCAGTGGTGAAAGCCATTGAAGAAATAAAACCACTTAAATTGGTTACTACACCCAAAGGTGAAACTGTGTTTGATATGGGCCAAAATATGGTGGGTTGGGTAAAACTACGTGTTCAGGGGAAAAAGGGCGATCAAGTCACTCTAAAATTTGCTGAAGTTCTGACCAAAGAAGGAAACTTCTATACCGATAATTTACGTGCTGCCAAATGTACTGATGTTTATATCCTGAAAGGTGATGGTGAAGAAATTTACGAACCACATTTTACGTTTCACGGCTTCCGCTTTGTAAAAATCGAAGGACTTTCGACACAGCCTGCACTTGATCAGATTACTGGTGTCGTGATTCATTCAGACATGAAACCAACCGGATCATTCGCTTGCTCCGAACCTTTAATCAATCAGCTTCAGCACAACATTCAGTGGGGACAAAAAGGTAACTTCCTCGATGTTCCAACCGATTGTCCGCAGCGCGACGAGCGTTTGGGTTGGACCGGTGATGCCCAGGTTTTTAGTATGACTGCAGCTTTCAATTTTGATGTTGCTCCTTTCTATACCAAATGGTTAGGCGATGTGGCAGCCGATCAATTACCCGATGGAAAATTACCACATGTAATTCCAGATGTTCTAAAAGGGGGCGGTGGTTCAACTGCCTGGGCCGATGCTTCAATTATCGTTCCTTGGACAACTTATCTGGTGTACGGTGACAAACGGATTTTGGAAGTTCAGTATAAGAGCATGAAAGCCTGGGTTGACTATATGAAGAACCGTGCTGGCGAAGATTTACTTTGGACTGGTGACGCACATTTTGGCGATTGGCTGGCTTTTGCAACCACACGTTCTGACTATCCGGGAGCAACTACCGAAAAAGATTTGATTGCAACAGCATATTATTCATATTCTTCGGCCTTGTTGGGTAAAATAGCCGGTATTATTGGCAAAACCAATGATGCAGCAACTTACACCAAACTCTCCGGAGATATTAAAAAGGCATTTGTTACCGCATTTGTTACGCCTTCGGGTCGTATGGTTTCGCATACACAAACCGCTTATTCACTGGCTCTGGCTTTCGATCTTCTTCCTGCTGATTTGATTCCAAAAGCCGCTGGCTTCCTTGCCGAAGATGTGAAGAAAATGGGCCACCTTACCACTGGTTTTGTTGGGACTCCGCTACTTTGCAAAACTTTGTCTGCTCAGGGATACGATGATTTGGCATTTATGCTGGTAAATCGTCAGAAATATCCTTCGTGGCTGTATCCGGTTACACAGGGTGCAACAACCATTTGGGAACGTTGGGATGGTCAGAAACCAGATGGTTCGTTTCAGGATGTGGGCATGAACAGTTTTAATCATTATGCTTATGGTGCTATTGGCGAATGGTTGTATCGTCATGTGGCTGGGTTGGATCTCGATACTGAAGTTCCGGGATACAAACATATTTTGTTGGCCCCACATCCAGGAGGTGGTTTAACCAATGCCAATGCTGAATTTAGCTCTCTTTACGGAAAAGTAAAATCAGCATGGAAACTGGATGGAAAAGCAATGGTATATGAAGTAAAAGTTCCGGCCAACACAACCGCAACTGTGACTTTGCCATTGGCTTCGGCAGAAGACCTGAAAATGAACGGCCAGTCTTTGTCCGAAACAATGAAGTCCGGATTAAAAGCTACCGATAAAAATGTCTCGCTGACTATTGGCTCCGGAAGCTATTCGTTCAGCTATACGATGAAATAATTTCAACAATATAATAACGAAATATCCCTCCTTTGGAGGGGTTAGGGAGGCTCTAAAGATGAACAAAGAACGGATTGAAAAGGCCTATCAACTGGCTAAAGAAGAATACGCCGAATTGGGCGTAAATACAGATACCGTATTGCAAAAAATGAGCGATGTGGTTATCTCACTACATTGTTGGCAGACGGATGATGTTGGCGGTTTTGAAACTCCTGATGCTGTGCTTTCTGGTGGTGGAATTCAGGCCACCGGAAACTACCCTGGTAAAGCAACTTCCATCGAAGAAATGCGTGCTGACCTCGAAAAAGTGCTTGCGCTTCTTCCCGGGAAACAACGTTTGAACCTACATGCCATTTATGGCGATTTTAAAGGTGAAAAAGTTGACCGTGACCAGATTGAAGTGAAACATTTTCAGAGCTGGATCGACTGGTGTAAAGCACAGGGAATCGGGATGGATTTTAATGCTTCCTGCTTTTCGCACCCAAAGGCCGACGACGGATTTACATTGTCGAGCAAAAACGAAGAAAATCGTAAATTCTGGGTGGAGCATGTGAAACGCTGTCGTGCTATTTCTGCTGAAGTGGGGAAACAGCTCGGTACACCTTGTGTGCACAATACATGGATTCCTGACGGATCGAAAGACACGCCGATTGATCGTAACGGATACCGTGCACTGCTAAAAAAATCGCTGGATGAAGCAATGGCTATTGATTATCCGAAATCACAGATGAAAGATGCGGTTGAAAGTAAATTGTTTGGAATTGGCGCCGAATCGATGACTGTTGGGTCACACGATTTTTACCTCGGTTATGCCATCAAAAACAACAAACTCATTTGCTTAGACAACGGACATTTCCATCCAACAGAGCAGGTTGGCGATAAAATTTCGGCTTGTTTGCAGTTTATCGACGAGGTTTTATTGCATGTTACACGCCCGATTCGTTGGGACTCTGATCATGTTGTTACCCTGAATGATGATTTGCAATTGATCGCCTCCGAAATTATCCGGAACAATTTCCTTAGTCGCGTTAATATTGGCCTCGATTTTTTCGATGCTTCAATTAACCGTATTGGCGCTTATGTGGTTGGAACGCGTGCTGCCCAAAAAGCATTTCTGATTGCCTTGCTCGAACCAACCAAAACAATGATTGAATTGGAAGAAGCTGGTAAGAATTTCGAACGTTTGGCTATGCTCGAAGAATTGAAGACCAAACCTTTCAGCGCTGTTTGGGATTACTATTGTTTGCAGGCCGGTGTTGCAGTTGGAATGGACTATGTTGCTGAAATTCAGCAATACGAAAAAGACGTTTTAA
Organism: Prolixibacteraceae bacterium; assembly: GCA_019163175.1. Lineage (GTDB taxonomy): Bacteria > Bacteroidota > Bacteroidia > Bacteroidales > Prolixibacteraceae > Aquipluma. The sequence continues at coordinate 71,236 of JAFLKN010000037.1, read as the reverse complement.
GCAAAAGATAGAGAGTTGCTTGCTGTGCATAAAAAAAGCCCTGAATCAGTTAGATTCAGGGCTTTTTGATATTGTTTCAACAGAAAACTAATCGGGCAAATAACCACGAATAATTCCGCGTTTCGAGTCTTTAATAAACAACAGAACTTCGTCGCGTTCGGTTGAGGCAGGCATCTCGGCTTCAATAATTTCAGCCGCCTGTGAGATGTTCAATCCTTTTTGATAGATGTAGCGGTAGATTTCCTGTACTTCACGAATTTTTTCGTTGGTGAAGTTACGACGCCGTAAGCCGATAGAATTAATCCCAACATAAGAAAGTGGTTCGCGGCCAGCTTTAATGTATGGAGGAACATCTTTACGTACAAGCGATCCGCCGGAAATCATTACGTGTGGACCAACATGTACAAATTGATGCACTGCCGACATACCACCAAGAATAGCAAAATCGTCAATAATAACCTCACCTGCAAGTTGGGTGCTGTTTACCAAAATAACGTTGTTGCCAACCACACAATCGTGGGCAACGTGAACATAGGCCATCAGCAGGCAGTTGTTTCCAACTACTGTTTTCCCTTTGGCAGAAGTTCCGCGGTTAATGGTAACATATTCGCGTATTGTTGTATTATCGCCGATTTCTACGATTGAATATTCACCTTTAAATTTCAAATCCTGAGGTTCACCGCCAATTACGGCTCCCGGAAAAATCCGGCAGTTTTTGCCAATCCGAACTCCCGGCATAATGGTAACGCTCGATCCGATACGGGTTCCTTCACCGATAACGACATCTTTATCAATCGATACAAACGGTTCAATGACCACATTATCAGCAACTTTTGCTTCTGGGTGTACGTAAGCTAATGGTTGTTTCATTTTCTATGCTATTTTCTGTTTTAATTTACTTTTACAATTTGGGCCATGTAATCGCCCTCAGCAACAATCGAATCGCCCACATAGCAAAGTCCCCGCATTTCTGCAATACCACGACGTATGGGTGAAGTAAGGATAACCTTGAAAACAAGGGTATCGCCCGGAACAACTTTTTTCCTGAATTTGACATTGTCAATTTTCATGAAATAAGTAGAGAATTTGCCTTCCATATTACGAAGAACAAAAATTCCTCCGGCCTGTGCCATTGCTTCAACAAGTAAAACTCCCGGCATAACTGGCTCTCCGGGGAAATGCCCCTGGAAAAATGGCTCGTTTGCCGTTACATTTTTAACTCCTACTATATAATCTTTCTGAATGTCAATCACTTTGTCGACCAATAAGAAGGGATACCGGTGTGGCAACAGTTCCTTGATCTTGTTTACATCCATAATAACCGGGTTATTTGGATGATAAACAGGCGCTTTTTCTCTTGAGCTTTCCTTTACAATGGCTTTCATGAGCAATTTGGCAAATTCGGTATTTGCCTTGTGCCCGGGTTTTGTAGCAATTATGCGCCCTTTAATCCTTTTGCCAGCTAAGGCCAGATCGCCGATAACGTCGAGCAGTTTATGTCTGGCACATTCGTTATCGTATTGTAAATCAATGTTATTTAAAATTCCGTGTGATTTTACTTCCACGTGTTTATGGTGGAACAAATCGGCAATATGATCAAGTTCTGCCTGCGATATCTCACGGTCCATAATAACAATAGCACTGTCCAGATCGCCGCCTTTAACCAGGTTGTTCTTCAGTAAAAATTCCAGTTCATGTAGGAAAACAAATGTACGGCAGTTGGCAATTTCGCTTTTGAAATCGCTAAGTGTATTCAATGTTGCAAACTGGTTGCTTAGCACCGAAGAATTGAACGAAATTAAAACGTTTAAATTGTAATCATTATCGGGTAAGGCAATAATCTCTGAGCCTGTTTTCTCGTTTTTGTAAACGATCTTTTCTGTAATCACAAAGTATTCGCGTTCAGCATCCTGCTCAACCACTCCGGCTTTTTCAATAGCTTCCACAAAAAAACGTGCACTTCCATCCAAAATCGGAACTTCTTCGTTGTCGATTTCAATAAGTACATTGTCGACGTCTAGGCCAGTTAAAGCTGCCAGACTATGTTCGATTGTACTTAAACGGGCACCGTCGTTTTCGATAACCGTGCCGCGCGAAGTATCGACTACACATTCGGCACTTGCATTAATTATGGGTTTGTGTTCCAGATCGACCCGTTGAAATTTAAATCCGTGGTTAACGGGTGCTGGTTTAAATGTCATATTGACCAGGCAGTTGGTATGTAGGCCTTTGCCGCTGATCGAAAATTCTTTCGCTAAAGTTTTTTGTTTAACAGTCATTACTATTTTCTATTTGTCTTCAAGCTTTGTTTTAATTTCGGCAACCTGACGGGAAAGGTCGATTACCTGCTGGCGTAATTGTGGCAGGTTGCGGTAAACTGCGGCAACTTTTGCTGCCTGTGCAAATTCCATGGCGGGCTGCAGAAGCATGGTTTTATCCGATTTTACACTGTTTGCAACTCCGGTCATTGCCCCGAGATTTACGTTGTCGCCAATGGTAATGTGCCCCGCAACACCAACGTGACCACCAAAGCGGCAGTTTTTACCAATTTTTGTTGAACCAGCTATTCCGGTTAAGGCGGCCATAACTGTGTTTTCTCCAATTTCTACGTTGTGCGCAATTTGAACCAGATTGTCAATTTTTGTTCCTTTCCGGATAATTGTTGATCCCATCGTTGCACAATCTATAGTTGAATTGGCTCCGATTTCGACAAAATCTTCCAGAATAACATTTCCAACCTGTGGAATTTTTTTGTAAGAACCATCTTCAATAGGTGCAAAGCCGAATCCGTCAGATCCAACTACTGCTCCGGCATGAATGATACATGCATTCCCTATTTTAGTGTCTTCGTAAATTTTAGCTCCTGAATAAAGTGTACAATCATCACCTATTGTTGCATTGTCGCCAATGTATACATGTGGATATATCCTGACATGGTTTCCGATTTTTACATTTTTCCCAATATAGGCAAATGCACCAATGTAAATGTCTTTTCCATGGGTTACAGTGCTGTCAATAAAAGAGGGATTTTCAATTCCGGTCTTTTGACCTTTGGCCTGCTGATAAAGTTCGAGCAGTGAAGCAAAAGCTTTGTAGGCATCCGGAACCCTGATAAGAGTTGCCTTAACTTCAGCTTCCAATACCAGATCGAGATTCACAATTACGATGGAAGCTTCGGATTCGTATAGATATTTATTGTACTTCGGATTCGCAAGAAAAGCTAATGTTCCGGGTCTTCCTTCTTCAATTTTGGCTACATCCGATACCGATACATTGGCATCTCCTTCAACCGTACCTCCCAGAAAATCAGCTATACTTTGAGCTTTGAATTCCATATTTCTTTTTATAATGCCGTGCAAAAATAGATTTTAATTATTTAATGTCCAATTCTTTCGGATAACAGATAAAATATTTCCTTACAGTTTCAGAGAAAACTGAGAGGTTAATGTCTGAAGCATCGGCGATGTCGCTAACCTTATTGTTTTTGAATAAAACGTTAATTTTATCGCTGGAAGCCTTGTTGTACGCGCTGTTTGAAATGGTATCAGAAATCAGAAAATAATGAAGCTGCTCGTCACAGACGTTAAAATGACTGCAAATTTTTTCCTTCAGGCTGGCAATTTTCTGTTCAGAAATAGGCTTTTTGCTAATCTTGATTTTATATAAACGACGGTTGATTATGCAGCCAGATAAGTACGATAAGATGGGATCTTTATGATTTTGCCATTCTTTTATCGAGGCAATAATGTCATTGTCATCGAGACTGGCAAAAAGTTCTAATGCAGGTCTGCCGTCAACCAAACGATTAAATTTAAAATCGTCTAGATTTATTTCATTGTATAAAAAGGCTTTTAGTACAGGTGTCGCAAAAAGTTCTGTTCCAGCCAGAGCAATCTCGCGGGCGCGGGCAAGTACATTTATAAGCAGGTATTCTGCCGACAATACGGTTTTGTGCAGATAAACCTGCCAATACATCAGCCTTCTGGCAATCAGAAAGTTTTCAACCGAGTAAATGCCTTTGTATTCAACGACCAACTCATCGTTTTTTACATTGAGCATTTTGATGATTCGTTCTGAACTGATTACGCCTTCTGAAACTCCTGAAAAGAAACTGTCGCGACTCAGGTAATCTAGCCGGTCCATATCGAGTTGACTGGATACCAGCTGATGCAAAAAGTGACGGGCGTATTGATCGGTAAAAATACTAATAGCTAGCTCAAGTTTACCTTCAAATTGCCGATTCAACTCTTTCATCAGTAGTAATGAGATTTCTTCATGCGGAACTCCTTGCACCACGGTGTTTTCAAGAACATGTGAAAACGGACCGTGTCCGATGTCGTGAAGTAAAATTGCTATAGTAACGGCATCCGCTTCTTCATCACTAATTTCAAGTCCTTTTAATCGGAGAATGCCAATGGCTGACCGCATTAAGTGAACGGCTCCCAGGGCATGTTCAAAGCGGGTGTGGTTAGCTCCGGGGTACACCAGATAGGATAATCCCAGTTGTTTAATTCGCCGAAGTCGCTGAAAATAGGGATGTTCTATTAAATCGAATACCAATTCTGACCGGATGTTGATAAAGCCAAAAACCGGATCATTAATTATTTTTTTCTTATTTGTTTTCAAGCTGTTAATGTCTGTTTGTTAGAACAAACGTGACAAAAATAGAAAAGTTTTGGCTTGGTGAGCCTGTTAAACCATTTCTGGTTTATGATTTTAAATGGATTGCTTTAAACCTTAAATTATTGATTTTGACAATTTAATTAAAATTACTATTTTTGTCGCGGCATTTGGGGAAACCAGAGGTAGGGGATCAAGAGTCCCCTATTTTATTACAAAAATATGATCGAAAAAGAAAAAATAGCCGGCCTGGTAAATGAAAAGCTAACTGAAGACCAATTTTTGGTCGATGTTACTGTTTCAGCAAGTAATGTGATCCATGTAATGGTTGACAGTGATACCGGCATTTCGATTAACCAAATTGTTGAAATCAGCCGTCATATTGAAAGTGGTTTAGATCGCGAAGTCGATGATTTTGAATTGTCTGTATTTTCTGCCGGATTAAGTGAACCTTTCAGTCTGGTTCGTCAGTATAAAAAAAATATAGGTAAGGAAATTGAGGTATTGCTGATCAATGGCCTTAAAATGAACGGTTTTTTGACCGAATCTGATGACCAGAGAATTGCTCTGGAGGTCACAACAAAAGAAAAAATTGAAGGATCTAAAAAGAAAGAACTTGTTACAAAGGTTCATCACTTTGAATATTCAGAAATAAAAGAAGCAAAAAAAATATTAAAATTTTAAAATTGGGACGAGATGGATACTCTTAATCTTATCGACACCTTTGCTGAGTTTAAGGAACTTAAAAGCATCGATCGCGCAACCATGATGAGCGTTCTGGAAGATGTATTTAAAAATGTTCTGCAAAAAACTTACGGCACAGATGAAAACTTCGATGTGATCATTAACATCGATAAAGGTGACTTTGAGATTTGGCGCAACAGAACTGTAGTTGCTGATGAGGATTTTGAAGATCCAAATTTGCAGATTACATTAAAAGACGCCAAAAAAATTGATGCAGATTACGAAATTGGTGAAGAAGTAACCGACGAGGTGAAACTAGCCCAGTTTGGCCGCAGGGCTATTCTGAATTTGCGTCAAAATCTTGCCAGTCGCATTATGGAACTTGAAAAGGACCATATTTTCAACAAATACAAAACCAAAATCGGTGACATCGTTGCCGGAGAGGTTTATCAGGTTTGGAAGAAGGAGATTCTGATTCTTGACGATGAAGGTAATGAACTTATTCTTCCAAGAACCGAACAGATTCCTTCAGATTATTTCAGAAAAGGCGATAGCCTGCGCGCGGTGGTTTATAAGGTTGAATTGCGCAACAATAATCCATTGATTATTCTGTCGCGTACATCGCCTGTATTCCTTGAACGGTTATTCGAACTCGAAGTTCCTGAAATTTTTGATGGTTTGATTACCATTAAAAAGATTGTAAGGGTTCCGGGCGAACGTGCCAAAGTTGCTGTTGAATCGTACGACGAGCGTATCGATCCGGTAGGAGCATGTGTTGGAATGAAAGGATCACGTATTCATGGCATTGTTCGTGAATTGCGTAACGAAAATATTGATGTTATTAATTATTCGGCCAATATGCAGCTGTTTATTCAGCGTGCATTAAATCCGGCCAAAGTATCATCCATCAAATTGCATGAGGATACCAAACGTGCCGATGTTTATCTGAAACCCGATGAGGTTTCGATGGCAATCGGTAAAGGTGGCTTAAACATCAGACTGGCCAGTCAGCTGACTGGTTACGAAATTGATGTTTACCGCGAGGTAGCTCAGGATGACGAAGATGTTAATTTGGAAGAATTTGCCGATGAAATTGAAAGCTGGGTAATTGACCAATTACGGTCAATCGGATGCGATACTGCTAAAAACGTATTGAGTCTAACCCGGTCAGAACTGATCAAAAGAACCGATCTCGAAGAGGAAACTATCGACGAAGTTCTTCGAATACTGAGAAATGAATTTGAGTAAGCCCAAAAGTTTATTCAAATTTTTACTTGAAAATTAGGGTATTTTAGATTTTGAATGTAAGATTGCATCATCGTTAATTCCTTAAAAATTTTTTTGAGGTTTATTTAACTGAGTGGGTTTATGGTTATAGGCAGTATAAAACGACTAAGTAAAGTAGCGCGGGATTTTAATGTTGGTATTTCTACCATCGTCGAATTTCTGCACAAGAAAGGATTTGACATTGATACAAATCCGAACAACAAGATTTCAGATGACCAGTTCCATCTTCTTGAAAAAGAATATAAAAGTGATGTCAGTCTGAAAAAAGAATCAGAACTAATCAATCTGAAAAGTCATCGCGGTGTGAAAGAATCTATTTCATTGGAAGATGTAAAAGATTCAAGTCATAAACATGTTGAAGAAGATTATGTTGATGATGAAGTGATCATTAAAGGACATACTTCAAGAAAACCTGATTCTATTCCGCATAGCGAGCCAAAGCCAATAAGGCACGAACAAAAGGAGCAAGTTATCACGACCAACCGTCACGAAATTGAAGCTCCGAAAGTTGTTGGAAAGATTGATCTTACCAACTATGGTGCAGTAAAGAAAAAAGAGGAACCTTTTGTTTCTGAAGAAAAGCCTAAAACCATTCATCCAAAACAAGCTCCAGCTCTTGAAGCAAAATCCGTTCAGGAAACCCCTAAAGTTGAAGCCGAAGTTAAACCAGTAAAAGAACATAAACACGAAAAACCTGCAGCACAAGTTGCTCCGGAAATTCAAGAAGATTCTTCACGTGAAGTCTCGGATGAAGATCGTTTTGATTCTGATGTTTTAACTACCAATGTTCCAAAGGTTGAAGAAGTTAAAGTTGTTGGTCGCATAGATCTTGATCTGTTGAATCAAAAGACCAGACCAGCGAAGAAAAGCAAAAAGCAGAAGGAAGAAGAGCGGAAGGATCGTGAAAAAGTTCGTCGCGATTCATTTAAACCCAATGAGAGTGAAGGTTCTGCCGAAGCTGCACCTGCAACAACCGAAAGGACTGGCCCAACAGTAATTAAAGCCCGTGTTGAAAAACTAAATGGGCCAACTGTTGTAGGAAAAATTGAACTTCCTGGCGATAAAAAGCCTGCTGCAACTCCGGGCGAATCTGCTCAGCAGCAAAATAGAAAGAAAAAGAGAAAACGTATTTCAAAAGATGTTCCTGGGAATCAGCAACGTGTTAATGTAGCTGAAAAGCCTGCTGTTCCGGCTGGCGAAAGAAAAAAACTGGTGGTAACTAAAAACCCCGGAAATGCTGCAAGACCTGCTGGGGCTGGTGAAAGATCTAATTTGAAAAAACGTCCGCTTCTTAAAAAAGAAGTTAGCGAAGAGGATGTTCAGAAGCAAATTAAAGATACTTTGGCTCGGTTAACCACCAAAGGAACCAAATCGAAAGGCTCAAAATACCGTAAGGACAAAAGGCAAATTGCCAGTGATAGAATGGCTGCCCAAGCCGAGCGCGACAGTGAAAGCCAGAATGTACTTAAAGTAACTGAATTCGTATCGGTAAACGAATTGGCAACCATGATGGATACATCGGTTACCAGTGTAATTTCAACCTGTATGAGCTTGGGTTTATTTGTTTCCATCAATCAGCGTCTTGATGCTGAAACCATGGCTATTGTGGCCGATGAGTTTGGATATAAAGTTGAATTTGTGAGTGCCGAAATTCAGGTTGCTATTGAAGAAGAGCCCGATACCCCTGAACAATTACTGCCAAGAGCACCAATTGTGACTGTCATGGGGCACGTTGACCACGGTAAAACTTCATTGCTTGACCATATCCGTAGTACCAATGTAATTGCCGGAGAAGCAGGAGGTATTACGCAGCATATTGGAGCTTACCATGTGAAACTAAATAATGGAAAAGAAATAACCTTTTTGGACACTCCGGGTCACGAGGCATTTACAGCTATGCGTGCACGTGGAGCTCAGGTTACCGATATCGCGATTATTATTGTCGCGGCTGATGACAACATCATGCCCCAGACCGTAGAAGCAATCAACCATGCTCAGGCAGCAGGAGTTCCTATCATCTTTGCCATTAACAAAATTGATAAGGCTGGTGCCAATCCAGAAAAGATAAAAGAAAAATTAGCTGCCATGAACTTCCTCGTTGAAGATTGGGGTGGAAAATACCAGAGTCAGGATATATCAGCCAAAAGCGGATTAAATGTTGACTTATTACTCGAGAAAGTATTGCTCGAAGCAGAAATGCTTGAATTAAAGGGTAATCCAAATAAACGAGCTACCGGAACTGTAATAGAATCTACACTCGATAAAGGTCGTGGTTATGTAGCTACAGTATTGGTGCAAAACGGTTCATTAAGAGTTGGTGATGTGTTGTTGGCCGGTCAGTACTTTGGACACGTGAAAGCGATGTTCAACGAACGAAACCAAAAGGTTACTGTAGCACTTCCTGCCGAACCTGTTATCATTCTCGGTTTAGATGGGGCACCACAGGCTGGTGATAAGTTTAACGTGATGGAGAATGAACGTGATGCACGAACCATTGCCAATAAGCGTGAGCAGTTAGCCCGCGAACAGGGTCTCCGCACACAGAAACATATTACTTTGGATGAAATTGGCCGTCGTATTGCAATTGGTAACTTCCAGGAATTGAACCTGATTGTGAAGGGTGACGTTGACGGATCAATCGAAGCACTTTCTGATTCATTGATTAAACTGTCAACTCAGGAAATTCAGGTTAATGTAATCCACAAAGCAGTGGGTGCAATTTCCGAATCAGATATCATGCTTGCAACTGCATCCAATGCAATTATCGTTGGATTCCAGGTACGTCCATCGGTTAATGCCCGAAAGATTGCCGAAAAGGAACAGATCGATATTCGCTTGTACTCAATTATCTACGATGCCATTAATGAAATAAAGGCGGCAATGGAAGGTATGCTTTCTCCTGAAATTAAGGAAGAAATTACCGGAACCGCTGAAGTTATGGAAGCCTTTGAAATTACAAAGGTTGGAACCATTGCAGGTTGTATCGTGCGCGATGGAAAGATTATCCGTAAAGATAAGGTTCGGGTTATCCGCGATGGAATTGTAATCTATACCGGAACACTTGGGTCACTAAAGAGATTCAAGGACGATGTGAAAGAAGTTCTCAAGGGTTATGAATGCGGCTTGAATATCGACAACTACAATAACGTTAAAGAGGGTGACTTTATTGAAGCCTTTACTTTAACAGAAGTTGCCAAGACGCTTTAGTTCAACAACCAAAATTTTCTCATAATTCAAAAACCTGCTTTAACAAAAGCAGGTTTTTTTGTTTGCGGGGTATTGAAAAAGGAAAGTTTCTCGGTCCTTAAATATTATTTGAGTATATCAGTGATTTAAATAGATAAAACAATTTATTTATGTGTTTGTTTGGTGGGGGTGTTGTTAATATTTTGATATAAATGTGAATATATACCCTGCTTTTTATTGGGGTATATATTTATATTTATATTTTCGTGCCGCAAATTATAAAAACCCCCATTTATGTTTGATGTTGGATTAACTACGTTTATGATTCTTGCCACAAGTTTAGTCATGTTAATGACTCCCGGGCTGGCATTTTTCTATGGAGGATTAGGAAGTAAAAAGCATATCCTCAGTATCATGATGCAAAGTTTTGTTTCACTTGGGTTAACCACAGTTTTATGGTTCTTCTTTGGTTATTCGCTATGCTTTAGTGGTAACCTCAGTGCTGGAACTGATTGGTTTGGCATCATTGGCAATCTGGACAAAGCCATGTTTCATGGAATAACCCCCAAGAGTGTTTTCTCACCTGAAAAGAATTTTCCGGAATATATTTTTATTGCGTACCAGATGATGTTTGCGATTATCACGCCTGCTCTTATTACCGGTGCGTTTATCAATCGTATTTCATTCAAAGCCTATATCTGGTTTTTGATTTTCTGGCAGATTTTCGTCTATTACCCTTTTGTACATATGGTTTGGGGTGGTGGAATACTGGCTCAATGGGGAGTACTCGATTTTGCCGGTGGAATTGTAGTGCATGCAACAGCTGGTTTTGCTGCTTTGGCTTCTGTATTTTTTGTAGGTGCACGCAAGGAGCGAAAACACGTGCCGAATAATATTCCACTTGTTGCTGTTGGTACTGCGCTTTTATGGTTCGGCTGGTATGGATTTAATGCTGGAAGTGAAATGGCTGTTAATGATGTTACCGTGGCTGCATTTTTGAATACAGACATTGCGGCTTCTTTTGCTGCCATTACCTGGTTGATTATTGAGTGGAATACCGGTAAAAAGAAACCTACTTTTATCGGACTAATGACTGGTGCCGTAGCAGGTCTGGCTACAATTACGCCTGCTGCCGGATATGTTACTATTCAATCGGCTGTATTGATTGGGATTATTGCAGGAGTTGGTTGTTACCTGGCCGTAAAATTTAAAGAAAGCCGCGATTGGGATGATGCTCTTGATGTTTGGGGAGTTCACGGAATGGGTGGAGTTATTGGCACGATTTGTCTGGCTTTTTTTGCTACAACAACAATAAATCCAAATGGTGTGGATGGACTCTTGTACGGAGGTAGTTTCTTATTTCTGTTTAAGCAGGTAGTGGCTATTCTCTTCGCAGTTGTTTATGGTTTCTTTTTTACACTTTTTTTACTGAAAGTTATTAATTGGCTTGTTCCTGTAAAGGCATCATTCAAAGAAGAGAAGGATGGATTAGATATTAGCTATCATGGTGAAGTGGCGCGTGATATAGCCTAAGTATGATTCTGATGACACTTTAAACAAAGAAGGCAAACTAATAATTAGTTTGCCTTCTTTGTTTAAAGTTCAAAGTTGAAACCTCGCTTCAGGAGGTCTTCATATTTTTTCGGATCGAAGCGGTAATACCATGCTCCTTTTCGCGACGATTCTTTTTCTTTTTCTTCCAGCTTTTCAAGTAAATCCATCGAAAGTAATTTTCGTCTGAAGTTTCGTTTGTCAAGTATTTTGTTGTAAATGGCTTCGTACAAACCCTGAAGTTGAGGAATTGTAAATTTATCGGGTAATAATTCAAAACCAATGGGTTGAGTCCGCGCCCTGATTTGCAACTTTTTTAAGGCGCGTTCGACCATGGCGGTATGGTCAAAAATAAGTTGTGGCAAGGATGAGATTGGAATCCAGGTAGCACCGTGGTTTTTCACCAATTCTAGATCCGATGCATTAATTTTGATGAGAGCGAAATAAGCTACAGAAATAATGCGTGCACCGGGATCACGGTCAATTTCACCAAAGGTATAAAGCTGCTCCATATACACTTCTGTCAGTCCGGTAAGCTGATTCAAAATTCGTTTGGCAGCATCGTCAAGTGCTTCTCCATTTTTCAGAAATCCGCCCATTAACGACCAATTCCCTTTCGCTGGCTGAAAATTTCGCTTTAGCAGTAGTACTTTTAACTCACGACCTCCTTCATCATATCCAAAGATAATAGAATCGACAGCTACATGGAATTTTTCGTGCTCTTGGTAGTATGACATGGTAGTATTTATTCTGGCAGGGGCCAGTCTGTAGTTTCTTTGGTACGCAAATATGTCTCAATATGACGATCTTTTTTAGCCTCGTAGATGTCTGAGATAGTCAGAATAATTCCGGTTTCCTCTACATTGCCAAAGTGGTCGTTGATAACTGTTCCAAAGGTTTTCATCGATGGACTAAGATTCATATATGAATTAATTAATGGAGGAATGTTCTCTCCAAATTCACGTACTTTTTGCGATAGGATTTTGTAATCTTCTTTGTACGATCCTCCGTTAAATACTTCGGCCATGGCATCCATGTCAATTCCCAGATCCATTGGTTTGATAGGAGTTACAAGGTTTTCATGGTCGTTAAAGTATTTCAGGAAAAAGTACTGTATGAGATTGCGGGCATGCGTGTGAAAATGAGTGTACATCGTCACTTTGCCGAAGAAATATTTTATTTCCGGATGATCAACAATCAGAGCACCCAATCCATCCCATAAATTATCGAGTGCAAACAAAGCTTTTGCTCCCGCTTTGCTCGACTGGTAATGAGGCTGAACAAATGAACGTCCTAATTCAAGTGTATAAGGAAGGTATTCTTTGACAAATTTTTCAGAAAAATTGAACAGATGTGTTGTGGCAAGCTGAACTACTCCATTTTCATCAACCGGAAGGTTATCGCATAAAATATAGCGGTATCCGCCAATAATTTCAAGTGCTTGTGGATCCCAGACAATAAGTTGTTTATATGGTTGCTCGCAGGTGTCATATTCGTCAATATCAACTTCTTCACCCATTCCTCCACCTGCATCACGAAAAGTAATTTCCCTAACCCGTCCAATTTCAAGCATAACGTTTGGAGAGTCTTGATGGGTAATTATATAGATTTCATTGTCTCCTTTGTTCGTCTTCCGCATCAATTTGTCCGGTGTCAATTCGGCGAGTAAGGCCTCTTTAGACACAGGTGCAATAATATCCTTCATACTTATAAATCGATTTTGTAGAGGTACAAAACTAAAAAAAATCTATCAGAAATGGTTTTTTCAATTAATTAATCTCGGCGTCGGGCTGTATTGGTAATTTATACACTAAGGTTCTTACTTCCGAAGCCCATTGGTCAAGTGTTTTACTTTTATCAAAATGCGTGTATGATATTGGTTTTCCGAAGGTGATGGTGAATTTTTGGTTTTTATGTCCAAAAGTTTCATCTGCCAGATAGAACATTTCAAGGTTCCATTTCATCCTGAAAAAAGTTCTGAAATTGCAAAGGTTGTAGAAGAAATTTGAATTCCGGCCACTAACATGAATTGGAATAATATCGCGCTTGTATTCTATTGATTTGGCAATAAAATGTTTCTTCCATTCGTAATCCTGAATTTTACCGTTAATTCGCCTTGACGCAAATCCGGATGGGAATATCAAAATTTGTTTGTTAGACGAATAAGCTTCATGGATATTCTTTATAACTTCCTTACTGAGACTGCCATGTTTATTCAGTGGAACAAAAATTGGGTGAAGCTGTGGAATATTCATTAGAATGTCGTTTACCAGAGTGACGACATTGCCAAGAATCCGATCGAGATTACTCATGATTAACAATGAATCGAACCCTCCGAGCGGATGATTTGATGCAAATATAAAACTCCCGGTTTTTGGAATATTTTCTTCCCCAATTAAGGTTTGGTGTACGTTAAAATGCTTAACCATGCTGTTTGCAAATTCAACTCCTCTTTCATTGCCATGTTTGACTAGAATCTCGTTGATCTCCTCAATGTGCATGATTCGGGTGATATACCTGTAAACAAAACCCGGAATTCTTTTTGCCAGCTTAGGATTCTTTTTAAGGAATACTTCTTTGATATTAATTGGTTTATGCGGCTCTTGCTTTATCGTCTCCATTACTCAATTTTTAATTGATGCCGAAAATATAAAATAAATCAGTAGTGTACGTTTTGTTTGGGCTTTTTTGTGGTTTGTGCTTGGTTTTGAATTAGCAGATCTGTTGTTTGATAAGCAGGTTAAATATCTTATCCATAGTTGTTTGTTGATTTTGAGATTGATTCTATTTATGCTGAAAAATGTAGTTGCATAAATTGAACGCATTATTAATTGGCATTGTGCCATCATTAATTCTATGCCTTTCTGGAAATTTATCAACAATTGAATAATCGGGCTATTGTAGTGTTTCAGGATGATTACATTTGCATTGTGAAAGGTTTTATCAACGATTTTCCATATTTTGTATATTAAGTTCAATTAAAAGATAGTCAAATTGTTAACTGTTTTGACTGATAATTATTCACAGATAACAAACAGGTTATTAACAATTTTTGTTATATCTTTGCGTGACTTAAAGTGGCTGAATGTGGAATGATATGGCTGACTTTAATTGATTTTTATTACTTTTACAATTGGATTTTAGGCACTTGAAAAAATGAACTTCTCCTCTAAAAAAGAAGCAACCTTTGATGAAAAAGGTAGGGTAGTGCTACCAGCCGATTACAAGAATGATATGGGCGGTAGTATTCCCGGTGGCCAATTGGCTGTCGAGAAGGATCCTCATGAGAAGTGTTTGAATATCTACACGATGGATGAGTGGGAGAAACGTATTGTGCAAGTAACATCCAAGCTTAATCGGGATAACAGGCAGCACAGCCGGATTCTCGATATTTTTTACAACAATTTCAAAATTATTCAGGTGCCTGAAAGTTGCAGGATGAATATCCCGAATAATTTTCTTGAACTCGTTGGAATAAAAAAGGAAGCGATGTTTACCGGGCAGGGCAACCGGATCAGATTGTGGGATGCCGGAGAATACAGCAGATACACTCAATCGTGGGACGATTACGCGAGCTTATTTGATCGACTTGTAGGTGGTAATGAAGAAAATTAAAGGTGGAAAGAGAATATCATGTACCTGTTTTGCTGACCGAAAGTGTCGACGGACTGGAGATTAAAGCAAATGGCGATTATGTTGACGTTACTTTTGGTGGCGGTGGTCATTCGCGCGAAATTTTCAGCCGGTTAAAGTCGGGGCGTCTCTTTGCTTTCGATCAGGACGAAGATGCAGCTGTCAATATTATTCACGATGACCGGTTTTTCTTTATCCGCCACAATTTTAAATACATCCGAAATTTTTTAAGGTATTACGACGTGGAGAAGGTCGACGGTATTCTGGCCGATCTCGGGGTTTCTTCGCACGATTTTGATGTGGCAGAGCGTGGTTTTTCGTTTCGCTTTGACGGGGATCTGGATATGCGTATGAACCGCGATTCGTCACAAACAGCTGCTGATATCGTGAATTCGTTTACCGAAGATCAGCTTCGGACCGTGTTTCGTGAATTTGGTGAAATTGACAATGCCGGACGGTTGGCTAAACAACTTGTTTCGGCACGTAATGCTAAACAAATAAAAACCATAGAACAATTTCGTAGCGCAATCGCACCTTGCGTGCCGAGGCTTCAGGAATCAAAATACCTGGCTAAGGTTTTTCAGGCTTTACGTATTGAGACCAATCACGAAATGGATGTTTTGCATGATTTTCTGGAACAAAGTATAGAATTGCTTAAACCAGGGGGGCGCATGGTGGTGATTACCTACCATTCACTCGAAGACCGGATGGTGAAAAATTTTATCAGATCTGGTGATCTTTCCGGAAAACAGGAAAAGGACTTTTTCGGAAATGTTGAATCGCCTTTGATGGCTATAAACCGCAAAGTGATTGTTCCATCAGAAGACGAAATAGAACAGAATCCAAGAGCGCGCAGTGCCAAATTAAGAATTGCAGAAAAGAACGCATGACAGAGATTAAAGAAAATATCAAGAAACAAATCTCGGCTAAGAATTTCAAAAGTATTCTTGGGGGTACTATTCTAGCCAGCGAGCAGGTGACCAAACAGTTACCATTTGTAGTTTTTTTGGCTTTGTTAGGCATTGGGTTAATTACCAACCGGTATTGGACTGAAAAAACCATCCGCAGAATGGAAATGGTAAGAGATTCGCTCAAAGAATACAAAGCAGAATCGGTTATTCATGAAACAGAACTCATGTATATCAATCGTCCATCGGAAGTAGCGAGACGGGTAGTTGAACGCAAAATTGATCTGATAGAACCGATAGAGCCGGCAAAAAGAATCAAGGTAAAAAAAATGGAGACTAAATAATGGAAATCAGGAAAGCTATAACCTTACGATTTGGCATCGTTTATTTTGCGATTGCCTTATTCGGATTTGTTATAATCAGCCGGATTCTCATTATACAAAATACTGATACGGAAAAATGGACTCAAACCGCTAAGGACCTGAAAAGTAATACCGAAGAGATTTGGGCTAAGCGCGGAAATATTTGTGCCGATGATGGAAGCATTTTGTCAACATCGGTTCCTTACTATGAGTTGAGATTGGATTTACGGGCTGCCGGAATTAAAAAAGTGTTTGCAAAAGAAGCCGATTTGTTTGCCAAAGAAATGGCCGGTTTTTTCGGATTCTCAGAGTCTGATTTTAACGCCAAGTTGAAGGATGCTTACGCCAAACAGAAGAGTTGGTTTTTAATCAATCCACAACAAATCGATCACAACAAATTTCAGGAATTTAAATCATTAAAATACACTTCCCGAAGTCATTTTGGTTCTGGATTAGTGGTTGTAACCGAGAATAAAAGGATATTGCCTCACGGCGATTTGGCAAGTCGAACAATCGGTGTGCTCAATAAGGGCGTTTATGGTGGTGTGCACGGAAACGTTGGCTACACCGGCGTTGAAGGTCTGTGCGAAAACTATCTTGCCGGGGTAAATGGCTTGGCCCTCAAACGCAATTTCTCCGGAAGTTGGATCAATACTCCATTGGTCGATCCCCAGGAAGGGAAAGATGTGATTACAACCATCAATGTAAATCTTCAGGATTATGCACAGACTGCCTTAGGTAAGCAAATGGAAATTAGTCAGGCTGAATGGGGAACTGCCATCGTTATGGAGGTAAAAACCGGCGATATAAAAGCAATTGCGAATATCGGGCGTAAAAAAGATGGTACATATGGCGAGACCTACAACTTTGCATTTGGTCATGCAGGCTGTAGCGAACCCGGGTCTACTTTTAAGTTGATGTCACTGATGGCTGCTATGGAAGAGGGTTACACCGATACAGCAGAGTTATATGATACCGGACGTGGATTGTGGGAGTATCGGGGGCAAAAAATGAAAGATAGTGATTACGATCATGGCGGTCATGGTCTGATTAGTGTGAAAAAAATATTTGAGTTATCGTCCAATATCGGGGTTGCAAGATTTATTACCAAACATTTCGAAGGTAGAGAAAGTCAGTTTATTGACCGCATATACAGTTGGGGGCTAAATAAACCTCTAGGCTTGGGTTTTAAAGGCGAGGCTGAACCCTACATTAAATATCCGACCGATCAAAGTTGGTGGGGGCCTTCGTTAGCCTGGATTGCACATGGTTATGAAATAAAACTAGCGCCTATTCAAACGCTTACTTTTTACAATGCTGTCGCCAATAATGGGTCGATGGTAAAACCAAAATTTATTGAAGAAATCAGAGAGGATGGTATTCCTGTCCGTAAGTTTAAAACTGAAGTGATTAATCCAATGATTTGTTCCAAGGAAACGCTTGGAAAAGCTCAGGACTTGCTAAAGGCTGTTTGCGAAAAAGGAACTGGCCGTGCATTGCGGAATCCGTATTATAAACTAGCAGGAAAAACCGGTACAGCAGTAATTGCCAACGATAATCAAGGCTATACCATTGGAGGTGCCAAGAAATATCAGGCTTCTTTTTGTGGTTATTTTCCTGCCGATAAACCAGAGTTCAGCATTATTGTAGTGATAGTTGGCCCAAAAGGGAAATTCTACGGAGGTTCTGTTGCGGGTCCTGTTTTTCGTGGAATTGCTGATAAAGTGTATGCCTCTTATCTCGAACCTGCACCTGATTCAATACCTCCATATAACGAAGTACCTGCCGTAAAACCTGGTTTAAAAGAAGATGTGATGCTTTTTGCCAAGGATCTGGGATTTAAAACCCAGTCGCAGAATATGACTGCCGAACATGTTGCCATTGCCTACGATACCATGACCGTTTATGTAACTGGGGTAAATGATATTCCGGGGCTGCTTCCAGAAGTGATTGGAATGGGAGCCAGTGATGCGGTTTATTTGTTGGAAAGGGCTGGATACAAAACAAAAATAAATGGTTTTGGGCGTGTGTTTCGCCAGGTGCCTTCAGCCGGAACGCCTTGTATAAAGGGAGATTTAATTACCCTCGAACTTGGCTTTGATGAATTGGAGATGATGAAAAAAGATAGCATCGCAAAGGCTGATTCAATTCAGGGTCCGGTTTTGTCTTCCGTTCCAATGGAAGTTAAGCCTATAGAAGAAAAGAAAGTAGCACCTCCGGTGGTAGCTCCGAAAGTTACTCCAGCGAAGAAAGCACCTTCAAAGGCAGTTAAAAGTTCAGTGGTAAAACCAAAACCTACTCAGGAGGCAATAAATAAGTGGAAGGCTAAGGTTGCTGCAAAAAAAGCATTGGAGAAAAAGCAAAAGGCAGCAAAGAAAAATAATGTGAAACCTAAAAAGCCACAGCAATGAAATCGTTAAGAGAGCTTTTAGCTGGTATCGAAATACTCGAAACACATGGCGATTTAGCCGTTTCGATCAGAGAAATTCAGTTTGATTCGCGCAGAGTTCAGGCAGGTGACCTTTTTGTTGCTGTTAAAGGATCGCATGTTGATGGACATCAGTTTATAGCCAAAGCAATTGAGTTGGGTGCAACCGCGGTTGTTTGTGAAGATATTCCGGAGACTATTCCTTCAGGATTGGTTGTTGTACGCATTGACGGTACTCAGGCTGCATTTGGAAAGATAGCTGCTACGTTTTACGGAAATCCATCAGCCAATTTAAAAGTTGTTGGTGTAACCGGCACAAATGGCAAAACTACAATTGCAAGTCTCCTCTACAAAACATTTACTCTGCTCGGATATAAAGTTGGATTAATCTCAACCATTAAATATTATGTGGGTATTGAAGAATTTCACGCCACACATACTACTCCGGATGCTTTGCAGATTCAGGAACTAATGGCGCGGATGGTTGAATCCGGATGCGAATATTGTTTTATGGAAGTTAGTTCGCATGCTATTGATCAGGACCGGATCAGCGGAATTGAGTTTGATGGTGGAATTTTCACGAACCTTACTCATGACCATCTGGATTACCACAAAACTTTTGCAGAATACCTGAAAGCAAAGAAGAAATTTTTCGATCAATTGCCCGCCACGGCTTTTGCACTGACCAACACCGATGATAAAAATGGAATGGTGATGCTTCAGAATACGCGGGCTACAAAACAAACTTATTCACTGCGCGCTCTGGCAAATTTCCACTGTAAGGTACTCGAAAAGCATTTCGACGGAATGTTGCTAAGTGTTGATGGACAGGAAGTCTGGACTCACTTTACAGGTATGTTTAATGCCAGCAACCTAATGGCAGTGCTGGGAGCAACCATTCTTCTGGGCGTTGAGCGCGATGATATGCTCAGAATATTGAGTGAGTTGCGCCCGGTTTCTGGTCGTTTCGAAATCATCCGCTCTCCGGAAGGAAAATATGCTGTGGTCGATTATGCACATACACCCGATGCCATTCAGAATGTTCTCTCAGGAATAACTGAAATACGTACTGGAAATGAACAAGTAATAACCGTTGTTGGGGCCGGTGGCGACCGCGACAAAACCAAACGCTCTGAAATGGCCAGAGAGGCCGTCAAGCTGAGCGATAAAGTGATTCTGACATCAGATAATCCACGTTCGGAGGAACCTGAGCAGATATTGGCCGATATGGAAGCTGGTATTGAAGTGCATCAAAAGCAAAAAGTTTTGTCAATTGTAAATCGTCGCGAAGCCATTAAGACGGCCTGTATGCTGGCCAAACCGGGCGACATTATTTTGGTGGCAGGAAAAGGTCACGAAGATTATCAGGAGATTAAAGGAGTGAAGTATCATTTCGACGACAAGGAAGTGATCAACGAGATATTTGGGAACAATTAAAATAAGAAACTATGCTTTATCATTTGTATCAGCTGCTAAAAGATTGGGATATCCCCGGATTGGGTATGTTTCAATACATCTCATTTCGGTCGGGTGCTGCAATCATTATTTCGTTGCTCATTACAATCGGATTTGGGAAAAGGCTGATCAAATTTTTACAGCGCAAACAAATTGGCGAAGAGGTTCGTGATTTAGGTCTCGAAGGTCAGCTACAAAAAAAGGGAACGCCTACAATGGGTGGTATCATTATTCTGGCTTCCATCATCATTCCAACATTATTGTTTGCACGCCTCGACAACATTTATATTATCCTCATGCTCATCACTACCGTTTGGCTCGGTTTGATTGGCTTTGCTGACGATTACATCAAGGTATTCCTGAAAGACAAAAAGGGACTGGCTGGCAAATTCAAGATTTTAGGTCAGGTTTCATTGGGCATCATCGTTGCAGCGACTTTATACTTTTCAGATGACGTGGTTGTTCGTCAGCGGGTAGTTGATTCAAACGGAATGTTTGTAAAGGAAATGGTTACTGATAGTGTTACCGGTCAGACGAGATTACAGCATGTGACCATACCGGTAAAATCTACCAGAACAACCATTCCATTCATAAAGAATCATGAATTCAGTTATGCCAAGTTGGTGTCTTTTATGGGTGATAGTGCAAAAGCGTGGAGTTGGGTAGTTTATGCACTGGCCATTATTTTAATTATCACTGCCGTTTCAAATGCAGCAAACCTGACTGACGGAATTGATGGTCTGGCAACAGGAACTTCGGCAATAAGCGGCGCCACGCTTGGAATTCTGGCGTATGTTAGTGGTAACGTCATTTATGCCGAATACTTGAACATCATGTATATACCTAATTTGGGTGAGCTTACGGTTTTTATTTCTGCATTTATTGGTGCTACCGTCGGATTTCTGTGGTACAATTCATATCCGGCACAGGTTTTTATGGGCGATACCGGTAGTCTGGCTTTGGGAGGTATTTTGGCTGTTTTTGCCATCATCATCCGGAAAGAAATTCTTATCCCGATTCTGTGTGGAATCTTCGTTATCGAAAACCTTTCTGTAGTTATTCAGGTCAGTTATTTTAAATATACCAAAAGGAAATACGGCGAAGGACGTCGGGTTTTTCTGATGAGTCCAATCCATCATCATTTTCAGAAACAGGGAATTCCGGAAGCAAAAATTGTTACCCGGTTCTGGATTGTGGGAATTGTATTGGCCGTATTAACTATTGTAACCTTGAAAATGCGTTAACAGAATGAGCAAACGCGTAGTCATATTAGGAGCCGCAGAGAGCGGAATTGGTGCAGCCATCCTGGCACGCAAACAGGGATTCGATGTGTTTGTGTCGGATTTGGGAGCGATCAAGGAGAAGTACAGAAATGAGCTGACCGAACGTCAATTCGAATTTGAGGAAGGACAACACACGGAAGAAAAGATTTTGAATGCCGATTTGGTGGTGAAAAGTCCGGGCATTCCTGATAAAGCGCCATTGATTAAAAAGCTGAAGGAAAAAGGCACTAAGGTGATATCGGAAATTGAGTTTGCCGGTAGGTACACTTCAGCAAAAAAAGTTTGCATAACCGGAAGTAACGGTAAAACTACAACTACACTGCTTATTTACCACATGTTTCAGAAAGCAGGATTAAATGTGGGTCTGGCTGGTAATGTTGGACAAAGCATGGCTTGGCAGGTGGCCGAAAACAATTTTGACTATTATGTGATCGAACTGAGTAGCTTTCAATTGGATGGAATGTATGAGTTTAAAGCCGACATAGCCATTTTACTGAATATTACTCCCGATCATCTCGACCGCTACGAATACAAAATGCAGAACTATGTCGATTCCAAGTTCAGGATCACACAAAACCAGACTGCCGATGATGTATTTATTTATTGTACCGACGATCCGGTGGTGAACCATGAAATGATGACACGAAAGCTAGCCGCCAAATGTGTGCCCTTCGGACTGGGCGTGCCACCCGTTGAAGGTGCCGGAATTATTGAAAACAAAATGATTATTAACTGGGAACAAAATATTTTTACTATGTCAATTTTAGATATTGCATTACAGGGAAGTCACAATACCTACAACTCGATGGCCGCAGGTATTTCAGGAATGGCAGTTAATATCAGGAACGAAAAAATTCGTGAGAGCATGGCCGACTTTAAAGGTGTTGAGCACCGGCTCGAGCGTTTTTTGAAAGTTCATGGTATTGAATTCATCAACGATTCAAAAGCCACCAACATCAATTCAACCTGGTATGCCCTCGAAAGCATGAATCAGAAAACAGTATGGATTGTGGGTGGAATTGATAAGGGAAACGATTACTCGGAGTTGTACGAGTTGGTCAAATCGAAAGTAAAAGCTATCGTTTGCCTTGGCCTGGATAATTCAAAAATACTTGATGCTTTCCGGAATCTTGGAATTGATATGGTTGAAACACAATCGATGGAAGATGCCGTCCGTTCAGCTTATTATCTGGCAAAAACCGGCGACACCGTTTTGCTATCGCCGGCTTGTGCAAGTTTCGATTTGTTCGAAAATTACGAAGATCGTGGTCGTCAGTTTAAACATGCAGTAAGGGAGTTATAACATGGCAGCAAGACTGGCTAAAATATTTAAGGGGGACCGTACACTTTGGGTTGTGCTTATCTTTTTGTCACTGATTTCATTGGTCATTGTGTACAGCGCAACAGGTAAACTAGCCTATCGCGAGGCCAATGGTAATACATTGTATTTTCTGGCAAAGCAAGTGGCTTTTATCCTTGCTGGCTTCGGTATTATGCTCTTCCTTATAAATGTTGTTCCGGTTGTTTTTTACTTTAGAATTTCGCCACTGTTAATCATCCTGACTTTTTTAACCCTGATTTTAGCAATCATTCAATATAAATACACAGGAAGTACAGATAAAGAAACTTCCCGCTCCTTAACGCTTCCTTTCTTTAGCTTTCAACCGGCGGAGTTGGCTAAAATAGCGCTTGTTATGTATGCTTCGCGGTTGCTGTCGAAAGCTCAGCGAACCGAAGATGAATTGAAAAACGCTTTTTTTTGGATTACCGGTGTTTCTGCTGGAGTTTGCTTTCTCATTTTCCTGAGTAATTTCTCGACAGCCGCGTTGGTGTTTTTTACGATTATCATTCTCATGTTGATTGCCCGTGTTTCCTATAAATATATCCTTTCTCTGATGGGAATGGGAATCATTGTTGTCATGTTAATCTATGCTTCTGCAAGTATGTTCCCGGATTCCATTGGAAGTATCGGTCGTATTCAGACTGTAAAGAGCCGAATCGATGACTTTTTTATTAGTGACAAGAAAGAGGAGGTAACCGGAACCAAGCAGGAAGAATATGCCTTACTCGCTATTTTTGAAGGTGGGATTATGGGGAAAGGTCCCGGAAATAGTGAGGTGAGTAACTATATGGAGGCTGGTTACAACGACTTTATTTACGCCATTTTTATTGAAGAATACGGATTTGTTGGTGGCGTAGTTCTGGCCTTGCTTTATTTGATTTTACTGTTCAGGGGTGTAATTATTGTTCGGCGCTGCGATCGGACTTTCCCTGCATTTATGGTAACAGGGTTGGTACTCTTAATGACCTTTCAGGCATTTATAAATATGGCGGTTTCGGTTGGGGCAGTTCCTGTAACCGGTCAGCCTTTGCCGTGGATAAGTATGGGTGGTTCGTCGATGTTATTTACTGCCGCATCATTTGGAATTATTTTGGCGGTGAGTGCAAATAATCAGAAAAATAAGGTACCTGCCGAACCATTGGTTTTGGCTGATGTGCCTAACGAAGATCAGGCCATGTAATATGGAAAAGTTAAAAGTCATAGTGAGTGGAGGAGGAACCGGAGGACATATCTTTCCGGCTGTTTCGATTGCAAATGAGCTAAGGTCGCGTTTCCCTGAATCCGATATTCTGTTTGTTGGTGCTTTGGGAAAAATGGAAATGGAACGCGTTCCTGCTGCCGGTTACCGTATTGTTGGTCTTCCGGTAATGGGTTTCCCACGCAAACCTTCGTTTAAAATGCTCACTTTTTTCTGGAAACTATTTCAAAGCATGCGTTTGGCGAATAAAGTTATTGACGATTTCAAGCCTGATGTGGCTATTGGTGTAGGTGGATTTGCCAGCGGTCCGGTGCTGAAGGCTGCGGTTCGTAAAGGTGTCCCGGCTGTACTTCAGGAGCAGAATTCGTATGCTGGTGTAACCAATAAGTTACTGGCTGCAAAAGTGAAAAAAATCTGTGTGGCCTATCCCAATATGGAACGGTATTTCCCGGCTGATAAAATTGTGCTTACGGGTAATCCGATTCGTAAAAACCTGATTGAAGCAATTCTGGATAAGGCTGAAGCCTTTGACTATTTCAAGCTGAAAGCAAACAAACCTGTGGTTTTAATTGTGGGTGGAAGTTTGGGCGCACGAACACTGAACGAAAGTGTTATGGCTAATCTTAAATTGATACAAAATTCTGATGCACAAATAATTTGGCAGACAGGAAGTTACTATTATAAAGAAATGTTGGAACGACTAGGGGAAAATACACCTGGTAATTTGTATCCAATGGAATTTGTTTCGCGCATGGATCTGGCTTATGCTTTGGCCGATGTTGTTATTTCGCGGGCAGGTGCAGGCACTATTTCTGAACTTTGCTTGTTGGGTAAACCATCGGTTTTGGTTCCGTCACCCAATGTGGCCGAAGACCATCAAACCAAAAACGCAATGGCTTTGGTTGAAAATCAGGCCGCTTTGTTAATAAAAGATGCCGATTCGAAAGATGAATTGTTAAAAGAGACCTTTAAATTGCTCGATGATAAACCGCGGTTAAAAAGCCTGTCAGAAAACATTCTAAAACTGGCTAGACCCAATGCGGCTAAAGATATTGTAGATGTGATTTTGGATGTATTAAAAAAATAGAATGCTGAAATTTACCGACATAAAGCAAGTGTATTTCCTTGGTATTGGGGGAATTGGAATGAGCGCTTTGGCACGTTATTTTGCGAGTCAGGGCATCACTGTTTCGGGTTACGACCGAACCGCTACTGAGTTAACAGCACAGCTTGAAACCGAAGGTATTGTGGTGCACTACGATGATAATCCATCGCTATTGCCTGCCAATCTTGACGTATCTAATTCGCTTATTGTGTACACTCCTGCTGTCCCGGTAACACATGCCGAATTAAATGCCCTCATCGATCGCGGATTCAGCATTCATAAACGGGCCGAGGTTCTGGGAATTATTTGCAACAGTCGTCGTACAATTGCTGTAGCCGGAACACATGGGAAAACATCTGTTTCGACCATGACTGCACACATTTTGAAAACTTCAACATTAGGTTGCTCCGCTTTTTTGGGAGGCATATCGAAAAATTACCAAACCAATTTATTACTCGATTCCACAAGCAGCGAGTGGATTGTTGCTGAAGCCGACGAGTTCGACCGTTCGTTCCTTCATCTTCTCCCTGAATTGGCCGTTATCACCTCCATGGATGCTGATCATTTGGACATTTACGGATCGCACGAAAAGGTGATTGAAAGCTTCCGCCTGTTTGCCGGGAATATTAAAGAAGGTGGTTCGCTGGTTTTAAAAAAAGGACTTCCAATTGGGCATGATCTTTCATCAAAGTACAAGCTGTATTCGTATTCGATTACTGAAACAGCTGATTTTTGTGCCGAAAATATCGAGTTGAAAGATGGCTATTATCAGTTTGATCTGAAAACACCCGAATTTAGAATAGAGAAATTGGTGCTGAATTATCCCGGTCTGTTGAATGTGGAGAACTCTGTTGCTGCAGTGGCGCTGGCCATTTTAGCAGGGGCTTCAACTGAGGCAATACGAGAAGCGCTTGCTACGTATTCAGGAGTAAAACGGAGGTTCGACATTCACCTGAATAACGAATCATTTGTGTTGATTGATGATTATGCACATCATCCGGCAGAACTGCGTGCAACGATTCAGTCGGTTCGCGATATTTACAGACACCGGACATTGACTGGTGTATTTCAGCCGCATCTTTACAGCCGAACCAAAGATTTTGCCACCGACTTTGCAGCCAGTCTCGATTTGCTCGATCAAATCGTACTGCTCAATATTTATCCGGCACGCGAGCTGCCGATTGAAGGTGTTAGCTCCGAATTAATTTTTAATCAGATAAAAAATAAAAACAAGATAATTTGTACAAGAGCTGAATTGCCTGCACTGGCTCGTGCATTTAAACCTGGCATAGTGATCATGATGGGAGCTGGCGATATCGATAACCTGGTTGAGCCGGTAAAAGAGCAATTATTGAAGTATGAAGATCGTTAAAAAGATATTGGTCATATTAGCATGGATTTGTCTGGTTGGGGCAATCGGATTCACCGTTTATTTTGCGTACAGCCAGTGGATTGCCGTGAGGTGCCAGTCAGTTGAGGTGAATATAAATCCCAACTCACCGCGTTTCATGGACGAAGCTGAAATTGCCGGTATGATCGAAAAGTCGGGAGAACCTATTATCGGGCACAAACTTTCGGCAATTAATATCAATAAGCTAGAAGCAAAATTAAGTTCGTTTACTACATTGAATAATGTTGAAATATTCAGGAAAGTTGAATCGAAAGGAATGTCGTTTACTGGAAAGCTGATTATTAGTGTCGATCAGCGCACTCCAGTAGTCAGGATTAAAAACTCGACTGAAGATTATTATTTGGATAAGGATGGAATAATTATTCCGACATCGCCCAAATACATTGAACGCATTTTGATGGCTACTGGAACGATTCCGGATGAGATAATTAAGAAGGGCGTTTTGAAAATGGCCGATTTTATTAATAAGGATGAATTTTGGCGAGCGCAGATTGAACAGATTTTTATTTTGGCAAATGGGGAATTGATGATGGTGCCGCAAGTTGGCGATTGCCTTATAGAATTTGGAGCCCCGGATGAATATGAATTAAAGTTTAGGAATTTGAGAGCCGTATACCAGCAGGGATTTAAAAATATGGGATGGAACAGGTATAAGACCATTAGTGTGAAATATCGGAACCAGGTTGTTTGTACAAAAAAGTAGATTATGGACAAGAACGAGAAAATTTTTGCAGCAGTTGACATTGGGTCTACAAAGATCGTAGCCCTTGCCGGAAAAAAGAATGAAGAGGGTAAAATCCAGATTGTTGGACTTGGACATAGTGCGTCGCGAGGAGTAAATCGGGGAGTGGTGGTGAATGTGGAAGAGACGTTTGCAGCCATCAGTGATGCTGTGGGGCAGGCTGAACGGGATTGTGGCACCGAGATTTCCGATGTGTTCGTGAATATTTCCGGACAACACCTGATAACCCTGACTTCGAAGCAGCAAAAGAATCTCGGTAACGATCCTGTAACTGAATATGAGGTAGCCCAGATGATGGAGCAGGCAAAAAATGTTAGGCTCGACGAAGGAATGTTCATTTATCACATCAACCACGAGTCCTATACCATCGATGGAGAACCTGTTCCCAATGGGGTGGTTGGTTCAGTCGGCAAGAAAATGGAAGGCACTTATAAAATACACGTGGCACCTGATTCATATCAACGCAACATCTCGAAGTGTTTCGAAGGCGGGGCTATTCAGGTGCGCAAAGCTATTCTTGATCCAATAGCTTCTTCTGAAGTCGTCTTGCTTCAGGATGAGAAAGAAGCCGGTGTGGCATTGGTCGATATTGGCGGTGGAACAACTAAGATTTCTATTTTCTATGATGGTGTTTTATGCTTCACTTCGATGGTTCCGTTCGGAGGAAATGTAATTACCAAAGACATCAAAGAAGGATGTTCCATTACAGCCAAAGATGCTGAATCCATGAAACTTCAGTTCGGTCAGGCTATTGCTGATTTTGCTCCTGAAAATAAGGTTGTAACCATTCAGCGTAACGGTTGGGAGCCCAAACAAATGTCGTTTAAGAGTTTGGCTCATATCATTCAGGCCCGAATGGAAGAGATTGTGGTTCACTTTTTTTACCAGATACGCAAATCGGGTTATGCCGATAAATTGGGCGCCGGAATTGTAATTACCGGAGGTACATCGCTGTTGCCAAATCTTTCGCAGCTCATTAAGTTCCACACAGGCTATGATGTAAGGATTGGAAAACCCAATCTGAACAACTTCGTTCCGCGAAAGGAAGTTTACGATCCCAGGTTTTCTACGGTGTTGGGCCTTCTGAATATGGCTGCATTAGAAGGAAATCTGATTAACGGTAAACAGCGGAAGAAAAAAACTAGACCAGAACCAACCGGACCTGGCATTATATCGATAGTTCAAACGAAAATTGTACAAACAGTTATAAGTTTTTTTGATGAAAATACAGCCGATACTGAAATGAGTGAATCTGGTAAATTTTAGTAATCTTCCTGGTTTAAATCATTCAGTTCTTGGGTAAATTGAAGATCTTAATTCAAAATATAATCGTTGCTGCCTTATGATCGATGAAATACTTAACTTCGGATTAGAACACGCAGACTCTTCCATTATCAAGGTTATTGGTGTTGGCGGAGGTGGGTGCAATGCTGTCAAAAACATGTTTGAAG
The DNA here is from genome assembly GCA_019163175.1 of Prolixibacteraceae bacterium. Lineage (GTDB taxonomy): Bacteria > Bacteroidota > Bacteroidia > Bacteroidales > Prolixibacteraceae > Aquipluma. The sequence goes on along the minus strand of JAFLKN010000037.1, from coordinate 42,590 downwards.
AAGGCATTGAAGGTGTAAATTTTATGGTTTGTAATACCGATGCACAGGCGATGCAAAACAACCCGGTGCCTACCCGGATTCAGTTGGGTGTAACTCTTACTGAGGGCAGGGGTGCCGGAAACATGCCGGAACAAGGCGAACAAGCCGCCATTGAAAATCTGGATGACATCCGCAATGTACTCGAAGGAACAACCAAAATGGTATTTATCACGGCCGGAATGGGAGGTGGAACCGGAACTGGCGCTGCTCCTGTTATTGCCCGTTTGGCTCGCGAACTGGAGATACTTACCATTGCGGTAGTAACTATTCCATCACAATCTGAAGGAAAGCGAAGATTCGATCAGGCGCTCGAAGGAGTTGAAAAACTGAAAGAGCACGTGGACAGTATGCTTGTGATCAGCAACGAAAAATTGCATAAAATATACGGAAATCTGCCGGCCTCCAAGGCCTTTAAAAAGGCTGACAATATTATTACTACCGCTGTAAAGGGAGTTGCCGAAATTATCACACTTCATGGTAATATCAACATCGACTTTGCTGACGTTAGTACGGTTATGTCTGGTAGCAAAGTTTTTATTATGGGTACCGGATATGCTGATGGCCCCGACCGTGCCATGAAAGCTGTTACCCAGGCATTGGAATCTCCACTGCTCGATAGCAGCAGCATTCATGGGACGAAAGACATTTTGCTCAATATTATTTCAGGAACTGAAGAAATAACCATGGGCGAGATTGGCGAAATTATTGACTTTTTGCAGGATGAAGCTGGGCAGGATGCTACAATTATATGGGGAAATGGCTGCGACCCTAAACTCGGAAATCAGATTAGCGTGACCATTATTGCAACTGGGTTTGACGTAAATCCGAACCGTTTGTTCCAGGCTCCTTCAGAAGTTGTGCAACTTGATTATCAGGATAATATAGGATTAGACTTTGATATTAATCTTGATGATGATGAGCCACTGAATGTGACAGAACCGTTGAAAACGAAACATGAATCGTTTAAAAAGCCTGTCATAGAATCTCATACAATCGGTTCTCAATCAAAAGCACAAAAGAAGGTGGCAAAAAAACAGGCAGCAAAAGCAAATCCTGAAAATGCAAATGTTGATAGCTGGTTCGTAAGGCAGTTTACCAAATTGTTTGAAGAGAAAGATTCAAGCCTGTCTGAACAAATTGATGAAAACAACAAAATTGATTAATAACACGAAAAACATATACTCATGTCAAACGAAATTATGAATTTTGATTTAACCGTTAATTCGGGTTCAATCATCAAAGTAATTGGTGTAGGTGGTGGTGGTGGAAATGCAGTGAATCATATGTACTATCAGGGAATTCGTGATGTGGATTTTATGGTTTGCAACACCGATGCTCAGGCTTTAATAAATAGCCCGGTACCTTTTAAGGTTCAATTGGGTTCTTCGTTAACCGAGGGTCGTGGAGCTGGTAATAAACCGGAAACAGGTAGGGATTCAGCCATCGAAAATATTGAAGATGTCAAAAAAGTACTGCGCAACAATACAAAGATGGTATTTATAACTGCAGGAATGGGCGGTGGTACAGGTACTGGTGGTGCTCCGGTAATTGCTGCTGCTGCGCGTGAACTTGGAATTTTAACGGTTGGAATCGTTACTATTCCCTTCCGGAATGAAGGTCGCCGCCGCATCAAACAGGCTGTTGAAGGTATTGCCGCAATGGAATCACACGTCGATTCGCTGCTGGTTATCAATAACGAGCGTATCCGCGAAATGTATGGTGATTCAAAGATTTCGGATGCATTTGCCAAAGCTGATAATATTTTAACTACAGCAGCCAAAGGAATTGCTGAGATTATTACGGTTCCAGGTTATATTAATGTTGATTTTGCCGATGTGGAAACAGTGATGCGCAACAGCGGCGTTGCTCTAATGGGAACAGGTATTGCTTCGGGAGTAAATCGTGCAGTAGTTGCAGTTGAACAGGCCTTAAATTCTCCTTTGCTCAACAACAACGATATTATGGGCGCCCGCAATATTCTTTTGAATATCACCTCAGGAATTGAAGAAATTACGATGGATGAAATTGGTGAAATTACCGATTACGTTCAGGAAAAGGCAGGAAATTCTGCTGACCTAATTTGGGGAAATGGTGTTGACGAGACTTTAGGCGATAAAATTTCTGTTACCATAATTGCTACCGGATTTAGCACAAGCAGTATACCTGAAATGGTGATCAATCAAAATCAGGAAAAAACGTACCATACTCTTCAGGATGATGCTCCTCATGGCACACCGTTTACAAAAACTGAAAAAACATCAATTGAAACAGAATTGTATGGTTCGAAGACTGCCAAACAGAAAACTTTCGAATTCGAGGTGAATCCAGCCGGATACGATGAATTTGAAGAGCTTTATGGAAGTAATCACTCCAAAAAAAATAAAGGTGCTGAAGAAACTGAACCTGTTGATTTTGCTCAAACTTCGGAAGAAACTGTGAATGAATTGGAGAATATTCCTGCCTACCGCAGGAAGAATTCGAATTTCTTTGGCTTTAAAAAAAAAGTAGATGAGAAATTTTCTCGTTTTTCCATTTCACCGGATGAAAATAATAATGTAATTTTACGCGATAATAATTCGTATTTGCACGATAACGTTGATTAATTTCTAAATAATGAGTTTATTTGATCAGATTAGTGCCGACATTTTGGAAGCGATGAAAGCCAGAGAAAAAGAAAAACTTGAAGCTTTACGCGGAATTAAGAAAGTAATGATTGAAGCTAAATCGGCTGCTGGTTCAACCGGCGAATTAAGCGATCAGGAAAGTTTGAAAATCATTCAGAAATTAGCAAAGCAAGGAACTGATTCGGCAACTATTTACAAAGAACAGGGTCGAATTGATTTATATCAGCAGGAAATTTTTCAGGTAAAGGTTTTTGAATCGTACCTTCCGCAAAAATTATCGGATCCAGAATTGACTGAAGCAATTCAGTCGATTATTGCTGAAGTTGGTGCAACAAGCATCAAAGAAATGGGAAAAGTAATGGGATTAGCTTCCAAAAAGCTGGCTGGTCTGGCTGATGGAAAGGATATCTCGGATAAAGTGAAAGCGCTATTAAGCTAAAGATAGAATGTCGGGACTTGAAATCTCAAGTTTTGTGCATTTGGGGTGGAAAAAGGAAAGCGGGCAGAGGCCCGCTTTCTATTTTTAGTAATACCAGATTCCTTTTCGAACATAGAATTCCAACAACTTTTAGCTGAATTGATGGTATTCACTTGAAGATTTATCCACTTTCAACCATTCGTACTTTAATCAGTTCATCAACAAGCAACATGGCATGGGCACCCAATCAGATTTTGTTTATATTTGGTTTAGTTTTGAATAGTAACCTTAAGCAAGGCCAATGGATACAGCGATTAAAGTGGGAATAAAACCCATTGTTATTCAAGAGGTAAGATCAAAAAAAGAGTTAAAGAAGTTTATTCATTTGCCTGCGGCTATACATCAAAATCATTCCAATTGGGTACCTCCCATATATATGGATGATTGGGAGTTTTTCGATCCTAAAAAAAATAAGTCATTTCAGTCGTGCGACTACACTTTATTACTGGCTTATCGTGAAAGCAAAGTTGTAGGTCGGATTATGGGTCTCATTCACCGTAAATACAACGAAAAACATCAGGAAAATAATGCACGTTTCGCTTTCTTCGAAACTTGGAATGATACAGATGTTGCTGAAGCATTGATTCAGGCTGTTGAAAAATGGGCTATTGATATGGGAATGAAAAGGTTAATTGGTCCGCTTGCCTTTTCAGATAAAGATCCTCAAGGATTCTTAATAGAAGGGTTTGATGAACCTGCAGTTATTGCCTCGAATTGCAATTTTCCTTACCAGGTGGACTTACTCGAAAAACAGGGTTATGGAAAGGAAGTTGATCTGGTTGTTTATCAGATAAAAATTCCTGAAACGATTCCTGAATTTTACCTGAAAATTTATGAGCGGGCAATTGGTATGAATCACGGGTTGCAAGTACTTGAGTTTACATCAAGGAGGGAGGTAAAACCATATATACATCCGGTACTAAAACTGCTCAATACAACTTTTACCGAAATTTTTGGCTTTATTCCGTTCACGGAAGCTGAAATGGATGATTTTGCCAATCGTTATCTTTTCCTCATCAATCCACGATTCATAAAGATCGTAGTCAATGGTCAGAATGAGGTTGTGGCATTTGTTATCGGTATGTCGCATATTGGAGAAGGAATTCAGAAGGCTAAAGGATACCTTTTACCTTTTGGTATTTTTCAGATTTTTGCCGCAGCCCGGAAGTCGAAACAGTTGAATTTGCTGCTTGGGGGCATCGATCCGGTTTATCGCGGTAAAGGACTCGATGTACTTATGGGTGTCAAAATGCTCCAATCGGCAATGGCCCTTGGGAAAACAACCATCGATTCGCATCTGGAACTGGAGTACAATACCAAAGTCCGGGCTGAAATGGAAAAAATGGGTGGGGTTGTTTACAAACGCTTTCGGATTTTTGGGAAAGACTTGAAAGCGTAATACAATATCATTCGAAACTCCGTCGGCACATTCACTGTCTGAGATTTGCTCTAAAGTCTCATAGAATTGTTAATTTTGCCGTTATAAAACGATTAGCCATGGGAATGAAATTTGTAAATCTGCCGAAATCAAGGGGTTTTAACATTACTACCCGCTTTTATGACCCGCAGAAGGAGGCCATGAAAGAACGTGAAGAAAGGATAAGGAGAGAGCTCGAAGGAAATACCGATGGTAATTCCGAATTTCATTATGGTGCCGGTATTAAAGGTTCTTTCAGGCATGCCAGCAAAATTAACAGCAAAACGCTTGATGAAGTGCGCAAAAAATCAAATAAACGCCTACTTTATATTATCGTTGTTCTTGTAGCTTTACTTTACTTCTTCCTGAAATAGCAACCCAACTGTGGCAGACATTATTCAATTACTTCCTGATTCGGTGGCCAACCAGATTGCAGCAGGCGAGGTTATTCAACGACCAGCCTCGGTTGTAAAAGAACTGGTCGAAAATGCCATTGATGCAGGTGCAAGCCAAATCAAAATCAATATCAAAGATGCCGGTCGGACATTGATCCAGATTATCGACAATGGTTGCGGCATGTCTGATACTGATGCCCGAATGGCTTTCGAACGCCATGCTACTTCTAAAATCAGATCGGCAGACGATATTTTTGCCATACGCACTATGGGATTTCGTGGAGAAGCGCTTGCATCAATAGCTGCCATAGCCGAGGTTGAACTTCGCACGAAAGAACACGATCAGGACTTGGGCACTTTTATTCATATTTCTGGTTCAAGCATCATTACTCAGGAGCCAGTTCGTTGCGACAATGGCACCAATTTTCAGATTAAAAACTTATTTTTTAACGTTCCAGCCCGGCGTAAATTTCTGAAATCGAATCCGGCAGAATTGAAACACATTATAAACGAGATTCAGCGCATTGCTCTGGCCAATCCGGAAATAGCCATTTCGCTGCATCACAACGGTTCGGCTATTTATGAGCTTTCAGGAAGCAATAAGCGTGTTCGAATCGTTTCTCTTTTCGGGAAAAATATCAATCAAAACCTGATTCCAATCGATACTGAAACCTCGTTGGCTAAATTAACCGGTTTCATTGGGCAACCCAAACATGCCCGGAAGACCTTTGGCGAACAATTTTTCTTTGTCAACAAACGGTTTATGAAGCATCCTTTTTTTCATAAGGCTATTATGCAGGCTTACGAAAAAATATTGCCGCCTGATGCCATTCCATCTTACTTTATTTATTTTGATCTGAATCCGGCAGATATTGATGTGAACATTCATCCTACCAAGACGGAGATTAAATTCGAGAATGAATCAGCAATCTGGCAAATTCTTCAGGCCTCCGTACGTGAAGCTCTCGGCAAATTCAATATTGTGCCGTCAATTGATTTTGACCAGGCCGGAAGTGTTGACATTCCAATGCCACTTCATGATTTTAGTGATGTGAGTATGCCTGAAATCAAGGTAAATCCAAACTATAATCCATTTGACCAACCAGCATTCTCGAAAGGGAACTCTGGTTCACCGGGTAGCTTTTCTTCAAAACCTCTTGAACGATCAAATACAGGCAATTGGCAATCGCTTTACAAAGGACTTGGACCTGATCTTTCGGTACGGCAAGAGACACCCGTTGATGAGCCTGTGCAATTTCGCATCGAAGAGCAGCAAACCATAAAAAGTTCCGTTCAATTTAAAAATAAATACATCCTGACACCTGTAAAATCGGGATTAATGGTGATAGATCAAAAGCGCGCACACGAACGAATTTTGTATGAACGCCTGATGCAGGTGCTCGAAAATCACGAAGTGGCTAGCCAGCAACAGCTTTTCCCCGAAACGTTTGAATTGAATGCATCGGATGCAACTTTGCTGACAAGCATACTTCCCGATCTTCGTGCTTTGGGTTTCGATATCCGCGATTTTGGCAAGAATAGTTTTATCATCAACGGAACTCCGGGAGTACTGAATACCACTTCGCCTATCGAAATTATCGAAAGTTTGTTGGAGGAATATAAAAATTCGCCAGTCAACCTTCAGGAAAAAGCTCGCGAAACAGTGGCTATTTCACTGGCTCAGGCATCTGCGATACCTTATGGGCACACCCTAAAACCCGGAGAAATAAACGAGCTGATCGATAATCTTTTTGCCTGCCAGACACCCAACTTTTCGCCTAAAGGGAAAAAGATACTTTCGATTATGCCTTTAGAGGATTTTGAAAAATTACTGAAGTGACAATTTGGCTGAAAAAGCCGAGCAATTCAGAAAATTGCTACTTTGGTAAACGAAGTTTAGGCTTAAGTGTTTAAAGTTACATCTTGGTGTGATTCTTGAAAGCAAAATCCAATCTTTGAAACATGAATAAGTAGAAACAAAAATAATTACGAATGAATAATTTCAGACCCAGCATCAATACCATTCCTCCGGTTGTTAAAAACCTGATTATCATCAATGCCATCATGTTATTTATTACTTATGTTCTGGGCATGAGGGGAGTTGATTTGTACAAAATTCTTGGATTGCATTATTTTGAATCGCCCGATTTCAGGCCATTCCAGCTTGTTACGCATCTGTTTATGCATGGCGACATATGGCATCTTGTCTTTAATATGTTTGCGCTATGGATGTTTGGCCGGGTATTGGAAAGCGTTTGGGGACCAAAACGGTTTTTTATCTACTATTTTGTTACCGGATTAGGCGCGGCGGCCTTGCACACTTTGGTGAATTTCATTGAATTTCATTATCTGGCCAGCAAAATGTTACCCGAAACCGTTCAGATGGTAGTGAGCCAGGGAACCGAAATATTCAATCAGGGAAAGAACTTTACCGATCCACAGGCATTCAAACTCAATAATATTTTAAACATGCCAACAGTCGGCGCTTCCGGCGCTGTTTTTGGTATCTTGCTCGGATTTGGAATGTTATTTCCCAACACAGAGTTGATGTTGTTATTTCCACCAATTCCGATTAAAGCCAAATATTTTGTGATGGGTTACGGTGCCATTGAGCTTTTTAGCGGAATTGCCAATACCGGAAGTAACATTGCCCATTTCGCACATTTAGGTGGAATGCTTTTCGGGTTTTTTATGATCAGATATTGGAATAAACACACTACCCATTTTTACTAGGCATGAATCTGCTTGACGAAATCAAAGAATCATTTAGAGAAGGATCGGCTTTAACCAGACTAATCTACATTAATCTGGGCATTTTCCTTCTGGTCAGGATTGTGAATGTTTTTTATTTTCTTTCGGGTACACAGTTTCCGTTTCTGGATTGGTTGGCCCTCCCTGCCGATTTTGGATTGCTTGCCAGTCGTCCATGGACACTTTTGACCTACATGTTTCTGCATTTCGACTTTCTTCATATCTTGTTTAACCTGCTTTGGCTGTATTGGATGGGGCAGATTTTTCTTGGTTATTTTGATCAGGGTAAATTAGTTGCCATTTATTTGCTTGGCGGAATTGCCGGTGGTTTATTTTATGTGGCCGGGTACAATTCGTTTCCGGTTTTTTCTGAAATTGTTGTCGATTCAAGACTTTTAGGAGCTTCGGCATCAGTAATTGCAATAGTTACAGCTTTGGCTGTGTACGCGCCGAATCACACGCTGCAACTGATGTTCATTGGTCCGGTGAAAATGAAATACATTGCTCTCTTTTCAGTATTTATGTATGTTATCGGTATTTCATCGACCAATGCCGGTGGTAACCTTGCACACCTCGGGGGCGCATTCTGGGGCATGATATACGTGCTTCAGCTTCGTCGAGGTGTAGATTTGGGTAAATGGATTACGAAGCTTTTTACTGGTATTAAAAAAAGTATGGCGCCAAAACCCAAAGTTAAAATTTCGTATCGCAAACCTGTTGACGATATTGAATACAACCGGATGAAAAATCAGGATAAAACCCGGATGAACGGCATTTTGGATAAAATCAGTAAATCGGGCTACGACTCGCTCTCGAAGGAAGAAAAGGAAATTTTATTCCGGATGGGTAAGGAATAACATGATACTATCAGGATTAACTCCATCATGTTTTTTTGCGCGGAAATAATCCCTTTGATTGTTTTATAGCTTCGTTAATACTGGCATTCAACTCGAATCCAATCAGCAAAATCATTGAAATTAGATACATCAAAAGCATAATGACCAATAGTGTACCGATTGATCCGTACAGCTTGTTGTATTGCCCAAAATTGTTGATGTAATACGAAAACCCAACAAATGTGAATATGCACAAAATGGTTGAAAGTGTACCTCCGGCCGAAATAAATCTCCATTTGGTCTTTTTGGCTGGAGCCAGATAAAATAAGAACGAGTTGGCAATGAAAAAGAGAAACAAAATAACGATCCACTTTCCTAGAGTAAGAGCATAAAAAATGAAATGATCTTTCAGATAACCGTTATTAACAAGGTAGTTTATAAACGACTGACCATAGGTAATTAATGCGATGGCTATTGTGAGAAGAACCGAAAGTATGGCCAGCAGCAATAGGGCTATCAGGCGTTGTCCAAGCCAGGTGCGGCGCTCAAAACTATGCAATGAGGCATCAAATGCGCTCATCATAGATGCAAATCCATTCGTCGAAAAAATTAGGGCCATAAAGAAACCCAAGGAAAGTAGTCCACTACGCTTAACTTTGAGTATATTTTCCACCGTCTCCTCAATAGCAGTGAAAGCTTCGGCAGGAACCATATCCTTGATTAGTAAAAATAATTGGTCCTGAAAATTATCAATCGGGATATAAGGAATAAGCGTAAAAATAAAAATGATGGCTGGGAATATGGCAAGGAAGAAACTGAAAGCGATGGCCGAAGCTCGAGTAGATAAAGACCCATCGACAATGCTGCGCCAGAAAAAAACCATTACATCGTAAAGGGCCATTCCATCTAGCCCCGGGAACGTGACTTTTTTTGCTTTAATCAGTATTCTTCCCCAAAAGCGAATCAGTTTTTTCGATATTTTTCCAGGCATTAGCCTTGTTTTTCTATTCTTAGCTGGTGAATGTAGGAATTGTTATTTTTTTTCTTGAGCAGAATATAGACTCTGAAAGTTCCGGTATTGGTCGTCAGGCTTCCAACGGCATATCGTGCTGCTTCTGGTCCACCCTGATGTAGGATGCTGAATTGCTTTGGCTTGTTGGACTTAAAAAATTCAGCAACAATCTGTTGGGCCTGCGATTTACTGTAAATATCGTCATGTGTCTGCACAAACAACTCCACATTTTCATTGAAAAAATTGGCCAGTCCGGTATCGTTTCCACTTTGTATGCTGACCACAATTTCGTCGGGTATCTGGGCAAACGAAACACTTGCCACTACAAAAAGGCTAAGAAATAAGGATATAAGTTTCAATTTCAAATTTTTCATTGTCTGCAAATTTGTACTAATTTCATTCAGAAGGATTCATTACCAAAAACCGTGCAAATTTTTATTTAAACGAATACCTTTGTAAAGGTAATAAAATTCGTATATCTGAAAATGAAAATTTGTCTACTGGTCATTGGGAAAACAGATGAAGCCTATTTGCAAAAGGGAATTGAGATTTTCCTAAAGCGCATACCACATTATATTTCATTTGATATGAAGGTAATTCCTGATTTGAAAAATTCGAAGAACCTGAGCGAACCACAGCAAAAGGAAAAGGAGGGGGAGCTTATTCTTCAGCAAGTTACTACTTCTGATGAATTGTTTTTGCTGGACGAACAGGGAATTGAATCCTCATCGGTTGAATTTGCACGATTTTTGGAAAGAAAGATGATTGCTGGAGTAAAACGGATGGTAATAGTAATTGGCGGTCCTTATGGTTTTTCAGGAAACGTTTATGCACGCGCAAATGGAAAATTAAGTCTTTCCCGAATGACATTTTCGCATCAGATGGTTCGGCTTATATTTGTCGAGCAACTCTATAGGGCAATGACTATTCTGAAGGGTGAACCCTATCATCATGATTAAGTAATTATTCTCGCCAGTTTATTCCATATTAAACCGTAAAATGATTATTTTGTGGCATGAAGGAGTTCAGAAAATATATATTATCTATTCTTTCCGCCCTGTTTTTTATTTTGGCGGTTGTTCAGGAACAGCAAACCCTGAATAAACATCCAGAAATAAAGCTGATTCAGACTTTCAGAAATACCTTGTTGGATCAGGAATCAAGACTCTCGGATTACCTTAATATAGCGGAAAAGAAATTAACAGATAGCTTGTCTGCTGATAACTACGTTTCTACTTTTTCCGACTTGAACCATTTATTTGAAGATGAGGGTTTGGGCTTCGTCATTTTCAAAGGCTCGAAAATGGTTTATTGGTCGAGCAATCAGTTTACCTTCCCCAATTTGAGAAACAGATTTTCGACTGAAAACAGGTTGCTTACCTTGCCCAATGGTATTTTTATAGCTCAAAAGAGAATTGTTGGCGATCATGAATTGATTGGCTTGGTTCACATTAAGTACAGCTATTCTTACGAAAATCAATTCCTCGAAAACTCGTATGTTCCTCCATTTCGACTTCCGGCCGATTTTAAGATTATCTCTTCCCGGGATAAAAATGCACAGGAAATACGCGATATAACCAACCAATTCCTATTTTCGATTGTACCTTCCGGAACTAAATTTGCAAAAGAATCGCAGCTCTATTTCCCGGCCTTTTTGTATCTGCTCGGTTTTCTTTTCTTGCTGTTTGCGCTTTATCATCGGATAAGTACATATAGAGATGAACATTTTGCAGTAAAAATGCTGGTTGTTCTGATAATTCTGTTTTCGATTTACTGGATTCATATCATCTTAAGAATACCTGTTATACTGGGCTATTTAAGTATATTCAGTGCTCAGTATTATGCGGTTTTAACTTGGTTGCCTTCATTGGGCGATTTCTTTTTAATCTCTGTTCTGTTCTTTTTCTGGAGTCTGGTATTTGTCAGAGAATTTTCACCCGCCGATCAGTTACACCGAAATGTGATTATCCCATTATTTGTTTTTACGGGCGTTCTATATCAGGTAGTTGGTTTTATGATTGAAAATCTGATCAGGAATAGTAATATAACCTATAAACTAAATCGGATTACCGATATTGATCAATTTAGTGTAAGTAGCTATTTGGCTATTGCCATGCTGCTCTTCTCGGTTTTTCTGATTCATCTCAAGATTATTGAGCGTACCGAACATCTTATCAGAAAGAATATCTTCCTGAAGATAAACATGATTTTGCTTTTTGTTCTGGTTGTTTTGTGCATCTTTTTCCCTTCAGGAATTCTATTTCTGCTCACACTTTTTTTTGCAGTCAATGTTCTTCAGTGCCAGATCAGCACAATGCACATTTCACTCTATTCACTTTCTTATTCAATCCTTTTTATATCACTTTTTTCAATCATTAGTTTACTGGTGGTTTATCATACGATAAAAAAGAGGGAGATAGAGGTTCAAAGACTTTGGGCTATCACACTAAGCTCTGAGCAGGATCCGGTTGCCGAAGTTTTTCTATCGAGGATGCAAGGCCAGATTAGCACCGATTCCATTATTCCAAAGTTACTTGTATCACCTTACGGTGATCTTGAGAACTATCTGACACGAACCTATTTCAGTGGGTATTTCAGAAAATATGATATTCAGTATACATTTTGTAGCGAAAGCGACAGCCTGATAATTAAGCCAGAGAATGTGTGGGAACCTTGTTTTCCCTATTTCGAGCACATGATCCGTCATTCTGGAATAAAAGTGCCTGGAAGCAACTTCTACTACATGAATTACATGAATGGCCGGGTATCATATTTCGGTAAACTTCATTACAGGCAAGTCGATGATCCGGGCGGAATCTCATTATTTATAGAGCTTAATTCAAGGGAAATTTCTGAGGGCATTGGTTTCCCCGAATTATTAATGGATCAGTCGCTTGTAAAGCCATTTCGCTACAAATATCTTTCGTATGCCAAATATTTCGAAGAAGAACTAGTAAATCGTTCAGGGGAATATTCTTACAATAACTACCTGCAGGCTTTTAATTTGAAAAGTTCAAATTCAGAATTTCAGCTTTTGAAACTGGATGGGTATAATCATCTGATATACAAATTTGACGATAAAACCCACATTGTGGTAAGCAATCGTCCACTCATATTTTCTGATTATCTGATCTCGTTTCCGTACATTTTTGTTTTCTATTTTGTTTTTGTAGTTGCACTTTCAATGGTGGGTAATGCCAATTTCCGGAAAATAATCATTCCGCAGGATCTTCGCTTCCGGATTCAGGTTTCAATTATTTCTGTTGTACTCGGTTCGCTTTTGTTTGTAGCTGCCGGTACAATATATTATAACATTCAGGAATACCGGTCGCGCCATCAGTACGATCTTCAGGAGAAAATGAAATCTATTTCAGAGGAAATTAAGAATCGGCTCCTTACCGTAAATTCAATTACACCGGAACTGCAGCAGTGGCTTTTCAGAGAGTTGTACAAATTGTCTAATATTTTCAGAACCGATATCAATATTTATGGCATAAATGGAGAATTACTGGCAACTTCCCGTCCCGAGATTTTTGCTAAAGGCGTAATTTCTGAGCAAATGAATGCTGTAGCTTTCTACGAACTGTCGGAACGTTATCAACTCAATTACTTCCAGCCTGAAAAAATAGGTGCTCTGTCATATCTTTCGGCTTATGAGCCAATTATAAATAATAGTGGTGATTATTTAGGCTACCTTAATCTCCCATATTTTACCCGTGAAGATGATCTGAAGCAAAGTATTTCTACGTTCATTGTTGCTTTTATCAATCTTTACCTCATTCTTTTTCTGGCAAGCGTAATTGTTGCAGTGGTGTTGTCCGATAAAATAACTCAGCCTTTGAGCCTGATTCGTGAGAAATTAAGGGGAATCCAGTTGGGAAAAAAGAATGAACAGATTAATTACCAGGGAGAAGACGAGATTGGAGCTTTGGTCAGCGAATACAATCATAAAGTTGAAGAATTGGCAGAAAGTGCTGAAATGCTTGCTCGTTCGGAGCGCGAATCGGCCTGGCGAGAAATGGCCAAACAAATTGCTCATGAGATTAAAAATCCGCTCACCCCGATGAAGCTTAATATTCAGTATTTGCAACGAGCCAAAGAGGAAGGAAACGAACATTATGACGACTTTTTTGAGCGGGTAACTAAAAACCTTATTGAGCAAATTGATACACTTTCGGGTATTGCAACGGAGTTCTCGAATTTTGCACAAATACCCAAGGCTAAAAACGAAGTGTTTAACCTGATTGAAGTTCTTCAAAATGTATGTGCTTTATTCGAACCCAACCAGAATTTGCATTTTACGCTGGAAACAAATAACCTGTCTGAACTTAAGGTTTTTGCTGATAAGGAGCAATTTTCTCGCGCATTACTTAATCTGGTGAAAAACGGAATTCAGGCAATACCGGCTGATCAAAAAGGTGAAATGCGCATTGCTGTTCAATCCAAAGAATCGGTGGTGTTGATTACCATTAGCGACAATGGAACGGGCATTAGTCAGGAAGCTCAGGAAAATCTGTTCCAGCCCAATTTCACTACCAAAACAAGTGGGATGGGACTTGGATTATCGATTGTGAAGAATATTGTAGATAATTTTGGTGGAAAAATCTGGTACACCACCGAACCAACTGAGGGTACAACATTTTATATCGAAATGCCTGTTTTTAAAAATGGGAAATTTTAAATAATTCAATTATGGAATACCGGAAATTAGGTCATTCAGATTTAAGTCTTTCAGTAGTAACTTTTGGCGCGTGGGCCGCCGGAGGCTGGATGTGGGGAGGAACTGAGCGTTCTGAAGCCGTAAATGCTATTCGGGCAGGCTTCGATTGCGGAGTAACATCAATTGATACGGCTCCGGCATACGGGCAAGGATTAAGCGAAGAAATTGTGGGCGAGGCCATTAAAGGAATTCCCCGCGATCGGGTTCAGATTCTTACCAAATTCGGACTGAGCTGGTCGGGAACTAAAGGGCAGTTCTTTTTTAACAGTCGCGACAACCAGGGAAAGCCTCTCGATATTTATCGGTATTCAGGCAAGGATGGCATCATAAAAGAATGTGAAACCAGTTTACGATTGCTGGGTACCGATTATATCGATCTTTACCAGATTCATTGGGCCGATCCGACAACTCCAGTGCAGGAAACGATGGAAGCCGTTGCTCGGTTAATAAAAGAAGGTAAAGTTCGTTATGCTGGAGTTTGCAATTACGATGTGGAACTGATGAAAGAATCTGCCAAATACATCGATTTGGTTTCCGATCAGGTTTCGTACAGCATGATCAAACGCGATATTGAACACGAACTTGTTCCATACCTGATTGAGAACAACAAATCGGTGCTTGCATATAGCCCTTTGCAAAGAGGTTTACTTTCAGGGAAGATAAAGCCCGGACATTCGTTTGCCGAAGGTGACACCCGGGCCGATCAATCGTATTATTCCGGCAAAAATATTCAGTTGACAAATGCCTTTCTGGATAAGATAAAACCTTTGGCTGATGAAAAGAATGCTACATTGAGTCAGTTGGTGATCAGGTGGACAATTGATCAGCCCGGTATTACAATTGCCTTAGTTGGTGCCCGCAATGCTGCACAATCTGTTGAAAATGCAAAGGCTGCTCAGCTGAAACTGAGTACTGAAGAAGTAAGTTTCATCAACGCTGAACTTGCCAAACTAAAGCTAGAATTGTGAACCCTAAAGGCAAGCTAAAAATCAGTGTTTTGAATGACAATACAGCCGGACGATGGTGTCGTGCCGAACACGGCTTATCTTTTCTGATTGAAGCTGATCGTACCGTTTTGTTCGATACCAGTTCTTCAGACCTGATTGAATACAATGCTCAAATCCTGAATATCGATCTTCAGAAAATTGAAACTATTGTGTTAAGTCATGGTCACGACGACCACTCGGGGGGATTGCAGCTTTTTAAAGGGCAAAAATTGATTTGTCATCCTGATTCTTTTCTGAAAAGATACCGCAAATCAAACAATACCAGTCTTGGAATCAAATGGACACAAGACGAAATTGAGAGTAGATTCGATCTGCAAACCAGTCGTGAACCAGTTAAATTTTCTGAACAAGTATTTTTTCTGGGCGAGATTCCGCGTTTGACAGATTTCGAAAATCAAAAGACAGCATTTAAAAAAGCGGATGGTTCGGATGATTTTGTATTGGATGATTCGGGATTGGCCATCATTACAAACAAAGGCCTGGTTGTGGTTTCAGGCTGCGCGCATTCCGGAATTTGTAACATGACTGCCCATGCCATGAAGGTGACAGGCATTGCAGACGTGCACATGGTAATTGGTGGTTTTCATCTGCAAAACGATGATTCTGTTACACAGCTTACGATTGAGTGCATGAAAGCTATGCATGTTGAACAGGTAATTCCTTCGCATTGCACGGCTTTCCCGGCGCTGGTAGCTATCTCAAAAAGTTATAAGTTTTTGCCTGTAAAATCGGGAAATGTAATTGAGGTTGCCTGACCTGAAGGAGTTTGTACAAAACAAACTTCATTTAGGTTTTGTTATTTCTTCCTGACAATTGGATCATTTAAGCCTCTTGCTTTCTGTTTTTAAAAAAGTATATTTGTTGAACTCAACTAAAATTAATAAACATGAAAAACACTGCAGTTCTCCAGCTTTCATCTAAATATCAGGTTACTCAAACTTTGGTAATCCTTGTGGCAACCATGATTTTGCCCGTTTTAGTTCATTTGTTACCCAATATCAATGGGAATATTTCGGGAGCTGTTTTACTTCCAATCTTCTTAGCTCCCATGTTTGCTGCATTTATTTATAAGAAACATGTTGCCATTTTTGCTGGTATTTTTGCGCCCTTGTTCAATTATCTAATCATTGGCCGGCCTGCACCAGAAATGGTAATCACGCTGGGTTTTGAAGTTGTTTTGTTCGTGTTGGTTTTAGGTTGGCTTAAAAACCTGAAGGGAATTCAATACATTGCTGCTCCTTTGTCGTACCTCATTATTTCATTTGTTGTAGCAACAGGCCTTTCTCTGATGGGTAAATTAGCGGATCCGCTTTCTTTCTGGATGAACAGCACGTTTATCGCTATTCCCGGCATTCTTCTTATGGGAATGATAAATCTGGTAATTCTTCGTTTTCGTAAATAGTTCAATGTAATTCTATAGCATAAACGCAGGTCATTTCGTTGAGATGGCCTGCGTTTATTGTATTTATACTTTTGTTTCTCATTTTAATTTATCCTTATGGTTTCTGTATCATTTACCGAAATATCAGAACGTTTGCGTTCGATGTCGCTTCCCGAAACTGATTTGGTTATTGGGATTGGCACTGGTGGAGTAGTGCCCGCCAGCCTGGTAGCATTTCATTTGGCTTGCGAACTTCAGATTATTACCTTGAATTACCGCGACGAAAATAACACTCCAAGATATGAAAACCCGGTAATAGTTAATATGCCCGAAATGCCTTCCCTTCTGGGTAAAAGAATTCTTTTGGTTGACGATGTGTCGGTTTCAGGGAAAACATTGAACGAGGCATTGCTTCACTTTCAGGGCTTGCAAATAAAAACTTTAACGATGAAAGGGAAGGCTGATTTTGTGCTTTTCCCCGATATAAAAGACTGTGTGAAATGGCCATGGAAATAGTTTACCGGTAAAATAAACTTGCTGGTCGAATTCTTCGGCTCGGTTTGTCAACATTCTATAACTTTGCCTGAACATTCAAAAAAAGATAATCTCTCAAAAAAAATTATTCATGCAATCACACGAAATCGATTACAAAATTGTGGGTCACGATGTTCAATTGGTAGAAGTTGAGCTTGATCCGGGAGAAACAGTTATTGCAGAGGCTGGAGCCATGTTATACATGGAAGACGGCATTAGTTTCGAATCAAAAATGGGCGATGGCTCCAATCCGCGCGCTGGTTTCTTTGATAAAGTCCTTTCAGCTGGGTCACGTTTAATCACAGGTGAATCGTTGTTTATTACCCATTTTACCAATCAGGGCTGGGGCAAAAAACATGTGGCTTTTTCGGCTCCTTACCCCGGAACTATTATCCCTGTTAGTTTACCCGATTACAGAGGGAGTCTCATTGTACAGAAGGATGCTTTCCTTTGCGCTGCGCTGGGAACCAAAATAACTATGCGCTTTAACCGTAAAATCGGAGCAGGTTTCTTCGGTGGCGAAGGTTTTATTCTTCAGCAACTGCAAGGCGACGGCAAAGCATTTATACACGCCGGAGGTACAGTTATTAAGCGCCAGCTAAATAATGAAATACTAAGGGTTGATACTGGTTGTGTTGTTGCTTTCGAAGAATCGATTGATTTTGATATTCAACAGGCTGGAGGACTTCGCTCAATGGTATTTGGTGGTGAAGGTTTGTTTCTGGCCACTTTGCGCGGAACCGGAACTGTATGGCTACAATCCATGCCTATCCGTAAACTGGTTGCACAGCTCAGCTCATTTGGACCAAATAGCCGTAAGGAATCAAGCGGTGGGTTGCTCAATAATATTTTTGAATAGTATTCAGTAATAAAATCCGAATAGGGTGAATTAATTTGTAAACTTCATTATCAGTTCATCTTTCTCAGAAAAATATCCGTATTTATGCGGATATTTTTTTTTGTGAAAGAAGATACTTTTGCCCAATGAAAAACCGCTTCGGATCAATTAACCCAATTGCAGCTCTATTGGTAGTGGCTGCAGTGCTTTTGTTAGGTTCATGCCAGACCTACAAATACGGATATTGGGGAAAACTTTCCGATTTGGGATCTAATCCGGCATTGGGAAAAGATTCTGCTGAGAAAAGAGTTCAGGCACTGGCTCTGAGAAAAAAGCAACTTAATGACGAAACACTTCAGCTATCCCAGGAGATTCAGGAGAAGCTTAAGAATTCGAGTCCTATTTCCATGCATACTTTCAATTCCTTATTTGGAAATCTTCACGAACAATACGATGTTGATTCGGTCTATCACCAACTCTTTCAGCAATCGCCTGATGATTCTATCCGATTCAAAAGCAAGCAAGCTCTTCTCGAATCTGCTTTAAATTACAGAAAGGCCTTTCAGAAGAATAAATTTATCCGTAGAACCATCAATAGAGGAGACATTGCCTACGGAATTCCTACAAATACCTTGGCTCAAACTCAGCAGTTTTTGTGGTCAGATAAAAATAACAGGAGATATCTGGTTGAGCGCGAAAAGAATAAGAGAGAAACTCAGACTATTGCCGGATTTGTGTTGTCGAAAAGTGTGGATAACTGGCATAAGTACAGGTATAAAACAGCCTATTTTTTAAGCAAAATATTTGGTCAGTTTGCAGGTCAGTTTCATGGGAAGATTGATAAAAAAACCAATGCGATGCTCCTGAGATCTCATCTTAAGGAGTTTGACATTGTTTTGCTTAAGTCGCTAACCCATCTTACTGAAAAGTTTATCCCCGGCTATTTTGGACACGTGGGTGTGTGTTTAGGCAACGACCTAATGATTGAAACTCCGCGAAGTGGCGTGCGAATTTGTTCGACTGAAGAATTCTCGGACGGTGAAATTTACTTGATCGTACGACCTACAAATCTGAGCGAAATGCAAAAACAGGAAATCAGGACTTCACTAAAAAATCAATTGGGTAAAAAGTATGATTTCGTTTTTGATTCTCAATCGCCTGACCGCATTGTGTGTTCCGATTTGGTTTGTCTTTCTTACGACTTTATCGACTGGCAATCGAAAAAGAGAGCTGGTCATTACATTACCTCACCCGATGATTTGGTCAGGAGCCTTCTTGATCGACCTGATTTTTCATTTGAAATGTACATCAATCAGGGACAGTTCCTCGAAAAACCGGACTCTGCTTTCATTCGGGAATTACTCTTGAAAAAATAATTTTCATTCGACAATTTCCCATTTACAATGAGATCGCCTGTATAAAAGCAAAGAGGCTAAACTCGTTAGAGAAAGCCTCTTTGCAGAATATTTAATCAGGAATGATTTTTACAGTTTGTAAAATTGCTCCCAACCTTTGCGTGGTGGTGCTCCAACCAACATCTGATTGGCCAGCTTGTTGTTCGTAATCTGTTTGGTTTCGCGGTCGAAAACCAGTTTGGTATTCAGTTGCTGAGCCAATACGCCCAGGTTGAAAACCTGGCTCAATGAACCGGCAATGTCGAATGGAGAGCGGGTTTTTTCTTCACCTTTAACTGCCTTCAGAAAGTTTGCATAGTGGTTCGAAGGACTCTTAGGTACTTCAGGTAATTTTGATTCCATCTCTTTTGCTTTTTCAGCCGGAATAATCGATAACGTGCTTCCATGTGATCCGCCCTTAAATGTCAGATCTTTGCCGTAAATTTCCTTACCCGGATTCAGTTTGGCGGGTTGTATTTTGCCCACGCTGGTTGGCGGAATGTTTGGATCAAGATCAGAAGTTCCGAAACCTTCAGGAACTTGAGGAATATTATTGACTCCATCGTACCACATGATTTCGCAGGCTGGCATGTTTCCTCTTTTCGGAAACTTAAACGACAGCGTTGACGACATCGGGAAAAAGAACGGATTATGCCCTTCAAGTTTTACCGGATCAACTTCGTATGGTAGACCCAGATTCAGGAACTGGTGTGCAGTATCAATAATGTGAGCACCCCAGTCGCCCAATGCACCCATACCGAAGTCGTACCAGCAGCGCCACTGTCCGTTAATAAAATCTTTGTTGTAGTCATGCTCTTTTACTGCTGAATGCCAGGTGTCCCAATCTAGTGTTGATGGAATTGGTTCAGCAGCTGGGAATTTGGTAATTTTAGTATCCCAACCATGCCACCGGCGAGCTGAATTCATGTGGGCAGTAATTGCAGTGACGTCTTTAATAATTCCGGCTTCGGTCCAGGCTTTAAACTGAAAATAATTTCCTTCCGAGTGACCTTGATTTCCCATTTGCGTAACCACATTGTATTTGCTGGCAGCTTTAATCATCAGTTCAACTTCGTTGAAAGTACGACCCATAGGTTTTTCAACATAAACAGCTTTGCCCAACGACATAGCCAACATGCTGATCGGGAAATGTGAATGATCTGGAACGCCCACTAAAACGGCATCAATTTGATTAGCCATTTTGTCAAACATTTTCCTGAAATCCTGAAAACGCGGAACATCCGGGAATTTTTCGAGCACTTTCTGTGTATGTGGAGCTCCCATATCGGTATCGCAAAGTGCCACAATGTTGCAGAACCCTGTGTTGTATAAAGAAAAAACATCAGAACCGCCCTGGTTGCCAATACCGACGCAAGCCAGATTAACCCGTTCATTTGCTCCGGCTAAGCCTGAGATAGGTGTATCAATACCCGACATTGCCTTCGTAAGAATAGTTGGAAATACCATCAATGATGATAAAGCAGCTGCTTGTTTTAGAAACAAGCGCCGTGAAGCTTCGTTGTGTTTAGTCATGGATTTAAGTTATAAAGTTGGTTTTTATGATTTGGTTTAATTAATGATGGTAAAAGTAAAAAGAAAACAGATGAAAGCAATCGAAAAAGCTTGGAGGAATTGGCAAAAAAAGAAAAGGACCTTCCTGACAGAACCACTTTTGCCAGCAAAGCCCTTAATCCCGAAATACTTGATTTCTTATTTTTTTAGCGGTATGCGAACAACCGTCAACGAATAGGCATCAAAATCTAAAACAATTTTCTTGCCCGAAAGTTTCAGCTTTCGCTCTGCCGGAGTAACCACTTCTGGCTTTCCTAGCTGGTTATATGCAGCAAGGTTGGAGTTGGTCAATACCTGAAGGTTAATTTCAGAAGATGAGGCTTTGCGACCTTCCAACGAAAGATTTATGCTTCCGGGCTTTTTAGCTACATTAACCAATTTCACAACCAATTCCGAAGTTTTCGAATCGAGGCAAGAGCTAGCAAAAAGGCTATCCTGACCAACCAAAGGTTTGCCATCGACCAATGCTGAAACAATATCGGTACCCGAATTGATCGAGAACAATTTCTGCACGTAATAATTGGGTGTAGCAACCACATTCAGATTGTCAAACCAAATCAAATCTGGACGCCATTGCCAGGCATTTACGTTGCCAAACAGGGGAGCGTACGAAGCCATGTGTACCACATCAGCATTGCGTTCCAATCCGGTCATCAAAGCAGCTTCGGCCAAAGCGCTTTTCCATGTATTGCGCGATTCCGAATCTTTTCCATCTTTATCGTGGGCAGCATATTCGCCGGCAAATACTTTTGGGCCTTTGCGGTCGTACGAATCGTAACGGGCTGCATTTTGAAGAAACCACTCCGGGCTGCGGTAGTAATGTTCGTCAACCATTTTTACATTCAGTTCACGCATTTCCTTCCAGAGGTAATCAAAATCTTTTCCATCGGGCGACGGGCCTGATCCACCCACAAAAATGATTTCAGGATGCTTTTCATTCAATATCTTCATAAATATTTTCAGGCGATCGATGTATTGAGTTCCCCATTGTTCGTTACCAACTCCCACCATTTTCAGGTTAAAGGGTGCCGGATGTCCCATATCGGTGCGAAGTTTTCCCCATTTGGTAGTTGTAGCGCCGTTTGCAAATTCAATCAAATCAAGTACATCCTGAATATAGGGGTCGAGTGCATCAAGCGGAACAAGTTCGGTGGAGTTAAACTGGCAAGCCATTCCACAATTCAGGATAGGCAGTGGCTGTGCACCAATGTCTTCGGCAAGAAGGAAATATTCATAAAATCCAAGTCCGTATGACTGAAAGTAATCAGGAGCATTTTTGTATGGGAACTCAGTATTCCATCGGTTAATGATTAGTTGACGGTCTTCAACTTTACCAATAGTTTTTTTCCACTGGTAGCGGGTTTCCAGTTCGTGGCCTTCAACAATACAACCTCCGGGGAAACGGATAAAACCTGGTTTCATATCAGCAAGTTTCTGCACTAAATCAGCGCGAAGTCCGTTCTTCCTGTTTTTCCAGGTATGCTCAGGGAAAAGTGAAACCATATCTATTTCGAGTACTCCTTTACCTGAAAGTGTAACACGCAGTTTCGCTTTTGGGTTGGTTTCAGAGCTGGTCAGTTTGGATTCATATTTTTTCCAGTCACCTGAAAAGTTTTTTACTTCAGTTTTGCCAATTACTACTCCGGTAGAGTCAATTAATTCAATTTTCAAGACTGAAGTACCTTGGCTTTGGCGTGCAAACACTGAAAAGTTGTAATTCTCGCCTGAAGTTACACCCATTCCACGAAAACCTTCGTTCACCAAACCTAATTCTTTTCCTTGCAGCGATTCAAGCCGAAGAAACCGTGGGTTATTTTCATTTTGGCTATTGATGAGTTGGAATTGGCCGACATATTCTTCACCCGATTTTTTCCATCCCATCATCGGTTTGTAAAATTCGAACGAACGGTTTTTAACCAATTCGGCATAAATACCGCCATCGGCAGCAAAATTAATGTCTTCAAAAAACAGACCCCACATGGTTGATTGGATTGGGGCAACCGGTGTTCCAGCTTTTAATACCAGCGTTTTGGGTTGTGCCTCCAGACTGGAAAGTCCAGTGAACAACAGGCAAATCAGGAAAAGCTTAAGTTTTAGTTTCATTGGTAAAAATTTTCAGTTTAGTTTTCAGATGTTTTGGTTCGATATTCGGGTTGATACTGAATGCAAATATAACTGTACAAAATACACTTAAAAAGAATTTCTTCGGCGAAGAACTAAAAAATAAATTGAAACAATGAATTTTAAATGAATCGAATTAAAATCAGGAGTTTGGTTTAGGTGGAGGTTGCCTTTTTTTAAAGATACAACTTGCATTTGAATACGTACAACGAAATTTTATCCACAAATCAGACAGTTTCCCGACAAACTGTTTTTGGGTGTAGAAGCACCCGTTTACCTATGAAAAATGGTTGTTCACAGAAATTAATTTTATTGCGGGATTCTATTCTTTAAGTTTGATTCCGGAAACACATAACGCGATTTTTTTCATGTAAAGAATTAAACAGCATCAGGTTTATTCATCCAACGGTATGTGTTACACCTGACATATTGTTGTTAAGGTATCAAAGCCATCGAATCCCCCTTCGGTGGCTTCTTGTTTTTAGCTAAAGTGAGTGGAGGACTTAAAATAAAAGCGGCCAGGATAAAACCCGGCCGCTAATTCTGTTCTGCTGTTTAATTGTTTTCATGGAATTTAAGCTGAGGGAAGCTTAAATATTTTTTTAACGTATTATTACGCTATTTATTTTCTTCAGCTTCTACTTCAACTTTAATTTCTTTGCCATTTTTACCATCTACTTTGATTTCTTTTTCGGTAATCTTCATTTTCTGGTTGTCATGTTCAAATTCCCTGATGTGTTCAGGTCCTTCCGGAGCTATAGAGTCATCGTTGAATTTAAAATCGAAAGTCACGTCTTGAGGCTCCTCTGATTTTTTACGGATGATTTCAATTTTTTCCCGATCACCACTCATTTTCTTTTTCTTGTAGGAAATAATATTCGGATCATTTAAATCGATGATTTGTCCGGCATGCTGCATTTTCATCATTCTCATATGAGGTACTGGTGGCGCAGGAGGCATCGGGGGAAAGTGTTTCATGTTTCCTTCGTTTAAAAAGATCATGTTGTCGTGGTCAGCATCGTCTTTTATCCGTTTCCGAATGACAATCTTTTTACCTACCGAATCAATGTCTTCAGTAACAATTTCCATGTCTTCGCCCGAATCCATGTTCCAGATCATGGGTTCTCCTGATTTTCCGTCGCTATGCTTGAAAATCATTACTTTTTCTTTTCCATCTTTATTGTCAACCCGTACATTAACCCGATGCATTTTGTCAATTCCTGAAGGACCAAATTTCTTCATCTGTTTTGCCGGATTTACAGTGTCACCGTTCCATACAAAAACGTCGTCGTTGGTAAAAACGGTGTCGAGTTCCATTTTTTTTCCGTTCTCCATTTTTATCAACTTAATGTGGCGGCTTTTTTTAGGCTCCTGAACTTCGTCGCTTTTTTGTACGAAAGTAAACGATAATAAGGCTGTAGTTAATCCAGCCAATCCAAATGAAAGTAATGTGTTTTTCATGGTTGTATAAATTTGAGTGATTAAATTTTCTGAAACAAAGATACGGCAATGGCATCTTTACTATGAGTTAAGAGCCGGTTAAAGTCTGTTAACAAAAAGTTAAAGTCCTATCAGCGCGATATTTAATGATTATCTTTGATCTATGAATAAAAAAATAATCACCGGTCTTATTGCGCTGATGGGTATTTCGATTATCGGAATCATCATTATTCAGCTGGTTTGGATGAACAATGCCATTCGCGTGAAGAATGAATTGTTCGATCGCAGCGTAAACGAAGCATTGACAAGCACCACCAACAGGCTTGAAACGATGCAGGACTTTCGGCTTATCAATCATTTTTCATTTGGCGATACTATGCATTTTCAGGGAATACCACCTGCACCACCTATACCACCTAATATTTTTATACATGGTCCCGGAAGAATGGGAAATCTAAAAGCTCAGCACAGGCCATCCAAACGCCAGATAGAAATGATCGTTAGAGCTGAGGGTAAAAAGAATGGATATAAATATCAAATCACTACCAAAAAGGACAGCCTTACTTCCGGAGAAGAGAACTTTGTTTTCATTAATAGCGACAGTATAGCCCGCAATATAGGTTCAGTATATGCAGATGGAATCAACAAATTTGATTCTATCGTTACGCATTTTGATACAAATATCGATTCGGCGGGTCAGCTTAAACAGCGCATGGAAATTAAAACGCTTAAGCTGAAAAGGGTTGCCAATAAAGTTGTTCAGGAAATTTCGACCTGGGAGGAAGAAGTTCCGCTCGACCGCGTGAATGAGGTTTTAAAGAAAGAACTTGAAAATCGGAATATTCCCATCCTATTTGAACTTGGCATTATTAAAGATTCAATTTTCTCAGATAAATCGGCCAATGCGGATACCTTGTTGCTTGTGAAAAGTAATTACAAAGTCAATTTATACCCGAATGATATATTCGAAAAAAATGCTTTCATTTCGGTTTATTTTCCAGATAAAGAATCGTTTATATACAAAACACTGAATTGGTTACTGTTTATTTCACTGATATTTTCAGTCATTGTACTGGTAACTTTTGCAGTGAGTATTTATTTTATTCTGAAACAAAAGAAAATTTCGGAAATGAAGTCTGACTTCATTAACAACATGACCCACGAATTTAAAACACCAATCGCTACAATATCTGTTGCTGCTGATTCAATTACCAATCAAAAGATCATTGAAAACCCGGAACGAATAAGGTATTTCGTGGAAATGATTAAGAAGGAAAATATTCGGATGAATCGACAGGTTGAAGATATTTTGACGATTGCCCGGCTTGACAAGAAAGATTTTGAATTTAAATGGGAAGCTTTTAATCTTCATGAAGTGATTGAAGATGCCATACAAAGTATTGTTCTTCAAGTAGAGAAAAAAGGTGGTTCCCTTACCAGTGAATTAAGGGCAGTAAACCCGGTTGCAACAAGCGACCTGAGCCATTTTGCCAACCTTATTTATAATCTGCTCGACAATGCCAATAAATATTCGTTTAGTGCTCCTGAAATTAAAATCTCGACAAGTAATAACACTAAAGGTGTATTAATTGTAGTTGAAGACAAGGGAATTGGAATGAACAAAGCGGTGCAGAGCCGGATATTCGAACGATTTTACCGGCAGACCAGTGGCAATATACACAACGTGAAAGGTTTTGGTCTGGGTCTAAGTTATGTGAAAGCTGTTTTGGAGGCCAACCGGGGAAATATTGCAGTGCAAAGCGAGCCCGGGAAAGGCAGTCGATTCGAGGTTTTCATCCCTTTTGTCAGGGAATAGTTATATTTACTCTTAAATTCAGAACATGGCTCAAAAACCCTGCATATTTTTGGTCGAAGATGATCTCAGCTTTGGAGCTGTACTTAAATCGTATCTCGAAATCAGCGATTTTGATGTGGTTTGGGTCGATGATGGTCAGCATGCTGTAGGTCAGTTCAAAAAAACGAATTTCAATATTTGTATACTCGACGTGATGTTGCCGAATGTTGACGGATTCACTATTGCCGCTGAGATTCGGAAATTGAATTCGGAAATACCAATTCTGTTTCTCACAGCCAAGAATATGAGAGAAGATGTTTTAAAAGGCTACCGGATTGGTGCCGACGATTACATTACTAAGCCGTTCGACACCGAAGTTCTTATTTATAAGCTCAAATCCATTCTGAAGCGGCAATCAGGCAGTCAGGCCAAAGAATCAGACTTTTATCAAATCGGAACTTATCTGTTCGATTATAAACTTCGGACAGTTGACCGCGATAATGTGAAGCAAAAACTCTCACCGAAAGAAGCTGAGTTACTTAAAATGCTTTGCGATAACCAAAATGAATTGTTGCCCCGCGAAACTGCACTCAAAAAGATATGGGGAGACGATGGTTATTTCACAGCAAGAAGCATGGATGTTTACCTTACAAAGCTTCGGAAACTTTTTATTGAAGATTCATCTGTTGAAATTCGAAATATCCATGGAAGCGGATTTATGCTCGAAATAAAAAACTACTGAGAAACCTCCTCCTCTTAATCAGATTTTATACCTTTGCGCCCTCTCAGGAAAATTTTTCTGCAAATGGCACATTCTAATTCCATTGAAATCAAAGAATTCGACACCATAATCATCGGAAGTGGTTTGGCTGGCCTCACGGCTGCTTATCACGCATCGAAGAATGGTAGTGTTGCCATTATTACCAAATCTCAACTTGATATCAGTAACTCCTATTACGCGCAGGGTGGGATTGCTGCCGTTACAGCTCCTGAAGATTCTTTTGAGTCTCATATTCAGGATACTCTTGTAGCAGGTCGCGAACTTTGTGATCTGGATGCGGTAGAAATATTGGTTTCAGAAGGACAAAAATGTGTTCAGGAATTAATAAGTCTTGGAATGGAATTCGACAAGGAAAAAGGCGAATTTGTTCTTGGACTCGAAGGTGGTCATACCCATCGGCGCATACTTCATGCCGGAGGAGATGCCACTGGCAAAGGACTGACTTGTTTTATGCTGAAAAAAGTTAAGGAGCAGAATAATATTGAAGTTTTTGAGTACACCACTGTAGTTGAACTGCTGGTTGTAGATCAAATATGTGCTGGTGTTCAGGCATTCGACTTTGTCACCGGAAAAAATATTGTTTTCAAATCGAAGGCTACTATCATTGCAACCGGTGGATTGTCGCGTATTTACGACCGGTCAACCAATCCGCATACTGCTACCGGCGATGGGATTGCTCTTGCTTATCATGCAGGAGCCAAACTTTCTGATATTGAATTTATACAGTTTCATCCAACAGCATTGTGCATCCCGGGTGAAGAGGCATTTTTAATCAGCGAAGCAGTTCGCGGAGAGGGCGCTTGGTTACTGAATCCCAATGGAGAGCGGTTCATGCAGCAAATTCATCCGCTTGCCGAACTTGCCCCGCGCGATGTTGTTGCTTTGGCTATTTACAACCAACTGCAAGTACATCAGACCGATTTTCTTTACTTGAGCTTAAAGCACCTCAACCCTGAACTAATCAAAAAACGGTTCTCGAATATTTACCAGACCTTATTAAATTACAATATCGACTTAACCAGTGATTTGTTGCCTGTTTCACCAGCAGCTCATTATATGGTGGGTGGAATTCATACCGATTTATCCGGAGAGACCAATATTCCCGGGCTTTTTGCTTGTGGCGAAGTGGCATCAACGGGTGTGATGGGAGCTAACAGACTGGCCAGTAATTCATTGCTCGAATGTCTGGTTTTTGGTAAACGGGCGGCTGAGAAAGCGACACAGAGGAAACAGATTTACATTGATCTGCCGGAATTAAATATTATTCATGTAAATTCTGAAAACGAAAACAATTTTCTTGAAGCAAAGAACAATATTGCAGCGCTTATGAGTAAGAATGCGGGCATAGTGCGTTCCGCAGAAAAACTTAACGAGGCTTTAGAAGAGCTTCGTATTATAAAAAGTCGACTTCCCGAAAAAATTAATGAATACAATCTTTTAAAAATCAAACACATTGCTGATATTTGCACCCTCATTTGCGAATCGGCATTAATTCGGAAAGAAAGCCGTGGCGGACACATTCGTGAGGATTACCGATCAGAGGATCCAAAATTATGTGTTCACCTGATTCAGCAAAAGGATCAACATTTTAGATTTCAGGAAATAAACAAATAAAGTCATGAACAAAAAGGTAATTGATGCCGCTAATATACTCATTGACATCGCATTAAAAGATGATGTTGGTGATGGCGATATCACCACTGATAATATTGTTCCATCTGAAATAAGGCGCAAAGCCAAAATGGTGGCCAAAGCCAATGGTGTTATTTCAGGTCTGCCCATTGCAGAAATGGTTTTTAGAAAACTGGATTCGGAACTTATTTGGAATGAAAAGGTTGAAGAGGGTGCGCATGTAAAAAGTGGTGATTTGTTGGTTGAATTTGAAGGTACTTACCGTGCCTTGTTGACTGGTGAACGCACGGCCCTCAACTTTTTGCAACGCTTATCCGGAATAGCAACGATGTCAGCCAAATATGCCGATGCTGTTAAAGATTTCCAAACAGTGATTTTGGATACACGGAAGACTTTGCCAGGATTCAATAAGTTAGATAAATATGCTGTGAAAAAAGGTGGTGCAAGTAATCACCGTCATGGACTTCATGACATGGCAATGATTAAAGATAACCACATTGAAGTAGCTGGAGGAATAACTGCTGCAGTAAAAGCCTTACGCAGTAACCTTGATCATAGCATTAAGATTGAAGTAGAAACCACAACTCTTGCACAAGTGCAGGAGGCTATTGACGCAAAAGTTGATATCATTATGCTCGACAATATGGATTTGGAAACAATGCGTAAAGGTGTCGAACTAATTGCAGGCAGGGCTAAGGTAGAAGCTTCAGGAAATATGACACTTGAACGTTTACGTGAAGTTGCAGCAACTGGGGTCGATTATATTTCAATCGGAGCGCTTACACATTCGGTTAGTGCTTTGGATATTAGTCAACGTATAGAGGATTAACAATTGATAAATCTCGTCATAGATATTGGCAATAGTCGCACAAAGATCGCGTTGTTCAATCAGCATGACCTCATGTTTAATGTTCCTATCGACCATTTGACTGTCAGTCACGTTAAGATGCTGAAAGATGAGCATCCGCAATTGACTAAAGCGATTTTGTCAAGTGTAAAACCTAAAGACGAAGAGTTAATCAAATTCATGTCTGAACAGTTTGAACTTTTTATTGAGCTCGATCATCAGACTGAACTTCCGATTGGGAATTTATACGAAACACCTGAAACACTCGGGAAAGACAGGTTAGCTGCTGCTGTTGGAGCTAACGAACTTTTTCCTGATCAGAATTTGTTGGTTATTGATGCCGGTACTGCTATAACCTACGATTTGGTTTCAGAAAAGAATCAGTTTATTGGAGGAAATATTTCACCTGGTTTAGAAATGCGTTTCAAAGCACTGAATCAGTTCACCGGGAAACTCCCATTAGTTAGTCATTCTGATGAATTTCAGCTGATTGGAAGAAATACACCTGATGCAATTCGGGCAGGAGTTCAAAATGGAATTCTATTCGAGGCAGCAGAAACTATTGATTTATTTAACAGAAATTATCAAAATTTACAAATCATTATGACTGGGGGTGATTCTAATTTTTTTGATAAAAAATTAAATTATTCCATATTTGTACACTTTAACTTAACCTTAATAGGTTTAAACAGGATACTGGAACACAATGCTAAAAAGAAATAATGCTCTAACAGTCGTGATGTTTTTGATTATCTGCGGATTCTCTGGCTTTGCGCAAAATAACAACACAACCTCGCCTTTCTCAAGATATGGAATAGGTGACTTGCACCATTACGGTTATGGCCGAACAGCAGCTATGGGTGGAGCATCATTAGGGAGTCGTCACAGTGTCCAAATTAATTCTGCAAATCCTGCCTCTTACACTTCAAATGACAGTCTTTCATTTGTTTTTGATTTTGGCGTTGACGGAACAATGTCCAATTATAAGAGCGATCAGGGTAAGCTAAATACTAACGATGTTAATTTCAGGTATTTCTCGCTGAGTTGGCCGGTTACCAGATGGCTGGGAGCTGCAATGGGGGTTCAACCGTTTTCTGACATGGGTTACGAAGTGGCATTTAGTGAAGAATTATCCGGATCTGGAAATGTGTATCACAGCTACAGTGGAGAAGGAACTACATCCAAAGCATTTTTCGGAACGTCAATTACTCCATTTAAGGGTTTATCTGTTGGCGCAAACCTAAATTACCTTTTTGGTCGCTTGAACCAAAATACAGGAATTGGTTTTGACAACGCACAGCTCTTTTATATTTCAAAAACGGAGGGTACCCGTCTTCGTGATTTTACTTTGACTTATGGCCTTCAATATGACCTGGAACTTAAAAAGAATCAATTTTTAACATTGGGAGTCACTTTTGAACGGCAGTCGGATGTGACTGCACTTCATCGAGTTTTCACATACAAAGCCATCACAGTTGGATCCAGCACTCTTTCTGACACACTCGAATTAATTCCGGAAAGCAAAGGAATTATTAAACTTCCATCAACATTTGGGATTGGCTTGTCATATGCTAAATTGAATAAGCTCGAAATAAATGCTGATTATTACTATGCCGGATGGAGTAAGGCAACATTTTATGGACAAACCGATGCGTTGCTTACTAATCAGAGTCGCTTTTCTGCAGGATTTGAGTATATTCCTGAAGCTTTCTCTATCCGAAGTTATCTTAAAAGAGTCAAGTATCGTGCGGGGATTCATCAGGAAAATTCGTACTTGAAATTGAACGATCATCAGATAAAGGAGTTTGGCATAAGTTTTGGAGTTGGAGTACCGTTCCCAAAATCCAAATCAACTGCTAACTTTGCAGTCGAATTTGGGAAAAGGGGAACAACGAAAGATAATCTGGTTCGAGATAATTACACCAAGTTAAGTTTGTACCTCAACCTTTCCGATTATTGGTTCGTTAAACGAAAATTTGATTAACAAGGCAAAACCAAATAAAAACAAATAAAATGAAAACGTTAATGTTAAAACCAATTCTTCTTACACTGGCCGTTGCGCTTATGCTAACATATGCTGCAGTTGCTCAACGTGTAATAAAAGGAACAGTTTACCGTGAAGGCAAAGTTGCCGCAGGTGTAACCGTTGAGGGACAAAAATCAACCGGAACTTTTATGACAAGTTTCGATGGTATTTATGAAATCACTGTTCCTGAAAAATGTAAATACCTTAAGTTTACATTTATTGATGACGCTCGTAAACTTGATATTGAAGGCAACACTAACAATGTGATTGACTTTAGTTTTGATGGTACAATTCCTGTTGCTGTTGAAGAAACAGAGACTGGTGCAATACTTAAAACTGCAGCAGAATTGATTGCTGTAAAGGATAAGGATTACATGAGCACTTACACTCTTGAAAAACAGTTCTATGATCAAAAGGATTATAAATCATCACTGGGTCCATGGAGGATTCTTTACAAGACTTATCCAAAATCAAGTGTAAATATTTATATCCACGGATTGAATATTTATCAGACATTTATTGAGGGTACTACTGATCGTAAAATGAAAGACCTATATATTGATACTTTGATGCAGGTATATGACCACCGCATTAAATATTTTGATCAGAAAGGTATGAATTTAGGTCGTCAGGGTGCTGATTATCTAAAATATAAACTTGATCGTGATGGTGATCAGTTAAATGATGACCAACGTAAATCTATCCTGAAAAAGGGCTATGCATATCTTCAGGAATCAGTCAAAATTCAGGGACTTGAGTCAGAAGCTCCAGTATTAATTCTTTTAATGAATTCCACTCGTGGCCTTTACGGGCTAGGTGAATTTGGGAAAGAAAAGGTAGTTGAATCGTATGATATTGTTTCAAAGATTGTAAGTAATTATCTTGCAAAAGAGCCAGCTTCCGAAAAATTTATCAGTACCCGTAACGAAATTGATCGTATATTCCAATCCAGTGGAGCTGCCGATTGTGAAGCACTTATTAGCATATATGAACCTAAATTTGATCAGATTGCTGCCAATTTAGAAGATCTGAAGAAAATGCTTCGTATGCTTGATCGTCAGAATTGTGATGGAAGTTCTTTATTTGCCAAAGCATCTGAAAAATTATATCAACTTGAACCATCAGCTGAGGCTGCATACAATATGGCACGTTTATTTGTTAAAGCCGATCAGCTTGATAAAGCAGAAACCTATTACAAACAGGCCATTGATTCTGAAAAAGATCCACTTAATCTTGCAAAGTATTATTTGGAACTTGGACAGCTAAATTTCCAGAAACCACAGTTGGCTAAAACTTACCTGAAGAAATCAATTGAAAACAATCCAAGTGCTGGTAAAGCATATGTTATGCTTGGTGACCTTTATGCGCACAACAGTAAATCTTATGGAGAGAGTGATTTCGAAAAATCACAAGTATTTTGGGTTGCAGTTGATTATTATGCAAAAGGGAAAAAAGTTGATCCAACAGTTGAGGCTGAAGCTAATCAGAAAATTGGAACATATTCACAATATTTTCCTCCAAAGGAAGAGATCTTTTTCAATGGTTTGACTGTAGGTCAATCTATTACACTGGGTGGTTGGATTGGTGAAAGCACCACTATTCGCGAAAAAAGATAACAAGTAGTATCTTGTCAAATACAAAGAGAGCATTGCATTTCAAAACGAGATGCAATGCTTTTTATTTAGTCGCGTTTTATTCCTAGATTTAAAGCACTAAAACTAATTTGTGATTAAAATCTCCCTGTTCACAATTCTTCAAAGCATTATAATGAAAATAGAATCAATTTTATCATTCATTTGTTGGAATTTCGGATTGAAGCTGCGTAAAGTAATAATGGTGTTATTGCCTGTTTTATTGACGCTCTTTTTTATGTCGTGCAGAAAGGATGCTCCAAAAATAAAGATCAATTCAGTCACCGAAGAATTACCTTCGCTAGCTGCAGAAGATTTTGAAATGCTTGCTTCAGACTCGTCAGTAATTCGTTTCAAAATGCAAACACCTGAATTCATTCGGCACAAGAATGAAAAAGAGCCATATACTGAATTTCCTAAAGGAGTAAAAATTGAAAAGTATGACGCAAACATGAATATTGTTTCGAGTATTACTTGCCTTTACGCAAAAAATTTTGATTCAGACGATCGTTGGGAGGCTAAAAATAATGTTATTGCAGTGAATTTCAAGGGGGATACGCTGAAAACTGAATATCTTGTATGGGATACAAATAAAGGAAAAATCTACTCCGATAGGTTCGTTAAGATTATTCAAAAAGATCAGGTTTATACGGGTATTGGCTTTGAGTCCAATCAGGACTTTTCAGAATACCACATCAAAAATCTCAAAGGCAATATGTACGTAAATGTCGATGAATAAATCATAGAACTATGAATTTGCTTTTGGTCATATCTATAACAATCATTTTCTCAGCTTTTTTTTCCGGAATGGAAATTGCTTTTATTTCGGCCAATAAGTTGAGGCTCGAATTGGACAAAAAGCAAAATGTTGTGTTTTCTGGTCTGACTTCACTTTACACCAAAAATCCAGGTCAATTTATTGCAACAATGTTGGTTGGGAACAAACTTGCCCTGGTTATTTATGGTATTGCTTTTGCAAGCCTGATCAAGCCTTTTTTAGCACTTTATCTCCACACTGACTCACTTATCTTGTTTTCGCAGATCGTAATTTCTACTCTGGTTATTTTGACTACTGCTGAGTATTTACCTAAAATGCTATTCCGGATTAATCCCAACGGATTGCTGAAATTTTTCACGATTCCCATTGCTCTCTTTTACTATTTGTTCTTTCCGGTAACTAAAATCATGATGTGGATTTCTAAATTCGCTTTGAAGCTCTTCCTAAATGAATCAATCAAAAATGTAAATGAAAAGATTGTTTTCAGTCGGATTGATCTGGATCATTTTGTAAATGAACCTGAAAATAGCAATACTTCACAATCGAAACAAGCCATTGAAAGCGAAGTCAAACTGTTCAGAAATGCCCTTGATTTCTCTAAAGTCAGGCTTCGTGAAATCATGGTTCCGCGAACTGAAATGGTAGTATTGGATATCGAATCTAGCGTTGAAGAACTCCATCAGAAGTTTATAGAAACCGGGTACTCACGAATTCTTTTTTACGATGATAACATTGATAATATAGTAGGATACATTCATCATTCAGTTATTTTCACCAATCCTGATTCAATTAAATCCAATTTGCGTAAAGTTTTGATTGTTCCCGAGACCATGTCGGCAAGCAAACTTTTAAGCCGCTTTATTCAGCAACGACTTAGCATCGCTATTGTAGTCGACGAGTTTGGCGGAACTTCTGGAATGGTTACCAGCGAAGATATATTGGAGGAAATATTTGGAGAAATAGAAGACGAACACGATACGGTTGATTTGATTAAAAAGCAAGTTTCGCCGGATGAGTTTGTTTTTTCGGGTCGTTTAGAACTCGATGAGCTTAATGAAAATTTCAATCTTGACTTTCCGGAGAATGAAAATTTCGAAACTCTCGCTGGGTTTATTCTTTTTAACCACGAAAGTATCCCCAAAGTAAATACTATAATTACCATTGATCAATATCGTTTTAAAATATTAAAAGCTACCAATACAAAAATAGAGTTGGTACACCTTAAGATATTGGACGATAACTAAAATAAAAATTGAATTCGGAGGTTTAATATTGAAAATTATTATCTTCGTACCGCGAAATTTTAACGAATAATTATAATAAAATAACTAACAGTAAATGGCTACTTTACAGAACATACGGAATCGCGGGAGTTTGATGATTGCGATCGTGATCGGTCTTGCCTTAGGCGCTTTTATTCTGGGCGATATGCTCAATTCAGGAAGTAATTTGATGAAGCCCAGTCAAATGGAAATTGCAGAAATTGATGGGGAATCCGTACAATATCCTGAATTTCAAAAGAAAGTAGAAGAGCTTTCTGAAATTTACAAGATGAATTCTCAGCAAGCACAAATCGATGAGAATACCTGGGAACAGATTCGTGAACAAGTATGGCAAGGTTATCTTCAAGATAATATTGTAGGGAAAGCTTCTGAAAAGCTTGGGGTTACTGTTAGTGTTGAGGAACTTTTTGATTTAGTTCAGGGTTCAAATCCACACCCGATTATTCAGCAACTTTTCAGAGATCCCAAGACTGGCGGAGTTGATAAATCTACAATTATTCAGTTCCTGAAATCTTTAGAAACGAATGCGACTCCGGAACAAAAATCATATTGGTTGTATATAGAAAATCAAATCAAACAAGATAAGATTCGTTCAAAATATAACAATCTGGTGTCAAAAGGGTTATATGTTACTTCGGAAGAAGCAAAGAAAAGCCTCGAAGCAAAGAATAAAAGTGCCAATTTTCAGTATGTTGTGTTGGCATATTCGTCAATAGCTGATGCCACTGTGACTGTTTCAGATAGCGATTTGAAGGACTATTATAACAAGCATAAAGACGAATACAAACAGGATAAAACCAGAAAGATTGAATATGTTACTTTCGAAGTACTTCCTTCGTCTGCTGACAACTCAGCGACTCAAAAATGGGTTGGTGACAGCAAACAGGAGTTTGCAACAGTTACCGATAACGAGCAATATGTGAATGTTAATTCCGACACTCGGTTTGATCCAAGTTTTTACAAGAAAGAAGAATTACCTGCTAATTTAGCTGAATGGGCTTTTTCTGCTCAGCCAGGTGAATTTTACGGGCCGTACTTCGAAAATAATGAATACAAACTGGCAAAAATTGATCAGTTTAAAATGTTGCCCGATTCGGTTCAGGCAAGTCATATTCTTATAAAGCCAGAAACAGTTGGAAGTGCAGAAAAGGCAAAGGCTTTGGTTGATAGCTTAAAGCGTAATATTGAATTAGGGGGAAATTTCGCTGAAGTAGCCATGAAATATTCTGAAGATGGGTCAAAATTAAAGGGTGGCGATTTGGGCTGGTTTAAACGCAGACAAATGGTTCCTGAATTTGAGGAAGCCGCTTTTTCAGGCGAGGTTAACAAACTTTATGTGGTTGCAACTCGTTTTGGATTTCATTTGATTAAACCAACAAAAAAGGGAAAAGATACGAATCAGGTTCGTATTGCTGTTCTTTCCAGAAAAGTTGAACCAAGCACCGAAACTTACCAGAAGATTTATTCTGAAACCAGCAAGTTTGCAAGCGAGAATCAATCATTAGAAGCTTTTAATAAAGCTGTTGTTGATCAAAAATTAGATAAAAAGATTGCCACTTTGAAAGAAAGTGACAGAGAGGTTGCTGGTTTGGAACAGTCACGTACATTGGTTCGTGCAGCTTTTAGTGCAGAAAAGGGAAAAATAATGGTTAATAATGAAGGTTCTTCGATCTTTGAATTTGGTAATAAATTCATAATTGGAGCTATGACGGAAGCTACTGAAGAAGGTGCTTCATCATTCGAAGAAGCAAAAGTTCGTGTTGACATAGTCGTTCGCAAAGAGAAAAAAGCTCAAATGCTTGCTGAAAAATTGAAAAATGCAGCTTCAGGTCAATCTGACCTTGCAAGTATTGCTTCAAAACTTTCAACCGATGTTAAGGATGCTTCCGGCGTAAACTTTACAACATTCTCAATTCCGGCAGTCGGATTTGAACCTGCTGTAATCGGAACCGTATGTAGTCTTTCTGAAGGTAAAGTTTCAGCTCCGATTGAAGGAACCAATGGTGTTTATCTGGCTAAGGTTACTTCTTTTGTTACCGCTGCTGACAATGACTTGAAGGGCGAAAAGACGCGATTGGCGCAAGCCCTTGGCTACAGAGCCGGATCTCAGGTGTTTGAATCCCTGAAAAAGGTTGTTGATATCGAAGACAAACGAGCAAAATTCTATTAGTAGAATATAACAGGAAAAAGGCGGGCTATCAACCCGCTTTTTTTATAGGGTTTAACCAACAATAAAGCAACAATGGAACACCGGATTAAAAAGCTGGAACTGATGTTGAAGAATGATCGTTTTGCAAACCATAACGACATTCGGTTGATTTCGGTTGGGAAAGGCGAAGCTAAAGCTGAATTGGTCGTTTCGGAAAAGCATTTGAATGGTGTAGACATCATTCAGGGTGGGGCATTGTTTACCCTGGCAGATTTTGCTTTCGCTGCTGCCTCCAATTCTCATGGACGAATAGCTGTAGCTTCTAATGCAAGTATCAACTTTTTTAAAGGAGTTTCATCAGGTACGCTAACTGCTGTAGCCAGTGAAATAAATTCAGGTAAATCATTGTCGTGTTATTCGGTTGAAATATCGGATGAAAATGGTGTTAAAATCGCACAATTTAATGGCACGGCTTTTCTGAAGGCTGAATATTAACTTACTTGGTAAAATGCTCTGATTTTAAATGTAGGACTATTTTTTATTTAAATTTGCGCAAATTTTCATTTTAAAGACGAATCTTATGGCTAGATATTTTAATGATGTATCCAGAACTTTTAATGAATATTTACTGATACCCGGACTAACAACCAAGGCCTGTTTTCCACAGAATGTCTCATTGAAAACTCCGTTGGTAAAGTATTCAAATGGTACAGAGCCTGAATTGGAGTTGAACATTCCTTTTGTTTCTGCTATTATGCAGTCGGTTTCCGATCATAAAATGGCGATTGCTTTGGCAAAAAATGGCGGCCTTTCATTTATATTCGGTTCACAATCAATTGAATCGCAAATTGAGATGGTTCGGAAGGTTAAAAAGTTTAAAGCCGGATTTGTAGTAAGTGATGCTAATCTTAAGCCTGAAAATACCCTGACGGATGTTTTGGCTTTAAAAGCACGTACTGGTCATTCAACCATTGGAATTACTGCTGACGGAACATCCAACGGCAAACTTTTAGGCATTGTTACAAGCCGTGATTATCGTGAAAATAAAGATAGTCTGGATACTAAGATCAGCGAGTTTATGACTCCCTTTTCAAAATTGGTTACCGGAGAATTAGGCGTTACACTTACCGAAGCCAACGACATCATTTGGGACAATAAACTCAATACACTCCCAATCATAGATAAAGACCAGAACCTTCAATATTTTGTGTTCAGGAAAGACTACGACGAGCACAAAGAAAATCCGAATGAATTGCTGGATGTCAATAAAAAACTATTAGTTGGAGCGGGAATAAATACTCGCGATTATACCGAACGGGTTCCTCAATTGGTTGAAGCTGGTGCAGATGTGCTTTGTATCGATTCATCTGATGGTTTCTCGGAATGGCAGGCCGAAACAATTGCTTTCATTAAAACCAAATACAATGGCAAAGTGAAAGTTGGTGCCGGTAATGTGGTCGACAAGGATGGTTTTTTGTATTTGGTTGAAGCCGGAGCTGATTTTGTAAAAGTCGGAATTGGTGGCGGTTCTATTTGCATCACCCGCGAGCAAAAAGGTATTGGCCGTGGACAAGCCACTTCTTTGATTGAAGTTGCACAGGCTCGCGACGAATACTTTCAGGAAACCGGTGTTTATGTCCCGATTTGTTCTGACGGTGGAATTGTTCAGGACTATCATATGGTGCTTGCGTTGGCAATGGGCGCCGACTTTATCATGATGGGAAGGTACTTTGCCCGTTTCGATGAAAGTCCGACCAAGAAGCTTAAAGTGGGTAGCAATTACGTGAAAGAGTATTGGGGTGAAGGTTCGAACCGTGCCCGCAACTGGCAACGCTACGACTCGGGTGGCA
Organism: Prolixibacteraceae bacterium; assembly: GCA_019163175.1. GTDB lineage: Bacteria > Bacteroidota > Bacteroidia > Bacteroidales > Prolixibacteraceae > Aquipluma. The sequence continues at coordinate 3,259 of JAFLKN010000037.1, read as the reverse complement.
GCGAAGGATTAAAATTTGAAGAAGGTGTGGACAGTTATGTCCCCTACGCCGGAAAACTAAAGGACAATCTGGATATTACTTTGGGTAAAATCATTTCAACCATGTGTAGCTGCGGTGCATTAAGCATTCCTGAATTGGAGAAAAATGCAAAAATCACCTTGGTTTCTTCAACCAGCATTATTGAAGGTGGTGCTCACGATGTAATTCTGAAAGAGACGAATATTTAAAAATACTTTTAAAATAGATACCAAGAGGCTGTCTCGGAATAGAGATAGCCTCTTTCTTTTGCCCAAAAACTTAAAAAAACAGCAAAGCTTTTATTTCCGGATTTTTATCCATTTCTTTAAAATGTATCTTTGTGCATCTTAAAAATTCAGATCATTGACTACGACTCCTAAATATGTTGAAACTCCTTTGATGAAGCAGTATTATGCCGTCAAAGCGAAACATCCTGATGCTGTTTTATTGTTCAGGGTTGGCGATTTTTACGAAACTTTTGGCGAAGATGCCATTCGTGCCTCCGGAATTTTGGGTATCACACTCACCCGTAGGGCCAATGGATCGGCCAGCTATGTTGAATTGGCAGGCTTTCCTTATCATGCGCTGGATACTTATCTGCCAAAGTTGGTTCGTTCAGGGGCTCGTGTTGCTATTTGCGAACAGCTCGAAGATCCGAAACTGACCAAAAACATCGTCAAACGTGGAATTACTGAATTGGTAACTCCCGGAGTTTCCTACAACGACAATATTCTGGAGCATCGCGAAAATAACTTTCTGGCATCGGTGCATTTCGATAAAAAGATGGCTGGGATTGCTTTCATGGATATCTCAACCGGCGAATTTTTAACAGCAGAAGGTTCGTTTGAGTATGTAGATAAATTACTGAGTTCGTTTCAACCCAAAGAAGTTTTATTCCAGAAAGGCAAAGGCGCTGATTTTGCGGCCTTGTTTGGAGGTAAATATTATACTTTTTCTCAGGACGACTGGGTTTATACCGACGATGCTGCCAACGACAGGCTGATGCGGCATTTTGAAACCAAATCATTGAAAGGATTTGGTGTACATGAATTGAATTACGGAATCATTGCTTCCGGAGCTATTCTACATTATCTGGATCTTACACAACATCACCAGACCAAGCATATCGTCAACTTGTCGCGTATCGAAGAGGATAAATACGTTTGGCTCGATCGCTTTACCATTCGTAACCTCGAACTCTTTAATTCGATTAATGAAGGTGCCAAAACGCTGGTTCAGGTAATCGACAAAACCATTTCGCCGATGGGCGCACGTTTGCTGAAGCGTTGGATTGCTCTGCCTTTGAAAGAAATTGCAGCAATCAATAACCGGCAAAATGTGGTGGAATATTTGGTGAAAGATGAAAACCTGAAAGAAAATCTGGAAGAACACATTCGGCAGGTAGGCGATTTGGAACGCATCATTTCTAAGGTAGCCGTTGTTCGCATCAATCCCCGCGAAGTGGTACAGCTAAAACATGCACTTCAGGCCATTGCACCAATCAAAGAAATTTGCAGTCAGACTGAAAGTCCAAATCTGCAACGTTTTGCTGAGCAGCTTAATCCTTGCGAATCGATTCGTACACGTATTGAGAAAGAAATTCATCCCGATCCACCAACTTTGGTGAATAAAGGTCATGTGATTGCTTCTGGAGTTTCATCCGAACTGGACGAATTGCGGGAACTTGCCTTTTCAGGAAAGGATTACCTTGCTAAACTACAGGAACGTGAAGCTGAAAGAACGGGCATTTCAAGTCTGAAAATCTCCTTCAACAATGTGTTTGGCTATTATATTGAAGTTCGGAACACGCACAAAGATAAGGTTCCGCCGGAATGGATTCGTAAACAGACTTTGGTGGGTGCTGAACGATACATCACCGAAGAATTGAAGGAATACGAATCGAAAATCATGGGGGCTGAAGAGAAAATTCTGGCCATTGAGGTTCGTTTGTTTAATGAATTGGTAATTGCTTTGGCCGAATATATCCAGGCAATACAGTTGAACGCAGCCATTGTTGGTCAGCTCGATTGCCTGTTGTCGTTTGCTTCTACGGCCATGGAATTTAAATATTCAAGACCCCAGATAAATGACTCGAAGGATATTATTATTAAAGGTGGTCGCCATCCGGTGATCGAACATCAGCTGCCGCTGGGAGAATCTTATATTTCGAACGATGTGATCCTGAATCAGGACGATCAGCAGGTTATTATTATTACAGGACCCAATATGGCTGGTAAGTCTGCTCTATTGCGGCAAACAGCCTTAATTGTACTTATGGCGCAGATTGGCAGTTTTGTTCCGGCTGAGGCTGCTCAAATTGGCTTTGTCGATAAGATATTTACGAGGGTAGGGGCATCCGACAATATTTCGCTTGGCGAATCAACTTTTATGGTCGAGATGAACGAAGCAGCAAGTATCCTGAACAATATTTCGGACCGCAGCCTGATTCTGCTAGACGAACTAGGACGAGGAACATCAACCTACGACGGTATTTCAATTGCCTGGTCAATTGTGGAATACATTCACGAGCATCCGAAGTCGAAAGCTAAAACCATGTTTGCCACACATTACCACGAGTTGAATGAGATGGAGAAGTCGTTTGGAAGGGTGAAAAATTTCAACGTATCAGTAAAAGAGGTAGGCAATAAAGTAATATTTCTCCGGAAGTTGGTTCCAGGCGGAAGCAACCACAGTTTTGGGATTCATGTGGCGCGAATGGCCGGAATGCCACCTTCAGTGGTTCGGCGGGCTGACGAAATTTTGCTTCAGTTGGAAGATACCCACCGAAAAGAGGGCCTTTCGAAGCCGTTGGAAGGGATGGCCGAAAAAAGAGAAGGTTTCCAGATGAGTATTTTCCAGCTCGACGATCCGGTGTTGAAACAAATTCGTGACGAGATCAAGAATCTGGACATCAACCAGCTGACGCCTTTGGAAGCCTTGAATAAATTGAATGACATCAAGAAGATTACCGGTTTAGACAGGCCTTTCAAAAAATAATGTGCTGAAAATGGCTAAAGTTTTATTCCTTTTTTGGAGAAAGAAAAAATACGACTATATTTGCATCGCTGTTTAAAAAAGCACTAAACAGTACGTTCAAACCAGAAAAATGCTGCAGTTTCCACCAGATTGCGGGATTGTATTGAAAAAGGCATCGTTGTTCAGAATGCAAATTCCGAACTGCAAAATATGCGAGAATAGCTCAGTTGGTAGAGCACGACCTTGCCAAGGTCGGGGTCGCGAG